>NZ_JAHNZO010000025.1 GCF_018998565.1 Paenibacillus oleatilyticus | reverse complement strand
GTCACTTCTTCCTGGCTCGCGATTTTGCCGGCAGCCTGAAGATGCGGACTGAGCGCCGCTATGGTCGGATGATGAAACAAATCGCGCATCACCATCTTATAGCCTGTCTGAAGCAGTCTCGAAGACACCTGCAGCGCTTTAATCGAGTCGCCGCCGAGCGCAAAGAAGTTATCCAGTATCCCAACCCTGTCTACGCCCAGCACGGCTTGCCATACCGAAGCAAGCGCCAGCTCTGCCGCCGTACGGGGCGCCGCATATTTCGCTCCGGCTTGAACGTTTCCTTCCGGTTCGGGCAGCGCTTTGCGGTCTACCTTGCCGTTAGGCGTAAGCGGCAGCTGCTCCAGACGCACCAGACGCGCCGGAACCATATGCGACGGCAGCGTTTGATCCAAATACGATTGCAGCTCGTCCAGATCGAGCTCTTGCTCCGCAACCGCGTAGCCGCACAAATATTTTTGGCCCCGCTCATCGGTCCAATCCGTCACAACAGCTTGACGAACCCCGGCGAAACGGAGCATCGCCGACTCAATCTCGCCCAGCTCGATCCGGTAGCCGCGAATCTTCACCTGATAGTCGATCCGGCCGATGAAGTCCACGTTGCCGTCTTCCATCCAGCGCGCCAAGTCGCCTGTGCGGTACAACCGCTCACCGGGGACGAACGGGCTGTCGACAAATTTCTCTTCGTTCAGCTCCGGTCGGTTCAAATATCCTCGGGCCACGCCCGGACCGCCGATGCACAGCTCGCCCAATACCCCCACCGGTACCGGATTCAACTTCGCATCTACGATATAGAACCGGGCGTTCAGCCACGCCTTGCCGATCGGCACATTCCCCGCCTCCGGCAGCTTGTCCAGGGACTCATCGTAGAAGCTCGAATCGATCGCCGCTTCCGTTACACCATAGGCGTTGATGATTCTGAACTGCGAACCGAAGCGCTCCTGCAGCAGCCGATAGTCGGCTACACTGCAGCTGTCGGAGCTTGTGATCAGCAGCTCCATCGAGCTCATATCCAAGCCCTGCTCCGCCACATGCTCCATGAACGGCACGATCAGCGCAGGCGTCGATTCGAAGATCGTAATTTGCCAGTCGCGAATCCAGCCGTACAAACGGGTCGGATCGATGCGGTCGTCCTTCGGACAAATGACCATCGTTCCACCGTTGTACATTGTCCGGGCAATATCCCCGACGAATACGTCGAAGGAGAAGCTCGCCAACTGCAGCAGCCGCACCGGGAACTGATCCAGCCGGTATTCCCGGCGGTAAGCCGCTGCCGTATTGACCAGGCTGCGGTGCTCGATCATGACGCCTTTCGGCCGTCCCGTCGTGCCCGACGTGTAGATCACGTACGCCAGATTGTACGGCCCGCTCGTGTCAGGTCCGTTCGCTCCATCTCCGCCGAACGAACGTTCGTCGTCGAGGCAGAGGCAGCGCACGCTTTGTAGCGCCGCATCTTCCGCCAGCCACGCTTGGGCGCGGTCCTGCAGATGGGTTTGCGTCAGCAGCATCGCCGCTCCGCTATCCTCCAGCATGAACCGGATGCGGTCGGACGGATAGTCCGGATCAAGCGGCACATACGCGCCTCCCGCTTTCCAGACCGCCATGACGCCGACCAGCAGGTCCACCGAACGGTCGGCAAGAATGCCGACGATCGATTCCCGGCCGATGCCGCCCTCACGCAGCGTGCCGGCCAGCCGGTTCGCCCGTTCGTTCAGTTGTCCGTACGTCAACTGCTTGTCCTCGTACACGACCGCTACCGCTTCCGGGTTACGTGCCGCCTGCTCCTCAAACAACCGGTGGAACGGCTTATTGTGCGGAATCTCGGGCAATGCCGGGTTAAACTGGGTCAATATCTTGCTCTTTTCTTCTTCGCTCAGCATGGACAGCTCGCGCACCGTCTGCTGAGAGTTCTGTATAATTTGTTCGATAATCGCAATCATCTGTTCGGCAATGCGCAGGATTTCATGTTCCTCGAACAACTGAATGCGGTAATCGAAATTCAATTCAATCCGCCCGTCATCAACCATGTCCACGACGTGAATGGCAAAATCCCCCACTTCGTGTCCGCAAAAACGGCTGTTTTGCAGAACGCTGAGGTCATCGTAATGGGACCAGGTAAGCGGCAAATATTCAATATCCACCCGGAACAATTCCGGAATGTCGTGCTGCTTGTTTTCTTTTCTCAAATCCTGAATGAGCTGATTGTACGGATATTTCTGATGGCGGAGGTTCGACTTCTGTTCTTTGGATACATGATGCAGAAAAGAGGCTGCGCTCTGATCCGGGTCCAGCAGCATGCGCGTCGCAACGGTGCTTACGAACATCCCGATCGTTTCTTTTTCTTGCTTCGACGTCCGGTTTGCATAAATCGTGCCTACCGTAATATCTTGATTTCCGGTTATTTTATGAAGAAGGATATACAAGGATGCCAAAAACAAAGTAAATATACTGACGTTATTCTGCTCGCTGTATTGTTTCAATTGTTCGTAACGTTTATCGCTAAGGGGAACGCTCGCTCTTCTGGCCTCCGTGCTTATGGCGTATGGCGTATTCGGTTTGATGGCGGTAATTTCAGAGAACGATTTGAACTTGTCCAACCAGTAGGCCTTATCTTTTTGGTAACGTTCCGACCTCTCATATTCCTGTTCGGCATAAATATATTCGAGATAAGAGCTTTTGGCTTTCTGATCCGGCACGGTTCCATTCAGCAAATCCATATAGTTTTGCATGACCGTATTGCAAATGATATGCGATGCCACGCCGTCGGCAATAATATGATTGATTTTCAGGTTAAACCAGTGCTCTTCGTTGTTAATGTTAAAAACGCAAAATTGATATAACTTTTCATCAAAAATGCTTATTGGAACTTTATTAAAATGCTCCAGCCATACCTGCGCTTCCTCGACGCTCCCCATTTCCAGATAATCGCATTCGGGGATGATGTTCGATTCCTCTTCGAACCATTGCATCGGTTCGGCTTCGGAAGGAGCTATTCGGATACGGAAAGCATCATACTCTCTTATCAATTTATAGACCGACTGCATCAAAATGTCGGTTTGGACGTGACCCCTTATGAATAAAGTTCCTCCAATGGCTCCGACGGTCGTATTCGGATACATCATCTCCATATTCCAAATTCTTCGTTGCGCTTGGGTTAAAGCATACAATTTATTTTTATTCTCGTTCACATCGACACTCTCCTGGCATAGGGATTCGTAAGGTAGGCCCGCAACCCAAGGTACTGGAAAAATCATTGCTCAAGAGCAAGCGGGCTTATTCAGCCCGCAGAGCTCATCATATGGCCCGTCCGTTTACGAAACGGGCTGTACAGATACTAGCGATTCCACGAACGTGTCGAAAGGCAGGACGGTCAGCTCTTCGGCAAAATCGCGTTCCTGCCCGCATACGGCCAGCTTGTACGGACCGTCCACAGGATACTGCTTAAACCAGTACTCCTTTAAATCCGGGCTATGCAGCAGGACGGGATTGCCCTCCGACGTTACCCGCACCGCGAAGCGGTCCAAAGGAAGAGAAAGCCCGACCCCTCTTTGCTTAATAAAGCTTTCCTTCAAAGTCCACAGATCGTAAAAATAAGGCAACCTCTCCGCAAACGGGCGCTGCTGCAAATCGCATGCCTCTTCGGGGGCGAAATAATGATAGGACCATGAAAAATCGATGTACTGCTGCCGTTCGATATCAATGCCTACCGGCTGCTCCGAGATGGCGCACACGACCCACTCGCCGGAATGGGATACGTTGAAATGAATATTCGGAAAACCGTCCAAAGACGGCTTTCCGTAAGCATTATGGATATACCGGATATCCGAGGGGCGAAGTCCCCATTTTTGTCCGATGAGCCACCGCGCCAGCGCTTCCCCGACCAACGTTCTGCACTGGTCCTCAGTTTGCTTCAATTTTGCGGCCTTCGCCTGCTTTTCTTCCGATACGCAATCGTACAGCTGCTGCATGATGCCGGCCTCGGGCTCCCCGGATAACCGCACCGCGTAAACTTCGATCGTCATAAGCGTCGGTTAGTGCCTTCCCCCCTGTTTATCGACATAGACCGAGCGGAGCAGGGATCTTTCGAACGGAGCGCCTTGCGCCGTCACACCCTGAACCTCGACGGACGTTTGGTAAACGCCCGGTTCCTGGGCTGCCGTCAGATCCAATTCGTTATTCGCGCCTGCCACCGCTTGTTTTTTCAACGATTGGATTTGCTTTTTGCCCGGATTGCCTTGCTCAGGGATAAAGCTCACATTGTAACGAACGTTGAGCTTGTTGGAGGACAACCCGCTGCCGTCGGTTTCTACACGGAATTTTTGCTTGTCTTGTGTCGTCAGCTTGAGCGAATCGGAAAGTGCCGAGTCGTATTGAACGGTCAGCAGATGCGCGCCGGGCTTTTTGGATTGCGCCTGCAGCGTCCACTCGCCTTGCTCCGGCTTGGCAACGACCGCCGTATGGTGCCAGCCGTTTTTGAACAGCTCCTGATCCTGCTCTACCTTGACGTCAATCGTTCTTTTCTCGCCGTTCGGCGCAATCAATTCCAGGCGGTCGGCCGGTTGATCGGCAATCCAGTCGAAGGTGATACTCCGCACGTCGTTCTCCACGAGAAAACGCTCGACAGCGATGCTTTCATGCTTGCCTCCACGGATCAGCGTGCTGCCGGGTTGAACCCGGTCCAACGGATTCGTTTCCCGAGCCGCACTTTGTCCGGCGCTGCCGCCTTCCGCCTCTGCTGCCAATCCGGCTGAAGCCGCCAAATAAGGCTTGATCAGCGGGAACATCGGCGTGCCGTTGTGAACCACCTTGTGGTCCCACGGTCCGCTCTTCACCATGGTGCCCTTGGGATTGTGGGCGCTGGTGACCGTTACGACGCCGTCGTTCGAACCGAACTTCGACAAGTATAGCCCACCGATGAGGTAAATCGGACTTGAATCGTGCCAGCCGTCGCCGGCGAACGTGTAAATCTTGTTCTTCGAAACGTTGGCGTGCGAATCGGTAATCGAACGGAAATAGTTCATGTAAGACGTTTGCATGGAGTAGGTGCCCTCGGTCTTATAACCGATCAGGTCCGCCAGCCATCCCGCCCAGTCGGAGTAGGCCAAATCGGCGAGCTGCGATCCATGGTGAGGGCTTCCTAAAGTGATGACGTGCGAAACGTACGGATACGCGCCGTAATGCACGAGAGCCGTTTGCGAGTCGACCCCGCCTTTGCTGTGGGCGACGATCACGAGCTTTTTGCCCGGGAACGCCTTGGAAATTTCCACGATTTTATCGGCAAGCAGCTTGCCGTTATCCCACATATTTTTCGACGGGCCTCCCGAATCGTACAGCTCGACAAAAGCGGTTTGATACCCGTTATTGTAAGCCGTTTGGTACATATCGTTCGTTTCGTACCAAGTTCCGGCGTTTGCTGTTAAGCCTTGTACGAACAGAATGACCGGGTAGTTCGGATTCAGGTTGCTCGGTGTGGCGCCGGGCGCCCAAGTTCCGGGAACGCCAGATAAGTTCGGGTTGGGTGCGGCAGCGGAAGCAGGCGCTGCAACGACAGCCCAAAGCAGCAGGCATGACAACAGCAACGTCAGAACTTTTTTATTCATCAATAACATTCACTCCCCCAATAAAATGGTGAACCGAATACGATTTCGCTACTCCATCACCCGCCGGCCGGACTTCAGACCAATTCCGGTTGAAGCAAGTTCGATGCGCAGCATTCCGTTACGGCCTGCTTCAGAGTCTCGCAGCCCTTGGCAAGCTCCTCCATCGGAATCGTGAGCGCAGGCATCAGCTTGACGACCGCATCGTTACGTCCCGCCCGCTCGATGATCAGCCCGAGCTCATAGCAGCGCGAGGCAATCGCTTTGGAGAGCGTCTCATCCCCGCTGCCCGACGTGTCGATTCCCCAGATGAGCCCTCTGCCCCTTACCGTGAGACGCGGGTCGATCGGCAAAATTTGCTCCTTCAAGAATTGCTCGACGAATCTGGCCTTGCGCTCCGTTTCCGCCTCCAATCCGGTCTGTTCGCGGAATTCGAGAGCAGCCGTAGCGCCGACGAAAGCAAGCTGGTTCCCCCGGAATGTGCCGTTGTGCTCCGCCGGCTTCCAGACGTCGAGCTCCGGCTTCAGCAGCAGCAGGGACATCGGCAGCCCGTAACCGCTGATCGATTTGGAAAGCACGGCCAGATCGGGAACGATGCCTGCGCGCTCGAAGGAGAAGAACGGCCCCGTCCGTCCGCATCCGACTTGGATTTCGTCGCAAATGAGCAGAATGTCGTGACGGTCGCACAAATCGCGCAGTTGGCGGAGCCATTCGATCGGAGCTTCGTTCAGACCGCCTTCCGCCTGGATCGTTTCGAGGATGATCGCTGCCGGTTTGGCGATACCCGAATGGTCGTCCGTCAGAATGGCCTCCATGTATCCGATCGTGTCCAATCCGTCGATAAAGCCTGCCGGGAAAGGCATGAAGGTCACGTCGTGCAGCGGAACCCCGCCCGCTTCGCGATGATACAGGCTGCTGGTGGCGGCCAAGCTGCCGAGCGACATGCCGTGAAACGCGCCAATGAAGGCAAATATGCCGGTCCGGCCCTTGACTTTTCTCGCCAGCTTGAAGGCCGCCTCTACCGCATTGGTCCCTGTCGGACCGCAAAATTGAACCTTGTGGTTCAGACCGCGTGGCTTCAGAATTTTGTCCGAGAACGTCTGCAGAAACGTTTCCTTGGCCGAAGTGTACATGTCCAGCCCGTGGCTGATGCCGTCCGATTGCAAATAGCTGATGAGCCGCTCTTTGATGTAGTCGTTATTGTGTCCATAATTCAAAGCGCCCGCACCGGCGAAAAAATCGATATACGACTTCCCGGACTGTGCATATAGGACGGAGCCTTTGGCACGTACGAAAACGTCCGGGAACGAACGGCAATAAGATCTAACATTGGATTCCAAGGCTTCGAATGTGTTCACTGTCATATCATAATCTCTCCTCAGGTATGATGTATTCTGTTATTAAAATTAGTTAAGGGCTTACCTCCGCGATGTGGTTCTTAATGTTCGTACCCTCTTTTTAAAGCGCCTGGCATACGGCAATATCGCCTGCAACAAGGGCGGAACCTAGATCGTTTGTTCGATTCGTCATGCTGCAAACGTCCCTCAGGTATTCCCTGCAGGATTCGTGGCTTGTTCTGAAAACAGGTCATGCGGTAGACTAAGGAGTAAGGTTTTGTGTGTAGAAATGATGCAGATGCGGTTTCATGATGCGATGAAATGAACAGAACGTGGGTTGAACAAGATGTTTGAGATGGATCAGGCTGGATTTAAGCAACCATTCTCCCACTTAATGGAGATTTTTTCTGCCCGGAGCTTACGAAGGGCAAATGCTTTGCGGCGTCTTCTGTTTTGTGCGAGAGCTTGCATCGGCATTCAAAATCCAAGAAGGCCTTCGTGAGAACATCCGGTCGTCACCCCCTTCTATGCGATTACAAAATAACCAACACCTGCTAATTATATACAATTATTAGGCAAAGATAACATGGTAGTAAAGTCCTATTTTGTAATCAATTATAAACTTTTGTTCAAAAATTAGACATTTTTACAAACGCTTAATAAAAACGATTCAGAAGATTCGACTTTCAGGTTCAGAGATTTTGTCGATTGATGACAAAAGATGTAGAATACCTGGTTCCCTACAGCCAAAAAAGAAAAAGCGGTCCGTTGGCCATCCGTTTTTTTCGTATACAGCTGACAGGCCCGGAGAGCATATTTTCAAATACTTAATATTTTTTAACGCAAAAAAAAGCTGCCGAAGGGATAGTGAGCTATCCTTTTGGCAGCTTTTTGCATTGTTGCCGGTTATCGTCCGAAGGTTTAATATGCCTTCGGCACCTCGACCTTCCGGGTTACCCCGTCCTCCGTAAAATACAGATGGACACCGTGGTCCTGATCGTCCAGAAAATGCGAGACGTACTTCGGTTCGCCGTGCTTGACCGGCACCAACAGGGTAACGAGCCGATGGCTGCGCGCTTCCTTCGTCGCCGCTTTCAAGTGCCAGTGAACCGGCAGCCCTTCGTACTCGGACGGATCAACGTCCGCAAATTCGTTATGCTGCGTCAGCCCCAGCTCGCCGGACGAACAATAGACGAAACGTCCGTCCATATCCGCCTTGCAGCCCTGCACCTTAAACGATTGTCCGGACAGCTTCATCTCGTACAGCGTATGGAACAGCCACTCGACGCGGCCGGGCCGTTCCAGATCGATGAGATCGACGACGACGACGAACGACTTCCCGAAAAAGTACAGCTCACGGACATAGCGCTCCAAGTAAGGGACGTGCTGCCGGTAGGCCGCCGTCGCATTGCAGCGGGAATAGCCGTAACCGTCCCGCTGCTCTGCCGCCTCGACGATGCCGGAGGCCGCCATCGCCAGCACTTTATCCGTTCCGGCGTATTGGCCGAGCCCATCCACGAGAATATTGTTGGTGGAACGCGTCTGCCGCCTCCAGTTCCGGTGCATCGTGCTGCCGAAAGCGACGTAATGGCCGCTCTCGATGGCAAGCGGCTCGCCATAGGCATGCAACAGGAAGCCGTTCTGATCGCCATGACTGTGGCTGACGGAGCCGTACTTGCTGCTTTTCGTCAGCAGCATGATATGACGCTCGGGATCGGCCATGTCCCCATGGAAAGCGACCCAGCCGACATCCCGGAACCATTTGACCGGCTCGATTGACGCTTCCGTCGGCGGAACCGGCTCGATTGCCGGATAATCGTGGCGGTACACCATTTCGTCGAACCGGAAATCCCACCAGCCGTAATTGTAAAATTTCATTTCCGAGTCCGTATCGATCTCCTTGACCCGCTCGAAATACCATTGATACAGCCCATTCCCGGTCACTCCGGCAAACTGCCGGATGTTAAAGGCGGTCTTCAAGCTGACGGGATCGCCGAGTGTGGACTGGTCGCCGAAGCTGGCGCGCAGCGTATCCGGACTGAAGCAGTACAGCGGAAAATCGCCGGTTTTGGCGAAAAACGGACGACGGTAAAAATCGATGCCGGTATAGTTTTTGAGCAGATTGAACGCCTCCGTCACAAACGCCATGCCGGTCGTCCAGTACATCGGACCTTCCGCCCAGCCGCCGTCCGCGCCTCCCCACGGCGTGTACAGGTTCGCGTAATACTCAAGCGTATAATCGAGCCATTCCTGCGCCTTCGGCTCCTCCCCCAGCAAGGCGATGCTGCAGGGCACCATCACGCTGGACAACGAACGTACCGCGTGGCTGTCGAACGGCACGTGATGGATTTTGGACCGCTCCATCACGTGATACGCCACAAGTCCCGTTCGCTTGAATAGCGAACCGCGGACAAGCTCGCGCTCCGCTTCGCTCAACGCGTCGTACAGCCAGTCATAGCCCCAGGCGAGCGCCCCGGCTACCCGAAACGACGCTTCGTCGTTGTAATCGCGCGAGGTCGTTCCTTCGGGATTCCAGCCGGCGACATGCAGCAGCCACAGCTTCGCGCGTCCGATAAGCGCCTCGTCCTCCAGCACGACGCCGGCGACGGCCAAATGCCGGATCGCGTACAGCACTTCCTGACAGTCCAGGTACATGTTCCGCCATAGGCTCGCGACCCTTTTGTGGTCCGGATACGGCTGCGGCTCCGCAATAAGCTCGCGCCCGATCCAGGGCCGGACGGAGCGCTCGTAAAACGTCTCCCAGCCGCAATAGGAAGGGTCTTCCTTGACCCTGCGGCGGAAGTCCGGCAGCTTGGAAGCCTGAAGCCACAGCCGCGGATGTGCCGCCGAAGCTTGCGCATAGCGGCTCTCCGGCGACGGCAGCGGCGTCTCGGGCAGCCCTTCGGGCACGGCAAAGCGCCGCACCCGGCTCCAGGCCGTTCGGCCCGCTTCATCGCCCGTCAGCAGCGCATACCGCCAGTAATACGTGCCAGGCTCCAGCGGACGGTCCGGCGTATACAAATTATACGGAACCGGCGCAACCGTCTCCGTTTCCTCCTCCGCAAACGATGCGCTGCGGGAAATTTGCAGCACGTACCGGTCATGTTCCAATTGTGCCGGAATCCAAGTGAACCGGGGCGGATTTTCGGTAAGGACGGTCTGTTCGTCCGGTGCATACTGCACGGTCAACACACCGCTCTGCGGCTCGTATAACGGTGCCAGGTTACTCATGGCGTTCCCCTCCTATGACGGTAAGTCCCTTCTCCGTAAGCTCGCAGATGCAAAGCTCTCCCGCCGATTCGACTTGAACCACGCCAAGGGATATCTCCTTCAAGGCCGTCCGTTCTCCGGCGCTGTACACGTGAACAAAGCGTGCACTCCGGCCGTGCCGCCGATGCAGCAAAGCGGTTAGCGGCCGACTCGGGTCGACGCTGGTGCCCGGAGTCCTCACGGCATAGGCTTCGTCTCCCGGTTGAAGCAGCGCCGCATGATAAATCCGCCCGCCGCCCGGCACCTTGTACGACAGCCCCAACTCCCCCGCTGCTGAGCCAACGGGCGCCGCAGCCTCGTAACGCTTAACGACGGGCAGGCGCTGCCACTCGCCTTCGATCGCCAACGCATAGAAGCCGCCGTCATCCGGCGCTTGCTCCGGGCAGGTCTCAACACCGGTAGGAGCTGTCTCTTCCCTGACCGGTACGACCGGGTGCATCCACCATTCGATCGACGCCTCTTCCCCTGCCGCTACCTCGAACCAGTCCAGCAGCCATTGATCGGTCAGCAGCAGGTGCCGGTCCATCCGGCAGCCCGGATACGCGCCTTCCGACCGTAGCCATACGTACGTATGGGCCGTTGTTTCTTCGAAGCGGAGGCAGCTTCCGGTGTGGGCCGCCTGCGATGCTCCGCCGAGCGATACGGTGTTATGGCTTGCCGTTTCGGCGAACCACTGCTTGCGGAGCTCCGATCCGTAAGGCACCATGCCGAAGTCCGGCGTAAACGCCGTTTCCCGGTGCATCACCGTCAGATGAAGCTTGTCGTAATGGCCGTGCGAGCCTCCGTGCGGGCCGAAGTCTGCCAAAAACGACAACGCGTTCGACGCCCTCCGGCCCAGAACAAAGCCGGAATCGTGGAGCAATCTGGAGCCCCGCTGCAGCCCCGTTTCTTCGCTGTCCGTCCCGCCTCCCGCTGCGGCCTTTCCGCCGAACCTCCGTGCGGCAGGCTCTTCGCCTTCGCCGTACAGCAGCGCCTCAAGCTGGCAGCGCGCGCCGTCCGGCCCGCCCATCTGCCGATACGCTTCGCGCAGGATCGGCACGAGCCCCGGTTGACGGTACCGGCTCAGGCCGATCTCCATAATTTCGGCGATTTCTCTGGCATAGGGCAGCCGCTCCATCGGGCCGTCATGCAGGGCGGGCAGCCCGCCCCGGTCGTCGGCGAGCGCAGCCAGCACGTCGAACATCCCCCGCATCGATTGACCCGCCGTCCCTTCGGCGTCGTACAGATCGATGCCGAAACGTTCCGCCATTTCCGCCGATATCAAGTATGCCCGCAGAACGAACACGTGATAGTACGTGCTGCCTTCGAACTCAAGCTGATCCGGCTTGACGCCGATAGACAGATGATGCTTCCAGCCCCCTTCGCCCGCAATCAGGGCAAGCAATCCGCTACGATCGTTCTTCACCGCGTAGATGCACGAAAGCGAAGCGTTAAGCCAAGCCGTGTAATTGTTTTCCGCATTGCCCCGTTCGTGAATTAAAATACGGCGGTACTCCGTCATACTTGCCTCCAGCAACCGCAAATAACCGTCGATCTCCTCACGCTCGGGCTCCGTCCAGGTCACGCCTTCGTCGCTTAACAGCAAGCAGGCGCGAAGCAGCGTCGTCGACCAGATCGCTTCCGTCAGCGCCTGGTGAAACGCCCGGCCTTTCAGCATCCACGGCTGGGCGTCCGGATGCACCGGGTAGTCGGGAAACTGGCGCGCATACCCGGCAATGATCCGCTTCGCCAGCAGCGCATAGGCCGCTTCGCGCGAAGCCGCATAGACCGCCGCCGCTTGAAGCGCGGCGCGCGCCAGGGACTGGTGCTTGAACGCGAGCCAAGCCCCGCGGTACGCTTCGCCTTCGATCAGGCAGCCGTGCGGGCAGCGGAACGACTGCGCATCCCGTTCGGCGGGATCGAACAGCAGCTCCGCATGGTGATGGGGGCACACGTATTGATGCCACCAGCCGCCCGGCTCCACGGGAATGTGCAAGCTGCCCGCCGCTTCCAGCCGGTCCAGCTCCTCCTTGAGCTCGGCCAGCACCCGACGGCCCCAGGCGTGCTTTTCCGTTTTATGCCGGATTCCCGTACTCATCGCATCATCATCCCGCCGTTGATCTCGATCGTTTCGCCGGTCAAATAAGAGGCCAGATCGGAGGCCAGATACAGGACGGCGCCTGCCACATCCTCCGGCGTCCCTTCCCGCTGCAGCGGAATTCCGGTTACCGTCGCTTTGCGCGCTTCGTCCGTCGTAAAGGTCGCATGAAACATCGTATTGCCGATAAAGCCGGGGGACACGAGATTAACCGTGATACCGCTGGGCGCCGCTTCCTTGGCAAGTCCTTTGGAATAGGCGGATACGGCCGCCTTGCTTGCGGCATAAATGCTCGAACCCGGCCCCCCTCCGTTATGGGCGGCAACGGAGGACATGTTAATAATGCGGCCCGCCCCTTTCGCCTTCATGCCCGGAAGGACGCGCT
Source organism: Paenibacillus oleatilyticus (assembly GCF_018998565.1). Classification (GTDB taxonomy): domain Bacteria; phylum Bacillota; class Bacilli; order Paenibacillales; family NBRC-103111; genus Paenibacillus_G; species Paenibacillus_G oleatilyticus. The sequence continues at coordinate 102,693 of NZ_JAHNZO010000025.1, read as the reverse complement.
TGCACATGAATACCGTGCTTTTCAGATTCACATCCATGATCTGCTGGTACAATTGCTCGGTCATGTCGATGTTCGGCTGGCGCTTCACCAGATGGCCGGCGTTATTGACCAAGATATCCACCGTTCCGCCGAACGCCCGCTCGACCTCCGATACGAGACGGTCGATCACCGCAGCGTCCGTCACATCGGCCTGAACGAGCACCGCTTCGCCCCCGGCTGCCCGGATGGCGGCAACCGTCTCTTCCCCCTGCGCCACGTTGCGCAAGCAGTTGACGCCCACCTTGGCGCCGCTCGCAGCAAGCGCGATCGCAATCGCGCGGCCGATCCCTGCGTTCGAGCCCGTTACCAAAGCCACTTTTCCCGTTAAATCGATTTTCATCTAAATCTCCTCCGCATCCATGAAATGAAAGATTAAGGTCAGGCAGTATCTTTAATAGAGCGCAGCGCCGGTGCCGACGTTTCCGGCATCGTCATCGTAATGCGGCTGCCGCGGCCCCGTTCGCTTTCAATCGACAGGCCATATTGCTCCCCGAACACCATCTGGATGCGCCGATGAACGTTCATCAGTCCGATCCCCCCGCGCTGCCGCCCGCCCTCGTGCTCGTCGGCGAGCCGGTTCTGCTTCAGTCGTCTGCGCAGCTCTTCCAGCCGGTCGGGCTCGATGCCCGCTCCATTATCTTCCACAGACACCTCGAACAACCCGCCCTGCTTGCGCGCATCGATGCGAATGTAATGGTGCGGCTCGAAGCCGCCGGGAAACGCATGCTGAAAAATATTTTCGATCAGCGGCTGCAGCGTCAAACGCACCATGTTTTCCAGCAGCAGCGATGGCGGAATGACGACGTCGATCTCGAATTCCCGGCCGATCCGGTGCCGCAGCACGATCATGTAATTGCGCACGTGGTTCAGTTCGTTAGCCACCGTGATTTCTTCCAGATTGGTTTGAATCGAATAGCGCAGCATGAAGGCCATCGCTTCCACCATCTCGGTAATTTCGTACGAATCCTGCACGATGGCGTAGCAGTTGATCGTTTCCAGCGTGTTGTACAGAAAATGCGGGTTGATCTGCAACTGAAGCGATTGAAATTCCGCACGCTGCCGCTCCAGCTCCGCCTGACCAAGCTCAAGCGCATTCTTTTGCTGCTGCAGCTCGGCTTCGTATACTTTCTCGATCATCTCCGAAAGCCGCGTCACCATCAGGTTGTAGCTGTGAATCAATCCGCCGATCTCGTCCGTCCGGCCGATCTCGTCGATGTGCTGCCAGTTCCCTTTCTCCGTTTGCCGCATGCTTTCTTTCAACTCGCGAATCGGCGCGACGATGGAACGGCCGAAGCGGTAGGCGAGCCACAGAGCGGCAATCAGCGTCAGCAGTCCGACGCCGAGCGTCGTGGTGCGGATCGTGGACGCCGGACGCCGGAGCTCCTGCACCGGAATCGAGGCGACAAGCCTCCAGTCCGAATAGCTCGAACCTCTGGAGACAAACAGCCGGTCCTGCCCCTCATAGCGGTCGATGACCGATTTCCCCGCGCTCTGCTCCATATGCCGGAATAGCTCCGGTTCCAGCTTCGCATCCTTCAGCGGCAAAGCCGGATGGTAAATAAATTCTCCTTTACCATTGACAATAAAGAAATATCCGTCCTTGCCCACGTTCGCGCGCTGCCATATTTTCGCCAGCTCCGCAAGCTTGAACTCGATGGCGACGACCCCACGGTTCGCATCGTTATAAGCGGCATCGCGCACTTTTCGCGCCATCGTGACGACGGTCCCCCGGTCTTCCGACCGCAGGCTCACGTTCAGCAGAACCATCTGCCCGTCGTCAGGGGTATTTTTCATAATGTACTCGAACTTGCTCTTATACTCCGCAGGGTCCAGAAAAATCAAGTTCTGGTTATCGTAGATGACGGAACGCCGGTGCTGCCCGACGACATAAATCATGTTCAACTGCTTGTACAGCGCTGCGATCGATTGCACGGAATTCGACGCGAACTTCTTGATCTGCGTGGAGTAGTAGTAATACCCGTACCCATCGTCGGACGCAATTTCCATGAACGACCGGACGTCGGGGTTCGAAGTGAACGAATTGCTAAGCAGCTCGTACGTCTGCAAATATATATCCGTCTGGTAGGCCGCACTGTCGACGATCTGCTCCATGTACTGCTCGGCCTGGCGGTCCAGCTCTTTGGAAGACTGTACGTAGGATACGACGCCGACCGTAATCAACGAAACGGCAATCACTATGAGAAAGTAGACGTAAATTTGGCCGGATAGCGTTTTGCGCTTCATTATTCGATGCCCATCTTGTGCCGGTACTCGGACGGAAGGCACCCTGCGTATTTCTTGAACGTCTTCGTAAAATGCGGATGGTCGGCGTACCCGACCTCGCCCGAGATGTCCGTGATCCGGTAATGCGGCTGCTGGAGCAGCTTCTTCGCTTTTTCCATCCGCCTGCGGGTCCGGTACTGGACGAACGTTTCCTGCGTGGATTGCTTGAACAGCTGGCTGAAATACGAGGCGTTCAAGCCGATACGATCCGCCACCTCCTCTAGCGAAACCTCCTCGGCCAAATGATCCTCGATGTACTGCTTCGCTTCCTCGACCGGGTCCTTGCGCCTGCCCCGGCGCTTATGCCTGAGTTCCTCGCACAAGCTGCGGACGCTGCCGTCAAACCGCCGCCACGCCTCCTCCTTCTCCGAAACGTCCGCCAGTTCCAAGCCGGCGTACAGCGTGAATACGTCCCGCTTGTTGATTCGGCTCACCAGCAGAACGTGCAGCTCGTCAAGCACATCGCACAACCGGGTCGGTTTCAGGCCGAAGCCGTCCAGCTCGCAGCGCATCTCCGCCAATACAGCCCGCAGCTCCTGTTCTTGCAGCAGCCACACGGCTTCATCCAGCCTGGCCGCCCATGTTTCCAGCCGGGTCACGGGAACGAACGTCGCGGAGCGCTGCTTCGCGCTGAAGCGTACGAGCTTCTCCAGCACCTCCTGAAATCCTTTGATGGTGACCGGCTTCAGCAAGTATTCCTTCACGCCGTAAGATACGCTTTTCTGCGCGTATTCAAAATCGTTATAGCCGGAAACGACGACAATCTGGATATCCGCGTCCATCTCGGCCACGTGCCGGCACAGCTCTAGCCCGTCCAGCTTCGGCATCCGGATGTCCGTAAACAAAAAATCGGGGCGTTCTTCGCGAATCCGCTGCAGCGCATCCGTGCCGTTCTCGGCCGTGCGGATGCTCGTTATGGGCAGACCGGATTGCTCCACCAGCTTTTGCAGGCCTTTGCGAATCATCGGCTCGTCATCTGCGATCAAGATTCGGTACATGGCGAACGCTCCTTTCGAGAGGGGGCGCTGAGAGAAAAGACTGGTGAGAATGACGGCCGGATGTAACTTACCAGCCGGGCATGTATCGTTTCGCTTCAGCTCAGACACGTTTTGTTCCGATCCCCCGATTAGATAAAAGATTTCAGTTGAAGGGATCGGAACAAAAAACTCGCCGCGAAACGATACATGCCCTCCGGCAGGACACCGTACCTCAACCACTCATGAACCACCTTTTCCCTCCGCGAAAAGGGATTAAAGAAACGTTTACATTTCAACCGTGCTATTTATGGAAGAGACGCAATTAACGGCGCGGCATCGAGATCGTCACGTTCGGATCTTTGCTTTTGAACTTCTCGGTCGCTTCCTTGACGACGTCGTTGCCGCCCTTCGATTTCCACTCTTCGATGACCTTCGGCCAATCGGAGATCGGCTCCTTGCCGTACACCATTTTGACCATATGCTGGAGCAGCACCGGAGCGGCAAAATCGGATTCCGGCGAAATGTCCGGATTTTTGATATACGCTTCCAAACGGGGCTCGAATTGGATGCCGTCGCGTCCTTCGTTTGCCAACATTGTATCATAGATGCCCATCAATTTCTGCCCTTCCGGGGTCAGGCTAAGCGTGCCTTTGTTGTACTTCGTATCCTGCACCATCCAGAGGAACGCTTGGCGGTAACGCTCTTCGTCCACCCCTTGCGGGTCCGTCGGCGATTTGTATTCGATCTTGCCGTCCACCGTCTTGTAGGTCTCCCCCTCGATGCCGAATGTAAAGAACTTCTCCGCCTCGTCGGACAGCATCCAATCGAAAAATTTGATGATCGCCTCCGGATTTTTTACCTTTTTATTGATGAACCAGGCGCGGGTGACGGAGTTGTACAAGTAGTAGCCGCCCTTGCCGTCCGGACCGACCGGGGACGGAATCAGCTCGATCTTGGCGGTAGGGACGTTCGCCTGCAGCTGCTTCTCCCACTGCAGCACTTCGTTGGCGTTCATTGCCCACATGCCCGCTTTGCCCGCCAATATATTGTTTTTGTAAACGGTCGGGTTAATCGTTGCAAACTCCTTGGAGATCAGACCTTCGTCGAACATCGTTTTGTACGTTTGCAGCGCCTTCGTCATATTGTCGACGCTGAAAAACTTCGGCACGATTTGATCGCCCTGCTGCATGTGCATGGAGAGGTAAGGGAACGCGTCGAAGGCGCCGAAGAACGTATCCGCATATTTGAAATTTTCGCGGCCCTGATACGGCTGTTCGACTCCCAGCTCCTTGAACTTCCGCAGCACGTTCAAGTATTCGTCGACCGTCTTCGGCACCGGCAAGCCCGCTTTGTCGAGCAGATCCTTGCGGATCGCGGTCGCGCGGCGCGAAGGGTTCGAGAGGAACTCGGGAATCGCGTAAATTTTGCCTTGGTACGTCTCTTTCTGCCAAGCGTCCTTCGGAATTTTCTTCAGCAGGTTTTGCCCGTGCTTTTGCAGCAGATCGTCAAGAGGCAGGAAAACGCCCGCCTGAACGGAGCCGGCCATCTCCTTGCCCGCCACGCCGCCGCTGCCCTGTACGACATCGGGAATGTCGTTGGTGGCGAACATCTGGATCATCTTCTGCTCGAATTCCTTGTGTGGGACGAGCACGATGTTCAAGTCCGTGTTGGTCAGCTCCTCCAGCCTTTTCACCCATTTGTCTTCGTTGATGTTGGGCGACTTCTCCACGTGATTGAAGGCGAGCGTTCTCATTGAGATGGAGAATTTCGCTTTTTCGTTCGTATTGCCGGTTCCTTCCGCCGCCGGCGGCTCCGGCGTCTTGGCGCAGGCGGCCAGCATACTCGCAGCTGCGGCCGAGGCAAGCCCGACCTTCATCCATTTCTTCATACGTACCCCTCTTTTCTGAGAAATGATATGGAGCGATTGCATTTAGTGTAAAAGGACGCTCCTTCCAAGCATAGCATACGGCTTGCTCAGGTTGCGTTTATAAGAGGAGAACGCCCTGTTTTACCGATATCCGTTGCCAGAGATTAAGATTTCACGGAGCCGACCATCATGCCTTTGACAAAATGCTTTTGCAGGAACGGATAAATGAGCACGATCGGCAGCGTCGCAATGATGATCGTCGCCATCTTGATGCCCTCCGGGTCCATATGCGCCAGCGAACTGAACTGAGAGGCCGACGGGTCGATGTTGATCTCGTTCGCATCGATCAGCTGGCGAAGCTTCACCTGGAGCGGCCTCAAGGCCGGGTTGTTGATGTAGTACAGCGCGTTCATATACGTGTTCCAGTGGCCTACCGCATAGAAAATGCCCAGGGACGCCATCACGGGCTTGGAGAGCGGCATCACGATGCTCCAGATCATCCGCAGCTCGGTGCAGCCGTCGATCCGGCCCGAATCGATAATTTCCGAAGGAATCTGCATAAAGAACGAGCGCATGATGAAAAAGTTAAATGCGCTGATTGCGCCGGGAAGCAGCAGCGCCCATAGCGTATTCGTCAATCCAAGGCTTTTCATCAAGATAAAATTTGGAACGAGCGGAGCGCTGAATACCATCGTGATAAGAACCATGACGACCACGAATTTCCGCCCTACATATTCCTGCCTCGATACCGGATAGGCGAGCGAAGCGGTGGCGATCAGATTGATGAGCGTGCCGACCACCGTAATGTACACGGTAATCCCGAAGGAACGCCAGATCGAAGCGTCGCTGAACACATACTGATAGTTGATCCAGGTGAAATCGACGGGCCAGAACAATACTTTTCCGGCAATGACGGCCTCGGAGCTGCTGAACGATTGCGCCAGCACGCCCAGGAACGGCAGAAACATCGCCAGCCCGAGCAAGGTCAGAAAAAAAAGATTCGCCGCATTAAAAACTTGCCAGCTTGCGCTTGCTTTTTTCATAACTTTTACACCTCCCGCTTCCCGCAGCCGTTAGTACAAGCTTTCCCCGGTTGTTTTCTTGCTGAGCGTGTTGCCGATGACGATCAACGCCAAACCGACGACCGATTTAAACAAGCCGATGGCCGTCGTATAGCTGAATTGCTGTCCGAGCAGACCGACCTGATAAATGTACGTGTCCAAAATTTCGCCGTTGTTTTTGTTAAGCGGGTTCAGGAACACGTAGACGCGCTCGAAGCCGAAATCCAGAAACTTGCCGATATGGAGCAAAAACATGATCATGATCGTCGGCAGCAGCGCCGGAATCGTAATGGATAGCGTCTGGCGCCACCGGCTCGCGCCGTCTACCTCGGCCGCCTCGTACAAGTCCGGGTTAACGCCCGCCAGCGCCGCGAGGAAAATGATCGTCCCGTACCCCGAATCGCGCCAGATACCGGAGCCGATAAGCACCGTGCGAATCCACGATTCTTCGCCGAGGAAGTAGACCGGCTCGAAGCCGAGCCAGCTGATGAACTGGTTCACCGCTCCGGTCGACGGCGACAAGATGCCGATGGCGATGCCGCTGACGATGACCCAGGACAAGAAGTGTGGCATATAGACGACCGTCTGCAGCACCCGCTTGTACAGCACCAGACGCAGCTCGTTGAGCAGCAGCGCCAGAACGATCGGAGCCGGGAACGCGATGAGCAGGTCGTACAATCCGATGAGCAGCGTATTGTTGAGAATGTTCAAAAAATCGTAATGGGCGAACATCCGTTTAAAATGCGCGAGACCGACCCATTTGCTGCCCAACATGCCTTGAAAAATATTGTAGTCCTGAAAGGCGATCACCGAGCCGAGCAGCGGAACGTACTTGAAAATGAAAAAATAGACGATCCCCGGAACCGAGATCAAATAAAGCGTTTTGTACTTCCACATGAACCGCAGTACGTTTTTACGGGTCCCGGATTTGTAGCCGACCGTTTTCACCGCTTGCATTTTTACCGCCATGCGTGCCCCCTCCTTTATCCGTCTTGTAATGTAGCTTCATCCTACTCTGTAAAAACGCTTTCAACAATGGAATGACTTTTCTCTCGCTTGTGTTTTTTTTGGCTCCGGACTAAAAAGATGTCGTCAGTCGTCGAACGCGTGCCCGGACGTCCCATTTTATGCTATATTGTTGTCATCGATAAAAAAAGGAGTCTTCAGTCATGCAGTTTACCGGCTTTACCGAAACGGATTTCGAAACCTTTGCGATAGAAGGCCTGGAGGGAAGAATGGAAGCGATCCGCTCGCGCATTCAGCCCAAGTTCGGCGCCATCAGCAGCGAGCTGCTGGATGAGATTGCCGTGCAGGCCGGAGAAGAGCTGTATTTGCACATCGCCAAACACGCGCGCCGCAAGGTGAACCCGCCCGTCGACACGTGGATGTCGTTCTCAAGCAGCAAGCGCGGCTACAAGCAGCTTCCCCATTTTCAGATCGGCTTGTTCGACGACCGGGTGTTCATTTGGCTCGCCCTGATCTACGAGCTGCCGAACAAGCAGGCGATTGCCCAAACGTATTTGGACCGCCTGCCGGAGGTCCGCTCCGCTTTGCCCAAAGATTTCGTGCTTTCGTTCGATCATATGCAAAAAGACGCGGTACCGGTGCGGGATTTGGATGACAGCCAGTTCGAGCAAGCGCTCCGTCGTTTTCGCGACGTGAAAAAGGTCGAGCTGCTGGTCGGCCGCAACATACCTGCCGATGACCCGGTGCTGGCGGACGGACAAGCCTTCCTTCGGCTGGCTAAAGAAACAATGATCTCCGCCCTGCCTTTATACAAGATGGCCAAGCTGTAAGCAAGGACAAGGCCTCCCTCCGGCTCAAGCCGATGACGGGGGCCTTTTTCTATGTTTCGCGGTGCCATATGTTGCCCAGCCCCCATCCCCCACTTTGCTCACATTTTTTACAATAATTAGCGGAAATTTAGCACCTTTTGAAATCGGTTGCATATAGTTAACATAGAACGGCCATCCATTTTCAGGGAGGGGTAGACATGAAAAAAACTGCGGTTCGCAACCTGCTGGCTGCGCTAATTGGTCTTTGGTTCATAGGCGCTCCGTGGATTCTCGGTTATTCCAGCCATTCCGGAGCTTTGTGGAGCAGCATGGCCGCGGGCTTCGCTGAACTCGCCTTCTCGCTGCTGGCATTGGGCAAAACGGGCTGGGGATCGTGGCAGCATTGGATAGCGTTTTTGGCAGGCGTTTGGTTTATGATGCTGCCCTTCGTCTTCTCATTCGGCCTGGGGATGACCCTCTTCATTCTGGTGCTCGGCGTAGTGACCGTCCTCTTGAACTTTTATAATATGAACGAGGAGTTTTAAATATTGGTTTTAATTTTCTGAATTTTCCGTCGTTTTTGCGGTTGTATGTGGTATAATGAAATCGTAACCCACTAAACCGCAAATGAGGTGAGGATGATGTTATTTTCTAAAATCCTTGTTGCCTATGACGGTTCGAATTTATCGAAGAAAGCCTTGAAGCGTGCGGTCGAATTGGTCCAGGAACAATCTCACAGCCTACATCCTCCGCGGCTCGAAATTATTCATGTGTACGCCCTTCCTACTTTTATCGGCAGCGAATATGCAGTTAACAGCAATTATATCGAAGCTGCCGAAGCGACGATCGAGGAGGCCAAGTCGCTCATCCCGTCGACGCTAAACGTGAAATTTACGCTGACCCGGGGGCAGCCGGCTTACAGTATCCTGGAGCATGCGGAAGAGATCGGGTGCGACCTGATTGTCATGGGAAGCCGGGGACTCGGGAAAATCCGCGAGTTCTTTCTTGGAAGCGTCAGCCATAACGTCGTGCAGCAGGCTAAGGTACCCGTGCTGATTGTGAAATAAACTGAATTCCCCATCGTCCGACCAGACCGCCCGACCGGCGGTCTATTCGTCGTTGCTCAAAATTTTATTTTAGCCTAAGCTTGCTTTAAAGTGAGGTTAAGCTTGGTTGCCTATTCTAATCATGGTTGCAAAACCAATCCAACATCAGGAAGGTGAACCTGCATGAAGCAAACGTATGCGAAACGGGTTATCGTCTCCTCGCTGGCGCTTGCGCTTCTGCTCGGAGGCGGGGTCCTGTATGGAACCGGACAATCGGCGCACGCCGAAGATACGGCCGCGCAGCAGCCGTCTGCGACGAAAGCGAAAGCCGGCCCGTTCCAGGAGTGGTTCGGCGATCGAAGCGAGCGTAACGGCTCCAAGGACTCCGGCGCTTCCGCCAAAGGCATGCCGATCTTCGAGGAAGCCGCAGCGATTCTGGGCACGGACAAAGCCTCGCTGATCGCCTCGCTTAAAGACAAGACGCTCGTACAGCTGGCCGCGGAGAAAAACATGAGCGAAGCCGATTTGGTCGCCAAGCTGCAGGCAGCGCGCAGTAAAACGATCGACGAAGCCGCAGCTTCCGGGAAACTAACCGCCGAACAAGCGGAAAAGCTCAAAAGCCGCATGGCAGAGCACCTGAAAAAGATGGTGAACCGTACCTTTGACGGAAACGGCCGCTTCGGCATGCACGCGGGTAAAAAACATCTGGGCATTGCGCCGGACAAGCTCGCCTCCCTTCTCGGAATGACCGAGGACCAGTTGAAAACCGAGCTGAAGTCGGGCAAATCGCTGACCGACATCGCGCAAAGCAAGGGAATGTCCAGAGAGCAGCTGGTCGGCAAAATCAAGGACGAAATGACCCCGTGGATTGAGAACATGGTCGACCGCAAACCCTCGCAGGACAGGAAGAAGCCTGAAACGAATAACGCTCCAACCGCTCCATAGCATTACGATTAAACAGTGCTTACGACCTATACCGTCCCGACAGGGGCGGTTTTTTGCTTTGCCAACCTTTACGAAAACGGAGGCGACGTGTCACTTCATTAGACTTCGTTTATACGCAAAGATCTCCTCGACGGTTCGATGATATCCGCCCGCAGCTCGGAACGAATCGCCAAGCTCAACGCATACCTTTCGAATCGAAGCATCCTGGAGTACGCGTTCCGCCGCCTCTCTGAGCTCTTTGGCAGCTAAGCCTTCTTGCTTCAGGTGGATGCCCGCACCGATTTCGGCCACGCGCCGCGCCACAACAGGCTGGTCGGCGCTTTGAGGAAATACAATCAGCGGCACACCATAATAAAGGCCTTCACTGGTGCTGTTCATGCCGCCGTGTGTGATAAACAATTTGGCGCGTTGCAGTACTTCGAGTTGCGGCACGTAGTCGCGAACGATAAAATTCGCTGGAATGTCTCCCAATTCCGCAATCCGGGTTTGTCTGCCGACAGATAGAATCACGGTGCACTTCGTTTCGGCGAACGCCGCGAAACAGAGCTTGTAAAAATCCACGGCTTGATTGAAAACGGTGCCGAGCGATATGTAAATCAGATGTTCCGTGTCCATAGCAGAGAAATCAAATTGACCCTGTGCGCGCGGCACGATAGACGGTCCAACAAACTTGTACGTCTCGTCGAAGCTTTCTCCATCGGGTTGGAAGCGTTTCGACGTATAGACGATGGTCAGTGGCGCGGGATTGCAGAAAACCTCGTAGGCGGAGCCGATTTGCACATTGTATTTTGCTTGTATCGTACTGACCAGCTGGTGATACTCCTGTTGTGCACGTTCATTCACGTCTGCCGGAAAATGGTGCGAAAGGCGATCTTGCAGACGGTCAAAGCTCCTTTGTTGAAATGCAAAACTTGTGCACGAGTTAACTGCCGGCAGGTCGAGTATTTGCGCAAGCAAACGCCCGCAGCCGAACATCGAGTCATGAATGATGTAATCAAAGCGCTCTCCTTTGGTTTGCTCCAGGACACTGGGAATGACGATGTCGGCGGTGCGCAATAGTCCCCCCACTCGTGCCCAAGGCGTTCTTCCTCCGGCAAGGAACGCCTCCAGAAATTTGCCTTCATCAAATGTGATCACCTTCGCCCCCGTCGGCTCGACGCGATCGCGAAATTGTTCCGCTGCAAAGTAAACCACCTCTTCGCCGCGACGGATAAGTTCTTGAACCACACCGAGGGTTGGATTGATATGCCCTTCAGACCCTCCATTGATTAGCAAAACGCGTGCCATAGTCATCACCTTTCATGAAAAAATATACCGCTTCGAGCGCCTGCCCGCTGATTTTCGCGGAGGTCCGATAATCCCGTTCAAAGACCAAAATACCTAATCCAAATCGCTTTCCAATCAACGCATTCGAACGCTCGTTCACACTTCAGGACAATTTTGGTGTATAATATATGAGGCTCCCGAACTATGCATCAAAGAGGTGTGAGTCATGTTATCCGAATCGAACGAAGATTGGATCGAGCAGTTGCTTAAGCTAAGTGACGAAGAACCGAAAATGACGGAAAAACAAACGAAAATCCTGCATGCGGCCATCGAGATTTTTGCCGAGAAAGGTTACGCCGCAGCTTCTACCAGTGAAATCGCGCAAAAAGCAGGCGTTGCGGAAGGCACGATCTTCCGTCATTACAAAACCAAAAAAGACTTGCTGCTGTCCATCGTCCGTCCGATCATGGCTAAGCTCGTCGCCCCGTTCGTCCTCCGTAATTTCACGCCGGTGCTGGAGGCGAAGTATACCCGGTACGAGGACTTTCTGCGATCACTCATCCGCAACCGTCTGGAGTTCGCCCGCCAGCATTTGCCCATGATCAAAATTTTGATGCAGGAAATTCCGTTTCACCCCGACCTCCAGGAGCAGTTCAAGACAGACGTCATGAACGAAGTATTAACGCGAATCAAGAAAGTGATTGTTTTTTTTCAACAAGAAGGGCAGATCATCCCCCTTCCTGCCGCCACCGTAGTCCGGCTGACCGCCTCGGTCATCATCGGCTTCCTAATTACCCGTTTCCTGCTCGTACCGGAACAAGAATGGGACGAGGAAGAAGAAGCGGAGACGTGCATCCGCTTTATTATGCACGGACTCGCCACTCGGTAAGCTGTGGAGATATACGCTTCATACTCGGGTTCCAAAGGAGACAGCTTCATGATTGTACACGGAGACCGGATTTATATCCGACCTCTTGAATTACCGGATGTCCCAGCGCTTCATCTGCTGCGGGCGGAAAACGAAACGTTCTTCCGTCCATTCGAGCCTCTGCAGGACAGCAACGCTTTTACCCTTGACGCCGTACGAGAATCGCTGGTGAAGACGATCGCCGAACGGGAGCAGGACAGCGCCTACGCCTTCGGTATTTTTCTGAACGGCACGGACGAGCTTATCGGCCGGGTCAGGCTATCATCCATCGTTCGAGGACCATGGCAGAACGCCAATCTCGGGTATTACATATCCGAACGCTTCAACGGGCAGGGCTACATGTCCGAGGCGGTCGGACTTGTCCTCCGGTTCGCATTCGAGAACTGCGGACTTCACCGGGTTCAAGCGGCCATCATGCCTCGCAACAGAGGATCGATACGCGTCGTCGAAAAAAACGCCATGCGGCTGGAAGGCCTGGCCCGCAACTATTTGCAGATCCACGGCGTATGGGAAGATCATGCGATCTATGCCATGACGCGGGAGGAATGGCCCCCGGCCCCCGGCGATCGGACGGATTCGGCGCTGAGCCATCTGGTGTGAATAAGAAAGAAAAGCCGTCGCAGCGAACAATCGCATGCGGCGGCTTCTTTGCGTTCCTCTTGATTTCGTTATACGGGCTGTCCGGCTGCCCGGGTATCTGCGCGATCCGCAACGATAAAACGGTACAGCAAGTACAAAGCTGCGATACAAAGGACCGCTCCGGTCACGAACGGCACACTGTGGTTGTAATCGTAAATGCCGGCCCCGAGCAGCGGCCCGGTAATGCGGCCCAAGCTGTCCATCGAGGAGCTTAAACCGGAAGCTACCCCTTGTCCGACCTTTGTCTTCTGCGTAATCAGCGAGGTGACGCAAGGTCGAATCAGCGCGTTCCCTGCGGCGAAGACGCTCAAGTAGAGCGAAGCGGTAAGCAGGCTGTTGGAGAACAGGATCAGCACGAAGCCGAGCGCCGACAGCAGCAGGCCGATACCGATCACGCGGGCTTCCTGCCCTTTTTTGATCAGCCGCCGGACCACGCCGCCTTGAATCAAGGCGCCGACGACGCCGCTTACCGCGAACATGATGCCGAGCTGCGTCGGCGTCGCGCCGATCTGGTCCCGTTCGAACAGCAGCAGCGTTGCCTCCAGCCCCGCCAGCGTGAACGAGACAAAGAACGAAAGCACGTACAAATATTTGAGCGAACCGACGAATGCGCTCCAACGGGAAGCTTTCGCTTCTCTTGGTCTGCTCCGCATTTCCGGGGTCAGCGACTCCGGCAGCATGAAGAAGGCGAATGCGAACGTGGCCAGCGCCAGTGCGGAAGACGCAAAGAATGGCACCTGCAAGCCGAAGTGGCTCAACAAGCCTCCGAACGCCGGGCCGAAGATGAAGCCCAGACCGATCGACATGCCGACAAGCCCCATGCCCTTGGTGCGGTTCTCTTCGGTCGTAATGTCCGCGACATAAGCGACGGCGCACGCGGTAGTCGCTCCCGAGAACAAGCCTCCCAATATGCGCGACACGTACATCAGCACAAGGTTATCCCCGGCCATGCCGAACAAGAAGAAGCTGACGCTGAAGCCGAGCGCTCCCGTCATGATAAGCGGGCGGCGTCCGATCCGGTCCGATAGTCCGCCCCATATCGGAGACATCAGAAACGACGCCAAAGAATAGACCGACAACAGCATGCCGAGATGAAAGCTGTCGGCCCCCGATCCGGTGACGGCGTCGGGAAGCACCGGGATGATAATGCCGAAGCCGATAAATATCGTCATCAGCAGTACCATAATAATTGCCAGCTGTTTTTTCATATGCGTAACTGTTCCTCCCGATTTGTTGGTTGATCCTAAGACGGCCTGAGCCGCGGGTTCGGCCGAAGCCATTGGCAGAAATTATTCTTATCGTACCATAACTTTTTTGACGATGGAAACGAAAGCTTTTTAAGATTAAACAAAATCGACAAACCTGCGCTCGGAAGCCTTAGAAATGCGCGGCCGACAAGGCTTTTTCCGCCTCCGTTCGCCTCCGCGGTTAATTATTCGGCCAGGTTAACAAACTATTTACCAAAAACCGCTTGCATCCGCGTCGCTTTTTGCTATACTCATTTTGTTTGCTTTTTTCCGGCGAACACTGGCATAGCCAACAATACTCGTACACACGAAGGGTAGGGATGACCGTGGATCAAACGAAAACTCCTCTGTTTACCGCACTTAAGGAGCATGCCGGGCGCAATCCGGTACAGTTTCACATTCCAGGACATAAGAAAGGTGTCGGCATGGACCCCGAGTTCCGGGAGTTTATCGGTGATAACGCGCTCTCCATCGACCTGATTAATATAGCTCCGCTCGATGACCTGCACCAGCCGACCGGCGTCATCGAAGAGTCCCAGAAGCTGGCCGCTGCCGCGTTCGGGGCCGATCATACGTTTTTTTCCGTGCAGGGCACCAGCGGCGCCATCATGACGATGATCCTCACCGTCTGCTCCCAAGGCGACAAAATCATCGTTCCGCGCAACATTCACAAATCGATCATGGCCGCGATCATTTTCGCCGGCGCGAAGCCGATCTTCTTGAAGCCGGTTCGCGACGAAAATCTCGGGATCGATCACGGCGTGACGACCAGCTCCGTCAAACGCGCGTTGGAGCGCCATCCGGACGCCAAAGCGCTGCTGGTCATCAATCCGACGTATTACGGCGTGTGCGCGAACCTGAAGGAAATCGTAGAGATCGTGCACAGCTACAACATTCCAGTGCTGGTGGACGAAGCCCATGGCGTGCTGATTCATTTCCACGACAAGCTGCCGATGTCCGCCATGGAGGCCGGCGCCGATATGGCCGCTACGAGCGTGCATAAGCTTGGCGGCTCGATGACGCAAAGTTCCGTACTGAACATTCGCGAAGGACGCGTGAACGTGCGCCGCGCGAAGACGATCATCAGTATGCTGACGACGACTTCGACGTCGTATATTTTGCTCGGATCGCTGGACTGCGCGCGGCGGAATCTGGCGCTGAACGGCCACATGATGGCAGAACGGACGCTGGAGCTGGCGAACTACGCCCGCGAGGAAATCAACCGTATCCCGGGACTGGAATGCTTCGGAGAAGAAATTTTGGGTACGGAAGCGACCTACGACTACGACCCGACAAAGATCAATATCCACGTGCGCCATCTCGGCATTACAGGCTACGATGCGGAAAATTGGCTGCGCGAGCACTATAATATCGAAGTCGAGCTCAGCGACATGTACAACGTGCTGTGCCTCGTTACGCCGGGCGATACGCGCGAAAACATCGACATCCTGCTTGACGCGCTGCGCCGGATGTCCGAGGAGAACTACAACATTCGCCAAGCGAACGAACTGGTCATCAAAATCCCGAAAATTCCGCAGCTCGCCCTGGCTCCGCGCGACGCGTTCTACGGAGATACGGAGCTGATCCCGTTCAAAGAATCGGCCGATCGCATTATCGCCGAATTCATCTACGTCTACCCGCCGGGCATTCCGATTCTGCTCCCGGGCGAAATCATCTCGCAGGATCTCATCGACTACATTACCGAGCATATCGACGTCGGGCTGCCGGTCAAGGGACCGGAAGACCGCAGCATCGAATACGTTAAGGTCATCGTCGAAGCTCCCGCGATTTTCTAGAAAATTCAAAGCTTCTGCTCTGGGGAAGCTTAAGCTTGTTGAGAAAGAAACTGAAGTAATAGAGGTGTTTACGAGGGGTGGGGTATCTACTTCCGGTCGCTGTTGTCCGCAGGAAATTTTTTATTTAAAACCGCTTAGTAGCGGATATTTCCTGCAGACAAAGGCGAACGCTGTCGCTTCTCCAGTGGATACCCCACCTCCGTTTGCATCTCTATTCTTGTTAAAACCACTTTCTCGACAGCCCAAGCTTCTCCTCTGGAGAAGCTTTTTTTATGCTAGCGTCCCCTGCCGGACTTGTTCCTCCAGCCACTCGATCGCGTCGGCTATCGCGTGCTCGTTATGGTGCTTGCCATGGCGCTTGGCAGCGCCCAGAAGCTCAGGATGCGCATTGGCGACGGCGATACCGATACCTGCCCGACGTATCATCTCCAGGTCGTTCAGATGATCCCCAAGCGCGATGCAGCGCTCCATCGGGATGCCTAGCTCCGCCACCAACCGCTCCAGTGCATGTCCCTTCGTCGCTTCCGGAGCCAGCATCTCGAAATATTTATCGTCCGAACGAACCCAGACGACCTCCGTCCCTGCCGTCAACCGCTCGATCTCGGGTACGGCTTCATCGAGCAGCGACGGCTCCCAGGCGAACAGCAGCTTGATCCACGGCTCAGAGACGTCGTCGTACGAACTCAGCCGCAGCAGCGGAAACTTCTCCACGGCCCGGTGACGCTCCGTCGCTGCATTCTCCTGCAGCACATAGGGCGCCGCTCCTCCGCGCACGTACAGTTCCGCGCCGATGCCGGGAAACCGCCCAAGTACGAGCTCCACCGCCTCCTTGGCCGATGCGGGCAGCGTCCGTTCCCAGACAGCCTCTCCGCGGCTGAAATCATGAATGACCGCTCCGTTGTATAAAATGGCCGGCGCATTTACGGGCAGTTGCTCCACGAAAGGCCGGACCGAGCCGGCGATCCGCCCCGTCGCGAGCGTGAACCGGCCGCCCAAGCCCGTAAACCGTTCGATGGCGGCTCGGTTTTCGACGCTTATTTGTTTGGCGCTATCAAGCAGCGTCCCATCCATATCCGTCACCAGTAAATACCCTTCAAACCTTCTGTCTTTCATCGCTCTCTCCCTCTTCCCTGCCTGTCTACCGTTGCCGGAACAAGTATTGTAATTGATTTTTCTTAATGCTATGATGTTCATGGTACTTCAAACAAGAAAATCGTTCCAGTCCATATGTATAGGCAGGTGCATTCATCATGGCGCAAAGCGCTTATATCAAGTTCGTCGAAGGGTCCGCCGTTTCCTCCCTGACGTTAGATGAATTGAAGGCCCAGCTGGAGCATTACCGCGAGCAGCTTGCGCTGACCGGCAAACAGCTCAATTGGGAATACGACGAAGCCGGATTTCCGTATGAGATTCAAACAAAACCCGAAGGGGAAGGCAAGTGGTTTTATTTAAAGGCAACAAGTCCGCGCTACAAATATATTGTGGCAGGTGTCGGATCGGAGACATCGGGCGAGACGCAAAGGCATTACGTCCAGTTTGTCCTTCCTGAGGACGCCACACATGGCGACAAAGCCAAGGGTAACGAGTTTTGCAAATATCTCGCCAAGCTGTGGAAAGCGGAGCTCCATTTATTCAACGGACGAACCATGTACTTCAATCCGCGTAAATAGACGTCCAAAAGACCGTTGTCCGCCTTGCCGGAAACGGTCTTTTTCGACTCCCCCCTTGCCCATCGCAGCCGCTTAAAACACGAAAAACCTTTCTTGCAAGCAAGAAAGGCTTTTTACGGTATTCGTTATTGCTGCTCTTGTTCTTCCACAATTTCGTTGTAGATTTGAACAACGCGATCCCACTCTTCTTCGTCTTCAATGCTCGCAAGAAAAGCTTCGCCGTCCTCTTCGTCTATCCGGAAAATAACGCCGTCTGCCTCCATATCGTTACGATCGAGAAGTACCGCATAGGCCCGGTCGTTAGCTTCGAAAGTGTATACCATCACCATCTCATGCTCGACTCCGTCTTGGTCGGTCACGATAAAGATATCGTCCTCATGATCGTGATCGTGATCGCAGGAAGCGTCATGAATGTGATCGCTCATGGGAAAACCTCATTTCATCTTAATTTAATGTTCTCCCGTATCGTACCACGCACGACAAGACGAAGTCAATGAACCGGGTTAAGCCAACCGTCCGCCCACCTTATTCGGATGCGATCACCTTTTCCGAGACGACCGTATAGTCGCTGCGCTCGTCCGGTTTGATCGAGAACTTCACGACATAGTTCCCCGATTCGGCGAAGGTGACGTTAAACGGCCACGGGTACCAGAAGCTTTCCTTCTGGCCGTTGACGGCTTTCTCATGAACCGCCACTTGCTCCCCGTTCGGAGCGTGGATCGAGATTTTGAAAGAAGAAATCGGCGTCGTCAAGCTGTCTACCTGCGCAAACACGGCAAAGTCGAGACGGTCGCCCTTCTTCACGCCGCCGAACGGCTGTTTGATCGAATAGTCGTCATTGACCTTCTTCGCAACAAACATATGTACGTTCGGCTTGGTAATGGAAACGGTCTTCGCAGCGTCGTCCCATTTCACGAGCGCCTGCAAAGATTCAGACAACACGCGAACGGGGAATACGGCGCTTCCCTTCGCGACAAAAGCGGGTGTTTCACCGTCTTTGAACGGCTTTTCCGCATTATTGATCATTAGCTTTACTTTCGGAAAACCTTCGAAATCGCCCCACATGGAGCTGGCGAACGCTCCCGCTGTTCCGAATAAGGAAAGCGACAGCACCAGCGTCAGCAATCGCGGCACCTTCATTTCCAGCAACCTCCATCATGTTCTTCGTTCTGCTATCTTATACTCCATAGCGCGGTAAGAGTTGCGCGCTTCGTCCAGAAAACTTTCAGCTTTTTTAAAGCGCCCCTCTAGATGTTGTGTGTAAAGAAGATTTTTTCCATTTGCTATACAAAATATGCCAACAAAGGCATCATTGTCGAACAATGCTTCCGCAAGGCGAGTCGTGGCGGTTCGTGCGCTTGCCCGGGAAATTTCAGCTCACGCCCCCAAGGAGCTCCTGCAGCTTTTCTTCGCATTTGCCCTTCAGCACGATAGGCATCATGGAGCAGTGAAACTCATAGCCTTGGAATACATACATAACATGGTAATGACGCTCCGGGGTCACTTCCTCCAGAACGATGCGGCAACCGCTCCGGCGCAGCCGCTGCTTCACCTGGTTATGCTCCCGCTCGGCCAAAAGCAGCAGTCGTTCGAAAAGACCTCCCCATATTCTGGACAGCTTCATTGCTTCGGCATGCTTCCGGTCGCGTTCAAGCGCCTTAAGCAAATAAAGCGTGACGACATACTGATGCACCCACGGTTCCACTGTCGTATTCCGCATATTTACTCACCTGCTGGATAAATAAAGATTTGATTTAATTATATAGAACATTTGTTCCCATTACAAGAGGGACAAGATGTATTAAATTTACCCAAAATGTGACAAACCCATCTTGAATCGTGTAAGATAACCATGGTAAATTTAAAAGCATATCCGGCTGGAAGCCTTAACGAGCGGAGGAACCAAGTGAGTCTGCAAATTCAAATGATTGGTACGGGCAGCGCGTTTGCGAAAACGTACTATAATAATAATGCCTTGGTTTACGCCGGCGGCTTCACGCTGTTAATCGACTGCGGTTATACCGCACCAAGAGCTCTGCACGAGCTCGGCGTCTCTCTGGATCAGATCGATGCGGTGCTTATCTCCCACATTCACGCGGACCATGTCGGGGGACTCGAAGAGCTCGCCTTTCGCTATATGTACACGTTTAAAAGAAAAATACCGTTAATCGTATCCTCCAAACTGGAGACGATCCTATGGGAGCAATCGCTGCGCGGCGGACTGGAAAATGTGGCGGAAAACGTTACATCCCTTAACGATTACTTCCATGTCGTCGCACTTGGCGAGCATACGCCGACAGCCCTCCATCCCGGTCTGACAGTCGAACTCCTCCCGGCCGATCACATCCCGGGCAAGCCATGCTATTCGGTCCTGCTGAATGGCAAAATCTTCTTCAGCTCCGATACCCGGTTCAACGGTCCGCTGCTGCACGACCTTCATCAGAAGGGCTGCACCGTATTTTTGCATGATTGTCAGCTCTACTCCCCCGGCATCGTTCACGCCACGTTGGACGAGCTGATGACGCTGCCGAAGCCGATTCAGCAAAAGACGCTGCTGATGCACTATGGCGACGATATGCCTCAGTTTAACGGAAAAACCGGGGATATGACGTTTATCGAGCAGTTCAAGACCTATACGTTCGAAGCATAAAACGCCTCCATCCGGCGCATGATATCCGTGGAGGCGATACCGCATGGATCAAAACAAGCAGCAAGTCGTAGCCGTACGCAAAAATGGCGATGGCGACATCGTTGAATTGAAGCTGTCTTCCGGCCAGGTGGTCGACTACCTGGAAGCGCAGCAGCTCGCCAAAAACGGACAGCTCGAGAACGTGAACGTATTTCGCGGAAGAGACGGGGACGAGCATTTGCGCTCCAACGCCGACGGAGATCCAAGCAACAATCTCGATAACCTGCCCGGATTTTAAACCCGGAAAACCAAGCGCAGCCCGACCGGCGATTCCGCTTGGTTTTCTTTTTTGGACCCCAAAAAAGTTTTTACTGAATTTGGGAGTTCAAGCAGGAATTCCACCTCCCCGTACAGAATTTCTCTTAGTACTAATAAAATCTACGGTTCCGTCGGGAGTTGGAGTTCCAATATGAAAGGTAGCTGGATCTTCCTCATTTATACCGGTTTGGTTTGCGCTTCCTCCCTCTATCATAATCAGACCTCAAGTCCGCTGCTGCTCGTTCTCGCATCCCTTGGCTACGCACTCACGCATATCCGTTCCGTTCACACGTTCATACCGGCACAGCTTGTCGTCCAACTCAGTCTCCTTGTCGCGCTTCATGCCGCAAGCTTAAGCGACTGGTGCTTTCCGCTTTATTTGCTGCATATGTGCAAGCTGTTTTACGGGACAGCTCCTTTTCGCTATGCGTTTAGCGCCAATGCGGCCCTGATGCTGGCTTATGCCCTCATTTCAATGGCCGGCCGCCCCTTCAGTTGGAGCACGCTGATCGAAGTTGTGTTTACGGCGGGAACCTGCTTGCTGCTTGCTTTTATGTTCCGCAAATACATTTACGATATCGAGCAGCAAAAACAGCTGCTTACCAAGGAGAAGAAGCATCTGAGTACTCACGATTCGCTAACAGGCCTATATAATTTTCAGGAATTTCATAAACAAATGGAGCAGCTCGTCAAGCAAAAAGAACCCGTCATTCTCGTGCTCATCGACTGCAAAGATCTCAAATCGCTGAATACGACAAACGGTTTTCAGGGCGTGAACAAAATTTTGAGGCAAGCGGCCGAGCTGCTGCGCATCATGTTCCCCGACGCTCTATTGATATGCCGCTACGGCGGAGACGAATTTGCGATCGTGCTCCGATCGGACGATATGCAGGAGACAGTCAATGCCGTCACGCAGCTGCTTGCTTCCGAATTCCCTAAGCTGACAGGCATCGAAATCAATTTCGGTATGGCCTGCTATTCCCGGGACGGGGTGAACAAGGACGATCTGATCGTCGTCGCCGAGCACGGACTGTATATGATGAAGCGGGAAAGCTGGCTAAAGCGCGAGGAGCATATGCTACGGTCGGAGAAGCTTCGCGTCGTCGGCGAGCTGGCTTCGGGCATGGCGCACGAAATCCGCAATCCGCTGACGACCATCAAGGGGTTTCTGCAGTTGTCCAAAGCCGGGGATTACAACATTGAGCCCTGGTATGAGCTGATTATGGACGAAATTAACCGGATGAGTATGCTGACCGCCGAATTTTTGCAATTTTCCAAGCCTCATGTCACCCAGTATAAAATCCAATCGATTCAAGGCTGTATTTACCGGGTTCTCTCGCTTCTGGATTCGGAGACGACGAGACTCGGACATCAAGTAAGATTCGAACACGACGACCGGGATATTCAAATGCTGATGGATCAAGATAAGATGCTTCAATTGCTGCTAAATCTGGTCAAAAACGCTTTTGAAGCGATGCCCGAACAAGGCGTCGTCCGAATCCGGCTATTTGCCGCGGGACCCGATGCCGTAATTGAAATTTCCGATACCGGCAAAGGCATTCCGGAGTCGGAGCTGGATAAAATTTTTATCCCGTTCTATACGACCAAAGATTCCGGAACGGGTCTGGGCTTATCCATCTGTCATAAAATCGTGCAGGATCACGAAGGGACCATCGAGGTAGAGAGCGTGCCGGACGAAGGCACCAAATTTACGATTACTTTGCCGACGTCCGGAACAAACGATCTTATTGAACCATACGAGAGCTCAGCGTGTACAACGATTTCCGTATAAAAGAGGCCCATGCTTTCCCCGGGCGATGCCGGGGAAACTCCGTCATATAGCTGAGCCAACCGATTGCCGCCCCGATGGCTGCCCCTCCCAACACTTCTTCCGGCAAATGGCCTAATCGTTCTTCCAGATCTTTGTCTTTGCGATGCACATGAGGAGGATGCTGCTCCGTTAATTTAACGAGCACATCCTCCAGCTGATTTACCTCCGATGCAATCATGCCGGCATGACGGCGAATCCCCATGGCGTCGTACATCACGATCAGACTCAATACGACCGCAAGCGAAAATGAGATGGAGGAAGTCCCTTTCTTAAGCCCGACATACGTCGCGAGCGACACGACTCCGGCCGAATGCGAGCTCGGCATGCCGCCGGTCCGAAACAGGTCTGCCCACTCAAAGCGGCCGTTCTCACGGATCCGGTCGGGTATTTTCAGCGCTTGTGCCGTACCTATAGCGGCAAGGGACGTCCATAACGCCCGATTCATCAGCCATCACCTCAAGCATAGCATCGTAATCCGCCGCTGTTTCTATACTTGGCTTTTCACTTCCATGGCTTCCAGCACGAACCGGGAAAATAAAAAGGCGGAAAAGCTCCGCCCTTGTTTACCGGAATACGCTTCGGACCTGCGCTTGCGCCCGCGAAACCGCTTCCGAATACTGCTTTTCTGTTTTAATCCGAAATGTAAAGGCATCCCCCAAATTTTGCTTGCGAAGCATATCCGCTTCGACGCAGCCCCAACGAAGCTTGCGCAGAAACGACATCCAGCCTGGCTGTACGTCGTTTCCCGATTCCAGCAGAGGCATCAATGCCGTGAGACAGCTTTGGCGGTATATGCCATGCAAAGGCTCGGGCCGTCCCGATACCTCCGGCAGCACGGCATCGTAACCGAAGACGCTCCGGTGCTCCGCCAGGAAAGAGGCTGCTCTTGCCGAAATGAACGGCATGGCCCCGCCGGTGACCCAGAGCTCCGGGTATCTGGACAAGGTGAGCGCCGCATGAAGCCCGCCAAGAGGTCCGCGGCCCGGGTAAAAATCCGTAATGATACGTACGGACCGGGGGACATGTTCAAGAAAAATTTTGGGCTCGTTCGTTACGATAATGACTTCTCCGCAGATCGTAAGCATTTCGCGGATTTGTTTCGCTACGACCGTTTCACCAGCCAACACCAACAGTTCCGCGGGACGGCCTTCAATTCGCCGCGGGTGACCGCCCGCCAATAGCACTCCGGTCATCATAACGTTTTCACTTCCCCCATGTAATGTGATTCTTATCTTCACTATACACGTCGGGCGAAGCGCTGCATGTTACAAAGATCACAAAAAAATATGAAGATTTAAGGAAGTGTGATGTAAATCACATCACAAATCCTGCGGAATAAGGTATGTTAGATACAACAAAACCTACAGAGGTCTTTACCAGACCGACGCCGGAGGTATGTACCATGACGGATATGCTGCAACGAAAACCGGTCAGCCAAGTGGCCAATTCGGATTGTTTTACGGAAGAAAGCTTAACGAAGCTTAAGGAAATTATGTATGAAATGAGAGCCGAATCCGGAAATCATTTATTCTGGGAAGGCGATACGGCCGATAAACTGTACTTTTTGAAGCGCGGTCAAGTGAAGATTACGAAAGCCAGCGATGAAGGGAAAAGCTTCATCCTTTATGTCTATAATACCGGAGACTTGTTCGGGCAGGTCGATCCTTTCCAAAACTCCGTTCACAGCTTTAATGCCGAGGTCACGGAAAACTCCATCATCGGGGTCATCCAGCAAAAGGATTTGGAGGTCCTGCTGTGGCAGCACGGAGACCTTGCTGTCGAGTTCATGAAGTGGATGGGACTTATGCATCGGATGACTCAAACGAAATTCCGCGATCTCATGATGTTCGGCAAGCCCGGCGCTCTCTGCTCGACGCTGATCCGGCTGTGCAACACGTACGGCAAAAGTCACGGATCGGAAATCGTCATCACCAAAAAGCTTACGAACAGCGAACTTGCCGACATGATCGGCGCAACCCGGGAGAGCGTCAACCGGATGCTCGGCGATCTGAAGCGCGCCAATATTATTGCCATGGAAAACAACTACATCGTCGTTAAAGATTTGCCTTATCTCCGCGACATCTGCCAATGCGAGAATTGTCCGGTTGATATGTGCCGCATTTAGAGCCGGGTCAGCATCGAAATCGGGAAGCTGGCATCCGGCTCTTCCCCTAATGTCCCCCAAGCCATAATACCGTTCACATAGCTTAAAATAAACGGTAGCTGCACATGCTCCACCTTATACACCCCTGGCGGAAAATCGGACGGATCGAGCGTATAAGCTTGCGCCGTATAATATTTGCGCTCGATCACGGAGCGCTGGCTTGGAAATTCCGCCCGGTCCAGCTCCTCCCGCAGGCTCTTCATTTCCTGCTCCAATTCGGCCATGGTCATTTGACTGTATAATTTTTTCATCTGCGATTCTCCATTCCCACATATTGTTCTGCAAGTTTAATCATGTTAACAAGTGTAACAAAGTTTTAATGTTCTTTTTCCGACAATATTGTATAATAGATTTATCCGAATTTGGAAGAGAGGACCACTTCAAATGGAAGTCCCTCCCTCTCCCGCCGGCTCGCCGATACCAAGCGAGATCGATCGGATTGAATTGATCGGAAACAGCGCCGTTCTGCACAGCAAGAATCACATCCTTTGCATTCAACCGCCGCTCTATTCCTGAGCGGCTTTTTATTGGAAAGCGGTTGCTTAAGCCGGACCCGCTCTGTTATAGCAAACGTTAATTTGCCTCTTCACCCTGCTGCAAAGGACTGTTGGAGATGATGAGTATGGAAAAAAACAAGCGCAGCTTTTTTCGTTTGCGCTTTCAGCAGCCGCTATGCGCGGAATTGAAACTTATCGGAATGGACGATCTTGAGCCGGAATTCAAAACGACGAAAGCCGCGATGCTGGACCTCAGCGCCGGTGGAGCACGCTTTTTTACCGCAGCCCCACTGCCGGACGAAAGCCGTTTATTGATCGAGCTGAAGTTCACCGCTCTGGCCAAAGAATACCGGACACTGGGGATGCTTGTACGCTCCGGGCAGACGGAAACCGGTCATCCGGAATACAGCATTCAGTTTTCGCATAACGAAAAGGAGACGGCGGCATTGACCAGCATGATCAACCAATTAGCGATCAAGCTTCGCAAAACCACCGTCATCTCGCAATGCAGCTTCTGTACGGAAGAAGATCTGGCCGAATTCGAACTATTACGGGCGGAGCCGGCCAGATAACCCGGCGATCAAATACGTTTTGCCGGAATCGGTATACCCGACCCAGCTGCGGAACAACAATTGATCCGGGCGAAGGGAGTCGTGAAGCTCCTTGAGACCCAGCACAGCCGCTTCGATCCCGTACTGCCCGAACGCTTCGAACAAAAAGCTCGTTCTCTCCTTATCGGTTTGCCGCTGGTCCAACTCCTCGGCGATCCATTGTTTATCCTCGTCCAGCAAAATCATATCCGTCCATACCATCACCCGGCCTTCGGGTTTTACAAGGGACAGCAGCATCCGGTTATAGTCTGATATCAGGCTGTTCCGAAGGTATCCCAGCGCCTCGACAATTTGCCGGGTTTCATTTTCATTGTATTTCTCCATGTAGCCGTAAAATTGCATGAGCGCATCCGGATAAAACAATTGCGTATGCACACCCGAGGAAACGACGAGCGAAAACGTTTTTTTCAAATGAGGCATCGCCTCCAGCCCACGCACGCGAAATGCGCAGTCCCTCAAGTAATCCGTTATTTCCCCGGCAGACTTGCCTTCCGCCAGCAGCTCCTCAAACGTTTCGTAGAAGGAAATTTGGTCCAGCCGGGTATAGTCGATTCTCGTTAACGAACGTACCCGGTTATTAGCAATTCCCCCAGCCGAATCGAGCCATTCCTGCAGCATATTGTCTTCCGTATCCAGCGCGGTTACCTGCTGAAAATGGACGGAAAGACGCGGCAGGCCGACATCGCCATGATTCCCCGCTCCCAATACGACGGCTTTCTCCGGCATAGGCAGCAGCGATACGGAATCCTCGACAAGCCGGTTGACGTGGTAACGGTGAGTTCCCCATTCCTGCTCGCCCCAATCCAGCGCTTCTTGCTCCGGTTCCGGCTGCTCGTTCTCTCCCCCTTCGATATGCGGCTGCAAATGCGCCCATCGAAAATCTCTCATCAAAGTCCCCTCTTTTCAAATGCATGTCTAACTTGCTCTATTATACCATAACGAATGTACAGGGATAAAAGAGAGATCCATGACGGAATAAACCCATATTTACAAAAACAAAAAAATTTGCAGGCTAACGCTTGACATTATACGCCCATCTTGGTATTATGGAAAACGTCCCCGCAAGATATGAAACATGACTTGTTAGCTCAGCTGGGAGAGCACCATCTTGACAGGGTGGGGGTCGCAGGTTCGAGCCCTGCACAGGTCATTATAGCAGAAAGCCGCGAGCCCTTATGGGACGCGGCTTTTCTCATTGTAACAGCAAATTTAAAATTACTGATACAGATGCAAAAATAGCAATTTGGGGACAAGTTGGGGGCGGCCGCCGATTTACACAAAATACACGCGAAAAAGCCCCGAAGCTATCGAGCCGGGGCTTTAGTAATTTTTCTTGGAAATTTTCATCTTGAACCGTACACCTGCCACCCGCTCCCCGGGTCCTCCCGTTCCCATGCCTGGATCAACGTGATCCATTCAGGATTGGCCGGAGACTAAGAAATATAACCTTCCCTCCCCAGCTCGATTAAAGAAGGCATCCTTTTACGGCCAGCCGAATAATTCGCAACGATCCGCAGCACTTTCCGTTCAGCATCCAGCATGACGCACCGCCTGTTGTACGGCAAGGATATTCTCCAGTTTGAATACTCGCGGCGCTTGCCGCTGGAAACAAAACGCTTTGCTCGTTCAACCGACCGAATTGCAATCCTTCGCTGTGTCATGCTGCCGTCATTCTCAAATAAGTAACAGGAAGGGAAGGTTAGGCCCTCCTCTTCCGCCTCACTTGCTTTACTGACATCATAATCGAATCGTATTCATCAATCAAGAGGGACAAGTCCATATAAACTAAGGGGTAAAGGACATTTCCCTCGATCTTGTACTCAAGGATTTTGGGGAGCATCGCGTGTTAACCCTCCTAAAGCATTCTCTTTCCCAATACCAACATAATTCGCGGAGGTAGCCCATTGCCGAAGAGCGGAAGATCATAAGTGACTTAAAATTCCTTCAACAATTCTGGAGTGCCGAAGCATTAGAACGCACCGACAAAGCCGGGCAGGAATTTGCCAAGGGCGCCGGCTCGGTTTCGAAATCGCGGCGGCGATCCTAGAGGCACAGAAATAATTCAGGGGCTTCGGCCCCTTCAAATAATGCCGGGCGAACGGCAGCTTGATTGCGAAAAAACCGTAGGCGGGATTATTTATCCAGAATCAAACTGAGGAGGACTGTGTAAGGGATGGGAAATAAGATAAAAAAAGCACCCCTAAAGGTGCTGAATAATTATTTGAGATATCACTGTGTAACATGAATGGAAAAATCCCCAATATTCGTTTTTACAATCGCATCACCAGGAGCAACACCATACACATCGCAGTAGAACATGTTGAGATACGAACGGCGGATTACTAGATCGACCACGCCATACGGGCTAGAGGAAGCATTTTTAACGGCGTGTAACCTAATCTTTTCACCGACTTTTAGATTTAATTGTTTTACAGCTTGAGTATTGGCAGATTGTGTGAGAGCTGTAGGTTCTGCTGCGGCAACTCCAGTCATTAAGGATAATGCCAAAACAGCACTGGACAGAATTTTAAATGCAGTTTTCATAAAATCACTCCTTTGTATAATTTTACAAATAAATTATATCAAATATTAAATGGATATACTATGAAATATTTATGAATATATACATATATTTAAAATTCAGTAACATTGGATGGAAGGGAATTACGAAAATGGGATTTGCCTATTTTCAGACGGAAGACCGCGGAACGGGCCGAAACCTATCGGCACAATCTGCTTGGATGATTTCCAATATCTGCATATAGTATTATACTTCTATCAAAGCCAAAGACGAGGGCAGAACGAGGGATGATGAAAAATTGGAAAAGGTTTTTAGTTTCAAGGGTAACGATAAATGGGTGGAATTGCGTATTCGAAAACATGCGGGAAAAGTAGTTTTTACGGCATTTGAAAGAAATTCAGTTAACAGAACCCGAACAAAGTAGCTCTATTTGGGGCAAGATATTTCTCGTGCTTGGTCCTCGGTGTATGCAGTAATTGGCGATAGAAAAAAACCGACAGAGCTTGAAAAGTACGCCCAAAGTGAATAGTACGAAACATCTTCAAAAGCAAACAAAAAGAGTCCCGGCCAGTGGTCTTAATAATGCTCTCAACTTATTAACATTTAATTCATTTCCCCTCACGGAGTTTATCTGTGAGTTTTTTTGTTTTTAAGGATAAAACACAGATTGACTTTTGTTAACCTCAGTAAAAGGCTTCCCACTTCTATAAATCATTGGTCCATTAATTTAGCTCTTGGTATCAAATTCGGTATCCAAATAAAAATAAATATATGCTGTTAGATGGTCGTATCCATCTCCCGATACCCAATTTGGCATGAATTTAATTAGCAATCAAATTACCATATAAAGATATTATATTCCTATATTTTCAAATCCGGAAACCTACTATAATGAAATTGTTAATTGAAGAAGGCGCCGATCTTCTATTAATAGATGAATCGAAGAAAAGAGGTATGGAGATGTTCAAGAAATCTCTCATCTTAGCGCTTGTCTTCCTGTTGGTGCTTGCTGTGCCTGTCAGTGCGGCAGCCAATTACACGTACTCCAAAGTAACGGCTTCCAACGGTGTCGTATTGCATGCAATGAAAGCTTCGCCCAACGATATCAAATTAAAAGCGATTAGCAGCAATTTAAAAAATCAAAGCAGCTATGGCATCAACGGCGGATTTTTCGGTTCCGGCGGAACTCTGCTGTCGATTGCGGTAAATAACCATGTGCCCGCAGGCGGTGGGTCCATCGGCGAGCTTTATAAAGGCGCGGTGAACGTTGGTTATGCGCGTGGAACGCTAGTATGGGACGCTAAAGCAAGCAAATATTCAGTACAGGTCGTAAAATGGGCCAGCGAGTTGAACGTATCGGATAAATCCAACTATTGGGCACAAGGCGGAATCAGCATGCGCTTGAGCAGCGACTCGACCTGGAAAAGCCAAGCCACCGCTGAAAACATTCCTGGAGGTGTTAACGGCACGGCCTCCGGCCGGTCGGCGCTGGTGTACAATTCCGGAGGAAACGTTTGGCTCGTCGTCACCAATACAACCTGCACCCCCGAGCAGTTCCGTACCGCGATCAAAGAAAAAATCGGCTCCGGCACTTTGGTCGACGGTATATTTTTGGACGGAAGCGGCTCATCTCAGATGAAAGCCAAAACGTCCACAGGGCAAACGATTGACGTTACCGGCGACGGACGAACCGTATACCAGATGGTCACATTCAAATAATTTCCTCTGCCCGTAAAGCATCCGATACTTTGCGGGCATTTTTTTCATTCATTCCCCTTGACTTCTGCCTTTATATGCTGTATATTATTTCTTGCAACAACAAATACAACATGACTTGTTAGCTCAGCTGGGAGAGCACCATCTTGACAGGGTGGGGGTCAGTGGTTCGAGCCCACTACAGGTCATAATGAAATGAGTCCGTGAATCTTTGATTCTGCGGGCTTTTTTCTATGTTTCCAACTCCCTAGTAGTTTCTTTTTGGATGGAACCAATTTGATGAAGCAAAGCAATTCATCGATCTTAAGTGTTGATGAGGGGCAAATGGAGAATGAGCCAGATTCCTGGCTATATGATTAGGAGTTGGATATACGTCACTTCTCCCATATGAGCGTCTAGTCATTACATCATACTGCTTTATAATCTCCAACCACGTTTTCTGACCAATGATTCCATTCTGTTCATTTAGAGGCAAGTGCATGGTGACCTTTTGAAATAATTTTACTGCCTCGAATGTTTTGCTACCGAATCTTCCTTGCTCTTTAACTGCTTCTTTAAAAGCATCTATTCCCCATTTTCACCCAACACTGATTCTCGGAATCAACAACCGTATCCAAAAATAGATGACGTTAAAAAATGTTGAGATTAGAAAAACCCCTGATTTGGGGTTTTCCTGGTTTTAATAAGACATGATAAGCAGCAACCAACTTCAGCCCCGCATCACGGCTCTTAAATGAAGTTGATCGTAATACCGGACAAACAGTTTCGTTGTGTTAATCGCATCGACCAGGGCGGAATGAAATCTGCCTTCTTTCTCGATACCGGCCAGTTCAATCGCATCCTTCAGCTTCATTTGATTGCGCTTAACCAGCAGCTGCGAGATCGGCCTCTGAATGTCATGGTAATGGTTCACCCAGCTTTGAGACAGATCGAACCGCTTGCAGTGCTCCAGCAAAATTTTGCGGTCATCGACCCCCCAGCTGCAGAAGTAAACCAGCTCGGAGCCGATCCATTCCATGAATCGGTCGTACCCTTCGCGAAACGGAACTACTTTTCCCAGATCCTCTTCCTTCAAGCCGATAAATTTTAACGTTTTTTTGCCGAACCGTCCTTTGATTTCAGGAAACGTATAGCATTGAAAACAATCCGTGACGGCTTCACCCGGTTCATACGGATTCAGATTCACCTTGCATGCGCCGATCTCCACGATTTCGGGGATGTCGCCTTTTACGGTTACATATGTAGTCTCTACATCAAAGATGACTGCGAGCATTCTTATCTCCTGCATGAGCAATTTTTTCTAGTTTGTCCACCTTCTGCGCATCATTATACTTTAGCGGAAAATTAGAGCGGCTCAATTCACCGGGTCGGATTCGAATCGCTTCAATAATTTCTCCTGATGAGCCTTGGCGGCATCTTCCAATGTAAAACCATACTTATTGGCCAAAATCGCCAGATTCGCCAAAATGTCCCCGAGCTCTCCCATCAACTCCTCCTTCAACACCGGCTCTGGCTTTACCGCTTCGTCCGGACGATCCCGGCCGATTTCATAGGTACGCACGGCTTGTGCCAGCTCTCCCGTTTCTTCCATCAGAAAACCCATACGTTCGAAGACGCCGTATTGCGTCCAATTTCGTTGTCCGTAAAATTGCATGACCCATTCCTCAAAACGCTTCATTTTACTCTCCACCTTTTCCGAATAATGTCAAAAACTCTCTATTTTCAGTTCCCTCGGACAACTACAGGGTACCACAACTTCACAACCCGATGGAAGGCTTGTTTGATACCTGTCTTTTTACGTTTAAGTTGTTTCGATGTGATGGATAACGGGAATTGGACAATCTTTATTAAAACTTAATACCATTGTGAGTGATATTTCGCAATTTTAAGCATATAATGTGTCTATAATTGTCATATCGTGACTTGAAAAGGAGAAAACTTATGTACTATTGCCTCGCTTGCCAAAAGCTCCACAAGCCGAACCCGCTCAAGAAATACGTCGTTTTCAAGACAGGCTTCCACTTCATCAATTCGATGAAATATAATGCAGGAATTTGTCAGGTTGTCTCCGATTCGAAAGAAAACGTCAGCATTAGCCCGGTTTCCGCTTAATGTCCTACACATGCCGCCGGGCTTTTCTTTTTTCTACGCCCCCGCTTTTTTCGGGAACTTGCTTTGCCGGCTAGTCCCAAGCTTTTGGCTTCGTATTCGGACGTTTCGTACGAAGTCTGTCCAGCAGAGGGCGCTTTTTTTTCGCCTCCATCAGCAGACGAATCTCTTCCATCAGCTTTCTTAGCCGCTCCTGATCTCCGTGGCGGTGCTCTTTCAACTCATCGTACAGATTGCTTCTCACATGCATCCCTCTCCTTAAGCCAATTCCCGCTGTCTCGCTGACGCTGACGACGCTCGTTTCGCGGATGGGACCGGCTGTACGGCCAATATGCGATCGATAGCAAAGCATCGGACCGCTCCGCGCTCCATGCAATAAGCCCGAATGAAAGCAGGCTGTACGGATCGAATGACGATCCTCCGCTTGCTGAATTGCCCGGAACGGTCCCCGTAAATGATCTCAACTATACGCCCCGTGTACTTTTGCCATGGAAGCACGATTTTCCCCTCCTCAAAACAGGAACATTTGTTCTTCTATATTTATTATATACCAAACACTCGTTCGTAATTCAAGTGGCGGAATTTTCTTTTTACATGTTCGCAAGAGATCCGGATGAGGAGATCGGGTTGAGCGAGCAATTTAGGTTAACGGAGGAACAAGCATTGACCTTGAGGTTGAGTCGCAAATAAAAGACACCCCGCGACGGGGTGCCTTTATGATCGACGGCCTAGCGGCGCTTGCCGCCTTTCCTGCTCCAATCGATGACGTTATCTTTAAGTTCTGCATTGATTTCTTCGTTGCGAAGCATCTGCGACAAGTCCTCGATCGTTTTGTCGAGCAGCTCGCCCTTATGCCTGGAAAACAGGCGTCTGCGCTCCTTGAGCAAAACGTCAAGGATCAGCTTCTTTTGACGGTTACTGAACAGCATGTCGTTTCCCCTGCCGTTTACTTTATTTTTTCTTCGTAGGACAAGCAAGGCTTACCCGAGGAACGCAGCACCAAAGCGGAAGGCATGTCCGCGGTTTTGAAGCCGTAAGCGCAGCAGCCTCTGGGAAAACCCGGGTCCCAAGTTACATAAAAGTGCTTGCACTTTAAACAATTTATTTTCGTATCGGGCTTTGCTTTTCCGGAATTCATACGCGCCTTATCTCGTCGATTGGAAAAACTCGACCCATTCACCATCCGGGCCATAGAAAAAGAAATAACGCGAGCCATTCGGCAGCGTCGTAATCTCTTGATCGATCAAACGCACGTCGAGCTCTTTGATGCGGGCGAATTCTTCCTCAATGTCGTCCACCGTAAAAGCGACATGATGCACCTTGCCTTCCGCCGGAAGCCCGTCGTTATAACCTTGGATCAGTTCAAGCTCCGTCTCCCCCGACTCGTTGAACCCGAGAAAAGCCAGCGTGACGACGCCGTTCGTATGTACGAGCTTATCCTTCAGTTCAAGGCCTACGACATCTTTGTAAAACTGTACCGACGTATCGATATTCCGGACCATAATGCCCACGTGCTCTATTTTTTTTCGTGCCATTGTGTTCTCTCCCTTATCCCGTTCGTTTCCAATATTACAACATGATTATATCACAGAACGGAGACGGAAGCCCACCACAGCCAGCTCGATCGAAGTCACTTCCATCTCATTTCGGAGGAAGCCCGCGAAGCAGCTGACGGATGTTTTTCACCCTGGTATCCGCACGAATCGATCGGACCGATCCGAACTGCACCATGGATGCCGAAGAAATGGCGATGACCCGAACATCCCCGGCACAGATGAACGGACATGTGTTGGTCACGTCCATCTGCGCTGCCGGCTCCTGCCGGCCTATCGGAAGCGGGGCCGAATAAACGGGATAAGCGCTCAAATGTCCTTCATCCCCATAAAAAACCGGAATTTCCCGCTGAACGGCAAAAACATAAGTCACCGGAGAAAAATCGACCAAGTCCCCTATAAAAACAGTGGAAGCATAACCGACATCGTTCACCTTCAAGCTTCTGACAACGGATGTACGCGGAATGCAAGCCATCACACACGTCCGGATGCAAGCGGCACGAGAGGCCCGATAATGAGCGATTCCGGGGGTGTATCGAACACGCTGGACAAGCTAATGACCTCAGCGTCGCCAATCAGGAAAACCGACGAGCTGGCAACGCCCTCAACTTGAATGTTCCCGACACAAATCTGTTTATTCTCCACCTGCAGATTCATTCGGAGCTCCTCCTTCGGTTTTTCGTTTTAAGAAATATTGTTCGAGCCCGAGCCGAATATCCCGGATGACTTTGTCTGTAATGCTCTGTTCCTGCTCTGCCGTCAAGACGACTACGTCCGGGTCGAGCCCGTGTTTTAAATAATAATCGATCCGCTGCCCGATCTGCCCCTGAAGATCGCCAATGATCGATTCGTTCGTATCCTCATCCAGCTTCACTTGGTATTTCTCTTCCAGTTGTACCAATTCGGCTGGGCAAGATTGCTGCAAATAATCCGTCACCCGCTGTTGGATACGTGCAAACGACTCCGATTTGGCTGTATTGGTTCGAATCGTTTCACCACTGACCTCCATATCCTCGACCGATTGTTCGCCGAGTCCCGCGGGCGAAAGTCCGACATTGAGCGTCCCATCGAGCTTCTCTACTTTCAATTGATCGAATTTATACTCAATTCGCTCGATCGTCACTCCCCGCTGCTTTTTTATCGATTCCAGCTCTTGAGAAAGCGACTCGACCTTATTTTCCAAGGAACGGATGCGGCTCGTCTGCCATTTTAAATAGTCGTTCAGCTTTTGAAAGTAAGATTCCGGGTAAGATGAATACATCCGTCATTCCTCCGTTTACCTGGAAGGTGTAGGCAGTGGTACCAAGGATATCGGGCTGGGTTGCTCTATCACACCCGGCGGCGTCGCCTGCGGAGTCGTTGCAGGAGCGGTGAACTGAGGGGCAGGACCGGTAAACCCCCCGGTATTATATAGATTGGCCAACGCGCGAATCGTACCCGCGGTCCCAATCTGAAGCACGGAAGAGTTCGATACGGAGCCGATCTTGAAATTTTGAATGACAATGCTTTGATGTATAATTAGCTGCATGGCGGTTTATACGACACCTGCCTTATCGGCGGAAACCACATTGGAGTCAGCGATATCGTTATCGTAGGTATTGGTGGTGCTGACCATATTGCAGACCCGCAAATTATCCCCCGTATTAAAAGAACCCGCTCCGGCAAACGTTTTTGCCGTTACGCTCGGAGCCAGTTGGATCGAATCTCCCACGTGCACGATGGAGCCTGTACCGACGTTCACAATTTTGATGGCGCCTACGATAGCCGGCATGAGGCAGCACCCTAACTCAATGGTTTTGTATTGTAGTATATGATCCATGGATAAGAAGTATGTTTTTGGCAGCTAGCGGGGACTCATGGTTTGCGCTTCAGGCTCATATACTGGAATCAGTAAGGAGTGGATAAACATGGGTGATTCCAAAAATAACAACTCGTTTTTCGATATGAATTGGAAACAATTCGAGCAGTTTTTTAACGGGAAGCTGCCGTTCCCTACCCCTTCCCTTAGCGGCGACAACGGAGACCCCGTAAACTGGGTTGAAGGGTATATCAAAGACGTTCTGAACCGGGCATTGCCTAACGTGGAGGTTCAGGCGCTCAAGCATCACTTTCATTCGGAAATCTTCGACACCCATAACAATATCATCGCCAAAATCCATATCCCCGACAAAGCGCAAGCGCACAAAATCCGGTTGATGCTCAATCCTTACCAAATCCGTTTGGAAGGACTCCCGGACGACAAAACGCAAACGATCCGGCTTGCTAACCAAATCGTGCCAAGCAGTTGCAAAGCGGTTTATAAGAATAGCATTCTCCAGTTGCACATGCGCAAGCAGCCCATAGACCACCCCTATACCAACGTCAATATTCGTTTTATGTAGCCTTCTCTTCCACAAACAAAAACGTCCCAAAACAGCTCAAAGCGGCCGTCTGAGACGTACGGAATGGATCAAGATCATCAGGGTATGCTTCCCTTGTATCTATGTACTCTAATTATTCGCCGCGTTAGTGGAATCGGCAACATCCGCATCAAACGTATTTGTCGAACTGACCAGCGAAATATTTCCCATCCAATCCCCCGTATTGCCGCCACCTGCACCCGAATACGACTTGGATGTACTTTTCGGATTAACCTGCAATACATCGCCGAATACAACTTCCCCTTCGGCGCCTGTAATTTTGATCGGAGCCAAAATAATCGAAGGCATGGAAGTCCCCCCCTTCCTTGTCGTGTTCTAAAGTATATGAGGATCCGCGGCAAAAATCTCCTCTTGAAAAGAAAAAGAGTTTTGCTCTGAAGGATCAAAGCAAAACTCTTTATGTAAGATACTACTATGGAACTGCCGAAGACCGGACTCGAACCGGTACGGTAGTCACCTACCGCAGGATTTTAAGTCCTGTGCGTCTGCCAATTCCGCCACTCCGGCGCAGTTCTGTTTGGTGGGCCCTGAGGGACTCGAACCCCCGACCAATCGGTTATGAGCCGACCGCTCTAACCAACTGAGCTAAGGGCCCTTGAAGCTTTGGTTGCGGGGGCAGGATTTGAACCTGCGGCCTTCGGGTTATGAGCCCGACGAGCTACCGGGCTGCTCCACCCCGCGTCAGAAAATCCACACTGTATAATGACAGCGACAAAAATAACTATACACCAACTTAAACGTTGGAGTCAAGTAAAAAAATTAAACAGTGTAGCGAACGCCAAAACGGCCTTTTTTGGAACGGAACACCTGGACTTCGCTGGGGCATTCGTAACCGTAAATCCACCAGTCTTCTTCCATTCGCTTGGCCAGACACCCGGCTTGAAACTTGCTGTCGTACAATTTCACCCAATAGACCCAGTTCATTTTATGTTCACTCCGCTTATCGAATGAAGATGAAGTTTTGTTAGTATCTTAACCCAAAAAAAGCTCCCTTATTTGCATAAGGAAGCTCCTCCAATATATAACAAATTTCGCTTCAGCCCGCGTTTTCTTCCGACGCGGCAATATAAGCGACGACATTGTCCCGTTCATCCGCATCCCGCTGCCGATGGGCCAGACGACTTGATGCCGATGCCGCAATGCTGGCAACCAGATCATCCAGGAAAGTGTGTACGCCGTTGCCGTTCTTGGTATCCAGACGTTTAATAATTCCGACTTTTTGTTTATCCAAATGGCCGAACGTCGTAAGCGCGATGCTGCCGTATCCGAACACCGACCCGAGAGCGAGTGTTTCATCGCAGCCGAACAGTCCTTCATCGCTTTCGATAATCGATTGCAGCGGCTCGGTCAACAAACCTTTTTCAGCCAATACGTCCAGCTCGATACCGACAAGAATCGCATGCTGAAGCTCTCGCTTCTGCAAAACTGCATGGACCGATTCGAGACAAGTCTCCAGCGTCAAATCGGGATGATAAGGAAGCTGCATTTCTCTGACGATCAGGGCAATATCTTCCATCGTCACGCCGCGTTCCTCCAGCTTTTGATATACCGCAGCTTTTATTTCTTTGCTGTGAACCTGACGTTTCATGAGAATCGCTCCTTTAATGGAAGTGCTATCATTATACCATGATCTATATGCGTGTACTATGGGACAACTGGTGATAATTGGGGAAAAGCCGACCCAAAGGCCGGCTTTCGTTTACTTCAAACGACTATGAATTAAGATTGCTTAAGCTCTTTAAGCAGACGCTTGGACTTTTGCCCGCCCGTAGTCGTAAACTGCTCATAAATCCGAACGGTCAGCGGATAATCGAATTGCTCTGTGTTACCGTCAAAAGTAATATTGTTTTCCCCGGTAACCAGTCGGTTAGCTCCAACAAACGATCCGTTGCCCGATCCGATCAACCGGCCTGCGGAATCGTACAGCTCGAACAGCAGTCCCGAGAAGCTCGGATCTACTTGGACTTGATCGTGGCGGCTGACTTCCATAAAGAACTTCGCTTTGTATTGGTAGTTCTTCGCTCCCATGGCATTGAAGCTTGTACCGATTTGCCAGTTATTCACTTTAATCTCAAACGGATACAGCTCAAACGTATCCTTGCTATCCTCGGTTTGAAGCGCAACACTGTAAGCGCCAATCGTCGACTTATACGGTGCCGCAGACTTCGTATCTTGGATCTTCAGTGCCAAGCCCTTTCCGGTTTCGGACACTGGGATCGTATAGAAGTAGTTCACGGTGAGCGAAGAGTTTGGAAGCACGTTCGGCGTCGTAATATTTTGACGACTGCCGTTGTACTCATAACCGTCCGAGCTTACCAGATCCGTTGCAAATGCCGGAACGGCGAGCGGCCGGTCCGTCTTATTCGTAAGCTTGAATTTGGCCGAGACGGTTTTCGATCCTTCTTCCTTGTTGTCAAACATATGGAACTCGATAACGGAAACATCCAAATCCGGATGAATCAGCTGGCTCCGTTTGTCCAGCGTCATTGGAGTGCCGAGCTTATAGGCCAGGGCGGTTTCTCCGGTTTGCTGCGACGGCAGCAAAATGTTCAGACGTCCTACGTTATACACACCGGCAGTACCCGTAGCTGCACCGGCATTGGCTCCTGCTCCTGCGCCAGCCGCACCGCCGGCCCCTGCTCCCACATTGCCTGCGCCTCCGACCCCTGCGCCGCCGGCTCCGCCAACTGCAAATTTCTCTGGGGTCAAAATGTTTAAGCTGTTCAAGATCGTATCTTGGTCCGTCGGAATAGCAAAATGAATATATTTTTCTTCCTTCGCTTCCAGCGTGATATTTCCTTGCTCTACCTGGCTGCCGGAAAATACTTTTCCCGCCGCCTTGCCGTCTACGGCGAATGTCGGAATCGTTTCGCGTTGGTTCGAAGGGTTGTAAGCAAGCAGTTGTACAACGTATACAGTGCCTTTCTCCGTCGACTCCTTGTTGATCGCCGCCGGCGTATACTGGATCGGCGAGGTTAATGTCGGGATCGTAAAGGAATCAGACCATTTCTTAATCGCGCTCGGATCGGTAATCGGCGTATCGCCGCCTTTCCAAGTCTCCCCCGTAATCGGCGCCGCTACGATCAGCGTCTCCTTCTTCGGATAAATGTAGTAGTCGACATCGGTCCAATTCACCTGAGCCAGATTTACGGTATCGGTGCGATCGATGACGGTCATATAGCTGAGCTCCGTGTTCGCTTTCGGCTGAATCGATTTAACGTTCGAGGCGCTTGGTTGCAGCGTATACTCGACGCCTTCGCTGGTCTTCACCCGCAATTCGTAGTCAGGTACCCGCGTCGAGGTAGCGCCGTTATTCTTCATTCGAATGACGACGCCGAGTCGGGTACCGTCCTGAATTCGCTCGTTCAATACGCCCTTGACTTCCACATCGAGAAGGTCGGTCAGTTTATAGGTTACGACGGCTTGCGCCGCAGGCTCGCTTCCTGCAGGCTCCGCTGCAAGAGCGGAATAACCTGTGCTCATAATCGAGGCGGTAATAACGACGGATGCTACGGTTTTTTTCAGCTTGTTGTTCACTTGGTTTTCCTCCTGTCAGGTCCGCTGAGAGTTACTTGGCCAGCTGGACTTTCTCCTTGTCTTTCAATTGGTTCTGACCCGAAATGATAAGCTGTTCTCCTTCTTTGAGACCGGACAGCACTTCTTGGATCGTTTCGTTCAAACGGCCTAAAGCCACTTTGCGCTTCTCCGCCGTATCGCCTACGAGCACGAAAGCGAACGTGTCTCCGCCTTCACGCACGATAGCCGTGGTAGGCACGGTAACAACCATCTGATCGGCTTCTTCCGTTACGAGAATCTGAGCCTTCATGCCGGGCTTAAGCTTACGCTCAGCGTTAGAGTACTCAAGCTCCAACGTGTAAGACTTGGAATTGGCGCTCATCACGTCAGCCAAATAGCTGACCTTGGCTTTTGTCTTGTCAAGCGTGCCAGGAACGTAGAATGTCAGCTCCTGCTTGCCGCGCACCAAATTAGCCGTCTCCTCGGTCAGCTCCGCCCGGATTTTGATCGGATCGAGCTGTTGCACCTTCCCGGCTTGGAAACCAGCATTCAAAGACATGCCCACTTCAATCGGCAGGTCGGTTAAGACGCCGCTAACCGTCGCTTTCACTTCCATATTTTCGAGCGTCCGATCGGCTTCGCGAATCGAAAGATTCGAGGATTGCAGCGCTTGCTCCAACGGCGCCAAGGAGTTCGTCGTTTCCAGCGTTTTCTGCTTGTTTCGGTTGTTTTCCAGATCGAGCTTGAGATTGTTAAGCTGTGTTTCCATTTGCTCAAGCTGGAATTTTGTAACCAGGCCCAGATCGTAATCGTTGCGCATTTTGTTATAGTTCTTTTCGGTTTCCTTAATGGACTCTTCCAGCTTCTTGATTCCATTCTTCATTTCCTGCTTGCTGTTGGCCAATTCTTGTCTTGCTTTGTCCAACTGCTGTTGACTGCTGGTAATATCAATCTGCGCTTTGTCCTTTTTCATTTTTACATCCGTCGGGTCCATGCGGAAAATCACATCGCCTTTTTCCACCATATCGCCGCGCTTCTTCACTACTTCCATGACGTCTCCGCCTACCTTGGTCACCAAGTCAATCTGGATGGAAGAAATAACCTCGGCTACCTGCTCCTGCGGATCGCCGATCCTCTGCTTCTCGATCTTCGAAACTTT
Source organism: Paenibacillus oleatilyticus (assembly GCF_018998565.1). GTDB lineage: Bacteria > Bacillota > Bacilli > Paenibacillales > NBRC-103111 > Paenibacillus_G > Paenibacillus_G oleatilyticus. The sequence continues at coordinate 62,110 of NZ_JAHNZO010000025.1, read as the reverse complement.
AACGGTCTTGAGCTGGGGTTCCGACGCATTAGCAGCTGTCGGTGCAGCTTGCGGCTGAGCGCCGCAGCCGGCGAGGAGCGCCGTCGAAATAACGACGGCCCCCATCACTTTGGTACTTTGCTTGAAAGATTTTGACATGATCGGATTCATGGGCTGATTCTCCTTTTTCCCTTATGGAACTCTCTATCTATCTGAATGAAATGCTTTCTTAAGCATTCGTCACCGGCGTCGACTTGGATTCCGATGTCTTTCTGTTGAACAAGCGGCCGAGGCGAGACTTGGTATTGTGAATAATTTCGTATACGACCGGTACAACGATCAGTGTGAGCAATGTCGAGGTGGTCAATCCGCCAATAACGACAACAGCCAAGCCTTTGGAGATAAGCGCTCCTTTAGAGAACCCAAGAGCCAGCGGCAGCAGGGCAATAATAGTAGCCCCCGCGGTCATGATAATCGGACGAAGTCGGGATAAGCCGCCCTCCAAAAGCGCGTCGCGTACGGACTGTCCTGCCTCCCTCAGCTGCTGCACGCGGTCGATAAGCACGATCGCATTGGTAACCACGACACCTATCAGCATCAAGAATCCGATCAATGAGGTAAGGTTGAGCGATTCGCCACTGACGAGCAGGCCAAGCAAGCCTCCGATTGCCGCAAGCGGCAGAGAGAATAAGATCGCAAACGGCGCACTAGCATTTCCGAAAGCCAGAACCATGATCAGATACACAATAAAGATGGAGACGGCCATGGCTACGAACATTTGCATGAAGTTTTTCTGAATATCGTCGGATACCCCTTTGACTTCAGGGCGAACTCCTGACGGAAGCTCCACTGTTTTCAGCATTTCCGCCGCTTTGGCACTAACGCCGCCCTTGTCCCTGGACTCGATCGTTGCCGTTACCGTTACGTATTGAACTTGCTGATCCCGGGTGATCGACGCCGGAGCCTCGATTTGGCGAACCTTCGCTACTTCGTTCAGTTTGACAGTGGCTCCCGTAGGAGTCTTAATCAGAAAGTTTCCGATTTTGTCAATGGAATCCTTGAAGCTCTTGTCAAGCATGATCTTGGTGGAGAAGGTCGTATTGTCGAATTTCAGATCTCCAATCTTTTCCTCTCTCAGCCAAGAATTCACGGTTTCGACGATTTGTCCCGAAGACAAATTGTACAGTCTGGCTTTATTTTGATCTACGGCGATTTCCACTTCATTCTTCGATTCGCTCAAGCTGTCTTTTACATCTTTAAATTCCGGAATTTCCTTAAGCTTATCCTTTACCAGCTTAGCTCCCTGGGTGAGCAGATTCAGGTCGTCGCCTTTAAGCATATAGGAGAAGTCTCCCCCGCCACCAGGTCCGCCACCGCTTAGCAGCATACCGTTTACCTCAGAGCCTTTGGGAAGCAGGTACAATATTTTTTCCTTGGTTTCATTCAGCAGCTTCTTGGCATTCGTTCCCTGCGATGCCGCGCCAATCAACTGGCTTTCGTAGTCTATGCGATTGTCCGTAGAACCGCCGCCTACATAGGACTGCATGTATTCGAAAGCAGGCTCTCCCGCCTCGTTTTTCGTCTCGCGAATCATCGCTTCGATCTCTTTCATTTTCAAGTCGTTGGACGCAAGCGAAGTTTCCCGAGGCATTTTGATCATAATAAACATTTGTTTATCCGAATCGCTGGAAGGCATGAATTCCACAGCCAGGAGCGGAACCGTACCTACGATAGCCACAATAAAAACCAGCATGGAAAGCAGCATCGTTTTGATGCGGTTGTTAAGCGACCATTTCAGCACTTTCAAATAAGCGCCGGACACTTTGCCGACTTGCGTTTCGTCGTGCACCTTAATATTTTTGGAACGCAGCACGAGCATCTTGGCAAGCATCGGAATCACGGTCACGGCCACCAGCAGCGAAGACATCAACGCAGCGGAAAGCGTGACGGCGAACGGACGGAACAAATCCCCGAGCTCTCCCCCGACAAAGGCGATTGGAGCAAATACCCCGACGGTTGTAAGCGTGGAGGACGTAATCGCCGAAGCCACTTGCGCGGTCGCTTTCTTAATGACCGATTCCCCGCGCTCGTGAACTTTCACGAGCTCGCTGTAAATATTTTCGATAACGACGATACTGTCGTCCACGACACGCCCGATCGCGATCGTAATCCCGCCCAGCGTCATGATGTTGAGCGAAATATCGAGCGGAGCCATGATAAGCAGCGTGATTAACAGCGATAAAGGAATAGAGACCAAAACGATGATGGTCATCCGAACATTTCTAAGGAAGAGCAGGATCATAATAGAGGCAAGCAGGGCGCCGAGCGCTCCTTCCTTAACCATGCCGTTAATCGAATCCTTGATCATGCTCGATGTAGCAAAAAGCGGTTTAAACGTAAGGTTCGGGAAATCCTGCTTCCACTTGGCCATCAAAGCGTCTGCTTCCGCAGCCAATTGAACGTCATTGGAGTTCTTCGTTTTGTAGATCGTCACACCGATGGCCGGCTTGCCGTCGAGGCGCGAAATGAATCTGGATTCGGAAATCGCTTCAACCTTGGCAATGTCTTTCAGAAGAAGCGTTTGTCCCCCCGTAGCCGTAATTTTCATGTTTTCCAGGCTGTAAATCGTATTGAGATCGCTCTTGACACGTACCATTTGCGTGTTCCCGCTGAAGTCGACTAATCCCGCAGGGCTTGTCAGAATGGCAGCTTGAATGCTTTGGGACACCTGTGCCGGTGTCAATCCGTAGCTGCTAATTGCATTGCCGTTCATTCTTAAGGTCAGAACCGCTTCTTTATTGCCGACCCCATCGACGCGGTCAACCCCTTTGATGGCCGCAAAGCCAGGCTGGACGATATCCTTGTAGATCTTATCCAGCTCCTGCTGGCTCATGTTGTTTTCGCCGTACACCGAGAGGTAGTAAATGGCGCTCGCTTCGGCGCTAGAGGTCTGAACCTTCGGTTTTTCCGCGCCTTGGGGCAGCTTTACGTTCGCAAGCAAGCCTTCGGCGTCCCTTCTGGCATCCTCAATCTTCTTCCCCTGCTGCAGTTCTACGGTAACCATAGAGAAGTTATCGCTGGAGGTAGACTTTAAAGATTTGATGCCGTCTAGTCCCGCCACCGCTTTCTCGACAGGCTTGGTGACAAGCTCCAAAACATCCTTAGGAGGAGCCGTATACTGGGTGGTAATATTGAATCTCGTTTGAGTAGTACTCGGTATGAGTTCCATTTTCAAGATGGAAGCCGCATAAGTACCGCCGCCAAACAACATCAGCACAATAATGATTACTGCGGCGATGTTCTTCATCGAAAAATTTGTTAATGAATTCATCTCTCTACTCCTCCATTACGGTTGCTGACTACTTAGACGAGGCGTTTCCGGTTACCCCTTCATTTTCCATAAATCTTTTTTCAGTATAGCTTGGTTCGTTAACGGCTGTAAGGTGAAAAAAGTCATAACATAAAAAAAATCCGGGCGTCCCGTCTTTCGTCTATCTGTTTATAGCTGCTCTCTTAATCGGCTCCACTCCTCTTCGATCCCCTCCAGTCGAGATAAAAACATCCGGTACATCGCGGAAACTTCCGTAAACCTTCGCTTGGAAACCTCAAAGGATTCTGTTTCCTCCTCATCAATCTGAGACATTCCTTTAAGAGTGAACAACAATTCTTCGCATTGCCTGGTAATCGATTCGATTTTTTGCTTGCTGGCCCGCATGCTGATCAGTGTGAAATCGTCGGATATGTAATAGTAGTCTTTGCGATCGCTTCTCAACGGAACTTTTTGGCACATGGAGTATTTTTCCAACGCACGGACCTGGACGCTAACGGCTGCTTTCGTTACACCAAGCTGATCGGCGATTTCCTGCAGGCTGACCGGTTTGGGCGCAAATAAAAGGAGGCCGAATATTTTGCCGACCAGCGGGCTGAATCCTTCCAATTCAAAAGTCCGGGACATTTGTTGGGTGACCGTCCACTTATACTCACCGAACGAGAGATGCGGTTTACTCATTATTTTCTCCTTATTCATTGAATTAACATCGTTAAGAATGTTGTTAACGTTAATAACAATAAATCGTCTTGAAAAACCTGTCAATCCCCCCAATGAACTTTTAACCAATTATTCATAGATGTCACTGAGTTCCCAGCAAAAAACCGCTTCTGCACAGTTTTACGCAACTGATGCAGAAACGGTTTCGTTTCATCAAAAAAAAGTAAAATATTATTCCGTGGTAATAAACCACTCGACCTCTTTAGTAGCAATCAGCTTCTTTTGTCCTTGGAACGAATCGTAAAGGTTAAGCTTGAATTTTTTTACATAGCTAACTTCAAAAATCAGATTTTTATCGTCAGCTTGCAATTCCAAGTCCTTATGCTTTCCGATGAAGATCTTGTCCTTCGGATCAAGCTTACCGCTGGCCGTACCTTGTTTATCAGTCGACCCACCGTCGAAGTCTTTGAAATCAAACTCTTTGTTAAATTTAATTTTTCGGTCAGCGTCATCAAGCTCAAGAATCAGTTTGCGCCCTTCCATGTTCGTGGTCAGCATTAAATCTTTGGTAAGCTCGTAGTCCAACTTGAGCTTTACGCCTTGTTGATCGATTATGGAGCGAATATTACTAAGCGAGAGCTGGTAAGGCACGAGATCTATATTTTTGAAGTCTTTCTTGACCGTAAACTCTTCTTGCGGCAGCCAGTATGCCGCAGCGTTGACATAAGCATCTGGTTTTTTATCCGCCTCGGTCAATTTGCCTTCGGTTACGGCTTCGCCGATAATCACGCTCATGCCGGAGGTCGGGAACCCTTTCGCAATATTAGTCGAAAGCAGGAGAAGCGCCTTTCCGTCCGGACTGATTTTTGATTTAACCTCGGAGATGGATGCCGGATAATATCTTCCTTGGGCTGTCTTGAAATAGCCTACCAGCTTCGAGATGTCGGATGCTCTTGTTTCCAAATTGCCCACTTCGAGAAGAGCGGTATACGTATCGGCCGTGTCCCCCGCATATGTTGTGACGGAGCGTACCTTGTAGCTTACACTGCGGCCCACATTGGTCACTTTATACGTTTCGCCGAAGTTATTATAAGGGATGTTCATCAGCTCCGAGCGGTGTACGAATTCGAGCAAATCGCTCGCCGCCGTCTGCTGGTCTGTCTTGCCGTCGCTGCTGCCGCTGCCTGTTTTCTCTTGCAGCACAAGCTTGACCTTGCCGAATTGCGACGTGTAAGGAATTTTTCCGATAAACTGGAATTGAGCTTCTGCATTCGGAGCCAGACCGATGACATTGTCCGTCCGAACCAGCTTCGCTTCCACCTTCACGTTGTCGTCCAGCTTGAAATACCCTGTCAGATCCGGGATCGGAAGCGCTTCGGGACCTTTGTTGGAAAGCGTAAACCCTGCGGTCAAAATATCCTGATCCTCCCAAGGCAGCCTTTGGACGGTGTTCAGTTGAGCCGTGTAGGTACCCGCTTTGTTCGTGAAGCTGAAGGCTTTGCCCGTGTCTACCCCGTCCGTATCCGATACGGCCGGTAAAGCGAAGAAAGCAATCGGCAGATTCAGCTTCAAATCCTGCGCGTTCTGAACGATCACGAGCTGCCAGCCTTCCGTTGAGACGGAGACCGGAACGGACCCCGTAAGGTCGATATCTTTGTTCGTTTGCGGATTGAGGGTCAAATCTTTTACCGTCTTGGCGTCAAGCGGATACATGTACCCTTCGCTTGTGCGAAGCAAATATTGATATCCGGGTACCGCTACGCTCTTTGAGCCTACGTTCTCCAGATTAAGGACGACGGTCGGAGTATAATTTTTCTCGTTCTTGCTCATCAATACTTTTTTGATGGTGCCTTTGACAGGATTGCTTGCCATTTGAATGGTATGTGCTTGACCGGCCTGCGTAACGACGGAATAGTCGTCAGGAACGCTCACATCTCCGATTTTCCGCACAAAATCCGCCTCCGGCATGCTGAAGTCCCATTTGATAATTTCAAAAATAAGATCTTTCAGGTCCGTCGATTCGTTCACCGTTGCGTAAAAGCTGATGTCTTGGCTCGACTTGGCCGGAATGCGGTTTTTATCCTTGTCCTGCGGCAGGACGCGAACGGAAATTTGGTTGCCGCTTTTCGTCCGCAGCCGCGGCCAGTAATCGATGAACTGCAGGTCGGTCGTCCCTCCGTTGTGGACCCCTACGGTGAATGTCACGGTCTTGTTACCTTGCTCCGGCATCATGACCACATTTTTAAGCTCGAAATAGCTGGTCGCGTTAAGAGCGACCTTTCCGATCGCCGGAGCGGTCCCTGTCGAGACTGTCGCCGTTGTCCCCGAAGGCGGGGTCGTGCCGCCGCTCTCCGCCGCAAAGGCGGGGAGCGCCGACCCGAAGGCAAGTACGGCTGCCAGCAGAACTATGCAAGTTTTATATCGTTTGCGTTTGGAATTCATCTTGTTGTTCCTCCTTGTTGAGTTTCACTCCGAACGTACTGCCCGCATTCTTGCTGAGAAGGGACATCTTATCCCCCCTGCATCATCGAATCAAACTGAGCATTCGGATTCTCTTTAATTTTTTGCAGCATCGCATCGCCTTCCGTTTGCCATTGCTTGAGCGCATCGCGCACTTGCAGCTTATTTTGGACGACTTGCTGGAATTTTTGGGAGCCAAGGCGCTCCACTTCGTACAAGCCCGGTTTTTCGCGATAAATCTTGTAGTCCCGGCTTGGCGCAGGAAGCAGTGTCGTGAACGCTTTGATGTTGATTTCTGCGCCCTCCTTCGGCTTGATGTACTTTTGACGCGATACCAAATTGTGGCTGCTGCTGCCTTTCAGCTTCGCCCATTCCTCGCCGTTGATAAACTTGATAAATTTCCAGGCGTCCTCGGGGTTCTGGGCCTTGGCGTTAATGCCCATCAGACCGTCCAGACTGATGTTGCCGCCGTATTCCGGCGCTTCCTGATGCACAGGTACCGTAACGACATCCCATTCGAACGGGGTGAAGCCTTTGATATTCGCCGCATTTTTCATGACGTTCGTATACTGGCCAATTTGATAGTAGTTTATGATAGACATCGCTGCACGACCGGATATGAAATCGTCGTCCATGAACGGGTTGTAGTCTTCGTTAGGCCCAGGGTTGCGCCGTTTGGAGAAGTCGACCGGCTCAGGCAAAATCTTCTCGGTTTTTAGCTGCAGCAGCGTCTTCCACACTTTTTCCCATTGATCGGAATCGACGGTCATCTTCTCGCCTTTATCGTCGAAAGTTTTGAGATCGAGCGGCGCCGTATACATATTTGTCGCGTAGAAAATGTCATCCCCCATGTTGTGCGTCGAGAACGAGAAGCCGTACTTGCGGTTCTCCCCTTCCCCTTTCGTCAATCTGCGGGCCAGATCGAACGTTTGATCCCAGGTCATCTTGTCGGTCGGATACTGAACTCCGGCTTCGTCGAATATTTTCTTATTGTAGATAAGCGCGGAGGAGTAGAAGGTCGGCGCCAGCGCATAAATTTTGCCGTCGCCCGCCTTTTTAATGCCCTCGATGACCGCAGGAACGATATCGGACGTATCGAATTTGTCCTTCGCGATGTCCTGATCGAGCTGCTTCAGCATATTGTTGCTGATCAGCTCCGGCAGTTGATCGTAACCAACCATCACGACATCGGGCGGACTATCGCCCGTCATGACTTCCTTTAGCTTATCCATCGGATCTTTCGGCTTTTCCTTCGGATCCGGGCGGCCCCCATACATGTAACGGTCATCCGATGTCGAGATGAATTCCAGCTTAATGTTCGGATTCGCAAATTCGAACAATTCGGTGAACTGCTGCCGGAAATACTCGTTGTCCCCGCCATATCCCATGCTGGTTGCGATCCGAAGCACTTTCTCGGTTTTGCTGTCCCCGCTGCCGGATTTCGTGCATGCAACCAGTGTCGGCGCCATCAAGCCGACGCAGAGCGATACAGCCACCGTCTTCTTAACATATTTTTGCATTTTCAGGATCCCTCCGGATTAGTTTCTATGTATAATCAAGGAAGTATTTAACAAAAGATTAATGATCGAAAGACGCATTCGGGTTTTCTTTCATTTTCAGGAGCAAGGCATCCCCCTCACTTTGCCATTGCTTCCAGCTTAATGTTCGGATTGGAAGATTCGAACAACTCATCGGTTTATACGGTTCTCTCCGCTTCCCGAAATCCTTCGTGCTAATCCAGCGACTTCGGCGTACGTATAATGATTTTCTCGCCGTCGAATTCCATTGATGCTTTTCCTTCGATTCCGAGCGCCTGCAAATACGCCCTCGGAATTTGAAGCCGTCCCGCCCGGTCGAGCACGACATATTCTTCATGGACATCGTGAATCGATCCGTGCGACACCGCCGTCTCGCCTTCGGCGTCCAGGTTCGGGTTGCGCTTGACGAATTCGGTGCTCGTCATCCCGTCGCGGATGGCGACGACGCGGTCCACCTTGCCGGCAAGCGCCATATCGTGGGTTACGATAACGATGGTCACGCCAAGCTCGGAATTCAGATGCCGGAAAATGTCCATGATCATATCCGACGTCCGCGTATCAACGGAACCGGTCGGTTCATCAGCCAACAGCAAGGACGGGCGATTCGCAAGCGCAATGGCAATCGCCACCCGCTGCTGCTCGCCGCCGGACAACTGCTGCAGCTTGTTGTTGAGCCGTTCTTTGAGGCCGACCCACTCCAGCAGTTGCTTTGCATAGGCGCGGTCGTACTGGCCGCTGAGAATCATCGGCATTTCCACGTTCTCGAGCGCCGTCAAGTAAGGAATGAGGTTACGCGCATTGTTCTGCCAGATGAAGCCGACGGTTTTGCGCTTGTACTGCACCAGCTCGTCGTCCGTTATTTTCAGCAGGTTCCATTCGCCTACGCGCACCTGGCCGGCGGAGGGGCGGTCCAGCCCCCCCAGAATGTTCAGTAACGTCGACTTGCCGCTGCCGCTGTTTCCGATGATCGCCATCATTTCCCCTTGGGCGACGGAAATGTTCAGCCCATGAAGCGCAACGACCTCGATATCGTCGGTCTTGTATATTTTGACGAGCCCGTCGCAATGAATCACTGCATCATTTCTCCTCTCCCAGCTTCACGGCCTGGTGTACGCGTAGCCTTCTGATGTGAAGGAACAACAACCCGGCACCGGTCAGCATCATAACGGCTATGACGACATACAACTGATCGGTATCTCTCGCATCGAATATAACGCGGAACGGAGGCACCTGCGTCTTAACGTTCTCCGCAGTTTGCAGGAACGGCAGGAACAAGTAGCTCGTCAGTTTGCCGATGCCGAGACCGAGTGCAATGGCCAGACCGGCGGTAAACATCTGCTCAAGCAGCAGCATGCCCGTAAGCTGCCGGCGCGACAATCCCATAGCACGCAGCACGCCGAACTGAACGACCCGGCTGGACAAGTTGAAAAACCAGTACAAAATGTAGCCGATCAACGAGACAAGAACGGATACGAGAAAACCGAGGCTCAAGATGCCGAACACGCCGCCGCGCGCCGGGTGCTTTTTCTGCGTGATCAGTTCGTTGCGGACGTCTTTGACGCTGGCAATGCCGATATTTTTGGCTTTGAGCGCTTCAATGACCGGCGCCACCTTGGCTCCGTCTTTCATTTTCATCCATACGTCATAAGGTACGACAGGCGCTTGATCGTACACATAGTCGAGGTTGGCGATAAAAAACGGCGTCTGATCCGGATACTGGCTCGGCCAGTAAGGCACGGTAGCTACCACGACAAACTCGACCGGCTGGCTGGAAACCGAAATGCTGATCAAATCCCCCGACTTGATATGATGTTTTTCGGCAAAAGAGGTCGGAATGATGACCGCTTGCTCATATTGCCCCAACAAATTCAAGTAGTTGTAAGGATGCGTCTTGTACAAATCTTTGCGGAACCAGGCCACTTTCGCGAAATCGACGTTATCGACGCCCATCAGCATGCCCTGTCCGAGCGACTTGCCGGAAACGACCACATTCCCCTTCGATTGCAGCACGCGTGCTGCGTGCTCGACGCCTTCCAGCTCCCGAAACACTTGGAACGGAGGCTCAATGAAACGCAGCTTTGGCGGCGGTTCCCCTGGACCTCCCGGCTGACCGCCGCCTCCCTGACCCGGGTTCTTTCCTCCGCCTTGCCCTTGCCCTTGCCCCTGCCCTTGCCCTTGCCCGCCCTTGTTCGGGTTGGACGTTGACGGCAGATCGTCGGATACGGAAGTCCATTCCGCTCTCATGGTAACATCGGTGCCGTAGGCGTAAAGCACCCGCTCCGTCGAGTTCAAATCGATCGTCCGAGCCGCCGAAGCGTTGTAGATGCCGAGCCCGAGCGTCAAAATGAGCAGCAGCATGAGCGGATAGTACGCCGTAGACGAACGCGAGAGCTGGGTCAGCGTCAGATAGACGGGAACCGGCAGCAGCCTTTTGCCCAGCCAGTTGCCGAAGCGGAGCAGCCACGGGAAAATGCGCAGGAAAAACAGTCCAAGCGCAATGATCGACAATGCCGGAATAAAAAACAGCAGCGGGTTCACGCTCAACTGATCGGTCGTAAGCCCGGTCCGGCTGAATAAATCTTGCCGGTCGTGGAACAGGTAATACCCGTAGCCCACCAGACCGATCAGCGCCACATCCAAAAACCAGCGCTGCCAAAACGGTTTTCGATCCGATCTGGCCAGCTTCTGCTTATAGCTCACGATGGAGGCTTTGGCATAGACAATGGCCGGAATGACGCTGGCCATCAGCGCAATAACGACTGCGGCCACACCGTACAGCAGCGCTTCGGCCGATACCCCGACAGGTACCGCCTTGCGGTCGACGAACGTCAGGAAGCCGCTCGACGAACCTATGCTCTTCGCCATAAACCAGCCGAGCAGCGGGCCAATGATCATCGCAATCGCGCCGAGCAGCAGCCCTTCGAGCAAATAAATCCAGATGATTTGATTCGTACTGCCGCCCCGGCTGCGGATCACCGCAATGACGGTGCGTTGGCGGTCCAGCGATTGTCTGGCGTTCATGACGATATAATAGAACACCATGGCAATCATCGGCGCTGCTAATGTAAAGAGAAGCATTTGCAACTGCAAGCTTTGCACTTTAAATTCCTGCAGCAGCGGGATAAAGGAAATATCCACCCTTGTGTTCTTGAGCTTTTGGAACAAGACGATATCCAAACGTTCCAGCTTCGTCTCGAGCGAGGACAGCTGGCTTGTCTTGATTTCCCGTAAATCAAAAGCATAATACCAATTGGCCAAGCTAAGCGGAATTTTTTTGCTTTTCAGCACGTAATCGTTAAAGCCGGCTTCGCTCATAAAAAAGGACGTAAGCAGCCCTTCCATGCCCTGATACCAATACTGATCGGTTTCGTTTTTCGGCTTGAACGTTCCCGTCACTTTCACTTTGAGCGGGGCAATGCCGTTTCCGCCGCTAATCGGATACGTGAAGACGTCGCCGATATGAAGGTCGTTGCGGAACATCGCTTCCTCGTGAATAACGGCTTCAATAATTCCGCCCTGCGGCTGCTCGGAGAACCACTGCCCCTGCGTCAGCTCGACTTGATCCTTCAAGCCGTTCTGGGCCATCAGCGTCATCTGCCGGCGTTTGCTCGGATCGACCTTGCTCGTATCCTCGGGCGTAATTTGCGAGCCGCGAATCGAATACGTCCGTACGTAAGCATCATACGGAAACGCGATGTCCTTAGGCAAATCTTCCTTTATGTATTGATCAACGTCACTCAGCGCGTTCAAATCGGCTTTTTCGTTGCCGGACGCTTGAAATCGGATCATGACGGCACCGGCGGAAAGCCCGTTGTTCTTCTCCTCCAGCGATTTCGACACGACGCGCTTAAGCGAGCCGTCGGAATACATCGGGATGCTGGTCGTAAAAGCGACGGCCATAATGAGGCCGGCGAGCGTGCTGAGCGTCAGCCAGCGCGTGTTCCACATTTTACGGAATAAAAACCGGAGCATCGCCATTAGCGTCCCACTACTTTCTGCCCTGCCGTGAGACCTTTCACAATCTCTACAGCCGTCGACGTCTGCAGTCCGATTTCGACGTCCACTTCGCGCTTGTTGCCTTTATCGTCCACAACCTGCACGTAATTGCGGCCCGCATACGAACGAAGAGCGGCCGGCGGAATTGTAACGGCGTTCTCCTTACGCTGGGTAATAACTTTCACCCCGAGCGGCGTTCCGTGGGCAAGTCCCTCCGGAAATTGGTCAAGCTGGATCAGCAAATAGTTTTCAATCGAATCCGGCTTTTTCTGCTGGCCTCCGCCCGGGAACCCGCCGTCGCCATTGCCATTGTTTCCGGCCTTCGGACTCGGAAGCTTCGATACTTTGCCTTTGACCTTGCCTACGCCGTTGATGTCCGCTTCAGCCTCCATGCCAACGGCGACTTTCGACAAGCTGTCCGCGCTAATGGTTGCAGCCACCGTAAGCTGGGAGAGATCCGCAATCGTGGCGACCGCATCGTAGGCCTTCGCCGTATCCCCTTTTTTCATGTATACGGAAATAATCGTGCCTGCATAAGGGGCTGTCAGCTTGGCGCCGGCGATCGTTTTTTCAAGCGTGGTGACTTCTTCCTTTTTTAATTCAAATTCGATTTTGTCCCGCTCCAGTTGCTCGGGGCCTGTCTCGTCGGCTTTGCGCAGCTTTTCGATCATACTCAATTCATCCTGGCGCGTCTGCAGCCGTTTCTGCCGCAATTTGTTTTCCTGCTCCGTGACGTCGAGCTCGGCGATCACCTGTCCCTGCTCAACCTTGTCTCCAGTTTTGACCGGGAGGGATTTGATGCGCCGATTGGCATCATCCGTAAAGTATAAATCTTCTTCTACGGTCGACATCAGCTTCCCGGAGAGAGGAACGTCGAACACCAGCGTCTCGGTTTTAACCGTATACTCCGGTTTTTTGGACAGCTGGGGCGGGGTTATGGCCGGCAGCGCTTCCTCCTCGTCCTCCTTTGGCAGCAGCGAGCATCCGGACGACAACGCGAGGGATGCGGCGATGCAAACGAGCAGCAACGGGCGGCCCGATTTTTTAACTACTGATAAATTTTCCATCCACCATTTCGAATACACGGTCGGCAACCTCCATTATTGTCGGATCATGCGTTGTCATGCAAATCGTCATGCGTTCGGTATGGATAATGTCCCGGAATACCGCCATGACTTGCGCACCCATTTGCGAATCAAGCTCCGCCGTCGGCTCGTCGGCAAGCAGCAGACTGGGCTTGTGCGCGATGGCTTTGGCAATAGCGACACGCTGCTGCTCCCCGCCCGACAGCTCGAACGGACGATGGTGCATCCGCTTGCTGAGGCCCACCAGCTCCAAGCAATGGGTGATGCGGGCTTTCCATTCCGATCGGGGAACTTTCGCCATGCGCAGTGACAATTCCACGTTTTCCCAAGCGGACAAAAGAGGCATTAAAGCAAACGATTGAAAAATAAATCCGATCTCTTTTCTTCTTATGTACGTCCGCTGGTCATCGCTGCATTCATGGAACGGGTATTCCTTGAACATGATTTGTCCCCGGTTCGGCTGGTCCAGACCGCCGATCATGTTCAGCAGGGTCGTTTTCCCCGAGCCGGACCGGCCTTTCAGCATAACGAGCTGCATTGGATATAGCTCCATATTGATTCCCTTAAGCACATGAAGCTGCTGTCCTCCGACAGGAAATGAACGCTCCACTCCCGTTACGGTAAGGAGCGGGATACTCGTATCAATGGGTGGTCTGGTATCGACCAATACACTCGCGCCGTCGCTTGCCGCAGCAGCTTCCCCGTCGGCCGAAGCTTCCGGCGCCGCGGCGGTGTCGATCTCCTGCGGAGCGGCTGGCACGGCGGCTGCCGCTTCATTCTGCGCTTCATTCTTAGGTTTGCGCAGCCATTGGAACATGTGGCCCCTCCTTCTAACCGTTCTATAAATCTGTAAAATCATGTCACGCCTAATATAATAGACGCCACAAATCACAAAAAAGTTACAAAAAAACTACAGTTTTTTAAAATGTTTTTCACGTTTTTCGACTCGCTTGCTCAGGTGTCCCCCCCAGCGCAGGACACCGCTCAATAACGCAAAACAGCCCTGCACGCAATTTTCTGCGTGCAGGGCTGTTTTGTTCCCGCTTACCGGGAACGAAATTTCTGCGAGTGCTCCTTCGCCTGCTCAACGGTCGTAATCCGGTTGCGCTGCCACTCCAGCAAGATCCGGTCGATGTACCGGAAATGCAGCTTGCCGGCAAACACCGCTTCCTTAAGACCGGCGAGGATAAGCTCCTCGGGATAGCCATCTTTGTCGATCCACCCGGATATCGACTCCAGCTCCATGGGAGTGAGCGGGCGGCCAAATTCGTTTTCGAAAATCGAGAAAATATCTTTTCTCTCCGCTTTGCCCGTCCGCTCGGCCTGTTTCTTGGCCGCCAGTTCCGCCCGATGCTCTTCAATGCGGCACTCCGCGAGCCGCTCCAGCAGCGGTTGCAAGTTATAAGCTTCGCTGTGGACTCCCGTAACGGGATCTTCGATCTCATCGATCCGAAGCAGCTGCTCCCGGATCAGCTTTTGCAGCACCGCAATCACTTTCTCCTGCGGCAGCGACATGCGGGCTTGAAGCTCTTCCAATGTCGGAAAATCTTTGTTTTCCTTTTGTTTAAAAGCCATGACATGAAGAATCAGCATCACGTCCGGCTCCAGCAGCCCAAGCTGCTTGTAATATTTGAACAACCAGTAGGGAACGTCGACGTTCCCGTCCTGCCAGCCCGCGAGCAGCACGGACGGCAGCTCTTTCGTATCGTAATCGCTACGTCTCATGCCTACCCTACTTTCCACTTACAGACTCGCGAGAGACGGCTTCCGCATGCAGACCTTACGGGTACAAGCGGTACAGCAGCCGCGGGAACGGAATCGTCTCGCGAACGTGATCGAGCCCGCAAATCCAGGCAACCGTGCGCTCAAGCCCCAAGCCGAAGCCCGAGTGCGGCACGGAGCCGTATTTTCGCAGGTCGAGATACCACTGGTACGCTTCTTTGGACAGCTCGTGCTGCTGGAAGCGTTCTTCCATCAGCTCCGGATCGTCGATCCGCTGGCTGCCTCCGATAATTTCCCCGTAGCCTTCGGGAGCGATCAGATCCGCACAAAGCACGACCTCCGGACGATTCGGGTCCGGCTTCATATAAAAGGCCTTGATTTCCGTCGGATAATGCGTGATGAACACCGGCTTCTCATATTTCTCGGCAATGGCGGTTTCGTGAGGCGCGCCGAAGTCTTCGCCCCATGCGAATTCGTGACCGTTCTCTTGAAGGAACTTAACCGCTTCGTCGTACGTAATGCGCGGGAACGGTCCCACGACCTTCTCCAGCTTCGTCGTGTCGCGCTCCAGCGTCTCAAGCTCCTTGCGGCAGTTCTCCAGTACCGACTGTACGATGTGTGAGACGAACTGCTCCTGCACTTGAAGATTCTCTTCGTGCGTAACGAACGCCATCTCGGGTTCGATCATCCAGAACTCGATCAAGTGCCGGCGCGTCTTCGATTTCTCCGCCCGGAAAGTTGGACCGAATGAGTAGACCCGGCCAAGCGCCATCGCCGCAGCTTCCATATACAACTGGCCGCTCTGCGTCAAATAAGCGTCCTCGTCGAAATATTTCGTATGGAACAAATTCGTCGTTCCTTCGCAGGACGAAGGAGTCAAAATCGGCGGATCGACCAAATGGAAGTTGCGCTCGTCGAAAAATTGCTGAATCGCCCGAATAATTTGCGCCCGGATGACCAGAATCGCCCGCTGACGCGGCGAACGGATCCACAGATGGCGGTGATCCATCAGAAAATCGACGCCGTGCTCCTTGGGCGTGATCGGATAATCGCTGGTGACTTGAATAATTTCAACGCCGGTTACCGTCAGCTCGAAGCCGCCTTTGCTGCGCGTATCCTCGCGGACCGTTCCGGTGACGTAGAGCGAGCTCTCTTGCGTCAGCTTGCCGGTATCTTCCCATACCTGCTCCGGCACTTCGCTCTTGACGACGACGCCCTGTATAAAACCGGAGCCGTCCCGCAGCTGCAGGAAACGGATCTTGCCGCTGGAGCGGATGTTATGCAGCCAGCAGCCGATCGTCACCGTTTCGTCTGTATGTTTATTCACATCCCCGATCATACACAGGTTACGGTTCATGAACATTCCTCCGCCTACTTATAAAATTGACCATCGTTCACTAGTTTACATCATTTCGGTCCAAAATCAACCTGTACGTATCCCGGGCGATAACAAGCTCCTCGTTGGTCGGGATGACAAGCACCTGTACCCGGGAGCCCGGCGTCGTGATGGCGCGTTCATCGGACCCGCGCCGATCGTTCGCCGCTTCGTCCAGCTCCAAGCCGAGAAAGCTGAGATTGCGGCACACCGCGGCCCGCAGCGAAGCGGAGTTTTCCCCGACGCCCGCCGTGAAGACGATGGCGTCCAAGCCGTTCATCGCAGCCGCGTAAGCGCCGATATATTTGCGCAGCCGGTACTCGTACATATCGAACGCGAGCGCCGCATTGCGGTCTCCCGTCTGCCTTGCCTCGTCAATCTCCCGCATGTCGCTGCCGATTCCCGAGATGGCAAGCAGCCCGCTGTGCTTGTTCAGCATCGAGTTCACTTCGCTGAGCGTCAAATCCTCCTTGCCCATCGTAAACGGGACGATGGCCGGATCGATATCCCCGCTCCGCGTTCCCATCATGAGCCCTTCCAACGGCGTCATCCCCATGCTCGTATCGTACGACCGCCCGTCCATCACCGCGGTGCAGCTCGCCCCGTTTCCGATGTGGCAGGTGACCAGCTTCAGCTCGCGGAGCGGCCGTCCGAGGAATGCCGCAGCGCGCTCGCTCACATAAGCGTGCGAGGTGCCGTGGAACCCGTAGCGGCGAATTTTATGCTTCTTATAGAGCACCATCGGGATCGGGTACAAATACGTCACCGGCGGCATCGTTTGGTGAAACGCCGTGTCGAAGACGACGGCCTGCGGCACGTTCGGCATATTCGCTTCGACCGCCTGAATCCCGAGCATATGGGCAGGATTGTGCAGCGGAGCCAGATCGAACAGTCGCTTGATCTCCTGCTTTACCTCTTCGTTGACCAGGACCGAATTGGAAAACGATTCGCCCCCGTGCACGACCCGGTGTCCCACCGCATCGATTTGCTGCGCCGATTCGAGCACCCCATGGACCGGATGCACCAGCATGTCCAAGACCTTGCGGATCGCGGTCGTATGCTCCAAAATTTCGCTGACTTCACGAACGTCCTGTTTGCCCTCCGGCTCGAACGTCAAGATCGCGGACTCCATCCCGATCCGCTCGACCTTCCCTTTAGCCAGTACGGATTCGTTCTCCATCTCGTAAAGCTGAAACTTAAGCGAGGAGCTGCCTGCATTAATGACGAGTACGATCATATCCGGTCACCGTCCTTATCGTAGCGGAAAAAGCCTTGTCCCGTCTTCGTGCCGAGATGACCGGCCCGTACCATCTGCTTCAGCAGCACCGCCGGCCGGTACTTCACATCGCCGAATTCACGGAACATACGTTCCATTGCGGCCAATATCGAATCCAGGCCGAAGCGGTCTGCCATCTCCAGCGGCCCATAATGAAAATCATAGCCGATTCGCATCGCATTATCAATATCGTCGGCGCTCGCCACTCTCTCCGACAGCGCATGCATCGCTTCGTTGATCAGCACGCAGATCAGGCGCGTCGTGACAAAGCCCGGCGATTCATATACCTGAATGCCGCGTTTTTGAATCGTTTCTTCGACGAATTTCCGGGTCTCCTGGAAAACATCCTCTCCCGTTTGCAGCGCGCGGATGATTTCGACCAAATGAATTTTCGAGACCGGATATAAAAAATGAAGGCCGATGACACGCTCCGGATATTGCGTCTCCGCCGCCAGTTCCGTCAAGCTGAGCGTAGACGTGTTGCTGGCGAGAATGGTCGACGGCGGGCATACCTCGTCAAGCTTGCGGAATACTTCCTTTTTAATCTCCAGATCTTCCGAAACGGTTTCGATAACCATGTCGCATTCGGCCAACCGGTGAATATACGTTTCCTTCGCGATGCGCGAAAGAATCAATTTTTTCTCAACGGGAGTGATCGCCCATTTCTCCAGCTGCTTGTCCAAGCTGATCTCGATTTGCTCCCAGGCCTGATCCAGTTTTTCAGGCGTCCGTTCGATCAGCATGACTTCCAACCCTTTGGCTGCCAACATTTCGGCAATACCTTGACCCATTGTTCCGGCGCCCACGACGCCGATTCTGGCAAAACTCATTTCTGTCACCCTCCCATCATGCTTCCAGTGATATTATACACAACGCTTTCGGCGTTTGAAAAAACATAGATCACACTTTTCATGAAAATTGTCGAAAGTTTTTGAACATTGTATGATAAAATGCGGCAGGACAAAAAAATAGCCCGACCTTAACTCTTTTTCGAGAGTCGGGCCGGGCTATTCGTCGCTTATTTGTACGCGAGACGCGCTTTGTGCGCCGCTTCGTATGCCGAAATTTTGTCTTCATGCTGCAGCGTCAGACCGATATCGTCGAGACCGAGCAGCAGGAACTGGCGGCGGTGCTCATCCAGATCGAAGTCGATGCTGAGGCCTTGATCGTCGGTGATCTTTTTGTTCTCCAGATCGACGGTCAGCTTGTAGCCTTCTTTCGCCGCGGTGCGCTGGAACAGTTCCTCGACCTGCTCTTCGCTCAGCTTGATCGGCAGGATGCCGTTCTTGAAGCAGTTGTTGTAGAAAATGTCGGCAAACGACGGTGCGATCACGACTTTGAACCCGTAGTCCTGAATGGCCCAAGGGGCATGCTCCCGGGAGGAGCCGCAGCCGAAGTTGGCGCGGGAAATCAGAACGGAAGCGCCTTGATAGCGCGGCTGATTCAGGCTGAACTCCGGAATCGTATTGCCATTGAGGTCAAAACGCCACTCGTAGAACAGAAATTGGCCGAAGCCGGAACGCTCGATGCGTTTCAAAAATTGTTTAGGGATAATGGCGTCCGTGTCCACGTTCACGCGGTCCACCGGACCGACCAGGCCGGTATGCTGTTTAAAAGCTTCCATGTCGGTTAACTCCTCGCTTCGATAAGATAATCTTCTTAAGCTTCCTGCTTCACTTTGAAATTCCAATCGCGCACGTCGGTGAAACGGCCTTCGATCGCTGCCGCAGCTGCCATCGCCGGAGACACGAGGTGCGTGCGTCCGTCACGGCCTTGACGGCCTTCAAAGTTCCGGTTCGATGTCGAAGCGCAGCGTTGGCCCGGCTTCAGCACGTCCGGGTTCATCGCCAGACACATGCTGCAGCCGGCATCGCGCCATTCAAAGCCCGCTTCGATGAAAATTTTATCGAGGCCTTCTTTTTCCGCCTGGATTTTTACCCGGCCCGAGCCCGGCACGACGATCGCCGTCACGCTCGGCGACACCTTGTAGCCTTGAGCCACGGCAGCCGCCGCGCGCAGGTCCTCGATCCGGCCGTTCGTACAGGAACCGATAAATACGTAATCGATCGTAACATCCGTCATCGGCGTTCCCGGTGTCAAGCCCATGTACTCGATCGCTTTTTCCGCCGCTTTGCGCTCGTTCTCCGTGCTGAAATCCGCCGGATTCGGCACGCGGGACGTGACGTCGGTACCCATACCCGGGCTAGTACCCCAGGTAACTTGCGGAATCAGGCTGTCCGCGTCAAACTCGACCACGCGATCGTATACTGCGCCCTCATCCGTCGTCAGTTGCTTCCACGCCGCTACCGCTTGCTCGAACGCCTCGCCTTGCGGCACATATTCGCGTCCGCGGAGGTAATCGAACGTCGTTTGGTCCGGAGCGATCAAGCCTGCTCTTGCACCTGCTTCGATCGACATGTTGCACACGGTCATGCGCTCTTCCATGGACAAGCCGCGAATCGCTTCGCCCGTGTACTCAATAACATAGCCGGTTGCAAAATCCGTGCCGTATTTCGCAATGACGCCGAGAATCAAGTCCTTCGCCGTAACCCCTGGCTTCAGCTTGCCGTTGATGCGCACTTCCAGCGTTTTCGGCTTCGCTTGCTGCAAGCACTGCGTCGCAAGCACGTGCTCCACCTCGCTCGTTCCGATCCCGAACGCCAAAGCCCCGAACGCGCCGTGCGTAGACGTGTGGCTGTCGCCGCAGACGATCGTTTTGCCGGGATGCGTCAAACCGAGCTCCGGTCCCATAACGTGGACAACCCCTTGATCGATGCTGTCCAGGTCGAACAGGGTAACGCCGAAATCCGCACAGTTTTTGGAGAGCGTGTCGATCTGCTGCTTGGAAATCGGATCGGTGATATTGAAACGATCCTTGGTCGGTACGTTATGATCCATCGTTGCGAACGTCAAGTCCGGACGGCGCACCTTGCGGCCGCTTAGGCGAAGGCCTTCGAACGCTTGCGGAGAAGTCACTTCATGGACCAGTTGAAGGTCGATATAAATGATGCTCGGCTTGCCCGGCTCCGAATGAATGACGTGATTGTCCCAAATTTTTTCGAACATTGTTTTTGCCATCGGTTCCACCTCGGTATCTGAATAATGCTCCTAATGTCACTTATCGTATCACGTCCATCTTCATTGATCCAAGATATAATATCTATAGCCTTCATAGGTTTTCGCTATGAGTTAATCAAAAAAAAGGCCAGGGGCTCTTCCCCTTCCCACTGCATAAATGAAGGACCGATTGGACAACCTTTCAACAAAAGCAAAAGTAAGGGAGCTGGAAAGCGTGAGCAAGCTGCTTGTCAAACTCGTCCTAAACGCTCTATTTACCGTCCCGCTGCTGCTTTATTTTTCCAACGCAACACTTTTCCAGGCGCTAATGGCCTCCGGCAGCCTGAGCATTCTGGCTTTTTTTCTCGGAGATCAGTGGATTCTCGACGAATTCGGGAACGGTGCCGCAACCTTGGCCGACGGACTGCTGGCCGCTTTATTTTTATGGGCCGTCGGAACCGCATATTATTGGGGATTGTCCTGGCGGGAGCTTGCCGTTATCGCCGTCGTCACGGCTGCCGTAGAATTCGGGTACCACCTGCTGCTCCGAAGATGGGACGTCCGTTGGTATTCCTGATTATACCCCCGAGGAGGACTGCGCAATGACCGATACGCCTCGCCCTGAGGATGCTGCTCCAACAAAGGAGCCCGCTCCCGGCAAAGTAAAGCTGGTCGCCGAAATGCCCGGAGACGAAGAGATGCGCGAGCATTTGGAAGAAATGAAACGGAACGACGGGTATCCCGGCTCTTGCGGGACTTGATGCTTTGCGGCCGAAAAAATGCGGCTGCTTGCTCGTTTCAGACCATATTCCGTTCTGCCCTGGAAGAAGGAGCCTCCCGCTCTTTCTTCCTTTTTGTTTGCGAACGGGGAGCTGCCGCACATCGGCTCTTTCATTCTTATAATAAATACGCTACGATTAACGTAGCATTGATAGGTATTCTTTATAAAAGGAGCCGAGCCGCATGGAACTGCGCCAGCTGCAATACGCTTTGCAAATTGCCATCGAAAAGAACTTTTCCCGCGCAGCCGAAAAGCTGCATATCGCCCAACCGTCGCTCAGCCAGCAGCTTTCCAAGCTGGAGAAGGAGCTCGGCGTACTTTTGTTTCAACGGACGACCAAC
This sequence comes from Paenibacillus oleatilyticus, assembly GCF_018998565.1. GTDB lineage: Bacteria > Bacillota > Bacilli > Paenibacillales > NBRC-103111 > Paenibacillus_G > Paenibacillus_G oleatilyticus. Next base: position 40,512 of record NZ_JAHNZO010000025.1, on the reverse strand, counting down.
TCGGTGGAGGTCACCTATGCCGGTACCCGCTTTGTAGAAAAAGCGCAAAAAATTCTCGACATGGTCGAGCAGTTAAAACAAGAAATGGAAGACATCTCCCAAATGCGCAAAGGCAAGCTTGTCGTGGGCAGCCTCCCGATTACGGGCGCACACGTGCTGCCTCTTGTCCTGCCCGTCTTCCAGGAGCGCTACCCGGAAATCGACATCGTGCTCGTCGAAGAGACGACCTCGAACCTCGAACAATTGACGGCGAGCGGACAAGCCGACATTAGCCTGCTTTCCCTGCCCCTGATCGACGACTCGCTCGACTACGAACCGGTCATTGAGGAAGAGATCGTACTGGCCGTCCCGCCGCAGCATCCGCTGGCCGCTCGTCTGGCCGCAGGAGGAAGCAAAACGGTCGATATTGCGGAGCTGCAGGAGGAGCCGTTCATCGCGCTGAAAAGAGGCCAGGGCTTCCGTCAAATCGCAATCGCATTGTGCAACGACGCCGGATTTACGCCGAATATCGTGTTCGAGAGCAGCAATATCGAGACGGTCCAGTCGCTCGTCGCGGCAGGGATGGGCATTGCCTTCATCCCGCATATGCTGTTGAGGGGATGGAACGAGCTTGCGCCCGCTTACCTACGGCTGACCAACCGGCCGACCCGTACCCTCGTCATCGCCCACCGCAAGGGGCGCTATTTATCGAAGGCGGTCGCCGCGTTCATGGAGACATTCCGCCAAGTGATGGAAGCCGAACGCGCAAAAAACCGGTCGGAATGATCCGAGCCGGTTTTTCGTACCTTTTTAATATAATGAAGGACGTCTGTCTTCAAATACCGGAATTTTGCTGCGCACGGCAGGCACCTGACTGAGGTCGACGGCAGCGCGAACGATCGTTTCGGCCTCCCCACCTTCTGCCAGCACCTCGCCCCACGGATCGATAACCATCGAATGGCCGAAAAACTCCGTCGTCCCGCTCACGCCTACACGGTTGCAGGAGACGACGAACATCTGGTTCTCGATCGCCCTCGCCATCAGCAGCGTGCGCCAGTGATGCAGCCGCGGATTCGGCCATTCGGCCGGAACGAACAAAATTTGCGCGCCGCCAAGCGCTAGCTTTCGCGCAAGCTCCGGAAAGCGGATATCATAGCAGATCATCATGCCGGCCGGAATGCCGTCCAATTGCAGTTCGCCCGCACAGTCTCCGCTTTGCAGAAACTTCTCCTCATCCATCAGCCGGAACAAATGAATTTTCGAGTAGTCTCCTGCACGGTTTCCTTGCCGGTCATATGCGAATATCGTATTGTAAACGCCGTCGTCCCGCTTCTCCGCGATCGAACCGCCGACGATGTTTACGCCGTGCTTTCGGCTAAACGCCGACAGCAGCGCTTCGGTCCGCTCTCCGTAACGGTCCGCGAGCTCCTGAATCCGATCCAGCGCGTAGCCGGTGTTCCACATCTCCGGAAACACGATCACATCCGGCTTCGAATCGTGAGCGACCGCTTCATTCAGAAGGCTCCCCAGCTTTGCGAAGTTGCGTTCGGGTTCTCCTATTGCGATGTCCATCTGCAGCAGAGCCAAATTCCATCGTTGCCCAGCCATCTAACCTTCCCCCTTACCCGTCTCGAAATTCCGGACGCAGCGGCCCGTTTTAGGGCGCTACGCCGCTTCTTCCTATTATCATAGAGCAATGGAAGCGGAACTTCAACGCGCTTGCGCAAAGAATATCGTCCAGCGGTCCCGCTCCAGAGCGGGCTCATTCATTTCATAGCCCGAGTCCGCTGCGATGGCAACCGCCAAATCCTGAAGCTCCGCATCCGACAATTCATGTAAAATGGAACGTCCCTTCCGGCTCAAAAGCTCCTCCCGATAGTCGCTATAGCTTGCGTAGCTTTTGCGCACTTCCCATAGCTGCGTTTCTTCCACAACCGAGAACCCGGATGCCTCCAGAGCCTTGCGTATGGCCGCCGCATCGTGACGGCGTCCTGCTTCCAGCTCGCGGAGACGCGGGTACTTTTCGAACCAGTAGCCGCGCAGATGCTCCCTGCTCCCGGGAAGCAGGCAGTCCTCGGGCGTGCGATCCTGCACAATCAGCAGCCCTCCGGGCCTGAGAATCCGCTGCGCCTCGCGGAATACGTCCGGCAGCGCTTCCGCGGCGATATGGTGGATCAGCGCGCGCTCCAGCACAAGCTCGACCGAGTCTTCGGGCAGTCCCGTCCGATCCGCGGTCCCTTGGGTCAAACGGATTTGCCCGTAGGCCGCGCAATGCTCTGCGGCTCCTTCAAGCATCGCTTCGGAGAAATCGATGCCGACGACCGACGAAACGCCCAGCTCTGCCAAAGCAACAGCGTAAATGCCCCCGCCGCAGCCGATGTCCGCTGCCGCTTTCCCTTGGGGGCGCGCCTTCTTTCGGATCAGCTCCATCCAGCCGGAATCGGCGTGTCTGCCCGTGTAGGTATATTTATTGTATTCATCGTGAAAGCTTATCGCCATGGATTTCCCTCCGCAATTTAGTTTCATTATATGAAACTAAATATCATTTAGTGAAACTTTATGCAATCATTATAACACATCTTCTTGATTTTGCGCACATTATAGAAGACTCGACAGATAAACGGATGATTCGATGAAATAGACCCGTATACACACACCGTTTTTCATGTTACATTATTCCTATCCGCTCAGGGTATTTACCATATTCCGATAAGAACACAAGGAATTAATTGTAAGGCAACACATTTGAAACCAAACTAAATGGAGTGACATAGATGAATACCAACAACCCGACAAAAGCAGCCGTCAGCGCTTTTCCCATGATTCCGGCACAGCGGCTGCAAGAATTACCCACCCAATTTTTCGCCACGCTTGTGCGCAAGGCCAATGTCCAGATTGCTGCAGGACACGACGTCATCAATCTGGGACAAGGAAATCCGGATCGCCCGACCCCGCCGCACATCGTCAAGGCGCTGCAGCAAGCGGCGGAAAATCCGCAGTACCACCGCTACCCTCCGTTCAACGGCTACTTGTTCTTAAAAGAGGCCGTCGCCCAAAGATACCGGGAGGATTACGGCGTCGAGCTTGACCCGGAAACGGAAGTGGCGGTTTTGTTCGGCGGCAAAACCGGCCTTGTGGAAATTGCCCAATGCCTGCTCAATCCCGGCGATGTCTGTCTGGTGCCGGACCCCGGATATCCGGATTACTGGTCCGGCGTCGCCCTGGCCGGTGCCCGGATGGCTTTTATGCCGCTTCTGGAATCGAACGGCTTCCTGCCGGATTACAGCGCGCTTTCAGCCGATGACGTGAATCGGGCGAAGCTGATGTTCATCAACTATCCGAACAATCCGACGGCAGTTTCGGCTCCGGCTTCCTTTTATGAAGAGACGATTGCTTTTGCAGCGAAGCACGGTGTCGTAGTTGCCAGCGACTTTGCTTACGGCGCCATCGGCTTCGACGGGCAGAAGCCGGTCAGCTTCCTGCAGCTGCCGGGCGCCAAGGAAGTCGGCGTCGAATTTTACACGCTGTCCAAAACGTACAACATGGCCGGCTGGCGGGTCGGCTTCTGCCTCGGCAATCCCGAAATCGTCCGGATGATCAACTTGATTCAGGATCATTACTACTGCAGCTTGTTCGGAGGCATCCAAGAGGCGGCGGCCGTCGCGTTGACCGGCCCGCAGGATAGCGTTCGCGAGCTCGTGCAGATGTACCAGAGCCGCAGAGACGCCCTGTTCGGCGCTTTGGACCGGATCGGCTGGCAGGCGTCGCGTTCGCAAGGCTCTTTCTTCACTTGGCTGCCTGTGCCGAAGGGCTATACGTCGGAATCGTTCTCCGACATGCTGCTTGAGCAGGCCAAGATTGTCGTCGCTCCGGGAGTCGGCTTCGGCGATCACGGCGAAGGCTATGTGCGCCTCGGCTTGCTCAGCACCGAAGAGCGGCTCCGCGAAGCGGTTGACCGAATCGACGCGCTTCGCCTGTTCGGCTGATCGCCTTTACAAACCTCCCCCCTCATGCTATGCTAATGAAAAGCAAAACGTATTGATGGGAATAGTAGGAAAGCCCCTGCACGATCAGAGAGTAAATTCCACCGGCTGCGAGAATTTACCGTGGAGCCTTGCCGAACCCGCCCCTGAACGGCCAGCGACGAGCTGGACGGCTTTCCCTGCCGTTACAAGGGTCTGAAGCAGGATGGATTGGTCTTCAATTCATCAAGTAAGGTGGTACCGCGGAAGTAGAGGCTTTCGTCCTTAAAGGACGGGGCCTTTTTGTGTTTTCCGCCCCTGCCCCGGGCGACAGCCAGATCAGTCATGGAAAGAGTGATTCCTATGCAGCAAACGATCGTAGTGAAAATCGGCAGCAGCTCGCTAACGTCCGACGAAGGCGGATTGAATCGGGCAAAAATCGCATTTTTTGCAGATGAGCTGGCGGCGCTTCGCGCCCAAGGCTTTCCCGTACTCCTCGTGACCTCGGGTGCCGTGGCAGCCGGCTTTCGGGAGCTGGGCTACACGGCACGTCCCAAGCTGCTGCACGAGAAGCAGGCCTCCGCTTCCGTCGGGCAGGCGCTGCTGATGCAAGCATATCAGGCCGCATTCTCGGGGCATGGCGTAGGCGTAGGTCAAATTCTGCTTACCCGCTCCGACTTCTCCAACCGCAAGCGAATCCACAACGCGCAGATGACGATTGAAGAGCTGCTGCGCCGCGGAATGCTGCCGATCATTAACGAAAACGATACGGTCTCGGTCGACGAGCTGAAATTCGGCGACAATGACACGCTTTCCGCCCTCGTAGCCAATCTGGTCCGGGCGCAAAGGCTGGTCATTCTCACCGATACGGACGGATTGTACACCGAAGACCCGCGCAAAAACGCCGACGCCAAACGGATCGACCGCGTGCTGGAAATCGACGAAAGCATTTACCGGATTGCCGGCGGTTCCGGTTCCAGTGTTGGCACCGGCGGCATGCGCTCCAAAATCGAAGCCGCACGAATCGCCATGCGCGGCGGTGTGCCGGTGTTCGTCGGGCGCGTTGCGGAGCCCGGCGATCTGATGCTGGCCGTGGAAGGAACCGGGAAAGGCACTTATTTCGATACGGCAGAGCATAATTTGCCGATGAAAAAGCAGTGGCTCGGGTTTCACTCCCAGCCGCAGGGCGCCGTCTACGTAGACGAAGGCGCCGAGCTCGCGCTCGTCGCAGGCGGCAAAAGCTTGCTGCCCGCGGGAGTCAAGGAAGTGACCGGGGAGTTCCATCCCGGCGATGTCATCGAAGTGCTCGGCCCGGATGGGGAAACGATCGGGCGCGGCGTCGTCAATTATGCCTCTTGGCAGCTTCAGGCCGTTGCCGGTCTTAGTACGGAGGAAGTGCAGAAGCGGATCGAGGTATCGCGCATCGAAGTCATCCATCGCGACGAATGGATTACCCTCGCATCCCCGGCAAAAGCAAAGGATGCTGCCGAAACCTAGCAAGAACGACCTAAAACGACGCTCTGAAGGAGGAAGTTGAACATGACAACGGATCAAGCTCTAAACCTGAGCGAAGTGGTGCAAAAAGCGAAGCTGGCCAAGCAAGCCGCGCCGAAGCTAGGCCTGCTCAGTACAGAGCAAAAGAACAACGCGCTGCTGCGCATGGCGGATGCCCTCGTAGCGGAGGCCGAATCGATTATCGCCGCGAATGCGGAGGATCTGCAGCGCGGACGCGAGAGCGGCATCAGCACCTCACTGCTCGATCGGCTGGCCCTGAACCGCCAGCGGATCGAAGCGATGGCCGACGGATTGCGGCAGGTCGTCGCGTTGCCCGATCCGATCGGCGATACGCTGGAGGCGTTCGACCGCCCGAACGGCCTGCAAATCCGCAAGGTCCGCGTGCCGCTCGGCGTTATCGGCATCATCTACGAAGCTCGTCCGAACGTAACGGTGGATGCGGCAGGACTTTGCCTGAAAACCGGCAACGCCGTCGTACTGCGCGGCGGCTCCTCGGCACTCCATTCCAATAAGCGGATCGTCGAGGTGCTTCATGCGGCGCTGAAATCGACGGACGTTCCGGCAGACGCGCTGCAGCTCGTCATGGACCCGGGCCGTGCATCGGTGGACGAAATGCTCAAGCTGAACGGCCTGCTCGACGTGCTTATTCCGCGCGGCGGCGCTTCTTTGATTCAGAACGTCGTCAAAAACGCAACCGTGCCGGTGATCGAGACCGGAGCTGGCATTTGCCATACTTATATCGACGCCAGCGCGCAGCCGGATATGGCGCTGAAGATCGCCATCAACGCGAAAGTACAGCGGCCTTCCGTATGCAACTCGATGGAAACGCTGCTGGTGCATCGCGATTTCGCGGAACGACATCTGGCGAGCATCGCCGAGCAATTCGTGCAGCAAATGGTCGAGCTGCGGGGCGATGAGGAAACGCAGCGGCTTGTACCGACGGTGAAGGCGGCCACGGAAGCCGACTGGGATACCGAGTATAACGACTATATTTTGAACGTTCGTGTCGTAAACGGACTGGATGAGGCGCTAGAGCATATACGCCGCCACGGGACGATGCACTCGGAATGCATCGTGACGGAAGACGAGGCGAACGCTGTGCGTTTCCTGCAGGAAGTCGATGCCGCAGCGGTGTATCATAACGCCTCCACCCGTTTCACGGACGGCTTCGAATTCGGCTTCGGCGCCGAAATCGGCATCAGCACGCAAAAACTGCACGCTCGCGGTCCTATGGGCTTGCCGGCGCTGACGTCGAGCAAATACTGCATTGTCGGAGACGGGCAAATTCGCGGTTAACCCAGAAGATCGTATACACTTGCAAAGTTCGAAAGGAGCAGCCAATATGTCACAGATTTTATCCAAAAACATCACGTTCGTCGGCGCCGGCTCCATGGCGGAAGCGATCATCCGGGGGCTCATCTCCGAGGCGGGTATGCAGCCGGAACAGCTTGTAGCCGTCAACCGGTCGAATGAAACCCGTCTGCAAGAACTGAAGAATCAGTACGGCATTCGATACGCCACGGGAGCTGCCGAGCGAAACGATGCTATCGCTTCAGCCGATATCGTCGTCTTGGCCTTTAAGCCGAGCGACGCCGCTCAAGGTTTACTTGATTTGAAGCCGATGCTTCGCAAAGAGCAGCTGCTCGTATCGGTGATTGCCGGACTTTCCATCGACATGATGGAAGCGATTCTCGGCGGCACCGGCTGGGCCATCGTCCGCACGATGCCCAACACCTCCAGCACCATCGGGCTTGGAGCAACCGGGCTCAGCTTTTCCCGCGGCGTCTCGGACGCGCAGCAGCAGTTGGGCGAAGAGATGTTCCGCTCCGTCGGCATCGTATCGATCGTCGAAGAATCGCTGATGGAAACGATTGTAGGGTTATCCGGCTGCGGCCCGGCCTACATTTATTATATGATGGAAGCCATGATCGAAGGCGGAATGAGCGGGGGGCTAACGTATGAGGAGGCCAAGCGTCTGACCGTGCAAACGGTGATGGGTGCGGCCCGCATGGTCGAGCTGAGCGGAGAAGAGCCGGCCGGTCTGCGCCGCAAGGTGACGTCTCCGAACGGCGCTACGCAGGCGGCCATCGAGACGATGGACCACTGCGGCTTCACCGATGCGGTCTCCAAAGCAATACGCCGTGCCACGGAACGTTCCGCCGAAATGGGCGCGGCGATCAGCGCTTCCATCGCTTCCCATACCAAGTAAAGAAGGTGTCCGTTTGTGAGTCTTGCTATATCCTCAGCGTATTGCGTAGCCACCTACCGTTGCTATGACGAGAAAGCCGATTTTCATAAAAAAGCGACCGGCATCGCTGTCGGTCTGACTGTCGGAAGCTGGACCGAGCTGCCGGAAGAGCGCAAGGCGGAAATGGAAAAGCATCTCGGGCGCGTCGTCAGCGTGGACGTACACGAACCGTCAGCAGGCGAGCCCGCTTCCGCAAGATATGCGGATATTCGTATCGCTTATCCCGATATTAATTTCAGCCGCGATATCCCTGCCCTGCTTGTCACGGTTTTCGGAAAGCTGTCAATGGACGGCCGGATCAAGCTGATCGACCTGGCATTTTCCGAGTCGTTCCTATCCGCCTTTCCGGGACCGCGCTTCGGCACCCGGGGCGTGCGCAAGCTGCTTGGCGTCCACGACCGTCCACTGCTGATGAGCATTTTCAAATCCGTGATCGGCCACGATTTGCCCGCGCTGCGGGAGCAGTTTTATCAGCAGGCGCTCGGCGGCGTCGATCTGATCAAGGACGACGAGATTTTGTTTGAGAATCCGCTGACCCCGATCGAGAAGCGGGTCGAGCTGTGCATGCAGGCGGCGGCCGAAGCCGAACGGGAAACCGGGCAGAAGCTGCTGTACGCGGCCAATTTGACCGGACCGACCTTCGGGCTCGTCGAACAAGCCAAAAAAGCGATCGACGCCGGAGCCAACGCGCTGCTGTTTAATGTGCTGGCTTACGGCTTCGACGCGCTCAGCGAGCTGAGCCGGCACCCTGACGTCAACGTGCCGCTGATGGCTCATCCGTCGCTCGCCGGGGCCTTGTATCCGTCGCCGTATCACGGCATCGCCGCGAACGTACTGCTTGGCAAGCTCATGCGGCTAGCCGGGGCCGATTTGGTGCTGTTCCCTTCACCGTACGGTTCCGTCGTCATGCCGAAGGAAGAGAACATGGCGATCAAGGAAGCGCTGCTGACAACCGAAGCGGCCGATTATATTTACGGCGGGGACGGCACATCAACGTCCGCGAACAGACAAGTTCCGCTTGCGGCGAGCTTTCCGGTTCCTTCGGCCGGCATTCATCCCGGACTTGTGCCGCTCATCTTGCGAGATTTTGGCGGGCAAGTGGTCGTCAATGCGGGAGGCGGAGTACATGGCCATCCTATGGGCGCTGCAGCCGGCGGGCGGGCCTTCCGGCAGGCGATCGACGGCTGCCAGTCGGGCGTTCCGCTGCGGGTGTATGCCGCGGACGGACATCCTGAGCTGCAGGCGGCTATTGACGCGTGGGGGATTAAAGAATGAGCAAGCAGCGGGTTATTTTTTGCGATTTCGACGGGACGATTACCGTGAACGACAATATCGTAGCGATTATGAAGCATTTTCAGCCTGAGGGCTGGGATACTTTGGTTAATCAAGTCATCTCCAAGGAAATTACGATCCGGGAAGGCGTCGGACGCATGTTTGCGCTGCTGCCGACCTCCCGCCGGCAGGAAGTCGTCGATTACGCGATCGGCAACGTGACGATTCGCAGCGGGTTCCGCGAGTTGCTGGATTACTGCAAGAAGGAGGACATCCTCTTTTTGGTGACAAGCGGCGGAATCGACTTTTTCGTCTATCCCGTTCTATCATCATTTGCGATCCCCAAGGAGAACATTTATTGCAACGCGAGCGACTTCAGCGGCACGCATATTCGCATTTTGTGGCCGCATTCATGCGATGCCGAATGTGATAACGACTGCGGCATGTGCAAAACGAGAATCATTCGCTCCTACCCGCGGGAGAAGTACGAGCGCATTATGATCGGCGACAGCGTAACCGATTTTGCCGGGGCCAAGCTGGCCGATACGGTATTCGCCCGCTCCCATCTGATCGAGCTGTGTCAGGACCTCGGGTTGAATTACTATCCATTTGAAGATTTTCACGACGTGATCAAGCGGTTAGAGGAGATGAAAGTGCGTGAGCTTTAGCGCTATTCGTTTGGAAGAGAAGCAGCAGGCGTTCGCCGAGCTGCGGGAGATTAAAACTTTGCTTGCCGCACGCGACTGGTTTCCCGGAACAAGCGGTAATCTGTCGATCCGGACGGGGGAATTTTCTCCCGAGCAGTTTGCGTTTGCCATTACGGCGAGCGGCAAGGACAAATCGGTCAATACGCCTTCCGACTATTTGCTGGTCGATCAGTCGGGCCAACCGATCGAAACGACCGGTCTGAAGCCGTCCGCGGAAACGTTGATTCACTGCGAGATCTACCGTTTGACGGGCTGCGGCGCGATTTTTCATGTGCACACCGTGTTCAACAACCTCGTCTCCGAGCTGTATGCGGAACGAGGCAGCGTGCCGGTGGACGGGGTCGAATTGATCAAAGCATTCAACATATGGGAAGAGGAAGCGCACATCGATATTCCGATTCTCCCGAACTACGCGGAAATTCCGCGGATCGCCGAATTGGTCGAAGGCGCAATCGTGCCGCGCATTCCCGGCATTTTGCTGCGCAAGCACGGCATTTATGCCTGGGGCGCCAATGCCTTCGAAGCGAAGCGGCACCTCGAAGCGTTCGAGTTCCTGTTCGAGTACGCCTATCGCTGGGCCCTGCTGAAGAAGTAGACCGTTTCAGTAAGAACACGGTCCTACTCGGCTTAAACGCAAAAACCCGTCTATCCCCTCATCGCATCGCGGTGAGGAACAGACGGGCTTTTTTTTATCGAAAAAGCATTCATAGGTCCTTTCTCCGAAACGACCACAAGCCGAGCAGCAGCATAACAAGCATATATCCGGCACTGTACATTAGAAAGGCGTTTGACGGCACTTGGCCGACACCGACAAAACCGAAAAGACTTCTAAGATTCACGATGCCTTGAAGCTCGTTCACGGCAAATAGCTCTGCTTGCATTCGGCTTTGCAGCGAATCGGCCGGCATGACAAGAGACATGATTCCTGCGATGGTCAGCAGCGGCTTAATGGCTATATTTTGATCAATTTGGACCGAGCCTGCCACTTTTTCAATCATGCCCCCAAGCCATCCCGCCCCGTAGAGCATCGTCATCAACACGCCATTCCCGGTGGAAGAGAAATGGGAGGAGCCCAGCATCGATAAAGACACAAGCAGTGGCACAACGAAAATAAACAAAGCAAACGAACGCGTCAGCGACACGATATCTCCGGGAATACCTGCATGAGCCCAAGCCACCAGCAGAATCGATATAAAAAGCAGCGCCGCGTAACCGATTCCCCAACTGACAAATCCGATCCATCGACCCATGTACCAGGATAAACGGGATAATGGCCGAGTCATTAAGGCCTGCAGTACGCCCTGCTCGGCTTCCCCTGCAATCACGGAGAACGAGCTAAAAATGGACAAAAAAGCAATGACGAACGAACCGAAAAAAAAGCCGAGCGACAAGATCATCGCGCTTCGTTCGTAAACGGCAATTATATATTGCACGTCCGACGGATTATAGGTGCCGTCATGCAAGCTTGCTCCGATGGTTTTGGCAACAAACCAGAAGGCGAACAAGAAAATGACGGTCATCAGCAGCGTCAGCAGCATGACCCGTTTGCGCAGCAGCTCCTTCCAAGTCGAGCCGATGATGGTAATCATTCGCGTTCCCCCCTGTGGCTCCGTCCGGCAACAGAGCTGACGAACCATTCGTCCAGCTTCGTTTTTGCCTTCTTTACTTCATAGAGCGTCATCCCCTGTTCGATAACAAGCGCGTTCAACCAGCCGACCTGTTCGTCATCCTCCAGCTCCGCTTCCAGCCAGACCGAATCTTCTTCCGCTCCCATCTCAAGAAGACGTACGGTCAGGCCCGAGGCTTCCTGAAGCCAGGCCAGCAAAAACGGCGCAAACCCGCCGACACGAAGGTGCCAGCGGGATGTCTCGTGCAGCACGTCGGCCACGGAACCAACCTGCAGAATTTGACCGTTATTCAGCAAGGCCACGCGATCGCACAGCAGCTCCACGTCCTCCAGCAGGTGCGAGTTGAGAAAAATGGTTTTTCCTTGCGCCTTCATCAGCCGGAGCAATTCTCGTACGTCTCTCCGGCCCAATGGATCAAGCGCGGAGGCCGGCTCGTCCAAAAAAACGATAGGCGGGTCGTTCACCAAGGCGCAAGCCAAGCCGAGCCGCTGCTGCATTCCTTTGGAATACAGCTTCACCCGGTCTTTGCCCCGCAGCCCGAGCCCGACGAGATCGAGCAGCTCCGGAATGCGTCGCTTCGCCTCGGAAGCTTCGACGCCGCATAGCCGGCCATGCAGTTGCAGCACTTCTTCGCCACTGAGCCAATCCTGGTACCGGTACAACTCCGGCAAGTAGCCGAAATGCCTTCTCGCTTCCAACGAGCCGATCGGATGGCCGCAAATCGCACCGTGGCCCTGCGTCGGCCGGATCAAGCCGACGAGCATTTTCACAAAGGTGCTCTTGCCAGCTCCGTTCGGACCGAGGAAGCCAAAGGCTTCCCCTTCCCCTACGGTAATCGTAATGCTGCGGCAGCCGCGGCCGTTGCCGTAATCTTTCGTCAGCTCATGCGCTGTAATGGCTAGCCCGGTCAAGAGCCGATCAGCTCCTTCACTTTGCCAAGCAGTGCTTCGCGATCCGTGAGATATTCATAGCCATAAAGTTTGAAGAGTTGACCTTGCTTCACCCACATGGCATTGTAATAATTATGATTTTTCGTAGATTCCGTCATAAGCAGCACATCCGTGTTTCCCACTTTGACCTTCTCGGTAGGCTCATTCGCGATGATAGGCAGCGGCACGTTTCCGGTAGTAAGCAGGTCCACGTTCTGCAAGTTCTGCTTCAAATCCTCCGGCAGCAGCGGGAACTGCAGAACCGCTTGCAGCGCTTCGGCCACCGGAATCGACGGATCGACTGATACGACGGTAATCGGCTCCTGGGTCAGAGAGTAGCTTCGTTCGCCGTTTTTCACGTTCAGATGAACTTTTTCGCCCGTTTCAAGCGTAATCGGTTTCCCGTCCACGGATTCAGGCAGCATCTGCTTCGCGCCAAGCCTGGACATTGCCCGGTTTACTTCGTCAACGTTCAACTTTAACGTTAGCGTATTGGAGGGGCTAACGTAAGGCTTATCTTGCTTGTCGTTGTAATCCTGAGGAAAGACGATGCTGCGTCCCAGCATCTGCGAGAGCTCATTGGCTTCAAAAGATCCTCTTATTTTGCCGGATGTATTCGTGAATGCTCCAAGTTTGTTGATGTTTTCTTTCGTTTGTCCTTCCGGAAAAGCGCTGTTCAGCAAATACCTCAGATCGTTTTCCTGAACGACTGTCATTTCCTGCATCCGAAATTTATTCAATATGGAAGCCAGCGCTTCGTTGCCGATTGGCGTGCCCAGGAAAGCGGCCAGTACCAGCACCGCGGCCGAAGCAGCCACCCGCTTCCTGCGCCGTTTCATCCAACGAATGAACGGATAAGTTTTAGTCGTCTCCGTTGTCCTGTCCGGTTCCAAAACAGGCAATGGACGACTATCGTCGGAAACAGCGATTGATTGTAACGATTCTGTCTCCCCGGCTGCTGCCAACGACGGATTTAATTTATCGGCATCCTTTGCCCACTCCTCCCAACGAAGCGATTTCGGTTCGGAAGCAAGCCGCTGCTGAAGCTTCTCCCAAGCCGCATTCGTGGGGTCGGAATTTTTCCTTACAAATGACTCAGTCATATGCCGTGGTCCTCCTATTCAACTTGAGTTTGCAATTTCGCATGCCGTTTCAATCGGGCGGTCGCCCGGTTGATAAGCGTCCCTACAAGCGGTGCGCGAATTTGAAGCTTCTCGGCGATCTCCGCGTAACTGTAGCCGGAGAATCGAAGGAGCAATACTTTCCGGTCGCGTTCCGAAAGCTGGTCCAGCCAACCGCGCAATTCCTCGTGCTCAAACTGCTCCAAAACCGTCTCCTCGTTCGACTTGCCTTCCTGCTCCGTTACCCGGAGATGGAGCTCCTGCTTCTCCTGAAGCGCCCGTTCGCGAGCTCGCTTGGACATATGGTCGTAGGCGATCCGGGTCAGTACCCGATGAAGCCAAGCGCCGATCAATTGCGGATCGTCCGGCGGATTGCGGTATAACCGCAGAAATACTTCCTGGGCCAAGTCCTCGGCGGCTGCCTCGTCGCGGACTAACGCGATTAATTTTCGGCGCACCGACGGGTAATGCTTATAAAATATATGACGGAAATAATCGGAATCCGGATGTTCCAATGTGATGTCCTCCTTTCAGCTGCAGCTATACATAAGACAGGGGTCAGCCTTATTTTGTATCACCCGGTGAAAAAAGAAAAGCATCCAAACTCTTCCCTTTACCGTAGCGGAAGAATTCGAATGCCATAAATTTTGTTTAGACTTTGCCGTATTCGCTCGGATTTTCACGCCATGCTTTCAGCGCCTGCAAATCCTGCTCTTGGATGCTGCCGTTCCGAAGAGCGACATCGAGCAGTATCGAGTAATTCGTCAGCGTCTCGAAAGGAATGCCCGATCCCGCAAAGGCCTCTTTCGCTTTCCCGAACTGATACGAGAAGATGCCAAGCACCCCAAGAGCCTGCGCCCCGGCTTCATTGACGGCCAAGGCCACCTTGAGCGAGCTGCCGCCCGTCGAGATCAAGTCCTCGATGACCACCGTCTTCTGGCCGGGCTTGATCAAGCCTTCGATCAAGTTTTCCTTCCCGTGGCCCTTGGCCTTGTCACGCACGTAAACCATCGGCAGACCGAGCTTTTGAGCTACCCAAGCCGCATGAGGAATTCCTCCGGTTGCCGCTCCCGCAATGACTTCGACATCCGGGAAATTGTCGCGGATGAGCGCAACGAAGCCTTCGGCGATCCGTTCGCGGATCTCAGGGAACGAAATGGTCAGCCGGTTATCGCAGTAGATCGGCGATTTCAGACCGGATGTCCAAGTAAACGGCTGCTGCGGACGAAGCGCCACGGCGCCGATCGCCAGCAGATCGGCGGCAATTTGCCCGGCCAGCTCCGGATTTATACGAATCGATGGGGTTGTCATTCGATTTCATCTCCTTAAGTATAAAAAAATGCGCTTTTTACAGCCCTTCGACAGAAGCGATAATCGCTTCCAGCGCCGCTCTCGGGTCAGGAGCAGCTGTGATCGGACGACCAATGACGATATAGTCCGTCCCTTGGGCGAACGCTTGCTCCGGCGTCATGACGCGGGATTGATCGCCAATGTCCGCTCCTGCCGGACGGATGCCCGGCGTTACGGTCACAAAGCCGCTGCCGCACGTCTCTTTGATTCGAACGACCTCCAGCGGAGAAGCGACGACACCTTGCAACCCGGCGGCTTGGGCCAATCGCGCATATCGGATCACCGCATCCTCTACCGTCCCTGCGATGCCGATTTCTTCGTTCATGACCGCCTGGCTTGTGCTGGTAAGCTGCGTTACGCCGATGACGATCGGCTTGGGACCGGATGCGGCTTGAAGCGCCTTGTCCACGCCTTCCATCGCCGCCTCCATCATCTGCTTGCCGCCGGCCGCATGAACGTTGAACATGTCGACGCCAAGCTTCGTGATGCTCTCTGCTCCACCTTTGACCGTATTCGGAATATCATGCATTTTGAGATCGAGAAAGACGTTATAGCCCTTTTCTTTGAGCATTTGTACAAACGCCGGACCGGCGCTGTAAAACAGCTGCATTCCCACCTTCAAATAACACGGAATGCCTTCCAGCGACCGGACGAGCGACTCCGCCTGCTTCGCCTCGGCATAATCGAGCGCAACCATGATGCGCTTCGCCGCCGCTAAGTTGGTAGACACAAGTTACCGCCCCTTTTCTTTAAAATCGGGTGAATCTGAGGCTCGTAGAAGGCCTAATCAAGGGATTAGCACAGCATTTCCGCAAGGAGCGGAACGCTGTGCTAATGCAATTGTTGTTATGCGTGATTCGCAGGCATGGCCGTAGATTGGAAGTAGATGGATTCCAACACGTGCAGCAGCGCGCTAACCGTATCCAGCGATGTCATGCAGACGACGCCGTTCTCCACCGCCTCGCGGCGAATCCGGAAGCCGTCGCGTTCCGGCGTTTTGCCTTTCGTCAGCGTGTTGACGACGAAATGCGCTTCGCCGTTGCGGATCAGATCGAGAATGTTCGGCGAGCCTTCGCTCAGCTTGTTGACGCGGTTCACCTGGAGACCGGCGTCCTCCAAAGCCTGTGCCGTTCCGCCCGTAGCGACGATGCGGTAGCCCAATCTTTCGAAGCCGCGGAAAATATCAATCGCTTCGGCTTTGTCTTTATCGGCAATCGTAGCGATGATCGCGCCAGTCGGCGGAATCTTCATGCCGGAGCCGATCAGACCTTTATAGAGCGCCTTGGCAAACGTTTTGTCGCGGCCCATGACCTCGCCCGTCGATTTCATTTCCGGCCCGAGTGTCGTATCGACACGGCGCAGCTTCGCGAAGGAGAAGACCGGCACTTTGACGGATACGAACTCGTCCTCCGGCCACAAGCCGGTTTCATAGCCCATATCGGCCAGCTTTTCGCCCATAATGACGCGGGTTGCGACGTTGGCCATCGGAATTTTCGTCACTTTGCTGAGGAAAGGAACCGTACGCGAGGAGCGCGGATTCACTTCGATCACATACACTTCGTTTTGATAGATGACGAACTGGATATTGACGAGACCGACGACCTGCAGCCCTCTGGCGATTTTGGTCGTAATGTCGATAATTTTTTGCTTCAGCTCGGCGGATACCGTCTGCGGCGGGTATACCGCGATGGAGTCGCCCGAGTGAACGCCGGCCCGCTCCACGTGCTCCATGATGCCCGGGATCAGGACCGTTTCTTTGTCGCAGATCGCGTCGACTTCGACTTCTTTACCAAGCATGTAACGGTCGATGAGTACCGGATGTTCCGGGTTGATTTTGACTGCGTACTCCATGTAGCTCAGCAATTCTTCGTCGGAGTAGACGATTTCCATCGCCCGGCCGCCAAGGACATACGACGGGCGGACAAGCACCGGATACCCGAAACGGGAGGCCATGCCGACAGCCTCGTCCACCGAGGTTACCGTACCACCCGGCGGTTGTGCGATGTCAAGCTGACGGAGCAGCGCTTCGAACTTTTTGCGGTCCTCAGCCGCGTCGATGTTCTCCAAATCTGTGCCGAGGATGCGCACGCCCGCTTTCGCAAGCGGTGCCGCGAGGTTGATCGCCGTTTGTCCGCCGAATTGGACGATAACGCCGATCGGCTGCTCACGCTCGATGACGTTCATGACGTCCTCGAAGAACAGCGGCTCGAAGTACAGCCTGTCCGATGTATTGAAATCCGTAGATACCGTCTCCGGGTTGTTGTTGATAATGACCGCTTCATAGCCGGCCTTTTGGATGGCCCATACCGCATGTACGGTCGAGTAGTCGAACTCGATCCCTTGACCGATTCGGATCGGACCGGAGCCGAGCACGACAACTTTTTGCTTGGCCGTTTCCTTCACTTCGTCTTCCGTCTCGTAAGTCGAGTAGTAGTAAGGCGTCGTCGCTTCGAATTCCGCGGCGCAGGTGTCGACCATTTTGTAGACCGGCTTCAGCCCCAGACCGATCCGGTATGTGCGAACGTCCGCTTCCTGCGTCAAGCTCAGCCCTTTGTCGGCTTGACGGCGCAGCTCGGCAATAGCGCGGTCGGTAAAGCCTTTGCGCTTCGCTTCGCGGAGCAGCTCTTCGCTCAACTCCGGCGCAAGCAGTTCGGCTTCAAACGCGATCAAGCCTTCCAGCTTGTGCAGGAACCACCAGTCCACCTTGGTCAAATCCTGCAGTTGCTGCACGCTGTATCCGCGGCGGAGCGCTTCGGCGATCAGGAAGATGCGCTCGTCGTCCGGCTTCACAAGCCGCTGCTCAAGCGTCTCTTGATCCAATGCCTCCGCGTCTTTCAAATACAGGCGGTGCACGCCGATTTCAAGGGAGCGTACCGCTTTGTGAATCGATTCTTCGAACGTACGACCGATGGCCATGACTTCGCCGGTCGCTTTCATTTGCGTGCCGAGCTTGCGGTTTGCCGCCGTAAATTTATCGAACGGCCAGCGCGGGATTTTGGATACGATATAGTCCAGCGTCGGCTCGAAGCAAGCGTACGTCTGACCCGTTACCGGATTGACGATTTCGTCGAGCGTATAGCCGATCGCGATTTTAGCTGCCATCTTGGCAATCGGGTAGCCGGTTGCCTTGGAAGCGAGCGCCGACGAGCGGCTAACCCGCGGATTCACTTCGATGACGTAATATTGATAGCTGTGCGGGTCCAGCGCAAACTGTACGTTGCATCCGCCTTCGATGTTCAAGGCGCGGATAATTTTGAGCGATGCGGAACGCAGCATTTGGTATTCGCGGTCCGACAGCGTCTGGCTCGGCGCCACAACGATACTGTCGCCCGTATGAACGCCGACCGGATCGAAGTTTTCCATGTTGCACACGACGATACAGTTGTCGTTCGCGTCGCGCATTACCTCGTACTCAACTTCCTTCATGCCGGCGATGCTTTTCTCGATCAGACATTGGCCGATCGGGCTGTAACGGATACCGGAGGAAACGGTTTCCAGCAGCTCTTCCTCGGTGGCGCAGATACCGCCGCCCGTGCCGCCCAGCGTGTACGCCGGACGTACGATAATCGGATAGCCGATTTCATTCGCAAAATCGAGCGCTTCCTGCACCGTCGTAACGATTGTGCTTTCCGGCACCGGCTGTTCCAGCTCGCGCATCAGATCGCGGAACAAATCGCGGTCTTCCGCTTTCTCGATTGCCGTCAGCTGGGTACCGAGCAGCTTCACGTTTTCACGCTCCAGCACGCCGGCACGCGCAAGCTCAACCGCCATGTTGAGGCCGGTCTGTCCGCCGAGGGTCGGCAGCAAGCCATCCGGACGCTCTTGGCGGATGATTTGAGTCACGAAGTCGAGCGTAATCGGCTCGATGTATACTTTGTCGGCCATGTTCGTGTCGGTCATGATCGTTGCCGGATTGCTGTTGATCAGAACGACCTCGAAGCCTTCTTCTTTCAGAGCCTGGCAAGCTTGCGTACCGGCATAGTCGAATTCCGCCGCTTGTCCGATGACGATCGGACCGGAGCCGATCACGAGAATTTTTTTGAGGTTATTATTTTTCGGCATAGTGGAATTCCCCTTTCGATACGGATACGGCCGTGCTGCCCGCTTTGTATGCCGCTGCGATCTGCGCCTGACGCGGAAGCTGCGGGTTGTTTTGCTTATGATCGCGGATCAGCTGCAGGAAGTCATCGAACAAGTAGCTCGAATCGAACGGTCCCGGCGCTGCCTCCGGGTGATACTGAACGGAGAAGGCCGGATACTTTTTGTGACGCAGCCCTTCGATCGTCTTGTCGTTGTTGTTGATATGAGTCACTTCCAAATCCGTGCCGGCGATCGACTCTTCATTTACGGTGTAGCCATGGTTTTGCGATGTGATGTAGCAGCGGCCCGTAGCCAAATCTTTTACCGGGTGGTTGCCGCCGCGATGGCCGAACTTCAGCTTTTCCGTATCGGCGCCGCTCGCCAGAGCGAACAATTGATGGCCGAGGCAGATGCCGAAGATCGGGAATTCGCCGAGCAGCTCGGCGATCATTTTCGCCGCATGCGGCACATCTTTCGGGTCCCCGGGGCCGTTGGACAACAGGATGCCATCCGGCGCCAGACGGCGGATTTGATCCGCGGTCGTATCCTGCGGCACGACGACGACGTCGCAGCCGCGCTTGGTCAAGTCGCGCAAAATGCCGCTCTTGGAGCCGAAATCGACGAGCACGACGCGTTCTTTCGTTCCCGGTGCGCTAAACACGCTCTTCGTGGATACGCGGGATACTTGATCGGTCATGAGTGGCGATGCTTTAAGCTGCTCCAGCAGCTCTTCCACACGCTTCTCGGAGGTGGTCAGGATGCCTTTCATGACGCCATGGTGACGGATGCGACGGGTCAGCATCCGGGTATCGATGCCGCTGATGCCGATAATGCCGTATTCTTTAAGCAGGCTGTCCAGCGAGTACTCGGCTCTCCAGTTGCTGGGCACCATTTCGTGCTCGCGAACGACGAATCCGTGAATAAACGGACGAATCGATTCGAAATCGTCGCGCGTGATGCCGTAATTTCCGATCAGCGGGTACGTCATAGTCACGATTTGTCCGCAATAGGACGGATCGGACAATACCTCTTGGTATCCTGTAATGCCTGTATTGAACACAACTTCGCCAACCGAGTCGCCGGTGCTTCCGAATGCTTTGCCGGTAAACAGCGTACCGTCTTCCAACAACAATCTTGCCTGCATCTGCTGTCATCTCCTTATGTGGTATTCATCCCCCTAATCCCCCTTTTCAAAGGGGGACCCGAAGGGCGCTGCCCCTGGACCCCTCAAGCTGTCGCATAAGGGGGTACGTAGCTTTGAAGGAGCTGCGACGGGGGATCGGACGGCGTGGAGGCTGACGCCCCCGCGGCCGGCCGGACACGCTTTACGGTACTACGGGCAGCGTGCGCGACGCACTCTAGCCGTTCTTTCATTAAAAATGCCGTAATTCTATAAATAAGGAACTCGGTTCCTTTATTTCCCTAACTGTAGGTTCCCCACGCAGCGGAGGTCTACTCGCCTTTTCCTATTCGGACCAGACGACATTTCCGCCGACGATGGTTAAGGTCGGCCAGCCTTTCAGGCTCCAACCGGTGAACGGCGTGTTGCGTCCCTTGGAGAGGAATTCCGCCGGGTTGACCTCCTTCTCCGTTTCGAGGTCGATCAGCGTCAGATCGGCGGCTTTGCCAACCTCGATCGTTCCCCATGGGAGTCCGAATACTTGCGCCGGCAGCTTGGTCATTTTATCGAGCAGAAACTCCAGCGTCCATTGGCCCGTAGCGACGAACTTCGTGTATAAGAGCGGGAAGGCCGTCTCAAAGCCGACGATGCCAAACGGGGCAAGCTGCATGCCGCGCGCTTTCTCTTCCTCGCTGTGCGGAGCGTGGTCGGTGACTACGATGTCGATCGTGCCGTCGACAAGGCCCTCGATGCAGGCCTGCACATCGCGTGGAGTGCGCAGTGGCGGGTTCATTTTCCAGTTCGCATCCATCCCCGGGATGTCTTCGTCGGACAGCAGCAGGTGGTGCGGGCACACTTCGGCGGTTACTTTAATGCCGATCTGCTTCGCTTGCCGGATCAGGCGGACCGACTGCTCCGTGCTGACGTGGCATACATGGTAGTGCACTCCTGTCGCTTCAGCTAGCAAAATGTCGCGGCCGACATGAATCGCTTCGGATTCGTTCGGAATCCCTTTGAGTCCGTGCTTGCGGGCAAATGCGCCTTCGCTTACAGCAGCGCCTTCGACCAGCGTATTGTCCTCGCAGTGCGCGATAACCGGCATGCCGATCGAGGCCGCTTTAGCCATCGCATCCTTCATCATTTGTGCGCTTTGCACGCCGACGCCGTCATCCGTGTAGCCGATGACCCCGGCTTCCTTCAAGGCATCGAAGTCCGTGAGCTCGCGGCCAAGCTCGTTTTTCGTGATGCAGCCGTAAGGCAGGACGCGTACAATGCCTTCGGTCTTAGCCTTGTTCAGCACGTACTGCACCGTTTCCACTGTGTCGATGACTGGCCGCGTGTTCGGCATGCAGGCAATCGTTGTGAAACCGCCACGCGCCGCCGAGCGGGTACCCGATGCGATATCTTCCTTATATTCGAAGCCCGGTTCGCGCAGATGCACGTGCATGTCGATAAGTCCGGGCGCCAGCAGCTTGCCCTGGGCATCGATAACCGTATGCCCGGCCGTATCCGGCAATGCTTCCCCTGCGTCGACGATTTGCTCGATGCGTTCGCCATTCGCGAACACGTGCTTTTTCTTTAATTCATTGCCCCCAGCCGTCAGGCTGGCATTCAGTATCCAAATTCCCATGGGAACCTCCGCTCGTTTCGTCTTCGTAGTAGGTTAAGGATTCGGTTTAGCTCAGCGCCCGCTCGATGACCGCCATCCGGATCGGTACGCCATGGCTCATTTGCGTAAAAATTTTCGATTTCTCGCATTCCACCAGCTCATCGTCGATTTCCACATTCCGGTTGAACGGAGCCGGATGCATGATGACCGCGTGCGGCGCCATGCGGGCGGCGCGTTCTGCCGTCAACCCGTACGCGGCGCGATATTCCTCGGCCGAGCCGAACAGCGAGCCTTCGTGCCGTTCGAGCTGCACGCGCAGCATCATGACCACGTCGGCTTTCAGCGCCTCGTCGATCGAGACGTAAGGCGCATGCTCCGCAAGCTCGGCGGCCTGCATGACCGGCGGCGCGCAGAAGCTTACTTTGGCTCCCAGCGTTTGCAGCGCCCACAAGTTTGAACGCGCCACGCGGCTGTGCTGGATATCTCCGACGATCGCCACATGAAGGCCGCGGATTTCGCCGAACTGCTTGCGCATCGTATACAGATCGAGCAGCGCCTGCGTCGGATGCTCGTTGTTGCCGTCACCCGCGTTGATCAGCGGAACTTTGATTTTTTGCGCCAGCTCGGCCAGCAGCCCGTTGGGCTTCATGCGGATGACGCCGGCGTCGATGCCCATCGATTCGAGCGTTCGCACCGTATCGTAGATCGATTCGCCCTTCTGTACGCTGGAGACGGCTGCCGCGAAGTTGAGTACTTCCGCTCCAAGCCTTTTTTCCGCAACCTCGAAGGAGAATCTCGTTCTTGTGCTGTTTTCAAAAAACATGTTGGCGACAAAGCGCCCTTGCAGCTGGTTCGTCACTTTTACCGGATGCTGTTCCCAGTGGGCCGCACGATCGAGGATCGCGTTCAGCTCTCCGGCGCTAAGTCCTTTGGTGCCTAGCAAATGTTTTTCCGACTGTACTTGAAGCTGTGTCATTCGTTTGGCCTCCTCTGTCCTGTGATGACGACTTGATCCACCCCATCCACTTCATTCACCTGTACTTCGATGCTTTCGAGCCGGGACGTCGGAATGTTCTTTCCTACGAAGTCCGGACGAATCGGCAGTTCCCTGTGCCCCCGGTCTACCAGCACCGCCAATTGAATCATTTGCGGCCGGCCGAGATCCATCAGGGCATCCATGGCTGCCCTTACCGTGCGTCCCGTGAACAGCACGTCATCGAACAAAATGAGCTTTTTGTTGTGAACCTCCAGACGATCGTTTGCCTGCTCGCTTCCCGGCGCATCTTCCCGGGCTCCCGATACGGTCGCTTCCAGCAAGCCGCTTCGGTCGTCCCGGTATTTGGTCACATCCACTTCGCCGATGGGAGCAGGTATGCCCTCGATCTCGCGGATTCGGTCGGCCACCCGCTTTGCAAGGTAAATCCCCCGTGTCCGGATGCCGATTAACATGCAGTTTTCGAAGCCCTTGTTTTTCTCCAAAATCTCATGGGCGATACGAGTCAAAGCCCGCCGTATCGCAGTTTCATCCATTAACACATGCTCAGCAGACTCCATCGGTCAGGCAACCTCCTTCACCAAAGCTTTCGCGATTTTGACCATAAAAAAACCTTGCCGTATCGGCAAGGTTTGCGCGCACAGAAACAGAACAGGTTACACCGGAACAGACACACCTCACCGGCATCTATGCCGTCGGCGCATCCGCTTGGACCGTTCGATTCGTCGTTCACCTTGCCAGCCTCACGGGACTGATTTTAAAGGTGCTATTCAGTTACAAGCATTATGCCATGTTCGACACCCAATGTCAATACATTCTGGGTCGCCCTCCGATTAACCGGCCAAGGATTGCTAGGGCATGCGTTTTATGCTATAAAAGATGTAGTTCGTGATCTTCGGGACAACGGATCATGCCCGTTTTCGTTCACGGTATCACTACATAAGGAGCTGGAATCCCGTTTATGTCGATCGAAATGAATACGGAAGACGTTATTAATCTCATTAAAACAAGCAAGAAAAAGACTCCGGTTAAAGTATATGTTAAAGGCGACCTGGAATCCA
Source organism: Paenibacillus oleatilyticus (assembly GCF_018998565.1). GTDB lineage: Bacteria > Bacillota > Bacilli > Paenibacillales > NBRC-103111 > Paenibacillus_G > Paenibacillus_G oleatilyticus. The sequence continues at coordinate 16,937 of NZ_JAHNZO010000025.1, read as the reverse complement.
TCTCCTTCGGAGACAACATTCAAGCGTTCATCTCCGGCAAAAGCGGCGTGCTGTTCGGCGACTGGGCGGAAGTAAAAAGCGTGCTGGATGCGGAAGCTGGCAAAATCGAAGACTATGTCGTCGAAAATGACCGCCGCAATTCCGCAGTACCGCTGCTGGACCTCAAAAATATTAATGCCCGCATCGAACCGGGCGCGATTATCCGCGACATGGTCGGCATCGGCGATAACGCAATCATCATGATGGGAGCCGTAATCAACATCGGCGTAACTATCGGCGAAGGCACGATGATCGATATGAACGCCATTCTCGGCGGCCGCGTGAAAGTCGGCAAAATGTGCCACATCGGAGCAGGCGCCGTCCTCGCGGGCGTGATCGAGCCGCCTTCCGCTCAACCTGTCGTGATCGAAGACGACGTGCTCGTCGGAGCTAACGCCGTTATTCTCGAAGGCGTGCGCGTCGGACAAGGTTCCGTCGTCGCTGCAGGCGCAGTCGTCGTGGAAGACGTGCCGGAATTCAGCGTCGTTGCCGGTACCCCTGCCCGCGTCATTAAAAAAGTAGACGACAAAACGAAGTCGAAAACGGAAATTTTGAAAGATCTGCGCAATCTGTAATTCGGCGCATTCAAGGCTCGGCGATCAGACGCCGGGCCTTTCTCTTCATTCCCTCACCAAAGGAGGCATTGACACCATGTCCGTAGCCGTCAACCCGAGCCGCTTTGTCCAAATCCGCAGAGATTTGCATAAAATCCCGGAGCTCGGGTTTCAGGAGTATAAGACCCAGCGGTATTTGCTCGATTACATCGCAACCTTGCCGCAGGAGCGGCTCGAAGTCCGAACTTGGCGAACCGGAATTATCGTGAATGTGAAAGGAACCGCGCCCAAGCGCCGGTTCGGCTACCGCGCCGACATCGACGGGCTCCCGATTACGGAAGACACCGGGTACGACTTCCGCTCGGAGCATCCCGGCTTTATGCACGCCTGCGGGCACGACCTGCATATGTCCATCGGCCTCGGTATCCTGACTCATTTTGCACAGCAGCCGATTCGCGATAATCTAACCTTTATTTTTCAGCCCGCGGAAGAAGGTCCCGGGGGCGCCAAGCCGATGCTCGAATGCGAAGAACTTCGGGACTGGATGCCTGACGAAATCTTCGCCTTGCATATCGCCCCGGAATATCCGGTAGGCACCGTGGCTACCAAACCGGGCATCTTGTTTGCCAATACGTCCGAGCTGTTCATCACCCTCACGGGTAAGGGGGGACATGCGGCTTTCCCGCACAACGCCAATGATATGGTGATTGCCGCGTGCCAGCTTGTGGGACAACTGCAGACCGTCATTTCCCGCAATGTGAATCCCCTGGATTCGGCGGTCATTACGATCGGCAAGATCGACGGCGGCACGAAGCAAAATATTATCGCCGAGACGGCCCGTCTGGAAGGAACGATCCGGACACTCTCGGCCGAAACGATGTCGCTCGTCAAGTCCCGGATCGAGGCGCTCGTTGCCGGAATGGAGACGGCTTTCGCCTGCAAGGCCGAGATCGATTACGGCGCCAATTACCGGCAGGTGTTTAACGAGGCGGATGTGACGGGCCAATTTATGAACTGGGTTCGGGAAATCGATCATTCACTTCCCCTTCAACTCATCGAATGTACCGAAGCGATGACCGGCGAAGATTTCGGTTATTTTCTCGAAGCGATTCCCGGATTCATGTTCTGGCTTGGCGTCGGAACCCCTTACGGACTGCATCATGCGAAGCTGGAGCCGGACGAACGTGCCATCGACCTGGCCATCGACCTGATGAGTCGCTTCCTGACTTGGAAAAGCGAACACTAACAAATAAAAGCTTCTCGTCACCGTCTCTGTCACAGAGAAACGGGATGAGAAGCTTTTATTTTTACCTACAGGCTGTTTACGAACACCTTCAACCGCTCCATGGCCCGCTCCAAAACGTCCATCGAATAAGCGTACGATAAACGGATATAGCCTTCCCCAAGCGCGGAGAACGCATCTCCCGGCACAACGGCCACCCGCTGTTCGTCCAGCAGCTTCATGGCAAAATCCATGGAAGACAAGCCAAAGCGCTCAATCGAAGGGAACAAATAAAACGCTCCCTCCGGCTTCGCCAGCTCGAAGCCCATCTCGACGAGCCGGTCATAGACGAAGTCCCGCCGTTTCACATACTCGGCTCTCATCGGCAGCGCATCGTCGAGTCCCGCCGTCAGCGCTTCGATGGCTGCATACTGGCTGATCGAGCTCGCACAGGTGACGTTGTATTGGTGAACCTTAACCATGTGCTGCGTCAAATAAGCCGGGGCAAACGTAAAGCCGATTCGCCACCCCGTCATCGAATGCGATTTCGACAATCCGTTAATGACGATGGTACGCTCCCGCATCCTAGGCAGGGAGGCAATGGAACGATGAGGCCCGTCATAGATCAACTCGCTGTAGATTTCGTCGGAAATGATGAACAGCTTGCGCGATTCGAGCAGCTGGGCGATATCGGCAAGCTCCTCTGCGCTCATCACCCGGCCGGTCGGATTGGACGGATAAGCCAAAATGACACACCGCGTTTTATCGGTCAAATACGGCTCCAGTACGTCCGCCGTCAGTTTGAAGCCGGTGCCGCGGGTATCCGCATAAACCGGCACGCCGCCGCACAGGCGAATGAGCGGCTCATAGCCCGGGTAGATCGGCCCCGGCAGGATTACTTCGCTTCCCGGTTCCAAAATCGTGCGAAGCGTAATGTCCAGCGCTTGACTCGCGCCCACGGTTACGAGCACTTCCTCCAGCCCGGAATAGCCGAGCCCGTATTTGCGTTCCATGAACGCCGCTGCAGCCTGCCGGAGCTCAAGCAGACCCGCATTCGGCGTATAGGTCGTACGGTGCTCTTCGATGGCCCGCTCAGCTGCGCGCATAATGTGATCCGGTGTCGGAAAATCAGGCTGGCCGATCGTCAGCGTGAGGGCGTCTTTATAATTCGCAACCAAATTGGAAATTTTCCGAATGCCAGAGATTTGAATCTCTTTTACACTTGGGTTTATCAAGCGCTCAAGCTGTTCCATAGTGTTCCCCCATGTCCCTTACCTTGTTACCTTGTTCGCAGCACTTCAAGAAGCCGCTGCATATCGTCCGGAATCGGCGCTTCGAACTGCAGCTCCGCTCCCGAGCGCGGATGCTCGAATCCGAGCACGGCCGCGTGAAGCGCTTGTCCTTCCATCAGGACTCCCTTGCTTTTGGAAGGACCGTAAGCCGGATCTCCTACAAGCGGATGTCCGATGAATTTCATGTGCACCCGAATCTGATGCGTGCGCCCCGTCTCCAGCTTCAGCTCCAATAGCGTATAATCGCCGAACCTCTCCACTACGAGAAAATGCGTGACCGCATGCTTGCTGTTCCGTTCGGTGACGGTATACAGCTTCCGATCCTTCGGATCTCGTCCGATCGGCGCATCGACGGTGCCGTTCTCGTGCGGAACGTTTCCATGCACAAGGGCATAATATTTGCGATTGACCGTATGCGCCTTAAGTTGAGCAGCCAGCCCCGAATGAGCCAGATCGTTTTTCGCGGCCATCAGCAAACCCGATGTATCCTTATCGATACGATGAACGATGCCGGGCCGAACGACGCCGTTAATGCCGGACAAATCCTTACAATGATACAAAAGCGCGTTGACGAGCGTTCCGCTGTAATGTCCCGGCGCCGGGTGGACGACCATACCTCGCGGCTTGTTTACGACAATCACGTCGGAATCCTCATACACAACGTCCAGCGGAATCGGTTCCGGGGTAAGCACCAGCTCTTCCGGTTCGGGCATGACCAGGGTCATGGCGTCTCCTTCGGAAAGCTTGTAGTTAGGCTTCACGGCGCGGCCGTCAACCTTCACGCAGCCGTCCTTGATCCATTGCTGCACTTGCGTGCGGGACACTTCTTCCTCCAGCGCTTCCGTAATGAACTTATCGATGCGTTCACCGGCGTCTTCCGGTTCGGCCGTCCATTCGAATCGCTGGTCCTGCTCCGACCATCCTTGCTCGGTCACATTCATGATTGCGCGTCCCCGCTTTCCAGCTTGTTGGCTGCGTTTTGCTTCGCTTCCTGGCGCCAGCTGATCAGTGAATCAACGAAGATCAAGGCGACCCCGACGACGATGGCGGAATCGGCAATGTTAAAGATCGGGAACGGATAGTTCACCGGGATGCCGAAGAAACTGAAGCGGAAGTGAAAATCGAGAAAATCCACAACTTCGCCGAACAGCGCACGGTCGATAAAATTGCCGAGTGCCCCTCCAAGCAGCAAACTCAGAGCAAAAGGCAGCAGCTTCTTTCCTTCTTTTCGCGTCTTCTGCAAATACCAGACCACCCCAACCGCTACAAGAACGGTAATCGCCAGGAAAAACCAACGCTGATTTTGCAAAATGCCGAAGGCCGCTCCGGCGTTCCGATGGGAGGTGATTTGGAAAAAATCGCCGATAACCGATCGCGATTCCCCTAGCTCCAATCGGCTTACAATAAGCCATTTGGTAGCCTGGTCCAACAGGAGAACGATAAAAGCATAAATGTAATATCTCAAGATAACAACTCCTTATTGGGCTTGCTGACAACCTGCATACATTTACCTAGCTAAAAACAACGGGTGGCGCGAAACATAACGATACATGCTTGCTTTAAACAAAAGGAGGCGCTTTTCTTGACTAACCTTCCGTTCGAATCCGGTTCACCCGGTCCGCTTACCGGGCAGCAGATCCAAGCGCTCAAAGCCAAGCTGACGGAAGAAAAGCAGTGGCTGGAGCGGCACTTGGAATCGCGCGAGCATATGGGACTTGGCGATTCCATGCGCGTCCAGACCGGAGAGCTTTCCAACTATGACAACCATCCCGGCGATTTGGGCACCGAGATGTACGAACGCGGCAAAGATATCGCCCTTCACGAAAATGCCGAGCACCAGCTTACCGACATCAACGAGGCTCTGGCGCGTATGGAATCGGGAGAATACGGCATTTGCCGGGTATGCGGGCAGCCGATTCCGCACGAACGGCTGGAAGCCGTCCCTACAACCGCCTACTGCGTCGAGCATGTACCCGACCCCGATATGTCCCAACGCCGGCCCGCGGAAGAAAAATTTCTTGACCCGCCGTTCGGAAGAACTAGTCTCGACGAACGCGAAGGGCAGACGCAGTTCGACGGCGAAGACGCCTGGCAAATCGTCGAAAGCTGGGGAACGTCCAATACGCCGGCGATGGCCGACGATCCGAACGAATCCGACAGCTACAACGAGATGCAGATCGAAGCCGACGAATCCGAAGGATACGTCGAACCGATCGAAAGCTTCCTGGCCACCGACATGTATGGCCGTCAGGTCACGGTCGTCCGCAATAAGGCGTACCAACACTATATGCGCAGCGGCGAAGGAGACGGCTTGCTCGAACCCGAGGAAGAAGCCGAAGACCGTTTTTCGTAAGGTTGATCTAGAACGTCCTTCTTCCTTCCAACTGGTACTGCACATGCTTGACAATATCGGCAATATAATTCCCGATAATAGGCAAGTTTAACACGTTAAGCGCCTGCAGCAGATACAAGATCGTAGACGCAAAAATGGTAAAACCGATCGCAATGCCTACGCCGCGTGAAATCCCGGCAAGCAGGTTGGTCCAAATCAGGCGGATCGGGCTATTCATGAGCAGAACGTAGTCGGCAATTTGCGTCCGTTCGATGTTCGCCGCAATTTCGCTAACTTTTTTGTGAACCTGCTCTAGCAGCTTTTCCTGGTCGTTCTTTTTCGTCGTCTGTTCCATTGCGCAACCCTCCCGGGGTTCAAATAACGAGCTTTCCATGGGAAGAACTTCCCTTCCCATGGATGGCTCGCTAGCCCCTCAGCCTGCAGCGCTGGCTTTCAACACTTCCGAGCAGCGTTTGCACAGCGTCGGGTGCTCGGAGTCATGACCGACCTCCGGCGTAACGATCCAGCAGCGTTCACACTTCTCCCCATCGGCCACAGCAACTTTTACGGCAAGCCCCTTGAACGTTTGAGCTCCCTCTGGGGCTGTCTCGTCAGGATGATGAACTGTCACCGCGGAAACGATAAACAGCAGATCCAATCGTTCGAAGCCGCCGAGCAGTTCGTACGTCTCTGCACTCGGGTACAAATGTACCGAGGCGCTGAGCGAATTGCCGATCAGCTTTTCCTTCCGAGCTTCCTCCAGTGCTTTCAGCACATCGTCGCGCACGCCGCTGAATTTTTCCCATTTTTGTTCCAGATTTGCATCAAATAAGTTTGCATCGACCGTCGGCAGCTCTGCGAGCTGTACGCTCGGCAGTGTCGTACCTGGAATGTACTTCCATACTTCATCGGCCGTATGCGGCAAAATCGGAGCAATCAACTTAGTTATTGCCGTCAGCGCATCGTATAATACGGTTTGCGCCGCTCTGCGTGCCGGATCGGACGGAAGGCTGGCATACAACCGGTCTTTCAAAATATCCAGATAGAACGCGCTCATATCAACCGCGCAGAAATGGTTCACGGTCTGATACACCACGTGGAAATCGTAGTTGTCGTACGCCTTAATGACACGATCCGTCATCCGGTGCAGACGCAGCAGCGCGAACCGATCCAATTCGCTCATTTGCTCGACGGCTACGCGGTCTTTGGCCGGATCGAAATCTGACAGGTTGCCGAGCAAAAAGCGCAGCGTGTTGCGAATTTTCCGGTAGCTCTCGGCAATTTGGTTCAAAATGTTGTCCGAGATGCGCTGATCCGCCTGGAAGTCGGTCGAAGACACCCACAAGCGCAAAATATCGGCGCCCAGCTTGTTGCACATCTGATTCGGATCGATCGTGTTGCCAAGCGATTTGGACATTTTGCGTCCTTCGCCGTCCAGCGTAAAGCCGTGGCTCAGAATGCCTTTGTACGGCGCTTGTCCTTTGACTGCCACGCCGGTAATTAAGGACGAGTTATACCAGCCGCGGTATTGGTCCGAGCCCTCCAAATACAGATCGGCCGGCCATTGCAGCTCTTCCCGTGTTTCGAGCACAGCCGAATGACTGGACCCGGAATCGAACCATACGTCCATAATATCCGTTTCTTTGCGGAAGTGGTCATGACCGCATTTCGGACAAACGATACCCGCCGGGAGCAGCTCCTTCTCGTCACGCAGGAACCAGGCGTTGGAGCCTTCCTTCTCGAAAATCGAAGCGACATGTTCGATCGTCGTCTCATTGACCAGCGGCTCGTTGCAGCTGCGGCAGTAAAAGATCGGAATCGGCACGCCCCACGCCCGCTGACGGGAAATACACCAGTCGCCGCGATCGGCGATCATGTTATGAAGGCGAATCTCGCCCCACTCTGGCGTCCACTTCACGCGCTTGATCTCGTCCAGCATCGCTTGGCGGAATTTGTCCACCGATGCGAACCACTGCTCGGTCGCCCGGAAAATAACCGGCTTCTTCGTCCGCCAGTCATGTGGATATTGGTGTTGAATAAAGCTCATTTTCAACAGGTGGCCGCTTTCTTGAAGCTTTTCCGTGATCGCTTTATTGGCTTTATCGTAAAACAGCCCTTCAAAGCCCGGCGCTTCCGCGGTCATATGCCCCTGGTCGTCCACCGGACACAAGACACCGAGACCGTATTTTTGCCCGATCACGAAGTCATCTTCCCCGTGCCCCGGAGCGGTGTGTACGCAGCCCGTCCCGGCTTCCAGCGTCACATGCTCGCCGGTCATCACGAGCGACGTCCGGTCGTAGAACGGATGGCGGCAGAGCACATGCTCCAGCTCGCTGCCCTTGAACGTCTGTACAACGTTCACATCAGTCCAGCCGATCTCCTTGGCCGCCGCTTCGAGCAGTCCTTGCGCCAGCACAAACTTCCGGCCTCCCGCTTCTACCAGGACGTAGTCGAAATCCGGATGGACGCTGATCCCCAGGTTCGCCGGTATCGTCCAAGGCGTCGTCGTCCAGATGACGATGGCGGCGTCCGCAGGCAGCTTGCCTTTGCCGTCCTGTACGTCGAAAGCTACGTAAATCGAAGCCGACGTCTTGTCGCGGTATTCGATCTCGGCTTCCGCCAGCGCGCTTTCCGAAGAAGGCGACCAGTACACCGGCTTCAACCCTTTGTAGATGTAGCCTTTCGTCACCATCCCGCCGAAAACGCGGATTTGCTGCGCTTCGTATTCAGGCAGCAGCGTAATATACGGGCGATCCCAATCGCCGCGGATACCGAGACGCTTGAACTGCGCTTTTTGCTTCTCCACCCACTGCAAAGCGTAGTCTTTGCAATAGTCGCGGAATTCCGGCACGCTCATTTTTTTCCGGTCGACTTTGCCGCTGTTGGTGATGGCCTGCTCGATCGGCAAGCCGTGCGTATCCCAGCCCGGCACGTAAGGCGCATCGTAGCCCTGCATCGTTTTGAAACGGACAATAATGTCCTTTAAAATTTTGTTCAGCGCGTGGCCGATATGAATGTCGCCGTTCGCATATGGCGGTCCGTCGTGCAAAACAAACTTCGGTTTGCCCTTACGGCTCTCCTGCACTTGACGGTAGATGTCCGTCTCGTCCCAATGCTGTTGCATTTTCGGTTCAGCCTGCGGAAGGTTGCCGCGCATCGGAAAGTCCGTTTGCAGCAAGTTTAGCGTTTTTCCATAATCCATTGATTGTCTCACTCCTAACTGAATTTGCAACAAAAAAAAGACCTCGCATCCCTAAGGGACGAGAAGTCTCGCGGTACCACCCTGATTAAGACGACCAAGCGTCAAAGCAATCGCCCGTGATCTTCACGGTCCCTGCCCTGCTCGAAGTCTTCGCTCCATTGATCGATAACGGGATCAGCCGATGCTCTTTACTTCCGGAACGAGGTTCAAGAGATGCTCCTGGGGGATATTCCTTGACCGCCGAAGTCCGGGCTCGCACCATCCCCCCGGTTCGCTGGCCTCCGCTGGACGTCAAGTACTCGTCCCAGTCATCGCTTTGATTCATGTTAACTTATACAGGGAGTATAGCGGAAATGAGCTTCTACGTCAACTTTGGGCCCATTATGGCTGCTCGATTTCCACCCGGTCGAGCGAGCTCCAATCTTCCTTGCTAAGAAGCTCCAGCTGTGCCTCGATGAGCGTACGGAACCGTGTCCGGTAGATCGACGCCTGCTTCTTCAGCTCCTCGATCTCTACCGACACTTTACGCGCTTTGGTCAGCGATTCGTTAATGATGCGGTCGGCGTTTTTCTCCGCTTCTTTAATGATCAGCTGCGCTTCTTTCTTCGCGTTATTTTTCACTTCATCTGCAGCTTCCTGCGCGATAATGATCGTTTTGCTAAGCGTTTCTTCGATATTGGCAAAATGGTCCAGACGCTCTTGAATCGCGGCCAACTGATTTTGCAGCTCTTTATTTTCACGGATCAGCGATTCGTAATCTTTAATGACCTGATCCAGAAATTCGTTCACTTGATCTTCGTCATATCCCCGAAACGAGCGGCTGAACTCCTTGTTATGTATATCGAGCGGTGTTAAAGCCATTGCTGCACCTCCTGCAAATTTGGCAAAAAAGCTATGGTCCTATGTTGTCCGCGCATGCGTAATCCTATATTCGACAGTTGCTGGCATATTCCTGCATCGGCAAACAAAAAAAATCGGCGTTCACGCATATTTGCCGATTTTTAAACGGTATCTCCCTTTTTTGGTTACCCCTTCGACTTCCAGCACTTTGAAGCGTCCGAACCCTTGAAGCGATACGACGTCCCCCTGCTTCAGCGGCTTGCTCGGATCTTCCTCCTGCTTCCAGTTCACTTTGCACCGCCCGGCTTTAATCGGAACAAGCACTTTAGCCCGGCTCAACCGGTATACGTCGCTTACGATGCCATCCAGACGAAGCGAAGCGACCGATAAAAGCATCTCGTCCATCTTCGTTTCCGTCGCCATGAGCTTATCGAGCGGTAGCTGCTCCGTCCGCACGTGCAGCCGGTGCACCTGACTCAGATTGAGCCGGATATAATCGGCAATTTCCGAAGCTACGAGAAAATGGCAGCCGTCTTCCCGTACATAAATATCGCCGATTTTATCGCGCTTGATGCCAAGTCCGAGGATCGCTCCCATGAAATCGCCGTGGTCCAGCTCCTTCAGCTTTTCGTCCTCGGAGGTAATTTCAATGAGGCTGATTCCCATCTCTTCGTCGTCCAGCACGCGATAATCCGGAGCGACCAATGCCCGCTTCCGTTCCGCGCCCGGATGCCCGCCGTCGAATCGCACCTGCACGTCGGGGTTCCGGTTGGCAAGCGTGGTCAGGATGAAAATTTGCCGCGGGTCCAAAAAGTCGGTCAGCTTGACCGTATGCTGTCCGGCCCGCTCCACCCATTCCGACGCCTTATCGACAAAGCGGTGTTCGTCCGGATGGAAGTGGGCATAGAGTTGTTCCTGCATCATCGGTTTACGTCTCCTGCCATATCAGGCTACGGAATAATGAAGCGGAGAACCGCAACGATTCCTTCCCCTACAAAACGCAGCGCAATCAGCGCGACAATCGGGGAAATATCGATCATCCCGCCGATCGGAGGAATGAAACGGCGGAATACGGACAAATACGGCTCACACAGCTTCCCCAGTATTTCCCCAATAAAGCTTTCGCGCGCGCTCGGCAGCCAGGAGAGTAGAACGTAGGCGATGAGCACGTACTGATAAATCGAAATTAAAGTGCGAATGTAATCTTCAATGTAGTACAAGCCGTTCACCTCGTTCTTTCTAAGTACGCTATTCTTCGTTATGGTGCATCATTTCCGAAATCGAACCGTGAATTTCCACGGTATCCGGAGTGCACAAAAAAATGTTCGGTCCGATCTTCGAGATGGAACCGCTGAGCGCATACACGGTACCGCTCAGGAAGTCGACGATCCGCGTAGCCTGATCCGGACGGACCCGGTGCAGATTGACGACGACAGGCCGGCGTGAGCGCAAATGGTCGGCAATTTCCTGGGTTTCCTCGTAAGACCGTGGCTCGTTCAAGATGACCCGCACGTTTTTTTGTGAATGGATGCTGACGATGTTCCCCTTATTTTTACGCAATTCCTGCGCCGGGGTTTCAGCTTCTTCATGATGCTCTACGACGCGCTCGCGCTCCACGACTTCTTCCTCTTCCTGCAAGCCCAGAAAGTTCATGAATTTATTCATTACGCCCATATCCTTTCCTCCTCGGAGTTTCATCTCTGTCACTCTTTACCTACCAAGACCGAACCAAGACGCACCCAAGTCGCTCCTTCTTCAATGGCCACTTCAAAATCGTTCGACATTCCCATCGATAAACCGGTCACTTCGTAGTCGAGCACGGCTTCCCGATTCAGACGGTCCCGCCATTCGCGTAACCCGCGAAACACCGGGCGGGTCGCCTCGGGCTCCGCTTCGTAAGGCGCCATAGTCATCAGACCGGTCACACGGATATGCTTCATACTCCGCAGCTCCGCCACAAAATCAAGCAGCTCGCCGGGCTCCAAACCGTATTTCGTCTCTTCCCCCGACACGTTCAGCTGAATAAAGCACGGAACCTCGATTCCGAGCGCCGACGCCTTCTTCTCGATCTCTTTGGCCAGCGACAGCCTGTCCAGCGAATGAATATACGCGAATCGTCCGACGACGTCCTTTACTTTGTTCGTTTGCAGATGTCCGATGAAATGCCACACGCCTTCACTGCCGAATGCTTCCCATTTGGCAGCGGCATCCTGCCAGCGGTTCTCGCCGACATCCGTCAGTCCGCTCCGCAGCGCTTGTCCTGTCGTTTCCAGAGAAACGTACTTCGTCACGGCGATGACGCGCACCTCTTCAGGGCTACGCCCCGCGCGGGCGCAAGCCGTGGCAATACGCTTGCGGACTTCTTCGATTCGTTCCTTCAGCTCTACAGTCATAACGTCAATTCACCTCGCTTTCGGCCTGCCCGGCTATGGGGCGGTCTCCGGTGTTATCAAGCCAGAGTCCCCCCAGCCTCTATTCCCGCAGTCCGATCCATGCCGCCATTCTACCGGTCTTTCCGCCCTCTTTGCGATGCGAGAAAAACAAGTCGGTACGGCAGCTTGTGCATAAACCACTTATTTCGATATGAGACGGCATAATTCCTGCTTTTATCATAATTTGTCGGTTTATTTGTTGCAAGTTCAACTTGTATTTGCCGTTGGGCTTTTTTTCGTAGAACGGTGAACGGCCGGATTCGTCGGCGCCGCCGCCCGGCGCAACCTTCTCCAGCACCTTGTCCATTCGCGCAATAACGGCATCGTCCACCTCGTAGCAGCATGCGCCGATGGAAGGGCCGATAGCGGCCTTCACGTCCCGGGGCTTGGTGCCATATGCCGCGCTCATCGTCTCCAGCGTTGCCGTAGCGATTTGCAAGGCGGTGCCCTTCCACCCTGCATGCGCCAATCCTACCGCCTTGCGGACCGGATCGTAAAAATACAGCGGCACACAGTCCGCAAACAACGCGTGCAAAAAGACTCCCGGTTCGTTCGTCACGAAGCCGTCTTTGCCCTGCAGCGCCTTCTCCCGAGAATCGTTGCCCGCACCGCTCTGCCCTTTGCCAACAACCTGAATTTCCTTCCCGTGCACCTGCTCCGCGTATGTGCACGATTCGAACGGCAACTCGAGCGATTCGGCCAGCAATTTTCGGTTCGCAACCACATCTGCGGGCACATCCTCCACGTGAAGCCCGCAGTTCAAGGTGTCGAAGGCTTCGCGGCTAACCCCGCCTCGTCTTGTCGTAAAGCCGGCCGTCACGGCCGGACAGGCGTTCATGAAACGCTCCAGCATAAGCAATTCACAGCCGTTATCGGCTTGTCGGATTACAAAAGGTTCCATGGGTCCGCCTCCCGTCTTTTTACTACTCAGTATACACGAAGCGAAAAAAAAGAACACCCTTGTTCGTCCGGGTGAATGCACGCTTCTTTTCGTTTGCCCTATCCGCGGGACTGGCGGTTGTACTCATACACGTTATCGGCCGGCTCCTGCTGCCGGAAAGCCCGGACGTCCTCCAGCTTGACCAGGACGACGTCCATACCGATTTTGACGATGTTGCTCCAAGGGATAATCACATCGGTTCCGCCGCCGAACAATCCGAAAAAACGGGAGGAATTCGGGACGACGATCGCCTCGATTCGTCCTTGCCGGAGATCGAGCTCCAAGTCGCTGATTTGGCCCAGCTTTTTGCCGTCGACGATATTGATCACGTCTTTGGTTTGGAAATCGGATATTTTCACGCTGTCACCACCGGGGAAGGCATATTGCGGAACGATTTTGGCAGCTTCGCTGGCGACACGTCTGCGAGTGAAAAGTAATCCGCTTCGGCTCAAACACGGTCTGAAAAAAACTCGCCGCGTATCACGTTTCACTCTACGACCAACTCGCCAATAGACGTTTCAAAACCAAAAAACCGGTTCAGCAAATGCCCTTTTTTTTAGATATAGAATTTATACGTTATCAGCGGAGCTGATTGAATTCTATATCGCAAGAAAAGCTTCCTCTAAAACACGAATGTATCTTCCTCGAACAGGCTTCGATAAGAAGCTTTTCTTATACTATATGAGCAACTTGGGCAAAATGTCCGCCAGGCTATAAAAAAAGACCGCGCCCGCTGCATTGTAGCGAGTCGGTCGGATCTTCGCAGGTCGGGCAAGCTCCCGTCAGTTTTTCACATGCTTCTGCATCTGGGATATGGCCGATTTCTCGAGCCGGGATACTTGCGCTTGGGAAATGCCGATTTCGTCGGCCACTTCCATCTGGGTCTTACCGTCGAAAAAGCGCATGGACAAAATCATTTTCTCGCGGTCGTTCAGCTTTCGCATCGCTTCCCGGAGGGCAATGCCCTCGATCCACGAGACGTCTTTGTTCCGGTCGTCGCTGATCTGGTCCATCACATAGATCGGATCGCCGCCGTCATGATAGATCGGTTCGAAAAGCGACACCGGGTCCTGTATGGCATCGAGCGCAAACACGACATCTTCCTTCGGCACGCCGAGCGCTTCCGAAATTTCGTAAATGGTGGGCTCCCGCGAATTTTGATTCGTCAGCTGATCGCGCACCTGAAGCGCCTTATAAGCGATATCGCGCAAGGAGCGGGACACGCGGATCGGGTTGTTGTCCCGAAGGTAACGGCGGATCTCTCCAATAATCATCGGAACCGCGTAGGTGGAAAACTTGACATTCTGGCTTAAATCGAAATTATCAATGGCTTTCATCAGTCCGATACAGCCTACTTGGAACAGGTCGTCGACAAATTCCCCCCGGTTGTTGAACCGCTGGATGACGCTCAGCACGAGCCGGAGGTTGCCGTTGACTAATTTCTCTCTTGCAGATCGTTCATTATTCGTTTGCAGGTCCACGAATAGTTCACGCATTTCCGCATTGGTCAAAACCGGTAGCTTTGCCGTATCGACGCCGCATATTTCGACTTTGTTTCGGGTCACCGTGATTACCTCCCAAGGAGAAACATTACTGTTAATTATCTCCTCGGAATGCTTTTTTATGCGGTCTCGTCGGGCTCTCAAACGGACATACCGCTCCTTAAAAATCGTTCAAAGCCAGTTCCGGCAAGGACGGTTTCGCTTTCATCGCCGATGAAAAAAACTTTTTCCAGTTTACACCATCTTGTTGAACTCTTTACGGAGCCGCTTGATGATGCGCTTTTCGAGCCGCGAAATATACGACTGGGAGATGCCGAGCATGTCCGCAACGTCCTTTTGCGTCTTCTCTTCGCCGTCCTGCAGGCCGAAACGCAGTTCCATGATGATCCGCTCGCGCTCCGACAGCTTGTCAAGTGCCTTATGGAGAAGCTTGCGGTCGACCTGCTCCTCGATATTGCGGTAGATGGTGTCGTTTTCCGTCCCGAGCACATCCGACAGCAAAAGCTCGTTGCCGTCCCAATCGATATTGAGCGGCTCGTCGAACGAAACTTCGGTGCGAATTTTACTGTTACGTCGCAAATACATCAAAATCTCGTTTTCGATGCATCGCGAGGCGTACGTGGCGAGCTTGATTTTTTTCTCTGGATCGAACGTATTGACCGCTTTGATCAAGCCGATTGCGCCGATCGATACAAGGTCTTCGATATTGATGCCTGTGTTCTCGAACTTACGCGCGATGTAAACGACGAGCCGCAGATTTCGTTCGATCAGCATGCCGCGGATGGCCGCATCTCCTGAAGGAAGCTTTTCCAGTAAATATTCTTCCTCTTCGCGTGTGAGCGGGGGCGGCAGCGCTTCGCTTCCACCGATGTAGTAGATTTCGTCCGATTTGAGCCCCAGCACCAGCAGCAGGCGAAAATACATAATTTGCAGCATCAGCTTCCACTTGACCATCATGTTTACGCTTCCTCCCATTCGTACCGTTTTAATATCCGGACATCCCCAGTCGTGAAAACAGCTTTCTTGCGGTCAAGCTTCGGTCTCCCTTACAAGCACGGCCTTGAGCTGCGACAAGCCAGGCAGCAGATATCGGGTCCCGCTCGTGTTACATGTTGACTAGCGAAGGATGAATGATGGCCTGGTAAGCGTTGTCCGAACTGAGGCGGCCGCCGTCCAGACCGATCAGTACTTTATTCGCCTCGATCTGCTCGCTTCCCGTTGTGATCACGACCCGGTCCGGCTTGAGCGCCAGCATAAACTGCGTATTCCGGTTCACCCCCCGATACGGCACAAGGCGCAAGCGATCTTGCCAGACAAAGGGTTCGGTACCAATCGACGTCACGAGCTGATCTACTTCAGCCCGGCGGATTTTGACCAGCCATGCTTCGGGAATGCGCTCCCCCCACTGTGTCGCTTCCATGACCATGACCGGCGTTTTCGTCAGCGGATCGTACAGCTGATTGCCCGTATCGATAAGTCCGGTGCAACTGGAAGCAAATTCGTCGATATGGACCTCCACCTTGGCCAAGAACGAGGTCAGCTCCTGCTTGCGCCTTAAGGCTTGCAGGACATTCCGGCACAGCCATACCGCCAACGGGAAGGAAAAGGCCAGCATCGTTAGCGTGACCCCCAGATCGTGGCTGAACAAGATACCATTGATGATTTCGCTGGAGGATTGCCAAAAGTAGGCGCACCCGAAGACGGCACCGGCTGCCATGAAATTGATGACGTAAAATGCGCCAAGGTTCCGCAAAAAATGCTGCAATCCCCCAAATCCGAAGGCGGTCAGCAGCATCAGCAGAGAAAGCGCGAATTTTAGCGCAAACGTAAACAGAAACGATAACGGCGGAAAAAACAGCATCACCGCATAGCTGCCTCCGATGGCCGCGGAAAGCCCCAACCGCCACGGGCGGTAACGGAGCTTGCGCGACCAGGCCGTCGTCCAGAGCAGCGCGCCGTCGATCAGCACGTTCATGAGGAAAATGACATCGATGTACACGACCATCTTCGTTACCTCCCGCCCAACTTGCCGCCCGCTTGCCGCGAATGAGACAAGTATATCCCAATTGTATTTCAAAGTCTGTCTAAACATGCCGAGGGGGCGGTACTATTTTTGTCGAGAGGAGGGGGTTGGGGGGAGTGAGTTGATGGAGCGGGAGTTGGAACTTGATCAGCAGGGCGTGTGGCTGCGAGCAGCCGTATGTGCCTTCGGCCGCTGTTGAACTCGGGTTCTATTCAACTTACCTTGCGGTAAGAACCCGAGTTCAAAGGCGGCACGTAAACTCTACGGCACATACGCTGCTCTCCGCCACACAAGCTGATCTAGCGAGGTCCCACTCCTCCCAACCAAGGGAGGAGTAGGAAGAGGACTGCCACCTCTCGGTACGTGAGGAGGCGAAGAAAAAAGCATAGCCGCCTCACGTACCGTGAGGTGGCTCCGGATGTTGAGAAACTCCAAGAGTAGAAAAACTCAGCCAAATAGATGTGGGGTATATCCCGTAAGAGTTTACGTCCGCCTCCCTCAGTATGATGCTGTTTTCTCGTTCTATCTCGCTCATTCGCAGGATTTTATTCATGCTGAA
>NZ_JAHNZO010000024.1 GCF_018998565.1 Paenibacillus oleatilyticus | reverse complement strand
TTGTATGGTGTCGAGGTCTCACCGACTCTCATCTCCAACGTAACAAACAAGATCGTACCGCTTATTAAGGAGTGGCAGAACCGTCCTCTGCAGCAGGTCTATACGGTTGTCTTTTTGGATGCCATTCATTTCAAGGTTAAGCAAGAAGGCCATATCGTAAACAAGGCTGCCTATATGGTGATCGGCATTGATTTAGACGGCAACAAAGATGTACTCGGCATTTGGATTGGGGAAAACGAATCTGCAAAGTTTTGGCTGAATGTGTTAAACGAGCTTAAGAACCGCGGAGTTCAAGACATCCTTATTACCTGCGTCGATAATCTAAGCGGCTTTTCACAAGCTATTGCAGCTTGCTATCCGAAAACAGATATCCAAAAATGCATCATCCACCAAATCCGTAATTCAACGCGATACGTCTCTTACAAGGATCTTAAGAAAGTAACAGCGGATTTAAAGCCAATTTACAAGGCGGTCACGGAAGAAGCGGCGCTGCTGGAGTTGGATCGGTTTGAAGAACATTGGGGAAGCAAGTACCCGCTCATCGTCAAATCATGGCGTCAAAACTGGGATGAACTTGCGACCTTCTTCAAATATCCGCCAGAACTTCGAAAACTCATATATACAACGAACATGATCGAGAGTTACCACCGTCAATTACGCAAAGTAACAAAGGGAAAAAGCATATTCCCAACGGACGAATCGCTACTGAAGATGCTGTATCTCTCCACTATGGACGTCGTTCGAAAGTGGACAGGTCGTGTACAGAACTGGGGACAAATTCTTCTCCAGCTTACCGTATACTATCCAGAACGCGTCCAGGTACGCTAAAAGCGGCTTTACATGGAGGGGTGGGCATGATAGGCTGAATGCCTTGGCGATGACCATGTTTTAGGGAATCGCCGCATCGCCGATCATCATGCCCACAGAGGCTCCATGTCAAGCCGCGGCACCGCAGTTTGATAGATCGATTTTGAGAGCTTACACAAAATTCTTGACAGACTCATTACTGACATTATTCTACAATTTTTTCGCCAGATAATGCCCTTTTTCTGCGAGATGATCATTTGATAAAGAATACAGAGGAAACTTTAGTACAATTTAAAAGCAACAATAAGAATAGAGAGAGGTTGGTTGTTATGTTTAAAAAAGTTTCTGGTGTCTTCTTGTCACTTTCATTGGCTCTTGTTTTCACCGTCTCGTCCCAAGCGCTTGCTGCCGAAAAAGATGTGACTGAAGTCAAGTACTATACAGGTCATGTTGATTGTCCAAACACTCTTTCTTACAACAAGGGTGGGTACAAAGGAACATTAAAATGGTTTAAAACAGTGTGGTTGAATAAATTAAACACGACCCAGTGTCATTTCTCGGGAACTGTCAAGAACTAATACCATTCAAGAGAGCCGCCAATATTAAATGGTGGCTTTTTGTTTTAAATCGAGTGATAAAGAAAAGATGATTTCAATGTGCTGTGAAAAGGCACATGAAATTTAAAAAGCACCTGGAAACTGGTCTTTGATATACCAGCGGGAAAGTTACATGACATATATGTCATACATAGGAATAGAGCGTGAATTGATATGAGATGTCGGCATCGCGTCACTGCCCTTCCCTGCGATGGAAATCGGAAGAAACAAGATATGTATGTAGTACATACAAGATGTGTGTAAACTGGTTATAGCAATCGATAATAACTAAGCGGTTCTCAGGTGTCGCTTTCGATGGTAATCCATGTTGGTCATATTAAAAGTTGCGAGAACTGCCAAGAGCTATCGATGGCCGTGCCGTTGGTCCGCCGGTGATCGCCCGTGGATGGATATGGTACATAATATGAATGTAGCACAGATAAAAAGTGCGAGTGTTGCCCGGAACTGTGTCCATGATCGTTATTCGGGGGATATTTTAAAGACAAGATTTATATTCCACCCAATATATCAAAACTTTCAAAAGCTTATTCCGACTTGAACTTAAAGTAGGAATAAGCTTATTTTATAGTTCGGGAGATGCAAGGAAATTAAAGCAAGGTTCGATTATTTGAGCGGCCAACCAGGTAATCAAGACTCACTTCGAAATAGTCAGCAAGAGCAACGAGGGTCGGAACACTTGGAATATTCTTTCCTTTTTCCAACGAACTCATGGCTTGTTTTGTGATGCCTAAATGTTCTGCCAAGTCTTTGGCCATTATTTTCCTTTCGTTGCGGAGTTCAAGTAACCTTGCGGAAAAGGACTCTTTGTTAAACATATAAAAACTCCTTGACAGTCAATTATTAATTTACTATTATCTAAAATATAGTCAATTATTAGTTGACTATATGGGGGGGAGAACGTAAGGACAGTACAGCTAATGCAATTCTACCAATATTAATTCTGTAATGAAAGAGGGGGGGGGCGACACTCTTTGGAGGATGCAAGCATGCAAGATATCGCAGAAACCTACCAACAAGAGGAGATTCATTTACTCGGAATGATTCAAGTGTGCGAAACGTGCAGAGATATTATTTTGAACTTTGTGCGGCAGCAAAACGGTAAAACTGACGGTATCGTAATGGAAGACTTGCTGATATCCCTTTTTAAAGTAGAGATGGAACAACGTGAGAATTTGCTTCATACGCAATTAGCCAAAGCAAGACTAAGCAGCGTTACGTAGAAAGCTTTTTGTCACTGGAAAATCAGAATTAGACGAATTGAACGCTAACAAGCGCAAGATGGTTTTGGAGGGAAGAATAGCGTGGAATTATCCTATTATTTCTACACTGATTTTCAAACCAGAGAAGAAATAGATGAATTTTTACTGGAGCAAGCGAGAAAGGCAGTTGAGGATCGGGCTGATTTTAAAATTAGCAGGCAGGAGGAGAGTGAAGAGGGCGAAGGAGATACGCTGGATTTTATCTGCAAATCCTTTTGCGTCAGTACGAATTTAAGCTTCGTCCAAGATATAGCCAAAGAATTTGATCTCGATGTAAATTTTCGCTTGTTGATCAGCGTTTATCCTAGTGGAGGCGCGAAGTTTATCCAGTTCATAGGTAACTTACTGAGTGGGACAACGGGAGATGCTATATTGCTAGATGAACATGATATTAAAGTGCTGGAAAGAAGACGCGAATCTGTAGCCGTGAATAACTATTATTTTGATGGAGATTTTAGCAACCTCGGGCTTCCTTATGCCAACGGGTTTTATCAAAAGTTCGTGCTGCAGGTAGCTGTTAGTAATATGAACAGTGATGTTATACAAATGTTAAAACCTGAAATCATTCATATAGCTAACGATTGTATTGACGAATGCAAAATGAATCTAATCGAAGATCCTGATATTCGATCCGAGTTCGGGATTTGCTGGAATGATTTCAAAGTAGATGTGCAAAAGAGGGGAAAAGGAATAAATCATGTTGGTCAAGTGATAAGTATATCCGGCGGGCATATTTATACCGATCAGCATAATCCCGGTTTAAAAGTAATGATGAATTTCTTCAAACGGGTACTGGAACGTTTTGAAGGCGATTGCGAACTAAGAATTAAAGAAGGATACCTGATCAGGGATTATAGAGAAATTGTTTTATTGGAAAGAACAGATGGTGTGATAACCGTAAATGAAAAAGCGAAGGAAAAAAGTTTATTAGATGAAGTTGGTCTTGGTTGAACAGGATCTATTCAGATTGATAATCAAGGCACTTAACCATTAGCTAAATTAAATTTTGAAAGGCTGGTTAAATGTTAAGCATTTGCTCCCATAATGGAAAGAGCTGACTGGTTCCAGTTCTGTGAATCTTACCACTTTATTGCTGCAAACCTAAAGTTTTCAATAAACAAGGTCGATAAAGACGTATGCGAAATGATTACAAAAAACTCATAAGTCTCCTCGGTTGATCGTATGGGGAGAGATCCGTATGGGAGTTTGGGTCATCGCCTTTGGAAACATCGAAGTGGGACCTTTTGAATTGACGCTTCATGCGAAGCTGACTTTAACCGGGATTGTGCCGGAAGAGCGCGGAGGGACAGCTACGTCCAAATGGCCAACGCGTCGCAACATACGCGTCCTTGAGGCTGCAGCTTTGGCGATGCTATTTCGTTCCGCAAGCGGCGCCAGCTTGTTCTGGGGCCGCAAGGCCGTTCGGGCACGGGGAAATCGAGGAGGATTCGGGGGATTAATTAGAACGGGATGCCCCATGAAAACCACTACCGAATGTATGTTTGATTGTGGTATACCGAACTTAGGTTCACATTAAAAGAGTTACCTGTGTTAATTGGAGAGTTAAAACGTAAATATAACCGGGAAGGATGTTTATATGATTATTTGGAAGGGTCTAGGCATTTTGAATATTGTTGTTCTAGCGATTATGTTTGTTATAGTTAATCTTTTACTATCCGCTTTGGGGCTTAGGTCAATAGATTCCAAGCTGCCGCTGGCTTTTGGCTTCATTGTATCGGGAGTTATTATCTGGTATATGGGGAAAGCACTTAACGCCAAATCGGGCAAAGTGCTAGTTGATGTGGAAACGGGACAACACTATAAACTGGGCACCTCGCACAGTCTGTTTTTCATCCCTATGCATTATTGGGGCCCTGTCAGTCTAGTGATTGGATTCATTTTAATAGTTGCATCGATATTTACATAACCCTGATTGTAGAAACATGAACAATTTCCAGATCAAAAAGTGGTCTTTTTGCATTTGGTTCTTGTCGCGGTGGCAGGTGAAAAAGCCCCATCAGTGCCGAATGAATCTGGCGCACAATAATAAAACAGGTCGATTATGGTTATTTACCATCATGATCGACCTGTTTTTGCAAATTATAACCTATGAAGCTTGCACAATGGCTGTACTAAGTTGACAGGCGAGCCCGAGACCGTCCCGCCCGTGTCGGCAAACTAGCTAACCTACGATGCCGAATATGTGCGCACCTCCATGATCTGGAACGGCAAGACCACACGTTATGTGGTCACCCAAAATGCCGATCTGACCCAAGTCTCATGGAGTTGGAGGACAAAGCGTATTATGTATATGGACTGGGGCTCGTCGGTCGTAAGGATGCCTAGGGAGAATATAGGATTTGTTTGATAAGCGACAAGTATGATTGACGGAGGAAGCATAGGAGTATGGACTATATTACGATAATTAACAACTTTCGTCTGAGTCTTGAAAGAAATGGTATGGATTCTCATGAAGTAAAAATAGCCTTTAGAGAGGCTGATTTAGTTGACCTCAATTACCTACGGGATCTTTATGGAACATACAGCAAGTCATCTTCGTTTTATAATGAAGAAGATTTAAAAGATCTAAAAAAATATGTAATACCTGAAAGTGTTGTTGATTTCTACCGTGTTTTTGAACCTAATCATATACCTCTATTAAGTGGTGGAATAGGGTTAATGGCGTTAGAGTCAATAAAAATGGAGAACTCTTCGGCCTCCTCAAGTATGTATCTAATAAAATATGGCCTACTAACAATAGCTACTACAATAGGAGGCCACGTCATTTGTCTTGATTTAAATACAACAAATCATAATCAACCTCGTGTAGTAATGGCAGAGCAGTCTTTTTGTTCCTACAATGAGGATTTAGATGTGGTAGAATGCGTGCTAGTCCCTGATGAGATTGCTGAAAATTACGCCGATGATGAACCAATCGTCTTGTCATACGATTTAATCAAACAATGCCTCCCAGAAATAGCCGCATCCTTTCATGAATTTTTAGAAAAACTATCAAGTGAATCATATGAGAATATAGAGGATGATTTTCTAATCATATAATTATAACCATTGAAAGGTGAAGAATATGAATGAACTATTAATCGAAAAAATAGATAAAATTATGGAGATCTTAAGTGAAGACTACCCGCAAAGTCTGACCTATGGTGAAATTGTTAAAGATATTGCCGGGGAACAATTCACAAAAATCGATAATAGTATTTTAGAAGATTATTACTTTATTACGAATAGATATGAGAGATTAATTGGAGGAGTTATCAATGTATTTAGCCAACGGAAAGTTGACAAAATTCAATTTTATGTGGAGGAAATGCTACAGTATGATGGTGAGTGGATTTGTATAGGAAAAATTGAAAGATACCCCTTGTTTATTAATAAGGTAGATGGTCATGTAACTTGTTTATTTGGAGAACCATTAGATCAAGATTATGTCTTGGAGTCATATGGAGACTTCAATAATTTTTTACTTAACTATTTTTTAGGGGAACAATATGGAGAAATTGGGTTGAAGTTTGTTGAATCTGGAGGGAGTATAGATACCGTTGGCTCTAAAGATGATGAATGGTATAAAGTGTTAGAAGAGAATCATTTATTATAATACTCAACTATTTGGAACTCTCTTTCCAAGGCTATTGATTTTTGATAACCAGGCCATTATTTCATCCATAATTCGTCTAACGTTTTTGCGGATTTCGGCAACGGTGTGATTGACATGTTGTTAATCACATAAACCATCCGGGCCGAAGGTGAAGTCTGTAAAAATATTTATAAAGGCTTATTCCAACTTGAACCGTGAGTTAGGAATGAGTTTTTTTTGCATGCCTTTTCAGGGCAATCGTCGGATTGCCGGCTAGGAAATAGAATGACCCTGCGGGGCTTAGTCGTCCTCCAACACAAGAAGTTCATGTAAGCTGACATTAAGCGTCCTACAAATCTGTTCTAAGGTATCAAAGTATGCGGCATTTACTTTATCGGAGCAAAGATGACTTATTGTATTGGGGCGAACATTCATTAACCGGGCTAACTCCCGTTGTGACATTCCTTTTTCTTCAATGATTTCTTTTAATCTTAGCCGAACTGGCATACCATTCTCACCTGTTGTTTTTACTTATAACTATAAACCTCTATAGAACTAATTTCAAAGAAAAATGCTTGATTGTATCTGTATTCCGATATATAATTTTGATTAATAACGGAGTAGCGTTACAAAAATTCAAATTTTCCAGTGGAGGTAATATTAATGAATGCATTGGACTACAGCCGTCCTACGAGGAGGTTCCCGATATGGAAATGACCGAAACTACCCTTAAGGACCGATTGGATGCCGAAGAACGAGACCTGATGCGGCAAATTCAAACCTATGAAGCTTGCACCATGGCAGTATTAAATATGACCAGTGGTCAATTAACATCATTACATAAATTAGCGGTTGAGGACATTGTTTCGACCCTTCATCGCGCAGCCCTTGATCTGCAAACCGAATTGCTGTATGTGCGGTTAGAAAAGGCGCTGAGCCTATCGTCAAAACAAGAAACAGGATTGGCCTAAGAGCAAGGAGATACGCAACTTTACCGAGAGGTTAAATAAAATAATGATCACGTTAACTTCAAAAATTTGTAACTTTTGGATAAAAAGTTCGGGCAATTTTACTGAAAAATATTTCAAATAAAGGGTTGATATGGTATTAATTGATTGAGGGCACTGGCCAGACCTCAAAATTTATCTTTTGCACGGTGTTATTCGGAGGAGGATAAAGAAATGAAAAAAATGACAACTGCTTTAACGATTGCCGTGGTTGGAGCAAGTCTTGTCTCAAGCCCCGGCTTTGCGGCGGAAGGAACCCCGGTTCCACAACCGTCTCAACAGCAGATCATTGTCGCGCCGCCGGAAGGCGTGGTTACGTATCGTTTGGAGCCGGGTGCTGTAGCGGTTGCCGGTCCTTATGTACTCCAGCCGAACGAAGGCATCCGCATCACCTCGATTATCGCCGACGAGTATGATTGGTGGCTTGTGGATCTTCGAAATAACAACCAGGCGATCCGTAAAGAGCAGGCGGAAAACAACACGATTTATGTGAAACAGAGCAGCCAGTATATGCTTTTTATCAAAAATAAAAAGCAATGCACCAGCTTTTTGAAGGTAAATATTCGGGTGGTTCGCTAGTTTCATTTCAGGCAAAGTGCAGTTCCTTCACGCTTTTAATCTCGTTCCGAGAAATATTATAGAGCAGTAAGGTCGTAAGGACTCCCGGCCGGGGGTCTTTTTTTCATTTTAATAGTAAGCGTAAAAAAGCTCCCCGCCTTAAGCAAGCAGAGGAACTTTTTATGCTATTGATGATTCGGCATGTTAATTTTAGTTCAAGAACGCTTCGGCGATTTTAACCAGGTCCTCTTTGCTCATGTTGGCGGATTCGTCGAGTTGATACGTATATTCGCCGTCGATGTTCCATGTGATATTTTTATTTCCGCCTTTTCTGTCTTTGTCTTTATATTCCGTGTAAAGCATCTCTACTCCCTTAACCGTGATTTTTTCCTGCTCGAAGTCAATTTTCTCATCCACGTAAGCTGTAAACGTATCCTTGGATTTGATGACAGTAACGGCTACTTCTTGGTCCCCTTGTTTATAAACGGTTCTGAAATGTAAAAGATCATCAGACAGCTCAATCGGCATCATCGCATAATCCTTACCCGATTCCTCCGCCTGCTTCCGCAGCTTTTCCGCCGTTGCCGCCTTTTCGTCCGGAGCAGGAGGATTCACCTCATTGATTGGGTTAAAGAAGACCTTGGCGTTTTCGAATTTGTAGTTCCCTTCCAGATGGTCAAGAATCTTAATCGGCTTGCCTGCCATTTTGGCACGGAGTGCGGACACATCGTTAAAGACGAACGGCTTGAATCTGGTGTCCGTTTGCTTGTTCGAATTGTTCGGAACGATATAAAAGATCGCTGCCGAACCATCCGGCAACAGCTCTTCCGCCAAATCCCGGCTCATTCCTATGCGTCGGGTATCTTCTTCCGAATATTTGGCCTGGGGAGGAGCCTGCTTCAACGGTTTCACCTCATAAACCGCTTGGCCTTGTTCGTTTTTCAATGCCCCGTACTTCACCGCTGCAAACCCTGAAGATACCGTCAACAGCATTCCCATTGCGACCAACACACCGACTTTATATTTCACAAAAAATCGCTCCTTCTTGTCCCGCTCGGCATACAGTTTCTTCATTACTTGTCCAGTCAAGTCAGCATCGGGAATATGCGGGTCATGAAAAAGTGCTTTCAAATCCTGATCCTTGTCCAATGTCATACGAATCCCACTTCCTTCACTTGAGCATAGTACTTCCGGAACTTTGCAGCCGAACGTCCGTATTTTTTTCGAAGATTGGCGCTGCTTTGATTCAGAATCAGGCTGATTTCCTCGTAGCTCTTATCCTCCACACAGCGCAAAATTAACAGGTTCCGTTCTTCCACGGATAATCTCGATAGGGCTTGGTGCACAAATTCATTGAAATAGTTGGCTTCGATCTGCAGATCTATAGGTTTATTTTCCTTGTCGTCCCGGTAAAAGAACGGCAGATATTTGGCCAGCTTGCGCTTGCGAATCACATCGATGCATTGATTGTAGGCAATCTTGTATAACCAAGCGCCGAATGGCACATCCCGGTTATACTTCTGCAGATTGCGAAATGCCTTCAAAAATACTTCCTGTCCGCTATCCTCGGCTTCCGTATCGCTGCCCAGCATGTGATAACAATAGCGGAAAATCGCTTTTTGGTAATGCTGCACGATGTTCTCGAATTTTGCGATATCCCCCTCCAGGACGTCAGCGATCATCTGACGCAGTTCTGAATCATCCACCTCGCTCACTTCCTTTCACCCTGTACAACGAATCATCCGCGCTGAAGTGTGACAGTAATAACAGAATAATTAAATTCGCGCCAGCCGGGCAAGCAAGAAAAAACAAGGCTTACTCCAACTCATCATTCGAGCAGGAGCAAGCCTTTCCACATGCTTATTTATCGGCGGGCGCTTTGGCTCCCTTGGGCACGCCGTCCAGGCCGTAATATTGGTCGTACGCATCGAAGATTTTGCGGGCGATCGGTGCGGCACCCCATGCGCCGAATCCGCCCTCCGGGACGACGACGGCTACGGCGAGCGTCGGTTTGTCCAGAGGCGCGAAAGCGATGAATACGGCGTTGTCGACCAGCTTTTTGCCGACGGATTGCGTTGAGGTGCCGGTTTTGCTGGCAAAAGAATACGGGAACCCGTCGAAGCCCTGTACCTTGACAGCAGCCATCCCTTGCAGCACCGCGTTCCACTCGGCCGCGGCAAATTCCGTTTCGTCCAGTACGACCGGCTCGTCGAATTTCTGGATCAGCTGGCCCCTGTCGTAGCTCTCAATCTTGTCCACCAACAAAGGCTTGAGCCTTTTTCCCCGTGTGGCGAGGGTGGTGGCGAATTGGGCCAATTGCAGCGTCGTGTAACGTTCGTTCTGACCCCAGGAGGCAAATACCATCCGGGATTGGAACGATTCGCCCTTGTTCGTTTTAAACTCGTTGACGCCTTTATACTCTCGCGGCAGGCCGCTTTGCGTGGAAACCCCCAGCCCGAACTTGGCCAAATAGTCCTCCCACACGTCTACGGCTTTTTCGCCGTACTTCGAGTGCAGCTCATTGCCGATTTTGGCCGACATAAACGTGTTGGACGAGTGCGCGATGGCCGTGGCCGGCGTCAGCCACCCGTATGCGACCCGGTCGGAGTTGGTTAAGCGCGAGTTGTCCTTGCCGTAGGTAAAGACGCCGGTATCGTAATATTGGGTTCCGGGATGGATGAGTCCTTCCTTGAAGCCGATCAACACGGACAACGGCTTGATCGTCGAGCCCATATACACGATTGAAGTGGGATGCTTGGTCCATTCTTCCTTCGGAAAATTGCCATAGGCGGTCGTAATGGTGCCGTTGTTGACAAAAGGCTGGATACTATCGTAATCGCTTTTCGTCGAGAATCCGCTGATCCATAGATTCGGATCGTAATCCGGCATGCTGGCCATGGCGACCACTTTGCCCGTCTTCACCTCCATCGCTACCGCATACCCCGCCCGGGCATTCGGGGCGTGTGCGAACCGGTTGCCGGAGGCTTGCAGCGTTGCCAGATGGTCCATAATGGCTTGTTCCGTCATCAGTTGGACGTCTTTATCGATCGTTAAATACAGGTGATTGCCCTTCTTCGGGGGTTGCAGCGTCACCTCGGGGCCGGCAATTTTATTGGCCGCATTGACCGGAAACGCTTTGTATCCGCTTTCGCCACGCAGCTCCTTTTGATACATCAGCTCGATGCCATCGAATCCGACATCCTCCGTATCGACGTAGCCCTCCGTATTTTCTTTCTTTTTATAAAAGGAAAGTCCGTACTGCGGTTCCCGTGCGGCAGGAAACGGCTTCATATAGCCGACCAACTGAACGGCAACCGTATTTTCCCGGTCGTAGGTCCGCGTGCTTTCCTCGATGACTTGAACCCATTTCAGTTCATCGCGCCACTCCCCGATATACGCGATTTCATCGCGGGTGAGATCGGTCTTGATCCGGCGGGGGACGTAATAGAAGGAAGGCTCCTTGGTTTTGGCTTTCGTCAGATCGTAGCCGACATCCATAAGCCTGATGATGTCTTCGGCGGACAGTTTTTTTGGAGATGGGGCTCCGCGTTCCGAGAAAATTCGTTCCAGCTCGCGCGCAAGGGCAATGACCTCATCCTGCGTTTGCCCTTGCTCGATCCGAAAATAAAGCGATTGGGTAGGCGTGGTATAGGCGATCGGAGCGCCTTTGCGATCGAAAATATTGCCCCGGGTGGGCGGTATGGGCGTGTTTTTATGGTTGGCTTCCTCATTCTTCAAATGTTGGCTTTCCACAAGTTGAAGCATGGCAAGCCGGAGAATCAAGACCGAGAATAAGCAAAACGTAATAAAGAAAAAGACATTAATTCTGGATGCAAGGGGAAGTCCGCTGCTTGGCGGACGCATCCGTTCGGCTAACTTTTTCAACATCGTGCCTCCTGAGCGGGAAAAGGAAGAAATTACTGCAATTGTACAGACGATCCAACAAGGAAAAAAGGTGCATAAGCCGTGAAAAAAAGGGGGATTTATTTTTTTATACATTTCAAAATTGTGAAAATTACCACCTTACTGCGTTTTGTGCTAAAGCTTTCAAGCCCATTCGCCGATAAAACAAGCTGGTAACTATTTGCCAGATCTGGACCGAAAATTTAAATCGCTTGGAGGCTTATATTTTGAAAAAGTTCAGCTCATTTGTTGCGCTCGCGCTGCTATGCACGATGTTTACCGCCTGCTCGAATCTGAAAATAAACCGGCCGGCTGCGGAGCCAAGCGGCACGACGGCCGACAAAACGTCCGGAGACGCGTCGGGTTCGAAAAAAAACGACGGGGCGAACATCGAGGAATTGGAAGAGGCGATGGACGTCCAAAAATATAACGCGTATGTAGGCCTGAATAATTTTATGACCGGACGGTTAGATCAGGTGTTAACCGATTATTTTGACAAGTTTGGCGATGAAGAGCAGCCTGTCATTGACAAGAACTTCAGCTTTACCATGCTCTCGATTTCATCGGGCGACGCGAAAGCTTTGGAAACGCAGTTTGGCTTCGCCGATAAAGCGCCTGCCTTTCCGGCAATCGATCCGGTTGTCGTCCGATTGAAGCCGGCGATGAACGATCTGACGGCGATCCTGAGCGAGGCCCGCGAGTATTATAAAACCAAAGGGTATGTCGATGACCATTTTGCCAAAGCCAAAGAAATGCATCCGAAGATCGTCAAGGCGGCGGATGCGTATTATGCCGTCGCGGACGAGTACTTGAAGGCGATGGCCGGCATGGGAGCCGAGCGCAAGAAGGAAAGCCTGAAGAAATTCCAGGAGAATGACGAGCAGATCAGGTACGGGGCTTTGAAGTTTTTGGTCGATGCCCAGGCGCTGTCCGCCGAGATGGAGGAGCAGGGCGTAACGGCCAAAAACATCCTGGATCTGGACATGGAGAAGTTTAGAGCGAAGTACGATCCGCTGGTGGACGATCTTAAAAATCTGACACAGCACGCCCAGGACGAGCAACGGCTGAAGAAAGAAAAGATAGAAAGCTATACCTTGAATTCATATATAGAAGAGGCTCAAAAGGTCAAAGTGGCTGCTTCCGACATCATTGAGCGCGTGAACAAGAAACGCAAGGTGGACGAGTTTGATTTGAAAAGTCGTTTCTTTACCGAGAATCAAGACGGCACGCCGGAAAAGTTCGAAAAGATGCTTCGCGAAGCCATCCAAAAGTACAACCGCTTGAAGTAGGAGTTGGACTCTCCCGTGCCCGAGGCGGCATTTCGCCGCCCGCCGGGAACATCGTACCTTGGCCAATCAGTCCACCATATTCATGTTCACATAGACGAGCAGGATGACATATCCCAGGATAACAAGAGGAACGAGGGCGTTTCCGTAAGGAAGGTTGAGTGCGCCGGCCAGGACGAAGAGCACGCTAACAATCAGATTGTAGGTCCCGACGATTTTGGCCAGCTTCTCCTTATCGCGGACCCGGCTTTCGTTGAAACCGGATAAAAAACGGGTATATTTTTTCGCGCCGATCAGATAAGCTAAGAGATAGGTGATGAATCCCAGCAGAATGAGATGATAGTTCATAGGCAAGAACCTCCTCGTATCATCGTATATTCATAGCCTTTGATTTCATTATACCAAGGATTTGTCGCCCCGGCATGAAAACATGAAGGGCAGGGGAGATTGGATATGAACGACAGAATCGCGAAGCTGCAAGCTTATATGGAGAACCATGCATTGGACGCGGTACTGATTACGCTGCCGAAGCACGTATTTTATTTGACAGGCTACGCCTCGGACCCGCACGAACGCTTCCTCGGACTGCTGCTCGCCCGGGGAGAGGAGCCGACGCTGGTCGTCCCTGCGCTGGACGAAGAAGCTGCGCGGGGCGCGGCCAAGGGTGTCGGCGCGTTCGCTACCCATACGGATACGGACGATCCGTACGCCGTGCTCAAGGGGCTGCTGCCGGGAGGAATCCGGCGGTTCGGCCTGGAGAAGACGCATCTGACCGTCAGCCGGTTCGAACGGCTGAACGAGGCGCTCGGCGCTTCGGAATACGTCGATGTGGACGAGCCGCTCCGCGAGATGCGGGTCGTGAAGTCGGACGACGAAATCGTGCGGTTGAAGCGGGCCGTGTCGCTGGTGGAAGAGGTGCTCCGGCGCGGGCTGGAGAAGGTTGCGCCGGGAGTCACGGAAATCGAGATTGTCGCCGAGCTGGAATACCAGATGAAGAAGCTCGGCTCGGAAGGCCCGTCGTTCTCCACGTCGGTCTTGGCAGGGGAAAAGTCAGCGATGCCGCACGGAACGCCGGGGCTGAGAAAAATCCAAAGCGGCGAGCTGCTGCTGATCGACTTGGGCGTCTTCGCGGACGGTTACGCCTCCGATATTACGCGGACCTTCGCCGTCGGAGATATCGACGACGAGCTGAAGCGCATTTACGACACGGTGCTGCAGGCGAATTTACGGGCGATTGAGGCGACGAGGCCCGGAGTGACGTACGCCAGCATCGACAAGGCGGCCAGAGATGTGATCGAGGCGGCCGGGTACGGTCCGCAGTTCGTGCATCGGCTCGGCCACGGGCTCGGCATCGATATCCACGAGTTCCCGTCGATACACGCCGGAACGGCCGATCTACTCGTTGCGGGAGCGGTTTTTACGGTCGAGCCGGGCATATATGTCCCGGGGCTTGGCGGCGTGCGCATCGAAGACGACGTCCGGGTGACCGACAGCGGCGTCGAGGTGCTGACGTCGTTCCCGAAGGAACTGACGGTGATCGGGTAAACGGCATGAAGAAAGGTCTACTTGCTTGTCCTTCGGACGGGCAGGCAGACCTTTTTTGTATGGGCGAATAAGCGCCTAAACCTTAAGCACCGCCAAAACGCAGCACAATCTCCGTCCCCTCGCCCGGCTCGCTGCGTACGGCAATGTCGCCGCCATGCGCCAGCGTCAATTGCTTGGCGATCGTCATGCCGAGGCCCGAGCCGCTCGTCGTTTCCTCCGTGTTCGTGCCGCGGTAGTAGCGATCGAACAGCCGGTCCAGCGTCCTCGGGTCCATTCCCGCACCGTTGTCGCGGATCGTGACCGAGAAGCCTTGGCCGGGCTCTGCTTTTACCGCAATGCCGATGGCCGTCTGCGCCGGATTGTGCTTGATCGCATTGGAGATCATATTGTCGACGATGCGGGTGAACCATTTGCGGTCGATCGGGTACGTGATCGGGCTGCTCGAAGGGGAGAACGTGATGGTATAGGAGGCCGCCTGCGGATCGTTCATAAAGGCGACGACGGCCCGGCGCACGACTTCATTCACGTCCGAAGGCTTCCGGTCGAGCGGCAGCGCGTTGTTTTTCAAGCGGTACGTCAAGCTCAAATCCTCGATCAGCTCCGACATGAAATCGGACTTCTCGCGCAGGGTACGGCCAATCGTCCGCAGCTCCTCTTCGGACCAGGAGTACGAGGCCGATTCAAGCACATGTGCGTAACCGCTGATCGACGATAACGGCGTCTTCAAGTCGTGGGATACGCCGGTGATCCATTCCTCGCGCGTCTGCTCCAGCCGGTTCCGCAGCTGCTCGCTGCGGGCAAGCTCCAGCCTCAAGCCTTCGAGCGATTCGTTCACCTCCCGGAACAACCGGAAGGTCCCCTTCGGCTTCCTGGGCCGATTCCCGCTGCCGCGGGACTTTCCCTTGCCCGTCCGGGACGGCTGCGCATAGTTCCCCGAAGCCAATTGCTCGATGAATTCCAGCATCGCCCGGAACGGACGGCCGAAGCGGACGCCGTAGACGTAGGAGAGAAGCAGAATGAACGCGGCCAGACCGAGAAAATAGGCGAGAAACGCATTCGAGATAATCCGATCAAATCCTTCCCCGGCCTCGGCGGACAACCCGTCCGAGGTATGGACGATCCACGTCTGCCGGGTCGCGGGGTCAAAGTGCACCGCTTCCTCCGCCTCCGCCTTCCCCGAAGCTGTGGCGCTCCCAATCATATCGCCGAGAGCGACCTCCGGACGGACCGCATGCTCCTCCCCGAATGCGTGAAGCAGCCGGCCGTCGGCGCCGTAAATGTGCAGCGAAGCCTGCTGCTGCCGAAGCGCCTGCTCGCCTGCTGGCGATAACGCCCGCCCGTCGAAGGCGGGCAGCGCTTGCTGGAGCGCCTGCTCAGCCTTGCGCTTCTCGCCGTAGACGACGATGTACGTCGTGCTGTCCTTCTCCACCCGATTGACGGTCAATGCGTATGGAAAAGGAAGCTTTTTCTTCCAGTAGGCGAACAGCTCTCCCGGCGCGTACTGCCCGGGAACATCGGCGGGAACAGCAGATGAGGTGAGCACGCGTCCTTCCGGGCTCACAACCTGGAGCCAGCCGCCGCGCTCCGGCAGGGCGGCCGCCCATGCGGCATCGACGACGGCTTGACCGTCCTTCACGGTAAACGAAGAGCGGAACGCTCCTAACCCCCGGATTGCTTCGGAATCCGGTCCGGCATGCTTTTCCGTCTGCAGCCCAATGTAGACGAGCAATACGAGTGCCCCCAGCGCCATGACCAGAATGAACAAGACCAGCTGCGCAACGAATTGAAAGGTGAGCCTGCGGCTGATCCGGTTCATGGCAGCTCCTTCGGCGGGACGAGCTTATAGCCCAGCCCGCGGACCGTCATCAGGTAATCCGGCTGTCCCGGGTCCCGCTCGATGCGCTCGCGGATGCGCCGGATATGGACGATGACCGTATGATCATCGCCCATGCTGTCGATGCCCCAGACGGCTTCGTACAGCTGGTCCTTCGTGAAGATGCGGTTCGGATGCTTGCAGAGGAAGAGCAGCAGTTGGAACACTTGGGCGGGGCAGGCCACCGGCTTTCCCTCCACGCGTAATTCCCCGGCCAGCTCGTCGACCTGAAACCGCCCGTAATCGTAGACGGGCGTATTCGAACGGGCGGACTTGCCCGGCTCCTCTGCCTGCGGCTTGGAGCGGCGAAGCTGCGCCTTCATCCGCGCGACGACCTCCAGCGGATTGAACGGCTTCGTAATATAATCATCGCCGCCCATCGCGAAGCCGGTCAGCTTGTCCAGATCCGAGCCCTTCGCGGTCAGGAACAGGATCGGGGCATCCGTCGTTTCCCGGATAAACGGGCAAATCTCGAAGCCGCTTTTATCCGGAAGCATCACATCGAGCAAAATGATATCGTAGCGCTTCTGTCTGCACCGGGCGAGCGCCGCGGCGGCCGATTCGGCATGGTCGATGCGGCGGAAGCCTTCTTTTTTCAACACCATATCCAGCATCAGCAGGAGAGCCGGCTCGTCGTCCACCAGCAAAACAGCCGTTTCTTCCATATGCATCGTTCCTCTCTATCGTCCAAAGATGATTTGTATTTAAGTATAACGCTTCCGGGTTAACAGAACCTAAACGGCGCGGCACATGATTTATCTTGTCGTTATCCGGTGCTTCGCCGGCGTTTAGCTCCACGTTGTATGCTGTTGGAGTGAAGGGGGAGAAGTAAAATGTTAGCCATCTGGAAAAAAGAATTCGTGCAGTCCTTTAAAAGCGTGTTTTCGATCGTGACGATTGCGATTTTTACGGGGGTCTCTTATTATTTGTCGGACTTCATAGCGAAGAACGGTGCGATGCTCGGCAAGGAGGTCGCCGAAGAAGGCTATGTCAGCGGCTTGGTGCTGCTGATTTATCTCTTTGGGTTTTTGTTTATGTTTTCCCTGTTCCACGATACCATGAATCGCGAGCTGGAAAGCCGGACCATCCGTTTTCTGGTAACCAAAACGTCGCGGCTGTCGATCGTGCTGGGCAAGTTTCTCGGTATTTTCACGTACTGGTTCGTCTGCTTGCTGGTATCGTTCGGCATCATTACGGTGTTCGCGGAAAAGTTTTATTTCAAGTCGTTCGGCCAGCTGCTGGTGATGATTCTCTACATGGTGTCCATGTGCCTGCTGCTGTCCAGTCTGATTCCCAGACGCTCGATGTCGATGTTTAGCGGTCTGCTCGTCGGCTTGGCCATCCCCCTGTTCGGGTTGTGGAGCCAGTTTTCCGACAAGCTGTGGCTGAAAATATTCAAGTACGCGACCCCGTATTATTACTTTATCGATGGCGGCTCTTGGGGCTGGGCGGTCGTTCTGCTGATGGCGGCCGTTATGTTGGGCGGTTGTATTCTGCTGCTGCAAAGGAGGGATCTGTAATGCTTGCGATCCAGACGCAGGAGCTGAGAAAATCGTACGGCCCGCACGAGGTGGTGCGCGGCATATCGCTGCAGGTGAGCCAAGGGGAAATTTTCGGCTTTCTCGGCCGCAATGGCGCGGGAAAAACGACGTTCATCAACATGCTGACCGGCATCGTCCGGCCCTCGGGTGGGGAATTTTCCATTCTGGGCACGCCTCATGGGCAGTTGGACCGCGTCAAGCGGCATATCGGCGTGCTGCCGGACTACACCGAATTTTACGGGAACGATACGGCGCTTGAGCATCTGTGGTATTTTTCCGGTGTGAAGAGGCTGAAGGTCTCCAAGCGGGAATGTCTGGACGTGCTGGACAAGGTCGGCTTAAGTCAGGCGGCGCATGTGAAGGCGAAGAAGTTTTCGTTCGGGATGAAAAAGAAGCTGGGAGTCGCGCAGGCGATTCTCGGACAGCCCGGACTGATTTTTCTGGATGAGCCGACCTCCGGGATGGACCCCGAGTCGGCCTTGGAGATGCAGCAGCTCATCCGCACGCTGGCGGACAAGCGGCAAACGATCTTCATGACCTCCCATAATCTCCACGAAGTGGAAAAGCTCTGCACGCGCATTGCGATCATGAAGAGGGGGACGATCACAGGGCTGGGCACGATCGAAGAGCTGCAGCGGACGTTCCAGCCGGGCATGCAGGTGACGGTCAAGCTGGCGGCGCGGAGCGAAGAGCTGTATGGGAAGGCGCGCGAAGCTTTGCAGCAGCAGGGCATTTGCCGCATCCAAAGCTGGGATGAGCGGCACCTTACGGCGGAGATCGGGGTCGAGGCGGACATTGCCGCCGTCATCCGCGTGCTGTGCTCGCATGAAGTGGATATGTTCAGCGTACAAACGGCCCGTCTGTCGCTGGAGGATATTTTTATGCTGGATTAGTTCTTGCGGGATCTCTTCTTATGGCTGACAATGGAAAATGGAAAAGCCCATCTGTGAAGATGCGTTCACACCGAAGCAAATCACTCATTGGAGGAGAATGCCGCGATGGAATTGAACCTGATGACGTTTAATCTGCGCGTAAATACGCCCGTAGACGGAAGCAACGCTTGGCCTTACCGCATCCGGCACGCAGCCGCTGCCATCAAGAAGACGTCCCCCTTTGTCGTGGGAACGCAGGAAGGGACGAACGCGATGCTGCTCGACTTGGACCGGGAGCTGCCGGAGTACAGCCGGCTGGGCGAAGGACGGAGCGGTTCGACGAACGAGGAAGACAGGCTCCACGACGAATGCTGCGCGATCTATTATCGGCATGACCTGCTTGCCCCGGTGGCGAGCGGGCAGTTCTGGTTGTCGGAGACGCCGGACGTGCCGGGCAGCAAAAGCTGGGACAGCAGCCTGCCGAGAATTTGCACGTGGGCTTGCTTTGAGGTGAAGGCGTCGGGACGCCGCTTCTATGCGTTCAACACGCACTTCGATCATCTGGGGCAGCGGGCCAGGGAAGAGAGCGCGCGCCTCGTGCTGGAGCGTATCCGGTGCTCCCGGGAGGAAGACGGGATTCCGGCCGTGCTCACAGGGGATTTCAATGCCTTCCCCGATAATCCCGCAGTCGTTGCACTGAAGGGGCAGTTGGCGGACGCCTTCGACGTTCTGCAGGAGGAGGTTGGCCGGACGTTCCATGCCTATGAAGGAGGTACGGAGGGGCAGCCGATCGACTACTTGTTCGCCACGGAAGGCGCCGAATTTACGAGAACGATCGTACACCGCGAGCGCTGGGAAGGCGTGTACCCGTCGGACCATTATCCCGTCGAGGCGCACGTGCGGCTGCTCTAGGCGCCGGGAGGCCGGCCCGCTCCACGACCACCGATCAAGCACGCACAACTAAGGTCTGCTTCTCGCCCTCAATCGGGCAAAGGAGCAGACCTTATTTTGTCGGGAAAACGTTCCCCGCGTATCATCCCTTCAGCGCTCCTGCGGTCAACCCGCCGGTAATTTGCCGTTGGAAGATGCTGTAAGCGATGATGACCGGAATCATCGAGATGGCGAGTCCCGCGAACAGGGGGCCCCATTCCGTACGGTACTGCATCTCCCCCTGCATGATGGCGATCCCGACCGGAACCGTATATTTCGTCGGATCGTTGATCAGGACGGTCGCCATAATGTACTCGTTCCAGACGGTCAGCGCGTTCATAATGGCGACGGTGACCAGCCCCGGCTTGGACAACGGCAGCATGATGCGGAAGAACGTCCCGAAATACGAGCAGCCGTCGATCGTAGCCGCTTCCTCCAGCTCTTTCGGCAGCGATTTGTAGAAGCCGACGAGGAAGAAGACGCCGAAGGGCAATATGCCGACCGCCCCCACCGAGTAGACCAACGTCAAGCCCAGCAGCGAATTGGACAACTGTAGCGTATTGAGCAAAAAGACGAGCGGAATCAAGCCGAGAATCGTCGGAATCATCATGGAGGCGACGTAGATAAAATAAAGCGCGCCCCGTCCCTTGAATTCGTAGCGGGCGAGCACGTAGGCGGTCGTAGCGGCCATCGCCAGCGAGAGCAGCGTGCTGCCCGCGGTGACCAGCGCCGAGTTGACGAAATAATCGCCGAAATGCGCGCGGCTCCAGACGTTGGCGTAATTTTCGAAGATCAGCGGGGACGGCAGATCCCACGGCTTTCCCTGAAGCACCTGCGGGTTATCCTTCAGCGAGGTGAAGAAGGTCCACAGGACCGGGTAAATGACAAGAATGCTCCAGACCAGAGGAAATAAACGGACGAGCGCTTTCGCTAAGCCATGTGCGGGTTTGCCTGCGGCAGAAGTCCCGGCCATACCCATCCCTCCTTACAATTCGATAGTTTCCCGCTTCAAGAACCGGCTCAAGATCAGCGTGGTCAGCAAAGACAGGATTAAAATCAGGACGCCGATAGTCGCGCCGTAGCTTAAGTGATACTGCTTGAAGCCCATCTGGTACAAATAGTAACCCATCACTTGCGTCGCATTGTCGGGACCGCCGTCGGTCATGAGCCGGACGATAATGAACGATCCGTTCAGGGTGGTGATGACAATGTGCAGCACCGAGGTTTTGAACTGCTCCCAGATGAGCGGCAGCGTCACGTTCCAGAACTGATGCCACTGCCCGGCGCCATCGATCTCTGCAGCCTCGTAGAGCGAGCTTGGAATCGCCAGGATGGAAGCGATGATCAGAATCATATAGAAGCCGATCCCGGCCCACACGCTCGGAGGCAGCAGCGACCACATGGCGAGCTTTGCGTCGCCCAGCCAGTTCGTCTCGACCGGCTTGTCGGTGAAGAGCGACAGGAACGCATTGAGAAAGCCGAGCTGCGGATTATAGATGAAGCTCCACAGCACGCCGATGACCGCGACCGAAATGATGTTCGGGAAGAAGAAAACGACGCGGTAAAAGCCGTACTCCCGCAGCTTCAGCCGGGTCAGCGCTACGGCGAAGAAGGTGGCGATCAGTATGATCAGAACCACTTTCCAGAAGACGAGAAAATAATCGTTCTTGATCGCTTGGCCGATAATCTCGTCGGACAGCAGCTCCCGGTAATTGCCGAGCCCGATGAAATTCATCGTTTCCGAGCCGCCGGACCAGTCGAAGAAGCTCAAATACAAGCCGCGGAATAACGGATAGATCGTGAACACCAGAAACACCGCGAAGGTCGGCAGCAGGAAGGTCGTAATAAAAAGCGCGCGATTCCATTTCATAAGGCATCCTCCACTGCTAGGAATTGGAAGAAACAAATCGGCAGGAAGGGTCCTGCCGATCGTTCCCGGGTCGAGACGCTATTTGCTTCCTCTGACTTTGGCGGCGGCTTTCTCCATGCGGTCCATCCATTCGTCCGGCGTAATTTTCTTCTGCAGCAGCGCGATCGTAGCGTCGCTCTCGGCCTGCTCCAGGTCGGCGTTCAGCTTGAATACGGGGGCGACGATGGTGTTGCTGCTGTTGAAGTATTTCATGGCCGTTTTCACGACGCCGCTGGCGGTTGTTGCTTCGAGATCGGCCTTCACGTTCATGATGGCTCCGGTCAGCTCCGCCCAGCGGGTGGCTGTTTTCTTCGTGAAAATGAATTGCACGAACGCTTTGGCCGCTTCCGGGTTTTTCGCTTTCTTCGCGATGGCGATATTGCTCGTGTAAGGAATGGCAATGCTTTTACCGCCCGGCTTCTGCATGACGGAAGGAAGGAAGCCGAATTTGAAGTCGGCCGGGACGTCCTTCTTCATTTCGTTCTCCAGCCACAGCCCGTTCGGAATCATGGCGTCTTTGCGCTGAAGGAACAGCATTTGCGAATCGGTGTGGTTGATGCCGAAGGAGGCGTTATCAAAATATCCCTTATCCCGCATAACGACCAGCTTTTGCAGCGTTTTGGCGACGGCGTCGTTTTTGAACGCTTTTTCCTTCGCCGCTTCCTGATCCTTCAAAATTTGCGGATTGTCGCCGTTCTCGGACACGAAGCCGGAGTTGACCAGCCCGCCGACGATGTAGTACGGGTATTTGCCGGTATGGATGTAAGGATTGATGCCGGAGGCTTTGATCTTCTCGCTGGTGGCGAGGAAGCTGTCCCAATCGGTCGGCACGGTCCAGCCGTTCTTCTTGAACAGCGCTTCGTCGTAGAACGTGCCCCAGGAGCCGAAGACGAGCGGGATTGTAAAGTTTTTGCCGTTGAAATCTTGAGGAGGGGCGATCAATTGGTCCGTCAGCTTGTCGCCGTCGACGTTCTTCGCGGTCTTCACCCAATCGGAGATGTCCATCAGTTGATCGTCCTTGACCATCTGGGCTTCGTTCGATCCGGCTCCGTCGATGTAGACGACGTCGGGCGGATTGCCTTGAATCCAGCGCGGCTTCATTTGATCGTTGATCTGCGAGCCGGCCGATTGCTTGATTTTCAGGTCGGGGTACTTCTTCTGGAACTCGCCGATCACTTCTTTCCACCAGGCGTCGCCGTAGCCGCCGACGAAGTACTGGATTTCGAAGTCGCCTGCGATTTTGGCGCCGTCCGCCGGTTTGGTCCCGTCTGCAGGCTTCGCTCCGTCGGCGGGCTTGGCGGCTTCGCCCGGCTTGGCCGTGTCGGCCGGTTTGGCTGCCGGAGCGGCCCCGCAGCCGGCCAGCGAAAGCGCGCAAAGCAGGGAGGCCATGCCCAAGGCCGCGCTTTTGGTTAATGCTTTTTTCATCTTTCGAACCCTCCTAAAATATGATCGTTACGGCACGTCTTGATTGCGTAACCTTATCTTAGGAGGTTTGATGCGAAAGCTCCATTGAATATCTTCCAAGAGTTCTTTATTTTTTTACTCACGTTACTCGCGGCTTTTCGTGAGGGCGATCTGCTGAAGCTGATCGAGGGCGGCCTGGGGCGGCATGTGGTCGATCAGGACGGCTTGGCCCATTTTTCGCGTTCCGTCCATGACCTTCTGCCAGGCAGGATGGTTGACCGGATAAAATTGGGCCGTCTGCAGCGCTTCGAGGCTGTCTTTTGCGTTCTTGTCCTTGGCCGCAAGCTTGTCCCCTACGGACTTAGTCACCGGCAGGAAGCCTTCGCGCAGAATGATGCTCTCGTAGCGCGCATCGTCGTACAGAAAGCTGATGAATTTGGAGAGCGCCTCTTTGTTCGTATGGTCCGTCTTGAAGGACACCAGCACATCCTGCACGCCGAAGGAGATGGGCGGAGTTCCGTCCTTGACCGGCAGCGGTCCGATCCCCCATTTCAGACCGGGAAATTCTCTGGGAACGACGGATGGGAAATAATTGCCCGAAATCATCGTCCCGAGCTTTCCGTTCCCGAGAATGCGGTGCTTCTCGTCGCGCGTCGTGACGGTCGGCTCGGCATCGGTCAGCCCTTGGTCGTACAGCGACTTCAGAAAGGTTAGCCCTTCGACGTTTTCCGGCGAATTGATCGTCCACTGCCCGTCCTTCATCCAGCCTCCGCCCGCTCCGAAGAAGAAGTAGGACAAGTAAGCCTGACTTTCGTTGTCCGTCAAGTCCACGCCGAAGCCTTCGGCTTTGCCCGTTTGCTTGATTTTCCGCGCCGTCTCGACCAGCTCGGACCACGTTTTCGGCGGTCCGGTCAGCCCGATGTCGTCAAAAATATCCTTGTTGTAATACAGGTTGCGGACGGTGGCGAGATAAGGGATCGCGTATTGGGCACCGTTCCAATAATCCATTTGCAGAAACTTCGGAAGAAGGTTCGCCTTCAACTCCGGGGACAGGATGTCGTTCCAGTCGTTGAGCAGGCCATCCTTGGCAAAATGAGCGTACACGTTCGTATTCAGCAGGTCCGGCGGTTGGTTCTTGCTGATCATGGTCGTATAGACGCCGTCGAGGATGTCCCAATTCGCCACCTGCAGCTCGACGTCAATGTTCGGATACTTCGCTTCGAAATCTTTCACGATGCTCTCCAGCAGCGGCCGCGTATCCGTGCTGTACTCCGCGGCCAGGAACTGGATCAACGCCTTCTGCTCCGCCATTGCAGGAGAAGGGGAAGAGTCGATCCCGCAGCCGGACAGCGGCATCAGCAGCAGCGTTAGTACAGTCGACACGGCCGCTGCGGCGGGCTTCCGTCGGTTCATTCGGTCCACCTCGATTCTTGGATTGATCGCCCGAGCCGGGGCATGATTTCCTTACCTTTCCACAAAAGGGAAGAGCAGCTTTTGGTTTTCCGGGTCGTACATGTTCTCCTTGGTGACGACCGTCGAATCGATGTTGTCGCGCGGGTTCGCTTTTTTTTCGTCGATGAGCTCCACGGCTGCCTTTACGCCCAAATATCCGATGTTAAAAGGCTTCTGGACCAGCGTGGCATGCAGCACGCCTTCCTCCAGCAGCTTGATCTCATAGATCGATGCGCCGAAGCCGACGAGCTTGACCGAGGCGCTTTTGTTCAGTTCCTTGATCGCTTTGGCGGCTCCCAAGGTAGCCGTTTCGTT
This sequence comes from Paenibacillus oleatilyticus, assembly GCF_018998565.1. Taxonomy (GTDB): domain Bacteria; phylum Bacillota; class Bacilli; order Paenibacillales; family NBRC-103111; genus Paenibacillus_G; species Paenibacillus_G oleatilyticus. Next base: position 92,664 of record NZ_JAHNZO010000024.1, on the reverse strand, counting down.
CAAGCAGATCATGCCGTTAATCTCCGGGTGATCGGCCAGCAGCTGCTTGGTCGCTTGGTAGGCCAGCTCCTCCTGATTCGCGGCATACCGCGTGCCGACGACGACCGCCGGCGGGTCGGCGGCGAGCACCTCACGAATGCCCGTTTCCCGATCTGTGGCAGTGGGCGAGCCGCTCTTGTCGCTAAGGATCGCCACGGTGGGCCGGCCATTGGTCATGGAGGCCAGCGCCCGCCCGGCTTTTCGGCCTGCATCCAGGTTGTTGCTGGCGATAAAGCTGTCGCCGGGATTGCCGTCCAACGGCGAATCGATCACGACCAGCTTGATCCCGGCTTGGCGGACCTTCTCTGCCACAGGAACGAGCAGGTCGTTGTCGGCGGGTGCCAGCACGATCGCTTGCGGCTTCTCCGCGATCGCTTGCTCCACGAGGCCGATCTGCTCGCGCACGTCGGTTTCCTGCAAGGGACCGCGAATGTCCGCCTTCGCCTGAAATTCTTTGGCGGCCGTCTTCGCCCCGGCCCGGACCGTCTGCCAAAATTCCGTGCGGATATCGTTGCTTTTCATAATGACGATAATGCTCTTGTCCTTGCCGCTTTCGGTCCGGACGGACTGGAGCAGGATGGCGGTATAGGCCCCCAAAGCCAAGAGGGGTACCAGCATCCACACGATTTTTTTATGCGTCTGCATCGGCTGCTCCTTTCCTACTCGCTTTTCGGGATCGTCAGCGTGACCCGGGTGCCCTTCTCCGGTTCGCTTTCGAAGCTCACGCCGTAGCTCGTCCCGAAATAAAGCTGAATCCGTTCGTGAACGTTGGCAATGCCTACGCCCGTGCCGCGCTCCGTTCCCTTCTTCGGCACCAGAATGTGCCGCAGTTGGTCCGGCGTCATGCCGAGTCCGTTATCCTCGATGGTGAACACGATCTTGCCGTCTTTCTCCGAGCCCGCTATGGTGATGAGCCCGCACCCCGGTTTGTTTTTGATCCCGTGGTAGATGGCGTTTTCGACGAAGGGCTGGAGCAAAATTTTGATCGTTTTGCAGGCCATAATGTCTTGGGAGACGTCGATCCGGTAATCCAGCTTTTCTTTGTACCTCATCTTCTGGATCAACAGATAGCTGCGGATATGCTCGATTTCGATGAAAAGGGGCACGAGCTCGTCGCTTTTGTTGATGCTGGCCCGGAACAGCTTCGCAAGCGCGGAGGTCATGAGCACGACTTCCTCATGCTTCTTGCCTTCCGCCATCCAGATGATCGAATCGAGCGTATTGTACAGAAAATGCGGATTGATCTGCGCCTGAAGCACCTTGAGCTCGCTCTTGCGCTTCGTTTCCTCGTTGCGGATGATTTCGCTCATCAGCTCCTTCGTGTGGCCGACCATCAGGTTGAACGTGCGCCCGAGCTGCCCGATCTCGTTCTCCTGCTCGATTTCGGCGCGGATGTCGAAGTTGCCTTTTTCCACCTGCTTCATCTTATCCTGCAGGTTCTTGATCGGCTTGGAAAACCGGTGCGAGAGCACGAACGACAGCAGCAGGGTAATCGCCAGCCCGAAGACGGCCAGCAGCAGGAACGAGCCTTGAATCGTGTGCTTGTTGGTGACGAGCTCGTCCGTGTAGGCGACGCCGACGATTTTCCAGCCGAATTTCGTATCATGGACCGAATAGATCCGCGATTCGTCGCCGTCGTACGTAACGAAGCTGTCCGTATGCATCACCTTGTCGATCAGCTCGCTTTTCAGGTTGCTGTAGATGAGCTGCTGCTGCGGGTGGTAGACGATGTTGCCGCCGTTGTCGACAATGAACACGTAGCCCCGCTTCCCGAGGTTGACCTGACTGCAGATTTCGCTGATGACGCTCAAGTTGAGATCGACGAGAAAAATGCCTTCCCCCGCGATCCCGTCGGTGCTTTTTAGCTCCCGGCTGAGGGAGACGACCCAGCGGTATTCGTTCTGGATCACATGCTGGACGTGGGAGGAGGAGACGACCGGCTTGCCGCCTTCCTGCTTCGCCTGCTTGTACCAGAGCTGCTCCTCCGGCTTCGCGTTCGGATTGAGGCTGGTGCTGCGCCGATCTGACACGAACTTGCCGTTGTAGCCGAACACCATGATAGAGGCGATGTCTTTGCGGGTGTACAGAATCGACTGGAACATGTCCGAAATGCGCTTCTCGTATATGCGGCGGTCGGCCTCGCTGATGAACACCGTGTTGGAGATAAAATATTTGACGTCTTTGTTCGTCAGGGCCAGGGTGGAGATATTTTCCATATTCGTGAAGTAGGACTGGATGTTGGCGCCAACCTGCTTCATGACTTCCGAGAGGTAGGCTTGCGAATTTTTCTCTACGGCGTCGGCGGACAGCCGGTAGGAGATGAAGCTGGTGATGCCGACGGAGACGAGAATCAAGCAGGAAAAAGCCGCGGCGATGCTGGAGCGGATGCTCTTGAATTGGAACAAGGGCGACGGCAGGCGGAGCACTGGCTTCATCGGCGGGTCTCCTTGGCTGTCGCGTTGTCCCGGTATTCCGTCGGCGTGAGGCCGGAGTGCTTCTTGAAGATCAGGCTGAAATAGTTCGGATCGGCATAGCCGACCTGCGCCGCAATCTCATAGGATTTGAGCGGGGTATGCAGCAGCAGCTCCTTCGCCTTGTCGATGCGTACCCGCGTCAAATATTCGACGAACGTTTCGCCGAGCTGCTGCTTGAACACGGTGCTGAAATAGCTGGTGCTCATGAGCGTATGCCGGCACAGCTCCTGCAGGGAGAGCTTGTCGTTCGCGTAGTGCTCGCGGATATACTCGGTGGCCCGCAGCACCTGCATATGCGTCAGGCGGTTCCGCTGCTCGGAGATTTGCTCCAGCGCCAAGCTTAAAATGTGCTTCAGCCAGTCCTGGATTTCGTCCAGCGTCTTGAACCGGTACACGTCCGTCAGCCAATTGCGCTCGCCTGCGGCTGCGCACGGTTCGTCCGCTCCGAGCTCCCGGACCGTATTCATCAGCGTGACGATCACCGATTGGATCTGCCAATAGCACGCTTCGATCGGCATCCGGGACGTTTTCAAGTGGGCAACCAGTTGCTCGATCAAGCGGTGAACGTCTGCGGTTGTTCCGGTTTTCACGGCGGAGGCAAGCAGCCGGTTCCATTCTGCGCCGTTGTCTGGAGCGGCTGGCGGCTGTCCCTCCATATCGACGATGCCGATCACCTGGTTTTTGCCGAGCAGCAGCCGGTATTCGAGCGCGGACAGGGCGCTTTTGTAAGCGTGGGGAAGCTGCTCCAGCGCGCCGCATACGCGTCCGACGCCCAAGCTTACGGTCAAATTCAAATATTTCTCGACAAACTGCCGGATCGTTTCGGCGAGCTGGTACGCGAGCTCGTACAGGGGCATGGCCGCAAGCCCGGACACGATGGCAACGACACGCTCCTCGCGGGTGCGAAAGGCGATGCCGTTCTCCTGGCCCACGATTTCCTGCACCATGTTGTACACGGCGAAGCGCAGCAGCTCCTGATCCCGATCGGAGGGCAGATGTCCGCTGCTGCCGAAATCGTCGATATCGACGACCATCGCCACATAGTCGGGCAGAGGCTCGGGAAGCCCGAAATAGCGGAGCCGCTCGCGGATTTCCGCATCCCCCATGGCGGTCGTCGCCCACCGTTCGAGAAACCGTTCCTTCAGCAGGGGCAGACTTTGATTCAATTGCATATGCAGCTGCGTCAAATCTTCCCGCTGGCGGGTTTCTTCGTCGAGCTCGCCTTTCACTTTCGTCAGCAGCGCGCGAAGGTCGGCCGCTGTAATCGGTTTCAAAATAAAGTCATAAGCTTTGAGCCGCAGCGCTTGCTGCGCATAATCGAAATCGTCGAAGCCGGTCAGGATGATCACCTTCACGAAAGGGTACCGGGTCCGGATCAGCCGCGTCAGCTCCAGCCCGTCCATAAACGGCATGCAAATATCCGACAGCACGAGGTCCGGTCTGAGCTGCTCCATCGCTTCCCACGCTTCCCGGCTGCTCGCGTAATCGCCCACCAGTTCGAAGCCCAGCCCATTCCAGTCGATATGCTCCTTGATGCCCTCGCGTACGATCGCTTCGTCGTCCACAATCATGATTTTGTACATGCGCACCCCCGCGTTTCCAGCGTAACTTTGTGTTGAGTGTACTGTAAAAAGGGAAATTCAGGCAAGGGGATTGTGGGCGCTTTTGCATTTTTTTGTAGAAACTTAACATGCCGCCCTCGCTCATCGCAGCTTCGACAAGCAATGGATCGGGGAATCGATACATCTGCAAAAAATTGCTCCGCATAATTTCAAATCAAAAAGCCAGCATTCTTCAGAGAAGAACGACTGGCTCGCAGCTTATTGTGAAATGTCGGTTTGGCGTTTTTCTTTTTTCCGGCGTTGAATTTTTCGCACGAGCAGCCAGCATAATGCAATCACTGCGCCGGCAGCCAGCATGGAGATGGTGAGCGTGCTTCCGCCGACCATATCTTCTGCCGCATGGCCGTAAATGTAGAACAAAATTCCGACGGCATAAAATTTCGCCGCACGCCCGATAGCAGCATAACCGATCAGCTTCCAAAGGGGATAATTCATACAACCCGATAAAATGGTAAAAATCTTGAAAGGAATAGGAGTGAAAGAACCGATCATAATGGCTGCTTCTCCATGACGACGGAACATTTCGGTAACGGAATCCAGCTGCTTTTGTTTCATAAATTTGCGAAGAATAAGATTGCCTGAAGTTTTACCGATGGCGTAGCCGATTGGCGTACCGATCATACAACCTATAAAGCCGATCGTAGCCAGCCATAAGGCGTTCCCGGGGTTTAAAGCGCTCAAGGAAATTTGAAGAAAAAACGCGGGAATTGGAAAAATAATAGCGTCGATCATGGCGTGAATGAAAAGCCCGATATCTCCGAAGCTGCGCAGAAATTCCAAAACTGAATTAATCAAGCCTGTTTGCCCCCTCAACGAAAAGAAGGGCTTGTATCTTAGTTCCAATCATTTGCATTCTCCTCGAAGTCCTCTGTCCGGCAATTTCATAATATTTCGTTACTGTCATGATATCAAAAAATGGAGCGAAAGGCACTATCCCGAGGTATAGTTCCCGTCCTAGACTGAAGTCTTGGAAACCGGACTTTTCCTAATATAAGCTCGAGGAGTTTCAATCGTATTTAATTGCTTCTCCACTGCTGCCGTTCGCCGATGACGAACGGCTGGGAGATTAGCTCGTATGAAGTGGCAAACAAAAAAAGAGTGTCGCAAAAGCCATGAAAATGGCTGAGGGACACTCTCTTGTCATACAGCTCGTGTGTACTCTTTCTGTAAGGATAGCTGGATGGAGGCCATGCTAACCGGTAGAGGGATACGCCTCATTTCGCGCGATGCACAGTCAGATTCACCTTATTGGTCTCGCACATGAAGGTGGAGAGATGAACGGGCCGGTCGTGCGAATCGTAGGCGATTTTGACGATGCGGAACAGGTTGGCGCCGACGTCGCATTCCAGCGCTTTTGCCAGATCCTTTGTCGCTCCGATCACATTGATGATTTTATCGTTGCTGTCGATTTCCGTTTCGTAGTCTTGCTTCAAAATCTTGTACGTCGATTCGTCGCGCGCGATTTTTTTCTCCAGATCGGGGAAGCGCGTCAGCGGGTAGTGGGCCAGATCGTAAAACAGCGGCCGTTCGTTGACATACATCAGCCGTTCGAGCTCAAGCACCGGGCTGCCTTCCTCGATCTGCAGCCGCTCGGCCATATCCGCGGTAGCCGGAATCACTTCGCTGCGCAGCGTACGCGAATTGGGGATCATCCCCAATTGGTGGCTGAATTCCGAGAAGCCGCTGACCGACAGCAGCTCGTTCTGGAATTTACTCGAGGTGACGAAGGTCCCCTTGCGCTGGATGCGGGTGAGCGTGCCGTCCTTGACCAGCTCCTCGATCGCTTTGCGGATCGTGATGCGGCTGACCTGATAGATGTCGCACAGCTCCGCTTCCGTCGGAATCTGCTCGTCCGGTTTGTATTTTCCTTCTTGAATATCGTTCTTCAGCATTTGCCTGATTTGCATGTATAAGGGCTGCGCTGTCGATGGGTTTAAGTTCATAGCGTAAAATCGACTCCATGTCGCCATTGTTTCTTCTCATTATACATGCAACTTTGCCGCGAATTCCAGCTACCAGGCTCCGAAATACGTAATCGTGTGCGCCGCGGCCCGCGTTCCTTGCTCCAGGCACTGCGTCAGCGGAAGTCCGTTCATGATCCCGTACAGGAAGCCGGCGATGAACGAATCGCCCGCGCCCATCGTGTCCACGACGGTGACCGCTTCCGCCTCCCGCCGAAAATAATGCTCGCCGTCGTAGGCAAGCGAGCCGTTTTCCCCCAAGGTGGCGACGGCCACCCGGGCCCCGAGCGCATGCGTTTCTTTCAGGTAGCTGCGGATATATGCGTCGTCCTGCGTATAAGAGAAGAAAGCGTAATCAACAAAAGCCGGGAGCCGCCGGGTCAAGTCGTGATGAAGCTGGTCCGAGAAGTCGAAGGAGGTGATCAGGCCCTTCTCCTTGAACCGCGGGAAATACGGCTCCGCGTGGCCCCAGATTCCGGCATGCACCAGCGCATGCCCTTCGATAAACCGCAGATCGGCTTCCGTCAGCCGGAAGTGCTCCATCACCCCTTCGTGATAGTCACCGAATTTGCGGTCGCTGCCGATCAGCTCGACGTAGGTTATGGCGGTCTGGCCTTCTTTTTGGTGCAGATGGCTGACGTCGATGCCTTTGTCGCGGATCGCCCGGCGCATCTGCTCGCCGTAGCTGTCGGTGCCGACCCAGCCGATATACGAAGCATCGCCCCCGAGCCGCTTTAAGTAGACGGCTACGTTCACCGGATTGCCGCCCGGGTAGCTTTCCTGCCTCGACAAATAAACGTCCATACAGTTGTCTCCGACGGTAGCAGCTTTCATCTTCCCATTCGCCTCCTACAGGAGCGTAACCCCCTGTCCGGAAGACAGGGGGATCGCGTCATTCTAGTATTCGACGACGCCGTAGTAACGGCGGTCATCGGGGTTGTGGTCTCTCGCGACGGCGAAGTAGTAAGAGAACCATTCCAGCGGCACGAACATGACCATCGGGGCCAGATCCGGATGCAAGCCGCCGGACAATTCCTGATAGTCGAACACGATGTGCTCGCCTTTGTATTTTTGCACGAAACGCAGGGCGCGTTCCGTAATGTGGCGGGAAGCGTCGGTGCCGACCAGGAAGACGAACGGAACGCCGGGCTCGACGATTTCCAGCGGGCCATGACGGAACTCACCGCTTTCGATCACTGCGCCGTGACCCCACATGAATTCCATATTCGTAATGACGCCTTCTTTATAAGCAAGGGATACGAGCGGACCGGCCGCTACCGTATAGAAGCCTTTCCAGCTGCTGACCGATTTTGCCAGCTTCAGCGCCTTTTCCTCGAACGAATCGATATGGCCTGCCAGGACGGCGGGCAGCTTCGGAATATCGGCCAGAATGCGCTCGACCTCTTCGGACGGCTCGACTTCCCGAATCCATTGCAGGGCCAGGAAATACAGGGCCAGCAGGTGGCATTCCCACATCGCATGGGCGTTGTAGTCGATCACGAACCGGGCTTCGTCACCGAGCGGATTGCCTTCCTTCTTGTTCACGACACTGATCGTTACGGCACCGGCTTGATTGGCTTTTCGCAGCGATTGGACCACTTCCTCCGTCGTGCCGGAGTGGGAGATGACAACGACCGCCGTGGAGGCATCCAGAGCGCGGGGCGTATGGTCGACGAATTCCCAGCCGGTGTAGACGTTCGAGACCAGCGTGCTGTATTTGTCGATCAAATATTTGGCCGCGCCCCCGACAGCCTTGGAGCTGCCGCAGCCGACGAAGTATACGCGTCCGATCTTTTGCTGCGCGAGCTTTTGCGCGATACCGGCAATTTTCGGCTGACCTTCCCGGATGAAGGTTTCAACCTCGGGGATCATGCTCGACGTTACCAGAAAATCGACTTTTGTTTTGTCCAAATGCAGCATGGATGCAACACGCCTCTCTTTTATAATTTATTTGTTATGTTTTGTATTATAACAAAATAGAATTAAAAATCAATCCGAATTAGGCTTCTTTCGGAATTTCGTCATGGCCAATGCCGGGAGCGCGATGAGAGCGATTTCTTTTTTTCCAGTAATGGTACACCGGAAGGCCGGTGACGATGACGATCCCCGCCGCGAGCAAGCCCTGCCAAGGGGCCCAGGTGAACGTTCCCCATGCGAGCCACGTGGCGCCCAGAATCGCGAGAATCGTCGTCAGACGCCACGCCGGCATGCGGTATACGGGCTTGTAATCGTCGCGCTTGCGGCATTTGTAGATCGCGACGAAGTCCATAATGTTAATTGCGAGCTGCGTTAGCGTAAAATAACCGAGCAGCGTCGTCAGATCGCTTAAAAAGACGAGCACGCATGCATAAACGACCTGAACGATGATGGAGAAGCTCGGCGTCTCGTATTTGGGGTGCACCTGGCCGAATCGTTTGAAGAACAGCCCGTCGCGGGCCATGACGTATTCGAGGCGCGGCTGGAACATAATGCACGAGCTGAGCGAGCCGAGAATGACAATAATGGCGGTAATCGAAACAAACGACGAAGCGATATGCGCAAGCCCGGGAATAAACGTAACGGCTTCGGACACCGGAGCTTCCGATTTCATCAGCTGTTCGAAGGGCATTAAGCCCGTCACGGAGACGGCCAGCGTCGTATAGAGAGTCAGCACGATCAGTACCGAGCCGATCAGGGCGCGGGGGAGCACCTTCCCGGGATTTTTGATTTCACCGGCCATGAAGCAGATCGCCGCCATGCCCGTATAGGCCCATGTCGTGGCGGAAATGCCGCCCATAAGACTTGTATTGGCGGCGCCGCCCGGAGGGGTGTAGGCGAAATTGTCGGTATTCATATACATAAAGCCGAGTGCGACGACGATGACGAACGGAACGATTTTGACTGCGGTAATCAGGACCTGGAACACGCCGCCTTCCTTTACGCTGCGGTAGTGGATCGCGGTGATGGCCAGAATGATGGCGACGGCCAGCAATTTTCCCGCGATGCCTGCGAAGAACGGGAAAAACACAGCGGCGTAGGACACGATCGCGATAGCCATGATCGCAATCGAAGGGGGATCAAGTGCCCAGAACGTGGCCCAGCCGTACAGAAAGGCGAGGGGCCGCCAGCCGGCTTTGTTCAGGTACACGTACCCGCTGCCGTTCTCGGGGTAGGCGGTCGACAATTCGCCCAGAACCATCATTTGCGGAATGGCGATCAAGCCGCCGATCAGCCAGGCCATGATCGAGACCGTCGGGGTGCCGGACGCGCGGGCCACCTCGCCGACCGAGACAAAGATGCCCGAGCCGATGGTGGTCCCGACGGCCAGGGCCAAGGCGGACCAGAATCCAAGTTTTCGTGTGAGACTGCCGTTGCTCATACACGGTTCCTCCATGTTCAAGTTGTTAAACTCTACGAAGAAAATCCGAACTGCCGGAGCTTGTCCAGCGACTTTTCAATGGCTTCCTGCGGATTGGCATAATAACGCGACCCCATGATTTCCAGCGTGCAGCATCCTTGGTATCCGTGCTTGAGCAAGCTTTGCACGTAGCTTTCCCAGTTCAGCACCCCGTCACCGAGCGCCAAATGTGCGTCCGACTGCCCGTCACCATCGATCAGATGGACATGCGGCAGTCCGCCCGGCGCGGCAAAGTAATCGTCCGGCGTTTCGCCGGCCAGCTGCATCGCGACGGTATCGATCATGCCGCGCAGGGAAGGGGAGCCGATCTCCGCCATCATGCTTCGCACGTCCCGAAGGCTCGTGATCAGGTTCGTTTCAAACGACGTCAGCGGCTCCAGCGCCAGAATCAGCCCTTCCGCTTCGGCGATTCGGGCCAATTGTGCAATGGAATCGCTTGCAAAATTCCAAGAATCGGAGCGAGGCACGGCAAAATCGCCGATCCCCGACGTGACAAGCATCATCGGCGCCTCCAATTCAACCGCGGCGTACAGGTTTTCCTTGAAATACGCCACGCTCCTCGCTCTCCACTCCGGGTCCGAAGCAGCCAAATTATACGGGTAGACGCACTGCTCGGGGGTGTAGCAAACGATGTTCAGCTTTCGCGCTTTCACCTCCTTTCGAATGCTCCGCAGCGTGGAGAGCGGGTTTCGCCCCACATAGAAGTGAGGTTCCCCGGCCCATAATTCGATGCTGCCGATTCCCGCGCGCTCCATCCCGTCCAGGAAATGCCCGAACGGAAAATGACGATACGTAATATTCATGCCTGCGATGATCATGTGAGCAGCTCGCCTCCTGCTTCGGTTTAATTGTTATGTTTTGTATTATAATTAAACAGTACATAAAATGGCAAGCGCTTTCTTTGAAATGTTTTAATTTTCACGCAGCCGGCTTCACGGTTTTGTCAAAAACACACGGTCCTCTTAAACCGGCATGGAAATGGTCATACTGACATCATGGAGCAAGGCGGCGGGTAAAAAATCTCATGGATAGCATTGACAGGGGATATGCGATGATGCATAATAATATATGAGCACATATTCATATATTAAATATACGGTCGAACGCCGCAGCGAATCGCCCGTATTTTGGGAGGGACGACCTATGCACAGTCATAACCATAGCGCGCATGCGCATAGCGGAGGAGCAGCTCATAAGCACGATCACAGCCACGGTCACGGTCACCATCATCATGGCCACGGGCATCACCATCACGACCACGCCCGGGAAGGGAACAAAAAGGGCCTGATCATCGCTTTGTCCATTACGGCGGGCATTTTGATACTGGAGTTTTTTGGGGGGCTTATCACGAACAGTCTGGCGCTGCTTTCGGATTCCGGGCATATGCTCAGCGATGCCAGCTCGCTCTTGCTCAGCTTGATCGCGCTCAGCTTCGCCGCGAGACCGGCTTCCCCGGCCAAGACGTACGGCTTTCACCGCTTCGAGATTTTGGCGGCGCTGTTCAACGGCATTACGCTGTTTCTCATCGCCGGCTTTATTATCTGGGAAGCGTACGGCCGGTTCTTCAACCCGCCGGAAGTCGCCAGCGGCTCGATGATGCTGATTGCTTCCGTAGGGCTGCTCGCCAACCTGATCAGCGCGTGGGCGCTCATGCGGAAGGGCGACGTGAAGAACAACGTCAACCTGCGCAGCGCGTATCTCCACGTGCTCGGGGACGCGCTCGGCTCCGTCGGCGCCATTATCGCGGGGCTGGTGATGCTGGCCTTCGGCTGGTATATCGCCGATCCGATTATCAGCGTGCTTGTCGCGCTGCTGATTCTTAAGGGCGCTTGGGGCGTGATCTCCCATACCGTGCACGTGCTGATGGAAGGAACGCCGGCCGGCGTGAGCCAGCAGGAAGTGAAACAGGCGCTGGAGAGCATCGAGGGTGTTGTGGACGTGCACGATCTTCATATTTGGACGATTACGTCGGGCCTCGATTCGTTCAGCTGCCACATCCAGATCAAGGACGATCGGGACAGCCAAGAGGTGCTGCAGCAGGCGATCGGGCTGATGGCGGAGCGGTTCAATATCCATCATGCAACGATCCAGATCGAGAAATCGGCTATACGCCACGAGGAATTGCGGGTATAATTCGGGGACATGGGCCGTAACGCTGCTTTAGCGAAGCGGTCCTGGATTATTGAGACGGGAGGTCCGGGATGACTGACTCGATTGCCGTAATTTCGGATATTCACAGCAATATTTACGCCCTTGATGCCGTATTGGAGGACATAGCGGCGCGGAAGCTTCACCGGATCGTCAATTTGGGCGACAGCTTGTTCGGGCCGATCGATCCGGTGCAGACGGCGCATCGGCTTATGAATCTGGAAAATGCTGTCCATATCATGGGCAACTGCGACCGGATTCTGCTGGAACCGGAGGCCGATTCGCTTACGTTCCGGCATGTGAAGCCGCTGCTGACGGAGGACATCGAACGGTGGATCGGAACGTTCCCCGCCACGTGGACGTTGGAAGACATGCTGTTCTGCCACGGCACCCCGTTTTCGGACGAGCATTATTTGATCGAGGAGGTTACTGAGCACGGGGTCAAGAACAAAGACGCGGAACGTTTAAGACGGGAGCTTCAGCCGGTTGCCGCCTCGTGGATCTATTGCGGACATACCCATATGAGCAGAACGGTCCGGCTGCCCGACGGCAAAACGATCGTGAACCCGGGCAGCGTCGGCCTTCCGGCTTACGAGGAAGAGGCCCCGTATCCGCATGTCATGGAAGCCGGGTTTCCCCATGCGAGGTATGCGGCCATCCGGCGCACGAACGGTTCGTGGATCGTGGAGCACGTGCAAGTCGTTTACGATTGGCACCGGGCCGCTGCGGCTGCGCGGCAGAACGGGCGTGACGATTATGCGACCGCTATTCAGACCGGGAGAGTTCACGGCTAACCTGCCCCGGAAAAATCGGCGACTCCGCCCATCCCGAACGAATAAAAACGGTCGTTTCTTCCCACATTAACAGCAACCCTGTATGTGGAAAGGATGACCAAGAATGACCCGTTACGAATACGACACCAGCCTGCAATCGCAAAATCCGGTCTCGCAAGCGCAAAACTCGGTGGAAAAGGCGCATAATGCCGTAACCCAAGCGCAGAGCCATCCGACCGCCCAAATGATCGAGCAGGCCGAAACGGCCGTGGAAAAAGCCGAGCGCTCGATCGCCCAAGCCGGGCATGACGAGAACAAGCCCGCCGTAGAGCAAGCGTCTGCGCAGCTTGCCGAAGACCAATCGGACCTGCAAAGCTTGCAACCGATGGAAGAAGAATAGCGGCGAAGCGAACCTCAAGACCCGTTAACCCCTCCGCTTATGGAGATGGGGCCGACGGGTCTTTTTTCGGCTCGATGCAGCGCGTAACCCGGTCTGCACGTCGTTATCAAGCTTGGCGGCCGCATCGCTTTTGGCTTTTCCATTGTGCTACAATGGAAGCATATGGTGCGTGCTTTCAGGCATGCGAGAAGAGGAGGGCTGCATTTGGAACCGTGGCAGCTAACGGCGGAATTGATTTTGGATGGAAAAGCGGCGCTGGGCGAAGGGCCGGTATGGGATCACCGCAGCGGACGGCTGGTGTGGGTCGATATCGAGGGAATGCGGATTCATCACTATGATCCGGTGCAAGGAACGAACCGTTCGATTCAGTTTGACCAGCGGGTCGGGGCTGCGGTGCCGAGAGCGGAGGGCGAAGGTCTGGTGCTCGCGCTGGAGCATGGCTTTCATCTGCTCGATCTGGCGACGGAGCGGCTGACGAAGCTTGCCGACCCGGAGGCGGGGCAGCCGGAAAACCGGTTTAACGACGGCAAGTGCGACGAAGCCGGGCGTTTTTGGGCGGGGACGATGAACCGCAAGAGCAGCAGTCCGACGGGCGCGCTGTATTGCCTGGAGCCTGACGGGACGCTGCGGAAGGCGATCGATGGCGTGATTTGCTCCAACGGGCTCGGCTGGAGCCCCGACGGGCGCACGATGTATTACATCGATTCGCCTACCAAGCAGGTCGTCGCCTACGACTACGAGCCGACAGCAGGAGCGATCTCGAACCGGCGCACGGTCGTCACGATTCCGGAGGGCGAGGGCGTCCCCGACGGCATGGCCGTCGATCGCGAAGGGATGCTGTGGGTTGCCCAGTGGGGCGGCTGGCGGGTGTCCTGCTGGAATCCGCAGACCGGCGAAAGGCTCGGCTTCGTCTGCGTCCCGGCTGCACAGACGACCTCCTGCGCGTTCGGCGGTCCGGACTGGGACGAGCTGTACATTACGACGGCCCGGACCGGGCTGAGCGAGGAACAGCTGGCGCAGCAGCCGCATGCCGGCGGCTTGTTCCGCGTCAAGCCGGGCGTGAAGGGCAGACCGGCTGACTTTTATGGCGGATAGCCATTGGATGATGACAGGCGGGGACGCTTGGGATGAGCGCCATCCGTTCATCATGCAGATCGAGCGCTGCCTGCGGCCGGAGCTGCGTATCAAGAGCGAGCAGCCGCACGATCCGATCGCCGTATACCGCGTGCCTGTCCCTTGGCGGTTGGTGGGTGCGGGCAACTATGCGGCGGTTGTCGCGCACCCGGATTACCCGGAGTTTGTGGTGAAGGTGTATGCGCCGGGCCGGCCGGGGCTGGATGAGGAGGCCGAGGTGTACCGCCGTCTGGGGCGGCATCCGGCCTATTCGGAATGCCTGTACTATGGCGACGGCTACCTGGTGCTCCGGCGGTTGAACGGCATCACGCTGTACGATTGCATCCGGAAGGGCATCCCGATCCCCCGGCAGGTAATCGACGATATTGACGAAGCGCTTGCCTATGCGGTAAGCAAAGGGCTTCGCCCGCACGACGTTCACGGCAAAAACGTCATGATGCGGGACGGCCGCGGCGTCGTGGTCGACGTGTCGGACTTTTTGAAGCCGGAGCCGTGCGGGATGTGGGACGATCTGAAGAAGGCGTACGACCGGTTTTACCTTCCGCCTTTGCAGCGTGTCCCCATTCCCGGCTTCGTGCTGAATGCGGTGCGGAAAGGCTACCGTTTGCTCAAAAGATAAAGATTTAATCAAGCTTCGCCGGCATGGCGTTCCGGGCGAAACCGCCCGGCACTGCGCCGCGTATTGAAACCGCAGAGCTACAAATAACTTTGGCATACTTCAAGCGGGAGGCAAAGACGATGTCCATTTTTAAGAAAGTGCTTGCAAGTGTAGGAATCGGATCGGCGAAGGTGGATACGAGGCTGGATCATCCGCGGGTTTCACCGGGAGAGACGATTAGCGGAGTCATGCATATTCAAGGCGGTCAATTGGATCAGCAGATCGAAAGCATCTACATGTATTTGAAGACGGAGTACTTGAAGGAAGAAAACGATAAGAAAATGACCTATACCGCGGAGATTGCCAAATACCACATCACCGACGGCTTCCTGCTGCGGGCGGGCGAGGGCCGGGAGGTCACATTTACGCTGGGGATTCCGGAAAACGCTCCGCTGTCACTGCAAAACACGCCGGTCTGGCTGGAAACGGGACTCGATATCGACATGGCGATCGATCCCAGGGACCGGGACCAGATCGACATCGTTGCCGGCCCGAATGTGGCTACCGTGATGGAGGCGCTGAATGAGCTCGGCTTCCGTCTGCGTGAAGTTTCCAACGACTACTCGCCAAACTTGGGCGGGCAGCTGCCGTTCGTGCAGGAGTTCGAGTACGTGCCGACGACGAATTTCCACGGTGCGCTCGACGAGCTGGAAGTGCTCTACTTCCCAAGAGGAGACGATCTGGAGCTGTTTCTGCAGATCGACCGCCGCGCCCGGGGCTTCAAGGGAAAACTCGAAGAACAACTGGGGCTGGACGAAAGCCTCATCCGCTTGACTATTCCGGGCAGCGAGCTGCGCCGGGGCTCGACAATCGTTGCCGGGCAGCTGCATGACCTCATTTCACGTTATATTTAAGCGAACTTGACCAGGAAGTCCGTTCCCTCGGGAAACGTGGAGCTTGTTGAGAAAGTGGGCTTTTACAAAACAGAGGTACATACGGAGGTGGGGTATCCACTGGAGAAGCGATAGCGCCCGCCTTTGTCTTCGGGAAATGTCCGCTACAAGCGGCTTCTAATCAGATTTCCCGATGACAACAGCGGTCGGAAGTGGATACCCCAACCCCCTCATACACCTCTATTGGCCCATTTGCCCACTTTTTCAACACTCTGTCCGTTCCCTCGGGAAACGGGCTTCTTTTTTTCATAGCGGCAGCAGGAGAAGAATGTCCGGCTAGCGAAAAATGTAAGGATATAGGATAATAACCGGACCCTAGGAGAGTATACATATGGCTGAACCGCAAGTAAATATACTGATTGTCGATGATCGGCCGGAACATTTGCTCGCTATGTCTTCCATACTGCAATCTCCCGATTACCGCATCGCCACAGCCAATTCCGGAGAGGAAGCGCTGCGGCAAGTGATGCAGGAGCCTTTCGCCTTGATTCTGATGGATATTGAAATGCCGGGAATGAACGGCTTTGAAACCGTTCGCATGCTGAAATCGCAAGAGCGGTACAGGTCGATTCCCGTGATCTTCGTTACGGCGCTCAGTCAAGCGACCGAGCATATGGTACGAGGCTATGAAATCGGGGCGATCGATTTTATATTCAAGCCGGTGCAGCCGGTTGTGTTAAAAGTAAAGGTCAGGCAGTTCGCAGGCATCTACCGGGACCGGGAGCAGCTTAAGGCGCAAAAGGAGCTGATCACCCGGCGCACGATCGACCTGGAGCAGGCGCATGCCCGGCTTCTGGACAATACGGACAAGCTTCGACGGATGGAAGCGATGGCCCGGGCCATCAGCGAGACGTCGACTGACGCTTTCTTGACCGTCGACGCAGAGGGAACGATTTTGTCGGCCAATCCCGCCGTCCGGCCGCTGTTCAGGTACGGCCCGGAGGAGCTGATCGGGAAGCCCGTGTGGCTGGTCGTGCCGTACACCGAGCGGCTGTTCGGCTCGGGGGAAAGTGGCTCCCTGCTGCCGGATTGCGGCACGAGGGAAGCGACGGACGTTACGGCCGTGCGCCGCAGCGGCGGGACGTTCCCTGCCGAGCTGCAGATCGGCAGCGCCTGTATCGGCGACCGGCCGATCTATGTCTGTTCGGTTCGCGACGTGACCGAGCGCAAAATGCAGTATATCCGCATGGAGCAAGCCGTAGAGCAGCGCACGTATGCGCTTCGCGAAGCTAACGGAAGGCTTCAGGCGGAAATCCGGCGGCGGCATCAGGTTACCGAGCAGCTGCTGCGGTCGTACGACCGGATCAACGATATTTTGGAAAGCATCACGGACGCGTTTTATGCGCTCGACCACGACGGGGCAATCGTCTACATGAACCGTTCGGCCGAGCAGCGCCTCCGCATCGTGAAGGAGCAGGCGCTTGGCCGGCCGTTCTGGGATTATGCGCCGGTGGAACGCTCGAAGTGCTACGATTTGTTTTTGCGCGCAGCCCTGGAGCAAGCGCCGCAGCGGGCGGAATTTTATTCGAATCTGACGGACAGCTGGGTTGAGGTGAGGGCTTTCCCGTCGTCGCTCGGCATCAGCTTATATATCCAGGATACGAACGAGCGGCGGCGCATGGAGCAGGATGCCCGGGAATCGCAGGAGCGATTTTATACGATTTTTCAGGCGACGCCTTGTTTGATGGCAATTCAGTCGTTAAGCGACCGGACGTATCTCGACGTCAACGAGAGCTGGATGAAGCATACGGGATACACCTATGAAGAAATGACGTCGGGAGCCGCCAATCTGCAGATGACGCTCGTCTCGGACGAAGGACTGGTCGAGACGCCCCCCGTGGACTTCGCCGATACAGTGACGGACGTGAAGGTACAGTATGTGACCAAGGCGGGCGAGCGGCGGACGGGACTGCTGTCCACGGAGATCATTGAGACGCCGGATGTACCTTGCGTGCTGGCGGTCATTACGGATATTACGGACCGGGTGGCGCTGGAGAGGGAGATTGCGCGGCTGGACCGGCTGCATATGATCGGGGAAATGGCTGCCGGCATCGCGCATGAAATCCGCAATCCGATGACGACCGTCCGCGGCTTTCTCCAACTGATGCGCGCGAAGAAAACCCTTCCGCCCAAGGACATTATCGACGTCATGGTGGAGGAGCTGAACCGCGCCAACGGGATTATCAGCGAGTTTTTGGCGCTGGCCAAAAACAAGACCACCGACCGCCGCCCGCAAAATCTGGCTCAGGTGATCGAGGCCATCGGTCCGCTCATTCAAGCGGAGGCGACGCTGGCCGATAAGCAGCTTCACCTGCGGCTCGAATCGTGTCCCGAGCTGGAGCTCGACGAGAAGGAGATCCGGCAGATGGTATTGAATCTCGCGCTGAACGGGCTCGAAGCGATGGAAGCCGGAGGACGGCTTGAAATCGCCACCTATACGGAAGAGTCGGAGGTCGTGCTGGAGGTCAGCGATCAGGGCCACGGCATGGACAAGGACGTGCTGGCCAAGATCGGGACGCCGTTCTTTACGACGAAGGAGCGGGGGACGGGGCTCGGTCTGGCGGTCTGCTTCAGTATTGCTGCCCGGCACGGAGCGAAGCTGACGTGGCAGACCGGACCGGAGGGTACGGCATTCTATGTCCGGTTTGCAGTACCGGCTGAGCCCATCGCCGCGAATGCCCCCTAGCCAGTTCCTTCGGTGTGATGTATAAAAGCGGCTTCAGTTTTTCATATTAACTAGGGATAAGCTGGAAAAGAACGCGATCCAAGGAGGAACGACCCATGTCCAAAAGCTTAACGGAAGTGCTGAACACCCAGATAGCGAACTGGAGCCTGCTGTTCATCAAGCTCCATAATTACCATTGGTATGTGAAGGGGCCGCAATTTTTCACCCTGCATGCGAAATTTGAAGAGCTGTATAACGAGGCGGCCCTTCACGTGGACAATTTGGCCGAGCGGCTGCTGGCGCTCAAAGGGCAGCCGGTCGCCACCATGAAAGAAATTTTGGAGAAAACGACCCTGCACGAAGCTTCCGGCAGCGAGAATGCCGAGCAGATGGTCCGTTCCATCGCCAACGACTTCGGAACGCTGATTGGGGAGCTGAAGGAAGGGATGGCGATTGCCGAAGCGGCGGACGACGAGACGACCGGCGATATGCTGCTTGCGATCCACAGCGAGCTGGAGAAGCACGTTTGGATGCTGGAATCGTTTTTGGGAAAATAGCGTCCCGGACCGGGGGCATGGCGACTTGCGGATGGCGCAGGAAGCTGTGCCTTTTTTTGTAAATTGAGGCCTGATTACCCGCTGCCGCTGTGTAATCGTCGCTTCGGCGGGGAGGCTTGTCGCATATACTGTAGAGCGGAACCCAGTCGGCAGACCGCTCGCGGCGCTGCCCAGCAAAGGAGTGACAAAAACAATGAACGCGAATCCGTATAAAGACGGGGAACGGTTAACGAAGGTTGAAACCCGGCTCGAGAATATCGAAGTCGCCGTCACGCGCATGGAAGAAAAGCTGGATAAGTGGCATGGCAACTATATATCCCGAATGGAATTGAACGAGATGCTGCGTGCACGCGACGAACGTCTCGAACGGATTGAAAAAGAGCGGCTGCTCAACAAGCAGCTCTACCCCGGCTGGATCAATCTGCTCATTGCTTTTGCCGCATTGCTTGTCGCGTGGTTCCACAATAAATAAAGCAGCAGAATGAAATATGGTTCGGACAGGTCGCTTTTCCTTGCGCCGTTTGGTTATAATGGGATGAAAAGGGATGGAGGCTCTGGCCCTTATGAATCGAACGATTTTGCGTACCGCAGCGGGACTGCTTTTTGCGCTGCTGCTTGCCGGCTGCGAGGAGGAGCGTCAGGCAGCCCCTGCTTCGGGCACGGCACCTTCCGCCCCGTCTCCGGGCGAAGCGTCCAAAGCTGCCTTTCCTTATAAGCGGGAAACCGTAGCCGCAGGATTGGCCGTGCCGTGGGAAATCGATTTTGCGCCGGATGGCCGTATTTTCTTTACTGAGCGCGGCGGTGCGCTGCGCGTCATCGACAAGGGGAAGCTGATCGCGGAGCCGGTGTTCCAAGTGAACGGCAGTTTGTACAAGCAGGGGGAAGCGGGGCTGCTTGGCTTCGCGCTCGATCCGCAATTTGCACGCACCGGCTATATTTATGCCTATCATACGTACGTCCAAGACGAACGGCCGGTCAATCGGGTCGTCCGCCTGAAGGAGCAGGGCGGGAAAGCCGTTCTCAACCAAGTGCTGCTGGATAACCTGCCGGGCAACCGGATTCACGACGGCGGGCGGGTGAAGTTCGGGCCGGACGGCATGCTGTATATTACGAACGGAGATGCCGACGACCGCCCGGCTGCTCAAGATGCGGCCAAGTTCGCCGGCAAAATATTCCGCATCGCCAAAGACGGCTCCGTGCCGCCGGACAATCCGTTCCCCGGCTCGCCTGTCTACAGCCTCGGCCACCGCAACCCTCAAGGGCTCGCCTGGCATCCGGAGACGGAGCGGCTGTACGGCTCCGAGCACGGTCAGACGGCTCACGACGAGATCAATCTCATCGAGGCCGGGGCGAACTACGGCTGGCCCCTCGTCCAAGGCGACGAGACCGAGATCAACCCGGCCGATGCCGGGAAAAAAGGACCGGGACCGCTAAGAGCGCCGGTCGTGCACAGCGGCGACGTCACATGGGCGCCGTCGGGCATGACCTTCGTCAGCCGCGGGCCGTGGAAAGGCCACCTGCTGGCCGCCAATCTGCGCGGGACGCAGATGCTGCACATCGTCCTGGCGCAAGACGGCAAGAGCGCCCATTCCATCGAGCCGCTGCTCGCCGGCGAGCTCGGCAGGCTTCGAACGGTGGCGGAAGCGCCGGACGGTTCGCTCTATGTGCTGACGAACAACCGGGACGGCCGCGGGCAGCCGCAGAAGGACGACGATAAGATCATCCGGTTTATCCCGGAATTTTAAATCATGAACTAACGGATTGGAGAACGTGAAGCGGGATGCAAGAGCAGGAATTGACAGAATTAACGGGGCGATTGTTTCAGGAAGGGACGCTGATCCAAGCGACGCTCAGCCAGGTGCGGCGAAGCGAGCCGGACGGCTGCACGAAGGTGACGGTGAAGCCCGTACAGCTCAAGGGGGCTTTGAACTATCAATTCAGCTCCTTCTGCGGGCCGAAGGTATTGCATGAGAATTTGGCGCCGGAAGCGGCGGAGGCGAAGCTGAATGCGCTGCTTGCCGGGCAGTTCCGGCAAGGGCTGCTGCAGACGGGCGAAGCGGACTATCAGGTGCTGATCAGCAAGAAAGGCAAGATCGGCATCCTCCGCAAGCCGCCGACGAAGCAAGGGGTGAGCGGGGCGCCTGCCCATAACCGGAAAAAGAACTACGTGCTGGAGGAAGGCGTCCCCGTTCCTTTTCTGATCGAGCTCGGAATTATGAACGCCCAGGGAAAAGTGCTGGCCCCCAAATACGACAAGTTCCGGCAAATTAACCGGTTTGTCGAAATGATCGCCGATATTTTGCCGCATTTGCCGAAGGACCGGACGCTGACTATCGTCGATTTTGGCTGTGGGAAGTCGTATTTGACGTTTGCGATGTATCATTTTCTGAAGGAGATGCAGGGCTTCGACCTGCGCGTCGTCGGCCTCGATCTCAAGGAAGATGTGATCCGGCACTGCAGCGCGCTTGCGGAGAAGCTCGGCTATGACGGGCTGCGGTTCCTTGTCGGCGACATCGCCAAGTACGACGAGCTGCGGCAGGTCGACATGGTCGTGACGCTGCATGCCTGCGATACGGCGACCGATGCGGCGATGGAGAAGGCGGTTCGTTGGGACGCTTCGGTCGTCTTGTCCGTGCCTTGCTGTCAGCATGAGCTGTTCCGGCAGGTGCGCAGCGACGTGCTCGGCCCGCTGCTGCAGCACGGCATTTTGAAGGAGCGGTTTTCCGCGCTGGCCACGGATGCGATCCGGGCGAAGCTGCTTGAGCTGGTCGGCTACAAGACGCAGCTGCTTGAATTCATCGACCTGGAGCATACGCCGAAAAATATTTTAATCCGGGCGGTTCGCAGCATTCAGCCGCCGAAACCCGCCGAACGGGCCAAGCAGGCGGAGGAGTACCAAGGATTCCGGAATTTTCTGCAGGCGGAGCCCTACTTGGAACGGGCGCTGCAGGACAAGCTGGAACCGTGGCTGAAGACGTAAATGTTAATTAAGAGAGAGAGTCCTAGGACATAAGGGGGATTTTCTCTCTTTTTTGTTCTTTTTCATTGCATTTGTCCTAAAATTCGACAAAACTTCTTCAGTTTTTGTGAAACTTTTCACCTGGGTTCCGTAGTACAATGGATGTTAATGTTCATTTGGAACATTCCTCCATCCATGAATTGGAAAAATTAAGAACCCGAGGTGCTAGTAACATGAGAAATCCACTTCATTCGTTAACGGGCCGATTTATGGTGTACAGCAGCCTGGTGCTCCTGCTCTTAATGGGTGTGGTGTTCGCTTATCAAAGCAGCATCATTCGCAGTCACGCGGAAGCTTCGCTGTTCGACAAAGGTCGGACGATGGCGATATCGTTATCTAAAAGCTTGCAGAGCCTGACCGAGTTGGACCTGCGCACCGGGGTGACGCTGCAAGACGGCACGAAGCTCTCCGGCGAAGAGCTGCGGACCCGGTTGTTCGACGACCGGCTGGAGCCGATCGCCGCAAGCCGCGAGGAAGCGGAGAAGCGGTCGAAGGATAAGGAATATGCTTCGGCGAAGCAGAAACGATTCGACGGTCAAGACATCCCGCTCGCACAATACGAGTTGAAATACACCAGCGCTTACGGCGCTTATACGGACGAGCGGTGGCAGGCGATGGTCGACGGATTCCTGACCGACCCGCAGATCGTGTTCGCCATTCCGATCGCCTACTCGGCGAATCCGGACGCGGTCGGCTTCATCGCGACGCACAACAGCGGCTACAGTCCGCAAGGCGAGTCTTCGAAGGACCGCTGGGGAGCGGAGGGGCAGCTGAGCCAGAAATACCGGGCCAATCGCGTATTCAACGACCCGACGGGCTATGCGGCCGCGGCGTACAAGGATACTTCCGATGTGCTGCTGCAAAAATACCCGCGAAGCGTGGAAGGACGGGTCGTCGAGACGTGGGACATGTCTTACCCTCTATACTTCGAGGGCAAGCATTGGGGGGCGGTTCGCATTGCGCTTAATAAGGAAAAATCGGACGCGCTGATCGCGCAGCAGCAGCTCACGGTCGCCGTAGAGCTTCTGATCGTGCTGCTTGTTGTGCTCGGCCTGTTGTTCGTGCTGTTGAAGTTTTCCGTCGCCCGCAAGCTTCAGGCAGTGCTGGCTGCGACGGCCAATCTCAACTCGCAGGAAGCGGATTTGACCTACCGCCTTGCCGTAAGAGGCAAGGACGAGATGGGGCGGCTTTCCGGGGAGATTAACCGGTTTATCGCCCACTTGCAGCAGATGATGAAGGGAGTACATGCCCTTTCCCTTCGGGTAACGGACAGCTCGCATCAGCTCGCGGCGCATGCCGCGCAGTCCCGCGAAGCTTCGGAGGCGATTGCGTATACGCTGGACGAACTGGCGGCGGGCGCCGAAAGCCAAGCCGTGAGCGCCGGGGATAGCGCCAAGGCAATGGAGGAGATGGCGGCGGGCATTCAGCGCATCGCCGAGGCATCGGCCCACGTCACGGAGGCATCGCTCGCGATGGTGCAGGAGGCCGAAGCGGGCAATCGCACCTCGGTTGGAGCTATGGAGCAGATGGGGACGATGCGCCAGTCGGCGCAGCAGGTCGGCCAAGCGATCAGGGAACTGGAAGGCCGCATGCACTCGGTGCAGGAAATGGCCGGCGCGATATCCGGCATTGCGTCCCAGACGGGCCTGCTCGCCTTGAACGCGGCTATCGAAGCGGCCCGGGCGGGAGAGCACGGCCGGGGCTTTGCGGTCGTCGCTGGCGAGGTACGCAAGCTGGCCGAGCAGTCCGAGGCGTCGGCGCAGCGCATTCAGGAACAGATCGAAGACATACAGGCCTCGATGGCATCTGCGGTAGCCGCGATGGCCAAGGGAGGCCAAGAGGTGGAGAAAGGTGTCGGGGAAGTCGGGCAGGCCGGCGCGGCTTTCGAACGGATCTTGACGATGGCGCAGGGCATCACGGCGCAAATTCAGGAAATATCGGCTGCCTCCGAGCAGCTGTCCGCCGGCACCGAGGAGGTGACGGCCGGTATCGAGGAAATGGCCCGCATCGCTGGCAGCGCCTCGGAGCAGACGCTAAGGGCGGCTGCTGCCTCCGCCGGTCAGCTCGACCTTGCAGGTAAGGCGTCAGGGGAAGCCGAACAGCTTCGGAAGGCAGCGGACGAGCTTCAGCAAACCGCAGGACGGTTCAAAGTATGACCGCGTCCTGCGGTTTTTCTTTTGGCTTCGTTATGTGTCATGTACGGGGCTGCGTGTGCTACAATGAGGCTGCTTGGATATGAAACGAATCAACGGAGGCGATGCATCGATGGCAGCGGATAAGGAACGTCCCCGCTTGACCGGCCTGCCGCCGGTCGCGGATGAGCGCTGCCGGCTGCTGATTCTCGGATCGATGCCGGGAGAGGCGTCCTTGCGGGCACAGCAGTATTACGGCCATCCCCGCAACGGCTTCTGGCCGCTTCTCTACGCGCTGCTGGACGGCGGGGAGCCGGCTGCGGCATACGAGGAGCGGCTCCGCTTCGCGTTATCCCGCGGCGTAGCGCTGTGGGACGTGCTCGCGGCATGCGAGCGCGAAGGCAGTCTCGATACGGCGATCCGCCGTCCCGAGGCCAACGAATTCGCGCGGTTCTACGCGGCGTATCCGGGTATCCGCCATGTTTTCTTCAACGGCAGCACGGCGGCGGACCTGTACCGCAGGCAGGTCATGAAGGGGGCCGCGGACGACGGCAGAAGTTATACGCTGCTGCCGTCATCGAGTCCGGCGCGGGCGATGTCGCAAGCGGCCAAGCTGGAAGCATGGCAGCCCGTGCGGGCGGCTTGGCTCGCCGTCCAGAGCTAACAGCCGTCCGGGTGCGCAGGAAGCAGGCTGATTACTCCTTCTCTTTCTGTGTCGCTCCGATTTCATTAACCGTTGTTTTCACTTGATTGAGCGTATCGTTCACGAATTCCATATCTTGATTTGCGGCTTCCGTCGAAGCCGTGCTTTCGTAATTGCCTTCGTGCTTTTTATTTTCCGACATGGCGTTTCCTCCTTTCGGGATAAGGTTATATATCGTCAGTTCATGTTTAACGTGCGCAGCCTGTCCGGAATATATTCTCTTTTTCCGAAAGGCATACTAAGCGAAATCCCATTTCTACAAGCGACGAGAGGAGGATGCCGAATGGCAAGACAGACGAGCCAAGTTCCGTTCGGGTACGAACCGCCGAATGGGCGAGATACGGACCGCGGAAGCTTGTGGATTTACGATGCGTTCGAGGATTATACGAAGCAGGAGCTTGTACGCGTCCTTGGGCTGGCGAGCGAACGCGGCATCGCGAAGGCGGTGTTTTATCCGCTGCATGAGGAGACGGTCCGGCGCATGGAGAAACGTCGTTCCGTAGCTCCTTACTACCAGAGGGTCGAAGCGCTGCAGGCGCTGCTCGCCGCTTCGGATACGGATGTCGATTACACCGTCGAACCGTTCGAGGGCAAGCGTAAGAAGTACACTCCTGCAGACACGGCGTTCCGGTTTCTGGAAGAGAAGTACGCCGCTCCCCATTTCGTTTGGGTGACCAAGACGACGGCCGAGCTGCTCGCAGGCTACGAGTCGTTCGAGACGTGGATCAAAAAAATCCGCTGGTTCGTGAGCGAGGAGGGAAGCCCGGTCACGCATCCCCGGCTGCAAGCGTACGCCAACCGTTGGGACCCGGTCTGAAGGCCTGTTTCGGTCCGCATCCCCTGAAAATGGCATGAAAGCCCGAATCGTATATCGAACTCTGTTCGAAAATCACGGGCGGCAGCTTTCCATGCCTGTTACAGGGGGAGACAAACAATGGGGAAACTTAAAAAAACGGTCGTGTGGGTTATTGCAGCCGCGCTTTTGGGCGGACTGGTTTATGGCGTCACTTGGGTGGGAGATGCGCCCGTATCGGCTGAAATATCGACGGAAGCCAAAGGGCGGCTCGTGGGCTTGACGGACGGCAACAAACAAATCAAAGTATCCTACGACGGAACGGAAAAAACTTATTCGCTAACTGCGGACGTATGGGTATACCGTAATTTGCAAAAAGCGGCGATCACGGATTTGAAGCCGGGCGATTCGCTGGAAATTATATTAAACAGCAAAAATCAAGCCGCCTACATTAAGGCGGCGGCGCCCGAACAAGCCGCTGCACCGCAGAGCCCGGCCCCGCCGGCCGCCGACCCGAACGCGGCGGCAACGCAAGGCTCCGGGGCATCGCCGGGGTCAGCAGTGCCTGCGCCTTCCGGCAGCACGGCCGCGGTGCCACCGGCCGGTCCGGCGCATACGCCTGCGACTTCGGCTCCGGCTGACCGTCCGGCTGCCGCGGAACCGGCTAAGCCGGCGGTCAACGGGAGCTGGCCTTGGGAGCGGCTGTCGTTGGAGCTGAAAAGCCGGGAGCTGGCTTTGAAGGTAAAGCAGGAGCAGACGGACAAAGGCGATGAGGCCGACGTTTATATCCAAACCAAGGATCGTGCGGTGGTTCATCTGAAGGGAGCGCAGGCGGAGCAATTGCTTCTTCTGCTGATACAGGGGCTGCCTTCGGAGAAAGACGCTTGGGAGAAGGCGCTTAAGCAGCGCTTGGCGGCGCAGTTCAAGCTGAAGGACGATTCGCCGGATTGGAAGATCGACGTGAAGTGGAAAGACGACGCCAAAGTCGTACGTACGCCGCCCGTACAAGCCGGGAAGCCGGAGCCTAACGGCCACGGGGCGGACAAGGAGCATGGCAAGGGCAAGAATAAGGAGAAAGAAAAGGAAAAAGAAAAGGAAAAAGCGAAAAACCGCGATAAGCACGACGATGAGAATGACGACTGATCTTGAGGTCTTCCGCTTTTACCGCCTGCACAACGGCAGCCCGACTGGAGAGGATTAACGCTCCGGACGGGCTGTTTTTTGCCGCGATCTTCTTAGCTGCCCTAGTCCTCGGGAGTCCGGTCCAAGTACAAGCGGGAGACGAGAGTGGCGTCTCCATGCCGTACTTCTTCCTCCGTCGCCTTTTCCTCCAAAGGATCGTGCGTATTCATGCCTGGGGCGATGGTCGGTGCGTGGGGCCGCCGCGCCTCATCTTTCTTGCCGGTCACAATTTCTTCTCCCCTTCCGTCTTAGAGTAGGCAATCAGCGTAATCGGACTGCCGGTCAATTCGGCCAGCCGCGTTTCCGTCTGTTGAATGATATCGATGACTTTTTCTTGCTCGTGAAGCGGGGCGATTTGGTAGTCGGTCGTTTCGATTTTCATGGGCGATGGGCCTCCTGTATGGGATAATATCGATTTCGCGGTTAGAATTCCCTTCGGGAAAACCCCGCATGCGTGGAAGGCGATGGAAACCGGTCTGGAAAAAACGCAAAAACCATGGCTCGGCATCTTGCCGCTGTGTTATATTGAAGCTACTGTTCCGGGAACACGGTGAGACGATGAAGGAGGAAGGAACCGTATGAAATGGAACCGCTTGGCCGTGATGGCGAGCATCGTGCTCGCCGTGCTGATTTCGTCGATGGATACGACGATCATGAATACGACGATGCCGCGGATTGCAGAGGAGCTTGGAGATGTGAAGCTGTACGCGTGGAGCTTCGCCTCTTACATGATTTTATGTACGATTGTAACGCCGCTCAGCGGCAGGCTTTCGGATTTGTTCGGACGCAAAAAAGTGCTGTCGGTCGGCATTGTGGTCTTCCTGCTCGGGTCGGTGCTGTGCGGAACGGCGGCAACGATGCTGCAGCTCGTGCTGTACCGGGGACTCCAAGGGCTCGGCGCAGGTGCGATGATTGCGTTCCCGGCCATTATCGCCGGGGATTTGTTCCCGGTGGAAGCGCGGGGCAAGATCCAGGCGTTCTTCACGGGCATGTGGGGCATCTCGTCAGTGCTGGCGCCGCTGCTCGGCAGCTTGTTCATCGAGCATTTGAGCTGGCGGTGGATTTTTTATATCAATATTCCGATTTGTCTGGCATCGCTGCTGCTGCTTGTGCCATACCGGGAAGTGTACGAGGCCCGCAAAAGCCGGATTAACTACTGGGGAGCCCTCTGGTTCGGACTCGGCATCGGGCTGCTGCTGTTCAATACGGTGGTGAGCGAGGGTTTTCTGCTGTATACGGCGGGCGGCGTATTGTTTTTACTGCTGTTCGTGGTTAACGAGCGGAGGCATCCTTCACCGATTATGCCGGTGGCGCTGCTGAAGAACGGCTCCGTCGCCTGGATGAACCTGAACGGCTTTTTGACCTGCGCGGCGCTGTTCGGCACGTCCAGCTACATTCCGTTTTATTTGCAGCAGCACGGGTACTCGCTTTTCGTCAGCGGGCTGTCGCTGCTCGGCATGTCCGTCGGATGGATTCTTGTAGGCGTCCCGGCCGGCAAATGGGTGCTGCGCTACGGCTACCGGCCGCTGCTGTTTACGGGCAACGTCCTGTTGGTGCTGTCTGGTCTGCTGCTGCTGTTTTTGCCGGACGAAGGGGGCTTCTGGTACGTCAATGCGATCATGGTGCTGCAAGGACTGGCGTACGGACTGCTCTATACGGTATCGGTCATCGGGGTTCAGCAGCTTGTTGCCGCCGATCAAAAAGGGATTTCCACGTCGCTGCAGGTCTTCTCGCGGAATATCGGTACGGCGGCCGGGGTTACGATTATGGGCGCGCTTCTGACGTCGGCGCCGGCTTTTATGACCGGTATCCACCGGCTGTTCCTGTACGGGTTTATCGTCAGTTTGGCCGCGCTGGTGTCTACGATTTTTCTTTTTACGCGCCGCACGGTCTCGATTTCCGGTAGCGGGGCTTAAGAATTGCGGCATACAAAGCCGTTGAAAAGAACAAAGGGCGGTCCTGCTTAATGCAGAACGCCCTTTGTTGTTACGCCGCCTTTCTTCAGTCGAGGAACCATTCGCCGGACCAAGGATCCTGCACCCAGCGGGCATGATGATAAAAATGATGCCCATGCATATGATGATGATGGTGCGGAAAGTGGTGCGGATGGAATCCAAACGGAAAGAAGCCGTGAGGATGGAATCCATGCGGATGGAAGCCATGCGGATGGAAGCCGTGGGGAAAATGATGCGGGTGATGATGACCATGATACGGGTAATGCGGACGGCTGTAGTCGATCTCCCCTGCTGTTTCAGTTTCGATTATCGTCTCTTGAGACATATTTGATTTCTCCTCTCTGATTAGAACATACTTCACCATATGTCAGAGAGGAGGAATTGGGCACTTATCCATCTAAAAATGGGCTTAATCACCTTGTTTTTTTCTTAGCCAGCCGGGACGGTGCGCTTCCGGCTTGCCGCTGCGCTCTTGCGGCTCCATGGTTTCCGGCGCACGTCCGTCGCTCCCGAGCGGTGAGCGCAGCTGCGCCTCCTCCATCGCCCGCCGCACTTCTTCAGGTACCGGAAAATCGGTCACCGGGGTATCCTTCAGCGCCCGGGTCATGATTTCCCGAAACAGCTGCGCAGGCACCGCCCCGCCGGATGTCGTCAAATAATGGGTCTTGTCCGTCTGATCGTACCCAAGCCAGATCGCGGTCGTCAGTTCGGGGGTGAAGCCCACGAACCAGGCGTCCTTAGCGCCGTTCCGGCCGATGGCCTCGAATTCGGCCGTTGCGGGCAGCTGCGTCGTCCCCGTCTTACCCGCGGCGGGACGACCGCTGAGTGCGGCGGCGATCCCTGTTCCTTGCGCGACGGTCTCTTGAAGCAGCCTCGTCAGCGTATAGGCGTAGACCGGCTCCGTCAGCTTGGTCGGCTGCGGTTTGGCTTCGACGAGCGTATGGCCGTCCTTGGTCGTAATTTTGGTGATGGCGTGGGCGTTCTGCATCACGCCCTCGTTTGCTATGCCGCCGTACGCCTGCGCCATCTGCAAGGGCGAGACGCCTTCGGACAAGCCGCCGAGCGCGAGGCTTAAGTTGCGGTCCGCCGGAGGCAGGGCGATCCCGGCTTTACGCACGTAGTTCGTCCCGGCGTCGATGCCGATTTCGTTCAGCAGCCAGACAGCGGGAATATTCCACGAGCGGATCACGGCTTCCCGAAGCGAGACTTGTCCCCTCGTCTGCCCGTCCCAATCTTTGGGACGGTAACCCGAAATGTCGAGCTGCCCGTCATACAGGATCGACTCCGGCGAATAGCCATGCTCAAGCGCAGGCCCGTAGACCGCCAGCGGCTTAAACGATGAGCCGGGCTGCCGCTTTAGCTCGGTGGCCCGATTGAAGCCGCGGTAGGTCTGATCCCCTCGCGCACCGACAATCGCGCGGATACCGCCGGTTCGCTGGTCCAGCAGGACCGCTCCGCTCTGCACCGGGCGATCGGGAGGACTTTGCGGGAAGAGCGCATCCATGCGGTACACCTCTTCCGCCGCCTGCTGCACTTTAAGGTCCATCGCGGTATGAATCCGCAGGCCGTGCGTCAAAATCTGCTGCTCCGTGAAGCCGTAAAGCTTCTCGGCCTCATCCATGACATAGTCGACATAGGAAGGGTGCCGTCCCTTCAGCGATTCTCCGTTGTTCGGCTTTAAGGCAATCGGCTCGGCGATAGCCTTATCGTAGGCGGCGTCGCTGATGAAATGCTGCTCCTTCATCAGCGACAGCACGAGGTTTCGCCGCTTCAGCGCTTTGTCCGGATGCCGCACCGGAGAGTAAAGCGAAGGAGCTTTGGGCAGACCGGCCAGCACGGCCGATTCGGCAAGCGTCAATTGCTGGACGGATTTGCCGAAGTATTGCTGCGCCGCCCCTTCGACGCCCCAGCGCCCTTCGCCGAAGTAAATGCTGTTCAGATAGAGCTCCAAAATTTCGTCTTTGCTGTAAGCAAAGTTGATTTTTATCGCGTAACCGAGCTCCTTGAATTTGCGGTTGAACGATTTGTCCGAGTCGAGGAACAAATTTTTGGCAAGCTGCTGCGTGATCGTGCTGCCGCCTTCCTCCATCGCCCCGGCTTTCAAGTCGCGGACCAGTGCGCGGCCGATCGACCATACGTCGAAGCCGGCATGATCGTAAAAGCGCCGGTCTTCTACCGCAACGACGGCATTCCGTAAATCCAGCGGAATTTGGCCGAGCGGCACCGGCACGATTCGGGACGAGGACAACTGCGCCACCGGCTGTCCCCCGGCGTCCATGACGAAGCTCGGCTCGGGGAGCGGATGCTCCAGCTTGCTGATGTCCAGACCGCGCACCCATACGGCGGCAGCGCCAAGACCGGCCGCCACGGCTGCCAAACAGAGCAGGCCCGCGGTCCACAGCCACCGCCGCCCCCGGAACCGGCGCGCTTGCTTCCCCTTTCGCGCGCCCGTGCCGCCGCTGCCCGGCGCAGGCTCTCGTGCCTCGCGTGCCGCAGGGCCGAAATCGTCCGCCGCCTGTCTGCGGCCCGGATCATCTTGCCCCACACTGCCGGCTCTGCGCCACGTGGACCGGGCGGCCTGCCGCGCCTCGTCCGCCGCTCGGCTTCCTCCGCCGGCGGCTCTATACGACTGCCCCTCGCGTTTCGGCGAGGAGCCTGTGTCTCTCTTTGTTTTCGGCCTCCAACGAAACATCCGGGATAAGCTCATGGCTGATGGTCCCCCTTTTGTCGCCACGGAATGTTCGCCGCTTTAGCGTAAATTAACCAATGCTAATAATATTCGCACCGGACGCCTTGTTTCGGCAGGTGGACAAGCAAAAAGGAGCCTCCGAAGGAAGCTCCAACAGGCTGTTGAGAAACCCTAGTAGTAAAATATCTCTGAGAAATAGAGGTAGGGTATATCCCGTAAGAGTTTACGTCCGCCTTTGAAGCCCGTGAAAATACCGCTAATTCTAATCAGATTCACGGGTTTCAAGAGCGGCCGGAGGGATATACCCCACCGTCGTATGCAGAGAGTTTCTGCGCGAAGCGGGTTTCTCAACCAGCTCAGGAGCCTCCAAAGGAAGCTCTAAGCGTTCCGATATGCTCCCTGTGCGGGAGACTTCATTGCAAAGGGTCCGGCATCATGCCCTTTTCCATCACCTGCGAATTCGTCGGGAGGCTTGCCATCACTTTGCCAAGCTGGCGGACCTCCTTCTCGTTGTTGGCCATTTTGCCGTTCATTGCCTTGCCGATCGGCGTCGATTCGGTGGGCTTCGTCTTGGCCGGGCCGTATTCCATATATTGCTGAAGCTCCGCCAACATCTCTTGGGCAGCGGCGTCTGCCGAAACGGGTATATTGTCCTGCACAACGAAGCCGGCCTCGTTCAAGTCAATCCGGGTCTGGCCGTTCTCTTGCGTATGCGTATAGATACGGTATGGATATTCCTGCAGCGAAGCGGAATCGCGAAACGTCAATTCGTATGTGCTTCCTTCCCGGGAAGGCAGTTCGGTGAATCCCATCGTTTTGAGCGTAGCGTGCACGTGGGAAAAGGGCTTGGTGATCGACGGCAGCGTTTTTTTACGGGACATAGGGCAACACTCCTCGATTCGTATTTTCCGCCGGACGGCGTGACGCATCCGTGTACCCCTTTATTAAACCTTTCGGATAAGGATGAAACTTTGTATGGTACTAGATCGTCATTCTTTTTCGAATAGGTATAGAGCAACTGGGGGTGTTGGTATGCGCGGCAGATCGCTGCGAGTTATTTTATTTCTTATGGTGGCGGTAACCTTATCGGCTCTGGTGTACGGGTATGCGTTTTCCAATAACAACAGCTTTGTCGGTTCAAGCATCGACGAACAGTTTCCCGTGCCGGCGGAGGCGCGCAAATCGGACGTTCCGTTCTCCAATCCGGGAGTCGTCTATGTGCGCTACAACATGAAAGGTATCGAAGAAAAGGAAAGTATTCCCGATTTCTACGAGAATGAGATTCGCAAGTGGGGATGGAAGGAAGACAAAGAGGAGCAGGTGGGGGCTCTCCGTGTTTTTGTCAAGGACGGCAAAACGATGAATGTAACGACGCACAGCGGCTTTTTCACTCTATTTACCAAAAAAAGCTCCGCTAAGCCGCAGACAGCGGTTGCCGGTGCGCCGCACACCACGGTTTCCAAGCCGCAAAGCCCGTCGGAGCAGTAAAAAACCCCCGTGCAGCCAAATTCGCTTTTCCGGAGTTTGTCCGTCAGGAGAAGCGCATGGCAGGCGCAAGGGGGCTCGCGTTCGGTTCAACAGGCGGCTTCAATCGACGAGCGGAAGCGAGTACCGCGCGAATCCTTCGCCTTCGTAATTGTATCGTTCGCATATCGTGTAGGTACGGTTGCCGGCGCTGGTTTGAAGTCCCTTTTCGCGCAAATACGCTTCGACCGCTTGGCCGGCCGCCTCGAAGTTCCCGTCCTTATTCGCCACGACGACGCACCGGTGCGCCGGAACAGTCAGGCGGAGGAACCATTCGGGAATGTCGTCGTACGATTCGACCTCCACGCAAAGGATGTATACGTGCGTGTCCGGATGGCTCTGCGACGGTCCGTGCGGCCACAGGCCGTAATGAATTTGAGGGTTCACGATATGGGGCAGATGCTTGGCGGAAGACAGCAGCGCTTCTTTGGCGTGCCGATACTTGCCTCCCATGTCGTTCAGGCCGATGCACGGGATGCCGATCAGCTTCAACTCCTTGTGCTCCACCATAACAGGCTCCATCTCCGGGAGCTTTGCCGCGTTTTCGATCATACGATTTTCGCCTCTTTTCCTTGTTATTTTCCAACACAATAAACAAGCTGAACAAGCTTTTATGACTTCACACGTTCCCGCTCCGGCATCGCCAGAGCTTCCTTCTTCTTCGCAGAGCGCCTCTTGAATTTTTTGCAACGAAAAACCCGCATGGTATAATGGAGCGATAAAGTCAGGACAAGCGGAGTGAGAACGATGAGAATCAACAAATATATCAGCGAAACGGGAATTTGCTCCCGGCGCGAAGCG
Source organism: Paenibacillus oleatilyticus (assembly GCF_018998565.1). Lineage (GTDB taxonomy): Bacteria > Bacillota > Bacilli > Paenibacillales > NBRC-103111 > Paenibacillus_G > Paenibacillus_G oleatilyticus. Next base: position 59,145 of record NZ_JAHNZO010000024.1, on the reverse strand, counting down.
GATCAGTTGATCGAGGGAAAGCGCGTCACGATTAACGGTCAGCTGGCCGAGCTCGGAAGCCGGGTGAGTGAAGGCGACGACGTGCGGATCGACGGAAAACCGATCAGCGAGAAGAAAAAGCACGTCTACATTGCGCTCCACAAGCCGGTAGGCATCACCAGCACGACGGAACGGCACGTCCGCGGCAATATCGTGGATTTTGTGGGACACCGCGAGCGTATTTTCCCGATCGGACGGCTGGATAAAGATTCCGAAGGATTGATTTTGCTTACGAATGACGGCGATATCGTCAACAAGATACTACGCTCCGAGCACGAGCATGAGAAGGAATACATCGTGACGGTGAACAAACCGGTCACTTCGATGTTTTTGCAGGGAATGGCGAGCGGCGTGCGGATTCTCGGGACCGTCACTAAACCGTGCAAGGTGAACCGCATCGACGACCGGACGTTTCGGATCGTACTGACGCAAGGGCTGAACCGTCAAATCCGCCGGATGAGCGCCGCCTTCGGCTACGAGGTGCGCCGGCTGAAGCGGGTGCGCATTATGAACATCAAGCTGGCCGGTTTGCCGGTGGGGCAGTGGCGCGATCTGACCCCGGAAGAGCTGGACAAGCTGATGAGCGACATCGGACATCAGCCGTAAGCTCTATGCTACACGTTGAATTTGTAGCCGATCCCCCGCACGGTATGGATGTACTTCGGATCGGTGGGGTTCGGTTCGATCTTCTTGCGCAGGTTGCTGATGTGGACGAGCAGCGTGCGCGTATCGCCGTTGCTGTCCACGCCCCAGGTCATTTTATACAGCTGCTCGAGCGGAAGCACCTTGCCGGGCGAGCGGGCGAGATGCAGCAGCAGGTCGAACTCCTTGGAAGACAGCGGCACGAGCCCGCCGCCGGCTTTCACGGTCCGGCTGAGCAGATCGATTTCCAGTCCCGGAAACGACAGGTACTGGGAATCTTCCTTGTGCTGCTCAAGCAGCTGGCTGCGGCGCAGATGCGCTTTGACCCGGGCGACGAGCTGACCGGGACTGAACGGCTTCGTGATGTAATCGTCCCCTCCGATGCTGAACCCCAGAATGATATCCATATCCTCGCTTTTGCAGCTCAGAAATAAAATCGGCGTATTATAGGACTTGCGGATTTGCCGGCATACTTCGATGCCGTCCATTTCGGGGAGCAGGATGTCGAGAATCACCAAGTCCGGACGGTGCTCCCGCACCATGGCAAGCGCTTCGGCGCCATTCCCGGAATACAGTACGTCATATCCCTCCTTACGCAAATAAAGACTGATTAATTCGACAATCTCGGCTTCATCGTCGACGATGAGTATTTTTTCTCCAGGCATCGATTTCTCCTCCAAAAGATGATGCGGCGAAACATGATGCTTCTTTGAAACTATCAGAATCATACCCCGCCGGACTCGATACTGGATTCTGATATGGCAGTGACAAACGTCCCGAAATCCCCCAAAGGTGAGCCGTTTATCCCGGTTTCCAAATAATGCAGTTTAAGGTACGATATTAGCAGGAAGCCCATTTGAGCAACAGGAAAGAAAGTGGTATCGATTTCCAGAAACTATTTCTATTATAAATGGTTTTGGGTGTGTATTTCCATAGTTTTATTGGCCGCCGCGATTGCCGGTATCAGTTACTATCGTTCCGCTGCCGGGGAGTCCGCGCCCCGTGCCGTTCAAGGCGTGATGGATCTGGAGGGCTACGGCTTGGAATCCCATGGAACGGTCCGGCTGGACGGTGAATGGGATATGCACTGGATGCGTCTGCTGACGCCGGAAGAGCTGGCCTCCCCGGACCATGCCGCAAGGGATCGGGCCACCCCGATTGTTCTCCCCGAGGTATGGAATCGAGTCCCTGTGGACGGCGAGCAGCCGGGCGGATCGGGTCATGCGACCTTTCGCTTGAAAGTGAAGCTGGATGGCTCCGCCTCGGATCTGGGGCTGAAGCTTCCGTACATCCGTACGGCCTACAAGGCTTGGGTGAACGGCGAGCCCGTCGCAAGCAGCGGCACGGTCGGAGAAGACATTTGGACTTCCAAGCCGCAATACACCCCGAATCTAATCCGGTTCCGTCATGCGGGCGGGCCGCTGGATATCGTCATTCAGGTTTCCAATTACCATCACCGGCTCGGGGGTATCTGGAAACCGGTCGAGCTCGGCTCCTGGAGCGCGCTGGACAGCAAGCTCCGGAAAGAGCTTGCGATCGAGACGCTTGTGGTCGGAAGCCTGCTGTCGATGGGGCTGTATCACATCGGATTGATTGCGCTGAGGCGCAAAGAGAAAGGATCGCTTTATTTCGGTCTTTTTTGCTTGCTGATCGGCATACGGGCCTTCTTCGCGGGCGAAGGCGTGATGTATTATTTTGTCCCCGAGGTGCATTGGCTGACGGAGCTGCGCATCGAATACGTATGCTTTTACATGGGCGTACCCGTCATGATTATGTTCATGCACTCGCTCTACCCGCAGGAGGTGCGCCTCGGTGTCGTCCGGCTTATTCTGGCGCTTGGCGCAGCGTTCTCGGCCGCGGCATTTCTGATTCCACCCCCGTGGGTAACGTATACGACGCCGGCGTTTCAGCTCATTACGCTGTTCACCAGCGGCTACCTGCTGTTCAGCCTCGGCCGAGCCGTGCTTCGCAAAAGAGACGGGGCGCTGTTCGCCGCGATCGGCGCGGGCGCTTACGTCGCCACGGTGATGCTGGACATTATGTACTATAACCAGTGGATCAAGCTTGGCGAGGTTTCGTCGTACGGGCTGCTTGTCTGCGTATTCATGACCTCGTTCATCCTGAGCGCCAAATCGGCCAAGGCCTACGTGGAAGTGGAGACGCTATCGCGGCAAATGCGCGAGATGAACACCGGCCTGGAGCATAAAATTCGCGAGCGGACCGCCGAGCTGGAACGTATCAACCGCAGCCTGGAGCGGATGAACGACGACTTGGCGCGGATGGAAACGTCCAGGCGGCACCTGCTCAGCAATATCTCGCACGACCTGGGAACGCCGATGACGCTGATTCAAGGGTACGTGGAAGCGCTCATCGACGGCGTCGTCTCGCAGCCCGACCAGCAGCAAAAGTATTTAAAGCTCATCCATAACCGGATCACGGGTCTGAACCGGCTCATCGCCGATTTGTTTCAGCTCTCGAAGCTGGAGGCCAGACAGATGGATTTCGATATCCAGCCGGTGAGCGCGGACGATTTTATCCGCTACTTCGACGAGCGCTATGAGCTGGAGCTAGCCGGTGCCGGGCTCAAGTTCGAGACGGTCGCCTACTCGCTGCGGCCCGAAGCCCACCGGCAGGCCGTCGTCAAAATCGACGTGGACCGGATCGATCAGGTGCTGACCAACGTCATTTACAATGCGGTCAAGCACACGCCCCGCGGCGGACTGATCCAGCTTCATTTTATCGTGGACGAGCATTCGCTTGTCGTCCAGGTGCAGGATAACGGCTCGGGCATCGATCCGGAAGACCTGCCGCATATATTCGACCGTTTCTACAAGAAAGACAAATCCCGCAACACGGCCGGCGGCGGCAGCGGTCTCGGGCTGGCCATCGCCAAGGAGATTATCGACTACCATGGGGGCCGGATCTGGGCGCAAAGCCGCGTCGGTCAAGGCGCCTGCATCGCCTTCATGCTGCCCCTCGCGAAAGGGGGTGAATAGAGACTCGGACGTTAGCGGCGAACCGCTGCGAATCGCCTGAGCGAAGCTTAATCGCCGGAGCCCGGGGGATGCAGCAGCGAGCTGCGGTAATCGGTCGGCGAGAGCTGGTAATGCCGCTTGAACTGCTTCGAAAAGTACAGCGGGTCCTGGAAGCCGACCGAAGACGCAATCTGTTCCACGGTCAGCTCAGGGCGCTCCCGCAGCAGATGGCGCGCTTTGTCTAGCCGGAGCCGGAGCAGGAACGTCACGGGCGTCAGCCCGGTCTGCCGCTTGAACAGCGTCGAGAGATAAGCGCGGTTGTAGCCTAGCGACTCGGCCATCAGCTCGATCGTGATCGGCTCTGCGTACTGCTTGGATAAATATTGCAGCGCCCGCTGCACCGTTTGCCCGGCGGCAGCCGCCTGCTCCGGCTCGTCGGAGCGAAGCGGGCGAAGCGCTTCCGCAAACTCGGCGAACAGCAGGTGCAGGCAGCCGTTCGCTTTCAGATTGGCGCCTGCACCGCGGTGTTGGAACGCCAGCTGCACTTGGCGGAACAGGACGCCGATCGAGCGCTTTCGTCCGGTATGCACGACCGGCTGCTGCGAGCTCAGCCCCGTATCCTGCAGTAACCGCTCCGCGAGCCGTCCTTCGAAGGCGACCCAGCGGTAGTGCCATGGATCAAGCGTATCGGCCATGTAATTGACCAGCTTGCCCGGCTCGATCAGGAAGCTGTCTCCTGCGCCGAGCTCGTAGGTCTGTCCTTGGCAGACGTAGGTGCCCTTGCCGGACAGCACATGGTGCAGCAAATAATAATCGACCACCTTCGGACCGGGCTTATGACCCGGCTTCGTCTGGCTGTGGCCGGCGAACAGGACGGTCAATGGGCTATCTTCCGGCGCGGGGTACGGGTTGGATACGACAAAGTAGGTATCGGGACGTTTGACGGGCCCGGACAAGGCGCGACTCGCCTCCTTTTGGGGCATTGCCCCGGATACGTTCAGTATAGCATAACCGGGAATGTCTGCGCGTTCATGATCTAACATTTTTCCATGTCGTCCTGACATCGTTCCATAGTGAAAACCGGTTGTCCGGGCTATACTTGAAGCAAAAGCTTACTAATGAAATTCGCTATATCGAACGTGTCTTCTTAAATCCATAACGAGGTGAACCGTCATGACGGAAGTCAAAGCATTGCAGGAGCAGTTTGTCGAGCTGTACGGAGGAGATAGCTCCAATCCTATCCGGGCGTTTCATGCGCCGGGGCGCGTCAATCTGATCGGGGAACATACCGACTACAACGGGGGCTACGTATTCCCGGCCGCTCTGACGTTCGGCACGACGATGCTGATCCGGAAGCGGGAGGACGATCAGGTGGGCTTCGCTTCCACCAACTTTCCGCTGCGCAAGCATATTTCCATTCAGCAGGTCGAATTCCGCGCTGAAGACGGTTGGATCAATTATCCGAAGGGCATTATCCGCGAACTGCAAAAGCGGGGGCTATCCGTCGGCGGTTACGATATTTTGTACAGCGGGGCGATTCCGAACGGCTCCGGTCTTTCCTCTTCGGCTTCTATTGAAGTGGTGACGGCCTACGGCCTGCTCACGATGGAAGGGCAGCCGACGGACAAGGTGGGGATCGCGCTGCTGTCGCAAAAGGCCGAGAACGAGTTCATCGGCGTGCAGTGCGGCATCATGGATCAATTTGCGGTCGCGATGGGCAAGAAGGAGCACGCGATTTTGCTCATGTGCGATACGCTGGAATATAAGCACGTGCCGTTCGTCAGCGGTGAATACAAGCTGGTGATCGGCAACACGAACAAAAAGCGCGGGCTCGTCGATTCGGCCTACAACGAGCGCCGTTCGCAGTGCGAGCAGGCGGTGAAGCATTTGGCTGCCGAATATCCCGACCTGACGCTGCTCGGTCAGCTGTCGCTGGAGCAATACCGGAGCGCGCAGCATCTGATCCCGGACGAAACGGTGCGCAAGCGGGCGCAGCACGTCGTCGAGGAGATCGACCGGGTGCTTCAGTCCATCGAGGTGCTGGAACGGGGAGACTTGGCAGCGTTCGGGCAGCTGATGATCGGCTCGCATAACTCGCTGCGCGACTTGTACGAGGTGACCGGCGTCGAGCTGGATACGATGGTGGAAGCGGCGCTCGCCGTTCCCGGCGTGCTTGGCTCGCGGATGACGGGCGCCGGCTTCGGCGGCTGCACGGTATCGTTGGTGCATCAAGACAGCGTGGAGCGGTTTGTCGGCGAAGTGGGCCGCGTATATAAGGAGAAGACCGGCTTGACCGCGGACTTCTATGTGTGCGACATTGGGAATGGCGTGCAGGAACTGCAGCTATAAGTATGATCGTCCGGCGATGAACGGACGGAACCCATAAATACATTCGGATTGACGGAAGGAGAGGCTGGACTATGGCCATTATGGTAACCGGAGGCGCGGGCTATATCGGCTCGCATACGGTAGCGGAGCTACTGGCAAAAGGCGAAGAGGTCGTTGTCGTCGACAATTTGCAGCAGGGACACCGGGAAGCGGTGCTTGGCGGCAAGCTGTACGTCGGGGACATTCGCGATGCGGACTTTTTAGACACGGTATTCCGCGAAAACGACATCGATGCCGTTATTCATTTCGCAGCGAGCTCGCTCGTCGGCGAAAGCATGCAACTGCCCGGCAAATATTATCATAACAACGTTTACGGGACGCTCTGCCTGCTGGAGAAAATGAACGAATACGGCGTCAAAAAAATCGTATTCTCGTCCACGGCGGCGACGTACGGCGAGCCCGAGAACGTTCCGATTCTGGAAACGGACCGGACGCTGCCGACGAACGCTTACGGCGAAACGAAGCTGGCCATGGAGAAGATGATGCGCTGGTTCGATACCGCACACGGCATCAAATACGTCTCGCTGCGCTATTTTAACGCAGCCGGCGCGCACGAAAGCGGCCGGATCGGCGAAGACCATTCGCCGGAGACCCATCTCGTGCCGATCATTCTGCAGGTAGCGCTCGGCAAGCGTGCGCATATCTCGATTTTCGGCGACGATTATGCGACGCCGGACGGCACATGCATCCGCGACTACATCCATGTGACGGACCTTGCGGACGCCCACATCCTGGCGGTGGAAAAGCTTCGCGCCGGCGGGGATAGCAGCGTGTACAATCTCGGTAACGGCAAAGGCTTCTCCGTCAAAGAAGTAATCGACATCGCGCGCGAAGTGACGGGACATGCGATTCCGGCGGTCGTCGAAGCCCGCAGAGCCGGAGACCCGGCGGTGCTTGTCGCCTCCTCGGAGCGCGGCAGAACGGAGCTCGGCTGGCAGCCGAAGCGGGACAGCCTGAAGCAAATCATCGCCTCCGCATGGGCTTGGCATCAAGCAAATTCGGACGGCTACGGCAAGTAAAATCACGGGTGCAGGCGTTCGGGCCGAAGGCCGGCCGATCCGAAGGAGTGGAGAACAATGGAACAAAGACAGATGGAAACGGAATTCGGCTCCCCCGACCGGAAGGCGGCCTATCGGGTCGAACGGCTGCTGCAATTCGGCCTGAAGCGCGGACTGCTGGAGCCGTTGGATATGTATGCGGCCCGCAACGGGCTGCTCGATCTGTTGCGAATCGGTGAGCCATACGAGGGCGAGCTGAGCGAGCCGGTGGCTGACAGCGCAGTGGAGCTGCTGGAGCCGCTGCTCGATTACGCGGCCGAATTGGGCCTGCTTGAAGAAAATAACACGACAGTGCGTGATCTGCTGGATGCCCGCTTGATGGGCCAGCTCATGCCTCGGGCATCCGAGCTTGTGCAACGGTTCTGGACGACCGCGAAGTCCGCAGGCGTCGAAGCGGCGACGGATGCTTTCTACAAGCTGTGCATCGATTCGAACTACATCCGGATGGACCGGATCGGCAAAAACATGTATTGGCTTGCGCCGACGGAATACGGCGATATCGAAATTACCGTAAACCTGTCCAAGCCGGAGAAAGACCCGAAAGAAATCGCGATGCTTCGAAACGCACCGCAGAGCCATTACCCCAAATGCCTGCTGTGCATCGAAAACGTGGGCTATGCCGGCAGGCTCAATCATCCGGCGCGGCAGAACCTGCGGGTCATTCCGGTTGAGTTGGCCGGGGAAACGTGGTATTTTCAGTACTCGCCTTACGTATATTACAACGAGCACAGCATCATTTTCGACCGGGAGCACCGGCCAATGAAGACGTCGAAGGAGACGTTCGAGCGCCTGCTCGATTTCGTGGAGCGCTTCCCGCATTATTTCGTCGGCTCGAATGCCGACCTGCCGATCGTCGGCGGCTCGATCCTGAACCACGATCATTTTCAAGGCGGACGGCACAAGTTCCCGATGGAAAAGGCGGGCGTCGAGGAGAGCTTCAGTCATCCGGATTATCCCGGCGTGAAGATCGGTATCGTCAAATGGCCGATGTCGGTCATCCGCATCGCCGCCCACAACCGCGATCAGCTGTTGAAGTTCGCCACGGCGATTCTGGACGCGTGGAAGTCTTACAGCGACCCGTCGCAAGATATCTTCGCGTTTACGGAGCAGGCGGGCGTCAAGGTGCCGCATAACACGATCACCCCCATTGCCCGCAACAATGCGAGCGGGGAATACGAGCTCGATCTGGTGCTGCGCAACAACCGGACCAGCGAGGAGCATCCCGACGGCATTTTTCACCCGCATAAGGAGCTTCACCACATCAAGAAAGAGAATATCGGCTTGATCGAGGTGATGGGGCTCGCCGTGCTGCCGGGTCGTCTCAAGGACGAGCTGGAGCTGGCGTCCAGGCTGCTGACCGGAGAAGAGAAGCTGGACGGGAAGATTACGGGCGATCCGTCGCATCCGCTGCACAAGCACGCCGAGTGGCTGGAGGAGCTTGTCGGGCGTTACGGTACGGCGATGCCGGAGGAGGAAGCGAGGCAGGCGCTGCAAACGGAGACGGGCCGCAAGTTCGCGGACGTGCTGCGCGACGCGGGCGTGTACAAGCGCAGCGAGCAAGGAATGGAGCGGTTCCGGGCATTTTTGTGGCACCTTGGGGTGCGGGCTTAATGCAGGAACGGAGAATACTTGTCGAATTTAATTTTGCCCTTATTTGCTATAGAGGAACCAGAGTGATTTAAGTTTGTCGAAAAATGTTTGTTTCCCCCAAAAATCGGGCCATTAGCGCACTATAGGTTCGTTATTTGTAGAGGAACGCGAATTTTGGACGAGATAAGGCAGGATTAGTTCCGCTAACAACCTCCGAGACAGGCCCATGCCTCTTCAGCTTAATCTAAAAAGACCCCCATCCGGGCACCGTGTTGACGGAGCGCCGAATGGGGGTCTTGCCGCTTCTTCATCGAATTGGGGCTGGGGCTATCCCGCCCGGGAGCCTTCGTCGCCGGAAGGCCGGCGCATCTTCGGCTCGATCTCGATCAGATCGGACTTTCGGGTGATCTCTTCGACTTCGATGCCGTTTTTGGCGAGCGTGTTGGTCAAGAAATTTTCATCCTGTGCCGGGAAAATGTACGACGGATGCCGATCGGTGTTGCTCAGCAGCTGCTCGGCCACCTGCAGCAGCTTATCCATCGAGAACGGCTTGCGCAAAAACTTCTCGATGTCTTTCTCGTGATAATCTTGCGGAGGCTCCAGAGCCGTGGATACGATAACCGGGGTCCGATAAAATTTCGGATGGCGATACAGCTCGCCGATGAAATCCCAGCCGTTCTTCGTTCCTTCCAAATGAATGTCCACGATACACAGTCTCGGACCGCCCTCTTCGATCCGGTGTAGGGCCAGAATGCCTTCCTCGGCCGAGCGCACGTGCATCGTCGGTATATGCAGCTTGGCGAGCGCGACTTGAATCAGCTTCGCCAAATTATCGTCATCCTCCAAAATCATGATGCTGTTGTCTGCCATACCGACCCGGTAAGCTTGGAGCGTCACGGTGAAGGTCGATCCTGACCCCATCTCCGATTCGAACGCAATCGTGCCCTCATGGCCTTCGACGATTTCCCGCACGATAGACAGCCCAAGGCCTGTTCCGCCGATCTGCCTGCGGTCGGAATTGTCGACGCGGTAAAATTTGGAGAATAGCTTATCCTTGGCTTCCTCCGGGATGCCGAGGCCGTAATCCTGAACCAGAAATTGTACGGCTTGGCCGTCCTGCCGGAGCGTCAGATCGACGCGGTCCGCCTGAGGCGAATATTTGATCGCGTTGCTGAGCAGATTGTGCGCGACCTGCATCAGCCGGTCCGCATCGCCGCGCACCCACACTTCATGCTGCGGCAGATGCAGCGAAATGTCGTGGCTTTGCTTGCCTCGCCATTGCTCGACCACCTCCTGCAGCAATCCTCCCAGCTCCACCGGGGCAAAATGATAAATTTGCTTGCCGGATTCCATCCGCTGCAGATCCAAAAAGTCGTTGATCAGCGTCGAAAGGCGGGTCGCCTCTTTATAGACGGTTTGCAGGTACCGCTGCTGCTTCTCCGGCGTAAGCTGGCGGTTGAGCAAAATCTCGATAAATCCGAGAACGCTCGCCAGCGGCGTCCGCAGCTCGTGCGAAACGATGCTGATGAATTCGTTTTTCATCTCGTCGACTTTCTCTTCCTCGGTCCGGTCGCGGAACACGAACAGGAAGCCGAGCTCCTCGTCATGGCGTTCGACCATCATTCGGATGGCGTACAGCTCCACATATCTTTGCTGTTCCTCCCCGTCGGTGATGGAGAAGCGTTCCGTCAGCTTGTTCAAGTCGCCGCGCAGCAGACCGCGAATCGATTGGGAAACGCGGGCAAAGCTCGGCGAGCGATCGAGCAGCTCCTGACTGATCTCGGTGATCGATTCGCCGGCGCGTCCGCTAAGCCGGAGGAAATCGTTCATGCGATGATTGAAAAACATCAGCTTCCCGGAAGCATCGCACATCATCATGCCCTCGTGTGTCGATTCGAGGATGTTGGTGATCAGGTCGCGCTGCTCCTCCATCGCCGCCTTTTCCTGTTGAAGCTGCTCGTAGAGCGCCTCCAGGCGGGCGGCTTGGCGGCGGCGCTCCTCGTTCATCTGCTGCGCCAGGAAGGCAAGTCCGAACTGGCGGATGAGGCCTTTGGCCAGCCGCGTTTTTTGCTCGTCCGGCGAAGTGAGATAGCCGGTCAGCAGCAGGAAGCCGGTCGCTTCATGCTCATCGTTGAACAGCGGATAATAGCGGTCTATCGCGTGGGTGATGCCTTGATGGAAGCCGCCTTCCTGGGCGCTGGCTTGACGCACGCACTCCAGCGGCATTTTCTCCTTCAGGACGCGCCGCGCCGTGCCGAAGAGCTCGCTTTCCAGCATCGTGGACAGCGTCGACGGATAGCCGATGGCATAGGCGACCTGATAAGCCGCTTCCGTCCCGTCACCGTCCGGCGTTTTCAAGACAAGCAGAGCTGCGTCAAGGTGCAGCGACTCCAGCAGCGCCGGGAGGGCAGCGTTCAAAAAGTCGGCCATGTCCGTCGAGCCGGTCAGCTTTTCTTGATAGCTGCTGATGGCCTCCAGCTCCAGCTCGCGCTGCGACAGCTTCTCCAGCGTCGCTTCCTGCTCCTCCTGCTGGGCAACAATCTCTTCGTTCTGCACTTCCAGACTTTCCGCCATGAACCGGTACGTTTCTTCACTTTTGCGCAGCTTGGCTTCCGCCTGATTGGCCCGGTTGAAGATGAAGAACGAGAACAGGCCGACGATAATGGCGATTCCGCCTCCGATGAAAACGATGATGCGCGCCCGTTTCTCTGCGGTTTGAGCCGATGAATACGCTTCCGATGCAATGAGCTCGATCTCGGCAGTCAGCTTCGTATGAATTTGGCGAAAGCGGTCCATCTGGTTTTTGCCCATAGATACCCGCTTAATTGCATCCGGCAGCTTCCCGTCGCGGATCAGCTCGATTTGGCTGGCGTAATGCTCTTGCATCCGCTGAATTTGCGGGATGGCATCGCCTTCCATGACGCTGCGCAGGCCGGGGTGTTTTTTCTGAAACGCAGCCATGGCAAGCAAGTCGTCCTGCAGTTGGGCTTTGCCGAAGTCGTAGGGCTCCAGGTATTTTTCATCTTGCGTTACTTCGTAGCCCCGAAGCCCGGATTCCATATTGATCAGGTCGATCAGCAAGCTTTCGGCCAGATTGTTGAGCGGAATCACTTCGTTAACGACGCTCTTCAGTTCCTGCTCCGTACTGGAGGATGCGATAAAGCTGGAGACGCTGATCATCACGAGCAGGGAAATCACGACGATCACGTAACCCAATGAAATTTTCGATCGAGTCATATTCATGGCAGAGCCACCTTCTCGGTATATAGACATTCTTTTTTTGTACGTTCCTAGTTCGACAAAAGCCGGGTAAATCCTCTATGACGAACGGTGCTTTTCGAGCCGGTACGCAAAAAAATATCGCTGCTTTGCCGAAAAGAGCGGCTTATGACGACATGAGTTGAAGGATGTTGGGAAGCTTTGGATTCCTATTGTTTTTGGGGTAAGGAAGGGAAGGGGAAAAGGGGAGGGGGGCTTACCGCAGGCCTGCGTTTCCTGCCGGCGAATGGCGGAGCGGCTCAGTCGCGCTCCACCCATTCGCTGCGCAGGGAGAACAATTCTTTCAAGTCGTCCGTCGACAGCTCGGTGATCCACTGCTCGCCGGTGCCGACGATTTGCTGGCTCAGTCCGAGCTTCTTGTCGATCATCTCGTCGATGCGTTCCTCCAGCGTGCCCAGCGTGACGAATTTGTGCACCTGCACATGGCGCGTCTGGCCGATCCGGAAAGCGCGGTCCGTCGCTTGGTTCTCCACGGCGGGATTCCACCAGCGGTCGAAATGGAACACGTGATTCGCCGCGGTCAGATTAAGTCCGGTGCCGCCGGCTTTGAGCGACAGCAGGAAAATGCCCGAATCGTTCTCTTCCGGCGGCGCTTCGCCTTGGAACGTTTCGATCATGCGGTCCCGCTCCACTTTGGAGCTGCCTCCGTGAAGAAAGGGCACCTTGCCTCCGAACTCTTCTTCCAGCACCCGCTGCAGCAGATGCCCCGTCTCCACGAATTGGGTGAAAATGAGGCACTTGTCGCCTTCCTGCCGCAGCTCCTGCACCATTTCCAGCAGCCGTTCGACCTTGTTCGACCGTTCTCGCCACGGCGCCCGGACGGCATCCTTGGCGAGCAGCGCCGGATGGTTGCAGATCTGCTTCAGCTTCGTCAGCGCGGCGAGAATCATCCCGCGGCGCTCCATGGCCGACAGCTTGTCGATCCGCTCGAACATGTCTTGAATATAGTTCTCGTACAGCGTCGCTTGCTCGGCCGTGAGCGAGACGTACGTTTTGTACTCGTACTTTTCCGGCAGATCGAGCTGAATGGACGGGTCCTTCTTGACGCGCCGCAGCAGGAAGGGCCGGATCAGCCGCTGCACTTTGGCGATGAGCTCCTTGTCCTGCGTGCGCTCGATGGCACCGACGTACCGCTGGGTGAAATCGCGCAGCGTGCCGAGATAGCCCGGGTTGAGAAAATCGAAGATCGACCACAGCTCGGTCAGCCGATTCTCGATCGGGGTCCCGGTCAGGGCGATCCGGTGCCGTCCGGCGAGCTTGCGGATCGATTGCGCCTGCTTCGTGTAGGCGTTCTTAATGTTCTGCGCTTCGTCGAGGCAGATCGATTCCCACGAAACGGAGCCAAGCTCCGTCTCGTCCAGATGCGACAGCGTGTACGTTGTGAGCACAAGATCGCTCTCGCCGCAGCTCTCGGCGAAGCTGTTTCCTTTGGCACGGGCCGGTCCGTAATGCAGATGCACGCGCAGGTCCGGTGCGAAGCGCTGCAGCTCCTTCTGCCAATTGCCCAGCACGGATGTCGGACAGATCAGCAGGGAAGGGGCTTTTTCACCAGTCTGCGGCATGTCGGCCGCTTGGGTATCGGCGACCACCCGCTGCTCCCGGAGATGCAGCAAATACGTGATCATCTGGATCGTCTTGCCGAGCCCCATGTCGTCGGCCAGACAGCCGCCGAGGCCGCACTCGCGCAAGAATACGAGCCACGAGATGCCTTCCACCTGATACGGACGCAGCTTGCCGCGGAAGCTGTCCGGCGGCTCCAGCAGCGGAGGGCGCTTCGCGTGATTCAGCAGATCGACAAGCTCTTGAAGCTGCTCGTCAAGCTCGACTTCCATATTGATCGTACGGTGGAAGTCTTTGTCCTCTTCGCCTTCGCTGGAGCCGAGCAGGTGAAGCTCCAGCACGTCCCGGAACGACAGCCCCTGCTTCTTCTCGACCTGATGCATGACGCGCTGGAGCTGGGCGAGATGAACCGGGTCAAGCTGGACCCACTGCCCGCGGATTTGCACGAGCCGCCGGTTCTGTTCCAGCAGCTCGCGGAATTCGGCTTCGGTCAGCTCGACGTCGCCCAGTGCGATTTTCCAATCGAACTGCATGAGCTGATTCAAGCCGAACATCGACTGCGGGCCGGAGCCGACCGACGATTTGATCTTCGCTTTGAGGCGCGGACGCCATCTGCGGATGCGTTCCCACCAAGCGGGCAGGATGACCGAATAGCCCGCTTCCATCAGGCGCAGGCTGCCTTTGGCCAGCAGCTCCCACGCCTCGTCCGGCGTCAGCGTGCTGCGCAACCCGGCTTCGCCCTCGGCCAGCCATGGCAGCATGCGCCGCCATTTCGCCGCATCGCGCGCGGCGCGGCCGAGATGCGCGCGCCACTCGGCGGGGAGCGCCTCAGCCGCGGCGGCCGCCATGGCTTCGCGGTCCGCGGCGCTATCCGCGGGCGCTTCCGCTTCAGGCGGCGCAACGCCGCCCGCCGCATCGCCGCCCGCCGCATCGCTCACGGCCTCGTCCGCGGCCGTCCCTCCGGCCTCCGGCTCCGCCGCGGCCCAACCGGCGACGGCGGACGGGGCCACCTCGTGCTGCACATCCTTGTCGCTGCGGTCCTGCAGCACGACGCGAAGCGGCCAGGCGCTGCCGGACTCCGTCGGCTCTTCGAGCTTCAGGCACGTGCGGAACGGCGTGCCGTCGGACTGCCAGCCGATGGAGATGAGCCAGTCCTCCTCGTCCATCCACAGCTCGGCTGCCTGGCCGCCCCCTCGTCCCAGCAGCGGAAACGAGCGCTCCAGCTGCTCCAGGCTCTGGCGCATGACGCCGTCCTCCTGAATCCACGCCGGGATAAGCAGGTCCAGCCAATGCTGCGCGACCGGCGAGGCGGACCAGGCAGCTGCCGCCTCGGGCAGCTGCAGCTTCCAGCCGAGCTCTCCGGCCTTCCACTTGGCGAAATCCGGCATGAAGCGGCCGTGCGTCAGCGCTTCCTTGACATAGGGCGCAAGCTGCGTCAGCTCCTTCAGCTCGCGGGCGAAAGCAAGCCGCTGGTGCCGGACGACGCCCGGCGCCGCAAAATAGTCAAGCGCTTCCAGCACAGGCAGCAGCAATCCTTCGACGTTCTGCGACTCGACGACTTCGATGAACGTTCCGTAGAAGGAGGGCTCGTGCCAAGCGAACAGCCAGTCCCGCAAATCGTAAGCGTCGCAGACGCCGCCGTTATAGCGGGCGCCCCACAGGAAGAAGCCGCCCTGCGGCGCCCAGCGCACATGGACGTGGGTGAGGCCCGTATCGGTCATGGAATCCATTTTCCTTTCCTCAGCTCTTCCTGCAGCGCGCGCAGGCGCGAATATTTCATCGCCAGCCGGTAAATGAAATCTTCCCAGTCGTTCGACCGGTTCAATTTTTTGTATAGGGTGCTCAGCTTTTTAAGCAAGCGCACAGCGTTTTTGTAGGCCGTCCGGTTTTTCTCTGCGATGCAACGCTCTACCGCCTGGTGAAACAGAGGCAGCATCAGCGACGGGTCGTGCTTTTCGACCGTTTGCAAATCGAGTGAGTACAAATCCAGTGGCGAGACGCGGTTCGAGAGCTGCAAGTCGATCCAAGCCTTATAGCGCTGCGCCTTCATCAAGTAAGCCGTATAGAAATGGTACGTCCGCGGCAGCAGGGCGATCATGACCGACACCCACTCGCCGTCGTCGGTCTGCTGCTGCACCGCCTCCATCCAATATTGGCAAAACTGCCGCAGCTCCTCCTGCTGGGCCCGCTGCACGACCGGCAGCAGCCAGCGAAGCCAGGCCAGCATCCGGTCCCACGCTTCTTCCTCGTAGCAGCGGTGCAGATAGAGGAAGTAGTCCCGCGCTTCCCGCTTGGACAGCGCTTCGAGCTTCTCCCGCGCCGCGTCGTCGTCGCCTTCGATCACGTCAAAATGCGCCTCCGCCAGCAGCAGCGCATCCCGCCGCCTCGGCATCAGCTCGGGCGATTCCAGCATGAGCCGCAGCCGGGCGCGTTCCTCCGCCATCCATGCAGGATAGCTTGTCATCCGCCACCAGACGCTGCGGTATACGGTAGACCACGACAAAGGCGATTCCTTTCCCGACAGCGCCGCCTCCGCCAGCAGACCGAGCGTCTCCTTCCAGGGAGCCGAAGCTTTTTCCGCCAGAAGGGCGACATCGAGCCGGGGCGCCAGCCGCAGCAGCTCCTCCAGACATTGGCGGCCGACCGTCCGGCAGCCCGTTTCGATATAGTAAGAAAGGTAGGACGTTTTCGTCTCCTGATAAAATTGTTCGATTTTCCGCATCACGAAGAACAGCACATGAAGCGAGTACAGCCCCCGCAGCGGCTGCTCCCAGCCTTCGCCGTAGGGCAGCAGCTTTTCCTTGACTGTACTGTAGAACAGCTCGATCGACTGCTGCTGGTTGAGGGAGAAGCCGTAAAACTGCTGGTCAAAAAACTTCTGCCACTGGGGCGGCGTCTGATCCGGGGCCGGAGACTCGAACCGGTCCTGCCGCTTCTCCGCCGCCTTGGAGACCGCCGTCTGCTTGGCCTGCTGCCGCGAACGCACGGCGATCGCCTGCTTGAGCTGCTGCAGCAGCAGCTCCGGACGGCCAAACGGCGCGTACAGAGCGAAAGCGACGGCGGCCATATGCTTGCAGTTGTCCCCGTCCGGGCAGCTGCATTCGCTTTTGCCGAACTGGTCCAGATCGAGAATCACTTCGTAGCGCTTCGTACCGCGTACCAAAGCATGCACTTCCACGCCATGCTTCAGCTCCAACTCCGCCACTTGTCCCTTGTGGTAATAAGCCCATCCGCGCTCAAGTCTGGCCGGGTCGAAATTGTCGCGCAGATGCCCGATCAGTTCATTCATTCGATTTTTCGGAATCTGCAGCTTCAGCATGTTTCGCCCACCGCCCTTTTTGTCTATCCTTATAGTGTACCAGATTTTGCATCGGAATGCGTGCCGGATCAAGGCCGAAATGCGACTTTTTTTCCTCATATACGGCTTTATGCTGCGGTTGCGGGCAGTCCGGTTTCCGAGTACAATGAGTCAAAAGGATTGCCAAAACTTGATTGCCGTTGCCGGCCGCCCGGCCGCGTGCCGCCGTCTCTTCGGAGAGCAGGAACATACGGACAAGGCGAATCAGATACGCGGAAACGTCGGTGGCAACGGGAAAGGCGGAGAACGATGGGCATTAAATTCGGCAGGGAATACCGCGACATTATCGACGATTTCACGAATGCGCTGCAAGAAATTGAACGCTGCCACGAGTTTCTGGAAATGTCGTCCGAGGACTGGGGCGAATTGAACGAAGGCGAGCGGAAGGAGTGCATCAAGACGCTGGCCGACGATTTGTTCTACGGGCTCGGGACGGAAGCGCAGATGAGCGTCGGCGACTGTACCGTCACGCACGACCCGAAGCGGCATGTCATCCGCATCGATCAAGGGGAAGCGCTAACAAGGGTCATACACTTGGTATAAGGGGGGCGGCAGGGCATGGGGAGCAAGCTGACGGCGGAGGAAGTAAAGGCGCGGCTGTCCGGTTTTGAGAGCTGGACGGTGGAAGAGGGGAAGTGGCTGGTGAAAAAATACCGCTTCTCCTCCTTCACGGGCAGTATCGCGTTTGTGAACCGGATCGCCGACATCGCGGAGGCCATGAACCATCACCCGATGATTGCTATCGATTATCGGATGGTGACACTCCGTCTTACGTCGTGGAATGCGGGCGGATTGACCGAGCTCGACTTCGCGAGCGTCGTCCGGTATGACGAGGCTTATGCCGGAAGCGCAGACGATCGCACGCCGTAGCGCTTGCTTTAGCCTTCCGCCTCTGTCATAGCTGCAAGCACGCGTGCGCGCACTTCAGCCGGCAGGGGCTGCCGTAAGGCGGCCTCCAGCCGGTCCCGCCGAATGCCTTGCCGCTTCAGGCAGGCTTCGATGAGATCGGCTTTGCCGCCTCGTCCGGGCATAAGCAGGTACAGCACGAACCAATCTTCCAGCGGCGTCAGCGGGACGAAGACGCCCTCCAGCGGCTCGACCCGCGTGTCTGCGTCCCTGCGCCAATCCAGCCGGTATACGCCTTCCGCATGACGGATGCCGAGCAAGCCCATGACATCGACTTCCGTACCGAATATGGTGTAATGGGTAAAGTATTTGGTGCAGAACGGCTCCTTCGGCTGCAGCTCTTCGTACGTTCCGAGCCGGCTTAGCAGCTCATGCGTCCGCAGCGCATCGTGCTCCGCGACGAGCAGATCGATGTCGTTGGGACAGTCGATGAGTCCGTGGAACCAGAGCATGGACGAACCTCCAAGCCCCCAGTCGACGGCATTGCTGTTCAAAACTTCCGCGATCCGCAGCAGCGCATCTTTTTTCATTCGATGATCTCCACTCTTAGCTCGATGCTCTCAAAAATTCGCGAATTTGCGCGATATGATGCCGGTCATGCCAGACGAAATCCGGGATGTACCCCGAGATAACGAACGGCTTGCCGTCCAAGTCCGGAAACGACCGGCGGAACTCCGTCTCGGGCAACCCTTCCAGCGTATCCACAAGCCGGCTGCGCCATAATACGAGCTCCTCCATGAGCTTGCCGCCGGATTGATCCCGCCCATACTGCGCCGCCCGGGCGTTAAACGCGTCAAAATCCAGATGCTTCAGCGTCAGCGGCTTGCCTTCCGCGATTTTGCCGACCGCCGATTCGTAGAAATACTGGTCCCACAGCAGCAGATGCCCGATCACTTCCTTCATCGTCCACTTGCCTGGGGCGATAGGCTTGTCCCATGTCCGCTCGTCCACGCCGCGGATTTCCTCCGCAAAAGCTAGCAGCCCGCGAAACTCGTCCAGCAGCTCGGCCTTCGATCGTACGTCATTTCCCATTGTCTTATCCTCCTTCGTTAATCGTGCCTGTCCATACCATGCAGTGAAACTCGCCGGACCCTTCCGGCGTCGGGCGTTCATACGTATCCGTGATGACAAAGCCTGCCCGCTCGTAGGTCCGGATGGCCCGTTGATTCCATGTCAGCACTTCCAGATCGATTTCGTTGCCCGGTGAGCTGCGCTTGGCCTCGCTGACGATGGCGCGAACAAACGCCGTGCCGCTGCCTTGGCCGCACAAGTCCGGCCGCAGTCCGAGTCCGAGGCGCGTGACGCCGACCATCGGGAAAAATTGCGCAAAGCCGCATAGCTCCCCGGATTCGTCAAGTACGGCACGGTACTGCGCCTCGCGGATGCGCGGATCGCCGAATTCTTCGCCGCGTGCCACCATTCGCTCCCACGGGTCCCAATGGTACAAATCGTAGGGAGGCGGATACTTCCACGTACAGATGTCGCTTCCGTGCTCTTCCCGCATCGGAACGAGACGGAAGCTTTTCATTTCGATTGGCATTGTTCCTCCTGCTTGTTGCGCCGACGATTGCGCTTCCGCCGGGCATTTTTCCGTTGTATACTGATAACTATACCGTATTTCATCCCATCTAAGGAAGTGATTGGTTTGAAGCATATTGTAAGCCAACCGTGGCTCTTCGAACATGGTACGGACGATCACATCGTCATCGCAGACTGCCGGTTCACGCTGGGGAAGTCGGAATCGGGGAAGCAAAGCTACGACATCGATCACATTCCCGGCGCGGTGTATTTTGACCTGGAGCGCGACCTGTCGGGCCCGATCACGGAGCATGGCGGCCGCCATCCGCTCCCTGACGTGCAGGAGCTTGCGGCGAAGCTGGGGCAAGCGGGTATCCATGCCGGCTCCACCGTCGTCGCTTACGACGATCAGGGCGGAGCGATGGCTTCGCGCTTGTGGTGGCTGCTCACCTACCTTGGTCATGAGAAGGTATATCTTTTGGACGGAGGCTACAGCAAGTGGAAGGAAGCGGGCTATCCCGTCACCGACGAGCCGCCGCTGCTGCGCGAGGCCGTATTTACGCCCCGCGTGCGCGAAGACTTGGCTGTTAGCGTCGAGCAGGTCAAGGAACGGCTGGGCAAGCCCGGCGTGACGTTGATCGATTCCCGCGAAGCGAAGCGCTATCTCGGCATCGAGGAGCCGATCGACAAAGTTGCCGGACATATTCCCGGCGCGAAGTCGTATTTTTGGAAGGACGCCTTGGACGAGACCGGCGCTTGGAAGAGCGAAGCTGCGCTGGCCGATCGTTTCGGAGGGCTTCGTCAGGCGGAGGAGATCATCGTCTATTGCGGTTCCGGTGTGACCGCCTGCCCGAATGTGCTCGCGCTGAGCGAAGCGGGGCTGAACAATGTGAAGCTGTACCCCGGAAGCTGGAGCGATTGGATATCGTATAGCGAGAATCCGATCGCGACGGGAGAAGAGTAAGAGCCGAGAGGCCGCGTCGGACGCGGGTTGGAGGGCTGCGACAGGTTGCCGTGAGGCGGACTGTTGCGGCCCTCTTTGGGCTTGTTTGCAAACAGCTTGCAAACAAGAAGCCGGAGAAAGCAGTTGCAGCAGGCCCAGAGCCAGCCACGGTTCAACAATTGAGACAGGTTACTGTTGAAAAGCTCGTCCAGTATATCCATCCACAAACGTGCGCGGTGTCTTTGGCTTGGGAACAAGAGTCCGACCGTCATGCTAGGGTAGCTCTTCTTGATTTTATATTTCACTAGTGTTATATTACACATATGGAATATAAAAAGGAGATAACCAATGAATCGTCTTTCCAACGTGGAATTTATGTTGCTGCAAATTATTGCGGAATCCAAACAAGCGTCGGGGTATCAAATCAATAAGTTGATAGAGCTTAGAGGCTACAGGGAATGGGCGAATATAGGTACGACTTCTATTTACGCCGGATTGCAGAAACTGAAAGACAAACGACTGATCCGATCCGAAGATTCCGTCCATAAGTCTGGCAAAGGACCTTTGCCGTCCACGTATGTCATGATGGAAGCCGGTATAGAAACATTAAGGAATGAAATCATCGTAAGCCTATCTTCTGCGCGGGAACGGGATAACCGTTTCGATCTCGGACTCGCGGCTCTCCCTTTTATAGGGGAAGATGAAGCCGTGGAAGCTTTGCGGAAACGGCAGAACTTTCTAGAGGAGACATTGAGGAACTTAGGTCAGAAATATGAATCGCAAGGCGGCTATCGATTGCCATTGCACGTTAGGGCTCTTTTCCTTCACCCGATGAGTCTCATCGAGACTGAAAAGGCATTTGTCGCAAATCTGATCAGTGAACTAACAGGGGAACTGGAGGGACATGCCCATGTTGATTGAAGGTTTTGCTCTTTTTCAGGGAGAACACTGCGAGACGACAGCGATGGGCAATCTCCTTCAACATCAAGGTGTTCGATTATCGGAGCCGATGTTATTCGGTATAGGGCAAGGTTTGGGATTCATTTATTGGGATTCGAAGGGAATGGACTTTCCTTTTATTGGGGGTAGAGTAAAGCCTGATGAACTGTCTGCTTGCATAGCATCCCGGCTCAATTTGAATATCAGGGTGCAAGAAACCTCGTCTGTTACAAAAGCATGGCAGAACGTGCAAAGCTGCATAGACCGTGGAATTCCTGTGGGGCTTAAATTAGATTCGTATTATTTAGATTACTTTACGAACAAAATACACTTTGCAGCCCACTATGCGGTGATATATGGCATGGATGACGAATATGCCTATATGGCAGACACAAGCCAACAAGGCGGACTCGTGACAACGCGATTGTCGAGTTTGACTATGGCAAGAAACGCAAAGGGGCCCATGAGCTCCAGGAATCGCTCCTTTACGATCGAGCAAACGGATACCCTTCCGCCGCTTGCACCCGCCATACGATCATCCCTTATCAACAATGCTCGTGACTATTTGAATCCGCCTATCCGCAATATGGGCAATAAAGGAATCAAAAAAATGAGCGATGAAATCCTGAATTGGCCTTCTAGAAGCAAGGATTTAGGGAAAGATCTGTGTTTGACCGCTTTATTGATGGAAAGAGCGGGGACCGGCGGCGCCTTATTTCGAAACCTGTATCGAGATTTTCTAAAAGAATGCGTGGATTTGTTCGGTGATTCTAAATTAGAGCAGGCATACTTTCTGTTTACGGAAATCGCGCCGATGTGGAACGGTGTTTCGGCATCGATTGATAATGCGGGAAGAACCGGAAATCAACAGGAGCTAAGACTTGCATCCGAGCTTCTAGCCGACATTGCGGAGAAAGAACGATTAGCCATGGAGTTTTTATTGACAATTTAACTTTATAATTGTGGATATCGTATAGCAAGAATCCGATCGCGACTGGAGAAGAGTAAGAGCCGAAAGACCGCGTCCGACGCGGGTGGAGGGCTGTGACAGGTTATGAGTAAGTAACCTGTTGCGGCCCTCTTTGGCGTTCTCGTTCAACAACCACAGTCCGGCAGGATAGCATCCCCAACTGGAAACTTTCTATGCGAGCGGGAGGGTTCGTCTATGATATTCCGCAAAGAATTGAGCTCGTAGCGCAACCTTACAAGAGTGTAAGGCAATGTCATCTAGATCAATGGTATCAACCTAGTTGCTTCTGTATACTAATTCTATCCATCGATGGGATTAGTTTTTAGGGGGAGTTGGCGTGAGGCTTTTTGAAATGCTGCTATTCTTTTCAAGTGCTTGTTTGTTGGCACTCCTGTTCATTTTCAATCAACGTATCCGAAGATCAGCTTTGCTCCTGCCAAGCGGAGCCGGCTCCATTTTTTTAGTGATACATTTTCTTGTCGAAGGATACAGGGTTCAGCTTTTATTTTTATACGGATTTACGCTCCTGATGCTTATGCTTTCGCTTATAGACGTTTTCATAACGCGGAAAGCCGTTCGGACCGCCTCGCGAATCCGTAGGGTGCTGGGCCGCCTTTTTATCGTGATTGGGCTAATCGTAACGGCGTGCTTCCTCTATGTGTTTCCCGTATTCGACCTCCCGGCGCCAACGGGCGAGTTGAAGGTAGGCACGCAAGTCTTTCATTTCGTCGATCCAAACCGGGAGGAGACATTTGGCAAAACCGCGACAGGCAAAAGGGAATTGATGGTTCAGGTATGGTATCCGGCTCAAGCTGGCACCGGCAAGTACGCTCCCTATATCCCCGATACCCGGATTTTACGTTATATGGCGGCGAACTATGGCCTTCCCGGGTTTACTTTTCAACACCTGAAGTACGTATCCAGCCATGCTTATTCGGAGGCCGAAGTCTCCTCGGCACAGACTTCATACCCGCTGATCCTTGCGAATCCCGGCTTCAGTTCCTCCAGGTTCCTCCACACGTCGCAAGCCGAAAATCTCGCGAGTCACGGATATATCGTGGCAGTGATCGACCACACCTACAATACATTTGCAACCGAGTTTCCGGACGGTCGAATCACGACCAGCACAACCAACGACTTATTCTCGCCCGACCATGATTACCGGACGGAAAGCGGAAACCGCGATAAGTTGGGAAAAGTGTTAACCGGCGATGTGACGTTTTCGCTGGACCAATTCGAGCTCATCCAATCGGGGCACATTCCAAGTCAGCTAAAAGGGAGGATTGATCTCGGCCATGTCGGGGTGTTCGGTCATTCCATCGGCGGAGCGACGGCCTATGACGCTTCTTACGATCCGCGAATCGCGGTTGGAATAGACTTAGATGGAGGGCTTTATCGACTGCGTGACAGAGAGGGTCTGCGAAAGCCGTTTTTGTTCATGAACTCGGAAAGTGAATTTGAAAGATTAAAAATGGTGATGGATAACCGGGTCTACACGGATGCAGAGCTTAACCGTATGGGCAACACAAGAGAGTGGATGGATCAAGTAACGGAAGACAAAAAGTTAGAGCTTGAACGGATGCGCGAAACGGTTGCCGCAGGGGGACAATTCCTCTATATCGACAATACGGAGCATTTGAATTTTACCGACGTACAGTTCATTTCTCCGATTTTTAAAATGCTGGGCATTACAGGAAAGATTGCGCCCGAAAGAGCGAACTCCGTTATCAATGCCTATATGCTGGATTTCTTCGATATGTATCTGAAAAATCAAGGCGGAATCTTAATGAAAGGACCGGATAGCCGCTTTCCGGAGGTGAAGTTCGTAACCTCGCTATTATAACTACGGAACAGGCTACCGATACTGCGGCAGCCTGTTCTCTTTGAGCTATCGTACCCGTTTCCTTAAGCGTGGCTCGGCAGAGCCGTTTTGAGGGCTGTGACAGACCAGCATGGGCTGGCTGTTGCAGTCTTTTTTTCTCCCAAGCCAATCAGCCCTGCTTCAGCTTGTCCATCTCTTCCAAAGTCATCGCGTTGCACCGCTTGATAAAATAGAGGATCACGCGCAGCTCCTGTTCGCTATAATCCCTCAAAATGTTGTGCGTTGCCCGGAAAACCGAGTCGAATAGCGGGGGAATCGTTTCGGACTCCCGGCCGGTAGGCTTGACGACGACGCGTCTGCGGTCGTTCGGGTCCTTATCCCGTATGACATATCCCGCCTGTTCCAGCCGGTCGATCACGTTCGTGACCGCCCCGGTAGTCAAACCGGTTAACTCGGCCAACCGTCCGGCGGTTACCGGTCCGGCGCTGTTCAGAAAGTCGAGGCATTTGTGGTCTGTCGCGTTCAATCCGAGCTTATCGGATATGAGCTGATGGAACATGACGGCCCGTGCGCTGTTTTGACGCAATTCGAGGAGCAGTTCCTGCTGCAAGGGAGTAAGCTGTGGGACAGCATGGTTATGTTGATCGCTTGACATAAGGAGACCTCCGGTATAAGATAAAAATATATCTTAATCAATTAAGATATATATCTGATTAAGATGATTTATACATTAAGTATTTATCTGGTCAACAGTATATCACAACCGGAAGGCGCAGCCAAAAATCCAACAATTGAGAGGACGGAACCGGAAATGGAATACCAACAAAGAGACATGCAAGCGATGCAGGAATTGTTTACGGCATTAAGCGATGCCTGGAATCGGGGCGACGGAGCTGCTTTTGGCGAATGCTTCACGGACGACGCGGATTACGTGACGTTTATGGGGCAGCATTTAAAAGGGAAGAAGCAGATTGTGGAGGTCCATCAATGGCTATTTCACGGTCCGCTCAAAGGCTCGACCTTGGAATCCAGTGCCACTGCCGAATTACGGCCGCGGTTCGTCACCCCGGAAGTAGCCATTGTCCATGGAATCGGAGAAGCGAAATTGGCCGATCCGGCGCAGGACCCCTCGGACCGGGGATCCATCAATACGAACGTGGTGGTCAAACAAAACGGAGAGTGGAAAATTACAGCGTTCCACAATTGTCGCATTCAAGAAATTCCGGGAGGCAGGGGCTAACTGTTAAAAATAAGGTCGAGGCTTCGTTCGAAACATCGGTGGGGGTGCAGCGGGCTGCTTTTGGGCAGCTTGGTGCTCCCCCTTTTTGGCTTATTTTCGTTATTATAGAACTTGCGAAGCTTTTGTAACCTTTGTGCCCTCCTTCGGCACCTTATACTGGAGCGGCAATGAAAGGGGGCGAAATTCACATGCTGCACTGGGTTGAACGGGCAAAACAGGGGGATCGGGAAGCTTTTGACCTTATCGTCCGGCGTTTTGAAGCGATGGCTTATGCGGTTGCATACGATAGGCTGCGTGACTCCTATTTGGCCGAGGATGCCGTGCAGGAGGCGTTTGCGGAAGCTTTTGTCCATTTGCACAAGCTGAAGGAAGCGGAAGCTTTTCCCGGATGGTTTAAAACGATCGTGATTCGTCAATGTCACCGCCTCATGCGGAGGAAACGGCATCCAACGGTGCCGTTCGATCAATTGACACAAACGATCGGGCGACAGCCAAGCGTACCGGAGATTGTCGAAAAAAAAGAATTGCATCAGCTGCTTCATAATTCCATATCGGCTTTATCGTCCAACTTGCGCGTCGCGGTCCAACTGTTTTATTTTCAGGGCTACGCTCTGCAAGAGATTTCCGCGTATTTAGGAACGTCAATTCCGGTATTGAAAAAGAGGCTGTTCGACGCCCGTGCGAAGCTGAAAGGAACGCTCCCCGTAGCCGATTTCGTCTCCGTATTTCACCAATTGTACGAAGGAGGAAAGCGAATGCTGCACATTGTTAATGGCGATATCGTTGCGGAAAAGCTGCGGCAGGGCGTCGTCCAAGGCGACATTCTTGTCTGGAGAGAGGTGTATCCCGAAGGCCCCGTATTTACCGACCCGGCCGAGGCGGCCAATCGATCGGTTCGGGCGCGTTATTTGGAACAGGCGATGGGAATTCCGAGTGCGGAATTTATACGTATAAGCGAAGATCAGGAGAAGGTACGGGCAAACTTTCGCAACTACGAGGAAATCGTGCTGTGGTTTGAGCATGATTTGTTCGATCAGACGATGCTCTGCTGCTTGCTTCATTGGTTTGCGGAGCAGACGCTAGGCGCAACGAAGCTAAGCTTGCTGTGTATCGGGGCCTTCCCGGGAATCGAGCTTTTTCGGGGATTGGGGCAGCTGTCCGTGAACCAAATGGTGACCTTGTCGGGCACTTGGCAGACGGTTGGCAAGGAACAGCTCGAACTGGGCGCCATCGTCTGGGAGGCTTACTGCGCCCCGGACCCGGGCAAGTTAGTTCAACTGCTTGAAGAGGAAGATACCTCCGCGCTGCCCTATGTGCAAGACGCTTTTCGGCTTCATTTATCGCGGTTTCCCTCGACCCGGAACGGACTTGGCATAGTAGAACAAACCACACTGGAGATGGTCCGCGGCGGCATGACTTCTCCGCTGGACTTGTTCGGGCATATAGGAAAAGAGCTTCATGGGCTGGGCATGGGAGATCTTCAATATTGGCACCGCTTGGCTAAACTGTCGCAAGGTCCGTACCCGTTGCTGAAGCTCGAAGGTTTCAATGCTTTTCCCGGCTATAAGGACCAGGTGCCGTCATTTCGTCACGGTACGGTTGCATTAACGGAAATGGGTAGAAGGGTGCTGGATGGGGAAGCGGATTGGATTGCTTTAAACGGCATCGACGAATGGTACGGCGGCGTACATCCGCAGGGCCGGTCGACCCCATGGCGCTGGGATGCGTCTCACAACACGCTCGTCTCATGGACAACCGCTAATGGGGAGTAATGACGTTGGCCGGTTCGATTTTAGGGTGCGATTGACGCGGTATGTCGATTTTATCCAGCATCTCGGGCATCCCGGCACCCCGACGGATTTTGGCTTCTACCTGTACACTTTAAGTCAATCCTAATAGCAGCATGTTAAATCAGAAGCAGTCTGGCGCCTTGGGGCCAGACTGCTTTCTTTGCCAGGGAGGCTGTCTGATCGCCCCGGTATCATTGACAAAATACCAAATTCATCCTATAATACCCATAATACCTAGTTAATAAGTTGGTTTTGGGAAGCCGGAACGCACTCGATAATCAAAGGAGAGTATACCATGGCCGCGGTTCAAACCTTCAAAGCAACAGCACATTTGCAAGACGGAGTGAAAGTGAAGGCCCGTTCCAGACAGTTCGAACTGACCATCGACGAGCCGAAAAGCTTGGGTGGGACGGATACCGGGATGAATCCGGTGGAAGCGCTGCTGGCTTCGCTAGGCGCTTGCCAATCGATCGTAGCCAGAGTCTATGCGCCCAAGTTTGGGGTCAAACTCGACGATTTCCAAGTGGACGTGGAGGGCGACCTTGATCTCGACGGATTTTTCAATCGGTCGGAGGTTCGTCCGGGCTACTCCGAAATCCGCTATACGTTTCGAATTAAAACCGATTCGCCAAAGGACAAGGTGGAGGAATTTATCCGGTTCATCGAGAGCAAATGCCCGGTAGGAGACACGATCGCCAATCCGGTCAATCTCAAATTAAACAGCATCGTTATCGAGAGCTGAGAGAATATGAAAAAAGCCGCGGGGACGCGGAATGTTAGAGCTGCAGCAGACCGCCGTCGGGCGGCTGCCGCAGCTTTTTTGCGCTTTATTCCTGCACCTTTCCGGCTCCAGAACGCTCGACCACAAATTTTACGAACGACCAACCTCCAATTGCTGATCGCCTTCCGAAGCGAACCGCAGGGCGCGGCTGATCAACACCGGGAGCACCGAGACGTGCCCCTCGCCCTCGAACTCATGGAACTTCACACGCACGCCGCGGCGCGCGAGAGCGGACAGTCGTTCCGCAAGCTCCTTCGCATTATCGTTCATATGGCTGTGATGATCTTTCTCGCGCTCTCCCGCCGCGAGCAGCACTCCGACGTTGCAGGGCTCCTTCTCCAACCGGGAGGCGAATTGCCGTTCTTCTTCCAGCAGGATTCTTTTGCCCCAGTGAATGGAAGGACTTCCTGCGACGTACGTGTGGAACGTCCCCGGCCTTGTAAAAAGCGCATGCAGCACGAAGAGTCCGCCAAGCGAATGGCCGAAAATCGTTTGTCTGCCGCGGTCGATGCTGAACTCGCGTTCGATCTCCGGCTTCAGGTCCTCTTCGATGAAATTCAGGAAAGCATCCGCTCCGCCCAGCTCCGGCCACTCCGTTCCGCGCGGACTTTGAGGCAGCTCCGCTGCGGGTACGGGCATCGTGAAATCGTAATAGCGGGCGTTCGAAAACGGTCCTTCCGTATCATAGCCGATGCCGACGATCACGGCCGGAACGACTCCGGTTTTCTCGGGCCGTCTCGACTGCAATCGTATCGCCTCGGCCATCGTACCGAACACGGAATTCGCATCGAGCAAATAAATAACCGGATATCCCGAAGGGGGCGGCTCAATGTCCGGCTTGGCGACGAAAATGCGATACTCGCGATTTTCGGCCCGCGAACGCAAGATGCGCTGTTCTGTTCGAGGAAGGGTCACCAAGCCTCCGGCAGCAGTCTGTCCCTCCGTTGCGGATGATTCCCTTGTTTGATCGACCACCGTGTCCTTCCTCCCTGATTCTACGTTTTTGAACCGATCAAATTCCTGCAAAAGACGGTCATGTTCCACAATTATAAAGCACGCCCCCCTGCAGAGCCATGGACGATATCCGGAAATCCCTTGAGCCCTAATCCGAAAATAACAGGGAACGCCCGCCGAACTCTCGCGGTGGATCGACGCCTGCGCTTATTGAGCTCTAGGGGCGCGGTCTGAACATACAGTAGATGGTAACGGTGCCCAGTTTTCTCTTCTCTACGAGCCGATATCCGAACCGCTCATACAGGAGAACGTTGTCCTCGTTTTCCGTGTCCAATCCGATGCCGGCAGATGTCGGGTCTGCATCTGCAAGTGCATGAATTTCGTTCAGCAGCAGCTTGCCCAGCCCCGTCCCTTGATGCTCGGGGTCTACACCCACAAATACCAAATAATGATGAGGGACGGAGGGGCGGACGGAAGTCGTGAGCCGCATATACTCATTGATCAAAGCAAACGAGCGCGGCGGAACTTGACAGAGCAGCCCGATTGCCCGGCAGAGGAATCGCGCTTTCGCAAGGAATCCCGCATCCTTATAGCTTGTCGGAAGCTCCACGCATGCGGCGCCCCGCAGCGTGCCTTGTTCTTGAACGCCGATCAGCATTTCCTGCAGCAGCAGGCTCTTATGAAATAAAAAACTAAAAAAATGTCCGATATGGATGGATCGCCTTGCGCCAGGAAACAGATGGCGGAACATCGGATCATCGGAGAAAGCTTTCGGCAAAATGTCCCTAGCTTGAGCGGCGTGTGCAGTTCCCAAACGGATAATTTCCCGGCTGCAGGTTGAATGGTCCCGATCCGTCATCTTCTAATGCTCCCTCCGCGCATAATGATCCACCGCGAAGCTGAACACGACTTTAAAAATAAAGAAAAACAGCATGACGAGAAGAAGCTTGGGGATCGAGGCGAAGAACAGCAGCAGACCGGCAAACCCGGTGCATACGAAAACCGCCGCAATCGTTCGTTGAGCCGGATGCCCGAGGAGGGCATTGACGATAAAAGCCGACACGATCGTATAGCCCCAGACGAAAAGGCAAGGAATAAAGTACTCCCCCAAGACGGAAGCGAGCAGAAGGGGTTGAACATGAATGGCGATAAACACCAGTCGCGCCACCGGATGTGCCTGGTAGTGGTTGTTGGTCGATAGCGTGAAGTTGGCAATGACGCCGCCATGGATGTCCAACGCCAAGAGCAGAATGGCAAGCAGCTGCCACAGGACAAGCCCGCTCCACTCGGAATACGTCAGAGCAAGGAGCGCCGCGCTCATGCCGACGCCAAAACCTAAGGTTAGCGCCAACTCCAAGACGGTCGATCTTTTGCCGAACACTTCATGAAAAAAGGCCGGGATGTTTACAGGTTTCATGACAAATCCTCCTCAAATTTAAAATATGACCGTTCGAACGGTCAGTTTTATGCGAAACGATTTCCGGCTTACGCCGGGGAGTCGTCTTCGGCCAAGTGTCGGCAGAGCATGCTAACTTGCAGCCGCCAAGCTTGTTCGTACAGCTGACCGTTTCCGTTCAGCAAATAATGCAGGCCCATGCCGTCCATGTGCGAAAAGAGAAGTGCAGTCACGGATTCCAGCGTTTTTTTGTCGAGGGGACGGGGAGCCAGCCGGTTGAGCTGATGGCTTAAGAGCTCGGTGATTTTATCGGTACAGCTTAGGAGGGCTTCCCGATATTCCGATTTGAACATTCCTTCATGATAAAAGGAAAAAAAGGCTTTGAACACTTTAAGATAAGGTTCCGGCACTCGGAATACGGACTGCCCGAGCTGATGAAGAAACTGCTCCAAGTCCCGATATTCTTGCGTCATCGGCTCAAGGAGATCGTCGAACAAAATATGGAGCGTGCTGTGGAGGATTTCGTCGATCGATTTGAAATGGTGAAATATATTGCTTTTGCTCACGCCTGTCAGCTGCGCGAGCTTGGCCGCCGATACTTCTTTGATACCGTGCTCCGAAATGATGGCGATCGCAGCGTGTAAAATTCGTATCCGGGTTTGTTCGCCCTTTTCCATGCGTTTATCGTGTACTTTAGGGTCCATGAGAAGCTCCTTTCCGGATCATTATATAACTGACCAACCGGACAGTCAATATGCTCCGATGGACGGAAAAGAATGGTTCAAAAGTGATATGGGCTGGTAGGGGAGTGAGAAAATAGGTCCAATTTACCAGAAATATTGAC
This sequence comes from Paenibacillus oleatilyticus, assembly GCF_018998565.1. Taxonomy (GTDB): domain Bacteria; phylum Bacillota; class Bacilli; order Paenibacillales; family NBRC-103111; genus Paenibacillus_G; species Paenibacillus_G oleatilyticus. Next base: position 28,153 of record NZ_JAHNZO010000024.1, on the reverse strand, counting down.
AAATTGTGTCGAAAATCACATTGAAATGCCCTGCTTTTACCAGATATCATATAGTACATGCCGAATGGACGGGTAACCGTTGAATGCGCGTAAAATTTTTTTAGCGGGAGTGGAAGTTTTGGTATGCTGACAAATTCAGAGCTTCGCCGGATGGCGAGGGAAAGCTTGCAAGGGAACTGGGTGAACGCGGTTCTTGGCGTTTTCATTTATGGGATTATTCTTTCCGTGATGGCGAACATTCCGTTGATCGGATGGATTGGTGCTATCGTGATTACCGGACCTTTGACGTACGGCCTCTACGGTTATTACCTGGGCACGGTTCGCGGCGAATTGACGTCGGTCAGCAATTTGTTCGACGGATTCAATAACAACCAGTTCGGGAATGCCTTCGTTTTAAATCTCGTGTCGGGCATCTTCATTTTCTTGTGGTCTCTGCTTCTTATTGTACCGGGGATTATTGCGGCTTTAAGCTACTCTCAAGCCTATTTTATTATGCGCGACAATCCGGGAATGCCGGCCCTCGATGCTTTGCGTCAAAGCAAGGAGATGATGAACGGACACAAGACCCGGTTGTTCATGCTTTACTTGAGCTTTATCGGATGGATTCTGCTCGCTATGATTCCGTTCGGCCTCGGCATGTTTTGGGTGCAGTCGTACATCTATGCGTCGGTGGCTGCGTTCTATGTGGAATTGAAAAACCAGAATTTTGCCACGCCCTATGCGGAAGCGCCTCGCAGCTATACTCTCTAATTTGCCATGATCGCGGGCAAACCCGGAGCGGGTTTCCGGCAGGCGTATAACAAAAACAGAGCTGTCTTCGTCGAATGACGTCAGGCGGCTCTGTTTTTTTGCGTTGATTCTATGATTTCGTGATGCCCGAGGCAGCATCTTCGCTCTTCATCCGCTAAAGACGGAAAGCCCTGCAGGCTTGTCCGGTCGGCTGTTCGTTGGAACGAACGCAGAGCAGACAAACGCTCAGGGCTTTCGAAGGTACGGGAAACTTCCGTTCAGGTGTTAAAGTTACTTGTCAGTCATCACTTGCTTGTACTGCTCGTCCGACAGGACGCGCCGCGCTGTGACGTAACGCTTGGTGTAGTAGGAGTCACTGAGTTTCGTAACGGTGACGCCTTGATCCGTAGCGGAGTGATAGAACTTGCCTTCGCCTACGTATACGCCTACATGGGAGATCCCTTTGCCGTCGGTGTTGAAGAACACCAGGTCGCCGGGACGAAGCTGGTCTTTGGCCACCTCGGTACCAAGCTCGGCTTGGCCTTTGGACGTATGCGGCAGATCGACGCCGAATTTGTCGAATACCCACGAAGTGTAACCCGAGCAATCGAAGCCTTTGGTCGTGGTGCCCGCGTACTTGTAGGGCGTACCCATAGCCTCGTTAACCGCTGAGCTTAGTGGGGTTTCTGCAAAAACGCTGCCAACCGAAATGCTGCAAAACAAGGTCAAAGAAAATGCAAAACCTACAAGCTTTTTCAAAGAAGTTTCCCCTTCCGGTGCCTACGAGGTTAGCTTGAGGGTTCGGTTGAAGGTTCCCTATGATCACTCTACTGCGAGATCAATTCACCCAAAAATGGATCCCCCGTTTTCTGCGAACAGAAATTCGGCAAAATTTTCTTTTTTTAATCCGAGTACATATATTCGAGCCAACATGACGTTTTCCTCCCTTTGTCACAGAATTGTCACATAATCAATGTTTATTTATGAAACTTTTTGTTTATAAGCCAAAAAGAACGTCATTTCCCGGCACTTTCGGAAGATGACGTTCCTATATTTTGTCATTATTTAACTTTATAAGGGGGAGATTAGGACTATGCCTTCTCCGCCCAAAGCGCATACTGCGTACCGATCTCCCATATCTTGAAAAATGTCTGCACCAGCCGGTACGCTTGCATGAGAACGAGCGCCGCGAAGCCTGCCCACCAAAAAGACGACACCATCACGGCCGCGGACAGCACAAGCGATAGAGCGGCAACCGCCAGCGCGGCCAGCGCGATGACCGGCAGATGCCGGAAGGCGAACAGCAGCGTGTACAGCGGGGACCTTCCGTCCGTTTTGCCGATCTGCAGGAACAGGAACAGCAGCTGCAGCAGGAACAAGTAGGCGGCGTACAAGGCTAAGGCGGGCAGCAGCGCTTGCCCCAGCGAAGCGTAGGAGGCATGGACGGCGTATTGCTTGCCAATGTGAGGCGCAAGCCAGTAAAGCGGGCCGATCGACAGGACGAGCTGGAGCGCATACAGCCCGAGGAACGGGAAGAACAGCTTGCGGATGCCGGCCATAAACCGGTAGCCCGCATTCAGTTCCCCGTGCCGAAGGGAGTAGAAGACTCCGGCGTTCAGCGCGGGATGCAGCACCATCCGAAGCCCGAGCAGGCCGAGCCCCGTCCACAGGTACGGTGCGATCAGGCCGGTTTTCATCAACTGAAATTGGCCCTCCACCCAGAACAGCTGTACCGACTCGCCGGGAAGCGCCCCGCCGGGATACCGGTGAAGGAGGGGGAGCACGACCGACTGAACGAGTTTATACAAGACGACGCCCCAAAGCAGATTGTAGAAGAATAGCGCGAAGACGGCGAACGGCTGATGCCAGGCGATGGCCCAGCCCTTTTTGATTCGATTCCACATGTTCATCACCTCACCAGACGACCCAGCCGAACAAGGTCTCCAAAAATTTGACGATCCCCATGTTCCATCGAACGGACAGCTTGGTATCGACCTCCGTTTTCATAAAGCTGTTGATCCGCTTGTTTTCCAGCACGATCGAATGCTGCGGGTCGAGCGCTACCCAAGCGAGCGGAGAGGCGTGGTTCAGCTTCATGATCACTTCGCTGTCGACGCCATCCCACGTCTTATCCAGCTCCGAGCCGTCGGCGAAGCGAAAGCGGATCGGCACATTATGGTAGGTTCCGTCCAGCTTGCGAAGCTGCACGCTGTTCTCATAGACGGGCTGTCCGTTTTCGGTCGCTTTCCGGACCTTGATTCCGGTGACGGCGTAGTCGACCATCATGCCGTTATAGATGAATTGATGGAAAAAATCCTGCCAGCTTGTTTTCGTTACGTCCTCGACCGTCCTTTGAAAATCGGCCGTACCCGGATGCTTGAACTTCCAGCGCTGGAAATAGGTGCGCAAAATTTTATCCATCGTCTCCAGCCCGGCCTGCCGTTCCATCGCTTTAAGCACAAGCTTGGCGCGGGTGTAGACATTCTCGGCGTATTGATTGTGTCCGCTGTAGCCCCACGAATGCAGCTTGAGCGCCGCCGGATTCGTAATGTAGCTTGATTCGATGAGCAGGTTCGGCCGCACGCCGTATTCCGCTTCCATGATTCGGTCTTCGGCATACGAAGTGAAGCCTTCGTCGAGCCATGCTTCCTCGAATTCATTGCTGGCCACCATCCCGTACCAGAACTGATGGCCGATCTCGTGCACGACGACCCGTTCCAGCTCCAGTGACGGATTTTCCTCAGCGGCTCCCCAGGCGGTCACGAGCGTCGGATACTCCATGCCTCCGGCCCCGTTGCCGTCTGCGGGAGGCACGACGATCGACAAGGTCGAATACGGGTAGCTGCCGTACCATTGGGAGTAGCGGGCCAGCGCTTTTTTGGCGGCGGTCATGTAGCGGGCCTTGAGACGCTCGTGCTTCGGATCGAGATACAGCTTGATGCGGACGCCGGGCAGATGGGGTGTCGCGTAAGGCTCTTCGAAATAAACGAAATGCGGCGAGGCCGACCAGGCAAAATCATGCACGTCGTCGGCATAGAAGGTGTAGGTTCTCGTTTTACCGTCGTCGGCGACAGGTTTGGTGGGGAAGCCGGTAGCCGCGACGGTATAAGCGGAGGGAACCTTCAGCCTGACGTCGAAGATGCCGAAGTCCGAATAAAACTCCGAGTTGCCGTGATATTGATGCAGGTTCCAGCCTTCGTCCGCCCGGCCGCGGACTCCTTTGGGTTCATAGACGGCAACCTTCGGAAACCATTGGCCGGCCATGACGAAATCTCCGGCATACCCCATCCGGGCGAACACCTGCGGCAGCTTGACCGAAAAATCGGTGCGCAGCGTCACCCGCTCGCCGGGTCCGACCGCTTTGGGCAGCGGCACCTTGATCAGCGTCCGGTCGTCCTTGTTCCCGTCGTCCGGCTGGACGTATTCGATCCGGTCTGTGAGCTCGATTTCGTTGCCGTCCAGTGTCTTGATCGAGCTGACGGTCATGCTTCCGAAGCTGCCTTCCTTGCTCGCGTCCTGCCGCAGCTTTCCGCCGGACTCCTTCATGAAGGTCGATTTCTTCGATTCGAAGGCGTTCGGGTACAAATGAAAATACAATTCCTGAACGGGTACGCTTCCAGGGTTTTTCCAGGTGAATGCCGACGTGCCGCGGATCGATTTGCCCTGCGCGTCCAGCTCCGCGCTCAGATGATACTCCACGATTCGCTCGCTAAGCGGCTTCGGAGCCGGCTTCTCGGCCGGCCGTGCCGGCAGGCTGGGTGGCGCGGGTGGAGGCGCGACCGGTTCGTTTAGACGCGCGTTAACCGGGAGCGCCCCGCCGGAGGGCAGGAAGAGGCCCGTAGACGAGCTGTCCGCTTGTCCTCTGGCGGAAGGCCAGCGGGGCGCGGCGACGACGGCGCGCCCTGTCGTCGAAAGGACGGGCTTGAGCATCGTCAGCGGGTTCGCCGGTTCGTCTGCTGGTAAGACGGCAGGAATGGCGGCATCTGCGGGCAGCACCCACCCTGCCGCCGACTTGACCGGCTGCGGGCCGGATTCCGGCAGGACGTTCGTCAGCAGCGTGGCCGTGAAGGTAAGAGCAGAGATCGAGCCCCATGTTGCGATTCGGTAGCCGAGTCGTATTTTCATTCAATATTCACCCCGTTGACAAGCATCTACAGCATGTATATGTGGGGGGGACGAGGATTATTTCTTCGTCACGAAAAAGAATCGGCGGCTGTTCGCAAGAGCCGAACTTGCCGGGGGGACCGCTTTTTAGTACAATTTTGATATCCGCAGCTTCAGGCTGCTGCCTGGCTGCAGCGGATCGGGACATGAGGGAATCGCTTATTATCACGTGAAACAGGTGGTGCACGGATGGATATAAATGAACAAAACGCGCAGACGGCAGATACGAAGAAGAAGCTGCCGACCTTGAACATCGTCAGCAGCAAGGAGACGAAACACCGCGGCTTCGGGCAGGGCTCCATCGACCTGAGTCAGCTCTCCAGCGTCATTATCGACGGGACGGAGGCGTATCTCGATCTGGGGGCGCTGCACGCGAAGAGCAAGGTGGAGAAAGGCATCAAGTTTACCGTCAATGCCGAAGAAGTGCCGAACGGCCGTCCGTGCTGGATCGTATGGGTGGCGGTCGATTTTAAGGAAGAGGGCAAATACTATGCCGGCGTCACCTCCTGCGAGATGCGGATCGATACCGAAGCGCGCAAAGGCTGGAAGCTGCTCGTCGACCATGTGAACCGGATGGATTATGCGCTCAAACGCCGCATCATGCTGGACAATCTCGGGCCGGAGCAGAAAGCGGCGCTGAAGCAATTGCTGGTGGACAACGATCCGGAGATGTGGCAGCGTTCCGATGCCGCGCTTCATGAAGCGCTGGCCAATTAAATTTTTGTACATTATGTGACGGTCTTGTACCGTTTGCTATAACGATGTATACTAATGGCTAGTATATGCATCATATACTAGGACAGCAAAAAGGCAGACCGTAGGTCTGCCTTTTTGTGTTTCCGCTAACAATACATTTTCCGCCTGCCTTGCGCCATCCTTTTTCGTTCCCCCGGCCTTTAGCTGCTCCACCAGCGCTTCAGATCCTCCCACCAGGAGCGGTTCTGCTTTCCTTTGCCGGCTTTGCCCGCGTCGTTCTTTCCGGGCTGCTGCGTGCAATATTCCGTCGGCTCCGTCCCTTGAACAAACGTTTCCAACCGCGAGCCCGGGCAGTCGTCGTTCCCCAGCTTGCCGGTCGCCGGGTCGACATAGACGCTCACGACGCCTTCCGGTACCGGGAACAGCTTCGGCGGCACCGATTCCAGTGTCCGCTCCGTAAACTCCGCGAAGAGCGGCGCGGCCAGATGCGATTCGACGTTGTTGATGTTGCGCCCTTTGTCATAGCCCACCCAGACGGCGGTCGACAGCTCAGGCGTATAGCCGACGAGCCAGGCATCCGTGTCCGTCGTGCCGGTTTTGCCCGCTACGGGGCGCTTGATCACGCTGGACACGCGGCTGCCCGTGCCGCCTTGGTCGAAGACGCTCTCCATCAGCTGTGTCAGCACATAGGTATAGGCGGGCTCAATGACCGTTTCCTGCTTCGGATTCGCCTCGTACAGCACCCGCCCGCGGCGGTCCTCGATGCGCACGATAGCCGTCGGCTCGACGCGCACGCCCTGGTTGGCGAGAATGCCGAAGGCCGAGGCCATCTCGTAAGGGCTGACGGGGAACGTGCCCAGCGCGAGCGAAGGCATCGGCTTCATCGGACTCGTGATTCCCATCCGGCGGGCCATGTCGATGACGCGGTCCGGCCCCGTTTCCAGCACCGTATGCACGGCGTAGATGTTATCCGATTTGGCGATGGCCGTCCGCATGTCGATCCAATCGTAATAGGCGTTGCCGAAGTTGTTCGGCGTATAGGTTTGCCGTCCCTGATCGTAGGTGAACGTCGTCGGCTCGCTTTTGTAGCGGGTGGCCGGAGTGAATCCCTGTTCCTTCAGCGCCGTTAAATACACGATCGGCTTGAACGACGACCCCGGCTGCCGCGTGCTGGAAAGCGCCCGGTTGTACTGGTTTTGGGCGTAATTGCGTCCGCCGACCATCGCTTTGACGTACCCGGTGCGCGGATCGATGGCGACAAGCGCCGCCTGCAGCTCCGGATATTTTTCCAGCTGCTTCGCCACGACTTCCTCGGCGACGGCCTGCGCCTTTAAGTCCAGCGTCGTATAAATCCGCAGGCCGCTTTCGACGAATTCCTTGTCTTCGAGGCCGAGCAGCTCGGCCGCCGCGCCCCGCACATGGTCGCGGAAGTAGGGGGCCGTCACCGCTTTTTTATGCTCCTCCAGCGGTAGAATGTGCAGCTTTTCCTTCGCCGCCCGGTCCGCCTCAGCCGAAGTAATGTAGCCGGCTTCCACCATCGTCTGCAGCACCGTTTTTTGCCGGTCGAGCGCACTGTCCATATCGTAATAGGGCGAATAATAACGCGGTCCTTTCGGGATGCCGGCGAGCAGCGCGCTTTCGGCCAGCGTCAGCTCCTTGGCCTCTTTGCCGAAGAAGAGCTTCGCGGCCGCCCCGAGGCCGTAAGTCGCATGCCCGTAATAAATTTGATTCAAATATTGCTCCAGAATTTGGTCCTTGCTCATTTGCAGTTCCATCTGCACGGCGTAATACGTTTCCTTGATTTTGCGACTCCACGTCCGCTCGTGCGACAAGTACAGATTGCGTGCGAGCTGCTGCGTAATCGTGCCGGCCCCCTGCACCTTGGACATATGCTGGAGGTTGACCCAGGCCGCCCGAACGATCCCTTTCGGATCGAACCCGTAGTGCTGGTAGAACGTGCGGTCCTCCACCGCCAGCGTCGCTTCGAGCAGCTTCGGGGAAATGTCCCGCAGCGATACACTCTGCCGGTTTTTCACCGCGCCGTACGCTTCGATCAGCTCGCCGTGCACGTCGTACATCTCCGATGCCGCCTCCGTCTTGGATACGGGAAGCGCCTGCGAGCGCATGAACAGCAGCAGCACGATCATAATTCCGGCGCCAAGCAGCAGGCACGTCAACGAGAACGACAACCACGCCTTGAGCCGCCGGGCGAAGCGGAGCGCTCCGCCGTTTTCCGGCGCAGGCTGTTTTTTGGGCATGTCCGACACGTTCCGTCAGCTCCTTCCGTCTTTCCGCCGATGCTTTTCCGTCTCTATTCCCAGTATGGAAAAACATAGCAGCCCATATTCACGAAGGATAGGCGGAAACGTTAATTTTTTTTGAAAAACGGACGGAACGCCCCGCTTTGTATTTGCAATTTCGGGGAGATACTCTATAATACAATTTGACATGCCAGAGACAAGCTGAATCCTAGGAAAAAAGCAGATGTCCGCCCGTCTTCCGGCCCTTGTCCGGCCGGCCCTAACGAACCGAACGAAAGGTGGAATTACATATGGAATTGTGGTACACGGAGAAGCAGACCGATAACTTCGGCATTACGGCAAAAATCAGCAAAACGCACGTCACCGAAAAAACCGACTTCCAAGATCTCGCGATGATCGAAACGGAAGAATGGGGCACGATGCTCGTGCTCGACGGCATGGTCATGACGACCGTGAAGGACGAGTTCGTTTATCACGAGATGGTCGCGCATCCGGCGCTCTATACGCATCCGAATCCGAAGCACGTGCTTGTGGTCGGCGGCGGCGACGGCGGCGTCATCCGCGAAGTCATGAAGCACCCGGAAGTGGAAAAAGCGGTGCTGGTCGACATCGACGGCAAAGTCATCGAATACTCCAAGCAGTACTTGCCGACCATCGCAGGCGAACTGGACAACCCGCGCGTGGAAGTGATCGTGAACGACGGCTACATGCACATCCACGATCATAAGAACACGTACGACGTGATCATGGTCGATTCCACCGAACCGGTCGGTCCGGCGGTGAACCTGTTCACGCAGGGCTTCTATAAAGGCATCTACGACGCGCTGAAGGAAGACGGCATTTTCGTAGCCCAAACGGACAACCCGTGGTTCAAAGCGGATCTGATCCAAAACGTCAACCGCGATGTGAAGCAAATTTTCCCGATCGTCCGCGTGTACTGTGCGAACATCCCGACGTATCCGAGCGGTCTCTGGACCTTCACCATGGGCAGCAAGAAGCACGATCCGCTCGCAGTGGATGAAACGAAAATTCCGGAGATCGACACGAAGTACTACTCGCCGCGTCTGCATAAGGCGGCTTTCGTACTGCCGAAATTCGTGGAAGATTTGACGAAGTAAGCGGAGGAGACTAGCGACTGATGAAACTCGATCAAAAATATTCCGGCAACGTGTTCATTCTGAGCTCGGACGACTATGCGGCGTCCCGCGCCGTCATCTATGGCATGCCGATGGACTATACCGTCAGCTTCCGTCCCGGTTCCCGGTTCGGCCCTTCGCGCATCCGCGAGGTGTCGATCGGTCTGGAGGAATACAGCCCGTATTTGGATAAAAGCCTGGAAGACATCACTTATTTCGACGCAGGCGACCTGCTGCTGCCGTTCGGCAACCCGGGCCGCAGCCTCGACATCATCGGCGAATACGTGCGCGGACTGCTGGCCGACGGCAAGTTCCCGCTCGGTCTTGGCGGCGAGCATCTCGTTTCGTGGCCGGTCATCCAAGAGGTGTACAAGAAATACCCGGATCTTGCGCTCATCCACATCGATGCGCATGCCGATCTGCGCGAGCAGTACGAAGGCGAGCCACTGTCCCACTCGACGCCGGTTCGCAAAGCAGCGCTGCTCATGGGCGGCAAGAACGTGTACCAGTTCGGCATCCGTTCCGGCTCCCGCGAGGAATTCCAGTTCGGACGCGAGAACATTAACTTCTATCCGTTCGAAGTGCTGGAGCCGCTCAAGAAGGTGCTGCCGGAGCTGGCCGGACGTCCGGTTTATTTGACGATCGACATCGACGTGCTCGATCCGATGTGCGCCCCGGGCACCGGTACCGCCGAAGCGGGCGGCATCACGTCCAAGGAGCTGCTCGCGGCAATTCATGCGATGGCTGCCTCCGAGTTGAACTTCGTCGGCGCCGACCTCGTCGAAGTGGCCCCGGCCTACGACCCGACGGAACAGACCCAGATCGTCGCCAGCAAGCTCATTCGCGAAATGCTGCTTGGCTTGGTGAAGTAAGCTAAATCGCGCGGAAACAGCCGCCGCCATGTTTCTCTTTATGGGAAGCGTGGCGGCTTTTTGCGTTGGCTTCCCGCCCGGTACTAGTCGAAGTTAGTACTTATCCCCTTCATCGGTCGCGGCCTACAATTGAGTCATAAAGAGAGGGGGTCCCGCGTTTGAATACGGCAAAATCATGGGCAACAACAAAACCTGCGTTTCCGGTTTTCGTCCTGTTGGCGTACGGGGTATTCTGGGCATGGATGGCGATCGCGCCGTTAAACCGGTTCGACTGGCTGCTGGAAAATTTGCTGATTTTTCTGTGCGTGGGGGTGCTGATCGGAACGTACCGAAAGTTTCCGCTCAGTCACGGTTCATATGTGGGGATTGCTTTGTTTTTGGCACTTCATACGTACGGGTCGCACGGCTCCTACGGCGCGACGCCGATCGATCCGCTGCTGCAGCTGCTGTTCGGCGGGGGGCGTCTGCCTTATGACCGGCTGGTGCATCTGGCTTACGGCGTGCTGCTGGCCGGACCGATCCGGGAGGCGCTTCGGAGGCTTGCGGGGGTGAGAGGCTTTGCGGCGGATGCGCTTGCCGTTGCCGTCGTGCTGGCCACCGGCGCATTTTACGAATTGATCGAGATGTGGGTCGCAGGACTGGTGGCCCCGGAGATGGGCGCGCTGTTTCTTGGATCGCAAGGCGATCCGTGGGACGCGCAGCACGATATGGAACTCGAGATGTTCGGGGCCGTGGCGGTATTGGGGCTGGGAGCCTTGCTGCGCCGCTTCAACCTTTTCGCAAAGTAAACACCGTCAGCTCCGGGCGGCATAGAAAGCGGACGGGTTGTTCAGACACGCCGATGCCCCGGTTGACGTACAACTGCAGCTTGCCGGCGCCAAGAACGTAATGCCCGAGAACATATTTTTTTCCGAATTTCGGCGTAACCACATGCCCGTAAAACGGCAATCGCACTTGTCCTCCGTGGCTATGTCCCGACAGCTGGAAGTCAACCGGATAGTGTACGGCAATATCGGCAAAATCGGGGCAGTGCGACAGCAAAATGACGAAGTCCTCCGGTTTAACGCGGGACAGCGCCTTGTCGATGTCGGGGTAGCCTTTCCATTGGTCGTCTACGCCTGCCATGACGAAGCTGCTCCCCTGGTGTTGAATCCGGACCATCCTGTTGGTCAGGAGCTCGAAAGCGGCGTTTTTCAATAGAGCTTCGACTTTCGGAGCTTCTTTATAGTAATCGTGATTGCCCAGCACCGCGTATTTTCCCAGCGGAGGCCTCAGCTCCGAGAGGACGCGGGCATACGCATCGCCGTCGGGTCCGACGGCATAATCCACCAGATCGCCGGTAAAGCATACGATATCCGGTTGAATCCGGTTGATCAGTCCGATCAGTTCCGACAAGTCCTTCGTATCAAAGTTAAAGCCGAGGTGCACGTCGCTGAACTGCACCACTTTTATTCCGTCCAACTGTTGGGGCAGTCTTGCAAAAGACAGCGTATATTCCGTGACTTCCAGCCATTTCGGCTCGGCGTAACGGGCATATCCGTAGGTGGCTCCGGGCAGGGCAATGAGTCCGGCAGCGGTTAACGTCAATGTTTTCAGAAATGATCTTCTGGACAACTTTTTATTGCGGTTGCTTTCATTGGAATCCATGTGAATGAGCAATCTCCTCGGGATGGATTGGCCGGCGGTCTCTCGCGGCTGCCGAAACTTACTATAACAGACGTAGGAAGGCTTCATTTGGTTTCCATAAATGGAAGCCCATTATTCCCATACCATCTTAGCAAGAATAAGAGTCCTTGCAAACCGCCGCTGCCTGCCAGGTCCGGGCTTGTCCGGGAGCGGAAGGAAGTCCTGTCCGCGGACTGCTTTTTTTTGTACAATAGGAGGATCACAGCAGGACGGGAGAGAAGGCGAAGATGACGGAAAAGCAGCAGACTGGCGCCGGCAAGCGGGTCGTACGCATTACGCTGGAAAGCGAAAGCGGCGGTGAACGGATCGTGCGGCAGATGACAGGCGAATGGTTCCCGAAGGGACGGCATGCGTACCTCCGGTATGCGGAGCCTCCGGAAGCGGAGATGGGCCGCACGGTAACGACCGTCCGGGTGGAGCAGGGGGAAGTGCGGATTGTCCGGCATGGGGATGTATCCTTCGAGCAGACGTTCGTTCCGGACCGGCGGCATTACGGGTATCTTCAGACCCCTCAGGGGCGGTTGGAGCTGGAAACGTTCACCCAAACGCTGGACGTTGCCGCGGAAGGACCGGACGCTCTGCTTGCCGTCCGCTGGAGCTATGAGCTGTCGGTGATGGGGCAAGCGCCCGAGCGCTGCAGCATATGCCTGACCGCCGTACCCGTACCGGAGTGACCGGTTATTTGGATACGGCGGATACGCTTCGAAAGGCGTGAATTTCCTTGGCGCCGGTTATCGTTTTGCGCGATTTTACGAGATAGCGGGCATGCTTGCGCAGCAAATTTTTAATTCGCAGCGGCTTGAGATCGGGCTTTCTTGCAAGCATTAGGGCAATAACTCCTGTGACATGGGAGGTTGCCATGGACGTGCCGCTGAGCTCGTGATACTTGCCCCGCAGCCAGGTGGAGTATACTTTTTCCCCGGGCGCGTAGATGTTGATCTGTTTGCCGATATTGCTGAAGGGGGCAATCCGGCCTTTGCGGGTCGTTGCTCCGACGGCGATCACTTGCCGCAGCCGGGCGGGATAGTCGACCTCGGCCTGGTTGCCTTCGTTGCCCGAGGAGGCTACGACGATGATGCCGTTCTGGTAGGCGCTGAGCACCGCCGCTTCCAGCGCTTTGCTGTACGTTTTCATACCGAAGCTCATATTGATGATATCGACGCCGTTGGAGACGCACCAGTCGATGCCTCCGATAATATCGGAGACGAATGCGCCGCCGTGTTGATCGAAAGCCTTCACCGGATGAAGAACGGCCTGCGGCGCCACGCCGATAATGCCCCGGTGCCGGGTGTACGCCGCGATCGTCCCCGCGATATGCGTGCCGTGGCCGTTGTCGTCAATCGGCGGCAGCTGGCGGTTCAAAATATTGACGCCCCGCGACAAGCAATGGCGAAGGTCGGGGTGCGTATAGTCCACGCCTGTGTCGATAACGCCGATGCGTACCCGTTCCCCGCGCGATTTGCCCCAAGCCTGCGGGGCGCGAATATGGCGGACCCCCCAAGGGATGACGGCCTTCACGGGCGATTTTTTTTCCTCGCCGGAAGGCAGAGCGGACGAAGCATGGCCCAGGGCATGCAGCATAATGCGCGTATCCGGCTCGATCGAACGGATAAAAGGGGCCGAGACCGCTTCGATTCCGGTCCGAAGCGTGCAGGAGATGGCGCGGATGACACGGAGCGGCTGAATCTGGTGCAGCCGGGGGAGCGATTTCCGCTGCCGGCCGATTTGCCGGGCGAAAGCGACGTAATCCCGGTCGTTCAGAAACCGGATAATATGCCGCTTTTCGGTACCCTCGGAGCCTTCCATGGCTTCGTGAAGCCATGACACGAACGTCGACGGATTCATGTCGTTCCCTCCCACAGGCTCGGAAATTCCTTTTTGTATCGTATGAGGGACCGAAAGCTTCCGTATGAGCGCATGGCCTTATTCAAAATAATTAGGTGCGTGGCCGTGTCAAAGCGAAAGCGGGCACATACCATATGTAGGGGAGGGTCTGGCACTCCTCCGTCTTTCATTCAGCAGGGGCAAAAGACAGCGGGCAGTCGGCTCCTCGTCTTTTGCGGATACAGTCGGAACAAGGATCACGCCTGCAGCGGACGGCGCCGAGCGCGAGCTGCCGGTGCGGTCCTTGTTTCCATTTCGGGAAATGCCGCGCGGCCAGTTGCTTTTTTACATAAAATAAGGTTTACTTATTGGTGATAGTGGATAGTTTAGTGGTAGTTAAAGACGTTGGAAGGGATGTGCCCCGAAATGAGTGCTCAAAACTTACTGCTTAAAATCGGCGCAGAGCAAGCCAAGGAAATGCCTATGGTCGACCTCGCCTTTGAGCTTCTGAAAGCGGCCAACACGCCGTATTACTATCGGGATTTGATGGCGGAGATTGCCAAAATCAAAGGTCTGTCCGATGACGAAGTCATGCAGGTCATTGCGCAATTATATACGGAGATTAATATCGACGGCCGCTTTGCGTGCGTCGGCACCAATCTGTGGGGATTGAAACGCTGGTATCCTGTCGAGAAGTCCGAGGATTCGGTAGGCAGCGGCAAGCGTCCGCGCATCATTAACGATGAGGATGACGATCTCGACGACGAGGATCTGTACGCCGAGGAAGAAGACGTATTCGTCGAAGAAGAAGAATACGATTCGTTCGATGCGCCTCGCGACGACGATTTTGACGCGGAAGAAGAAGTCGAGGAAGAAACCGAGTTTTTCGAAGACGAAGAGCTCGAAGACGAGGAACTGGACGAGACGTTGGATGAGGAAGAGTCCGAAGAGGATCTGGAAGATTTGGGCGATGACGACGACAATGCGGACGACGATGAGGACGACAAGAAATAAAACAGGCTTGTCCTTGACAGCCGGGACCGTTCAGAGTAAACTATTTTCTGGGCTTCAGATGGAACGTTACGAACCTTGATGATTTTTGATAAAAAGTGCCCCGTAATTTACGGGGGGCTTTTTCTTTTTTTTTGTTGGAAAAATTTTATAACTCTTCGTAACTTATCGCTTCGTATCAACCTTGATAAACGTGCTTATCCTGTTAAGATAAGGACGTTGGAGCCGTTTATCCTGGATCGGGATGCAAAACTTTTGGGAGGTATTACAGATGACAAAGTACATTTTCGTGACCGGGGGCGTCGTTTCCTCCTTAGGCAAAGGCATCACGGCCGCATCGCTCGGAAGACTGCTTAAAAACCGCGGACTGAAAGTCACGATCCAGAAGTTCGATCCTTACATTAACGTGGACCCGGGAACGATGAGCCCTTACCAGCACGGGGAAGTGTTCGTCACCGACGACGGCGCGGAAACGGATCTTGACCTCGGACACTACGAACGCTTTATCGACATCAACCTGTCGAAAAACAGCAATGTCACGACGGGAAAAGTGTACTCCTCCGTCATTGCCAAAGAGCGCCGCGGCGAATATTTGGGCGGGACCGTGCAGGTCATCCCGCACATTACGAACGAAATCAAGGAGCGGGTATTCCGCGCCGGACGCGAAGCGCATTCGGACGTCGTCATTACCGAGATCGGCGGTACGGTGGGCGATATCGAGAGCTTGCCGTTCCTTGAAGCGATTCGTCAGATCAAGAGCGACATCGGCCGTGAGAACGTCATGTATATTCACGTCACGCTCATTCCTTATTTGAAAGCGGCCGGCGAAGTGAAAACGAAGCCGACGCAACACAGCGTCAAAGAGCTGCGCAGCATCGGCATCCAGCCGCATGTGATCGTCTGCCGGACGGAGCATCCGCTGACCGAGGACATGAAGCGCAAGCTGGGGCAGTTCTGCGATGTCGACCCGGGCGCCGTAATCGAGTGCATCGACGCCGAGACGTTATACGAAGTGCCGTTGATGCTGCGCGAGCAAGGGCTTGACGATATCGTCGTCAACCACCTGAAGCTGTCCACGAACGAGCCGGACATGACGGAGTGGGAAAGCCTCGTGAACCGGGTGAAGTCGCTTAAGACGACAACCGAAATTGCGATTGTCGGCAAATACGTGGCTCTGCACGACGCTTATCTCAGCATTGTCGAATCGCTCGGCCACGCCGGAATCGACTGCAATACTGAAGTTAAAATCCGTTGGGTCAATGCGGAGGAAGTAAACGACCATAACGTAAACGAGCTGCTCTCCGGCGTTCAAGGCATTCTGGTGCCGGGCGGCTTCGGCGACCGCGGCATCGAAGGCAAGGTGACGGCGATCCGTTACGCACGCGAGAACAAAATCCCGTTCTTCGGCATTTGTCTCGGCATGCAGGTGGCCGTTGTGGAATATGCCCGTTCAGTGGTGGGACTCGAAGGCGCGAACAGCTCGGAGATTCATCCGACGACGCCTTACCCGGTCATCGACTTGCTTCCGGAGCAGAAGGATATCGAAGACCTCGGCGGAACGATGCGCCTTGGCCTGTATCCTTGCAAGCTCAAGGAAGGATCGCTCGCGATGCGCTGCTACGACGACGAGCTCGTTTACGAGCGCCATCGCCACCGGTACGAGTTCAACAACGAGTACCGCGACCGCATCGAAGCGGCCGGCTTGCAGATTTCCGGCACAAGCCCGGACGGCCGTTTGGTCGAGATTATCGAATGCCCGGACCATCCGTGGTTCCTGGCCGTGCAATTCCACCCGGAATTCACCTCGAGACCGAACCGTCCGCAGCCGTTGTTCAAGCATTTCGTACAAGCGGCCTACAATCATTCCAAATAAATCGCTGTGCGCAGCTATCGAAGCAGGAGACGTATCCGGCATGAACCGGACGCGTCTCCTGTTTTTTTGTATCCCAAGAAGCGAACGGTCTTGTGCATGTCTGCTTAATTTGTAAAAGTTTTCAACTTTTTTTGGAGATACGGCAGGAATCGCGGAGGCGGCAGCGAATACTGTTATTGCGGGCATAACAGAACGGAATTCTCAACCTCAGGGAAACGGAATAGGAGGATACCTCGATGAAAAAGAAGCTGCTCATAGTTGATGATCAAAACGGCATCCGCATCCTGTTGATGGAGGTTTTCAGCAGCGAAGGCTACGAAACCTATCAGGCTTCCAACGGTAAACTCGCACTCGAGATTGTAAGAAACGTATCGCCCGATCTGGTTTTGCTCGATATGAAGATACCGGGCATGGACGGTCTCGATATCCTCAAGCACATTAAAAGTATCGATGCGTCGATCAAAGTCATCATGATGACGGCATACGGCGAGCTGGACATGATCAAGGAAGCGACCGATCTCGGCGCGATTATGCATTTCACGAAGCCGTTCGACATCGACGAGCTGCGTCAAGCCGTCAACCAGCAGTTGCGAACTCCTAACAATAACTCTTACGCCGTAGGATCCTGATGAGGGTCCTCTTTTTTCTTGCACGTTTCCCGGAGTTTATCGTCTTGGGCAGGGTGTGCGATAGATTATTAACGTTTGTCGCGATCTATGATATAATGGGCCAGTATGACAAAAGAGTACAGACAAGCACTCTGGCACGGTCATTAACGACATAGGAGGAGAGAACCACCATGCCACTCGTTTCGATGAACGAATTTTTGCCTAAAGCAAAAGCGAACAAGTTCGCCGTAGGTCAGTTCAATATGAATAACTTGGAATTTGCCCAAGCTATTACGGAAGCGGCGGAAGAATTGAAATCCCCGTTTATTTTCGGCGTATCCGAAGGCGCGCTGAAGTATATGGGCATCGAATTTACGGTAGCAATCGCGGAAGCAGCCGCTAAGAAATCCGGTCTTCCGATCGCTCTGCATCTTGACCACGGCAGCAGCTTCGAAGTCGCGATGAAATGTATCCGCGCAGGCTTCAGCTCCGTCATGTTCGACGGCTCCCATTATTCCTTTGAAGAAAATATCCGTCTGACCAAAGAGGTCGTGAAAACCGCACGTGCGATGGGCGTATCCGTCGAAGGCGAGCTTGGAACGATCGGCGGCGTGGAAGACGACATTAGCGTAGATGAGTCCGATGCCAACCTGGCGAAGCCGGAAGAAGCGATCCGTTTCTACGAAGAGACAGGCGTCGACTGCCTGGCCATTGCCGTAGGTACGGCACACGGCATGTATGCCGGCGAACCGAACATCCGTTTCGATATTATCGAGAAGGTATCCAAAGCGATTCCGGTTCCGGTCGTATTGCACGGCGGCTCCGGCGTACCGGACGAAATGATCCGCAAGTCCATCGAAGCCGGCGTAGGCAAAATCAACGTGAACACCGAGAATCAAGTGGCTTGTACGCAAACGATCCGCGAAGTTCTTAACAAAGACGCGAAAGTGTACGATCCTCGCAAATACCTCACTCCTGCCCGCAAAGCCATGGTTGAAGTGGTTAAATCCAAAATCCAGCTGTTCGGAAGCGCCAACCAAGCTTAATCGACTACAGCGGGAAATACACCGGGATTCGGTGTATTTCCCTCTCTTCTTATGTAAACGTAGGCACGGAACCCAACTTAGACGAGTTTGCACCTGACTGGTAATGCGTTAAAGCAGTGAAGTGGGAGGAAGAACAACGAATGGAGAAATTGATGATCGCCGGTGGGCGCCCGCTGCGGGGAACGGTTCAAATCAGCGGGGCCAAGAATAGCGCGATTGCGCTTATTCCGGCCGCCATTTTATCGGAAACGGCTGTTACGCTCGATAATTTGCCTGCGCTTAGCGACGTGGCGATTTATACCGAGCTGCTTCAGGAACTCGGCGCATCGGTAGAATGGAGCAAGGATCAGATGATGATCGATCCGAGCCGGCTGTTATCCCGGCCGATGCCGAACGGGAACGTGAAGAAGCTTAGAGCTTCCTACTATTTGATGGGAGCCTTGCTCGGGCGTTTCGGCGAGGCGACGATAGGTTTGCCTGGCGGCTGCAATTTCGAACCGCGGCCGATCGATCAGCATATCAAAGGTTTTGAGGCACTGGGGGCACGAATTTCGAACGAAAACGGCGCCCTGCACATCCAAGCGAAGGAATTGCGCGGAGCTAAAATTTATCTGGACGTCGTCAGCGTAGGGGCGACGATTAACATCATGCTGGCGGCCTCGCGGGCCAAAGGCGTCACGACCATTGAAAATGCGGCAAAAGAGCCTGAAATTATAGATGTAGCTACACTTTTGAACTCCATGGGCGCCAAAATCAAAGGCGCAGGAACCGAAACGATCCGGATCGAGGGCGTCGATGCGCTGCACGGCTGCCGTCATTCGATCATTCCGGACCGCATTCAAGCAGGGACTTACATGATTGCTGCAGCGGCGACGCGCGGCGACGTCATTGTCGATAATGTTATTCCGAAGCATATGGAAGCTCTAACCGCCAAATTGCAGGAAATGGGCGTACATATTTACGAAATGGACGAATCGATCCGTGTAGTCGGACAGCCGGAATACGAAGCCGTGGACGTGAAAGCGCTCGTATACCCTGGATTTGCGACCGACTTGCAGTCTCCGATGAGTAGTCTGCTGACGCAGACGCGCGGAGTCAGCATTTTGAGCGACTATGTGTACAGCAACCGGTTCAAGCATGTCCCGGAGCTGATGCGTATGGGGGCCAAGATCAAAGTGGAAGGTCGTTCCGCTGTCATCGAAGGCAGTCAGCTAAGCGCGGCCAAGGTCAAAGCGACCGATCTTCGCGCGGGCGCATCGCTGGTAATCGCAGGACTGACGGTTGAGGACGGCGTTACGGAAATTACCGGCGTTGAATATATCGACAGAGGCTACGATCATCTGGTAACCAATCTATCGAATTTAGGAGCGGAAGTTTGGCGGCAAAATGATTAGGAACGGTATAGATTGCTCCGAAATTGGGTAAGGCTAGAGTATATTTTGCGCTGGTTTGAAAAATTAATAGTTTGGTGGTTGAAAATTTATGGATATGCATCTCGCTCAGCTTGAAGCGCTTAAGCTTACAGAGCTTTACAAGCTGGCTAAAAAACATCAAATCCCGTACTACGGCCAAATGAAGAAGAAGGAACTCATTTTTGCCATTCTACGCGCCCAGGCCGAACAGAGCGGCTTGATGTTCATGGAGGGTGTGCTGGACGTCCTGCAGGAGGGCTTCGGCTTTCTGCGGCCGATCAATTATTTGCCGAGCGCGGAGGACATCTACATCTCCGCTTCGCAAATTCGCAGATTCGACCTGCGGTCCGGCGACGTCGTATCCGGCAAGTGCCGGCCTCCCAAGGAGAACGAACGTTACTTCGGGCTGCTGCACGTGGAAGCCGTCAACGGCGAAGACCCGGAAACGGCCTCGGAACGGCTGCATTTCGCAGCGCTCACTCCTCTTTATCCGCAAAGGAAACTGGTTCTGGAAACCTCTCCGACGAAACTGTCCACCCGCTTGATGGATCTTCTGGCTCCTGTAGGCTTTGGCCAACGCGGCTTGATCGTAGCCCCGCCGAAAGCGGGAAAAACGCTGCTGCTCAAGGAAATCGCCAACAGCATCTCGACCAATCACCCGGATGTCAAGCTGTTCGTTCTCTTGATCGACGAACGTCCGGAGGAGGTTACCGACATGCAGCGCTCCGTCAACGGGGAAGTGATCGCTTCCACCTTCGACGAAGTGCCGGAGAATCACATCAAGGTCGCAGAGCTTGTGCTGGAACGCGCACAGCGGCTTGTGGAGCATAAGAAGGACGTCGTTATTTTGCTGGACAGCATTACGCGTCTGGCGCGGGCTTACAACCTCGTCGTACCGCCGACGGGCCGGACGCTGTCCGGGGGGATCGATCCCGGGGCCTTCCATCGGCCAAAACGTTTCTTCGGCGCCGCGCGTAATATCGAAGAAGGCGGCAGCCTGACGATTCTCGCGACAGCCTTGATCGAAACGGGCTCGCGGATGGATGACGTCATCTATGAAGAATTTAAAGGAACCGGAAACCTGGAGCTGCATCTGGACCGCAAGCTGGCGGAGCGCCGCATTTTCCCGGCAATCGATATCCGTCGCTCGGGTACGCGCCGCGAAGAAATGCTCCTGACGAAGGAAGAGCTCGACAAAGTATGGGCGATCCGCAAAGGAATGAACGATTCGCACGATTATATCGATGCGTTCCTCAAAAAATTCGCCGAGACGAAAACGAACCAAGAGTTTCTGGACACCCTCGATCCGAACGGCGGCAGCCCGCAATCGGGCGGAAGCGGCGGCACATCCCGTCGGGTCAAGCACTCCGTCTCGTAGAAGGAGGACCTTATGAATCTGGTTTATGCGGACCGTGACGGCAACCTGTTCGACCATCCGGAATACACGGGCCTTGGCCGCAGCGGCGAACTGGTGACGGAAATGATGGAAGACGAGCTGATTCCGCTGCCCGAAGGAGCCACCCTCGTCAGTCTGCCCGATACGCGGCCGATCGGCGTTCATAAGCGGACGGGCGAAATGCAGGTGGTGCCGGGGGACTTCACCGCGGTTGGAGCCTTGCTGCCGCAGAGCTTTACCCGCCTGCTGCTGCCGGGTTACGTGAAGGCCGACAAATCCAAAATGCTGCCTTTGTTCGGCTATACGGCGGTCGTTTGGAAAGACGGCGGCTTCTACGTCGCAGCCGAGGCTTGCGACGATCCGGAGCGCTGGAACCCGCGCAACTGCGATCCCGACGAATTGGAGCTGGGAGTCAAGCGAATTCTTGGAGAGTACAAGGACAACCGGCTGTTTCAGCATTTGTCCAATTGTGCCCTCGGATACGAGTGCCTGACGGCTTCCAATACGTTTTTGAACCGCTGGGAGGGGGCCGTTCCGGTCTCGTTTTCCTGTAATGCAGGCTGCTTCGGATGCATCTCCGAGCAGCCGGAGGACAGCGGATTTCCGGCGCCGCAGACCCGGATGAACTTCAAGCCCACGACCGAAGAAGTCGTGCAGGTCATGCTGGAGCACCTGAAGACGCCGGAGAGCATCATCAGCTTTGGGCAAGGCTGCGAAGGCGAGCCGTCCACCCAAGCCAAGACGATCATCGAAGCGATCCGCGAAGTGCGGAGCCGCACGGATCTCGGCTACATTAACATCAACACGAACGCCGGCTTGACTGATCATATCCGCGGCATCGTGGACGCCGGGCTCGATCTGATGCGCGTCAGTACGATCAGCGCGCTGGACGATCATTACAACGCCTATTACAAGCCGCGCGGCTATACGCTGCGCAATGTCGAGAAATCGCTGCGCTACGCCGCCGACAAAGGGGTTGTCACGTCGATCAACTATCTTATTTTCCCTGGGGTCACCGACCGGGAGGAAGAGATCGAAGCGATGATCGAATTTGCCCGACGGACCGATCTGAAGCTGATCCAGCTGCGCAACCTGAATATCGACCCGGAGAGCTATTTGAGCCTCATTCCCGCGGCCCGGGGCGAGCGGTACGGCATGAAGCAGACGCTGGACATTTTCCGGGAGGAGCTGCCGGATGTCGTGCTCGGGTCGTATACGCACATTCCGGACGAGTTGGCGGAACGGCGCAAGAAACAGTTGCAGCGCGGCTAACGGACGTGTTATAATCGCTCATGTGTGTTTAAATGATAACTCTGATTCACATGGTGTTTCAGGGCAAAAGAGGTGAAAGGGCAATGAAAACAGCGATTCATCCGACTTATCATCAAACAACGGTTACTTGCGCATGCGGTAACACGTTTGAAACGGGATCCATTAAGCAAAATCTTCGTGTAGAGATTTGCTCCGCTTGCCACCCGTTCTTTACCGGGAAGCAAAAATTTGTGGATGCCGGCGGTCGCGTCGATAAATTCAAAAAGAAATACGGCATGTAATTTGTTGCCAGCAGCATAACGGCATAAGCGCGCCTCCTGTGGCTATCCTAAGATCATCCGATCTTAGAGCTGCAGGAGGTGTTTTCATTTGTTAAGATCGCTTGCCGTTCTGTTGAGCGCAGCTTTGGCGTTGTCCGGGCTTCCGGCGTGTCAGCAGAAGTACACCAAAAATTCCGCGACGCATACCCGGGACGGCGTGCTCGGGATTACCGAGACGAACCCGAATATGCCGCTCAGCGCCAGCTTCCGAACATATCCTGATGATCTGCGCGTCATGCAGAATGCGATCAGCCAACGATTTCCCAATATTGGCATTGCCAGCATCAGCTTGAACGGACCGACCGCTTACGTTCGTTTGAACGCTCCCGCCCATACTCCGCCGGAAGAGATCGAACGAATCCGTCAGGGAGCCGCCGAAGCTTTGGCCGCTGCCGCACCGAGATATAACGCTAACGTTACCGTTACTGCTAAATAACCCCTTGAGGTTGCTATTTGGACACGGATCGACTATACTTATGTATGCCGTGCTAGACGGGGAGGTAGCGGTGCCCTGTAACCCGCAATCCGCTGCAGCGGGGTCGAACGCCTATTCGCGGTATTGCGATGTAAGGTTTGGGTTTTAAAGTTGGTGTTGAGAGTCGGGTCCTCCGCAATGGATGCCTGTGAATCTGGTCAGGTCCGGAAGGAAGCAGCCATAAGCAGGAAGTTTCATGTGCCGGAGGGTGGCCTAACTTGAGCTGACGATAAAAATTCCACTTGGATCGTAATATCAAGGTAGGTGCGCGGTTTCCTAATATTAAAAAACAATAACACCAAGATCATGAGCTGTTAAAGCTTGTCGAACTTGGTGTTTTTTTGTATTTGGCAGAAGGAAAATGAAAAAATTAGGAGAATTGTATACTAAAGTTAACCAGGCTAAGTAAACCATAATCATACACCCATTGCGCTCGGCTATCCGCTGATTAATGGGGGGAGGAAGACGATGCGGCACGAACTGACCTTGCTACAACGCTTTGCCGGCATATTCCTTAGGGACGTGAATCTGGGAGTGATGCTGATCAATACCGAATTTGAGCTGATCGATATCAGCGACATGGCCTGCCGCGTGCTGGGGTTGGAAAGAGAAAAGGCACTCCATCAATCGCTGGATTCCATTTTTGCCGATCTGCCTGCCGAGCACTGGCTGGTACAGCGGAGTATATTGGACGGGATGGTCGTGCGCAATCATGCCTTGTCTTGGACCAATAACCAGGAGCGATACGAGCTGCTGGTCGATTCCAGTGTGCTGCGGGATGAAGACGAACGGATCGTCGGCGCTTACCTTATTTTCAAGGACGTCACCAACCTGCGTTCCCTGGAGGAACAGGTGCAGCGCAGCGACCGTCTGGCAATGATCGGCCAAATCGCTGCGGGCACGGCCCATGAAATCCGCAACCCGCTCACGTCGATCAAGGGCTTTTTGCAAGTTCTGCGCAAAACGTTTCAGGAGCAGGGCATGGAGCGCGAAGACGGGTATACCGTGGTGATGCTGAAAGAAATTAATCGGATCAATGAGCTGGTCAACGAATTTCTGCTGCTCGGCAAGCCGAAGAACGTTACCTACGACGAAGTGGATATCTCCGAAGTGCTGCGGGACATTTTGCCTATTATCAATAACGAAGCGATCCTGCACCGGGTCGTCGTTCAATATGAGTCGCTCTACGGGTTGCCGCATGTGGTCGCGGACCGGGAGATGCTGAAGCAGGTGTTTCTCAATATCAGCAAAAATGGAATCGAAGCGATGGGAGAAGGGGGTATTTTGACGGTAAGCGAGAAAGTCGATTTGGAGGAACGCTTGGTCAATATCGAGATTCATGACACCGGCCCGGGCATTCCCGCCTATGTAATCGATAAAATTTTCGATCCGTTCTTTACGACCAAAGCGGAAGGAACGGGATTGGGCCTGTCGGTCTGCCAGCGGATCATTCACGATATCGGAGGGCATATCCGGGTATCGTCCAAAGGGTACGGCACGACGTTTACCGTCAGCATTCCGTTTCCTTAAAAGCGACGCGGCTTCAATCCTCCCTCCAAGTGTAGTATAATAGACGACAAACAATCATTGGAGAGGGCAAGATGGCACATATCGCCTTATATCGAACGTGGCGGCCGCAGTCGTTCCACGATATGGTCGGCCAAAAGCATATTGTCCAAACCTTACAAAACTCGCTTCGCGAAGGGCGGTTCAGCCACGCCTATTTGTTCAGCGGTCCCCGAGGAACTGGGAAAACGACCACGGCCAAAATATTGGCCAAAGCCGTCAACTGCTTGAACGGGCCGGGCGTCGAACCTTGCAACGAATGCGATGCGTGCGTGCGCATTACCGAAGGCGCGGTCATGGACGTCGTCGAGATCGATGCCGCCTCCAACCGCGGCGTGGATGAAATCCGCGACATCCGGGATAAAGTCAAATATGCGCCGACCGAAGTGCGCCAGAAGGTGTATATCATCGACGAGGTGCATATGCTGACGACGGAGGCGTTCAACGCGCTGCTCAAGACGCTGGAGGAGCCTCCGCCCCATGTCATGTTTATTTTGGCTACGACGGAGCCTCACAAGCTGCCAGCGACGATTATTTCGCGCTGTCAGCGGTTTGATTTTCGCCGCGTCTCGCTTGAGGAGCAGGTCGAGCGGCTGCGTCAAGTATGCGCCGACGAACGGATTGAAAGCGATGATGACGCCCTGGCGTTCATCGCGCGGCTATCCGACGGCGGAATGCGCGATGCGCTCAGCTTACTCGATCAGATCATTGCATTTTCAGGCGAGCGGGTGACGTATGACGACGTATTGTCGATCACGGGCGGGATGGCTTCGGATCAGTTCGAGCGCCTGGTGATGGCGATACAGGATCGGGACGTAGGCGCCGCTTTGCGGTTAATCGATACGTTCATGCAGGAAGGCAAAAGCGCCGACAAGTGCATGGAGAGCCTGATTTATTATTTCCGCGACCTGTTGATGGTCAAAATGGTTCCCGGCTCGCAGGCGCTCACCGAGCGCATTCTCGACGTGAAACGGTTTGCCGAGGTGGCGCAGCGGTTTTCCGCCGATGCGTTGATTGCTATGATCGATACGTTGAACTATTATCAGACGGAGATGAAATATTCCGTTCAGCCGCAGACGCTGCTGGAAGTCGCGCTCATGAAGCTTTGCAGTCAGGCGGGCGCAACGTCCGCTCCGGCAGGCGGATCGAACGCAGGCGGGGCGCCGGCCCCGGAACGCCAGGACGGGGTAGTCGGGCAGCTGATGAACCGCATTCAGCGGTTGGAGGAGCAGTTGTCTCAACTGCTGAAGCAGGGCGTCGCTCCCGCAGCCTCAGGTTCTGCATCCGGTGCAAGCTCGCGTCCGGCGCCTGCGCCTGCCGTCACCAAGAAGATCGAGAAGCTGGACGCTTACCTGCAGGGCAGGGATGATCCGGCTTTCCGCAACGTGGTTCAGCAGTGGAGCCAGGTGCTTGGTCGGGTCAAAGAGCTGAAAATCACCGTTCATGCGTGGCTCGTGGACGGGGAGCCCGTCTCCGTTCATGACAGCAACGTGCTAGTAGCTTTCAAGAGCGCGATGCATCGGGAGACGACCGAGAAGCCGGCCAACAAGCAGCTGATCGAACAGGCGTTGGCTGAAGTATACGGTCAACCATATCGTCTTGTGACCATGATGCTGAAGGATTGGAAGGCTGCCGCCGACCAAGCGAAGCCGGGCGACGGACCGAAGGAGGAGCTCCAGCTCGTTCCGGAGGACGAAGGGGCATCCGGCGGCGCGAAGGAAGAATGGATCAGCGAGGCCATTCAATTGTTTGGGGAAGATTTGGTTAAAATTAAAGAAGATTAAGCGACGAGGAGCGTGTCTTTCATGAACAACATGAATCAGATGATGAAGCAAGTGAAAAAAATGCAGGAGCAAATGCTCAAAGCTCAGGAGGATCTCGCGAACCGCACCGTAGAAGGAACTTCCGGTGGCGGCGTCGTCAGCGTAACGGTAAACGGACAAAAGAAAGTTACGGCCGTTGTTATCAAGCCGGAAGCGGTCGATCCGGACGACGTGGAAATGCTGCAGGATCTGGTGCTTAGCGCCATCAACGACGCGATGACCAAAGCCGAAGAAATGGCCGGCAAAGAAATGTCCAAATTAACCGGCGGTATGAATATCCCGGGATTGTTCTAATCGAAGCCGGATCAAGCCCCAGAACCTTCTCTGGGGTTTTCAACTTTAATGCGTGAGGAGCCAATCGCTTGTTTTATCCGGAACCGCTAGCCAAACTGATCGATTCCTTCTCCCGTCTGCCGGGGATCGGACCCAAAACGGCGGGGCGTCTTGCTTTTCATGTGCTGCGCATGAAGGAAGACGATGTCATCGACTTTGCCAAAGCTCTGGTCAATGTCAAACGCAATCTGCACTATTGCTCGGTATGCTGCAATATCACCGATACCGATCCTTGCCGTATTTGTCAGGATAAAAGCCGGGACGCTTCCGTCATTTGTGTTGTACAGGAGCCCAAAGACCTGGTTGCTATGGAGCGGACCAAAGAATTTAACGGCTACTATCATGTTCTCCACGGGGCGATTTCCCCGATGGAAGGCATCGGTCCGGACGAAATTCGGATTGCCGATCTTCTGAAGCGGCTGAGCGACGAACAGGTGCAGGAGCTGATTCTGGCGACGAACCCGAATATCGAAGGCGAAGCGACAGCGATGTATTTATCCAGGCTCGTTCGTCCGTTCGGCCTGAAGGTAACCCGGATTGCGCACGGATTGCCTGTCGGAGGAGATCTGGAGTATGCCGACGAGGTTACCTTGACCAAGGCGCTGGAAGGCAGAAGAGAGCTATAATTAAACATTGATTTGATACCAGAAGAAGCCGGCTTGCAGTTGCCCATTTGCCGTTGCGCACACAGGGCTGCTGTAAGCTCTCGAAGCATGATTTGCGCGGTTCGCCGCGTGGATGCTTTGAGAAGGCTTCTTTTTGGTTCTAACCCGACTAAGCTCCCTATAAATATTTAAGTAGCAGGACAAACCTGGATACTTGAATCGGGAGGTTAACGGGAATGAAGCTTTGGAAATGGAAGTTCGGAAGCAAGAAAGACCGCCTGCAGCGCGAAGCCGTTGAGCAGGACCGTTTGCTGCTGGTAGAAGAAATTCGCAAAGCCCATATGGAATGGGAAGTCGCGCAGAGACGCTTTGATTACGTCGTCGAAAAAGAACAGATTGATTATGCCATCTTTGCTCTCGAAGCGGCGGAGAAGCGATTCGAGATGCTGCTGAAGCAAGCCAAAAACCTGAATATCTCGGCTAGAGAAGCATGCGCCGCCCGGTCGATGGAGGTGTCTTCGTGAAATCGTATTTGCTGTGGAGCGTGCTCGTGGGGTCCGGTTTATTGTTAGGATTGGTCATGCTGCGCAATCGGTATGCGTTCCAATGGCTAGGTATGATTTGCCTGCATATTGCATTTGCTTCGATTTTGTTGTATATTCTAAATCTGTTCAGTTCATACACGCATTTGGAGCTACCTCTGAACGCAGTGACGGTTGGGACCGTAAGCGTTCTGGGCTTGCCCGGACTTGCCGCTTTGGCGGCGCTGAAATTGTGGGTCGTAGGGGTTTAACCTCAGATCCAAAAAAAGTCTAAAAAAAATGCTTGCAATCTACTGGGCGAATGTGATATATTATAAAAGTCGCCGCTAAACGAGGTGACAACAACCGACAAAGCTGAGTAGCCTAACGGCGCGGTTTATGTCGATATAATTGCCCTTTGAAAACTGAACATCGAGTGAGTGTCATAAAGAGAATGCAAATTCTCGTCAGTAGTAACTTTTGAGCTTTAATCAGCTTTTCTTTAATGGAGAGTTTGATCCTGG
>NZ_JAHNZO010000023.1 GCF_018998565.1 Paenibacillus oleatilyticus | reverse complement strand
TACCATGAAGTCCGCCGTAGAGGTGGCGAAGCCGGAGGAGAGGTGATTGCTGCGCCGAAATCGAACGGTTATTATCTTACTATAGAATGTCGGGCCTGGAGTGAAGTCGACGAATGTAGCGGCTCAGGCTACTTACGCACATTGAAATGATACGAGTAACGAACCGAAATCCCCACCGGCTTCGTAAGGCTGACGGGGATTTTCTACGTTCAGCGGCTTGTGCCGGTAGGTTTCGGCCCGTTTCGCGCAGGTCTCGTCAGGCGGGGCTATCTCTTAAAATTCTTCGTAAATCCTCACCGATCCATTTTGCATGTCTGGCAATCACCTCGATTTCAGCCGCGTTTACAACATTGACCGTAACATCGTCATCCAGCGTGCATCCTCCAACGGTTTTTGTTGCCTGATAGATAGCGATTTCGAATCCAAATTGGATAAACACCTTATATGTAGAAACTATCCTAGACTTATCGATGTAGGGTGTGCTGTCCCATTTTTGTACGGAGATTATAGTGCCTTCAATTGATTGTTGCGACTTCTTTACCCGATCCTGCAAGACCTGCGGACAATCAGCAATCGTTAATTCGCTTTTCATCGTGACCCCCGCGTATACCGTCCGTCGACGATTGATTCATTCCAAGTCTTTGCAACGTCTTCCGCATCTTTCTTTCTTTGGCACGGAAGGAATGTCGTCCATGCCTTTGTTTCCTTGTTCCAGATCCCCCATGATGTAGGATTGTTATACGGCCCATATGTGTACGGGCTTACCGAGTATTTACCCATTCCGCATACCCCCGTTATTTGGGGGGCCGAAGCCCCCGCGCTATTTTTGTTCCTTCGTTTCAATGATCGCCGCAGCGATCTTAAATCCGTAGCTTACTCCCTTTGCGTACTCTATACCGGCTTCGTCCCGTCGTTCAAGGGATTCGGTACCCCAAAACTTGTGAAGCTCCAGGAAATCGTTCTTTAACGGCTGCATTTGTTCAGACAATGGCTTTCCTCCTCTTCAAGGAGGCCCCGAAGGGCCTGTACTATAGAATCTCTATGCGGAAGCCGGTTTCTTTCCTGAACGACTCAATGGCCTCCACATCGTCAAAATACCGGACATAATCAATTTCGATGTTGCCCCATTGCTTTTCCCAAACCCGAACCCTCAATTGCGACAACACCATTTCTTGTGCTTCTTGAAACGTCATACCGAATACCTCCCATGTTTGTTATTTCCGATTCCGAAATGCCTTAATGAGACCAGCAACTGAGAGGATTAAAACCGGAACCCAAACGATCCAAAAGAGCTTGTCCATTCCTAATCCCTCCATTTATTTTGATCTTATTTTATTTGAACTCGCTTTATGTTAAGATTGGGTGGAGAGGCCGTCGCTAGCGACCTCTCCGAGGAACCTATTTACGTTTGCGGGGTGCGCGGCGTGGGGTTCCTTTTTTGCTTTTCTTTCGGCCATTTTGTAGTGTGATTATTGCGGTAAGTAGTTGTACGAAAGCCGTAAGAAGAAGTACCCAATCTTTCATTTCATCACCCTTTCAGAAAGTTAAAGTATCACTTTCTAAATAAAATATATCATAAATGAAACATAACGTCAATTATAATATTTGCTTTTTGAAATATGTTTTTCTATAATGGAAACAATATATAAACTAAATGAAAGGAAATTAAATGTTATGGGATTTTCATATAAGCCACTTTGGCATCTACTCGTTGAGAAGGGCTTGACAAAAACTCAGTTCAGAGAAGAACTTGGGATAGGGACAGTTCAACTTGCAAAAATGGGGAAGGATGAATATGTCTCAATGGAAACTATAGATAAGATATGTACTTACTTTCGAGTGCAGCCAAATGATGTGATAGAGCATAAACCAGACGAAGAGAGCGCCCGCGAATAACGCGGCGTTTTTTTCATTTTTATAAAAAATATTTAATAGGAAGATATTTCTATTGTATGTTTCTATATTGTTCGCATATAATACAAACAAATGTTCCCATCGGAGGCGAACACACTTTGGAGACTAGGATGAAGAAAGTCATCATGCTTGCAGATTGCCAGAGTTTTTATGCGAGCGTTGAAAAAGCAGCTCATCCTGAATATGCGGATCAACCCGTAGTTGTAGCCGGTGATCCAGCACGCAGATCTGGCATAATATTAGCCGCGTGCCCAGTAGCGAAATCGTTCGGCGTAAAGACGGCTGAGACGCTTGGGGAGGCCCTTGGGAAGTGTCCTGAACTCGTCGTTATACGGCCGCGGATGAGGACGTACATCGACGTTTCGTTGGCTATCACGAGAATATATGAGACGTTTACTGATCTGGTTGAACCTTTTTCCATTGACGAACAATTTCTGGACGTGACCGGCAGCCTGAAATATTTCGGCTCCCCAGAGGAAATAGCGAAGCAAATTCAAGCTAAAATTATGCTTGCAACTGGCGTATGGTCCAGGGTCGGTATTTCGGATACCAAAATTCTCGCAAAAACGGCCTGTGACAACTTCGCCAAAAAGACAGAAGAGGGGATTTTCATTCTCCCTCAAGCTGAAGTATCCCGTCACTTGTGGTCGTTGCCAATCAGCAAAATGTACGGCGTGGCCGGCCGCATGACAAATCATTTTCTCCGGATGGGCATCCATACGATCGGCGACCTCGCCAAAATTCCTCTACCAAAATTTAAGCAGATGCTTAGTCAACGAATGGGTAAACAAAGTCATGTGCAGGCTCAAATTTTTCATGAGACTTCGTGGGGGATCGACCCTAGCCCAGTTTCTCCAGGTACCTTCGGTGGGGGCCAAAAGGCTATCGGGCACGGGATGACTTTGCCTATTGATTATGCGCGGAAAGAGGACATAGAGGTCGTGCTTGGCGAGCTCTCGGAGGAAGTGTGCCGGCGCTGCCGGTCCAAAGGATTCATGGGAAGGGTCGTATCTGTTGGCGCCAGCGGAGCTGATTACGACCATCCAACGGGCTTCAACAGGCAAATGACTCTCCCAGATCCTACGAACATCACGAAGGAAGTGTATGCTGCCGTTAGATCGCTCTTTCATAGGCATTGGGACGGCCATCCCGTACGCAGGTTAGGCGTGGCGTTGACAGGGCTTTCCGACGCCGGGACATATCAATTATCATTGTTCGAAGACAAGGAAAAACTCCGTCAGTTGGAACGGACGACGGACAGCATCAAGAACCGATACGGGAGCTCTGCAATCCTTCGGGCGTCGTCACTGATGGCTTCGGGGCAGGCTCGTGAAAGATCAATGAAAATCGGGGGCCACTACAAATGAACAGCAAAAAACTATCAGGAAACGGCCGATGGGAAGCCAGCCGAATGATGCTTCCTGAGCACCGCGAGGTACTTGAGGAACGGAGTCATCCGGGGAGTATTGAAACGAAAAAGGCACAAATCCCAACACGAGAAGAACTCGAAATGATCCGCGACGCTGTCCTGCTGCCGGTCATGTTGACGATGATTGAAAAGAATGGGAAGGAAATTACTCTTTCCATGAACCCACTCCGGAAACTATACTCAGTTGCTACGCTGGCACTCATGAACCGGGTTCATTTGGAGCTTGCGGCCGTCAATCGCGAACTCCGCGAAAGAAAAATAAAAATATTCAAAGACGATCGCGAGGATACAGATCTTCATTTTCGTTATATTTGCCGCGGCTATGAAGATAAGTTTTCGATCATGCGGGATGTTGCACGTGCGTCGATTAGTGTTAAGATAGGTAAACACATTCAGAATATATCGGCTGAATTGAACAAAAAGGTATAGGGGGAGATTTGCCATGGCTAAGTCGAAAGTACCGAAACGCCCGACACGTGACGAATTTGAACTGGAGGAACTGGGGAATCAATTGATCGAGGCAAAAGACGAGGACGCAGAGGTTCTGCTGACCGTATGGGGGATGGAAGAGCAGGTGCGCGGCCAGATCACGAAGATGGATTCGAGGACAAAGCTGGTCCATGTTAGCCGGCACGGGGAAGAGAAAAAGGTGCCATTCTTAGACATCATGAAGGTGGAGAGTCCTGGAGTATGAGCAGCGCAGATATATTCTGGAAATAATAACGTATAGAATTCTATATTGATTTATGAGTTTGCAGTTGGTAAAATAAAGTAAAGTTTAGTACTTTCTTTGGCATTAACAAATGGATTGAAGCACATAATAAAGAGAGCCGTGCTCGCAACACGACTCCCCCAGTACAGTAGGCTGCTTCAAAGGCAGTCGGCTTTCAAGTAAAGTGAGTCATGATAGACCGTACCTTACCGGGGGCGGTCTATTTCTTTTTGTTTTGGATAAGCACCAAGACGATCGTCACGACCAACGTCAGCAGCGCGATGATAAGCGAACCGAAACTGATCATGAGAGTCAAAGTGTCCTTAACCTCCACAGGCATCACCTCCCTTCCGAGAGGCTAGCCGACCGCCCATAAAGCCATTCTACTGTACAGGAAATATTATACATGTTTAATCCCCAGCAATCTACTATTTTCCCTACCATATGGAGTTGTTACAATTTATTCAGGTGATGGTTATGTTTTATGAACCGATGCTGCTTGAGACAAGGGCTGAAGCCTTCGATTCCGCGGCACATATTTACGAACCGAAAATAGACGGCCACCGATTGCAATTGCATCTATCAGGCGGTCAGGTGCGTCTATTTACGCGCCATAAAAACGACTGTACACGGCAGTATCCCGAGCTATGGAACGTTCCGACGGAAGCTGAGGAGCTAGTCCTAGACGGAGAGGTCGCAAGTGTTGACCCGGAGACAGGAATATTTGATTTCGAGCGCGTCATGGAAAGGTTCCAGCTTAAGAAAGCAGACCGGATCCACGGCGCCGCGGAAAGAAGACCTGTGAATTTTGTTGTTTTTGATATACTGCAGTTGAATGGTCAAGACCTGCGTGGACTCCCTCTCATGGATCGGAAAAGAATCCTCGCTGACGTTTTACGGCCGAATGAATACTTTACCCTTATTTCCTTTGTCGACGGCAGGGGAAGGGATTTATTCGAAGCTATCTCTGCGCGAAAATGGGAAGGGATAGTCGGGAAGGTGAAAGGGAGCAGCTATGTCGGCCGGCGATCCCCTGATTGGTTGAAGATCATTCGCTGGGAGTATCATGACGTTTTTATTGCCGGCTACAGAAAATCTGAACTCGGCTGGCTGGTTTACGTTCAGGAAGAAGGAAGACTCCGACCTGCAGGGATTGTGGAGCTTGGTGTGACTATTGCAGCAGCTCGTGCTTTCTATGGAGTCAGTAAGCAACTGGTCGTGGGAGAGAAAGGGGATTTTGTTTACCTGGAGCCGAAGATTCAAGCCAGGGTAAAGACAAGGAACTGGACAAAGGCAGGCATGCTGCGGCAGCCGGCTTTT
The DNA here is from genome assembly GCF_018998565.1 of Paenibacillus oleatilyticus. Taxonomy (GTDB): domain Bacteria; phylum Bacillota; class Bacilli; order Paenibacillales; family NBRC-103111; genus Paenibacillus_G; species Paenibacillus_G oleatilyticus. The sequence goes on along the minus strand of NZ_JAHNZO010000023.1, from coordinate 120,328 downwards.
GTGGAATTTATTTTATAACATAAAGACCCACCGTCGTTAAATTGGCAGGTGGGTCTTGTGCATTCCAAGCTTTCGGGTGATTAGAACAATTTTCAAATCATACAGGATATGAAATATTATCGGCAGCAGCAGGCTTCCGCTTTGTATGTAAAGCTGGCTCATCGCTATCCCCAGTGTGGCAGTGTCAATTATCGCTGAGCGCCCTTGATGGAAGTGGAGAAGGCCGAAGACTGCGTTCACGATTATAAGGCTTACAAGGTCCGATACGCTCCAGTATTCTTGCAGATAGGAGTATAGGTATCCTCGAAAGATCAGTTCCTCAGAAACCCCAACAACGAATGCCAGGATGGTGAACATGACCAAGCTCTTCCCGGAGCGTGGGAACATGTATTCTTTTTCCTCATATGCAGCTCGAGTCGCGTCTTGCATTCGCTTGCTGCAATACACAAGAACGGTAGGTACAATGAGCATAAAGACGTGGTAACTCACAACCGTCCACAGTATGAGATTTATAATTGTTGGCAACTCGATTGAGCCAGTATGATAGAATAACTCAGAAATTGGCCGGTCCAGAGTGATCAAAACAGATGCAACGACGTACCAAAAGTATATTCTCCAGTAAGCCGATTCTTTGGTTCGATCGCTTATATTTGACTTGAGTTTTCGGACTTCAAAAATGCTGATTATGGGGAGAATGGCTAAGATGAAAACCGTGATAAAATGTGGCATCAGCTCACTTCTTTCTTATGTATTGACGACCGATATCGGTCATGATAGTATCATAATTGAATGACCGATATCGGTCAATAATTACAATAGGTTAGGGGGCTCAAATGTTGAAAATAAGTAAGATTCAAGAGCTTCTGATGGGAACCGAGGAAGCTCACAAACTGTGGGGTCTATCTCAAGACCACATAAAGAAATTATGCAGGCAAGGTAAATGTGAAGCCTTTCAAATAGGTAAGACGTGGATACTCCTTAAAAATCAACCGAATCCAAAGAAAAAGCAAGAGGAGACTGATGCATAAGTGGAAGTTAGAATTTGGGTCGAACTCGTAATCACAATACTCTTCTTCGTATCCATGGTTGTGTTAAATTTTGCGATTTTTAAGATTAACATTAGACGGAACCATAAACAGATTTTGATTCTATCCCTCATCGTCGGTGCCGTAAATTATTATTTTAAATTCGTAATGGAATCATCGTATTTCTTAATTAGTCAAGTTCTCGTATATATTATTTGTTTAGTTGTTTTTAGAAGGTATCCAGTTTTATATGCTTTTATTTTTGGAATCACAGGGTCGATTGGAGTTTCGTTGGTAGACTCCATTGTAACGATTACTGCTCTCCAAACCGGCGCCAGTACAATGGATTTAATGACAAATGATCTCTTACACTTTGTCGTGCTCCACCTTATTACTACCACACTTTGTGTTCTCCTGGCTTTCGTACTCCGAAAGTTTAACCGCGGCTTTGCGTTTGTTTCTGACAGGTTCACAGGAAAGCAAGCTTTGAAAACATCTAATTTTGTATGGACCACTATTTTAGCTCTTGGATTTCTTGTTCTTGAATTCGCAAATACTCGTTTCACGATTTATTCGAGCCATGCCTACATAATCGTCTTTATCTTCTTAAGCTTGCTTGTAAGCATTATCTATACTTTTAAACAAAACAGGAAGCTCATCAAAGAACTTCTAGGAGATCGCTATGAAGAGTTTAAAAATAGAAAACATCGCTGAATCTCTAGCAATTAAAATAAATAAAAATTATCCAGAATCATCGTCAGTCGCTGTATTAAAATTTGGGTTAATAGGCCTACTAAATTTGTTGTTTTCTGTAATAATTGTATTGTTGATCGGAGGACTTACTGATCATTTTTCAGTTGCTGTTCTTGCAGTACTTGGATTCCCTTTACTACGCTATTATAGCGGAGGGATTCATTTTTCTTCGGCGAATCTGTGCAGTTTAGTGACGTCTTTTTTTATGCTCATCTCAATGTACTATAATGTCGAATATTGGTATAATGGGCTTATATTAAATGTGATTTCAATAATTTTACTGTTACTTTATGCCCCTGCAGGAATTAAGAAAAGTAACATAAAAAAGGAACACTATCCCAGACTCAAATTTATATCTGCACTAATAGTTCTTTCAAATCTTTTCTTTCAGTCTGAAGTGTTGACCACCGCGTTTTTTATCCAATCTATTACAACTACTCCGGTTGTTCAGGGATTGGTTAGAAAAATAAACCTATGAAGGAGCCAATGAAATGAAGACAGCATTATTCAAATCAACAGACGCAATTATCACTTGGTTCTCAAAACGCTTAGCAAAGACTGGTTGCTTTCTTGGATGTAATGCACCGGATATTCCGGATGAGCTCATGAAATAAAAATAAGCGGCCGCTGGCCGCTTTTATTTATGTCTGTTTTTTTGCTTTAATTGCCAAGAATGCATCGACAACCATCCTAAGATATTTGACGGATTCTCTCTCGACACGTTTGAATGTACTGATATCGTTCCAACCTAATGACAAGTTCAGTTCTCCGTGTGCTTGGTGATGCTGGAGCAGAAGATACGTTGTAGTTTGCATCTCATCCATATCAAGACATGAATTGAGAACTATATAACGACCTCCAAGAGGGCTATTTTGATAGAATCCGCATACATGTTCCCCAAGATCAAGATAATGGAGAGTGATTCCGAGGTGTTGGGCTAATTTATAAGGGCAGCGTTCCCCAACTTCATCGAATAATGATTTAAGTTGCTCGTCTAGTTTCAAAAAGATCACTCCGATCGCCGTGTGAGTCGTTCCTTAACTTTGTTATACCTAGACCTGATTCCAGAAGGAATCACTTTTATCCCTCGTTGGATCGAAAGTGCCATCACATGATCATTATGTACTGCAGCAACATATGCGAAGTCACTTTCTTCTGAATCCTCGAAATATAAACGTCCTCTGGCCTCATCATACACTTTTGCGCGATTAACATTAACCACGTTTGTTGAATCAGTAGACCTGAATCCGTATTGAAACCATGCTTCTTCAATTTCATCCTGATTCCGCGGAAAACGATAACGCTTCCCGGTTTCGTGCGATGTGAAGACAATACCATATTTATCGCTGGTAATCTTTGTGATGTCATTTCGATCAACTTCGACTATTTGTCCACTCTCAAGGTCAACAAGGGGAACAAGATGTACGTGCATGACACAAGTGTCATCAGACATGTATTTGTTCCCTCCATTCGCCAAGATCATAAGGTTCCAAAGATGTCAAGAAAAATTCTTCCCGGAAACACTTAACATAAAGTTCGCATTTTGTTCGCTTTCTTTTGGTGTAGTGAAATAATACAATTAGGCATGAGATTAAACAGAACTCCGAACCGGAGCGTACAAGGGTACCAGCCTTTGCGCTCAAAAGTTTGGAGTTTTTTTTATTTTCTTTTTATTAAACACCTCCTATAAGGAATTCACTTTGTTGCAGCTTTCTGTTACGATTGACGTTAACCCACCTTTTTAGGAGGCAACCTACCCGATGCGTTATGAGTTGGGAGATTGCCACTTGCATGAGATTTGGAAAGAGATCGGCTGGACGAATCAAGATTTCGCTGAAAGGATGGGCCTGACAAGACAGCAAGCTTCAGACTATGCACATAACAGAAAAAAGATGGGAGCTGCATTGCTCTTGTCCGCAGCACAAGCGATGGGTGTCCACCCGGCAAGAATCTATGACCTCGTTCCCAAACAATCAAATCGACGCAGGCGGCAACATTCAACGAAGAGTACCGATTAGGTTCTCTTCTGGGATGATTGTCATCCTTTTAGGGTACAAGAAGGTAAAAAATAATCCCACATGACCCCGGTAATAGTAGATATATGGAAATGGGCGTTGTAGGAAACATTATAGCACGGACCTGACATGAATAGTGCAATGGTCTACAAATATAAAGAAGAATTTAGCGAATTCGACATGATTTGTCGAAATTTAGGATTGACTTTTCTTTTTATCCTCAATTTCTTTCCGGAAAACATAACCCATGAACTCTAACACATGACTTAGTTTTTCCTCAGAGATGTCCCCTTTTTGTCGAATAAGCTCCTCTGACTCAATCAGAAACTTTCTCAACAAAGTTTGATCTTCCAATGATAAATGGTCAGCGCTTTTATTCAAGTATATTTGATAAGGCTCGTCGATTCGACCTAAGAGATAATCAACGGAAACGTTTAGAGCATCAGCGATTTTCCCCAAAATAATGCTTGGAGGGATGTTTCTATCCGACTCGTAACTAGAAAAATTAGCTCTGGTCATCCCCAGTTTTTCTGCCAGTTCGTCCTGAGTTAGATTAAGTTTAGTACGGCGTTCTCTTATGCGCATACCTAGTGTTTGTGACATGACGAGAAATACCCCTTTCGAAAATTAACTAAGAATATCAAAATCTAGTATTGCGTGTTTTTTAATTACGTGATATATTCGATTTATTACCAAGGAGGTGAAGAATTTGGAAGAAAGGGCAAAGCGAAGGCCAAAAGCTATACCACTAAAAAAGGATCGTCCTCTTGTTCCGCGGCTTCGTTTTCGTGAACTTCGGATTGCAAAATGCTCTCAAAATAAGATGGCAAGTGATCTGAACGTAACAGAAATTACAATCAGGAAAATTGAGTATGGTCAACTAGATCCAAGTTTCATGATGTCATTTGTTTATGCTGCATACCTCGGATCAACTGTTGAAGAATTATTCCCAGATATTGTTGATGGAGCATTGGAATACTATGAGACACTTAAAGAAAAGTTTCAATGAAGTAATCTAAAGTTTACTTTTAGTTACTATTACCCACAAAAGAATTATACAACGATATTTTAAATATCGCAATGCGGAATGTCTGTTCGCGTTTCAAACCTTAATGCTGAATAGGTTTTGTTTTTGTATACCTATCACGTAATTATTAGTATCTTTTTTGTAGTGAAAGAAAATTTTAATTTCGGTGAGGTGATTACATTTGGGAGACATGTATATCCAAACGTTAATTAACGCACTTCGACATGAGGCACAAAAGCAGATTGCTAAAAATCCCATGGTTATTATTGATCCATACCTATTAACTAATTCATCCATTAAATTAAACAGTTACACGACCTCACCAGAGTTACTTTACATTATCTCTCTCTTATTAAAATCGATGAATGATGAAGGCGATGAATGTCTGGACTGGTAACAAGAAGGGAGGTACATCGTTGTGGATATTCGTGTTGAAAACTGGAACGGTCACAAAATACGCTTTGTAGAACGATCGATAGGCGATTGGTGGGCAGTACTTGCAGATGTAACGAACGCTATGGGTTTGATTGCGAAAAAAGTTAAACAGAGGTTACCAGAGGAGGTACTTTCAAAGCACCACCTTCAAACAAGTGGCGGTATTCAGGAAATGTTAATTGTTAATGAATATGGAATTTACGAAACGGTCTTTGAGAGTAGAAAGAAAGAAGCAAAAGAGTTTAAACGATGGGTATACGAGATGATCAAACATTTGCGTCAAGCAACGGGACTTGAAGCATTCCAAGTGTTCCGCATGCTAGACAAGGACCATCAGAAGGAAGCGATGAGCAAACTGAGATCGTCGTTACAGCATCCGGTGCGAGTGGACTTCATTAAAGCAAACACAATAGCAAATAAAACCGTGTCTTCTATGTTCGGGTATCCGAAGATGGTCAAGAAGGAAGTAATGACGCCTGACATGCTTGTAAGACGCCAGCAGGTTCTGGATGATACTGTGAACCTCATGTCAGTAACAGAGAAATTCGGTTTAGACCTATCGGTTAGTGAAAAGGTCTACGGTAAGTACCTACAATAAAATTTCACGAAAGGAGGTGAAACCACGATGTTCGCACAAATGCTGAAAGACGCTCAGCTCCAGTCCGGACCTGTATACTCCAGCGGCTTGTTGAAAGCGAAGGAGGTAAAGATTTGCCGAATCACTCAAAACTTTGGACGCCGGCTTGTTGGGCTTCGAGAATCGCGGAGCCTAACTCAGTATCAATTATCGGACAAGCTAGGAATCAAACGTGCCGCCATATCGCATTACGAGAAGGCGCGGCGACAGCCGGATTTCGAAACTCTGCTGAAGCTCGCTGATTACTTCAAGGTTAGCTTGGATTATCTTCTCGGACGGGAGGGGACATTCGATGAGCGTTAAAGTCGAAGGGACCTATCTGACGCCGGAACAACGGGACCTGTTTAAAAATAAGAAAAGCACTCGCCGGCCAGGGCAAGTGCTTGGGTTGAGAAGCGTTTCCGTCAAAAACATTCTCATCGCCATTGTACAGAAGTTGAAGCGATGAAACAAGAAAAAAGACTGCAGCAGAAACTTGAATTTCAGGTTTGGCTTTTACGAGAGACTGGGTGTCGTAATCGGCGCAGCTACATTGCCGATCGGGTAGATGAAGGCTGTACAGCAGCCGAAGCAGCCGAGGGATGGCTTGAAGTGTGCGAGGAGTTTGTAAAAGCCGGCGGCGATCCTGAAGATATCCCATAAAAATAAATCCTAATTGGAGGAACTTGAAATGAAAGCAACCGGAATTGTTCGTAAAGTAGACGAGCTTGGTCGTGTGGTTTTGCCAGTTGAGCTGCGCCGCACGCTCAACATTAGTGAAAAAGACGCTCTGGAAATCTTCGTGGATGGCGAACGTATCGTGCTCAGGAAATATGAGCCGGCATGCATCTTCTGCGGCAGCGCCGAGAACACATCTCATTTTAAGGGAAAAGTTGTTTGTAAGGCATGCTTATCTGATTTGCCAGTTACTACAGGCAGTTTGAAGGGTGGAGATACCATTGACTAGCCTTATTTCCTTCGAGAAACATTACACTGGGAATTTTATCGTCCGGTTCAAGAAGCAAAAGATCATTGTATTGCCTGGTGCCTTTCTGAAGCATACCGACGTAAGTCCACAAGCAACCTCTGGTAGCGTCGAGGTGGATCGGGAAGCATTGCAGCAACTTGGATTTATCATTACGGCTTGAACAGGAGGTGGCCCATTGATTCGAACGGTTATATTTAATACCCGTCGTGGGACTGAAAGCGAAGATTGTATTGTGCTTCGCCGGTACGAAGGGCAAAAAATTATGCTCGCTCTACCTTTCAATCCAGATTTCGGTTATATCAGGCTTTCGACAACTGAGGGATTAACGCTTCTTGAAATTCTAGAACAAGCGCATTCCTTAACTAGCGATGGTAAACGCTCGCAGATATTGTTCTTCCCATTTGGTGAAGAGGAATTTGGACGGCATCAGTGTTTTCTTATTAGAGGTAACAACCATTTCCTTGAGATTGATAGGGGTTTCTCCGATTTTATACCAATTTATCTGTACGGAAGAGAGATTTATGAGCTTAGGGAAGCTTTAAAAGAAATCCTTGATATTAAGCAATTACATGTCGGCAGGGGGGAAGAGCCGAATGAGACGCATCCGATTCAAGCAGCTGGGGTTGCGGAATTACAAAGTGCACCGTTCTCTGACGGTCAATTACGGTGATATCACCAGACTATCCGGAAAAAACGGCGAGGGAAAGTCATCAATCGGTGAGGCGCCGGCATGGGTATTCTTCGGCACCGATTTGTTTGGAGGCTCTAAGTACAACCCGACGCCTACGAATTATGAGTTCGACGCTGTGCATGCTTCATTGCTGATATCAGTTGACGGCACCGATTACCTTCTTACCCGCGAGATTGTCAACGGCTCAAATAAATATTATCTGAACGAGGTCCCGGTTAAGGAAGGGGAGTATAGTGGATTCGTCCAGTCGCTGTTCGACAAAGAGACGTTCCTATCGCTCTACTATCCATTGTACTTCTTCAGTCTCCACAAGGATAAACAGCGCGATTTGCTGTTAAGGTACTTGCTGCCACCAGCAAATTCGGAAGTGCTCGCGGAAATGTCGCGAACGAGTCCGGACCAGAAGCAGAAGGAGATTGCCTTAACCCCCCAAGCAGCTCGCTTGGCTGAAGCTTTGAAAAAGCATTCTATCGACCAGTTGGCAAGCTTGCATACGGACCTGAAGAACAAGAATGACAAGCTTCATATTCAGGCACAAGGTAGCGTTAAGACGCTCACAGGGCAATTGCAAGAGTTTGGAGAGACAGGTCCGTTAGACCAAGAAGCAATCTCGTCTGAACTTGCATCGTTGAAAGATCGGATCAAAGCGTTCGAGACGGACCGGAAAAAGGTTGCTGATCGGAATAACGAAATCCGTACGTTACAGTTGAAAATCGATGCTCTTACCCGGCAAATTGACGCTGGGAAAAAAGACTATGATGCTGCAGTTGCTCAAGTGATTGATCAGGAATGCCAGACATGCGGACAGCCGCTGACCGAAGAAGCCAAGGGAAAGGCGGAGCAAGCCAAGAAAGATGCTGTTAAATATCAAGCTGAAAAGGTGAACCCTCTGATCCGCGAGCGCAAAGCTTTACGAGAGCAACTGGCCGGACTCAAACCGCTGACGGAACCGGGATATTCCGTTTCTGACCTTGTTGTACGATCAAACGAACTGAATGCTTTGCTTCAATCCGAACAGTCCAGAATTAAGATCATGCGCGACTTGGAAGAAGCCAAAAAGAACGAGGCGGCGTATCTCCAAGCTAAAAACGACTCCATCTTCATTCTGGACGCAATCAAAGCTTTCAAGGCAAAAGAGGCGGAGCTTCAAACCAAAAAGGTGCAGGATCTATTCACAACACTGTCGGTCCGGCTCTTCAAATACGTGAAGAGTAGCTGCGAGTATATATCGGACTTCATGATTCAGATGGACGGTAAAGATTACGTCGCGTTGTCGGCTGGCGAGAAGATTGCAGCGGGCCTTGAGCTCACTGAGGTTCTGTTCAAGCAATCGGAGTTGATCGTACCGTGCTTCATTGATGGCATAGAGTCGTATACCGGAAAGATAGTTGTTTATGACCAATTGATCACTGGTAGAGCCATACCAGATCAAGAATTAAAAATCGAAACTGAAAAGGTAGGTAATTAATCCATGGCCCAGCAAAACCAAGTAATGCTTTACCAAAACACTGTTTTCGGTGAATTAACTCCCGAGGATGTAAAGACGGTCCATGAGACCATTGCAAAAGATTGCAACGAATCTCAATTCCGTTTATTCATGGGCATTGCTAAGGCAGCCGGCGCGAATCCAATTTTGGGAGAGATCCACCCCAGCGTTTTCCAAGGCAAGCTTACAACGCAATTTGGCATTGACTTTTATGTTCGCAAAGCAAAGGAAACTGAAGGCTACCGCGGTTACGACGTTCAATTGGTTCATGAGCAGGATGATTTTGAAATGCATCAGGAGTTGTCGGAAGACGGGCGCTATTTTATAGCTATCGACAAGCACAGATTTGGCTTTCCGCGAGGCAAGGTTATCGGCGGATATGCGTTTGCATATAAAGAAGGTTTTGAACCATTCTCTGTCATTATGGAAGTTTCTGAAGTTGAGCATTACCAGCGCTCGCAAATCGGAATGCAAAAAAGAATGTGGACGGATCAATTCAACGACATGTTCAAAAAACATATGGTTAAGCGCGTGCTGAAAGCTGCTTTCGGCTTGACATTCGAGAATGAGGAGCGCGAAGCGGCAGGTTATTCGGCCGAAAACGTGCCGGCCTACGAGCCCCAGCGCCGAGATATCACTGCTGAGGCGGAAGCTATGGCAACAGAGCAGCGACAAAAACAAGCACCTGATGGGGAAGACTCTGGCAACGAACAAGAATTGAAGCTTCAAGAAGCGCGTCAACAGATGGCGGTAAAGTTTCAAGCACTTGGCATTACCGATCCGGAGGAGATGGCCAAATACATTGCTCAGCATGCCAAGCCAAAGGGTAAAAAGCCGACTTTGGCCGAAATGATGGGCCTATTAAAAATCATGGACATGCACATTGAGGAAAAGAACGCTGCAGACGCGGATAAGTCTGGTGACGACCTCTTGGATGATGAATTGATGGCGGCGCTTGAATAGATGGCTGCAATCCAACTCGATCTTTTTGATGATGTACATCCGGTTCCGGTGTCCACTGTGGCGCCAGGGAATCCGGTTCTCAACGGATTTTACTATGAAAGCTCAACCGATAAGTTCGTATCCTTCGCACAGGGGCGGCGGTATTACGAGGAGCCAGCTAAGGGCTGCGGGCATTTGAAGGAGTGGCAAGAAAGAATCAAGAAGGAGCGTGCGATATGAACACAGATCGTTTGTGGAGACATTATAAGTTTATTTTTAAACATTATGGTCATATCGAAGGTGTGTCGCGTAAGACAAAAAAAGCAATAATCGGGAAGAAGATGAGCCGAAAGGCGTTGCGAAAGCGGCTTGCAGCAGTGGTTATTACGAAGGATGAGCAGTCTCGGACAGTGGATATTTCAGATGTATTCTGCCCTAGGTGTGGTTGCGATCAAACACGTTCAACTGGAAATATGACAGAATACCCCGAATTATGGGTACGGAGTTACTGCTTACGCTGCGGTTTTCTGGTGTGCGAAGCCGACAACAGTCTAGAGCATCACGCTCTGGAATTTCCAGAAGATAATTATAGGATTCATTGAGGTGAGGGGATTGAAAGTAACTATTCTCGCGTCCGGAAGCTCCGGAAACTGCATTCATCTTCAAAGCGGTGATACTGGCATCCTAATCGATGCCGGAGTACCTAAAACCAAAATCGAAAAGCGTATGATCGAGGCCGGGATTAACCCAGCTTCAGATATCCAGGCAATTTTCATCACACACGCACACGGGGATCACATAAAAGGCTTGCCGCTTGCCAACAAATGGCGGATTCCAGTTTGGGCCAGCGAAGGCGAATGGAAGAATATCCAGGCGGTGGATGATGATCTTCGGCGGGTAATGGATGTTGGTTTTGACATGCATCTATTCGGAACATTTTGGGTTAGGGCATTTCCTACCCATCACGACTCCTATAATTCATTAGGTTATGTTGTCGGTTGGGAAAACGACGGATGGTGTTCAATATGCCTCGACACCGGAAAGGTTGATGCCGAAATGCTCGAAGCAATGGCTGGCAGCGACGTCTACATCATAGAGAGCAACCACGAACCGAATATGGTTGAGGCCAGCAGCTACCCCGATAGCGTAAAGGCCCGGGTACTCTCAGACATTGGACATTTGAGCAACGAGCAAACAGCTGCGGCACTGGCGAAGCTGATCAAGGGCAAAGGTGAACGAATTTACCTCACACACCTTTCGAACAACAACAATATGCCAGCTCTTGCCGAGGGAACGGTTAGGCGAGCATTACGGCAAAAAGGATTTGAAGCAGGCAAGCATTATCATCTGGAGGTGGTTTGAGTGCTTTATGTAATTACGATCGGGAATATTATGTACAAACACGATTGTCATCCTATACCCGCTGGAACGCTGTTAGAGGTTGAGGAAAGCGATGGAGATCGATATCAGGTCATTAGGGGGCATTACGAAGGGGTTAGCATCTATAAAAGTAGATGCGTTCTCGCGCCACTTTGCCAAGAGCTTTCCTTACTCCGAGGCATTATTGATCAAGGCAACGATATTAAATTGCATGAAAAAGCTTTATTCGAAGCACTTGAGGTTATTGCCGAGCTAAAAAGAGACATCCCCAAAGAACGGAACAAAGATTGGCCGGAAATTCCTTTGGAAGTTGCTGAAGCTCTGATAGTTTGTGCTGATGCGGGAATTTCGAAATATAACGTCCTGCCACTAACGGAAGTAATCAGTCAATTGTTTAGGGACTATGATCAAAGGACACTAGATGCCCTTAAGGTTATTAAGGAGTATAACCAGACAGCGGCCGGCGCAGAAAAGCTATTTAGAGCTCTCGCCAATGGCTACAGAATCGAAATGTCCGGTCCGGTTCAACAAGCTTCATTGGACGATCGTTTGAAACTGGGCATTCGTCAAATTTTCGAGCAATTCGGTTTCGAACAAAACAAGCGGGACAAAGAATTATCCGATCGTATCGCTTCCTTTGTTAAGCAAGTATACGCAGAACAAAATGCATAGAGGGTGAGGTGAGATGCAGGGCTGGATAAAACTTCACCGCAAGTTGCTGGCAAGTCCTTTCTTCGCTGATCCGAATTACCTCAAGCTGTGGGTTTTGTGCCTGCTCAAAGCATCTCACCAACAGACTAGGCAGCTTGTAGGTAACCAACTGATTGACTTGGAAGTTGGGCAGTTTGTAACCGGCAGACATTCCATTGAAGAGGAGTTCAACAAGGGGATAAAGCCCTCAAAACAGCTAAGTGAATCCACTTTATGGCGAATGCTATCACGCTTCGAAAGTGAGCAAATGTTGAACATCAAAAAAACGACGAAATACAGCGTCGTTACTGTGGTTAACTGGATTCAGTATCAAGATTTGGACAGCAGTTGGACAGCAAATGAACAGCAATTGAACACAAACAAGAATGTAAAGAATTATAAGAACTTAAAAGATCTTAAAAGATATAGTGTTGTGCGTAAGAAATCAGGTTTGAAAAAAGAAAAGACGGAGGGAGAACCAGTGTCAAAGGAAAACGAAGCTTTAGTCGCGGACATTATCCATTACCTTAACGCAAAGCTTTCTACGAAATATAGACCTTCGACTAAAGAGATAAAAAAAATGATCAACGGGCGCTTGAACGAAGGCTATACGCTGGACGACTTCAAGTATGTGATTGACGTAAAATGTGCCGACTGGCTTGGAAATGTAAAAATGGAAAAGTTCCTTCGTCCTTCTACATTATTTCGTCCAACTAATTTCGTTGAATACCTCAATCAAAAGATGCCTATTGCTGCAGAAGTGGACGGCGGAACACTGTCTAAGGAAAATGAAAGGCTCTTACGAAAAATCCAAGAGGAGCAGGCAAATGAAAAAATCGGAGCTTATTCAGATTTTGACGATTCTCCGAAACACTTACAATAACTTCACCTTCGACGATTTTAAAGAGAACTTATGGTTCGATTTGCTGAACGACCTTCCTGATGGTACCGGGCTGGCAAACGTTCGGGAGCACATAATGTCCAATAAATATCCACCAACTATAGCCGATATCAGAAAGTCCAAGGAAGAGGAGATCGAAGTGGACCCCGAAATTCGAGCCCGCAACATCGAAATAGCTCTTTCGGCTTGGGTAAGAGCAGGAAATGATCCGGAGGCGTTTGTCTATGAACCTGATGGAGACTCCATTAAACGACTTAGAACTTGAAATGGCCGTGCTTGGGGCGGTACTGCTAGAAGGTGACTGCATCGATGAAATCTATTTTCTAGAGCCGAGGGATTTCTCCCAAAAGCGGAATGAAATCATTTTCGGTGTGATGCGGTACCTACGAGACAGGAACGAACCGATCGATCTCCAGACGCTCGCCGGGCATTTCGAACTGCGAGGAAAAACGGCTCTATTGATGAAATTGGGGGGGATAACCTACCTCTCGCAAATGGCCGGTGCAGTAGCAACAACTCGAAATATTAAGCGGCATGCTCAAATCGTTCGTTCAAAGGCGCACCGGCGCCGGGCGATTGAAATAAGCAAGGATATCGTTGAAATCTCGAGCGGTGGCGAGTACACGATTCAAATTGTTCCGAATCCTGATGCGGAGAAATCAAAGGTGAAGGAATTCGATAACGATGAAGACTTCTTTGCAGCAGTCGAGGATCGAGTTTATGATCTGCGTCCGCAGAAAACCTCAAAGATGCGAAGCTTTGCTGAATCCAAAAAGGAATACTTCGAACATTTAAAAAGTAAAGCTGCAAAGCTGATGACCGGGTTATTCCAACAATTCGACGCATGGGCAATGATCTGGATCGGATGGCTATATATCATCGCCGGCCGTCCAAGCGTAGGGAAAACCGCCAAAGCACTGCAATTAGCATACGGAATCGCTAAGTACAACAAGAAAGCAGGCCCGGTCCTTATTTACAGCCAGGAAATGAACGAGGCCGAAGTTAAGGACCGGATGGTTGCAATGGTAGCCGAGGTGAACTACAGCAAGCTCATCAACAAGGGCGGCGAGTACGGATTCACAGTCGAGGAGTGGGAACGAATCGAGAAAGCATATGCCGAAATAGAGGGACTGCAGATCTTTATCCAGGACAGCGCGGGCGTTACGATCGATGAGATCCGAGCTACGGCGAGGCAATTTATCAAGGAGTATGGGAAGATTGCGGCAATTATTGTGGATTATTTGCAAATCATGGAGATTCCACAACGAAAAGGTGAAAATCGAACGCAAGCGATCGGGCGAGTAACTCGCGCCGCCAAAACCATGGCTCGGAACATGAAGTTCGTCATGATCATGCTGTCACAACTAGACCGGGCCGTCGATGACGAAGAGCCGAAGCTCCGACATTTAAAGGAGTCCGGAAGCATCGAACAAGATGCTGATGTCGTGGAATTTCTTTGGTGGAACGGAGAAATGAAAGACGGTCTAAAAGTTATACAATCCATTTTTGCGAAGGGCCGTAACGTAGGGCTTAACAAATTCCGATACCTCTTCCGCTGGTGGCATCAAAAGTATGTCGAGCTCGAAAAGAAGGACGGTGATGACGATGGCGGCACTGCAAATCCAAAACGTGGAGCAGTTAAGAAAGGCCGAGGAGCTAAAAAATAGTCTTGAAGTGGAACTTAGAGATCCGCTGCTGGATGATGCAGAAAAGTCAAAGCTTCAGACAAAGGTCAATCGGCTGAGCGCTGCCATCCAAGAGTACAAGGATATAACAAAACCAGTCGATCCTGTCCCCAAGTCAGAAAAAACAGCCATTGTACTGCAAGAAGCTGCGCCGCCGGAAAAAGATCCACGTCCGGACCTTACGGAGGATGCTCATTTATGGGCTGATTTGCTCCAGATGGCGCTAGATAAGGACAAGCAGGCCGGCAGGGTATACGGCGAGGTAGATACGCTCTGCGGTGTTTTAAACAGCTTTCGGTGCGCAGGAACACGGCTGCGGGCGGGTAAAAGTATCTGGGTGCTAAAGCCCGACATCGATCCAAGTGGCCGAGGCGCCTGGGAATCACAAGCCGAATACGACGACTTCAAAGTACGCTATCTTCAACAATGGGGCGATGTGATCCCGGAATTGCTGAAGCAGTTGACCAGAAAGCATCCGCTGCCGATAGGGGAGTGATATTAACCGTGGGCAAGCAAAACCCACTCACAATGTGCAAACTGACAGACATGTATGAGTTGTACCTGTTAGCCGCAAATGAAGCCATACCGCTAGAGATTCGCTATGATATCGTACGTCAAATGATGCAGATACGAAGATCTCGAAGAATCGCTTTGAAAAGAGTTAAGGACTATCGCCAATATAAAGAATTGAAGCACCAAGCTGCAGTAAAGATTATTTCCAAAACACGAGAAAGAAGGTTGCAAAAGAAAGCGAGGCGGTCACATGGCCCAAACATTTATTATTAAGCGCAAGGATAAAATTGACGACACCCCTACTGCTGTTGACCTTGAGCAAAGCATTTTGGATGTAAGGAAAGCGTATAGTGACGGCACAGATGAAGAGTTTGCAAGATTTTATCGGCGCCGATACAAGGTTGCCGAATCCATAGTACTTAGGGTACTGCGGGCCCGGGATAAGATTTTGGATCTACGGCCAAAGCATTCAGATATGCCGGCGGACGATTTCGCCGAGATGATCCATGCAGAGCATAGGGTCAAGCATGAATTTGTTAAGGTGGTATTGAGAATGCAGCAGAAGGAGATGGAAAAATGAATTTAGAGAAAATGTACGAAATGCAAAAAGAGTTGGACGCTCGAATCATCAAAGAAAAAGGTCTTGAGGGAGTGGATTTGCTGCCGAACACCGTTCTGGCGCTTCAGGTTGAAATCGCCGAACTGGCAAATGAATGGCGAGGGTTTAAGCATTGGTCAAATGATCAAGAACCGCGGTTTAATGTTCTGGAAATCGGGGTAACCGACTGCAGTGAAGAGAAACTTGTTAACCGGGTGCTTGAAGAATACGTAGACTGCCTTCATTTCTTTCTCTCCATTGCCCGGCAGCTTGATTTACCAGCAGAAGATTTGTATGTATGTGAGGATGTGCTCGAAGAGGAAACAGTCGTGTTATTTATGGAATTGCTGCATAATGTTGGGTTGATCAATGGGGAGAAGTTCTTATTTCAAAATCCAGATAACCTTAGTAAATATCAACGCGAAAGTTTGCGTGCGGCATTGTTTATATTTTATAACCTTGGAGAGCAACGTCTGGGATTCACCTTCGAGCAGATCGTCGAAGCTTATGTTGCCAAGAATGCAATTAACCATAAGCGTCAATCGACCGGGTATTAAGGACGGTGCCGCATGACAAAAAATCTTGCAGACGATATCAATCGAGTTATCGATGACCTTGAAACTAAGTTTCGAACTGAAATGGAAATAACAAAGAATTACCTCGCATTTGGACGTTTTATCCCGGCAATTAGTCATATCCACACTGCCGCCGGTTACCTCTATGCTGCAGGGGAGTTGAAGAAATTGCTATGAATTACCCAAAAGTCACAAGACATCGGTGCAACTTTCCCAACTGCGCTGCGGCCGCAAATAAGTCGTGGGCCTTGGTTCCACTATGCTGTTGTCACTACGAAGTAGTCCGAGCTGAGACGTGTCGTTACTATGCTTCATCAAAGCCGGCTTCATTTCGGAGAACGCAATATCGTCGGATAGCCTGGTTGATTCCTTGGAGCCAAAAGGAGGGAAGGTCAACGTGATCAGGTTCGTAGGAATTGACCCAGCAACAAAGACCGGTTTCGTGGCATTAGACGAGCAAGGCAACATTCTTATTGCGAAGGATCTGGCCGGAAAATCGAAGGAAGATATTCAAAAACTGGTCGAGCTCGAAAACGAGGTATACCGCCACCTGAAAAATGAAGACGAAATCGTCATCGAGGGAACCCCATTCGATACGCAAAAGGCTATTACGGCTGGCATGATTCACGGCGGCGTAAGGACAATGGTCGTCAGGAAAGGACTAACCTTCAACCAAGCTGCCCCCAATGCAGTGAAGAAGTACGTCGGCGTCACTGGTTGGGTAGGGGAACCGGGAAGCAAGCGACGCCTCAAGGATAAAGAAAAGAAGGAAGCAATGAAAGAGGCAGTGCAGCAGCATTTCGGCTTCACGCATAAGAGCAATAACGTCGTTGATGCTTATGTGATCGCTAGGATCGCCTGGAATCTGTATCGGGAACGCGAGTTGCTGGGGATGATCGATAGGATGCCTTATCAACTGGAAGTCGTCAGGGATATTCTTAATGCAAAATCATAATCGAAAAGGATGCGTGATCAAATGAACATTGTATTGACTTCTGCCGAAATTAAGAGAATTGCAAGCAGCAAAACCACAGTTTTAACCATTGAAATTCCTTCGAGCGTAAGTCTTGATTCTATCCAGCGGCTGGCTAAACGGGATGAGATCTTCATTGCCCTCGGTATTTCACAGATGGAGGTAACGGATTATCTCGGCGAACCTCGTAAGGGGCTTCTGATCACAACTGATTCGGCCGGCGTAGTTGAATCGGCAACTGCTTCAGAAGAAACTGGGCAAATGAACATCGATGAGGTCGAAGAGGCTCGTGAGGACGAAGATGCCAAGGGGCAAGAAGATAGTACTGAAGACGGCAACGAAGAGGATGCAGACGGTATGCAAGGCGCCGAACGTGATTCGGACGAGGAAAAGGAACAGGAAGAAGATGATGGCGATGAGGAAACCGATGAAGAGCCTCAAATGCCTGAAGACGATGACCTCCCTTTCTGATCCCGGGCATTTCTATGCCCATAAGGTCAGCGAAAATGACGGAGATGTAAGCAATGGTATCGAAAATAGCACAAACGAGGGCGGAGAGATCCGCTCTCAAGTGCAAAGATTGTTCTGAAATCACCCCCGGCTGCATCCTGGGGGATGGGCAAGGGGGTGGAGGAAATACCAGCAGATAAAGATCGTATTGAGGCTCAGGAGGTTCTCGCAGAGCAACTAGAGTTGTTCCCTTCGATAACGGAATTTGACATTGAGTGCACATTATTTCTTCTTGATCAGTACGTTTACATGAAGATGCTTTGCATAGACTTCGAAGAAAATGAGGATGAAATGTATAAAACGGATATCGAAGGAGAAACAGCTCGTCGTATATCGCAAGAGGAGACTCATGCTGATAAAACATCTAATGCGGTTATCCTTCACGAACATAGGAAATGGGTTTACAGCGAATACAAAATTGCTACAAAAGCGGTCGAACGGGCTCACCGGCTATTACGGACTGAGGATCAGCGAAAGGCAATTAAGTACAGATATATCGAGGGCCACCCGTTTATGATCGCCTTACAATTTGCTTTCATGAGCAAGTCAAAATTAAGGAGAAAATTAATTGCAAGCATTCCTGCAATGACGGACTCTTTAAAACTCTGGGGAGTTCTTTCAAAAGAATGGGTTATCAAAGCCACTAAAGAGCGAATGGAGAAAAAGCAGACCCAATAGGAGGAAGCGATGGACCACATAAATTTGCTTGATTTCATCGTATTTTGTTTAGCCGCGTACCGAATCACGCACTTTCTTGTTTTTGACAAAGTCTTCGATCCGATCCGGAATTTCTTCGTCACTCGGGATTATGGTGGCCCTATACCAACTTTCACACTTCAAGGAGGTTCCATAAGGAAATACATCGGAAAGCTGCTAAATTGCCACTGGTGCACAGGGATTTGGGTATCGTTCGCGATGGTCGGCTTTAACTGGGCGTTTCGTGATGCGGCAAGTTGGTTCTTCCTTGCTCTGGCTGCTGCAGCCGTACTTTCCCTGATAGAAACATGCTGGATGAAGGCTGTCGGCTTCCCGGAGATGAGAGAACGGAGGGAGCCATGAATTTTGCCGATCGTCCAGCATTGACCTATACGAAAGAAGATCAATGCAAAAGCAAGCGCCAGAAGCTCACACAGCGCCAAATGGGAAACATAACCCCAAAGGTGGACAAGCAGCTTAAAGACCGCTCAAACGGCGTCTGCGAACGCTGTGACGCTGCCAGAGCAACCGAGCGGGCACATCTCATTAGGCGCGGGAAATTGACGGCTAGGACGACGGTAAACGATTTAGCCCACTTATGTACTGATTGCCATGATTGGGCGGACGAATCCGGGTTTGAGGGCCGTCAGTGGCTTAAAGAGTTCAGGAAGGGATTGAGAGAATGAAAGGAAATATTAAACCAGAAATGATCACGCAATTTAATGAAATGTTACAAGATCACGAATCTGTTCTTCGCATCTATAAGTCTACTTGGAACGATTATGGTTATGAAATCAATGTCATGGATGATGTTTTCATTAAAAATAACTCTCTCGTTTATCCAAACGACGACTTCTATAAACTGTTAGGCGATTTTTTCAAGGGATATGGTGTTGAACTGTCTTTCAACAACACAGGAACTACATTCTGGAGCCTGTAGACCCCTCATAAGGGATAAAGGAGATGAAACGTAATTGGAAAAGAAGAGCATTGACTTTTTTAGAACAAGCAATACGGCAATTGAAATCAACGAAATGTGGTGTCCATACTGCGAAGGTGTCTTCTATGAACTTGATATGTATGAATTGGATGAGTGCCCATTGTGTAGATCTGTTTTTGTCGAGGAGCCGAGTTTAAATGAATCAGATTCCGATGAGTATACGCTCATTGTGGATCCTCAAACAGGGATTCCGACAGTGATCAGAAACGACGAATACGAACCTGTATTAAGGCCGAAGGCCATCGGGGCGACCGAATAAGCCCAGCAACGCGGAGGCCGTAAGAAGATTTTAGTCGGGGAGTTTCGGCTCCCCAAGGAGAGGATGATACCGGATGTTCGATTTCTATCAATGCGAGGAATGCGGTATCCAGTTTGCAATTCAAATCGGACTAATCGATGAACCAATATGTCAATGCGGATGCTCCTATGCTAAACACCTTGGAACGTTTCTCGTACAGATTGAGGTGAATGAACATGCCCAGGACCGATCAGAAGTATCTGGAAATACAGAAAACGTATTGGCGGATTGCTGACGAGAAGGTGATCGGGAAAATCTCTAAATTGTTCAATGGCGAATGCCTGGCGTACTTCAAAACGAAATGGACGCAGTATGTTGCCATCGTAGAGATTGGTGAGCGGTATGAATTTTGCCAGTTGGATAACCACTATATATCACCTAATGGATACAACAGTTGGGGGTATGGCGTTGTCGAGTACTTCCGGAAGGAAGGCAGGGGATATGACAACTATTTCAGGGATGCATGGAACTGGACAGACGAGAAAGCCATTACGACGTTCTTCGACTGGATCTTTGCGGAAGAATACAAACTATATTCGGCCGAGTCACGGGCGGAAGACGAAATTGTCCGCACGCCGAAACAAACGACGGCCAAGGCGAAATCTAAGAAAAAAGATAGCAACGACACAGGCAGTCAACTGGACTTGTTCGACTTTGTGTCATGAGTAATTTGATACCGGAGAAGGTCAATAAGCCTTCTCCCCATGGGAGGAATGGAACGGATGATTAGACTGACGAAAATTAAAAATGAAGGTTATGTTTGGGTGAATCCTGAATCGGTGGTTGCAATTTGGGAAAACGAAACAGGTGTTGGATTCGGCAAATTACCAGTGGTCACTTTTATTGAAACCGTCGCGGGTAAAATCAGTGTCACCGAATCACCCGAGGAAATTGCTCATAAGGTACTGAACTATCGATTGGCTATGGTCAGACATATGGCATCAAGTCAGGCAGCATACTTCAATCGAGCTAAAACCGAAAATCCATGGACGCCTACACTTGAGGAATGGAATGTGCTACTGGATCTTGCCGGACTCTCTGGATTGGAGGCCGAACGCCATGAATGAACAACAGGTACGGGATATGAAGCCCGGACGAGAGCTGGATGCTCTTGTAGCAAAAGCGATGGGATGGACTAACTTTTCTCCGATTGATCCTAATTGCGATCATGCCGTCGGTGTAGACGGTTATAGAAGGAATTTTGCTCTTGATCCGAGCGACGGAAAGCAAAAGCCGTTCCCGCTGTATTCCACCGATATATCCGCAGCATGGGAAGTGGTGGAGAAGTTCCCTTTATCAATTATAGAACGCACTGAAATATTTGTGGGGGAAGTCACATATACCATCACCATTTATCCGCGATCAGATAGCGACGCTTTCTATACGGAATCATCAAGGGAATTCCCGCATGCTGTCTGCTTGGCCGCTCTCCTAGCCTTGAGAGGAGAGGAACAGCAGTGAAAGTTAGATCTAAGCAGCAATGTTACCTAGATCCCGAAGCGAGAACGACTCGTAAGACATGGCACCCGCAGGTCAAATTCAACGGCAGATGGTGCTATCTCCCAGACGATACGACGTTAAGCAAGCTAATGGAGGCTACCGACGAGACAACAGCCGTTGAAATGGCGATTAAGGCTTTACGTGAGATTGAGTCAAAGTATGGAGGTGAACAGGGATGAGCATGTACTTCAACGACAAACAACTTGCGGAGCTGAGAAAAGAGTTTCGGACACATCCAGTAGACGAGGAAGGTCGTGTGAAACCTGTCGATTACTCCGAAGAATACGTTCGCGGAACCGTCTTGAAACTGCTTTCGGACATAGAAGGGCTACATGCTGAGATCGAACGACTCACCAAAGAATACGCCGAAGAAAGAGCGGCCCATAATGCTCATGTGGCCGAGCTTCTGGAGTCTGAGAAGCTCATCAAGCAATTCACCAAAGAACGAGACGACCACGGTCCAGAAGGACGGAACTATACAAACGGGCAGTATGTGGAATTGCTGATGAAATACGAAGCCATGCGCGAGGCGCTGGACCTCACATTGCCGATCGTCGAACACAACAGCCCAACAAGAGCGGAAATGATCCGTTCCATCCTAGCAAAGATAGGGGAAGGTGAAAAGCCATGAAATACACTCCAGAACAGATCACGGAGCTTCTGGAAGAGGTCCAAACGGCGAGGGAAGCAGCTACGCCGGGGCCGTGGACAACAAGTTTTTTTGCACCGGGATACATTATTACAGATTACCCTCTGCACAAAGCTGTGGCATCAGTATTGGAATATAACGAAGACGGTTCTGTTCATCATGAATTTGATAATTGGCGTCACAACAGAAAGTTGATCGCCAACGCCCCCTCGTGGCTCCAGCAGCTAACTGAGATCGTCCAGCAGCAGTCCGTGGAGCTTTCCGAAGCATGGAAGGCATACGACAATCTGAAAGCTGAGATGGAGGCGCTGGGGAAAGCGAAGGATGCGGAGATCGAGCAGATGAAAAACGAACTAGAAATAGCAGATGAAGCATTGGGCCTCATCGAACATGGTGTGCCAGGCCAAGATGCCGCTGATATAGCCACAGAAGCCTTAGATCGGATCAATCAGGCAGACGAAGATGATATCGTCAGAAGCATGAACTCTGGTCCTGTTGACTTAGAGCCTGATGATGGATCACAAGAAACTGAAGGGAGCAAAGCCAATGCCTAAAATCGTGACTACTGACTTTTTTGCAAACGGAAAATGCGTCTGGAGAAAAGAATACCCCACAACCTTGACTACCGAGCAGATCGAAAAGGAAGTCTCATATATCGCTGAGATCGGCTATGGAACGGTGGAGGCGGTCACGGATTCGACGGGACGATATATTCGTATCAAGGCA
Organism: Paenibacillus oleatilyticus; assembly: GCF_018998565.1. Taxonomy (GTDB): domain Bacteria; phylum Bacillota; class Bacilli; order Paenibacillales; family NBRC-103111; genus Paenibacillus_G; species Paenibacillus_G oleatilyticus. Next base: position 97,656 of record NZ_JAHNZO010000023.1, on the reverse strand, counting down.
TCACAAGAAACTGAATAGGAGGGGATCAGCATGATAATTTGTCCAGTATGCGGACCTGATTATGGAGCTAATGGCACTCGAAAATTCAATGGGAAAGAACACTGTTGCAATACAGAAAAGCATCATGGATTTTACCACGCCTTGCAGTATAGCTGCAAACACGGGCTTAAGTATAAAGATTGTGCGGATTGTCAGGCTGAAGATTACGTCAAAGAAATGAACGAACGACGAGCGAGCATGGAACTGGACGTTGGTAATATAGTGTTATTCGAAAAAGAAAAGGAGCCTTACATCGTCAAGGCGTGCAATGACAAGTTTGCGATCTGCATAACAAGTTCATCTGATCTCTATACCATTATTGATTGGAATAAAGGTCAGCGTAATCGAAATAACCTGATATTTAATCCATATGACTATAAAAAGCAAGAGGACATCGAAAGGTGTCTACGCGATCTTTGCGACACGGAGCACGTCTGCGAAATATCACAACGTGGAGCAGTAGAATTAGACATTGTGAAAGTTGAACGAGTCTGAATACAGAATTACAAGGAATAGGCGGTGTATCGTGCCATATTTAAAAAAAAAAGAACTGAAATCTTTGCTCCATAATTTTTTCCGAGCTGGTTGTGATGCTGGACATGGTATGGACCACGAAAACGACCTAATCAAACAAGAAAACGAGGAATTCGAAGAATATTACAAGATGGTTTTTGATCGAAGGAAGAACGATCGAATTACAACAACAAAATAAATATAGGAATAGGCGGTGTATATGGATGCAAATCAAGAAAGGCATCACGTACTGGGGAATGGAAGGAAAAAGGCAAGTCGAGCGGCGAGTCAACATCATTGAGACAAGAAGCAGTGGCACAAAATACGTCAACTGGACACATATCAAAAAAGACGGGTCCGAGGGCAAGCATAGATGGACGGAGCTTCGGAAGTTTGAGACTTGGGTGAAAGGCATTTACGAATTACCACAAGAGAGCGGAGGTAAATGAACATGGAAATAGAAAAAATATCGGAACAAATTTTCAAAATGACCGATCAAGCAAAAGATACAAAAGAACTATTCAAAATCATTCATAACATTGCCTATACGATTGGTGGAATGATCTGTTTATTTCCACCAGATGATCGCTCACAAGTAACCATGGATTTGACACAGTCAATTGTCTACGGACATATGCTCACTGCAAAAAATATCGGAGAAACGTGCGACATTGAAATGATTGTAGGTCATGGTGGGGAGAGCGGAGGAAGCGAGACATCCCATCCGGTATCCCAAGAGAAAGGGTGAGGGGATGAAGAAGTGTAAATGACGACTCCCCCACATGGTTAGTGGGGGAGAGCAGGGATTATGAAGGGAAGAGGTCACCTCTAATTTTGACAGGGGTTTTATGGAAACTTGTGTATTCGACTCTATAGATTCCCGGCGGTAGTGTAAAAGTTCTTACGTGTTTGTCGTTGCCTTCAAAATCGAACATTTGACTACCAGCGCCCGTTTCACTCTGTATTAGATATCTTATTGCTTCAATGTTTGTATTGTCATAGGTATATTGTTTAACTTGTAAAGTGTAGTTTGTTGGGGTAGATACTAATATTTTATAGTCATCTATTACAACCCACTTATCTGCTTCCGTTAAATAATCGTGATCAAACTGAAGATCGCGATAATACGCGGATGGCTGTACTTGTGCTTGAGTTGACTGAACATTAGCAGCATGTACTTTTGCAGGAGCGTCGATAGGTAGAGCTACAATCCCGGCAGTAAGCGAAAGAGCCAGCAAACCATTAACAACAAGTTTCGTCAATGTAAATCATCTCCTTATAATGGAATAATTTTACTACTGCTTCATAGTAACATTGTTTACCTATAATGTAAATTGGTTTTTTTGTAAATTCTATTCTATTACCCTGAAACGGCAGACCAGTATGCTCGGGGAGATTTGAAGCTATTGAAAATAAAATAGGTTACAAAAGAAAAATATATATCAGTAACTGGGTCTTCCTAATGTATGAGACATGCGGGCAATTGAATAAAGTGTAACGAGGTGATTATAGATGAAAGAACAAACTGATTTTAAAAAAGACACACTCGAAGTATCCGATATTAGGAAGATACTCGGATGCGGTTTAAATCAAGCTTACAAATTAGTTCACTCTGGCGTTTTCCATTCAGTCAGAGTTGGAAGAGGAATAAAAATTAATCGTGAATCTTTTTATAATTGGTATAACGGTACCAAATCAAAACAGGAGAACTAAAGCTCTCCTGTTTTCTTTTTTTGTTTGATGCAGTTGATGCAAATTTGATGCAAAAAGAGCAAACGAAAGGGAAATTTAAGAAGTGACTAGAGGTGAATAAAGGGGAGATGAAAATGGACAAGTCCTAATAAATACAAGGAAAAAAGGGGAAACTAGGGTGAGGCGAGTGAAACCAGAATAAAGGGTATTTATGCCTTTGAAAGGCAGCGATCACAAAAGTAAATTTTTGCTCACCAATCGCGAACGTGAGGTCTTTGAACTGCTGGTGCAAGACAAAACGACAAAAGATATCGCACAGCAGCTGTTTATTAGCGAAAAGACAGTGCGGAACCATATTTCTAACGTCATGCAGAAGTTAAATGTCAAAGGCCGTTCGCAAGCCGTTGTCGAGCTGATCAAGCTTGGGGAACTGCAGATTTGAAGCATTCGCGAAACAGCCACACCAGCCTTCTTTTTCCGCTTTCCTTCCGGGGAAGCGCGGGAAGAGGGCTATTTGGTTTTCGGTGGTACTTAACTGGAATTTTTCTCTGTTGCAGATCACGGATATAATTATCGATACAGGGTCATCTCATACTGTGTTCAGTCCTGATGTATTGGAAGAAATCGGGGTTACATATGAAAATGGAGATCCTGTATATGAAGCATAGGGGATTGGTGGAACGTAGATATGGATACACTGGAACTTTATTCATCTTATTCTATGGGGTAGCTGTGACTTTCATGCCTGCTCTCTTCAACCCTCGAAGCAGCCAAACTGGCCTTCTTTTTCCATTTTCCTCATGGGGAACGCAGGAAGAGGGCTATTTGATTTTCAAAGATTGAACGCCATAAAAACGTGCCGAAATTTACATGAATTTGGAGAGGGAGATGGCCGATATATACGGAGGTGTTTGAATTAAGCCCACGTGAAATCGAAAGGAAGCAACTTATGCAAAGCAGATTATTTCGACACACCATGAAATGGTTAATGGTCATGACATTCTTGGCCGCAGCGGTAGGCTGCGAGAAGTTAACTCAGGATAAACCGGGGGCGACACAGAAAGACGCAAGCCATCAGCAGGAAGACACTAAACAAAATGCGGAAGCATCGCAACCGCAAGCGCAAACCCAAGCTCCATCTCCATCCCAACTGGCGTCCGCGCCGCAATTCAAGCCTCAGCCTGAACCGCAGCAGACTGGAGCCCTACAAGATATCCATAACCTTGCTTCTCTCATTCCGGCAGGCAAAGAACTCTCGCTTCTAAGTAACGGTCAGAAGGCCGTCGCCCGCGGAGACCTCAACAAAGACGGAATTGACGATCTGGCCATCATCGTAGAAGATCCCAAGGAGTCCATGGTGGAAAGGATTTAATTTTATTGTTTGGAAACGCCGCAGGAGCTTACGAACAATCGATCTACGCCAAAGAAGCCATTTTGTGTAAAGACTGCGGGGGCGTCTATGGAGAACCGTTGGACGACTTGTCTGTAAACAATAATACGGTTCTGGTGAGCTTTCACGGAGGGTCAAGCGAACGGTGGTATTCGAAGTACCGTTTTCAATACCGGGATCGGGACTGGGTTTTGATAGGCTATACGGGCGGAAGCTACCATACGATGGATGTTTATCAAGGGGAGGAAGAAGACATCAATCTGCTGACCGGAGATTTTATCCTCAAAAAGAGCGACAAAAACGATCCGGCCGGCAAGCTGATTCAAACCGAGAAGGGGAAGCGGCCCAAGCGCAAGCTTGTCAAGTTAAGCGAGTTCAAAGGGAAGATCTACGATGAGACGGTCATCGAACGTTTGGAGGCAGATAAAGGCAATCACGATATTACTCCATCTCCCGACAGGCAATTCGTCTTTTTTACCAAGGAGAAGAACGAAACCCATTTTCTCTGGAATATAGACGAAGCGCAGCCCAAGGAAATCATAGGGATTGCTTCCAGAGTCGGTCATGTCATTTGGTCGCCGAACAGTAAATGGCTGATGGTCGATTCGGGTACTTCTCCGATCCGTACGGGGCAGCTCGTTGATCCGGCAAGCGGTCAAATTATTTTGGAAGTAAGCTACATAGGCGCAGGCCAAATCTCTTTCTCACCCGACAATTCCAGACTGCTGTATGCTCGTGGTTCGGAGAAACTCCCCTCGGTTAAAGACCACTATGTTGAAGGAGGCCGCATAAGTATTATCGTGTTGGATCTTCGCACGGGTAAGGAGCAGATCGTAAAGCAAGGCACGGAAACCGTCGATTACCATTTTCCGAAGTGGAAGGATGATGGTCAAATTTCTTACACGAAGATAACGAACAGCGCAGCCCATGGTGAGCTTGTCCAGACGGATACCCAGGAAACGACGAAGCTCGACGAATAATCCATGACAAAAAATACCCTCATCCCGCAAAGGGGAGAGGGTATTTGCTCGTTGTAAGTGGACTGGTTGGTTTGGTTCGATCAAACTTCCATAATAATCGGAAGAATCATCGGTTTTCTTCTGGTTCGCTCATATAAGAATCGTCCAAGCGCATCTTTTACATTTGATTTTATCGTAGACCATTGGTTCTCATTCTCGTGAGTTAATTTGTTGATAGTATTGGACACTATGCGGCTTGCATCGTCGAGCAAGCCTTCCGATTCGCGGACGTAGACGAAGCCGCGGGAGATGATGTCAGGTCCGGAGAGGATCGTGCCTTCCTGCTTGCTGATCGAAACGACAACAATCAGGATGCCGTCCTGAGACAAATGCTTGCGGTCTCGCAGGACGATATTTCCGACGTCACCGACGCCTAAGCCGTCGATGAGGGTATTGCCTGCCGGAACTTTTCCGCGTTTGCGGGCTGCGCCGTTCTGAATTTCAACGACTTCGCCGTTGTCGACGATGAAGATGTTGGCCGGGTCGACGCCGACCGCTTGCGCCAGCGTACTGTGCTGACGAAGCATCCGGTATTCCCCGTGAATCGGGATGAAAAATTTCGGACGCATCAGATTGATCATCAGCTTCAATTCTTCCTGGCTGGCATGTCCGGAAACATGCATGCCCGTCAGCGAGCCGGAGCCGTAGATGACATGGGCTCCAAGACGGAACAGCTCGTCGACCGTCCGTCCGATATTTCTTTCGTTCCCCGGAATGGGCGTGGCCGAGATGATGACCGTGTCCCCGGGGAGAATTTCCACCTGCTTGTGGTTCGAGCGGGCCATCCGGGTCAGCGCCGACATCGGCTCGCCCTGACTGCCCGTACACAGAATAACGATACGGTCGGCCGCATATTTATTCACTTCATTCGGCTCGATCAGCATGCCGTCCGGAATGTTCAGATAACCGAGCTCGGAGGCGATGGTAATCATATTGACCATGCTGCGTCCGATGACGACCAGCTTCCGGTTCGAAGCGATACCCGCTTCGATGACCTGCTGAAGCCTGTGCACGTTGGAGGCAAAGGTGGACACGATCACGCGCTGGCGTGCAGTCCGGAATACATCTTCAAGATTGACGCCGACGCTTTTTTCCGAAGGGGTGAACCCTGGACGCTCCGCATTCGTGCTCTCGGACAGCAGGGCGAGGACGCCTTTTTTGCCGATATCCGACATGCGGTGAAGGTCCGCATATTGGCCGTTAACGGGCGTTTGGTCGAATTTAAAATCGCCGGTGTGAACGACTGCGCCTTCAGGGGTATCAAGCACGACCCCAAGGCTGTCCGGGATGCTGTGATTCGTCTTGAAGAACGAAGCGACAATTGATCCGAACTTTAATACGGAATCCGCGTGAATTAACACCCGTTCCGTCGAGCCCAGAATCCCGTGTTCTTTTAATTTTCCTTCAATAAGTCCCATCGTCAGTTTGCTCGTATAGACGGGCATGTTGAGCTGCTTGAGGATATAAGGCAGTCCGCCAATATGATCCTCATGACCGTGCGTAATGACGAGCGCCCTGACTTTATTCCGGTTCTCGATCAGATAGGAGATATCCGGTACGATAATATCGATGCCGGGCAGCTCCACATCCGGGAATTTCGAACCGCAATCAATGACAACAATGTCGTCTGCGTATTGTACTACATACATGTTTTTGCCAATTTCGCCTACGCCGCCCAAGGCAAAAATGGACAACTTTTTTTCTGAACCAGCCAAGTTAGACCTCCTCGATGGAATTGACGACGAACATACAAATCAAACTCAAAAGATCCGAACCAGTCACTTGCTTTTATTATAACACAACTCTCGGAAAAAAAGTAAATGTTGGACGAACTCGGAACCAGAACATGCTGCGGGACAAAGAGATCATGGCAAATGCCGCCGCTTTTGATACAATGGAAAGGAAATACAGCCAGGCGCGGCACAAAAGACGGAAGGTTGTACATCAGCCGTTATTCGATATCATTCCACGTATTCAAGGAGGAATTCTTATGAGCGAGCAGCAAGCATCCGGATTGCAAAAGCGGCGTTTCGAGCAGCCGATTGACGCCGGGCTGACCCTTCGGGGTGAAGTAACGGTACAGGAGATAGCAGACGGAGGGGCGCTGCCCGTCGTGATCATGGTGCACGGCTTTAAAAGCTTCATGGATTGGGGCTTTCAGCCTTATGCCGCCGCCGAGCTGGCCCGCCGCGGATATTACGTTGTGAGGTTTAATTTTTCTTGCAACGGAGTGAACGAGCGGGATTTCGACGAGCTGGACAAATTCGCCGCAAACACGTACTCCCGCGAGCAGGCGGATCTGGCGGTCGTATGGGAGCTGCTGCAGGAGAAACGGCTGCCCTTTGCGGAGCGGGCGGATACCGGCCGGCTTGTCTTGCTCGGCCACAGCCGCGGGGGCGGAAACAGCATTGTGTTTGCCGCGGAGCATCCGGACGTGCAGGCCGTCGTCACGTGGAACGGCATCGCTTCGGCCGACTTGTTCGACGACGCGTTCAAGGAAGAACTCGCCCGGAGCGGCGTCGCCTACGTGGCGAACGCGCGGACAGGGCAGAACATGCCGATTCGGCAAACGTTCTACGATGACTTGAAGCAAAATGCGGAGCGCTTCGATATTACAGCGCGGCTCGCCGAGCTGAAGACTCCGGTGCTGTCCGTGCAGGGCGACGCGGATTCCGATCGGCTGAAGGAGGGCTTCCGCAGGCTGCGCGAGGCCGCTCCGGACCAAACGTTCGTGACGATTGCAGGGGGGACGCATACGTTCGGCGCGGTTCACCCGTTTGCCGGAACGACCCCGCATCTGGAGGAAGCGCTCGAAGCGACTTTGCGTTTTCTGGACGACCGGATGCGCGGTACCGGCGAAAGGGGCAGGGAGGTTTGAACGCAGAACGAAAAGCCGGGACATCGGTCCCGGCTCCGTCGGATTTTTACGGACAGCGCATTCTTCCCGCCGTACGCAAGCTGAAGGATTTGGAGCATTTGCTCGCATCCTCCTATGTCTGGATCGTTCTGCTGGACAGCCATGTGTCGCAGCTGATGAGCGTCGCGCACCTTGTCCGGCAGCATAAGAAGCAGCTGCTGGTGCATGTGGATTTGATTCATGGCCTGAAAAACGATGATTACGCCATCGAATTTTTATGCCAATCCGTGCGGCCGGCGGGCATTATCTCCACCCGAAGCAGCGCCGTAGCGACGGCGAAGAAGCATAAAGTGCTCGGCATTCAGCGGCACTTCCTGCTTGACTCGATTGCGCTCGACACGACCTACCGGCTGTCGGAGAAAGTGACGCCCGACTACATTGAAGTGATGCCGGGCGTAATGCCGCATATTATCGCCGAGATGCACAGCAAGCTCGACATTCCGATTCTGGCCGGCGGCTTGATCCGGACGAACGAGGATGTCGAGCTTGCGCTTGGCTCCGGCGCAGTAGCCGTCACCACCTCCCGCAGGGAGCTGTGGGACGCCTATGCGCCGGTATAACGGCTCGCCGGGACCGGGCGATTACTCGGAAGCGGCAGGCGTCGCCGCATCGTGCAGCAGCACGTCCAGTCGGCGCAGATGCTCCTCCGCGACCTCCGGCGTCCAGCCGAAGCGCTTCGCCATGTAAGCCGTCGCCGGCTGCTTCCAGCGCTGCGCCCAAGCGATGTCGAAGTACACCGCGCCGGTACGGCGGACGAAAAAGTCCTGCGGTGTCGCGACCATTTCCTCATCGATGCCGTAGGCGAGCGAAGCCAGCACGTCCACCGGCAGGCCGATTTGCTCCGCTTCTTCGCGCAGCTTCGTGCAGCGCTGGAAGACGCGGTCCGCGTTGGAGCCGTAGCGCTGCACGATCGACTCGGCTTGACGCTTCGTCAAGCCAAGCGCTTCGCCGTCACGTACTTTCGCTTCCGCGAACGCCTTGAATTGCGCGGAGCCACCGACATTCCCGCCGGACAGCTTGATCCGGTCCGTCGTACAGCCCGGATACGAAGCGCCGCCTTGCTCTTGGAGCTGGCCCGTGACCAGGTTGACGATGCGCTCCGCCATTTTGCGGTAGCCGGTCAGCTTGCCGCCGGCAATGGTAATGAGACCCGAAGGGGCGATGAAGATTTCATCTTTCCGCGACAGCTCCGAAGGCGATTTGCCGTCTTCGTGAATGAGCGGACGCAGTCCGGACCAGCTGGACTCGACATCGGCTGCCGTCAGCTTGAGGCTCGGGAACATGAAGTTCGCCGCCGTCAAAATATAATCGCGGTCGGCCGTCGTCATCCGCGGATGGACGATATCGCCGCTGTAGTTCGTGTCGGTGGTGCCGACATACGTTTTGCCGTCGCGCGGAATGGCGAACACCATGCGGCCGTCCGGCGTATCGAAGTAAATCGCCTGCTTGAGCGGGAACCGCCCGCCATCGATGACAAGGTGCACGCCTTTGGTCAGGTGCAGACGCTTGCCCTGCTTCGAACCGTCCTTTTCCCGGATCGTATCGACCCAAGGTCCGGCCGCATTGACGATTTTGCGGGCAAAGATGTCATACGTTTCGCCGCTCAGCATGTCGACGACGCGCACGCCCTTCAGCTTCCCGCCTTCATAGAGCAGCTCTTCCACCTTCGCATAGTTGACCGCCAAAGCGCCGCGGTCCGCAGCAGCTTTCATCGTTTCAATCGTCAGCCGGGCGTCGTCCGTACGGTACTCGACGTAATACCCGCCGCCCTTCAGCTTGTCTTCGCGGAGCAGAGGCTCGCGCCGCAGCGTTTCGGCTTTGGACAGCATGATCCGGCGCTCGCTCCGCTTGACGCCCGCCAGCGAGTCGTACATCATCAGCCCGACGGAGGTCGCCAGCTTGCCGTAGGTGCCGCCTTCGATAATCGGCAGCAGCATCCACTCCGGCGTCGTGACGTGCGGAGCGTTCTCGTAGACGATGGCCCGCTCTTTGCCGACCTCGGCCACCAGCTTGAATTCGAGCTGCTTCAAGTAACGCAAGCCGCCGTGAATCAGCTTCGTGGAACGGCTCGACGTGCCTGCGCCGAAGTCCTGCATCTCGACCAGTCCGGTTTTTAGACCCTGGGTTTGCGCGTCGAGCGCGATACCTGCTCCGGTAATGCCTCCGCCGATGACCAGCAGATCGAGCGGGGCTCCGGCCATCTCCCGAAGCTGTTCTTGTCGGTGTTCCGCTGAAAATTGCGCCTGTTTTGTCATGTGTATCGATCCCCTTTCGAAATATGCGGCCGCCCGGTTCCGGGAAAAAGCAAAAAAGAGAAGACGTGAAACAACTCTACGTCGGCACGTCGCTTAATCGCACACGCGCTCCTGAAGAGCTTGCTCACGGTCTTCTCTTGATCTCTGACCTGATTAACTTGTTAACTTTATCATAGCACGAGACCGGCTTCGGATCAACCTTGACAGCGAAATCGGGCGTATGATAGATTCCCTTTGCAACCTTTTTCCTAATATATATTGCTCGGTTAAATAGTCAAATGAGGCCCGCAGCAAGCGCGGGGTCGTCTCAGCCGGCCCTACCGGCGATTCGCGGGTCAGTACTCGTTCATGATATGGAATCAAGGGGGACCCGGACGTGGAGCCTGACCGTTTCGATACCGCGCACCGCCCATGGCCGCTGCCTGCGCTGCCGTGGATCATGAAGCAGACTTGGCGCAATCTGTTGTTTGCCCATTGGCCCGTTCCGGCGGAGGAGCTTCGCGCTTACATGCCGAAGGAGCTGCCGCTGGATACCTTCGAGGGCAGCGCGTGGCTGGCCGTCGTCCCTTTCCGGATGACGGATATCCGGCTGCGCGGCTTGCCGCCGATTCCGGGAACGAGCCGGTTTCCGGAGCTTAACGTCAGGACGTACGTCATGCTCCATGACAAGCCCGGCGTCTATTTTTTCAGCCTCGATGCGGCGCATACGCTTGCCGTCAAGCTGGCTAGATGGCTGTACCATCTTCCGTACTACCGGGCCGATATGGGCGTAACCGTGCAGAACGAAACCGTGTTTTACCGGAGTGAGCGCCGACAGGGGGGCCCCGCCTTTGCCGCGCGTTACCGGCCCGTGTCGGCGCCGTATACGGCCCAGCCGGGATCGCTGGAGTATTGGCTGACCGAACGCTACTGCTTATATACCTTAAACGGGAGTCGGGACGTCTTGCGCTGCGACATCCATCATCGGCCCTGGCCGCTGCAGAAGGCGGAAGCCGAGCTTTACGAGAATACGATGCTGACGGGCAACGGCCTTCCGTTCGTACCGGCCGTTCCCCCGATTTTTCATTATGCGGAAGCTCTTGAAGTGCGCATATGGCCGCTTCTGAAGGCCGCTGACCGAATGCCTTAGCCCGCGTCCGTTCGGGACGAATCCATCATAGCTCTGTAACCGGCCGATACGTTTCTTCCCGAAGTGTCGGCTTTCCTTATTTTGCTCTTTTTCAAAAAAGCAAGCTCGGAAAACGAAAAAAAAGACGCATATTTTGCCAATATCCTGAATGTTTCGTGTCTTTTCGGTGTATAATGGAATTATATGAACCTATTATAGTAAACTATATGCATATAGCTTTACGCGAGGTAAGCCAAGGAGGAAAACGGTTATGGATCAAATTTCATCTCTGTCGGAGCTGCTGGCGGAGCAGAAAGCGTCATCGTATATCGAAATCCCCGGGGCGATGTCCCGGACGTTCGGACAGACTACGCTTTCGACCACGCTTCCGATGAGCAAGCTGTTCGCCATCTACGAAGTGGATTTGGAGGTTCAGCGCTCCATCGTTCCGCAAAACTTGTCCAAGATGATGGATTATATCATGCTCTATCTGGATCACGGACAAGGCATTTATTTTCCGGGTATCATCCTCTCGGCCCGTGGCGCGGGAGAGTATGATGCGCAGGCGCAGGTCTACCGTTTGCAGGCGATCGAGAAGCTGTACGTCGTGGACGGCCAGCACCGGCTTGCCGCTTTCCGCCGCCTGATGGAAACGCTGCAGGGCGCGATGGCCCGGGCGAAAGACCGCCGGGAGTACGACCGTATGGAGGAAATCAGCGCGAAGCTGAGCAAGCTGTACGCTTTCCCGATGTCCACCATGATCTACCTGGACATCAACGCGCGTCAGGAGCGGCAGCTGTTCTCCGATATCAACAAGCTTCCGCGCAAAATCGGCGGGAACCTGGCCGTTCTCCGCGAGCAGCGCCGGTTCTATCACGTACTGGCCTCCAGGCTGGTGGAAGATGCGCCTGTGATGAAGAATCTGCCTGTCGACATGTTCACGGAGCGGGGCAAAGGGCCGGAGTATTTGTTCTCCTACCACCTGCTGATCGAAATTTTGATCGGCTTGTTCGAAGGACGGCTCAAGTCGGCGGCGCGCAACAACGGGTACTATTTTGAGGAAAAAGAGATCGAAGAGCACTTGAAGCTGGCGGCGCTCTATTTCGAATGCCTGCTCAAATACTTGCCGGAGCCGGAAAAGGGCGAGCTCTGCTGGACGGAAAACCTGCAGATCGCGCTGGCGATGTTCTTCCACGACGAAGTGACGAAAACCGGCACGTTCAACAAATACGCGCTCGATTACGCGCTCAAAATTTTGCCGCATATCGACTGGAGCGCCATTTACAGCGGGGACGAGAAAGACCGTTTGCCAAGACGCTCGCGCATCGTAAAAGCGTATCAGTTCGTCAAAGATTTTTACGTGGAGCACCACATGTTCCTGATCCGCGACGATTCGATGGGGCAGCAAGCTTTTCCGGGAGATAGCTCTAAGGAGGACGTCGGTTAATGGACGGTTTAAATTTGCAAATGACCATACATCCGTTTTGCGATCGGTTCGGACTCGCAACGGTTGCGATACAAGTGCAGGATCTGCTGAACTACACCACCATCGATCCGATGGTGCAGCGGAAGCTGAGCGGGGGACAACGTCGCAAAATTTCCAACTACTTGCAGGAGCGCGAGCTCGACCGCGTCTTTTTCGGTCCGGTCACCTTAAGCTTGCGCGACGTAAGCAGCCTGGCTAAGGTGCAGAACGGCCTGTACCTTCGTCCCGGCTCGAAGCTGAGCATTCTGGACGGCCAGCACCGCATTCTCGCTCTCGGCTACGTGAACGAGCAAATGCTTAAAGAAGCGCGCAGCCTGGACAAGAAAGTGGCCGCCATGAAAATCAAGCACCGGAAAGCGCCGGACAATGCGGAGATCGCAAGCGAGCTGGAGCAGCTGGAAGGCCAGGTTGAGCAGCTCGAACGCCGCCGTCTGGAGCTGATGGAAAGCGAGCTGGCGGTGCAAATCTACATCGGGCTGAGCGAGGAAGAAGAGAAGCAGCTGTTCGGGGATATCAACTCCAAGGTGCAGCTCGTCAGCAAAGAGCTCGGTCATTCGTTCGACTCGATCGATCCGCTCAACGTCGTCATTCAGCAGGTCGTGGACCACAACGTCTTCTTGAAGTCCGCGGGCGTAGAGCGTCGGGCCAATCTGACGGCCTACAACAAAAACTTTACTTCGTTCAGCTGGATGTACTCGACCGCGACGATGCTGTTTACCGGCAAAATGCAGCCGTCCTACGAGCTGGCGCGCCGGATCAAGCAGGACCCGTCCACGTACATCGAGATTTTGCACCAGTTCTACAGCACGCTGATTCCTCTTATGCCGGAGCAGCCGGGGCTGCCGCAGTACACTTCGGCGTCCCGCGCCATGCAGGAAAGCGTCGCGCTGTATGCGCACCGTCATTTGTTCACGGACGGCAAGTATACGAAGAACTGGACTAACTGTCTGAACATCTTCGAAGGCTTCGATTGGACGCACGAGAACGAGCAGTTGATCGAACGCTTCGGAGTGCTGGACAACGGCAAGCTGAACCTGATTCACGAAAAATCGCTGCGCAAGCACGGAAAGCTCGTTCAGTTGTTCCAGGAGCTGCACGGTGATCCGGTCGAGGAAGGCGAAGCGTCGGCTTAAGGAAGTTTGAATCGGAAACTTAAAATTAGGCGTCCCTGCATTGCATTGCGGGGGCGCCTTTTTGATATGTCCGTTGAGGATAAGAGACGAAGTGACGAGTAGATAGGCAGGGGAACAGTTGAGTAAAGACGGGGGAATGGGTAGCAGGACGGAATAGTTGATAGAGCGGGGAGCTACCCGTACGAGATGCCATTTTTCGCCGGTGAGGTTAGTTTTATTAAAGTGTTTGAGCATCTTTTGAGTCAGAGTACCCGGCAAGGTGCGTTAAGCGAGGATTTTAAACGTTGTATCGGGGTTAGCGGAACCCAGGTTCTCTAGTCGTGTCGAAAAATGTTCATATCCCCTGAAATAGGGCTGTTAGCGCACCACAGATTCGCTATTTTGAAATTCCAGGCCAATTCTGGAGGCATAGGGTACGTGCAGTTCCGCTAATTTTGGTGAAAGTCCAGGACATCCGCTCAGCCCCTTGCCAGCCGCTCTTGGCGGTCCGGGGTCTGGCCGCCAGCACTTGGTCGCCGGCACTTGCCAACGTCCCCCGGCGACCCCCATCGGTACGTGTTCCCTCGTCCCCGGTTCACGGCTCCCGACTCCTCGCTGTCGGTATCATGTCACGTACCCTGCCTTGGGTACCCGGCCCCGCCCGATTATACCGCGCTCAGCTTGTTCACGATCAGCAGCGCCGCCCCGGTGGCGAGCGCCTCTTCGCCGAGTGAGCCTTGGCTGAACACTACCTGATATTTGGGATAATAGTACGTTCTTTGAATCGCGACGCGTGTCGCGGTATGGAAGAAGCCGGTATGGCCGCCGATCAAGGCGCCGCCCAGAATGACCTTCTCCGGATGCAAAATGTTAAGCAGGTTGGACAGCCCGATGCCGAAATAAGTGGCGGCCTGCGTAAACAGCTCGACCGTGAGCGGATCGCCGGCCTGCAGCGCCTGCTGGAGATGGGCGAACCCGATCTTCTCCGGGTCGGGTTCCAGACGGAGCAGCAGGCTGTCGCGGCCTTGCTTGAGCCGGGCTTGCGCTTGCTGCTCCAGTGCATGAATGGAAGCGTACGATTCGAGCGAGCCGAAGTTGCCATGATTCCACAGCCGGGGGCCGTCCGTTTGGATGATCATTTGGCCGATCGACCCTTCCATATCCACCGCCCCGTAGACGACTTGCCCGTTCGTCATCATGGCCGAACGCAAGCCGACGCCGACGTGAACGTACAGCAAATGGCGGTAATCGCGCTCCCGGTCAGACCACGATTCGCCGATGAGCGCTGTATTCGCTCCGTTATCGAGCAGTACCGGAAAGCCGAGGCGGCTTTCCAGGAAGCCGGTGACGCTGACATTTTTCCAGCCGGCGGCGGCGAAATGAAGCGGCTCCAGCAGCATGCCGGAAGCCCGGTCCAGCGGTCCGACGGCCCCGATGCCCATCCCGAGCACCTTGTCGGCCGGAAGGGAACGGCGCTCCAGCATGGCGCGGGCCTCGGCCACAATTTCTTCCAGCAGCACCTCGGGAGTGACATCCTCCGTCATGACCCAGCGCTTGCTGTCCAGCTTGCTCAACTGCAGGTCGAATAGAATAAGCTTGGAATACATCCGCGATATATCCAATCCGAACACATAGGCATAATCGGGATTCACCGTATACAAAATCGGCCTGCGCCCCCCGGTCGATTCGCCGAAGCCGGCCTCCGCAATAACCCCTTGGGCCGTTAATTCCTCCAACGTACGGGTTAAGGTACTGCCCGTCAGCCCGCTTTTTTCCAGCAGATCGATCTTGGAGACCGTTCCCTGCTTGCGGATTTGCTCGAAAATTTCTTTATGCTTACGCCCGGCAATGCGCTGTTCAATGTCGGTTGTCATCTTTTTCCTCCGTTGCCAGAAGAGTCTTTTTCGTTTTCAACCGTTAATTATACTACAGTCCCCGGCAGTCGGCTATCGTTCCTAGAGAAAAACGAAGCCCGGCTTCAGCGCAAACGGCAGATTCGAACAAAAGCGTGCGTTCAGGCGGGACCTTCTGGTAAAATAGGGCTTAGTTTGTCTAGGCAAGCTTGGGATAGAAGGGACGAAAGCGAAATGACCGAATGGTTCGAAAAAAGCTTCGGACGGGATTATCTGCTCGTCTATAAGCATCGCGATATGCAAGGCGCATATGAGGAAGTGCGCCGGATGATGGAATGGCTGGAGCTGCCCGAGGGAGCGGAGGTCCTTGATCTGTGCTGTGGCATGGGGCGGCATTCGATGGCGCTGAACGGATTCGGTTTTCGGGTTACCGGAATGGATTTGTCGGAGGTGCTGCTGGCGGAAGCGAGAAAGCTGGATACCGCAGGCGAAGTGCGCTGGGTCCATGGGGATATGCGCAGCGTGCCGATAACCGATCAGTTCGATGCGATCGTCAACTTGTTTACGTCGTTCGGTTATTTTTCCGGCGATCGGGACAACGAGCAGGTGCTGCGGGAAATGTACCGTCTGCTCGCGCCGGGCGGGCGGTTCATTATCGATTATTTGAATCCGGCCTACGTGGCGGCGCATTTGGTGCCGCACTCGGTTAGAACCGTCGAAGGAATCCATATCGATGAGAAGCGCCGGATCGAGGACGGATTCGTGCGCAAAACGATCGTGCTGCAGGATGGAAGCGGATCAGGTGAGCGGGTCTACGAGGAGCAGGTGAAGCTGATCGGACGGGAACGTTTCCTGGACATGCTGGAGCTGGCAGGGCTGAAAATCGACGCCATTTACGGCGATTACGACGCTTCGGCTTACGAGCCCGACCGATCGAAGCGAATGATCTTTGTCGGCAGGAGGGACGCGTAATATGGATGGATCGCCATCAAGCCGCCAAGGTAGCGTGACGAAGCACGGCGACGTGCTCCAGATCAAAGTGCCGCTGCCGTTTCCGCTGCGCTGGGTGAACAGCTATTTGCTGCCGGGGGAGAGCGGCTGGACGCTGATCGACCCGGGGTTGCGGACGGAGGCGGCCGAAGCTGTCTGGACGTCGGCGCTTGCGGAGCTTGGGCTCGGCTACTCCGACATCGACCGCATCGTGCTGACACATCATCACCCGGACCATTACGGGCTGGCCGGATGGTTTCAGGAACGCACCGGCGCGCCCGTGCTACTGTCGCGGAGCGGGCTTGAACAGACGCGCTTGCTCTGGGGAGACGGGCAGCCGATGACGCAGCAGATCATCGGGCTTTTCCGGCGGGAAGGGCTGCCCGAGGAGCTGGTGAAGCCGATGGAGGAGCATTTGCAAGGCTTTGTCGCGTCCGTTTCGCCGCAGCCGGTAGTCACCGTCGTGGAAGCCGGGGAGCGCGTAAGGCTCGGCCGCGAGGAATACGAAGCGATCGAGACGCCGGGGCATGCCGCAGGGCATTTGTGCTTTTACCGGGCGGAGACGGCCGTTATGTTTTGCGGGGATCACGTGCTTCCGCAAATATCCCCGAACGTCAGCTACTTGCCCGGAGGGATCGACGAGAACCCGCTTGCCAGCTATTTGGCCAGCCTGGAAGCAATTCGCCGCTATGAGGTGAAGCTCGCTTTTCCCGGTCACCGGGAGCCTTTCGGCCATCTGCAGCAGAGGGCCGACGAGCTGATCGCCCATCATGCGGAGCGTCTGGAGGCGATGCGGTTGAAGCTTGCGGAGCCGGCCACGGCATATCACGTCTGCCGGGCGACCTTCGGGGAGCGGCTCAGCCTGCACCAGCTGCGCTTTGCGCTGTCGGAAACGATTGCGCACCTGATCTGGCTGCGCGAAGCCGGCAAGCTGACCGAAAGCATGCGCGAGGGGCTTGTATTTTACCGGCAAGCGCAAGCGTAGTACTATTCCAATTCGCCGGTTTTCGCCGGTTTCGACCGACCGGCTGCCAGGCGGCATGACTCCGTTTTTCGAACGGAGTCGGCCGCTTTTTGACTTAGGAGCGCAATGGCAGAGCAAGATCTGGAATAAAAAGGAATCCATTGGGGAATAGTAGATGATCTGTAACGCGTTTTCGTTAACGGTTATCGGACTATTTTTTTCAATTGGAGGCGGCTTCCTTTGAACATAAAGCGAATCTTGATGAACCGGGCCGTATCGATGCTGCTTGCTGTGGCTTGCCTGCTGCCCGCGGCGGGGTGCGTCCGCTTGACGGATGCCGAGCCTCGCGCGTTGCAATCGGAGGAAGCGCGGCTCGTAGCCGCCGGCATTGACGAAGGCCCCGGCGGCCTTCGAGTAACGACAGGCTATGGCCCGCCTGCGTCCGGACAGCCGGTGCAGTCTTACTCCAATACCGGCCCGCGGATGCAGTCGTTTGTTTCGTTCCAGGCTGCGGCTTACCGATGGGAGCGGCACCGGCCGCCGGAGCTTGTGGCGATCGGGGAAGCCTGGGCGCGTTCGCACGGCTTCCCCGCCTCGTGGACGAGGCAGATCCGGATGCTCGGCGTGAAGCAGGGCCGCAGACCGCTTGTGGCGGTGGTGGAAGGGACGGCCGAACGGTTCGTCAGCAGCCCGGACACGATGAACGGCGGCATTGCGCGGCTCCGGGAAGGAGGCTGGACCGCAGACCCGCTCCGCTTCGCGGGGAGCGCGTACGAGGACGATGTGGTCCTCCCCTACTTGCCCGCAAGTCCGGCCGCAATGGACAATATTCCCAGTGGATCGGGTGTTTCAACCCGGGCGCTTTTGTTTAAGAAACAGGAGCTTGTGGCCGAGTTGACCTCGTCCCAAAGCAATCTGCTCGCTTGCATGATGGGGGGTTACGGTCTGCCGAAGCTCGAATGGTCTTCGGATGAGACGAGGTTTGTTACCGATTCCCCGCTGCTGCGTAATATAACTTGCCGGGCTGAAATTGCGAGCAACGGCGATTTGAAACAGCCCCGGCTGAACATGGTGATGCGGGTGGCGGCTTCGCCCGGCGGACCATCCGTTACCGCCGATAGTTGGGCATCGAACCTGCAGCGGCAAGGAACGGAATTGATCCGGTTGCTTCAAGACCTGCGCTCCGATCCGCTGCGCTTGGGGGAGTCCGTGCGGCAGCAATATCCTGGCGTGTGGAACCAGGACCGCTGGCGTGACGCTCTCACCCGCGCTCGAATCGATCTGCAGGTTAGGGTTACATTCGACGGAGGTGCTTGACGATGAAAACAAAAAAACACGCACAATGGATGAGAACGGCGGCTCTGTTGTCCGCACTGATTCTCACCGTGACGCTGACAGCTTGCAAGAAAGAGGCGGCCCAGCCGCCGAAAACCCCGGATCCCACTCCGACGGAGCAGACGACACCGCCGGGACAAACGACCCCGCCAGGACAGACAACGCCGCCGGGTCAGACGGGTCAAGGCGGGGAGGCAGCCAAGCCGCCGGAAGAAGCTCCTATCAAAATCGGTCAGCTTCAATACACCGAATTAGAGCGGACGACCGCCGCCACGGCGGCCAAAACCGCCGGCGTTCCGACGCATTATTTGCCGGAGCGGGGAGCCTCGGACGATAAGATCGATCAGATGGGCACCAGCGCCAAGCTGCTGACGTTGAAATATTACAAGATGACGATCCTGGAATCGCCGGAAGAGATCAAGCCGACCGGCAAAGTGGAATCGAAGCAGGAGGTCAAGCTCCGCAACGGGACAGGCCAATGGATTACGGCTGACGGCCAAAAGAGCCTGCACCTGAAACTGGATAAAACTTATATTGCTCTTAGCTCGGACAAGCTGTCCCAAGCAGACCTGCAAACCGTAGCCGAATCGCTTGCGACATTGAAATAAGCGGCAAAGGCAACGCATTAGGAACGGATTCACAGTAAAAAAAACGGCGCTCTCCTCGGAGAAGCGCCGTTTTCCATTACGTCTGCGTACTTTCCTTCTCCTTCTGCTTGCGGTGGGCGATACGGCTGCTGGCGGACGCCGCGATAGCGCCGACGATATCGTCGAGGAACGTATGCTTGTGCTCACCGCTCTTATCGTTCAGCCGCCCGACCAG
This sequence comes from Paenibacillus oleatilyticus, assembly GCF_018998565.1. Classification (GTDB taxonomy): domain Bacteria; phylum Bacillota; class Bacilli; order Paenibacillales; family NBRC-103111; genus Paenibacillus_G; species Paenibacillus_G oleatilyticus. The sequence continues at coordinate 78,161 of NZ_JAHNZO010000023.1, read as the reverse complement.
CCCCGGCTTGATTTTGTCTATATATCCAAAGTTGGTGAGCCCTATGCTGCCGTACACATTGACGATGGACAGAGCCAGGATTTCGTCGCAGCCGTACAGCCCCTCGTCGTTTTCGATCATTTCCTGAAGCGGAGACAGCAGCTTGCCCTCCTCGGCCAGCACGTCGAGCTGAATCCCCGTCAAAATGGCATTCTGCACTTCCCGTTTGCCGAGAACCTGCTCCAGGCTTTCCCGACACTCGTCCATCGTCAGGTTCGAGTAATAATCTTTTTGCAGAAAATAAGTAAGCTCCGCCATATCTTCCATGGTGACGCCGCGCTTCGTCAGCCACAAGGCCGAAGCTTCGGCAACCTGCTTGCTGTTCAAGCTGTAGCTCATAGAGGCCTCCTTAGGAATCCGAGAAAAACCGGAAGTGGTTTTTGCCTTGCTGTTTTGATGCGTACATCGCCGTATCGGCACACTGGAGCAGCGTGTCGATATCATGCCCGTCCTCGGGATAGCAGGAAACGCCGATGCTGCTCGTAATGCTCATCGTTTGGCCGTTCAGCTCAAAAGGCTGGTTCAGCGTCTGCGCGATTCTGCCGACGATCTTGGCAACATCCTCGCGGTGCTCAAACTGCTGCACCAGCACGACGAACTCGTCGCCGCCCATCCGGCAGACCGTATCCGGTTCCCGGATGGAATGCGAGAGACGGGAAGCGGCCATGGTCAGCAGCTCGTCGCCGGTCGCATGGCCGTATGTATCGTTAATGCGTTTAAAATCATCGAGGTCCAGGTAAATGACGGCCAGCTTATGGTGGTAGCGCTTCGCCAAATGCAGCGATTGTATAAAACGGTCTTGGAACAGCCTGCGGTTCGGCAGTTGAGTCAACGGATCGTAATAAGCCAGACGGGTCAGCCGTTCCTCCTGCTTTTTGAATGCCGTGATGTCTTTGGCTGCCAAGGCGGCCTGCCATCCCGAAGACTCGCATGCTAACGGATATCCTTGTCCTTCAAGCCAAACGAGAGCTCCGTCCGGCAGCACGGCCCGAAACGTCATCGTGAACGGTTCGCGCTCTTGAAGCAGCCGGCGGCATGCCTGATGCAGCGGGAGGAGATCGGTTTCGTATACCCAGCGGAACAAGGCCAAGCCGTAGTTGGGCTCCGGGGACAAGCCGACCGGCGAACCGGTCTCGTCGAGTACCCACAGCCAATCCGGAGATTGAAGCACAACGGCCCGGTATAGGTCGTCAGGCACGAAATCATGAAGACGGTTTTCCATGGAAAATCACCTCTTTTTGGAAAAACACATCTATATTATAGGCTTTTAGTACCGTATAAATCAAGGATATATCCGTCCAAAGTACCATAAAACCAATCTTCCTCCCAATCGGACAAATTGGTGTCATAAACTTGTCTGCCGCCCGTATACATAAAAGTAAAAACGGACAACACCCAATACCAAGGAGGAACACGCAATGAAACAATACAAATGGATACGATGGGTCGCCGCTGTCGGAATGGTCGCTCTGCTTGCCTCCGGCTGCTCGCCTTTGGGAAAGAAGGAACAGTCGCAGCAAATCGATCCTCCGCCGGCCGGAGCGGACGCCATGGCCACAAGCGGCAAAGTGTCCCAGACGGTTGCCAATCCGATGCAGGTGACGGTTTACGCCAAGGATGAAAAAGGATTCGTCGCTCCGATTGCCGTTCAAGTCGAGAAGACCCAAGGCGCCGCCCGCAAGGCGCTGGAATACATGGTGGACGGCGGTCCGGTACAAGGACGTCTGCCGGCCGGATTTACAAGCCTCCTTCCCAAAGGTACCGAAATTAAAGGCATTAACATCGTGGAAGATCAAAAGCTGGCTATCGTTGATTTTTCCAAAATGTTTACGGATTATAACCTGCAGGACGAAAGAAAAATTATGGAAGCCGTCACCTGGACCTTGACGGGCTTTCCTTCAGTAGAGAAAGTACAGCTCCGCGTCGAGGGCAAGCCGTTGAAAGAAATGCCGGTCGGCGGCACGCCGCTGGACGAACCGCTGACCCGGGCGATCGGAATCAATGTGGAGAAGCCGGAAAGCGTGGAGTACGGACAATCGACGCCGGTTACGCTGTATTTTCTAAATCAGAATCAGGAAAATTACAGCTATTACGTGCCCGTCACCCGGCTCGTCCCAAGAACGGACAACGTTTCGGAAGCGGTCATCCGGCAGCTTATTGCCGGACCGGATCAGAAGAAAGGTCTGGTTGCCGTCATGGCTCCGGGAGCCGAGCTGCTCAAAGTGGACAAAACGGACGACTTGATTACCGTCAATTTCTCGGACAAAATGCTTGGCCCGGATAAAAAGGCGCCTGCCGAAGCGTTGAAAGCGGTCGTCCTGTCGCTCACGGAAAATACGAACGCAGCCGCCAAAGTGCAAATTCTCGTGAACGGTGATGCCAAAGTAAACGCGACCGATAATCAAAGCTACGCGAAGCCCGTATCCCGGCCTCAAACCGTGAATCAGCTGAAGCTGTAGCTCTGGCGCGATGCCTCATAATCGAACGCTCCTTCCTGTGCGGCCCGCTTCCGGAAGGAGCGCTTTTTCGTTTCCGGAGGCCCGTTTGGTTTTCCTGAGGCGCTCTGGTACAATGGGAACGTGAAAGCCCAAAAGGAGGAAATGAGACTTAAATGAGAAGCGACGGGAGAAAGGTCGATCAGGCACGTCCTGTGAAAATTACGACCAATTACAATAAACACGCCGAAGGCTCGGTGCTGATCGAAGTGGGAGATACGCGGGTCATCTGCACGGCGACGGTGGAGGAACGGGTTCCGCCATTTATGAAAGGGCAGGGCAAAGGATGGGTGACGGCCGAATATTCGATGCTGCCCCGGGCGACTTCGGTCCGCAATCAGCGCGAAGCGGCCAAAGGCAAGCTCGGCGGGCGTACGATGGAAATTCAGCGGCTGATCGGACGGGCGCTGCGTTCCGTCGTCGATTTGGAAGCGCTGGGAGAGCGTTCCATTACGCTGGACTGCGACGTGATTCAGGCGGACGGCGGCACCCGGACGACGTCGATTACCGGCGCATTTGTCGCTATGGCGATCGCGATGGATAAGATCGTGCGGGAGCGGAATTTGAGCCGGTTCCCGATCACCGATTTTCTCGGTTCCGTAAGCGTGGGCATCATTCAGGAGCAGCCGTGTCTGGACCTGAACTACGAAGAGGATTCGAAAGCGAAGGTCGATATGAACGTGGTGATGACGGGCCAAGGCAAATTCGTCGAGGTGCAAGGAACCGGCGAAGAAGCCCCGTTTTCCAGGCAAGAGCTTGACGCGCTGCTGGCGCTGGCCGAAACGGGCATCCAGGGCATGATTCGGGAGCAGGCGCTGGCGCTCGGACCGATTGCCGAACGCATTACGGGGGCATCCCATGCGGCTCGGAGCTGAGGTCGTTATCGCGACGACAAACGCCGGTAAACTCAAGGAATTCGAGAAGATGTTCCGGGAGAAGGGCATCGCGGTCAAAAGCCTGCTCGATTACCCGGAGATCCCGGATATCGTCGAGGACGGAGATACCTTTGCGGCGAACGCCTTGATCAAAGCCAGAGCGGTGGCCCGGCGGCTCGGCGTTCCTGCGGTTGCGGACGACTCCGGCTTATGTGTGGATCGTCTGAACGGCGCGCCGGGGGTGTACTCCGCCCGCTACGCGGGCGAGCCGAAGGACGACGCGGCGAATAACCGCAAGCTCGTCGGCGAGCTGGACAAGCTGGAGCCGCTGCCCCGGCCGGATGATGCGGCTCATCCCGAAGCGCTCAGCCCCGCCCGTTTCGTCAGCGCCATTGCGCTCGTGGATGCGGAAGGAACGCCGCTTGCCGAAGTCGAAGGGACGTGCGAGGGCGTCATCATCCGCGAGCCGCGAGGCAGCGGGGGCTTCGGGTATGATCCGTTGTTTTACGTCCCGCAGCTCGGCCGGACGCTGGCGGAGCTGACGCTCGAAGAGAAAAATGCGCTCAGCCATCGGGGGCAGGCCATCCGCAAATTGTGGGATTTTCTGGCCTAAGGAAGCCGTATTGCCATTATCGAATCGATACTTTGTAATGGCGCAGCCAAGTGTCGACTTGAGCCAAATAAGCGAACAGCTGCGGCCCGGTCATCAGCTGGCCGAACCAAGGCAGCTGGAAGCGGCCTTCGGCGTCCTCTGCGAGGGTGCGGATTTTGGCCGTATCGATGAACGGAAGCAGAGGCGAGGAAGGGTCGTTTAAGATGTCCAATACCCAGGAGCGGACGGCGGTCAAATAGTTCGGATTGTGCGTTTTCGGATACGGGCTTTTTTTGCGGGCCAGCACGTCTTCGGGAAGTATGCCGCGGAGCGCTTTGCGCAAGATGCCTTTCTCCCGGTCTCCGGACGTTTTGACCTCCCAAGGAATGTTCCATACATATTCGACCAGCCGGTGATCGCAGAAAGGCACGCGCACTTCGAGGCCGACCGCCATGCTCATCCGGTCTTTGCGGTCGAGCAGCGTCGGCATAAAGCGGGTGATGTTCAAATAGGACATCTCCCGCATCCTGTTTTGCTGTCCGTTCTCGCCGGCCAGACGCGGCACTTCGGAGAGCGCTTGGCGGTAGCGGTCCTGCACATACTGGGCGGGCTTTACCCAATCGACGAATTCGGGAGAGAGCAGGGCAATGCGTTCGGGGGTTGCCAGCGACCATGGGAACGTTCCGGCATTCAGCGCTTCCTCCCGGTGAAACCAGGGGTACCCGCCGAAAATTTCGTCGGCCGCCTCGCCGGATATCGCCACTGTGGCGCCTTTTTTAATTTCGCGGCAAAACAAATAAAGCGAACCGTCCACATCGGCCATTCCGGGCAAGTCCCTGGCCAGCACGACGGTTCGGAGCGCCTCGACCAGTTCCGGCGTATCGAATTCGATCGCATGATGCACGGTTTCGAGGTGTTCCGTCATCCGCCTGATCCAAGGCGTATCCGCATTCGGCTGAAAGGCGCTTGCTTGGAAATGCTTATCGTTGTCGACATAGTCGACCGAATAGGTGTGCAGGGCGCCGAGCCCTTGCTGCGCATAATATTGTGCGGCAAACGTCGTTAGAGCGCTGGAATCGAGCCCGCCGGACAGCAGCGTGCAGATCGGCACATCCGAAGCGAGCTGGCGGATCACCGTGTCCCGTAGCAGCTCGCGCACTTTAGCGGCCGTCGTCTCCACGTCGTCCTCGTGCGGCTTGCTTTCCAGCTTCCAGTAGGCGCGTACGCTTAGGCCGCGCGCATCCATGACCATGCAGTGACCCGGCTTCAGCTCCTGCATATTTTTATAGACGCCGTGGCCTGGCGTGCGCGCCGGACCGATGGCGAAAATTTCCGCCAGCCCTTCGCCGCTGATCTGAACCGTAAAGTCCGGATGTGCCAGGATGGCCTTCGGCTCCGAACCGAACAGCAGCCGGCCTTCCGAATAGGAATAGAAAAGAGGCTTGACGCCCAGCCGGTCGCGTACGAGGAACAGCGTCTGCTCTTCGTTGTCCCAGATGGCAAAGGCGAAGATGCCGTTGAGCCGGTCGACGCAGGCTCGGCCCCATTCGACGAACGAAACGAGCAGCACCTCGGTGTCGCAGGTGGTGACGAACCGGTGGCCTCGCTGCTCCAGCTCTTTTTTTAATTCGGGCGCATTGTATAGCTCGCCGTTATAGACGATCGTTATTGTATTATCTCCGACTTTCCGGGTCATGGGCTGTGCGCCGCCTGCCGGATCCATGACGCTCAGACGGCGGTGGCCGAGCGCGCAGCGGGGCGTGATCCAGCTGCCGGAGGCATCCGGACCGCGCGAGGCGAGCGTATCCGTCATCGTTTCGAGAACGGACGGATACTGGGTCAAATCTTTGTTCCAATCAATCCATCCCGTGATTCCACACATAGCTTTCATCCTCTCCGGTCTTCCAGAATCTGTCGGTCCCATGAGGGGTCCAAAGATGACAGCAAGATGTTAAAGGTTATGCTTGGCGGGAGCGGATGATGTCTGTCCGGGCGAGGCGAGACGTGGAAAACTTGATGAAAAAATGGACAAACGGCCGAAGAAAAGTTACACTTAGCGTATAGGTGTATTTTTATAACGGCCTGCGTTTTGGAAACCGATGTATAGAATGCGTCAGTTTTGTCTCACGCTATAGCTGGAAGAACGATAGGCAGGAAGACAATTGATCAACAGGTAAAGGTGGTTCATCGTTAATGAAAAGAACGTTCTCAGAACAACAGAAAGAATACAAGGAAGCCAAAGAAAACTTCGAGAAGGCGAATAAAGAATTTGAGCAAAAGCTCGCTACGACGAAAAAACTCGGTAACGTAACTCCGGAAGTGATGGAACAGCTTGTCGGCGATACGGGACTTCATATTGCATTGAACCGGCTCGGTGCGGCGGAAGCCGCGCTTCTGAAATGGTCGCACGAGATGATTCAGAACGAACGCGACTATTTGCAAAATAAAGAGCAGGTCGACCGCATGTACAGCTTCATCGATCAAAATCCGCACATTAAAGCGCAGCTCATCCAAGCCGCGATGAAAATGGAATAGATTTCGGAATATTGAACGCTGAACAGCGCCTGCATAAAGGGCAGCCCGGATGCCGTGTTTATTACGCATCCGTGGCTGCTTTTTCACGTCCGCATAATGCGCGTTCGAATCCGGCATCCTAATTTAAGGGAACGATGGAATGGACAGGAAAGCGGGTCGCGGCAGAAGATTTTGCTTTCGCTTCTTTTTTGGGGTACACTGGCATTCATAAAGAAGCTCAGCAAGAAAGGCGGTGTTTCATGAGCGGGCAGACCAATGACAATGTGATTCTTTTTCCGAAAACCGTCGAATTTTACCAGTTCGAACTGACCCGGCTCCTTGAAGCGGAACGCTACGGAGAAGCGATGAAGCTCCTCCGCTTTTTGCTTGCCTGCCAATCGGACGACGACCGGGCGCGGGAAGAATGGCGGTCCTTGCTCGACTGGCTGCAGGTCATGTTTCCGGATCTGGCGCTCGGGCAGGAGGACGAGAGTGAAGAGCTCAGCGAAGCGGACCTGCTGCGGCAGCATATGCACGCCAAGGGCGAGCAGAAAGGCGACTATGCGAAGCGGCTGCTGGCCAGCCTGCGGGAGCAGCGCGCCGTGGACAAGCAGCTGCTGGCTTTGGATCAGCTCGCGTTTTTGGAAGACGAAGGGATCGACGAAGAGCTGATCGGGTGGTTGAAGGAGGATGCAGGGCGGCATCCGCTGATCCAGTTCAAGGCGCTGCAAACGCTCAAGAAGCGGGGCGCGACCGGCAGCGTAACGTTGTACAAGAACGGCGAAGCGACGGTCGTCGAGATCGAGGATACGCCGGCGGCCTTCGACAAATTTCCTTCGCAGATTCAAGAGATTATAAACCGCGTGCAGGAAATCAGCGAGACGCAGCACCCGGCGCTCTCGTATTTTGCATCGGAGACGTGGAACGAATTTTTGGCGTTTATTTACGGAACTTCCGCTTATCGGCAAATATTGCGGCAGGACGCGGCCTGTGTGGACGTATGGGCGGCGGCGCTGCATCTGACCTTGCTCGAACAAGTATTCGAAGGCGGGGACAAAGCGGAGCTGCTCGAATTGTACGGGATTACGTCGGATCTGGCGTTCCAGTGGGAGCAGGCTTACCGGATGATGCAGCAATTCGCCGCAAACGTATTCACCCGGAGATTATAAAATGGCGCCGCGGGACGATTTCCCGACGTTTCCGCGTTAGAAGCCTTGAAAACCGCATTTATTACGGTTATAATATAGTGGTTATATTGGCGGGCTTGTCCGGACTGTACAGCAACTCCGCCAGAACGTGACAAAATTGCGATGGATAATTTTTGGAGGGGAAAGCATAAAATGAAAGCAAGCTGGGAAAAGATAGAGAAGAACGTAGCCGTTCTTGATATTGAAGTGGACGCGGACCAAGTAGCCGCCGCTCTGGACAAGGCATTCAAAAAAGTCGTGAACAAAGTCAACGTTCCGGGCTTCCGCAAGGGCAAAGTGCCCCGCGCTATTTTCGAATCGAAATTCGGCGTGGAAAGCTTGTATCAAGACGCTCTCGATATCATCGTGCCTGACGCTTACATTGCAGCCGTTCAAGAGACGGGCATTCAGCCGGTGGACCGTCCGGAAGTGGACGTCGAGCAATTCGGCAAAGGCCAAGTTCTGAAATTCAAAGCGAAAGTTATCGTGAAGCCTGAAGTCGAGCTTGGCGAGTACAAAGGCATCGCGCTTGAAGCTCCTTCCGTCGAAGTAACGGCCGAAGAAGTGAACGAAGAACTGGAAAAGCTGCAAAAGCGTCATGCGGAACTCGTTCCGGTAGAAGAAGGCGCAGCCGAGAACGGCGACATCGTCTCGATCGACTTCGAAGGCTTCGTCGACGGCGTTCCTTTCGAGGGCGGCAAAGCGGAGCGTTATTCGCTTGAGCTTGGCTCCGGCAGCTTTATCCCGGGCTTCGAAGAGCAAGTCGTCGGCCTGGAGAAAGACGGCGAGAAGGACATCACCGTAACTTTCCCGGAAAACTACCATGCAGAAGAGCTGAAAGGCAAAGAAGCCGTTTTCAAAATCAAGTTGCATGACATCAAGCGCAAAAACTTGCCTGCACTCGACGACGAGTTCGCTAAAGACGTGAGCGAGTTCGACACGCTGGACGAGTACAAAGCGGATCTTGAGAACAAGCTGAAAGAGCGCAAGCAAAACGAAGCCGACCGCAAGAAAGAAAACGATCTGGTGGAAAAAGCTTCCGAAGCTGCGCAAGTGGAAATTCCGGAAGTCATGATTAACGACGAAGCGGAGCAAATGGTGAAAGAATTCGAAAACCGTCTGCGCACGCAAGGCATGAACATCGACATGTACTACCAGTTCACCGGTCAAAGCGCCGAGGACCTCAAAGGTCAAATGCGTTCCGACGCCGAGAAGCGCGTACGCAACAACCTCGTGCTTGAGGCGATCGCGAAAGCGGAAAACCTTGAAGCGACGGAAGAGGAAATCAACGCCGAGCTGGAGAACCTGGCCCAAATGTACGGTCGTTCCGTTGACGAAATTCGTACCATCTTCGCATCCAATGGCAATTTGGGATCGCTGCTGCAAGATATCGTCAACCGCAAAACCGTGAAATTCTTGGTTGACAACAGCAAAACGGCTTAATTCGGAAATTGTATAAACGCGAACATACATGCAAAGGCACGTGTACATCCATGCGTGCCTTTGTTTTACCTTAAATCGCGTGTGACGGTTTCCGCGAAACATGCACATAAGAAGTACATAAGCATAACATAATAAGCGTTACATACGCAGTAAACGAACCAATACATATGCGGTACATAATGAAATACATAGGCGGTAGCAAGGCTGTCCTGTCCGGTAAAACTAGCGTTAGCGGCCGCAACGTTTGTTCGTATCGGGCAGGAAATGACTTTAGTCTTTAAACGTGCTACAATGTTTTGAGTAAGGCTGAAAAATGTTTTGCATTTTATGAAGTAAAGGGGTTGGGACGATGACTCTGGTACCTATGGTTGTGGAACAGGAAGGCCGCGGCGAACGCTCTTACGATATTTACTCGCGTTTGCTGAAGGATCGTATTATTTTTTTGGGCAGTGCGATCGATGACGACGTCGCCAACCTGGTTATTGCCCAGTTGCTTTTCTTGTCGGCGGTAGATCCCGAGAAGGATATTCATTTGTACATTAACTCCCCCGGCGGTTCGGTGACGGCCGGTATGGGTATATATGATACAATGCAATTCATCAAGCCGGACGTTTCGACGATTTGCGTCGGTATGGCCGCCAGTATGGGGTCTCTGCTGCTCACGGCAGGCGCCAAGGGCAAACGCTATGCGCTTCCGAACAGCGAAGTGATGATCCATCAGCCGCTGGGCGGCGTCCGCGGGCAGGCATCGGATATTAAAATTCATGCCGACTGGATTATCAAGACGAAGCAGAAGTTAAACCAAATCTATGTGGAGCGTACGGGGCAGCCTTACGAAAGAATCGAACGCGACACAGACCGTGACAATTTCATGAGCGCCGAAGACGCGAAGGCGTACGGTCTCATTGATGCGGTTATCACTCGCAGTGATCTGACTTAGAAAAGGAGTGATCCCATGTTTAAATTTAACGATGAAAAAGGCCAGCTCAAGTGCTCGTTCTGCGGCAAATCCCAGGAGCAGGTACGCAAGCTGGTTGCCGGGCCCGGCGTTTATATATGCGACGAGTGCATCGAGCTTTGCACGGAAATCGTTGAGGAAGAATTGGGTCACGAGGAAGAGCTCGACCTGAAAGACGTACCGAAGCCGAAGGAAATCCGCGCGATTCTGGATTCCTACGTCATCGGGCAGGAACAGGCCAAGAAATCGCTGTCGGTTGCCGTATATAACCATTACAAACGGATCAACTCGCAGCAAAGCAAGCTCGAAGATGTCGAACTGCAAAAGTCGAACATCGTCCTTGTCGGTCCGACGGGCAGCGGTAAAACGCTGCTGGCCCAAACGCTGGCCAAAATTTTGAACGTTCCATTTGCGATCGCCGACGCAACGTCTTTGACGGAAGCCGGCTACGTAGGAGAAGACGTCGAAAACATTTTGCTGAAGCTCATTCAAGCGGCCGATTACGATGTGGAGAAAGCCGAGCGCGGCATTATTTATATCGATGAAATCGATAAAGTAGCGCGCAAATCGGAAAATCCGTCCATCACCCGCGACGTTTCGGGCGAAGGCGTGCAGCAAGCTCTTCTGAAAATTTTGGAAGGCACGGTTGCTTCGGTACCGCCTCAAGGCGGACGCAAGCACCCGCATCAGGAATTTATCCAAATCGATACGACGAACATCCTGTTTATTTGCGGTGGGGCATTCGACGGGCTTGAGCAGATCATTAAGCGCCGGATCGGCAAAAAAGTGATCGGCTTCGGCACGGACGGTCATAAAGCCGACCTGAAGCCGGGCGAATACTTGTCCCTTGTGCTTCCGGAAGACCTGCTGAAATTCGGTTTGATTCCGGAATTCGTGGGCCGTCTGCCGGTCATCTCGACGCTGGAGCCGCTCGACGAAGCAGCGCTTGTCCGCATTTTGACCGAGCCCAAAAACGCTCTTGTCAAGCAGTATCAGAAGATGCTGGAGATGGATAACGTGTCCCTCGAATTCGAACCGGAGGCGCTGGAGGAAATTGCGAAAGAAGCGATTAAGCGCAATACCGGAGCAAGGGGGCTTCGCGCCATCATCGAAGGCATTATGCTGGAAGTGATGTACGAGGCGCCATCCCGCACGGAGAGCTCCAAGTGCATCGTCACCAAGGAAGCCGTACAAGCGAAGATCACACCTCAGATCACCGCGGCGGACGGCCAGTCCATGAAGAAAAAAGAAGAAAGCGCGTAAGCGCCGGATATACAAAAAAACTAAACGCCTCCAATTCGCAGGACCGATGATTCGTCCTGCGGAGCGGAGGATGTTTGGCATCATGGGAGAGAAGAAAACACATGTTCCATAGAACGGAAACGGTTCCGGTTAAGGTCGGCAATCTAACCATCGGCGGCAGCAATGACGTGATCATCCAGAGCATGTGTACGACCAAAACGGCGGATGTAAAGGCTACGGTGGCCGAGATTCACCGGCTGGAAGAAGCGGGATGCCAGATCGTCCGCGTTACGGTCAACAATAAGGAAGCGGCCGAAGCGATCAAAGAGATCAAGAAGCAGATCTCCATTCCGCTGGTGGCTGATATTCACTTTGATTACCGGCTCGCCTTGCAGGCCATTGAGAACGGGATTGACAAAGTAAGAATCAATCCGGGGAACATCGGCCGCCGCGAGAAGGTGGAAGCCGTCGTCAAGGCTTGTAAGGAGCGGGGGATTCCGATCCGGATCGGCGTCAACGCCGGCTCGCTTGAGAACCATTTGCTGGAGAAATACGGCTATCCGACGCCGGAAGCGATGGTCGAAAGCGCGCTGTACCATATCGGCATTCTCGAAGAACTCGATTTTCGCGACATCATCGTCTCGCTGAAGGCATCCGACGTCCCGATGGCGATTGCCGCTTATACGAAAGCGGCCGCAGCCTTCCGCTACCCGCTGCACCTTGGCATTACGGAGGCCGGGACATTGTTCTCCGGTACCGTGAAGAGCGCGGCAGGCTTGGGCGCACTGCTCAGCATGGGGCTCGGATCGACGATCCGGATTTCGCTCAGCGCCGACCCGGTTGAGGAAGTCAAAGTATGCCGCGAGCTGCTGAAATCGTTCGGGTTGATCACGAACGCCGCCACCTTGGTATCTTGCCCGACCTGCGGCCGATTGGATATCGATCTGTTTTCTATCGCGAATGAGGTGGAAGAGTATATCTCCAAGCTGAAGGTGCCGATTAAAGTATCCGTACTCGGCTGCGCGGTGAACGGCCCGGGCGAAGCTAGGGAAGCCGATATCGGCATCGCCGGCGCCCGAGGCGAAGGAATGTTGTTCCGTTACGGCGAGATGATTCGCAAAGTACCGGAAGCCGAGCTGCTGTCCGAGCTGAAGAAGGAAATTGACATTATCGTCGAGCATTTTGAACGAACGGGTGAAATTCCCGGCCGCAAGCATCACGCGGCGATGTAATAGGGCACATCAGAAATACACCCGCACATGGCAGACGGAGGGAAGCGAGTTACGGCTTTCCGCCCGGCATTGGCGGGTGTATTTTTATTTGTTTAAAGCTTGGTATCGAAAAGGATCGGGAGTTCCTCCACACCATAGACAAAAGGGCTGCGGATCGGTTTAAATGCGAAATGCTCCGCAAAACGGATATTCGTCATCCGGTTCATGATGATGCGCAGTGCTATTATAGCTTCCAACCGGGCTAAAGGAGCCCCCAAGCAAAAATGATTGCCGAAGCCGAAGGCCATATGCGGATTGGGCGTCCGATCTTCGATAAATTGATCGGCAGCGGGAAACTTGTTTTCGTCCCGATTGGCCGAGCCAATCCAGGGGATGATGAGCTCACCCTCACGTATATTGGTGTGTCCGATGCGAACGTCTTTGGTCGCATAACGGCTTAGAGATAAAACCGGGGGATAATACCGCAGAACTTCTTCGACGAAGCTCTCGATCAAAGCCGGTTGTTCGTGAAGTCTTGTCTGCAGCGCCGGGTCCTCGGCCAGTCTCCGTACCGAATTCGTAATCAAATTGGTCGTCGTCTCGTTGCCGGCGGCTAGCAGCAAAATGCAAAACTCCACAATTTCCATATCGTTTAAGCGCTCACCGTTTACTTCCGCTTCCACCAATTTTGTGACCAAATCATCTTCCGGACGATTGCGGCGCTCCGCAATGACTTTCAGAAAATAGTCGTCCAATTCGTGCCTCGTCTTCTCTCGTTCCAGATACAGCTGGAGCATGTCTTCTTTGCTGCCGGATTGCGGCCCTTTGACAATCGAATCCGACCATTCTTTGAAAAGTCGGCGGTCTTGCGCCGGAATCCCCAGCAGCTCGGCAATGACGATGACGGGCAGGGGAACGGCCAGATCGTGAACCAAATCCGTCACCCCTTCATTTGCAACCGCGTCTAATAATTCTTCGGTAATAGAAGCGATGCGCGGACCTAGTTCCTCGATCGATTTCGGAGTAAACGCTTTGCTGACGATGCCGCGCATCTGCATATGCTTGGGCGGGTCCATCCCAATGATGCTTCCAAGCAGGACAGGGCCTTTGATCGGTCTTACCGAAGAGAAGGTAGTTGGATCTTTGAGCACGTTGTACACATCTTCATAACGAAAAATATCCCAGCATTCCCTCTGGGGATCGTAACGTACGGGAGCGGACTCGCGGCACTGGCGAAAAAACGGAAACGGATCGATTTGCGCTTCTTTTGTAGACAATTCCTTCACTGGTGCTATAGCTTTAGGTAACTCTTTGGCAGACTCCATCCATGTCATCCTTCCATAATAGACTCATATAACAATTTCTTAGTTGATATTTCTATTATAGTAGATAAATAATTAAAATAGAATAATTTACTAAACTACTTTCTGAAGTGGACATCCATTTAAGATAAGGAGTAAAGGAGTACCGCTATAAAAAACAGGCTAGAGTAAAAGGCTTCTTTTTTTGTACCCTGTGTTTTATTTCTCAAAACCAAAAAACGTTCAATGACTAGAAACAAAACACCAAGTACGACGAAAATCATCAGCGGCCGGCCTGCCAGGACGGAAGCCAGAGCGAATAGCACCAGGACACTCATTTTCATCGCATTCGTCAGGATAATCCTTAAAGCACGCCTCAGCTCAAAGCGCTTCCTAAGCGCCAGCACATAATAAAGCAGAAGAAAGACGCCGAACCAGGCAAGAGCAAACTTCGCCAGCATCCACAGCGACCCCGTAAGTAGCCTTGGCAGCAATCCGTCCCCCAACCGTTGTTCTGTTTGGGCTCTCGATTCCCGGACAAAATTCGGGTCGTAAGCCCCGTCCAAGAGCGTTTGAATGGCCTCCACAGACAAACCAGGGATTTGTTTTACCTCGGCCAGCTCTCGGATAAACGATTGATTGTCCCGGTATCGAATGATAACTTCCGCCTCAGCCTCTCCGATGCCCGGAAAAGTCATGAGATCGTTGATATCCGCTGCATTCAGATCGAACGCATAAAACGGCATTCGAATCGAGCCTGCCTCATCGATCGCTAAATAGCTGTGCGTTTGGCTCTTGTTCAATAGCCAGATTTCCGGGGGGCTTGCTTCAAGTTCCTTTTCACTTAGCCCCGTAGCTTCGCCTAGGATCCGGTACAGTACTTCTTTCTCGTCCGGGTACTCGGCGGCGTAGCCCTGAACAAAATCCGCCAGCGGAGAATCGGTTCGATTCACATACTTATGGAGAACGTGAAATATTTTCATGTACTCGTTTTGCAGTGGGGTAAATACAGCTTTGGCATCCACGGTACGCGAAGCGTCCGCCAAAAAAGCCGAATAGAACGTATCCTCCCTATACCGGTGCTTCAAGTCGCTGGAAAGCAGCTTCGTAAAAAGAGCGGAAACGACACCTTCGGTAGCCAAGGCTTCCGATATTTTCCTCGGTTTGTTTTCATCATAACGAACGCCCATATTGCGGTATTTGATGCTCTGTTCGGGGGACCCTACAGTTGGCTGCGTCGTCGAGAAACGTATCGTTCCTTCCTTCACCCAATCGTGCCGTTTCAACATTTCAAATCTCTGATACCAGAACGGAACTGCGGCCCGATAAAGCTGCAATCGCATTGGCCAGGCATAATCTCTTTCGTATCCGGTGACCATGGTCGCTGTGGTTAACCGAGCCTGCCGGACGCTGGATTCAAGGCCGGCTTTTCTGGATTCGTCCGGTTCATGATCCAAAGACACATTTTCGAAATGCTCGGCAAAGCCTTCGTCAAACGCGACCCGCCGGTCCGTGGTCAAGGACACGTAATGCATATCGCCCGAACGGCTTTCGGTCCGGTCCCAGTCCGGCGAAAGCAAATGGTACATGACATGGCCGAGCTCATGCGGATAAATTTGGCTCATGGAGCCCAAGTAGTCGGACGCGGCCGTGCTTTTCATAAGGTCGACATACGGCGTGCCCGTATGATCGAGCAGCTCCCCATTCTGCTTCAAATAAAAGCCCGTCCCGGGGAAGCCGCCTTCCCGTTCGGATAATAACAAGTAGGCAGGGTGGCTTGCCTGACGGAGTTCCGTTTGCGCCTGCGTTTCCTTAGGGCGGTTAACCAAGTTTTGAGCGAGGAAAAACAAACGTACGGACTCAGCCATAAACGAATCGCGGAATAAATGCTCCGTCTGCGGATCGTCGGTATGTTCGAAAATCGGGTATTCGCCTTTCTTCTCGCCGGTATCCCGAACGATTCGGAACGGCGGGGATGGGTCCGGTCTGACGTAGGATAGAAAAGAATCGGATTCCTTAACCGAAGACGCAGCGGCTTGGGAGGCATCGCAAGCACACGTCCCCATCCATACTAGCCCTGCGAAGCATAACAGTTTCCATCGTTTCATTTGAGCCCCCACTTTCTTGTCTCTATGTAAATAATTCCAATAACTATGACGAACCAGACTGCATTTTTCCTTCAAAATAGGGATAAAAATTTCTGGAGCATAAATCCAAAATTAGCAATCGCTCGTATAGGTTTTCGGTGTACTGCAAACAATGAGGTTAAGAAAAAAACGGATAAGGAGGTGCGGTCCATGCGAAGGAAATGGTGGGCGTCCGTCACAGGATGGGTCTGTCTATGCGTCCTCATTCCGGCAATTGCAGCCGGACAGTACACAGCCATCGACCCGGCGGCAGCAACGAAGCAAATTGCCGTCGTCATCGACGATTTCGGCAACGGTCAAGCGGGCACCGAGCAGATGATGGAGCTGCCGATTCCGTTTGTAGCGGCGGTTATGCCTTTTCTGTCGACAACGAAGCGTGATGCGGAATGGGCGCATAAGCTTGGCAAAGAAGTCATCGTACACCTGCCGATGGAGCCCCGGAACGGAAAACCGGAGTGGCTCGGTCCGGGTGCGATAACCACGAGACTTCCCGACGATGAAATCCGGCGAAGAGTCATTGCCGCCATTGAGGATGTGCCCCATGCGGTAGGCATCAATAACCACATGGGATCGAAGGCGACGTCTGACGAGCGAGTCATGCGGATTGTGCTCACCGTATGCAAAGAGCGCAACTTGTACTTTTTGGACAGCCGGACGACCGACAAGAGCGTCATCGGTAAGCTGGCGAAAGAAATGGGTGTGCGCACGGCGGAAAACAACTTGTTCATGGATGATACCTACACCCGGAGTCATATTCTTAAGCAGGCGGTAAAGCTGCAAAAGCTCGTCCGCGAGAATGACAGCACGATTGTCATCGGCCATGTCGGTCCACCGGGGAAGCATACCTCCGAAATTTTGAAGCAATCGATTCCGACTTTGCAGCAGCTTGGCGGACATTTCGTACCGGCATCGCAACTAATGAAATAATGATCCCAATGCAAAAAAGACCGCGCCCAAAATCGGCTTGTTTACGCGGTCTTTTACTTTTGTTGCTGCTGGAAGTACTGTTCGACGCCTGCGGCGATGGCTTCACCGACAAGCTGCTGAGACCGGTCCTCGGTTAGCATCCGGCGGTCTTCGGCATTCGTAATAAAACCCATTTCGACGATAACCGTTGGCGCCTTCGAATATTTTAACAAATAAAACGTGCGGCCGAGCACAGGCTTGTCGTTCGTACCATATAGCGCGTTCAGCGCTGCTTGCACGGATTTTGCGAGCTGCTGGCTCTGCGGCTTTGCTTGATGAATGAGGATCGCGCCTCGTTTCGAAGAATGGCGGGCAGAGTTGACGTGCAGGCTGATCATGATTTTGGGCTTGACCTCATTGCACAGATGGCTGCGTTGGGCCAAGTCCTTGATATGTCTCGAACGGATTTTCAACCATAAATTTTCTCCGCTTAGCGCGTAATCGTCCATCCGGTTCATTAAGACGACGTACCCTTTTCTGCGCAAAGTCTCGTACGTTTTTTTGGCGATCGCCAAATTGATATCTTTTTCCAACAAGTCACCGTACGAGGTGCCTCCGTCTACTCCGCCATGCCCTACGTCAATTAAAACGTCGACGCTTGTAATGGCAGGATTGGAAGCCGGAAGCCCCGATAAGGACCGGGCTTCGGGCGCCGCCGCTTTCGCATGTCCGGCTTGGAAAGTCAGGACGGTCAGTGCCAGCATTGCGGCAACGGCAAGTTTAATCGCCCGCTTCCATAGATTCGGCCACGACATCGGCTGCCCCTCCTTTCGCGTAAAATCGTCAGCAGCTTATTTTGTATCTCATGGTTTTAGCATTCCCTAAAAAAGTTTCTTAAAGCGCAGCGATTAATGCCACCATGACAGGGCAATACTACCAATTATATGAATGCCGTAGCGGCCGTTCGGGCGGCCGTGAGCAACAGGAGGGATTAGATTGAATATCAGCGTGGTTTTGATGGTTATCCAGTTGTTTTTTGCCATCGTTATCGGTATGTACTTTTGGAACCTGCTGCGCAATCAGCAGACGAATCGTTCCGCCGTCGATAAGGAATCGAAGAAAGAGCTGGAGAAGCTGCGCAGGCTGCGATCCGTCTCTTTAAATAAACCGTTAGCCGAAAAAACAAGACCGACGGCCATGGAAGACATCGTCGGGCAAAAGGAAGGGCTGCGTGCCCTGAAAGCGGCGCTGTGTGGCGCCAATCCGCAGCACGTGATCATTTACGGCCCGCCCGGTGTGGGCAAAACGGCCGCCGCCCGCGTCGTATTGGAGGAAGCGAAGAAAAATCCGGAATCGCCGTTTCGTCCGGACGCCAAATTTACCGAGATCGATGCGACGACGGCGCGATTTGATGAGCGGGGCATTGCCGACCCGTTAATCGGCTCGGTTCACGATCCGATTTATCAAGGAGCGGGAGCTATGGGAGTGGCCGGCATTCCGCAGCCGAAACCCGGGGCGGTGACGAAGGCGCACGGAGGGATTTTGTTCATTGACGAGATCGGTGAATTGCATCCGCATCAGATGAATAAATTATTAAAGGTGCTCGAAGATCGCAAAGTATTTTTGGAAAGCGCGTATTACAATTCCGAAGACACGAATGTGCCGAGTTATATTCACGATGTGTTCCAGAACGGCCTGCCTGCGGATTTCCGGCTCGTAGGGGCAACGACACGCAATCCTCAGGAGCTCCCTCCGGCGATCCGCTCGCGCTGCATGGAAATTTATTTCCGTCCGCTGTTGCCGGATGAAATCGGCTCGATTGCCACCAAAGCGCTGAAAAAAATCGGTTTTCCCGACTGTCCTGCCGCTATTGAGGTTGTTAAGAAGTACGCGACCAACGGCCGAGAAGCGGTTAATATTATTCAGCTTGCGGCAGGAGTGGCGCTGACCGATCAACGCAGAGAGCTGACGGCAGCCGACATCGAATGGGTTGTCAACAGCTCGCAAATTCCGCCGAGGCCGGAGAAAAAAGTTTCCCAGCGCCCGGAAATCGGGCTGGTTAACGGATTGGCCGTTTACGGACCGAATCTCGGCATGCTGCTTGACATCGAAGTGACCGCCATTCCGGCGACCAAACCGGGGATGGGTCAATTTACGATTACCGGTGTCGTCGACGAGGAAGAAATGGGCGGCGGGTCCCGGACGCTCCGTCGCAAAAGCATGGCGCGAGGCTCCGTTGAGAACGTGCTTACCGTCCTGCGGCGGCTTGGTTTACAGCCTTACGATTACGATATGCATATCAATTTTCCGGGCGGCATTCCGATTGACGGACCTTCGGCCGGCGTATCGATGGCCGTAGCAATTGCTTCTGCCATCAAACGGATTCCGGTCGACAACCATCTGGCGATGACCGGTGAAATCAGCATTCATGGCAAGGTGAAGCCGGTAGGGGGCGTTATCGCCAAAGTCGAGGCAGCTTTTCAGGCCGGAGCGACTAAAGTCATCATTCCGAAGGAAAACTGGCAGGAAGTTTTTGCGGGACTTAACGGATTGGAAGTCATTCCGGTCGATTCTGTGGAGGAACTGCTTCATCACGCCTTGGGTATCGAAAGCGCCCATCTGGCTGCCGAGCCTCCTGCTATGCCTCAGGAGACGGTCAGCAGCGCCTCCGTTACGATTCTGCACGCCGATGCGCTCGAATAGAGCGGTTGGCGTCTGTTTGTTCACGAGAGCGGAAACTGCGGCCCCCGATTGGTGTTTTAAAATCAATTTTGATAAAATGTAAATCACATGCATGTAAGTATAGTCTGGAGGTGCTCGCGGATGGGAACGAGCAAACAGAAATTGCGCCGCTTGCCGCTGCTTCCGCTCCGGGGGCTGCTGGTGTATCCGAGCATGGTTCTGCATTTGGATGTGGGCAGGGAGAAGTCGGTACGGGCCCTGGAGAAGGCTATGGTCGAAGACAGCATGATCCTGCTGTGCTCACAATCCGAGGTGAACATCGAGGAGCCGAAAACCGAGGATATTTACCGGATCGGCACGATATCGAAAGTGCGGCAAATGCTCAAGCTGCCGAACGGAACGATCCGCGTGCTTGTGGAAGGCGTCGTTCGCGCCGAAATTGCGGAGTTTCTGGTTAACGACGAATACTACGAGGTTCATGTCAGGGAACTCCCTGAGCAGGAAACGTCCGATCCCGAAATCGACGCGCTGATGCGCACGGTGCTGAACCAATTCGAACATTATATCAATCTTTCGAAAAAAGTGACCCCGGAAACGTTGGCTGCCGTATCCGATATTGACGAACCGGGGCGGCTCGCGGACGTGATTTGCAGTCATTTATCGTTAAAAATTAAGGATAAGCAAGAAATTTTGGAAACGGTCGATGTCCGGATGCGGCTTGAGAAGCTGCTCGGCATCCTGAACAACGAACGCGAGGTGCTCGAGCTCGAACGCAAGATCAGCCAGCGCGTCAAGAAGCAGATGGAAAAGACGCAAAAGGAATATTATTTGCGTGAGCAAATGAAGGCGATTCAGAAGGAGCTTGGAGATAAAGAAGGACGGGCCGGCGAGGTCGAGGAGCTGCGCAACCAGCTTGCGCAAAGCGACGTGCCCGAGAAGGTGAAGGAGAAGATCGAGAAGGAAATCGACCGGCTCGAAAAGATGCCGGCGACTTCCGCCGAAGGCTCGGTCATCCGCAACTACATCGACTGGCTGCTTGGCTTGCCTTGGGCCCAATCGACCGAAGACGACCTCGATATCCGTAAGGCCGAGGAAATTCTGAATCAGGATCATTACGGCTTGGAGAAGCCGAAAGAGCGCGTCCTTGAATATTTGGCCGTACAGAAGCTGGTCAAGAAGCTCAAAGGACCGATTCTATGTCTTGTCGGCCCTCCCGGGGTCGGGAAGACGTCGATCGCTCGTTCGATCGCCAGGTCGCTCGGCCGGCAGTTCGTGCGCATTTCCTTGGGCGGCGTGCGCGACGAAGCGGAAATCCGCGGACACCGCCGCACGTATGTGGGCGCGATGCCGGGCCGGATTATTCAAGGAATGAAAAACGCGGGAACGAACAACCCCGTCTTCCTGTTGGACGAAATCGATAAAATGGCCATGGACTTCCGCGGCGACCCGGCTTCCGCATTGCTTGAGGTGCTGGACCCGGAGCAAAACAGCACGTTCAGCGACCATTTCGTCGAAGTGCCGTTCGATCTGTCCAATGTCATGTTCGTGACGACGGCCAACGCCATACACAACATTCCGCGGCCGCTGCTTGACCGGATGGAAGTGCTGTACATTCCGGGATATACGGAAATCGAGAAGCTGCACATCGCGCGCAATTACCTGCTTCCGAAGCAGCAGGAAAATCACGGGCTGCAGGACGGTCAACTCGTCATAGACGAAGACGCCCTCATGAGCACGGTGCGCGAATATACGCGCGAGGCGGGCGTTCGTAACTTGGAGCAGCAAATTTCGTCCATCTGCCGGAAGGCGGCCAAGGAGATCGTCGGCGGAGCGACGGCCGTGCATGTGAAGGCCGACAACCTGAAAGAGTATCTAGGCCAGCCGAAATTCCGCTACGGCATGGTGGAGGAACGCGATCAGGTCGGCGCGGTCACCGGGCTTGCCTGGACGGAGGTCGGCGGGGTTACGCTTGTTATCGAGGTGACGGTGATGCCCGGCAGCGGCAAGCTGACGCTGACCGGAAAGCTCGGAGACGTCATGAAGGAATCCGCTCAGGCGGCGTTCAGCTACACCCGTTCGCGGGTCGAGCAATTCGGAATTCAGCCGGACTTCCATGAAAAATACGATGTCCACGTGCACATGCCGGAAGGCGCCATCCCGAAGGACGGCCCGTCCGCCGGCATTGCGATGGGCACGGCGCTCATCTCGGCCTTGACCAATATCCCGGTTTCGCGCCACGTCGCCATGACGGGCGAGATCACGCTTCGCGGCCGCGTGCTCCCGATCGGCGGTTTGAAGGAAAAGGCTATGGCCGCCCACCGCGCCGGCATCCGCACGGTGCTGCTGCCGAAGGACAATGCCAAGGACATCGAAGAAATTCCCGAGAGCGTGCGCTCCGAGCTGACGTTCATCCCGGTTTCGCATATGGATGAAGTTCTCGAACACGCTCTGGTCAAGCCTGTAGGCGTATAATAACAGGCGTTGGGTTGGATGGGGTTTGCATGTTTATTTTACTCCAAAGCAAGGAAGGTATTTTCGCGGAAAGTTTACGGCCGCCTTTGAAATCAAGTTGTATCCGCTAAGGATCATCATAGACAACTTGAATTTCAAGAGCGGTGGAGCGGAAATACCTTCCGGTTCAGCCGGAAGAAATAAAAGCAATTCCATCCGGCCCAACGCCCCATCAAGAAATGAGTGAAACCTATGAAGGTCAATCAAGCTGAATTCATCATCAGCGCGGTTGGTCCGAGCCAGTACCCTACGGATGCCTTGCCGGAAATTGCTCTGGCAGGGCGTTCCAATGTAGGGAAGTCTTCGCTGATCAACCGGATGATCAACCGCAAAAACTTGGCTCGTACCAGCTCCAAGCCCGGCAAGACACAGCAGTTGAACTATTACAAAATTAATTCCGATTTGTTCTTCGTCGATTTGCCGGGGTACGGGTATGCGCAGGTATCCAAAACTGAACGTGAAAAATGGGGCAAATTTATCGAAAATTATTTGCTCCACCGGGAATTTTTGAAGCTGGTGCTGCTCGTGATCGATCTTCGCCATCCGCCGTCCAAAGACGACCAAGCGATGTATTCGTGGCTGAAGCATCACGGCACGCCGCTTTGCATCGTGACGACGAAAGCGGATAAAATTCCGCGCAGCAAGTGGCAGCAGCATGTCAAGATCGTCAAGGAAACGCTGGGAGCGGACAAGTCGGACCCGGTCGTCCTATTTTCGTCCGAGCTGGGACTTGGAAAAGACGAGCTGTGGCAGATCATCGAACAGAAGATCGGCTATGGCGCCGATACGACAGCGGAGGGTCTGTCTGAGACGCAGCCCGAATCCGCCGAGCAAGAACGCTAATACGCTGCCCTTCGAAGGGGGCGGAAACCAAAAAAAGCTATCTCCCGATCCGGTCATGTACCGTGAAACGGAGATAGCTTTTTTTAGATCGGCCATTACCGCTTAAGCTCATAATCCCACCACATTCGGCTCTGACCGGATGTCAGGTCGGAAATGCGGTTCACTTGACGGTCTACGACGTAAATGTGCCCCTTGCTGTCCACGTAGCCTCTGCCTGCTCCTTTGTACAAAAACAACCGCGTTTCTTTCCCCTGCAGGTCCAGATGATAGTATGTCTCCCGTTCCTCCGCATCAAGCGGAATGAAGCTGTCATGATAAGCTTTAAAACGGTCGCTGTAGGCTTTGACCGTCAAGCCGTCGGCGGTGGAAGCCAGCAGATCGATGTCTTTTTCCCCGAGCTTCGTGTTCATGCCATGGAGCTGTCCCGATGCGTCTAGCAGCGCGAGCTGGCCGTATACGTTTGGCGTCCGGCTTGTCATCCGGTCGGCCGCCTCGCTGGCAATCCAGAACGAACCGTCCGGATTGCGGACGACGCGGGTAGGCACCTGGGTCAAATCCGGCACGGCCGAAGCTTTCCCGTCCCGAAGGATGAAAGCCTCGTGCGTATAGGGCGTGTAGGGAGGCGGGATGTGCAGAAAGCTTGAGACCGAGATGACGGCGAGCACCGTTCGGTCGTCGAGCTTCATGATTTTGGATTGCACGTCCAGTCCCTTATTCTCATATTCCGTCTGCGATTCGTAGAAGGCTGCCGCTTTTTCCAGAATCGGCTTGAGCGACATCAGTTCGATGTTGTTGTAATAGACCGAATCCCCCAGACGCACGGCCTTTTGGTTCGCATCTCCCGCAAAAGGCATGCCGGGCTTCCGCTTTTCCGCCAATTGATTTACGCCAGCCTTCACCTTGTCGTCTATCGGGGACGGATCGCTTTTCAAATCTTTGTTCACCTTCAGCATCCGATTCGACTCGGCTTCCACATAGAGCGCTTCCGTATCCTCGGCGATAATGCGGTGGAGCACCTTTTGCTGCTCCGTTGTAAGCTGAAATCCTTCCTTCGCGCTCCACTCCGTCCGCCAGCCGAACTCGTTATGAGCATAACGCCAGGTCATCGGCAAATAGGAAACGTTATCTACCAGCAGCAGCGGGTAAGGCTCGCCGGCATTGTTGATGGATTTTCCGTTCACTTCGATAGGGAATCCGGGCAATACGGCATCATAACGCCGGCTTCCGGATGCTTTGTCCTTCGACTCTATCGTCGGCCGTATCCCCGAAGGACGCTCGCGGCGGCTAATCTTAAGCCCGCGGTTAGCGTCCCAAACCACTTCCAGCCCGAGGGTGTCCGCGAATGGCTTCACCGGAAGATAAACCATATGGTTATACGTCAAAACAGGATAAGGGCTTCGCTCGTTATCGACCTTAAGGCCGTTCACTTGAAGCGGGAATGAAGGAAGCTGCATCGGGACAGACGGTTCTTCGGCTTGCGCGGGGGCGCCGGAGGCAAGTGCAAGCAAAATCCCGGCGACCAGCCCACTGACGGTATGGCGTAAACGAATGCGATGATTTTTCATCGGACGGATTCCTCCTTCGTATAATCTGCCGCCTTTTACCCCAAACTTGGAGCAAGAGACTTTATCTTCCATCCTGAGCGAGGAGCGTCGGAGCGAATTGAACCTGTTAACCCGTTTCAGCTTAAAAAATGCGGCCGCCATCCTGTTGGGCTCCATCCTGCTTATGCTCGGCGGAATATACGCTTTCACATCCCTGAAAGTGGACTTGCTGCCGGATGTGGAACTGCCCACGCTAACGGTGCAGGCCGTGTACCCCGGGGCATCTCCGGCCGATGTGGAGGAGCGGGTGACGCGCGAGCTGGAACGAAGCTTGAAAGCGCTCAGCGGCCTCGAATCGTTAACGAGCCAATCGATGGAAAGCTTCGCCGTGGTGCAGATGAAGTACCCGATCGGGACGGATATGGAGCTGGCTTCCCGTCAGGCAGAAGACGCGTTCAAGGGACTGAAGCTTCCCGAAGGTGTGACACCCAAAGTGACGCGATTGAATTTCAGCGCACTGCCTATCCTGAACTTGGCCGTATTCTCGAAGCAGAGTGATTCCATTGAAGAGCTTATCGTTCAGGACATTCAACCCGAATTGGAAAAAATCCCTGGCGTCAGCAGCGTCGCGGCAGGTGGTTTAAAGGAAAGCTATATCCGAATTGCCGTCGATCCCGCCAAAGCCAAAGCGTATAATCTAACCTTAACCCAAATTCAGCAAAAAGTGCAGGGGCTATTTTTATCCTTCCCGGTCGGTTCCGTTGTCCAGAACGAGCTGGTCATCCCGGTCCGGGTCGAGCAGCGCGCCGCGGGCATTCAGGAATTGAAGCGGATTGCGCTCGATGTCCAGACGGGCTTTCCGCCTGTCCCTGCAGAGATCCCGCTGGAAGATATCGCCGCAGTGCAGCCGATAGAGGAAGCGTCCGAGCTGGTTCGCTACAACGATAAAAGCGCCCTGGCCCTATCCATTTCCAAAAAACAGGATGCCAATACGGTCCAAATCGCCGATCAGGCATTCGCCGTGCTGAACAAGCACCGGGACCGGATCGATTACGCGCTCGCTTTCGATCAGTCGGAAGGGATCAAAAAGTCGGTCCAAAGCCTGCAGAGAGAAGGGCTGTACGGAGCGCTTTTCGCCTCTTTGGCGGTGCTTCTGTTTCTGAGGAATCTAAGAGCGACGCTCATCGCCGTTTTATCCATCCCTTTGTCTTTATTGATCGCATCGATCGTCTTGAATCGCATGGATATCACCCTGAACATTATGACGCTGGGCGGCATGGCGGTTGCGGTAGGGAGGGTGGTCGACGACAGCATCGTGGTGATCGAAAATATTTACAGGCGCATGAGCCAAAGAAAGCCCGGGGAAGACCGGACGCAAATTACGCTGGATGCGACCAAAGAGATTATGGGCGCGATCACCTCGTCTACCTTGACGACCGTCGTCGTGTTTTTGCCGCTCGGCTTCGTAGGGGGAATTACCGGGACGTTTTTTAAGCCGTTTGCGCTGACTGTCGTCTTTGCGCTCATCGCTTCGCTGCTTGTCGCCGTTACCCTCGTTCCAATTCTGGCCAAAGCTTCCTTCGGCCGCATCCGGGAAACGGAGGAGCGGGAGAGCGCGCTGCAGCGGGGGTATGCGGCAGTGCTTAGCTCGGCGCTGCGGCACAAATGGTCCGTCATCGTCGTTTCGCTGGCGGTGCTTGCCGGGTCGCTTCTGCTGGTGCCGAAGCTCGGATTTATTTTTTTGCCGAACGAAAAGCAGCGGATCGTCGCCGCCGGAGTGCAACTGCCGCCCGCTTCCCGGCTTACGAAAACGAACGAAATATCCAAAGAGATTGAAACGATGCTCCGCGAGCAGCCGGACGACTTCGAATACGTATTTACGACGATCGGCGGGCTTGATTACCGTTCCGGTCTCAAGCAGGAGAATCAGGCGCAATACATGATGAGCGTGAATCGCTCGGCCGATATCGAAGCCGTCGTGAAGATGCTCACGATCAAGATGGATGCGATCGTTAAAAAGAGCTCGCCGGAGGGAACCGTAACGGTGCGGGAAATGAGCTCCGGTGGCCCCATGACCGGGACAAGCGTCGAAGTCCGGCTGTTCGGCAGCCAACCGGACCGGCTGGGGGAAGCCGCCAAGCGGGTGGAAGACCGGCTGAAGCAGATCCCTTATCTGCGCTCGGTCCAAAACAATTTCCGCGAAAAGCAGCGGCAGTGGACTGTCCGCATCGATCCCGGGAAAGCCGCCGCGGCGGGAGTCGATCCCCAACTGGTGCTCGGACTCGTCTCGGACCGAACCAAGCCGGTCGAGATCGGCACGTACAAGCTGGACGGCAAGCCGCAAAAGCTGCAGGCCACCTATACGGCGGGCCCTGCCAATGCCGCCGAGTTGGAGCAAATGCCGCTGTTCGGCAAAAAAGGTCCGGTGCTGCTTCGCGATATCGCGGCCGTTGAGGCCTCCGATACCGTATCCGCGATTCAGAAGCTGGACGGCAAGCCTTATGCCGCGGTCAGCGCGGAGCTGACCGGAAACAACATCAGTCAAGCGACGCAGGAGGTTTGGAACGCGGCTTCTGCTGTTCCGCTGCCGGAGGGTGTTACACTCGGCTTCGGGGGCGGCAGCGATGAGACGGAGAAGACGTTTAAGGATCTGGGCGTGGCGATTGCCGCGGCTATCGGGTTGGTTTATTTGGTTATGCTCGTTACCTTCGGCCAGGCGCGCGTTCCGTTCATCATCTTGTCTTCGCTGCTGTTCGTACCGGTCGGCGCAGCCTTCGGTCTGTATTTGACCCGTGAGCCGCTGTCGGTCAGCGCCATGATCGGGCTGTTGATGCTGGTCGGCATCGTCGTGACGAACGCGATTGTGCTGATCGACCGGGTGCGTCAAAACCGCGACAGCGGGTTAAACATACGCGAGGCGCTTATCGAAGCGGGCAAAACGCGGTTGCGTCCAATTCTGATGACCGCGTTCGCTACCGTCTGCGCGTTGGTTCCCTTGGCGTTGACCGAATCCGAGGGCAGCTTGATATCCAAAGGGCTTGCCGTCGTCGTCATCGGGGGCTTGGTTACGTCGACGCTGCTGACGCTGGTCATCGTGCCGGTGATGTATGAATTGTTTTTTCATCGTCAGCGCCGCAGGGAACTGCGGAACAAAAGGAGGTAAAACGAGTTTTTAAGCTTTTATGCCGTCCTCCTGCGAGGAAAACGCGGAATTTTCTGATTTCCGGCGAAAATCAATGACTGCCTGGCAGGAATATTAAATAATTATGTAGTATAATGTATATAGACAATAGAATCAGGCTCACAGACACATGGTTTGAAAAAAATGAATCGAGGGATTTTTATGGCAATTAGGTTAGCGACCGAATACGTCAAAACCTGCCTGCAGCTTACGGAAGCCGAGATGGCCAAGTTCATTCGGATGTTTGTCGATCACGGAGCCTCTCTGCAAGTCAAAGTACTCGAAAACGGAAATCAAGAGGTGGTATTGCCGGACGACGCCGGCGAAGAAATCGTGCTGTCGTTCGAACGTGAAATGAACTTGTATGTATGCCGGGGAACATGCCGCATCCGCAACAAAAATTTGGTCAACCTGATGCGCAAAGCGGTAGCCGAATTCAAAGGCGACGCTGTCGTACATCGCATTTATGCAGCATACACGATGGTCTATACGTACAAGCAAGGCGCAGTTATCCGAATTACCGAGAAAAAGGGCGCCGCGGAAAAAGTGATTTACGAATACCGGGACACCGTCGGACAATTGGAGCAGCTGTTCCATAAGAATGGGGTGGAGCAGGAAATCCAAATGCTTAAAGCCCAGGTGAATCATCTGCTCGATATGAGAAACGAGATGCAAGAAGCCGCCATCCGCGAGCACATCGACGGGCGTTTGCACAAACTTACCCATCGCTTGTTCGTACTCGAAGCTTAACATATATTCTTTTAACTTCTCGATCATAGCGGAAAAAGCTCTTCCTGATCGCCCGTAACAAGGGCAGGGAAGAGTTTTTTTGTATTTTTATGCATCGGAGGGTATATTTACCTCAGGAAAGAAGCGACAAGAAAAAAACGGAAAAGTTGGGCTTATCCGGAGCTTCCCGGCTTACACCCCGTGCGGGCTTCGGGCATAATTTATTGTTGTGTGCCACCGTCCCGCAGGTAAATATGGCCTGTGCAAAAAAAAGGGTTGCATTTCTGTTCAATAGATGTTATTTTTATCTTCGTTGAAAACAAAATAGGAACCAGGATTCACTCAGGACATGTAATGTTGCGAGAGATTATTCCCTCGGGAAGTGAATGACGTAGGTCCTAGCGGATGAAATTTTCAAAACATTTTATTCCTAGGAAGGGGGAACCGGAAGATGGAATATTCAACTTTCGGAAGACACGTAGCTGTAGACACTTGGGGAGTAGATTTTGAGCTTCTCAACAATGCTGAATGGTTACAAGCGCAAATGGTAGAAGCTGCTGAGGTATGCGGAGCAACCGTTTTGTCGGTACAATCCAAACAATTTGAGCCCCAAGGGGCAACCGTTCTGGTCATGTTGTCGGAAAGTCATCTCTCCATTCATACGTATCCTGAGAGAGGATTTGCTGCCCTTGACTGCTATACTTGCGGTGAGACGGTAGACCCTCAACTCGCGATCGAGCACATGCTGTCCGTGCTGAAGCCGGAAGTATCTCATGCGAAGAAACTGGTTCGCGGTATGGGTGAACTGCAAGTGGAAACACCGGCATTGAAGCAAGCTGAATTGGTAAAATAATTACAAGCGCATATACGATAACCACGGATGATTCCGTGGTTATTTCTTTTGCTCCGGGCCCATACACTCTCAAAGAGAGCTTGGTTCCTGCGGCGTCCGTCCGCCGCAGGCAGAGGAGGGGGACCCGGGTTGAAAAGATTCAGAAAAAAGCTGTTCATGTACCTGATCGTAGCCGTGCTGATCATCTGGCCCGTTCTGCAAATCGCAGAGCTGATCGGCCATAAGGCACCGCCCGAAAAAGCGGAGAAGCTGCTGTATCAAGTATCCCTCTTTCAAATGGAGCTGCTCGGCAGCTACTTGCAGGAAACCGGCAAGCTCAAGGATACCGAGGCGCTCAGCACGCTTCGTCAAGCCGTTTACTCGGCTTCATTCGCGCACGATCATCTGGCGCTTGCCTACGGCGACACCAGCTTGACGAAGCTCGATTCGCTCGCCCAGCTCATGCAATATTTGCTGCGCCTCCAGGTCGGCGGCTCCCGCCCTCTGCGCGCGGAAGAGGCTCAAACCCTGGGAGACGTTTCGACGCTGTACGCCGACCTGTACGAGGCTTACTCCAAACTGATGTCGAGCGGCGCCGACATTGTCGGTTCGCAGAACGACCGTTTGATGAAATCTGACAAAGCGATCGCCGACCTCCTGCGCAAAAAGCTGCTGCAATAATGGCCGTAATCGCATAGGCCCACGCGTTTCGGAGGAAACTAAAATTGGCAGCCTTAGGCAGTGAGAGGGCGGCATGGTAGGCGAGGTAGGGGGAAAGAAGTTGCTGACAGGGGAGCGGAGCGGTGGTTGGCTGAAATGTGGGCAAGTGAGCGTGATTTGAATCACAGCCTGCTTGAGTCAGGCGTGATAGGATGTTGGGGAAAGTTAGGGAATATTGATGTTCTCGGCATAATGCGACGGTGTGGGATATGGGGTTCGCCGCTCGATCCCACCGAAGAGTGTGGGAGTCGAGCCATCGCAGTGAAGCGTGTTCAGGAGACGGCCGCTTCCTGGGGGAAGCCGGCCTCTCCTGAACAGACGCGCTCCCTGCACCACAGCAGCTCTCATGCGCGTCTCTGTGCCTCCCACGTTCTTTACCCGTTCCCGCACGCCGTTAAGCGTATCCTTGCGTTAACCGGCCCCCTCTCCATAGGGAGAGAGGGGCGGTTAACACAAGGAGGAAAAGCGCTCACTCCACCAACTGCGCATCGAAGCTCGGGGGTCCAGGGGGCAAGCCCCCTGGGGTCCCCCTTACGAAGGGGGATTTAGGGGGATGGAAACTCCTTCCTGTAATAAAACTTTCAAAATTATTGTCGCAAAAACTCGGACTTGTTCCGCATCGTGTGATATAATAAATTGACTTTACGAGGAGGAGGCAGGTGAACCAGATGCATATCGTCGTGGCGGGTTTAAATTATCGCACAGCACCGGTGTCCATCAGAGAAAAATTTACATTCGCCGAAGGGGATTTGCCGCTGGCGCTGAAGGAGCTCAAGGAAACGAAGAGCGTCATGGAGTGCGTCGTCGTGGGCACCTGCAACCGGACGGAATTGTACGTGGCGGTCGACCGCCAGCCCTGTGCCCATTATTTGCGGGGCTTCATTGAGAAATGGTTCGGCGTGCCGCGCGGCGAGTTTCAGGAGCATTTGTACGTTTACGAGAACGAGAAGGCGATCGAGCATTTATTCCGCGTAACCAGCGGCCTCGATTCCATGGTCATCGGCGAGACGCAAATTTTGGGGCAGGTTCGGGACGCGTTCCTGCTGGCTCAGCGCGAGAAGACGACCGGTGTTTTGTTCAACACGTTGTTCAAGCAAGCCGTAACGATGGCCAAACGGGCCCATTTCGAGACCGGCATCGGGGAAAATCCGGTGTCTGTCAGCTATGCGGCCGTCGAGCTGGGCAAGCGAATTTTCGGCAGCTACGCGCATAAGAAAGTGCTGATTATCGGCGCGGGTAAAATGAGCGAGCTAACCGTCAAGCACCTGTATGCGAACGGAGCCGACAAAGTGACCGTCGTGAACCGGACGCTCAGCCGGGCGCAAGAGCTGGCGGACAAGTTCCGGGGCGTGGCCAGCACAATGGACCGGTTGATGGCGCACCTGGAAGAAGCCGACATCGTGATCAGCTCTACCGGCGCCGCCGGTTACGTGCTGACGGCCGAGCAGGTATCCTGTATTTTGCAGCGGCGCCGTTCGCGACCGCTGTTCATGATCGATATCGCGGTTCCGAGAGACCTCGATCCGCGGCTTGGCGAGATGCCGAACGTCTTTTTATACGATATTGACAATCTTCAATCGCTCGTGAATTCTCATTTGGAAGAGAGGCGTAAAGCCGCGGTGCAGATTGAGAAAATGATTCGTGAGGAAATGGTTGCTTTCGACCAGTGGACGAAAACGCTGGGCGTCAGCCCGGTTATTCAAGCGCTGCAGACCAAAGCGGCCACGATTCACGAGGAAACGATGGACAGCTTGATGAAGAAGCTGCCGGATTTGGACGAACACGAATTAAAGGTCATTCGCAAATTAACGAAAAGCATCGTCAATCAGATGCTGCGCGATCCCATTGTCCGCATTAAAGAAATGGCTGCCGAGCGTCACGGGGATGACGCGCTGGACATGTTCACGAAAATTTTTGCTTTGGAAGAGCCTTTGGCTGAGCAAAAACGGGTGGAGCAGGCGGTACGGAAGCAGGAGGCGGAGGCGGCGCAGGATCGGATCAAGGAAGAACTGCTATCCAAAGTGCGGGCCGCGGCGCCTGCCGAAGCGCTTGACGTTCTGGCCAAAGCTTGACCGGAAAGGAACAGCATGGTCACTCAAACCTGGTTGTACGATGTCATTTTATATATTTATGCCCTGAGCCTCCTGTTTTACTTCTCGGACTTTGTCGGTCCGAACCGAAGTGCAAAGCGGATGGGGACAGGGTTGCTTTCTTTTGTATGGGTGCTGCAAACCGCCTACTTAATCTACAGCTTGGTCACGCACGGCAAGCTGTCGGCGTTTTCCATGTTCGAAACGCTTTTTATTTTATCTTGGCTGCTTGTGACCGTCTCGCTGATCGTGAACCGGTTTTTCCGGATCGAGCTGTTTGTGTTTTTGGTTAACGTGTTCGGATTCGCGACGTTTGCGCTTAACGTTTTCAGCCGGCCGGGGCTGGCGCCAACCTTGGCGCATTGGAACATTAACGATGAGCTGCTGTTCATTCATATTACGTTCGCGATTTCCGGCTATGTCGCATTCGTCGTATCCGCCATTTTTTCCGGCATGTACTTGTTCCTGCACCGCAAGCTGAAGGAGAAGCAGTGGTCGCAGCAAATGCTGCGGCTGCCGAGTTTGGAGAATACGGACCGTTACGCGTTTGTTTCCGTAGTTATCGGAGCGCCGCTTCTGCTGCTTACGCTGTCGCTCGGGATCGTCTGGATCGCGCTTGAAGGTGATTTGATGCTGTTTTTCGATCCGAAGGTGCTGAATTCCTGGTTCGTACTGTTGGCTTATATTTTTTATTTGTTTCAACGGCTGGTGATGAAAGCGGCAGGCAACCGGCTGGCGTTGTGGAATTTGGCCGCGTTCGTCATTACGCTGCTTAACTTTTTGTTGGCTAACCAATATTCGAACTTCCACCAATGGTCCTGAAGGGGGCGTAGGACATGACGAAAGCTGGCGAAGGAAGGCTCCCGGGGCCGTCCCCCGGCGTCAAATCCTACTATCCCGCTATGCTCGATCTTGAAGGGCGGCCATGCGCCGTTATCGGCGGAGGCCGTGTGGCGGAGCGCAAGGCACGCACGCTCCTGGAGGCGGGGGCACACGTCACCGTCGTGAGCCCCGTTTTTACGCCGCAGCTGGAAGCGTGGGCGGCCTCGGGCGCGTTGCGCGCGCTGCGCGAGCGGTACGCGCCCGGGCTGCCCGCGCTGGCCGAGGCGCGGCTGGTGTTCGCGGCCACCGACGATGCGTCGGTGAACGCGCAAGTCTGTGCCGAGGCCGAGGCGCTCGGCAAGTTCGCGAACGCGGCCGACGACGGGGCCGGCGGCGGTTTTCTCGTCCCTGCCGCGGTCCGGCGGGGACGGTTGACGCTTGCGGTGTCCACCGCAGGCGCCAGCCCCGGCCTGGCCGCGGCGCTGCGCCGCAGGCTGGAGGAAGCGTTCGGCGAAGAGTATGCGCCGTACGTAGAAATGCTCCACGAGCTGCGCGGCATCGTACAGCAGGCCGTCCCGGAAACGGGTCGACGGCAGGAGCTGTTCCGCGGCATGCTGGAGTGGGAGCTGCTGCCGCTGCTGCGAAGCGGCCGGGCCGATCCGGCGGAGCTGCGCGCCGAGCTGGCGCGCAGGGTGCTGCAAGACCCGACGCCGGGAGGCATCGAAGCGATCGGCGACTGGCTGCGTGTAGATACGCGGCAATTGGGATATGAATGAGTACAGTGGTACATAGAGAATACAGCACTTCCGGCTTTACAGGGGAGAAGATAAGGGGTTGATTTCACGCATGCGTACCATCGTAGTAGGCACAAGGCAAAGCGCGCTTGCTTTGACGCAAACCGGACAGGTGATCGATCACCTGCGCGAGCTTTGCAAGCAGCACGGCATCGAAGCCGAATTCGAGCTGAAAAAAATCGTCACCAAGGGTGACCGCATTTTGGACGTTACGCTTTCGAAAGTCGGCGGCAAAGGCCTGTTCGTGAAAGAAATCGAGCAGGCACTGCTTGACGGAGAAATCGATCTCGCGGTACACAGCATGAAGGATATGCCCTTCGAGCTGCCCGAGGGACTTGTGGTCGGCGCCGTTCCTCTGCGGGAAGACCCGCGCGACTGCTTGATCACGCGGGACGGCCGCGGGCTCGATGACCTGCCTCAGGGCGCCAAGGTCGGGACAAGCAGCCTGCGCCGGGCTTCCCAGTTGCAGCATTACCGCCCCGACTTGCAGATCGAGTCGATCCGCGGCAACATCGACTCGCGGCTGCGCAAGCTGGAAACGGAAGGCTTCGATGCGATCCTGCTCGCCGCCGCCGGACTGCACCGGATCGGTTGGCAGGACCGCATCAGCGCTTACCTGCCGCCGGAGCTGTGCCTGCCAGCGGTCGGACAAGGCGCCTTATGCATCGAATGCCGCGGCGATAACGAGTTCGTGCTCGACCTGTTGTCCAAGTACAAGCACGAACCGACGGCGGTTGCCGTTGCCGCGGAGCGCAGCTTCCTGGGCCGTTTGAACGGCGGCTGCCAAGTGCCGATCGGCGCTCACGCGCATTTGACGGAAGGAAACGGCCCGTCGATTGTACTGACCGGTATGGTCGGATCGCCGGACGGCAAGCAGGTGCTGAAAGAGACGATGACCGGAGACGATCCGCAGCAATTGGGACTGCGGTTGGCGGAAGCGCTGATCGCGAAAGGCGCTGCCGAACTGCTTGCATTAGCTGAAGAATAGGGGAGAAGCGGTTGTGAACAAGGGTGTCGTTTATCTTGTCGGTGCCGGACCGGGAGATCCGAAGCTGATTACGCTGCGAGGCTTAGAAGCGATTCAGCGGGCCGACGTAATTGTCTATGACCGGCTGGCCAGTCCCCGTCTGCTCAAACATATGAAAGCCGGGGCGGAGAAAATTTTTGTCGGCAAACTGCCGGATAAACATATGATGAAGCAGGAAGAGATCAGCCGCCTGCTCGTCGATTTGGCGCTGCAAGGAAAAACGGTGACCCGGCTCAAGGGCGGAGATCCGAGCGTATTCGGGCGCGTAGGCGAAGAAGCGGAGCTGCTCGCGGAGCACGGAATCCGCTTCGAGATCGTGCCGGGTATCACGTCCGCGATCGCCGTTCCTGCTTATGCAGGCATCCCGGTGACGCACCGTGATTTTACGTCTTCCTTTTCGATCGTAACCGGTCATGAATATAAGAATAAAACGTACTCCCAAGTGAATTGGGATAACCTGGCGCAAGCCTCCGGCACGTTGATCTTTTTGATGGGTGTCGCCAATCTGGAGCAGATCTGCACGGAGCTGATCCGCGGCGGGAAGTCGCCGCAAACGCCGGTCGCCCTCATCCGGTGGGGCACTTGGATGGAGCAGGAGACGTTAACGGGGACGTTAACGGATATTGCCGACAAGGTAAAAGCGGCAGGCTTCCAATCCCCGGCCGTCACCATTGTCGGCGAAGTGGTCAAGCTGCGTGACAAGCTGGCCTGGTTCGAAACCAAGCCGTTGTTCGGCCGGCGTATTCTGGTTACCCGCGCGCGCAGTCAAGCGAGCGAGCTGTCCTCGCAAATCGACGAGCTTGGCGGGGAAGCCGTGGAATTCCCGGTGATCCGCACCCGCCCACCTTCCCGTCCGGAAGCGCAGGCAGAACGGGACGAGGCGCTTAACCGCCTTTCCACATACGATTGGGTCCTGTTCACGAGTGCGAACGGCGTCGAATTTTTTATGGAGCGGCTGCGGGAGCTGCGGCTTGACATTCGGGCGCTGGGAAATGCCCGCTTGGCGGCGGTCGGTCCGAAAACGGCGGCTGCTTTAGCGCAGTACGGATTGCTGGCAGAGGTCGTCCCTTCGGAATTCGACGGGGACGCTTTGCTCGACGCCATCGCCCCCGAGCTGCGTCCGGGGCAGAACGTGCTGCTTGCGACGGCGGATATCGCTAGAGCGTACTTGCCCGAACAATTGCGGGAGCGCGGCTTGAACGTAACCAAAATCGATATCTACGAAACGGTGCTGGACACCGAGGGCGGCTCCGAGATTATCGAGCTGCTGAAGCAAAACATGCTGCACATCGTTACTTTTACCAGTTCCTCGACGGTTACGAATCTGCTGCGAGCTCTGCAGGAGCTTGGCGAGACGGAGCCGCTCAAGCTGCTGCAAGGGTGCAAGATCGCTTGTATCGGTCCGAGAACGGCGGCTACCGCGCAGGAAGCGGGACTTCAGGTCGATTATTTGGCCAAGGAAGCGACCGTTGCTTCCCTGGTTCAGTGTTTATACGAGAAGGAGGAATAAACCATGAGTTTTCCACTTGTTCGAAATCGGCGATTGCGCAGCTCGGCTGCGCTTCGGAATATGGTACGAGAGCATACCGTTACGCTGGACGACTTGCTCTATCCGATATTTGTGACGCACGGAACGAATATTAAAGAAGAAATCAGCTCGATGCCGGGCGTCTACCACTTCTCGCTCGACCGGCTGGAAGAGGAAATCCGCGAAATCGTCGGGCTGGGCTTGCCGGCCATTGTGCTCTTCGGTGTTCCGCACGAGAAAGACGCACATGCCAGCTCGGCTTACGATCCAAACGGCATCGTTCAACAAGCGTCGCGCTTGATCAAAACATGGGCTCCGGAGCTGCTCATTGTTGCCGATACTTGCCTGTGCCAGTTTATGGACCACGGCCACTGCGGCGTCGTTCATTACGACGAGGCGAAAGGCCGCGCCGAGGTGCTGAACGATGCGTCGCTGGACCTGTTGGTCAAAACGGCGGTTTCACAGGCAGAAGCCGGCGCCGACATTATCGCGCCGTCGAACATGATGGACGGCTTCGTCTACGCGATCCGTCAAGGACTTGACGAAGCCGGCTACGAGCAGGTGCCGATCATGTCGTACTCCGTGAAGTACGCGTCGTCGTTCTACGGTCCGTTCCGCGAAGCGGCACATTCCACGCCGCAGTTCGGCGACCGCAAAACGTACCAAATGGACCCGGCCAACGTCCGGGAAGCGCTGCGCGAAGCGGAATCCGACGTAGCCGAAGGCGCGGACATGCTGATGGTCAAGCCGGCTCTGGCGTATATGGACGTCGTTCGCGCGCTCCGCGACAATTTCAATCTGCCGCTCGTGGTCTATAATGTGAGCGGGGAATACTCCTTGGTGAAAGCTGCCGCCATGCAGGGATGGGTCGACGAGAAATCGATCGTTATGGAGACGATGACCGGATTTAAGCGGGCCGGCGCCGACATGATCATTACTTATTTTGCCAAAGATATCGCTCGCTGGCTCCGGAACTAACCGCCACCACGCTACGCGATGAAAATGAAGACCGTTCCGCTATCCGGCGTTTCTCCCGGAACGGAGCGGTCTTTTGCATAGCGGCACTGTCAAACTTTTGTCGGAAACTGTAGCCTGACACACGTTGTTACCTCGTTTCAAATAGGGCATAATGGGAAGTAGACTATGGGAGTTTACGGAAAAGAGGATGCACCAATGAGTTATAACGATACGTTTATTCGCGCCTGTCGCAAACAGCCTGTCGAAACGCTGCCCGTATGGTATATGCGTCAAGCCGGCCGTTACGACCCCGAATACCGGAAAATTAAAGAGAAATACAGTTTGCTGGAAATTTGCAAGCAGCCGGAGCTGGCGGCCGAGGTCACCTTGATGCCGGTCAAAAAGCTGGGTGTGGATGCGGCGATTTTATATTCGGACATTATGAATCCGGTCGCTTCCATCGGCATCGATTTTGATATCGTCAAAAATGTCGGTCCGGTCATCGACAACCCGATCCGCTCGGCGGCGGACGTGAACAAGCTGAAGCCGATCCAAGTGGAGCAGGATTTGCCGCATATTTTGCGGACGATAGAGATTTTGGCGGCCGAGCTGAAGGTGCCGCTAATTACGTTCGCCGGCGCGCCGTTTACGATCGCAAGCTACCTGATCGAAGGCAGGCCGTCCAAAAGCTATATCCGCACGAAAGGCTTAATGTACGGCGAGCCGGAGGTATGGTTCAAGCTGATGGATAAGCTTGGCGATATGGTGATCGCTTATCTGAAAGCGCAGATTGCCGCTGGGGCGAAAGCGGTGCAGCTTTTCGACAGCTGGGTCGGCGCGTTGTCCCCGGTTGATTTCAAAACGTACGTTCTGCCGACGATCCGCCGTATTTTTGCGGAACTGAAGCATCTGGAGCAGCCGAAAATTTATTTCCCGGGCGTCAGCTCAGGTGAATTGCTGCCTTATCTGCAAGGCATTGACGCCGATGTCATCGGTCTCGATTGGCGTGTGTCGATCTCGGAGGGCCGCAGAAGAGTGGGCTCGTTCTATGCGGTGCAGGGCAATCTCGATCCGTACGTATTGACCGCTCCGATGTCCGTCATTCAGGCGCAAGCCAAGGCGATTATCGACGAGGGCATCCAGGAACCGGGCTATATTTTCAATCTGGGTCACGGACTGTTCCCGGAAGCGTCGCTGGAGAAGCTGAAAGAACTGACGGATTTCATTCACGACTATTCTCGTCAAGCTCTGAAAGCGCAAGGCTGGACGAAACAGGAAAGCGGTGTATAGCATGAGCGTTACGCAGCAAAAACGGATCGGTGTTTTGGTCATGTCTTACGGAACGCCGGAAAGCCTCGATCAAGTGGAAGCTTATTATACGCATATTCGTCGCGGAAATCCTCCGACCCCGGAGCAGCTCAAAGATTTGACCGATCGCTACGAAGCGATTGTGGGAGGCTTTTTCCCGCTTCGGGAAAATACAGATAAGCAGGTGCAAGCGCTGGAAGCCCGGCTGAACGAGAAATACCAGGATACGACGTTCGTATGCTATCAAGGACTGAAGCACGCGTCCCCGTTCATTGAGGACGGCGTGGAGCGGATGGTGCAGGATGGGATAACGGAAGCCGTTGGGGTCGTCCTGGCACCGCATTATTCGGTCATGAGCGTAGGCGGCTACATCAAGCGCGCCCAAGAGAAGGCGGATTCGCTTGGGCTTTCGATGCGTTTTGTGAAGAGCTATCATCTTCATCCGGCGCTGATCGAAGCGCTTGTGCAGCGGGTGGAGGAAGGCTTGAACAGGTTCGAGGGTGTGGCGAAAGACGCGGTCAAAGTGATTTTTACGGCGCACAGCCTGCCTGAAAAAATTCTAGAAATGAAAGACCCGTACCCTGATCAGCTATTGGAAACGTCCAAAGCGATAGCCGAGCGATGCGGCATTACCCATTGGCAATTTGGATGGCAGAGTGCCGGACAGACCGGCGTGCCTTGGCTTGGGCCCGATATTCTCGACGTCCTGCACACTGTGAAAACAGAGAAGCAGGCGGAGCATGTGCTGATTTGTCCGATCGGGTTTGTATCCGATCATCTGGAAGTGCTGTACGATCTCGATATTGAAGCGCAGAAGACGGCACGGGAGCTTGGACTGCGGCTGGAACGCACCCGCTCGCTCAATACCGATCCGCTTTATATGGAAACGTTAAGCGACGTCGTTTACGCGCAGACCGAGAGGGATTGAGACGATGGAGGAGAACCGAAGTCCGAAACATGTGGTTATCGTTGGCGGCGGGATTACGGGCTTGAGCGCCGCTTTTTATTTAAAACAAAGCGCCGAGCAGTCCGGGACGCCCTTGAAGATAACCATCATGGAAAAGGGCGAATCGTTCGGCGGCAAAATTCAAACGCTGAAGCGCGACGGGTTCGTCATTGAGAAGGGGCCGGATTCGTTTCTGGCCCGCAAGCTTCCGATGGTCGAGCTGACTCGCGAATTAGGCTTAGAGGATCAATTGACCGGCATGAATCCGGATTCCCGGAAAACGTATATTTTGTCCGGCGGCAAGCTGCACCGGATGCCTCCCGGCCTGATGCTCGGCATACCGACCCAGATGGGGCCGTTCATGCGCACGGGACTGCTGTCATTGGGAGGCAAGCTCAGGGCGGCCATGGATCTGGTGCTGCCGAAACGGACGTCGCCCGAGGACGAATCGCTGGGGCATTTCCTGGAGCGCCGGCTAGGTGTGGAAGTGCTTGGTCAGATCGCCGAGCCGCTGCTGGCGGGCATTTATGCCGGCAATACGTACAATTTGAGCTTGCGGGCGACCTTCCCGCAATTTCATGCGATTGAGCAGAAGCATCGCAGCTTGATCCTCGGCATGATGAAGAACCGCAAGACAGGCGGCGAAGAAAGCCGTACGCTTCCCGAGGTGGCGCGCAATACGATGTTTCTTTCCTATAAGGAAGGGCTTGAAACGATCGTTCACGGCTTGATCGATGCGCTCGACAACGTGCGGTTCGTCAAGCAGTGCGGAGTGGCCGGGATCGAGCGGGCCGACGACGGGTACCGCGTGATCCGAGAAGACGGTTCGGTCGAGGAAGCGGACGGGGTTATCGTGGCGCTCCCGGCTCACGGCATCTCCAAGCTGCTCGGCTCGTCGGTCCCTGAGGTCAAAGAGCTGGACCGGATCGAGTACGTGTCGGTTGCCAACGTGATTCTCGCTTTTGACGAGAAAGAGCTTGGGCGAGAGCTCGACGGTTCGGGTTTCCTCGTCCCGAGACGGGAAGGGCGTTTCATTACCGCGTGTACGTGGACGTCCAAAAAATGGCTGCACACCGCTCCAAGCGGCAAAGTGCTGATGCGCTGCTATATCGGGCGTTCCGGCGACGAACGTTGGCAGCATATGTCGGAGGATGAGATCATCCGCGCGGTACGGCGCGATTTGAAGGAAGTTATGGGGATTACGGCAGAGCCTTTGTTTACGGAAATGACGAAGCTGATGCAGTCCATGCCTCAGTATCCGGTAGGTCACCTGGACCTTATTCGCGGGGTACGGCAGCATTTGGCGGACAAAATGCCGGGCGTGCTGATTACCGGAGGCGCGTTTCATGGCGTCGGGCTGCCGGACTGTATTCGTCAAGGCAAGGAAGCGGCCAAGGAAATGACGGAGCGGCTGCAGTTATCCTCAAAATAGGTTAGGAGTGGAATGGATGAACGATCAGCGAAAACGTTCCGATGCGCGTTCGGCGCAGGCGTTCGAGGAAGCGAAGCAAGTGATTCCGGGCGGGGTAAACAGTCCGGTTCGCGCGTTTAAATCGGTTGGACTGACTCCCCTGTATATGCAGAAAGGGAGCGGCTCGCACGTCTTCGATATCGACGGCAACGAATTTATCGATTACATCGGCTCGTGGGGCCCGCTCATTATGGGACATGCCCACCCGGAGGTCGTCGAAGCGATCAAACGGACCGCGGAGCTCGGTACGAGCTTCGGCGCGCCGACGGAGCTGGAAACCGAGATGGCGAGGCTCGTTATCGAAAGAATGCCTTCCATCGAGCTCGTGCGGATGGTCAGCTCCGGGACGGAAGCGACGATGAGCGCTCTCAGACTTGCCCGCGGTTATACGGGAAGAAGTAAAATTCTGAAGTTCGAAGGCTGCTACCACGGCCATGCGGACTCGCTGCTGATCAAAGCGGGGTCCGGGGTTGCCACTCTTGGATTGCCGGACAGCCCCGGCGTACCCGAAAGCGTAGCGGTCAACACGATTACGGTGCCGTACAACGATCTGGATTCGGTACGGACGGCTTTTGAACATTTCGGCGAAGACATCGCCGCCGTTATTGTGGAGCCGGTCGCCGGAAATATGGGCGTCGTGCCGCCGCTTCCGGGTTTCTTGGAAGGATTGCGGGAGATCACGTCTTCCTACGGCAGTCTGCTGATCTTTGACGAGGTCATGACCGGCTTCCGCGTAGGCTTGAACAGTGCGCAAGGGCGATTTGGCATTACGCCGGATCTTACCTGTCTGGGTAAAGTTATCGGCGGGGGGCTGCCGGTTGGGGCATACGGAGGCAAACGGGAGATCATGGAGCGAATTGCTCCGTCAGGCCCGATTTATCAGGCTGGAACGTTATCCGGGAACCCGCTGGCAATGGCTGCAGGATATGCGACGCTTAAGCTGCTGGGAGCGCCCGGCGTATATGAAGAGCTGGAGCGCAAGTCCGCCCGGCTGGAAGCAGGAATGCTCCAAAATGCCCGGGAGCTGGGCGTTCCGATGACGATCAATCGCATCGGCTCCATGGTTTGCCCGTTCTTTACCGACCAGCAGGTAACCAATTACGAAACCGCCAAACAATCGGATTTGAACAAGTTCAACCGGTATTTTGGCTTGCTGCTCGACTACGGCGTCAGCATTCCGCCTTCCCAGTTCGAAGGCATGTTCGTTTCGGCGGCGCACTCCGACGACGATATCGAGGCGACGATCGAGGCACATTACCAAGCGCTCAAGCAGCTATAATGTAAAAACGGACGGCACGTCCACTCCCGAAGGAGAGGAACGTGCCGTCCGTTTGTTTGTGTTATGTTGCTACAGATGTATGTAAACGATCATGGTGTTTTGGCCGGCGGTACAGCCGTACCCGAGGCCGGTTGGTTAGGCGTTTGATTTTGCTGAGGAGGTGGCGTCGGCGTTGAGGACGATGTAGTCGTCTCGGTCGATTTCTCGGTCGTCTTGGCTGGTGTGCCGCTTCCGGTTCCTGGAGCCGGGGCTCCGGCGGAGGAGTTCGGAGCGGTTCCCGTAGAACCGTTCCCTCCTCCTCCTGCCGTACCGCTGCCTTGGGAAGAACCGGAGCCTGCAGCCCCGCTTCCGGTTCCGCCTTGGCCGGAAGTGCCGCCGTTCGGCGTTACCGACCCGCTGCCCGTACCCGTTGGCGGCGTATTGCCCTGGCCGCCGTCCGGCTTGCCGTGATCTGCCGTTCCCGTACCCGAACCGGAATTATTTCCCGCGCCGGGAACACTAGGTTTTTCGGTACCCGGCTCTTTGGTTGCATTGCCGCCGGGCTTCGCACTCTCGCCTTTCTCCGTACCCGT
Source organism: Paenibacillus oleatilyticus (assembly GCF_018998565.1). Lineage (GTDB taxonomy): Bacteria > Bacillota > Bacilli > Paenibacillales > NBRC-103111 > Paenibacillus_G > Paenibacillus_G oleatilyticus. Next base: position 35,415 of record NZ_JAHNZO010000023.1, on the reverse strand, counting down.
CTTGCCCGTTTCGTTCATATCCGGTTTATTTGTAGCCGGCTTGTTCGTTTCCGGTTTTGTATCGGTTTTCGTCTTTGTCTTATCGGTATCTGTCTTCGTCTTGTCCGTATCCGTCTTGGTAGCCGGTGTCGGGTTTTGCTGCTGCTTGGCCCGCTTTTCGGCCTGCTCGCGCAGGAAGTCGGGGTGATCGTACGAACCGCCTGCATCGATTTTGTCGATACCGTCCCAGACGCGGTCCGCTTTAACCGACGTCGGATCGTCGTAAACCAGGAACGCGTTAGGCAATCTGCGCTCGCCGTAACGGCTCGATGGCTTGGTAAGCAGCTCTCCGTCGACCACGAGCTCGGACGAAGCGCCTCCGTCCAGGTTGCCTGCATTGACGCAGCCTTCTTCCAGCAGAAGGTCCTGTACTTCCTTGAGCGTCGCCCCTACGCTGTGCGCCTGCCGTCCGTCGATAACGATGAATATAACGGTGCCGTCCGCTTTTTGCCCGACAGCCGTTCGCGGTCCGCGGCCCCAGCCGCCGTCGCCGCTTGTGATCAGCGGCTTGCCGTTGGCGATCAGACGCGGGTGGAACGAGACGGCGTCCGAGATGCCCATCTCGCGCAGCTCGAAAATATTGTATTTGCCGACGACGAGAATCCCTTCCTTCGTAAAGCCGACGATGTGCTGCGGAATGCTGCCGTCCTGATCCGTATAAATGACCTCGCCGCCGGAGATAATGGCGCCGAACGCCGCAAATCCGTTCCCGAGACCTTCCGGATCGTCGAAACCGCCGCCATTGACGCCAGCCACGGCTCCTGTACGCTTGACCATCGAGGTGATTCTCTCGCCTTCTCCGGACTTGGGAGGCGTCATGACACGAATCGTCTTCGGATCATAGACGTACATCTTTTTGCCTTGCCAAAATTTTCCTGATATATCTTCGACCTTAATCAGTTCATCGATCGAACGGGCTTTGCCCTGATGATTGCGAATTTTGATCAAGCTGCTGTCCTGCTTTTCACGTGCGGCTTCCTCGTTGAAGTCCTGCAACCGTTTGACCATCAAATCGCGCTGCTCCGCGCCGACGAAAATCCATGCCCAGCTCCGGTGCTGCGTCGTAATGACCGTTTCCGCGAGCCACTCCCTGATCTGGCCTCCCGGCGGGGTCAGGAATAAAAAGCTGGACGTTAAAAAAGTCAACACCGTGAAATAAAAAAGCGCCTTTTTCCAACTACTCCAATGTCGTATCGCTTGCAGAGCCCTGCTCAATGTTTTAACCTCTCCCATGCGTAAATTAAGGCATTTCGTGTCGAATTTTTTTACTTTTTTCCTATGCTATTCTATCATATGAAAAGAAGATTTAACAACTTTCGCTAGATTGTAAGATCCGGCGGAATTGGCATTGTAACCGCTTTGCGTTCGCCGTGAAGGATTGATAGAATGACCATAAGCTATACATTGGAGGAAGCGCTCATGTTAAATCGGTACAGCCTATTCGGTACCACGCTCGAATTAATCGTTGTGGCGGGCGTGTTTTTCATTTTGTTTGCAGGAATCGTTCTGACGGCATGGCTGCAATGGGCAAGCCAGAAGAAACGGGCGGCATCCGTAGCGGGGCAATCCAAGAGGCGGCTGCCATGACCGCATGGCGCCGCAAAGGCCAGTGGCTGGAATGGACGGCGAACACCGAGCCTTCGACTTTCGAGGAAGTGAAGGCGTTTCTGCTGGATGCGATCGACGAGCGGACGCTGAAGAAGCTTTGGAACGCCTCGGGCGTCGAAATTCAGGGACGCCGCATTTTGCTGCGGCTGTTCCCCGAGGAATCGCTGCAATATATGCCGGAATGGACGGGGATAGAAGTATTGTTCGAAGACGACTTTTGCCTCGTGGCGGATAAACCGGCCGGGATGAAGGTGCATCCGACCGGGGAGTCGGAGGGCGGAACGCTGCTTCATGCGGTCGGCTGGCATCTGGAATCGACAGGACAGTCGTGCCGGCCCCGGCACATTCACCGGCTTGACGAAGATACGACCGGACCGGTGCTGATGGCCAAGTGTCCATGGGCGCAGGTCCGATTGGACGCAGCGATGCGGGAGAAAAAGGTCGAGCGGACCTATGTGGCCCTGGTGCACGGGCGTCTCTCTCCGAACCGGGGCCGTGTGGATGCGCCGATCGGCAGGGACCGGCATCACGCGACTCGCCGGCGCGTCTCTCCCGGAGGCGAGCGGGCCGTTACCCATTACGAGGTCGTGGAGTGTTATCGTTCCGCGACGCTTGTGCGGCTCCGGCTCGAAACCGGACGGACGCATCAAATCCGCGTTCATCTAAGCCATCTGGGCCATCCGTTGATCGGCGACACGCTGTATGGCGGACGAAGAGAGGGCATGGAGAGACAGGCGCTGCACGGCGAGCGATTGACGTTTCCCCATCCGTGGAGCGGCGAAAGCATCGAGGTGCAGTCCCCGTGGCCCCCGGACTTTGCTGGGCTGAATGAGCGATTGAAAAAATAGTAGTCATGCTCCTTCCCCTGAAGCCATATAAATTGTAGAGACGAAGGCATAGGGCCATCTATCTTTTTATGGTTATATCAGAATTTCGAACTCGCCGGAGCCGATGCGGGATTCTGTGGAAAAGGCAGGAATTACGGAGGGAGGATTTACATTGACGACGCAGCATAACGGATTACGCTTCGACATTTACGAGCGTGTGCATTTGTCCGAAGGGGCGATCGGCATTCAAGACTTGGAAGGAGTGGAGCTTGTTCCCCATATTCAGGTCATTCCGCAAGGGGACCAAGCCCTGCTTCGCGGCAATCTGTTTTTGACCGGGACCTTTATCGATGAGCTGGGCCGCAGCGATCAGACGTTGGAGCATCTGATCCCGGTAGAGATTACGCTGCCGATGAACCGGGTTCAGCGGATGGAGGATATCGCGGTCGAAATCGAAAATTTTGACGTCGATCTGCTATCATCCCGCAGCTTGAACATTACGGGAGTACTGTCGCTCGCCGGTCTGGAGCTCGTGTCGGATGCGGCCCAGGAGGCTTGGCGGGAAACGGAAAACGAAGTGGTGTTCGTTCACGAAGCCCGCGACCCGCATCCGGTTCCTCTTGCAGAGGCGACGGATGAGGCATTCGGGGACGTTTCCGGCTTTTTCGATTCGGCGGACCAAGCTCCGGCTGAAACGGATTCTTGGGAGCTGCGAGGCGAGAGGGTGGAACCGACGAGCAAGCTGCCTGTGGGGCCGCAGACGCAGAGCGTACCTCAGCCAGCGCCGAATGTGTTTCAGGCGGCTCAGCAAAATGTGCCGCAGCCAGCGCCGAATGTGTTTCAGGCGGCCCAGCAGAATGTGCCGCAGCCAGCGCCGAATGTGCACCAAGAGGCTCAGCAGAACATCCCGCAGCCTACGCCGATCGTGCAGCAAGAGGCGCAGCAGAATATACCGCAGCCTTTGTCGAATGTAACTCCAGCCCCGCTGTCTGTTCAGGAACCGACGAAAGGTCCGGAGACTTTAAAGGCGCAGGAAGCGCAAAAAACGAAAGAAGCCCCGACCGCCCAATCCTTCGGTGAGCTTAACCCGACCGCAACGATGGATAAAGATCTGAAGGTAGGCGTCGGTAGCAAAAAAACGCCCGAGCCCCCTACGGCACCCGCACCGCTTTACAAATCGTTCGGACTGTCCAACTTGTTTAACACCGGCTCTTCCCAAAAGGAAAAGCGCGATCCGGAAGACGCGATTGGGGAAGAATCGGAGTCCGTGGCGGGGAAGGTGGAATGGAAAAACCTGCTGCTCACTTCCAAAGGCGAAGAGCAGGGATTCAAAAGGCTCCGGCTGTGCATCGTGCAAAAGGAAGAGACGCTGGAATCCATCGCTAAGCGCTATGATCTGAACCCTCGCGAAATCGCGCTTTACAACCGTCTCGGAGATAACGACGTATCCGTAGGGCAGATTGTGTATATCCCGAAATGAAGCCGTTTTTACAAAAATTCCCTCAGTCGAGCCAAAACAGGCTTGACCGGGGGGTTTTTTGGTTATACTTGTATTGACTCTGTCCTGACTATTGTTTATCATAGTACGCATAGATGCAAGCAAAAACGCGGAAAGGGAATAGTAGACAGCGAACCCTTCAGAGAGCGGAGCCGGCAAGAGCTGGAAGGTTCCGCAGGACGTACCTGTCGAAGTCGCCCCGGAGTTGTCGAATTGAAAGCGGAAGCTCTAGATTCGGCCGGTCACAGCCGTTATCTGTTCGAGTGCCGCACGGATGAAGGGAAGCTTCCAGCTTCTCGGAGCACGGGCGGAATAAAGGTGGTACCACGGAAGCGAGAGCCTTTCGTCCTTTGCGGCGGAAGGCTTTTATTTGTTTGTCGCCATTTCTCCGGCAATGGTACTGTAAGCTGAAAACTCAAAACAAACCACAATTATGTGTATTTGGAGGTTGCAGTGATGGAAGAAACCAAACAAGCGGCGCCGGAAACGGCTATGCCGACAACCTACGATCCGAAGGAAGCCGAGAAAAAGTGGTACGACTACTGGCTTAAGGGACAATACTTTAAAGCGGGGCAGCGTCAGGATGCGAAGCCGTACACGATGGTTATCCCGCCTCCGAACGTCACCGGTATGCTGCATATCGGCCATGCGCTCGATTTTACGCTCCAGGATATTATGGCGCGGACCAAACGGATGCAGGGCTACGACGCCTTGTGGCTGCCGGGCTCCGACCATGCGGGCATCGCGACGCAGACGAAGGTGGAGCAGAAGCTCCGCGAGGAAGGCGTGACGCGGTACGATCTCGGCCGCGAGAAGTTTTTGGAAAAGGTGTGGGAGTGGAAGGAGCATTACGCCGGAACGATCCGCGAGCAGTGGGCCAAAATGGGCTTCTCGCTCGACTATTCCCGCGAACGTTTCACTTTGGACGAAGGGCTGTCCAAGGCGGTGCGCGAAGTATTCGTCCGCTTGTACGAAAAAGGGCTGATTTACCGAGGCAAATATATCATCAACTGGGACCCGGCCGCCCGCACGGCGCTTTCCGACATCGAAGTCGAATACAAAGAGGTGCAGGGTGCGCTGTATCATTTGAAATATCCGGTGAAGGACAGCAATGAGTTCATCGTCGTGGCGACGACCCGTCCGGAAACGATGCTCGGGGATACGGCCGTCGCGGTCCATCCGGAAGATGAGCGATACAAGCACCTGATCGGCAAAACGCTTGTGCTTCCGATCATTGGCCGCGAAATTCCGATCGTTGGCGACGAATATGTCGAGAAAGATTTCGGCAGCGGCGCGGTGAAAATTACTCCGGCGCACGACCCGAACGATTTTGAGGTAGGCAGACGCCACGATCTTCCGCAGGTGCTTGTGATGGACGAATCCGGCAAAATGAACGAAAATGCCGGCAAGTATCAAGGGATGGACCGCTTCGACTGCCGCAAGCAGATTGTGGCGGATATGAAGGAGTTCGGCGTGCTGATCAAAATCGAGGAACACGTGCATCAGGTCGGACACAGCGAGCGCAGCGGCGCCGTCGTGGAGCCGTACTTGTCCACGCAGTGGTTCGTTAAAATGAAGCCGCTCGCCGAACGCGCAATCGAAGCGCAGAAGTCGGGCCAAGGCGCGAACTTCGTACCGGATCGCTTCGAAAAAATTTATCTGCATTGGATCGAAAACATTCGTGACTGGTGCATTTCCCGCCAGCTGTGGTGGGGACACCGCATTCCGGCCTGGTACTGCAGCGATTGCGGAGAAATGATCGTCTCCCGCGAGGACGCTACCGTATGCCCGCATTGCGGCGGCTCGCATCTGACCCAGGACAACGACGTGCTGGATACCTGGTTCAGCTCCGCGCTGTGGCCGTTCTCTACGCTTGGCTGGCCGGAACAGACGGAAGATCTGAAGCGTTATTACCCGACCAGTCTGCTCGTAACCGGCTACGATATTATTTATTTCTGGGTCGCGCGGATGATTTTCAGCGGACTCGAATACACGGATCAAATTCCGTTCAAAGACGTGCTGATTCACGGGCTCGTCCGCGACGCGGAAGGCCGCAAAATGTCCAAGTCTCTCGGCAACGGCGTCGATCCGCTTGAAGTCATCGAAAAGTACGGCGCCGACGCCATGCGCTTTATGATTTCCACCGGCTCCACGCCGGGACAGGATCTCCGCTTCCGCTGGGAGAAAGTCGAGCAGGCGCGCAACTTTGCCAATAAAATTTGGAACGCTTCGCGCTTCGTCCTGATGAATCTGGGCGATTTCCAAGCGTCGGATATCGACCTGAGCGGCGAGCTTGGTACGGCCGACCGTTGGATTTTGCACCGCCTCAACGAAACCGTCCGCGAAGTGACCCGACTGATCGATGCGTATGAATTCGGGGAAACCGGACGTCTGTTGTACAATTTCATTTGGGACGATCTGTGCGACTGGTACATCGAATTCAGTAAGCTGTCCTTGTACGGCAGCGACGAAGCGGCGAAGAAAACGACGAAATCCGTTCTGGCTTACGTGCTGGACCGTACGCAGCGCTTGATTCACCCGTTCATGCCATTTATCAGCGAGGAAATCTGGCAGCACCTGCCTCATGAAGGCGAGACGATTACGCTCGCGGCGTGGCCGACCTTCGAGGCGCGCTTTGAAGCGGCGGACGCGGTGCGTGAGATGGAGCTGCTGATGGACATCATCCGGACGGTGCGCAATATTCGTGCGGAAGTGAACGTGCCGATGAGCAAAAAGGTCGAGCTGCTCGTGAAGCCGGCCGGCGAAGAATCGCTGGCAATTCTGAAGCGCAACGAAGAATACGTGCAACGTTTCTGCAATACGTCGGCACTTTCCATCGAGCTTGGGCTCGCAACGCCGGAAAAAGCGATGACGGGCATCGTAACCGGGGCGGAGCTGTTCTTGCCGCTTGCGGGGCTGATCGACATTGCCCAGGAAATAGCGCGTCTGGAAAAAGAGCTTACTACGCTGCACGGCGAAGTGGACCGGATCGAGAAAAAGCTTGCCAACCAAGGCTTCGTTGCCAAAGCGCCGGCCAAAGTCATCGACGAGGAGAAAGCCAAGCTCGCCGATTATGCGGACAAACGGGATAAAGTGTCGGCTCGGCTGGCCGAACTGAGAGGATGAGCCATCATGAGCGAAACACAGCTAAGCGTTAACGAAGGGCCGTTCCGGACGGCCCGGGAAGCGATCGACTGGGTTGTCCGATTTATTCCTCTGGCGGGAATCAAGCCGGGACTGGAGAGGATGGAGCGGCTCATGGAGCTGCTCGACCATCCTCACCGGCGTCTCAAGTTTATTCATGTCGCCGGTACGAACGGCAAGGGATCGGTTTGTGCCTATTTGACCGAAGTAATCCGCACATGCGGCTATGATGTGGGAACATTTACTTCTCCTTACATTGAAAGCTACAACGAGCGCATTCGGCTCAACGGGGTCAATATCCCGGACGAAGACCTGCTGAAGGTGATCAATAAAATCAAGCCGCTCGTCGATCAGGTTGCGGAGGAGTTCGGCCAGCCGTCGATGTTCGAGATCTCGACTGTGATCGCAATCGAGTATTTCGCACGCACCGCTTATCCCGACTTTGTCGTCTGGGAAACGGGGCTCGGCGGACGGTTGGATTCGACGAATATCGTGACGCCGCTTGTCTCCGTCATTACAAATATCGGTCATGACCACATGGAGTTTCTCGGCGATACGCTGGAGAAAATCGCGGCCGAGAAGGCGGCCATTATTAAAGCGGGCGTCCCGGTTGTAAGCGCCGTGGAGCAGCCGGAGGTCGTCCGGGTCGTCGAGGAAGCGGCGAAGGTCAAGAACAGCACGCTTTATTTGCTGGGCCGGGAGTTTCGTTATGAAACGATCTCGATCAAGGAAAACGAGCAGACGTTCCGGTTTACCGGCACGTTCCGGGACATTCCGGACGTTGCCATCTCCATGAACGGCCCGCACCAGCTGAAAAACGCGGCAGTCGCGTTAATGACGCTTGAGGTGCTGCGGCAATATTATGCGCTGATCGTGGAAGACGAGGATTTGCTTCGAGCCATGAAAGCGGCGCAGTGGCCGGGGCGGTTGGAGATGGTATCGCAGGAGCCGCGCATTCTGATCGACGGCGCGCACAACCCCGAAGGGGCCGAGTCGCTTGCCGCAGCCCTGAAGGGAACGTATTCGTACAATAGGCTCCATTTTATGATGGGAATGCTGACGAACAAGAATCATACGGGCTATTTGAGGCATATACTACCAATAGTGGATACGCTTATCCTAACCGAGCCGAATTGGCTGAAAAAGGCCGCTGCCGAAGATCTGGCCGGACTGGCCAAGTCGCTTCTGGCGGAGTGCGGGAGGCACGACGTGGAAGTGATCGTGGAACCCGATTGGAAGACGGGGCTGGAGCGGCTTAAACGTATGACGGCACAGGACGACCTGGCTGTCGTCTCCGGCACGTTATATTTAATAGGGGACGTCCGTTCCTGGATCAAGCATCAATCCGATTCTGAAAAAGGCTGGTGAACGCAGGCGTGAATACATCGGAGCATATCCATTTTATCGGCATCGGCGGGTACGGCATGAGTGCCATTGCCAAAGTGATGCTGGAAATGGGCTACCAAGTTTCGGGATCCGATTTGGCGCAGCAGGAGCTGACGGAGAAGCTTGCGGCCAAAGGGGCGCAAGTGTTCATCGGGCACAAGGCGCAAAATGTGAAAGGCGCGGACGTCGTCGTATATTCCACGGCTTTGGCCAAGGATAATGTCGAAATGGTGGCGGCGGAGGAATTGAACATTCCGATGCTGCATCGTTCGCAAATGTTGGCGAGACTGATGAACGCCAAGAAAGGCATCGCGGTTGCAGGCGCGCACGGAAAGACGACCACGTCGTCGATGATCGCGCTCGTGCTTGAGCGCTGCGGCTTGGACCCGACCTTCATCATCGGCGGGGAAATTATGAACGTGGGAAGCAACGCCAAGGCGGGGAAGGGCGATTGGGTCGTCGCGGAAGCGGACGAGAGCGACGGTTCGTTTTTGCAGTACCAGCCTGCCATTGCGTTGGTAAATAATATTGAAGCGGATCATCTGGAAAACTACGACGGCAATTTTGAAAATTTGAAAAAAGCCTATGCGCAGTTTTTGAGCCAGGTGAAAGAGGACGGCAAGGCTGTCGTTTGCTTGGACGACCAATACTTGAAAGAGATGATCTCCAGCGTAAATAGCGAGGTCCTCACGTATGCGATCGAAGCGGAAGCGGATTTTACGGCTCGGAACATCGTTCTTGGCGACCGTAAAGTATCCTTCGATGTGATGCGCGGCGGCGAGGCGCTCGGAACGATTCATCTGTCCGTACCGGGCAAGCACAACGTCTACAATGCGCTCGCTACGCTGATTACTTGCATGGAAGCAGGGCTCTCCTTCGACCGGATTGCGGAAGCGATTACCGAGTTTCGGGGGGCCAAGCGGCGTTTTCAGGTGCTCGGAGAAGTCGACGACATTCTGGTGATCGACGATTACGCGCACCATCCGACCGAAATCGAAGCGACGATTCAAGCGGCCAAGGCGACAGGTAAACGGATTATCGCCGTATTTCAGCCTCAGCGCTACACGCGGACGTACTTTTTGTTCGAGCAGTTCAGCCGTGCGTTTCCCGAGGCGGACGAAGTGATCATTACCGACATCTATTCGCCTGCGGGCGAGAAGCAGATCGAAGGCATCGATTCCGCGAAGCTCGTCGAGCTGATTCGTCAGAACAGCAACGCCAACGTGCGCTACGTCCCGACCAAGGAGCAGGTGCAGACCTATTTGCTGAAGTCGGTGCGGCCCGGAGATTTGGTGATTACGATGGGCGCGGGAGATATATGGAAAGCGGCGGCCGGTCTTGCCGAGGCATTGACGGAACGCTTGGCTTAGCAGTACGAAACGAAAAACCTCCGGAACGCCGTTCTTTTTGAGCGGCGAAGCCGGGGGTTTTTTGCTTGCGACCGTTCTATTTGCGGACCGATTCTCATAGTCTAGTAACACGACTATGGGACAAGGGAGAGTTGGCGCAATGAACAAGACCAAGATGACGTTTCGTTTCCACAAGGACGGGCAGCGGCAAGAACGGCAGGAAACGGGGAGCGGGCCGCAGGTTATCCCCCTTCGATCGGAAGAATACACGGTCGTGGAGCAGCGGGCTGACGAAAGTCGCGAGGAGCCGGACAAGCCGCCGGTAGAGACCGGAAAACTAAGAGGACCGCTGTGGACCGGACCTGCGCTTAATGAATATACGACCGATTTCGGCGGTTGGCAGAGCTCCTTTGAGACCGAGACGCACCGCGTGGAACAATTGATTCGCGAATCGGGCGGCGGCCGGTCGTTCGATCCGGAAACAGGCTACGTCGAGCGGCCGGATCCGACTGGCGGTATGGAGCGAACGCACCGGCCTTATACGCAGGAGGAATCGGCCTATTTCAGAAGAACCCCGGGCAACGGCTCTTGGATTCGGATTACCGCTTCCGTCGCCGGTGCGGTTGTAACGGGCGTCGCGTTCGGTTTTTTGGTTTTGTCGATGTTTTCGGGCGGTACGGACTCCGGCAAAGCAACAACCCCGGGCGGCACAACGACAGCCCAGCAAGGGACAAAGGGAGCCGGGGCCGGCGGGACGGCTTCCACGGGAGAGACGGCCGGTAAAACCGGAGATGCGGCGTCCAAGCCGGGCGTCGCGGATTCGGCAGCCCCGGCGAGCGGTTCTGCAATCGGCGTGCCGGTGCAGATCCCGGCGAAATCATATGCCGTTCTGCAAGGCGGGGTATTCAGCAGCGCGCAGGGAGCCGAGGCCGCGGCTGCGGATTTTCGCAAGAAAGGGCTGGCGGGAGCGGTAGATGGGGGAGACAAGCACCCGGTCTATGTGGGAATGGCGGGAAGCCGGGACGAAGCTCTGGGGCTGTCGCAAGCTTATCAGCAAAAAAATATCGAGGTGATTGTCAAAACACTCGATTTGCCGGCGGTGACGAAAGTCAAATGGAACGGCAAGCAAGCCGATGTGTTTTCCAATTATATAGCGCAAGGGGATAAGCTTGTGAAGCTCATCGCGGCACAAACGATCGCTCATGCGGCCGACGCCAAGCCGGAAGCGCTTGACGACAAGGCGCTGCAGTCGATCAAGACGACGCATCAAAGCTGGTCCCAGACGGCTGCCGCGGTCAGCGACGGTCTGGGCGAAGCCGGGAAGAAGGCGCTGCCCAAAATGAATAATTCCTTGAATACGGCTGTGGCGTCACTTGAGGAATACAAGAAGAACCCGTCCCAAGCCTTCCTGTGGCAGGCGCAAACGGCTGCCATGCAGTATGTCGTAGCGGAGAAGGAATTGCTCCAAGCGGTTGCGCTTCCTTAAACTCACGAGCAGACATCCGCCGACGGGGGCGCATGAAAAGAGCCGTCCGGACCGCATTCAGTTCGGACGGCTTTTCCGCGGGTATAAAGGTTTACTTGCCGGTTGAAATCTTGCCGGATGATGGCGGATCAGGGGGCGGTTTCTTCGGGGTTGCTGCATCCGCCACGTAGCGGTCAACCAGCGCGGCGGCCTCCGCTCGTGTGATCAGCCGCTCCGGCTCGAAGCGCTCCGCCGTCACACCGTCGATCCAGCCGGCCCGCTTGAGGCTCGCGATGGCGTCCACGGCCCAGAGGCCCGCCTTCACGTCCCGGAACGGCGGCTGCCCGCCCGGTCCCGGCGGCGCCTTCGCCAGCCGCTGAAACATCGCCGCCGCCTCCGCCCGGGTCACGGGCCGGTCGGGCCGGAGCGTGCCGTCGGGGTAGCCCTCCAGCACGTCGGCCTTCACCGCCCGATCGAGGGCGGCGAAGGCCCAATGCCCCGCGCTCGCGTCGCGGTACGCGCCCGCGCCGGCCCCGGCGGCTCCGCAGCTCCCGCCGCCGTCGCCGTAAACCCCGCCGGTGACCGTGCCGTCACCGGCGCAGGAGCTCCCTGCCGGCTTCGCCGCCGGCAGGTCGAACACCCGGCCGAGCAGCGTCGCCCACTCCGCTCTCGTCAGCATCCGGCCGGGCTCGAACCGCCCGCCGGTGCCTTCAACCACGCCTTGCGCTTTCAGCCGCAGGACGGCGTCCCGGGCCCAGTGTCCCCGAAGATCGGGGAACACGTTGCTTTGCGGCGATATGTACGCTTCAATGCCGCGGGCAATACCGAGCGCCATCGTCTGGCGCATCGAGTCGCTGGCCAGCAGCTCCGCCTCCTCTGCGTTCGAGAGAAACGCCGTCTCCACAAGAATGCTCGGCACCGTTCCCATCCGCACGACATATACCGCGCTGGGAACAAGTCCCTTATTTTCCAGTCCCGTCGTTTGGACGAAGGCGTCCAGCACCTGCTGCGCCAGCTTGCGGCTCTCGGGTGTGAGCGCCTTCATCTCTTCGCTGGCGGGGTAGCTGCTCTGAGGGTAGGCGTCGTCATAATAAAGCACCATGGCCCCGCGTGCGTCCGCATTAAAATACGAATTCGCGTGAACGGAGACGAACAGATCGGGCTGCTGTCCATTGGTGAAGTCGACGCGTCCCTTGAGCGAAATAAAATCGTCGGTGTTCCGGGACATGACCACCTCATAGCCCCGCTGGACAAGCAGGTCCCGCAGCCGGCGGGCAATGTCCAGGTTCACCGTTTTCTCCTGCAGGCCATTCACCCCGATGGCCCCGGAATCGGAGCCCCCATGTCCTGCATCGACGACAATTTTCGCAGCCGAGGCATGCCCCGGCAGCACCAGAAGGGCGAACGCAAGCAAAGCGGCCCGCATCCATGGCTTTCGCATCTTCCGGTCCACTCCTTCCTTGATCCGGTTTTTATTGTATTGGTATTTCTTGCATCAGGTAAGCGGTAAAATATTCCTACGCGAAGAAGTCCTTTGTTAACTAAAAGTCCGCTTGTTATTTCGCGAGTTATGGTATAATGACGTGTGGCATTTTCGAAGCGGCCGATTGCATTTTTTACGAAAGAGGTATCCTATATTTTGAAAAAGAATACGCTCACGTTCATCCTCATGCTGCTGCTCGGGCTCGTCGCCGGAACGCTTATCGGCCAACTGCTGTCGCCGTATGCGGGCTTGTCCTTTCTGACCAAATCCGTAGAGCTGACCTGGCAGCCCAAAGCCGATTTGTTGGTCATCCGGTACGATCTGAATCTGCATATTCGGCTGAATCTGATCAGCATCGTCGGGCTGGCGGCCGGCTTTTGGCTGTACCGCAAGCTTTAGGACCGAAGCGGACGGAGACGGCAAAGACCCACTTTTACAAAATTCGAAACGAGGGACCGGTTTATGACGCTCACGACATCCAAAACCTTAATACTGGCTTCATCTTCTCCGCGCCGCCAGGAGCTGATCCGCTTCCTTCAGCTGCCCTTCGTCGTCCAAGCGAGCGATGCGGACGAAACGACGGCCCCCGGCCTGACGCCTTCGCAAATCGTGGAAGAGCTGTCCAGGCGCAAGGCGCTGGCCGTACTTTCGCGTTTGAAGGCGGACGATTCCGTGCCGGAGGACGGTGTCCTTATCGGGTCGGACACCATTGTCGTATGGCAGGGCGAGGTGCTCGGCAAGCCGCAGGATGAAGCGGATGCCTTCCGGATGCTTAGCGCGCTTCAAGGCGCGGAACACGAAGTATACACCGGGATAGCCTGTATCGGACTGACGGTGGACAACGCCCCGAACGGCGAAGCCGGAGGCACGGAGGTCTCGGTTAGCCGGCTTCCCGGGGCAGTGTATGCAACATCGGCCGACCGTCTTACGGGAAGCTGCCGCATGACCGTCGGGCACAGCGTGACCAAAGTCGGCATGAAGCCGCTCACGGACGAGCAAATTCGGAATTACATTCGAACGGGAGAGCCGATGGATAAAGCGGGGGCTTACGGCATCCAAGGCTTAGGCTCCACCTTGATTCAAACCATCGACGGCGATTATTTTACCGTAGTCGGATTGCCTATGTACCTGTTGTCCGAGATGTTGGGGGCCCACGGCATCCGGGTGCTATAGAGCCGGACGCCTTCCGGGTGTCCCGCAGCGAATCGCTAAACTTCTCCAAGAAAGGCGCCCTTCATCCGGCGCTTTTCGCGCCTCCCGACCATCATTTCCCAACGGGCCCCGGGACTGAAATCGACTCCGGCTCCCGAAGAGATATATAGGTTTTACCGCTTGGCCTGCGTGCATCAGTTCGGTATTCGACACGTTTTTTCGGTCGCTGTCATTTGACAAAACATCATGCTATAATGAGGACTCGGACATCTCATAGAAAGAAGGGAATGCATGGAATCGCCCAATATGACCTTGCGCGATGTCCCCAGCGAAGACCGACCGAGAGAGCGCATGATGTTGTATGGGGCACAAGCACTGAGCAATGCGGAACTGCTGGCTATTTTGCTCCGCACCGGTACATACCAGGAATCTGCCGTTCACGTTGCCCAGCGACTGCTTCTCGAATGCGGCGGTCTCCGCATGCTGACGGACATGAGCATGGAGCAGCTTACCGAAATCAAAGGCATCGGCGAAGCCAAAGCGCTGCAGATTCAAGCGGGCATCGAGCTCGGGAGAAGGCTGGCGCGAAGCACGATGAACGAAACGGTTACGATTCGCTCGCCGCAGGATGTCGCTGCGCTGCTGATGGAGGATTTGCGCTATTTGCAGAAAGAGCATTTTGTGTGCCTGTTCTTAAATACGAAAAATCACGTCATCGGCCAGGAAACCTTGTCGATGGGTAGCTTGAACGCCTCCATCGTACATCCCCGCGAAGTATTCCGGGCGGCCATCAAGCGCAGCAGCGCTTCGATTGTATGCGCCCACAATCATCCGAGCGGCGACCCTACGCCGAGTCCGGAGGACGTGGAAATCACCAAGCGTTTAGTCCAAGCGGGCGAAATTGTCGGGATTGACGTGCTGGATCATATCGTCATCGGCGATAAGCGCTACGTAAGTTTGAAGGAGCTTGGATTCATGTAATATAATGAAAGAAACGGGCCGGACGGCAGGAGGTTCGGGATTAGACGAGCCTTGGCCGTCAGGCCGCAAATGCGTTGCCGCAGCAGTGCGGCAGCTCCTCGTAAGCCGCATCAAACAAACCATTCCGCGTGATCAGCGCCTCAAATAGAGAAGGGAGCACCAACCATGTTCGGAGGATTCACAAAAGATTTGGGTATCGACCTGGGAACCGCAAATACATTAGTATACGTCAAAGGCAAAGGCATCGTCGTGCGCGAGCCGTCCGTCGTCGCGATTCGCACGGATACGAAAACGATCGAGGCCGTAGGCAACGACGCGAAGAAGATGATCGGCAGAACGCCGGGCAATATCCGCGCGATCCGTCCGATGAAGGACGGCGTCATTGCCGATTTCGAGACCACGTCGACGATGATCAAATATTTCCTCCGTCAAGCGCAGAAGCAGCGCGTCTTGTTTCAACGTCACCCGAGCGTCATGGTATGCGTTCCCTCGGGAATTACCGCTGTGGAGAAACGCGCGGTAGAAGATGCGACGCGCCAAGCCGGCGCTCGCGATGCGTATACGATCGAAGAGCCGTTCGCCGCGGCCATCGGCGCCGATCTTCCGGTATGGGAGCCGACCGGCAGCATGGTGGTGGATATCGGCGGGGGGACGACCGAAGTCGCCGTCATTTCCCTCGGCGGCATCGTCACCAGCCGTTCGATCCGTGTGGCTGGCGACGAGATGGATGAAGCGATCATCCAATATATTAAACGCACATACAATTTGATGATCGGCGAGCGCACGGCGGAACAGATCAAGATGGAGATCGGTTCGGCACTGCCGTTGGAGCCGCCGACCCGTCTTGAAATCCGCGGCCGCGATCTCGTGTCCGGTCTGCCCAAAACGATGGCCGTCACGTCCGACGAGATTACCGAAGCGCTTGCCGACACGGTGAACAGCATCGTGGAAGCCGTCAAGGTTACGCTTGAGAAATGCCCGCCGGAGCTGGCGGCCGACATTATGGACCGCGGCATCGTGCTGACCGGCGGCGGGGGCTTGCTCCGCAATCTGGATAAGCTGCTGTCCCGTGAAACCGGCATGCCGGTACTGGTCGCCGAGAATCCTTTGGATTGCGTGGCTATCGGCACCGGACGCGCGCTTGAGAACATTCATTTGTTCAAAACGAGAACCGGCCCTACAAGCAGGTCCAGGCGCTAAGCGCAGTCTTAGGTTGGAAGGTGTAGCCATTGAAACTACTGGGGAATAAAAGACTGCTGATCCTGATGCTCGGCCTCATCTGTTTTATTGCGCTGATGGGGCTGACCTTCGGTCAACTGGGCTATAAAACTTGGCCGGAGAAATTTGTGAAAGATACGATTTCATGGACGCAAGGACTGATCTATAAGCCGGTCAGTTTTGTTGCCGGCGTGTTCGAAGAAGTGAACCGGCTTCGTACGCTTCATGAAGAAAATACGGTACTGCGGGAAACTCTGTCCAGATACGCCCGCGATACGACGCGGCTGAACGAATTGGAGCTGCAGAATGAACGGCTGCAGGCGGAACTCGGCTTCACGGAGCGGCAAAAGTCGATGAACAAGTATAACTTCCGGATTGCCAATGTGGTGACGTTCCAGCAATCGAACAAAACGATTACGATCAATCTGGGAGAAAAAGACGGCATCCGCCCGAACATGGCCGTTCAATCGGTGGAAGGTCTGATTGGCCGCGTCGTTGCGGTTTCCAATTTTTATTCGGATGTCCAGCTTCTTACGGGAATCGACGACAAGGCCGCCTCGGAATCCAAGGCAATATCCGCCACCGTCAAAGGAAGAGAGAACGAGTCGTTTGGCATGATCGAACGGTTCGATCTGGACAAGCAAAAGCTGATTATGACGAAAATCGATCCGCAAGATCAGCTCAAGGTAGGAGATACGATTATTACGGCAGGGAAAGGGCTTGTTTTCCCGAACGGCATAGAAATCGGCAAAGTGGTGCAACGGTACGAGGGCGAGTCCGTCACCCATGTCGCCGAGATCGAGCCGTTTGCTTCCTTCAACCATCTCCGCGAAGTATTCGTCGTTGAAGTGCCGGAATTGAGGTGAGCCGCATGAGTCATAAAAAGCTGTGGCTGATTCTCTTCGTTTTGTTTCTGCTCGAAGGAACGCTCCTTCCTTGGCTCGTTCCCGTCGCTTGGCAATCGAAGGTTCAGGTGGACCCGCATTTTGTCCTTGTTATCGTTCTATTTATCGGATTGTACATTAACCGGCATACAGCGCTAGTTTACGGCCTCGTTTTCGGTATGCTGCACGACTTCATCTATCATTCGCCCATGCTCGGACCGGTATCGTTCGGTATGGGCCTTGCCGGATATTTGGCCGGCATGCTGCAAGGACGCATTTATTCGAGCATCGTGATCAGCATGGTCGTGATCGGGCTCGGCAATTTGTTTTACGATACGGCGATTTACGGCTTGTTCCGGCTGTTTCGTGTCACCCATACGAACCTTGAGTGGGTATTCCTTCATCAGATGCTGCCGAGCATGCTGATCAACCTGTTGTTTGCGCTTGCCATTTACGTGCCGATCCGCAAGCTTTTCGAGAGTCTTCCGGTGAAGCAGAGCGAGGAAATGGAATAATTTTTTTAACGCAAGGCAGCAGGAGAACGCCCGCGCCAAGCCGAATTGTATAGGCTTAGGAGGTAGGAGCGGTTATGGCGGCAGCTAAACATCATGTGACGATCAAAGGTGTGAAGGACGGATTGGTGTTTTTGCTCGATGACACGTGCGAGTTTTCCGACGTGGTCGCCGAGCTGAGACATAAGCTGGAGAAAACGCACCAGCAAATTTTAACCGGCCCGATTATTCATGTGCACGTTAAGCTCGGTAACCGGGCGGTGACCGAAGAGCAGCGGGAGCTGGTGCGCAGCATCATCAGCCAAAAGGGCAACCTGCTTGTCCAATCCGTAGAGACGGCAGATCCTTCGTACGAGCGAGCGCCGCAAGGGACTCCGGACGTAAAAATCGTTCGGGGAATCGTCCGTTCGGGACAGACGTTTTCGCACGAGGGCGACATTTTATATTTAGGGGACATTAACCCGGGCGGAGCTATTATCAGCTCGGGCAGCATATATGTGATGGGCTCGCTTCGCGGCATGGCGCATGCGGGGGTCGATGGAGACGAAAGGTCCGTTATCGCCGCTTCGCACATGAGGCCGACGCAGCTTCGCATCGCGGGAATCATAAGCCGTCCTCCCGACGAATGGGGTCTTGGGGACGCTTTCGATACGTATATGGAATTTGCCTACGTGAAGGACGGCAAAATGGAAATCGACAAAATCCATCATTTGCACAAATTCGGCTTGAATGTACACGCTTGATGGTAAAGGAGTGGGACCTATGGGAGAGGCAATCGTTATCACGTCCGGCAAAGGGGGCGTCGGCAAAACGACGACGTCCGCGAATATCGGAACGGCTTTGGCGCTGCAGGGAAAAAAGGTCGTCATGGTTGATACGGACATCGGTCTCCGCAACTTGGACGTCGTGATGGGCCTTGAAAACCGCATTATATACGACTTGATCGATGTCGCCGAAGGACGGTGCCGACTGCCGCAAGCGCTTGTGAAGGATAAGCGCTTCGACGAGCTGTACATGCTGCCGGCTGCCCAGACGAAAGACAAGCACGCGATTTCGCCGGAATCGGTTCGGCAAATTGTGGTTGAGCTCAAGCGTGATTTCGACTTTGTGATTATTGATTGTCCGGCCGGCATCGAGCAGGGCTTCAAGAATGCGGTAGCGGGCGCAGACAAAGCGATCGTCGTCACGACGCCGGAAAACGCCGCCGTACGGGATGCCGACCGCATCATCGGTCTTTTGGAAAAAGAGCCGAACGTCGAGTCGCCGAAGCTCGTGATCAACCGCATTCGTCCGAACATGGTCAAAAAAGGCGAGATGCTCGATATCGACGAAATTTGCTCTGTCCTTGCCATCGATTTGCTTGGCATCGTTCCGGATGACGAGTATGTCATTAAAGCGGCGAATATCGGAGAGCCTACCGTGATGAATCCGAATTCGCGCGCAGCGATCGCTTACCGCAATATCGCCCGGCGGATGCTTGGCGATTCGGTGCCGCTGATGCCCATGGAAGAGAAGACCGGGGTATTGAATAAAATGAAAAAGTTTCTCGGAATAGGATGAACGTCAGGTGCTGCACAAGCTGAAAAAAATCGATGTGCCCATCGTAGTCATACTTCTCGCCTTCATGGTCATCAGCACGATGCTCGTGTACAGCGCGACGCTAAACTCAAGAGTCATTACGTTTGAACCGAAAAAAATAATCGTGATTTACATCGTATCCATTATTGCTTTTTTGGTTACGACCTTGATCGACTACAGGATACTTACCAAAGTCTCCTTTTATTTATACGGATTCGGCGTATTTCTTCTCATTGCCGTTCTACTATTCGGCGAAAAGATCGGCGGGGCGAGAGGCTGGTTTTCCCTTCCGGTCGTCAAGCTTGACTTTCAGCCTGTGGAGTTATTCAAAATTATTTTGATTCTCACCTTGGCGATGTTCATTGCCAGGCGCAAAGGGGAACCGCTTGAGCTGCTTCGGGATGTCGTTCCCGTCGGCTTGATTACGTTCTTCCCCGTTGTTCTGGTCGCGGTCCAGCCGGACCTTGGAAATGCGATGATTTTGGTTGTCATCTTGTGCGGAATGTACTGGATCGGCAACATGAGGCTAAGCTATTTGCTGATCGGGGCACTGGTTATTGCCGGGGCTGCCTATTTGTTTCTATATTTGTTTCAGCATTATCATACGGATATTCAGCAGTTCTTCCAGGCCAAAAAATGGCCGACCCACTGGATGGACCGCATCAATACGTTTATTAGTCCGGAAACGGCCAGCAAGGACGATAAATGGCAGGTGAACAATGCCATCCGCGCCATCGGCTCAGGCTCGCTGATCGGGGAAGGGTTTTTGAACGGATCTTCCGTTCACAGCAACCGGATTCCTGTCGTTTACACGGATGCAATATTCGTAGTTGTCGGCGAAGAGTTCGGTTTTGTCGGAGCTTCCGTTTTGCTGCTGCTGTATTTTGTATTGATTTACCGCATGATTCTTATCTCGATTTATTGCAACCACCTCGCCGGTACCTACATTATTATCGGTATCGTCTCGATGATGGTTTTCCAAATTTTTGAAAACATTAGCATGTGGATCGGCATCATGCCCGTGACCGGTATAACGCTGCCGTTCATCAGTTACGGGGGAACCTCGCTGCTGATCAACATGATTGCGATGGGACTCGTCATGAGCGTGCGGCTGCACGATGACAAGCTGCTTGAGGACGAATGAACAAAAATGATACGAAGCCAAGTGAAGCACCCGCCGAAGGGTGCTTTTTTGTATATAGCTTGCAGAGGCACTGAATCCGTTCGTTCCTGCTCCTTGTCCGTATATTTACGGGTACAAGCTCATAGGATGGAGTATAGCTTGAATGCGGGAGGGGCACGGGGATGGAAACGAGAAAAAACGTCCGGGAACGCCGGTCCGAAAAAATACGCAAGCTGCAGGAAGGCGGAAGCCGCCGACCAGACAGAAACACGGAATATGCGCACATCGAATTTCCGCCCGGAGGAGAAATTCGCGAATGGGAATGGGATCGGGATAGCCTGGGCATAGAGGGCGAATGGAGATTCCGGTCCGACGACCCGCGCGGATTGCCCGGGCCTTATTCCCGCCAAGAGGGATCGCCGGGGCCGGACTTATACGTTCCCGCTGATCCGGAGGAGGAATGGAACCGCAAATGGCAGCGGGAACTGTCACGCATGGGCCGGAAGGACGACGGAGGATCGTTTTTTCGTCCGGGCCCCCGCACCGGACGGCTTGCGGTCCGGCTGCTGATTAGCGGGATGCTGTTTGCTGCCGTATGGGGCATGTTTCTTCTCGACCGTCCTTGGGCCAACAAGGGCAAGCAATGGGTAACCGCCGCTTTAACCGAGTCGTTCGATATGGTCGCGCTTGCCTCATGGTACGAGAGCAAGTTCGGCAGCGCACCCTCGTTTCTTCCGGCAATGAACCCTGCGAAGCACACGGAGGCTCAGAAGGTCGCTATTGTATCGAAGCACTACTTTCCGCCCGTCGCCGGAAAGCTCATTGCTCCGTTTACGCCGGTACAGGGCGGGGTTCTTGTAGAAGCGGCGGCGGGTTCGCCCGTGGCGACTATCGATACGGGGCTGGTCACGTTTGCCGGTCCGAAAGACGATATCGGATTTGCCGTGGTGCTTCGGCATGCAGACGGTATGGAGTCGATATACGGGCATTTGGAGCCGGGAAAGGTGCAGACAGGCGATTGGTTTAAAGGAGGAGAGTCGATTGGTACGGTAGCGGAACCCGCAGGGGGGCAGGGAGCGGGGACGCTCTTTTTTGCCGTTTCGAAGAACGGTAAGCCTGTCAATCCGATGGACGTGATTTCATTTGATTAGACCGAGGAGAGGCAGGCCGTGGAATGAATGGTTTGGCATCCGCTACCGGTTTCATCCGCTGTTTTCGATCCTGCTGCTGCTATCCGTATGGACGGGATATTTTATTGAAACGGCAACGCTGTTCGGAATCGTTCTCATTCACGAGCTTGGGCACGTCGCGGCTGCCCGCAGCTTCGGCTGGCGGATCAGGGAAGTGCATCTGCTGCCCTTCGGGGGCGTCGCTTCGATGGAGGAGCCCGGCGGCGTTCCTGCCGTTCAAGAGCTTGTCGTCGCTCTGGCCGGACCGCTGCAGAACGTCTGGATGATGGCGGTTGGCTCCTTTTTGACTGCGGTCGGTCTGTTTTCCGAGCCATGGGGCCCCTATTTCGTACAGGCGAATCTGCTGATCGCCTTGTTCAATCTCCTTCCGGTGCTGCCGCTGGACGGAGGCAAGGTTATGCAGGTTCTGGTCGGGCTGTGGCTTCCTTATCAACGAACGATACAGGTGACAGCCGGGGTCAGCCTGCTCCTAAGCGCGCTGTTGATCGGCGCCGCCTGTGTGCACTTGCTCTCGGAAAAAGGCGGCATTCAGCTCAATTGGCTGATGATCGGACTGTTTTTGCTCTATTCCAATTGGTACGAATGGCGCAGCGCGCCTTACCGCTTCATGCGTTTTCTGGTGCATCGGGAAGCGCAGTTCAAGAATATAAGAGATGGAACAGGAGAGCTTGCCGGACCGATCGTGGTGCCCGGAAACCGCAAAGTGACCGAGGTGGTCCGGTTGTTTATGCGCGACCGGTATCATTTGGTTTATGTGCTGGACGACAAAGGGCGCATCCGCTATGTCGTTCCCGAGCGCGCGGTGCTCGCTCATTACTTTGACGAAACAAAAAGAGGAAAGTCGCTTGCCGAGCTTTTCGCCTAAAGAATGTGGTACAATAGGGCCGAGGTGTTGCTGCACATGAAACGTATATTGGTGAAACGCGACGAAGAGCATACCGAGGTGGCCGTCCAGGAGAACGGCAAGCTCGTGGAATATTACAAGGGTGAGCGAAATCAGGGGCAATTGGCCGGAAACATATACATCGGGCGCGTGGTTCGGGTGCTGCAGGGAATGCAGTCGGCTTTTGTCGATATCGGGCTGGAGCGAAACGGGTTTTTATATATTGACGATCTGCTGCCGGCTCATATGGATAAGCAGCCGAAGGAAAAGCCGCCCATTCATGATTTGGTCAAAGTGGGACAGCAAATTATGGTCCAGGTCGTCAAGGAGCCTGTCGGCACCAAGGGAGCTCGCGTGACGACGCATTTCTCGCTTCCGGGCCGTTTCGGCGTCTATATGCCGTTCGCCGATTACATCGGCGTATCCCGCAAAATCGACAGCGCCGCCGACCGCGACCGGTTGAAACGGATGGCGGAGCGCCATCTGCGGCCCGGGGAAGGCTTCATCGTGCGTACGGCAGCCCTCGGAGAGCCCGAAGAGGCGCTGGCGGCCAATCTTGAGGAGCTTCGCATCCGTTGGCAGCAGCTGGAGAAAATGTCCCGATCGGACGGAGACGTACCGCGTAAAATTTACAGCGATCTGGAAATGCTTCCGCGTTTGCTTCGCGATTTGTTCCGCGACGATGTGCAAGAGCTGGTCGTAGGCTCTGAACAGATGCTGAAGGAGGTGCGCGGGCTTATTGCCTCCCCTCGTTCCGAAGCACTTGCCGATCGGGTCAAGCTTCGCCCTCATACCGATCCGATTGCGGAATACGGGGTGGAGAAGCAGCTCGAGCAAGGACTCAGACGCAAGGTTTGGCTGGACAACGGCGGGTATTTGATCGTAGACCGGACGGAGGCGCTGACCGTCTTTGACGTCAATACGGGCAAGTACACGGGCTCGATTGATCTGGAGCAGACGGTGTTCGACACGAACCTCGAAGCGGCCAGAGAGATTGCGAGATTGCTGCGGCTGCGCGATATCGGCGGACTGATCATTATCGACTTCATCGATATGGAAACGGAAAGCTCACGCCAGCAGGTGCTCGAGGAGGTGATTCAGGAAACGAAGAAGGACCGGACGAAAACGGTCGTTGTCGGCTGGACAAAGCTCGGGCTGGTGGAGTTGACGCGCAAAAAAGTGCGGGACAGCAAAGAGGCGGCGGCTCTGAAGTCGTGTCCGACTTGCGGAGGTAGCGGTTTTGTTGACTATAGTCAATAAAGTGTTGCATATTGCCTACGTTTTATGATAATATATCTTGGTATGTTGCTATAGCATGCTGTAACCGCGCGAAGCGGGTTGTATCAAGCGTTTGTCCGGCTCGGACAAACCACCTGGCTTTAGGCGAGTCTGAGACATGAGGAGGTGCAACAATGTACGCAATTATTGAAACTGGTGGTAAACAGTACAAAGTCCAAGAGGGCGATGTTCTTTACATCGAAAAACTCGAAGCAGGCGAAGGCGAAGCGGTAACGTTTGACCGCGTATTGGCCGTATCCGGCGCTAACGGTTTGGTGGTAGGCGCTCCGGTCGTTTCCGGCGCTTCCGTATCGGGTAAAGTTGAAAAGCATGGCAAAGGCGAGAAAATCATCGTTTACAAATACAAAGCGAAGAAAAACTATCGCCGCAAGCAAGGCCATCGTCAGCCTTACACTAAAGTTGTGATCGAAAAGATCCAAGCGTAAGAAGCCATGATTCGGGTCGCGATAACACGGGGGCCGGGCAGGCGAATTGAACGTTTTACCGTGGACGGACATGCGCAATACGACGAATCGGGCAAGGACATTGTCTGTGCCGGCGTCTCTGCCGTAACCGTAGGAACGGTAAACGCCGTCGAAACGCTGACGGGAATTCAGCTTGGAACGCGCATGAAGCACGGGCTGCTTCAAGTCAAGATTCCGGCGGAGCTCAAGGCAGACATCGACGAAAAAGTACAGCTGCTGCTGGAAAGCATGGTTGTCATGCTGAGATCTATTGAACAATCGTATGGTGCATATATAGCGATGCAAGATACATCATCATTCGAGTAAGGAGGTAGACAGACATGTTGCAATTGAATCTTCAGTTGTTCGCATCCAAAAAGGGTGTAGGTTCCACGAAGAACGGCCGTGACAGTATTGCGAAGCGCCTTGGCGTTAAGCGTGCCGACGGTCAAAAAGTGACGGCAGGAAGCATCCTCGTTCGTCAACGCGGAACGAAAATTCACCCGGGCAACAACGTGGGAATCGGCTCGGACGACACGCTTTTTGCTAAGGTTGAAGGCGTTGTGAAGTTCGAACGTTTAGGCCGCGATCGTAAGAAAGTGAGCGTCTACCCTGTGTCGGCTGCTCCTGTAGCCGCAGCAGTGGAAGTTTAATTCCCATCATCAACGTCCAAACCCCTGGCGAACGATGCTCGCCGGGGTTTTTTCTTAGTTAAATCCGGAATATTTTGGTAAGTTCATGGAGGGATACCGTGAATTTTGCCGCACAGCGTGCTATACTGGGAGGATAAAGGACGAACCGGAACGGAGAGGGTAAGCGTGACGTCGAACGCACAAGGTCGTACCAACGATGTACAATTTTACGATGCGGCAAAGCCGGCGACGGCGTTAGGGGCCTTGCTCGATGGGCCGGATTCGGACGTTCGTTTGCTTCGGTTATTCAATCATTACCGGCATGACTGGATGAACGATATCCAAATTTTGATGGGCTACGTGCAGTTGAAAAAGTATGATAAATTGCTTCCGTTAATGGAGAAAATAAAAGAGAAGGTCAGGCAGGAGAGCCATGTGTCCAAGCTTGGGGTTCCTTCCTTAGTCGTGCATTTGCTTGCGTTTCAGGCAGAGGTTAAAGAACTGCGTCTGGAAATGGCGCTGGAAGAAGAAATTCATCTTCAGGATCTTGCTCAGCCACAGGAAGCAGTCGATGCCATAATGGCGATGCTCGCTTGTTTCAGGGAAGAAGCCGGCGATTCCAAAGACGAAGAGAATGTTCTGGAATTGCGATTGGCCAGAATGAAAGACCGATTGAAGCTAACGGCCCGTTACGAAGGGAAATATGCGGCACAGCGGCTGCAGCGTAAAGAAAGATCGCTTAAAGAAATACACGAAAGCTTGGAAACGTATTACGGCGAACATACGGCTGTGTGGACGTTATGGTGGTCCTACCGGCATTGATACATAAAGAGGGTGAACCTGATGTTTGTAGACAAGGCGAAGATTTATGTTAAAGGCGGTGACGGAGGCGACGGTCTGGTTGCTTTCCGGCGGGAGAAGTACGTTCCCGAAGGAGGACCGGCCGGAGGCGACGGCGGGGATGGCGGCGATGTCATTTTCCGCGTGGACGAAGGATTGCGCACGCTGGTTGATTTTCGCTACCAGAAGCATTTTAAAGCGCAGCGCGGCGAAAAGGGCCGCAATAAAAGCCAGCACGGTGCGAATGCGGATGATATGATCGTGCGGGTCCCGCCAGGAACGGTCGTCATCGACGACGATACGCAGGAGATCATTGCCGACCTGACGCGTCACGGCCAGCAAGTCGTTGTGGCTAAGGGCGGACGGGGAGGCCGCGGCAACACCCGGTTTGCGACACCGAACAACCCGGCTCCGGAAATTGCCGAGAACGGGGAAGAAGGCGTCGAACGTTGGGTGGTGCTTGAACTGAAGGTCATGGCGGACGTCGGTCTGGTCGGCTTTCCGAGCGTAGGAAAATCGACGCTGTTGTCCGTCGTATCCGGCGCCAAGCCGAAGATCGGGGCGTATCACTTTACGACGTTGACTCCGAATCTCGGTGTGGTCGATGTAGGCGACGGCCGCAGCTTCGTCATGGCGGATTTGCCGGGTTTGATCGAAGGAGCTCATGAGGGAGTAGGACTGGGTCACGAGTTTTTGCGGCACGTCGAGCGGACGCGGATCATTGTCCACGTGGTGGACATGGCGGCAACCGAGGGTCGCGATCCGTTTGAAGACTGGGTCAAAATTAACGACGAGCTGAAGCTTTATAACGCGAAGCTGGAAGAACGGCCGCAGATCGTTGCTGCCAATAAGATGGATATGCCCGATGCGGAGGAGCAGCTTGTCGAATTTAAGGGCAAGCTTGCCGAAATCGGCAAAGAATTGGACATTTATCCGATTTCCGCCCTTTCCCGGACCGGTGTGCAAGAGCTATTGTACAAAGTCGCCGATAAGCTGGAGACCATTCCGGAAATGCCGATGGTGGAAGAACTGGTCGAATTGTCGGAGCGTAAGGTGTACCGCCTGGAGACCGAGGAAGACGAGGACTTCACGATTCGCCGGGAAAACGATGTCTTTGTTGTCGATAGCCCAAGCATTGAGAAGCTGATCAAGCGGACCAACTTCAGCACCCATGAATCGGTCATGCGGTTTGCGCGCATTTTGCGGAAGAAGGGCGTCGATCAAGCGCTGCGCGAACGCGGGGCGAAGGACGGCCAGACGATTCGCATTGGGGATTTTGAATTTGAGTTCGTTGAACAGGAATAGAACAACGGAAAGCATCAATCGAACGTGTGATAAACATGTGAGGTTGGTGTTTTTTTGTTGATTAATTTTGGAGGGGGGATACGAATGGATCGATAAAAAAATAGTGTTGAACTTTTTTCTTTTGAATTGTATAGTAAATTAGTGTAATGAAATATTACATTGAATTGTGCTTTTATGACGTTTTATTTTGCGGAAACGCTTGGTTCTCAATCGTTATCTTAATATATGTCAACAAAAGTAACATTTAATATGCCGGTTGGGGAGTCGGATCATTAGACGGCCCTCAGTATCTGTATGCTTTCGTTCTCGTCCTTAGGCCGTCTTATACCCCTTAGCCTTTCGCATGCCGAAGGTTGATATTTTCAGGAGGTGGTTCCGTCTTGAAGGAGTGGATCAAAGCGGTAGGGAGCCGGAAGCCCGGGACCCGGAACTTGAGCTATGACGAAGCGGTAGCTGCAGCTCACGCCATTGCGCGCGGCGACTCGACGGATGCGCAAACGGCCGCATTTCTGATGGCGATGCGGATGAGAGGAGAAACGGAAGAGGAGATGACGGGGTTCATCGATGTTTTCCGCAAATATTCCTTGCCCTATCGTTCGTTCTCTCATTCGCTTAACTCCGCTGGTCCGCATAACGGACGATCGTGCTTTCCGTTGACGATTCCGGTCAGTCTGCTGCTGGCCTCCGTCGGCTTTCCTCAGGTGCTGCACGGCGGCGAATCGTTTTCCCCGCGAACAGGGCAATCGATGAAATCGCTTCTGGAGGGACTCGGGCTTCAAATTGTGCTTGGGGCGAGAGAATGGGAAGCGGTATTTTTGCAGCTCGGTATCGGCTTTATTTGGACGGAGCTCA
The DNA here is from genome assembly GCF_018998565.1 of Paenibacillus oleatilyticus. Taxonomy (GTDB): domain Bacteria; phylum Bacillota; class Bacilli; order Paenibacillales; family NBRC-103111; genus Paenibacillus_G; species Paenibacillus_G oleatilyticus. The sequence continues at coordinate 7,724 of NZ_JAHNZO010000023.1, read as the reverse complement.
TGTGTCTGCCATTCGGCCGCGTGCGCCCGGTTCGGGAGGAAGTCGGCTTGAGGACCTTGCTGGATACGGTCGAGCAGGCCATGAATCCGGTTCACTCGCAATTTATCATCCTAGGGGTTCGTCATAAGACGGCGATGGAGCGGCTGCTGAAGCTGCTGCCGAAATCCGGAGTGGAAACGGCTTACCTTATACAGGGAATAGAAGGTACGGAAGATTTGCCGCTTCATAAAAGTAGCTCGATTCGTAAGGTGACCCCATGGGGCGATGAGGCAACCACGATCGATCCCGGGACATTTGGCTTTCATGGAGCTCCTTTGGAGAAATGCGGCAAAGAACGCCAGCTTGAGCTTCTGGAGCGCATCATACAAGGAGAAGAAGCACCGGAACTGCACAACGAGCGGGAGCATGTCGTTTTTAACGCCGGGCTGCGATTGTATTGGTTTGACAAGGTCGGATCGTATGAAGAAGGCTTCCAGCTGGCCCGCTCCTTATTGCAGCGCAAAGAAGCGTATAAACTGCTGGTCAAATGGCGTGAGCTCAGCGGTATCGGCCAGAGCGGAAAGCTGTCACGGAAGAAAATGAGCGGCTGATGGACGCGGGCTGCAAAAGCGATATGGTTGAAGGGAAGGGCGCTCATCTAGGGCGCCCTGAGCTTGTTGAGAAAGTGAGTAATTGAGGTAATAGGGTTTACGAGGTGGTGGGGTATCCACTTCCGACCGCTCTTGTCAGCGGGAAATTTTAATTGAAGCCGCTTAACAGCGGGTATTTCCCGCAGACAAAGGCGGCCGCTATTGCTTCTCCCCACCTACGTATGTTTCTCTATTTCAGTCAGAACCACTTTCTCAACAATCTGAGGGCGCTCATCTAGGGCGCCCTCTTTGTTTTTGACATACGGGGAGAAGATCAGATTTGCTGCGGGTCGATGAGCTGCGTCCAATGCACGGTAGAATTACCATCTTCGTCATAGCCCGCCGTTCCGACCCAAACGTGGGGATTCGGCCCTTCGGTAAAATAATGCTCCAGCAGCTTGCGGAAAATAAACGGGATCTCGCGGTGTAGCACTTGATGGCGCGGAATCCAATGCAGCTCCCCCTCGTCGGTCGAGCCGACGTCCCTTTTCAAGGTTTCGGCCGTGTAGATAAACTGCTGGCGCACTTCCTGTTGGTTAAGGCGTATTAAGATGTACTGCAGCCGCAGATTCGCGATATGCTCCGCCAGCAGTCCGGTTTCCTCATAAATTTCCCGAAGTACCGCCGCCGCCGGGTCGCCGATTTCGTGCGGCTCCATATGTCCGCCCACAGATGCCCATAAGCCGGGGGATAGCGTCCGGTTGGGGGAGCGTTTCATCATCAGCATATCGTTTCCGTGAAATAAGATCGCCGTAGCCATCAAACGCGCTCGTATCAAGCTTCGTCCTCTCCTTTGTGCTTAACGCGGATTTGCTGAATACCACTTTATCACAAACTATCGAAAAAAGCCTATTGCGGGAAGTCTTCGCTTTGCGATATAATGTCCACTAGGTAAAAACAATCGTCTTTTTAGAGAGGACTGTTACAGTGCCGGAAAAACAAGCCGTTCAGGATAACCGAATCGGGACGGAGCGCTACTTTTTGGTGCGTGAAGATATACTGCCCGAGGCGCTGATTAAGACGGTGCAGGCCAAAGAGCTGCTGGCCCGCGGAGAAGTGAAGACCATTCACGAAGCGGTGGAGCAGGTGGAGCTGAGCCGAAGCGCTTTTTACAAGTATAAGGACGGGATTTTCCCGCTCAGCAAGCTCGAACGGGAGCGGATCGTAACGATCTCGATGGATTTGGAGCATCGGCCGGCGATTTTGTCCCGGGTGCTTGCGATGATTGCCGGCCTTGAGGGCAACGTGCTGACGATTCACCAGACGATCCCGCTGCAAGGCGTAGCCAATGTTGTCATCTCGGTGGAAACGTCCATGATGGGCGAGACCGTCGCCTCGCTGCTCGACAAGCTGCGCAGCCAGGAAGGGGTAAGCCGGGCCGCTTTGGTGGGGCAAGGCTAGAACTAATTTTTGGGACCATCTACTTTATGCACTACTACAATCAGGAGGAACCCTATGAAACCGGTCAAAGTTGGATTACTCGGTCTCGGTACGGTCGGTACCGGGGTCGTTCGCATCGTGGAAGGACATCAGCACGATCTGATGAGCCAATCGGGCTCGCCGATCGAAATCGCTAAAATTTTGGTGCAGGACAAAAATAAAGCCCGCAGTATCAACGTATCGCCGGATATGCTGACGGAAAATCCCTGGGATGTCATCGAGAATCCGGAGATCGACGTCATCGTCGAAGTGATGGGCGGTATCGAGCTGACGAAGCAGCTGATGCTTGGCGCGCTGGAGCGCGGCAAGCACATAGTTACGGCAAACAAAGACCTGATGGCGCTGCACGGTCCGGAAATTTTGGCGAAGGCTGCCGAGAAAGGCTGCGACGTCTTCTACGAAGCGAGCGTAGCCGGCGGTATTCCGATCATCCGCACGTTGATCGAAGGCTTTTCTTCCGACCGGATCACGAAGATTATGGGTATCGTCAACGGAACGACCAATTATATTTTGACGAAAATGAGCAAGGAAGGCGCGGCTTACGCCGATGTGCTGAAGGAAGCGCAGGAGCTCGGCTACGCCGAAGCTGATCCGACCTCCGACGTCGAGGGCTTTGATGCCGCGCGGAAAATGACGATTCTCGGCACGCTCGGCTTTCACGCTAACGTCGCGCTGGCGGATGTGGAAGTGAAGGGCATCTCCGGCGTAACCAAAGAGGATATTACGTACGGCAAACGTTTGGGTTACGAAGTGAAACTGCTCGGCATCGCCGAGCGTCAGGACGAGCATATTAGCATCAGCGTTCAACCGACGATGGTGAAAACGTCGCATCCGCTGGCGTCCGTCAACGGAGTGTTCAACGCCGTCTACGTGTATGGCGAAGCGGTAGGCGAGACGATGTTTTACGGTCCCGGCGCGGGCGAGATGCCGACGGCAACGTCGGTTGTGGCCGACCTTGTCGCTGTCGTCCGCAACCTGAATCTTGGCGTCAACGGCCGCCGCGGGTTCATCCCGTACAAAGAGAAGAAGCTGAAAACCGACGAGCAGATCGCTTCCAAAAATTTCATCCTGCTGCACGTTGCCGACAAAGCGGGCGTGCTGTCCCAAATCACGCAAGTGTTCGCCGAGCACGGGGTTAGCCTGGAATCGGTTCTACAGCACCCGAATGCAACAAACCCGCTTGCCGAAATCATCATTATCACGCACGACGCCAACAAGGCGGCGATGAACAAGGTGCTGAAACAATTCGAAGCTATGGACGTCGTTCATGCGATCAAAAGCGTATACCGAGTGGAGGGCTAATCGAAATGAGATACATGGGATTGCTGCAGACCTATAAACAATATTTGCCGGTGAACGACAACACGCCGCTGCTCACCCTGCAGGAAGGCAATACGCCGCTCGTCCGCGCGGAAAATTTGTCGAACGAGCTCGACCTCGACATTTATTTCAAATATGAGGGCTTGAACCCGACCGGCTCGTTCAAAGACCGCGGGATGGTGATGGCCGTTGCCAAGGCGATGGAAGAGGGCAGCCGCACGATTATGTGCGCCTCCACAGGCAATACGTCGGCGGCGGCAGCCGCTTATGCGGCGCGCGGCGGGCTGAACTGCATCGTGCTTATTCCGAACAACAACATCGCGCTCGGCAAGCTGGCTCAAGCGATTATTTACGGCGCCAAGGTCATCGCCATTGAAGGAAACTTCGACCGTGCGCTTGAGATCGTACGCGAAATTACGGCCAAGCACCCGATCACGCTGGTAAACTCCGTCAATCCGTTCCGGATCGAGGGCCAAAAGACGGCAGCGTTCGAGGTATGCGATCAGCTTGGCAAAGCGCCGGACTATCTCGCGATTCCAGTTGGCAATGCGGGCAACATTACCGCTTATTGGAAAGGATTCAAGGAGTACTACGAGAACGGCAAATCGAAGTCGCTGCCAAAAATGATCGGCTTCGAAGCCGAGGGCGCGGCGGCTATCGTGCGCGGCGAACCGATCCCGAACCCGGAAACGATCGCGACGGCGATCCGCATCGGCAACCCGGCCACTTGGAAAGGTGCGGAGGCGGCAGCTAAAGATTCCGGCGGTCAAATCAATTTTGTGACGGACGAGCAGATCTTGCATGCTTACAAGACGATTGCCGCGCGCGAAGGGATCTTTGCCGAACCGGCCTCGGCGGCGTCGATCGCAGGCGTCATGAAGCTGAAGAGCGAAGGTTACTTCGAGAAGGGCCAATCCGTCGTCTGCGTGCTGACGGGACACGGTCTTAAAGATCCGAACATCGCCATCAAGAGCGTCAGCGCAGAACCGATGGTCGTGCAAGACTCCGAAGAAGCGGTCATGGAAGCGATCCGCAAGCTCGAAGGTTAGGGGCGTCGCGGTAACTATGGAAAACGGCAGCAGGAGAGTGCGCGTCAAGGTGCCGGCCAGCACGGCCAACCTCGGCCCCGGCTTCGATACGCTGGGAATGGCACTGAATTTGTATGCTTGGATTGAAATGGGGCTTGCCGAGACAACGCAGATTGAGCTTTTTGGCGACCAGATGAACGGTGTGCCTGCGGATAAAAGCAATCTCATTTACAAAGTAGCCCAAATGGTGTTCGAACGGGCCGGTGTCCGTCATCCGGAGCTGTACATTGCGATGTACAGCGACATTCCGTTGACGCGCGGCCTCGGCAGCAGCGCTTCGGCCATTGTCGGCGCGCTGGCTGCGGCTAACGCGCTGATCGATCGTCCGTTTACCGACGACGATTTGTTTCAAATGGCGACGGAGCTGGAACAGCATCCCGACAATGTCGGAGCCTCGCTGTTTGGCGGCATCGTCGTCGCTTTCTGGGATGGCAAGCGGGCGGAGCATATCCGCATCGAGCCGCACGAACAGCTGGAAGTGCTGGTGGCGATCCCGCACTTCCAGCTGTCGACGGACAAAGCTCGCGGGGTGCTGCCGCGTGAGCAGAGCCTCGAGAACGCCGTCTTCAACGTCGGCCATTCGTCGGTGCTGGTAGCCGCCCTGTGCACCGGGCGGCTCGACATGATCGCGCGCGCGATGAAGGACGCGCTGCATCAGCCTTACCGGGCTCCGCTCGTGCCCGGGCTGGCCAAGATCCTCGCCGAAGCGACGGACCACGGCGCGCTCGGCGTCGCACTTAGCGGCGCGGGTCCGACGATGCTGGCGCTCGTCGACCGACGCAGCACCCGGAAGGCGGAGCTTGAGGCGTTCATGCGGGGAACGTTGAAGGAAGAAGGGATCGAGGCTTCGACGATGTGGCTGAGTCCCGACAGAGCGGGGGTTCAGGCGCACCGATTGACCTCTGCGGACGACGGACGTACACTATTTGAAATGATAAAGGGAGAGAACCGGGCATGAAGCGAATATCGCTCCTCGGACCTGGAACGTACACCGAAGAATCCGCACATCATTATCTTGGTCGGGACGCTTTTGACTATGTAAATTACAAATTGATTGCGGATGTGTTCGAATCGACGGTAAACGGTGTGACCGATTACAGCGTGATTCCGATCGAAAATACGTTCGAAGGCTCTGTCAGCCTGCATGTAGACTGGCTCGTGCACAATGTGGACCTGCCGATTCAGGCGGAGTGGGTATATCCCATTTCGATCAATCTGCTGCGTTTGCCCGGCGGACCGGGTGGTTCGGACGAGCTGGAGGCGGCTTGCGGAGCGATCCGCAAAATTTATTCTCACGGGGTAACGCTGGCGCAATGCCAGCAGTTTCTGCGTACGCACTTGCCCGATGTGGAGCTGGAGCCTGTCGGCAGCAACGGCGAAGCGGCACGCATGGTCAGAGAGCTTGGCGATCCTGCCGCAGCTGCGCTTGCGCCGCTCGGCGCCGGGGCATTGTACGGGCTGGAGACGCTGGCGGCGGGCGTGCAGGACCATCAGAACAATTTCACGCGCTTCGTGCTGATCGGTCACGAGAAGCCGCAGCTCAAAGAGACGGCCGACCGGAAAACGACCATCCTGGTCACGCTGCCGGAAGATTTTCCGGGGGCGCTGCATCAGGTGCTCTCGGCGTTTGCATGGAGGCGCATCAACTTGTCCAAAATTGAGTCGCGCCCGACAAAGAAAAAGCTGGGAAGCTATTATTTTTATATCGATATTGAGGCTTCGATGGATTCCGTGCTGCTTCCTGCGGCTCTGCAAGAAATTGAGGCCATCGGTTGCCAAGTTCGGCTCATGGGCTGCTACCCTACGTTTTCTTACGGAAACGAAACGGCAAAAGTCTAGTCCGTATGGTACAGGTCGTTTATTTAAACGGCGAATACGGCAGCAAAAAGAATGCGAAATTTCGGCGAGAGCGTCGATTTTTGCGATTAACTGGTAATTTTGAGGAAATCTGCCTGCGGCAGGTTTCTTTTTTTTGAAGTTTTGACTAGATACAGGGGAATCGCGCTCTATCGTGGATAGCAGGAGATACTGTGGTTTCGTACCATTTTTTTCGATTCGGATGGTCAAATGCCTACTTTGCTGCATAAACTGTAATGTCATTTTGTTCCGGAGCGCCAGCGGGCTTCACGTAGCCGGTTCCGGGCCGGAAATCAAGCGGTTTTCTTAAGTCAGAACGACTTCCGCACAACTGAAGGAGGTTTACGCAGTGAAGATTCATATCGTCAAGAAAGGCGAGTCGCTCTACGGGCTGTCCCAAAAGTACGGCGTCGAGCTCGACAAGCTGATCGCGGCCAACCCGCAAATCACCGATCCGAACGTCATCGATGTCGGGCAGAAGGTGAAAATTCCTCATGCGCCGAAGCCGGTAGCCCCCCCGCCAACAGATTATTTGTATAAGCACGTTGTGGTTCAGGGGGACTCGCTTTGGAAGCTGGGCAAAGCGTGGGGAGTTCCGCTTGCGGACATGATTGCGGCCAACCCGCAGCTCAAAAATCCGAACGTATTGATGACCGGAGATGTCGTCTACATTCCGAAGCCGGGCTCGAATCCGAATCCTTACCCGCCGGCTGCTCCGCAAGCTCCGCTGCCTGTTGAAGCGTCTCCGATCTCGGAGCTTCCGCTCGCGCCGAACGTAGGCATGCCTAATGTAGGTTCGCAGCCTGAGATGGAAACGCCCCATATGGGGCCGCTCGCGAATCTGGGGATACCGCACGTTATGCCGCTGTCGAATATGGCGCAGCCGAACGTGACGCCATTTTCGATTCAGCCGAATGTTCCACAGCCGAACGTGGAGCCATATTCGGTGCATCCGCCGAATATGCCGGAGCCGAACGTGATGCCGTTTTCGATACAGCCAAATATGCCAGAGCCGAACGTAATGCCTTTCTCGGCCCAGCCGAATATGCCGCAGCCGAACGTAGCGCCGTTTTCGGCCCAGCCGAACATGCCAGAGCCGAACGTAATGCCGTATGCGGTGCAGCCAAATATGCCGCAGCCGAACGTAGCGCCGTTTGCGGCCCAGCCGAATATGCCGCAGCCGAACATAGCGCCGTTTTCGGCCCAGCCAAACATGCCGCAGCCGAACGTAGCGCCGTTTGCGGCCCAGCCGAATATGCCAGAGCCGAACGTAGCGCCGTTTGCGGCCCAGCCAAACATGCCACAGCCGAACGTAGCGCCGTTTGCGGCTCAGCCAAATATGCCACAGCCGAACGTAGCGCCGTTTGCGGCCCAGCCAAATATGCCGCAG
>NZ_JAHNZO010000236.1 GCF_018998565.1 Paenibacillus oleatilyticus | reverse complement strand
GGTAGCCGTATCGGAAGGTGCGGCTGGATCACCTCCTTTCTATGGAGTCCATGTCGTCTGTAGGGCGACGGACATAAACAAAGCATTCGTTTCTCATTTGTTCAGTTTTGATGGAGCTTTCAACGGGGCCATAGCTCAGCTGGGAGAGCGCCTGCCTTGCAAGCAGGAGGTCAGCGGTTCGATCCCGCTTGGCTCCACCAT
>NZ_JAHNZO010000235.1 GCF_018998565.1 Paenibacillus oleatilyticus | reverse complement strand
AGATGGTCGGTTGTAATTTTTTCAATACGTTGATTTTGTTTGTCACTTTGTTTAAACTTCATAATAAGAGCGCCTCCGTATAGATGGATTTGGGTTGTCTAGGCCCCATAAATTCATCATACCGGAGAGCGCTCCTTTTTGACAAAATCCAAAATTAGCGACTTACAGGAATACTTTGAAACCCGTGAAAATACCGCTAATT
>NZ_JAHNZO010000234.1 GCF_018998565.1 Paenibacillus oleatilyticus | reverse complement strand
ATATGCTCGATATTTCAGGAATTAAATTAATTATTCAAGCGAGCCCTTTAAAAACAGAGCTTTGTCGACAGCCTGACCGTACCCGAAGGTACGGTGAGCTTGTTGAGAAAGTGGGCAATTGAGGTAATAGAGGTTACGAAAGGTGGGGTATCCACTTCCGACCGCTGCTCCACCCCACAAAGTGAAGTTGAATCAGGGAAGCTTAGTCCGAGTACTTT
>NZ_JAHNZO010000233.1 GCF_018998565.1 Paenibacillus oleatilyticus | reverse complement strand
ATGTGCCGATCGATCCGACATTCCCGGAGGAGCGCATTCGCTACATGCTGGAGGATTCGGAGGCAAAATTGCTCCTGACGCAGGGCCATCTGCTGGAGCGCGCGCCGTTTGCAGGCCACATCGTCAATTTGGACGATGCCGGGGTCTACAGCGAGGACGATACGAATCCGGAGCTCGTTAACGATGCCGAGAATGCGGCGTATGTGATTTATACTTCGG
>NZ_JAHNZO010000232.1 GCF_018998565.1 Paenibacillus oleatilyticus | reverse complement strand
GAGGTTGATAGGTTCGGGGTGGAAGCACGGCAACGTGTGCAGCTGACGAATACTAATCGGTCGAGGGCTTATCCAAATACGATTCACATACGCTTTGTTTCGATCCAGTTTTCAGGGCGCAAATCCTGAGCTGCACGTCCTTTCTAAGGATGGATATTTTCTCGCAGCAATTTCGGAGCAGCAACGCTTCGAAAAATCCGGTTTGGTGATGATGGCGGAAG
>NZ_JAHNZO010000231.1 GCF_018998565.1 Paenibacillus oleatilyticus | reverse complement strand
TCGCGGTATTAACTAGTAAAACTAAGGATGATTCAGCTTTACGCTTTGTTTCGTTATCCAGTTTTCAAGGAACAAATGCCATCACTGTCTTTAACAGCGACAAAATTTATCTTACCACACTCGCCTACTCTTTTCAAGAGGCAAGTTTTGGTGGAGCCAAGCGGGATCGAACCGCTGACCTCCTGCTTGCAAGGCAGGCGCTCTCCCAGCTGAGCTATGGCCCCA
>NZ_JAHNZO010000230.1 GCF_018998565.1 Paenibacillus oleatilyticus | reverse complement strand
TAGCGCCGTTTGCGGCTCAGCCAAATATGCCACAGCCGAACGTAGCGCCGTTTGCGGCCCAGCCAAATATGCCGCAGCCGAACATAGCGCCGTTTGCGGCCCAGCCAAATATGCCGCAGCCGAACGTAGCGCCGTTTGCGGCCCAGCCAAATATGCCGCAGCCGAACATAGCGCCGTTTGCGGCCCAGCCAAATATGCCGCAGCCGAACATAGCGCCGTTTGCGGC
>NZ_JAHNZO010000229.1 GCF_018998565.1 Paenibacillus oleatilyticus | reverse complement strand
GAAGGGAACCACGCGTACCCATCCCGAACACGACCGTTAAGCCTTCCAGCGCCGATGGTACTTGGACCGCAGGGTCCCGGGAGAGTAGGACGTCGCCAAGCAAGCCCACCTAGGGTGGGCTTTTCTTATGAAACTTATTATGCATACGAATTTTATGGGCCCTTAGCTCAGCTGGTTAGAGCGCACCCCTGATAAGGGTGAGGTCGGTGGTTCGAGTCCACTAGGGCCCACCA
>NZ_JAHNZO010000022.1 GCF_018998565.1 Paenibacillus oleatilyticus | reverse complement strand
ACATCACCCGCTTTTCCGCCAAAAACGATCATCCCACCTTCAGGCAGTACTACCGAATGATTGTTAGTTACCTTTGAAAGGTTTACAGACATTCCATTCTTGTCGTAAACGGCAAATCCCCCACTTACCGGAGTCTTAACGTTCATGACCCGATTGGCTGATTTTTCATCAATTTTATACCATCTAACCTGACCATTGGATGGTATGCTGAAGGTTGAATCCTTCCCTTCATTAATGGGTTGAATAGCATCTTCATTGATATAGGAGAATCCATCAATCTTTAAATACTCCGTCTGTCCTTCTTTATAAAAGTTGAGATCAAATACATCTCTTCCGGCCATAATCGGAATTTGGATAACATTTACCGCTTGATTCTCATTAACAATTTTAGTCCCATTTGCGTATCCATGATCCATATCAACGGATATTGTCTTTGATAACAATGGCATGGCCAGATAAAATGTAGAAGTTATCTTTTCATCCACCCTATAATAACTTTTTCCATTTCTATTTTCCCATACCTTTTTCGTTGTTTGTTGGAGTGGATTGGAATCCAACTTTTGATAGGCATAGAACACCATCATGGACTGACCTAATCCTAGGTTATTCGTATAGGCTTTAAGCTTCACATATGTTTTTCCATTTGTTTGTTTGTCAAAGCTTACTGTTGCACTGCCATCTTTGCTTTTGAATTGTCCATCTCCCGTATACACATAGGTTTGTGCGGGTATCAACCCTCCGTTTTGTGCAGGTAAATCAATCTCTCCGTTCTTAATCTCCAAATTTATGGTTGAATCCTTTGTACCATACAATCCAGCATAAGAAAGCATTTCAGACGGCATGTTCACCTTCAAGGCAGGTTTAAATGTTTTCTCGGGTAGAATTTCCTTAATATGCCCCTTGTCTTTTAAGTATTCTAATAAAACTTTAGTTGAAAATGTAGCATTGAATACTGAAGACCCTCCTGAAGAAAGCACAGCCATAGAAATATTATGTTCTGGTATTGTGATCAAGGAACCGTGATAATTCATGGTGTCTCCACCTTTGTATAATGCCGTTATTCCGTAATCATCAAACTCTGGCAAGCGAACCGTGTCCCAACCAAGACCATAGCTAACGGAGTTCGCTTTTTCAGAAACCCATATTCCTCTTTTATATTCAGGACTTTGCATGGCTTTGGCTGATTTTTTAGATAGAACATCCGTTCGATTACCCATTAATATTTCTGCAAACTTAGTTACGTCTTCTGCAGTTGAGTAGAGCCCGCCTGACCCAAGGGTGTTAGTATTCTCAATGGGTAAAGCCTGATCCATCGTAGGGAAGTAAGCTTTGGCTACCCTTTCTCTATCAAATTGATCAAGTGGTGTTTTAGTTGAGCTTAAATTCAGAGGCTTGCTCACATATTTCGCAAGGAATTTGGTATAGCTCATACCGCTCACTCGTTCAATCATGATTTCAAGCAAATCAAACCCATCGTTACAATACACGGAAAATTCACCTGGATTTGCTTTTAAATGTTCCGATTTTAACTTGTTCAATAATCCATCGTGGACTATTGTATCATTGTCATCAAATAAAGAACTATTCGGAAGGTGAGTACCGTAAAGCCCTGACGAATGATTCATTAACATACGAGGTGTAATTTTCTTATATCTTTCATCTGCCATTTTGAAGTCTTCGATATACGTTGTAAGTGGCTCATCAATATCAATTTCATAAGCATCAGCTAGCATCATCGTTGCAGCAGACACATGCATTTTACTTACCGAACCTATACCAAACATAGTGTCTTTGGTGATCGGAGCTTTGGAAGCTTTATCTTTTACACCGGCGTTATCTGATAAAACAATGGATCCCTTATCCATAATGGCATACTGCACACCACTTGCACCAGTGACGGAAAGGAGCTTCGAAGCTAGCACCTGTGCCCTTTCTTTTACAGTACCCGGTTCCGTTCCAGCAAAAGCAGAGGTGACCGGTATGGTAATAAGCATAGCGGTCATTACTACAGAAACCATTTTCTTCATTATTCATTCCTCCTCGTAATTTCTTTCTAGATTGTATGTACCCCAATTCATCATACATGGAAGAAGGCTGCTGTATTTAAATAAGCCCTGAAACGAAAAAAACAATCCCTGAACAACATATTGTCCAAGGATTGTTCGTTTAAAATGGTAGGAGGACCATATTATTAAATACTTTATTTTCCGTTTCAATGGTCATATGACCACCGTACTTGTCGCAGATTCTAGCTATATTGGTTAATCCAATACCATGAAATTCCGGGTTTGGTTTGTGGCTGTATAAGTGGGCAACTTCATTCTCCATATGATTCAAGATGTGAATGAGAAGGGTAGACTCGGTAGAATGTATTTTGATAAGAATGTACCTATCTTCTGCGATTTTCAACTTTTTAGAAGCTTCTATTGCGTTATCTAGCATGTTTCCAATGACAACACATAAGTCATAACGGTCAATATGGACTTCTTGTGAACATAAGTTAAGCTTCGTATCTATTCTTATGCCATTGGCTTGTCCAATATTTAGCGTATTTGTGACAAGAGCATCTATAACCAGATTCCCCGTATTCACCCGGTGATAGGCTCCCTCGACTTTATTTAATGTAGTCTTAATATGTTCCATGGCTGCTGCAAGCTCATTTCGCTTAATACACTCTTCAATATACAAAAACTGTTGATTCGTATCGTGAATGATTCTTTTAATGGATTTGAAGCTGTGAACGACTTTTTCATAATTCGCATCCTGATAGTCCATCTGATGTTGCAACTGAGTATTCTCATGCATGAATTGAAATTTATCAACGATATTATCAAAAATATAGACAATCATCACGTTTAAAAAAATAAATCCAATAACGGAAATCAAAGAATAAACATCCTTATGAGTTAGAATACTCAGCTGGTATATACTTACGATAGGAACAACCAAGAATAATACGTAGTAACGATTATCCAAAGATGAACTTCTGCGTTTTGCAACTAGTCGTATGATCTGAATGATCGCAAACATGATCACACAACTGAGTAAAATAGCTTTCGTGTTGTCTATTTGATCTTGTTCATTTACAGGATCAAAGTTAATGTCAACTGAATCTAGGGTATAAAAAAGATAACGGGATATAAAAATAGCAAAAGTCATTAAAACAGCGTAAAGTATTGAAAAAGTGAACTTGGTTTTAAATTCTACTTTATAAGATTGCGCAAAACTAAATATCATAAGCAAGGGTAGAATCAAAGATGAAAGAGGAGAGACGGGAATAACTAGAAATAGGTAACCGAGCAACATCATGATAATGAAGTAAATGAATCGGTATTTTTTGGTTGATTTACCAAAAACCGAGTTGAAGAAAAAATTAAGTTGAACGCCCATCACAAGTACAATGATAGTGACAACAAGTAAATTATTTTGAATCATATTATTCGATCTTCCTAATCATATATTTGGTATAAACATCTTTAACCTCTTCAATTTTAGAACGGCCTATGGGTAATTCCATCCCATTGGACATTAGAACAATTCCGCTAGCAAACTTCCTCACATGAAGTAAGTTAATAATGATGGAACGATGGATTTGCAAGAAGTTACAGTCTTTTAAGGCCATAGCATAATCTGAAATGGTGCCTTTGCTATCATAGGTTTGATTCGTGGTCGTAAAATGCAGTTTGCTTTTTATGGTTAAACTTTTAGCAGCTTCAATACTAATGAGGTCATCATATTTGATAACGACTTCTTCATAGGCTGACTTGATGACCATAAACTTTTTATCAAGTGCTTGAAAGTATTGATATAGCTTGATGATTTTCTCCTCCAAGATTGAGGGGGCAATGGGTTTTATCAAATACTGGAATGTCATGACGTCAAAACTTTCCACCATATATTGAGGGTAGCTTGTCAGAAAAATAATTTGTTCATCCAGATTATTTAAACCTCTTATTGTTCGGGCTGTTTGAATCCCGTTCATTCCACCCATTTCAATGTCCAAGATCAATATATGGAATGGATTTTCACGGCGCTCATAATAAGATACCAACTGCTCTCCCGAGCCGAATAATTCGATCTCAAAATCTATATTTGACTTTATCGACAAAGCAATCAGGATAGCTTTAACAAGCTCTCTTTGTCTCTCCTCATCATCGCAAATAGCCACTCTATACAAAAAAGATTTCCCCTCATTTCCATTACTTTTATTCTAGAACTCTATGTAAGCATGATACAACCTTTTGACTTCATATAGATAACTTTTGGATGAAATGCATATTTGAATCCCTCAAATCACTTCTCACGTGACGAAGGCCTGGAGAATTTTATGTCCCAAACCTAGTGAACGACTATTTCGATCTCGGTTGTGATATTTTGTTCTATGCCATCAGAGAAATTCGCTCTAAGCCCTATGGTATATTTTCCTTTCCCTAGAGTCAAAGAAGTTTTATTCGCTGCAGTCACTGCATTCGCTACTTTGGCGGACTCCGGAAGAGCGTTAACTTCAGCAGCAGAAACTCCCCCGGACGTCAATGAAAAAATCCCCACCAACAAATCGGCGGGGCTAAAGAAAACTTTCCTAAGCTATGTGGTCGGCTGTCCAGTCTATAGATTCTCCTGTTTCAAAGCATCAATAATGTTTGCCTTTTTTACTTTTATGCTGGCGTAATACATGGACAAGCTCACGATAACAAACACGGCCGCAATCACATACAGAATACTGGTCCATGGCACCATGAAACCGTACGAAAAACTGTAGCTGAAGGCTCGGTAGATCAACACCATAATCACTGCGCTGATCGGAAGCCCATAAGTTAGGGCCTTGATTCCATAAAATATGCTTTCATAGTTTATCATTTTATTAAAGCTTTTCGGCGTCATCCCCACCGATCTCAGCATCGCAAATTCCCTTTTGCGAAGGGCAATGCTCGTCGAAATCGTGTTGAGAATATTCGCCATCGAAAGCGCCGTAATTAAGGCCACAAAACCGTAAACAAATACGGACAATAACAGGATTATTTGTTCAGAGTGCTGTCTTACTTGAAATATGTTCGAGACTTCCAGCTCTTGATTCATTTCTTCGATGTCTTGCTGTGTTTTCAAAGGATCTCTACTATTCAGGTAAAGTGAGGAAAACTGTTTATTCTTACTTTTTTTCATTAACTGGTCGAAGACCGGCTCGGATACAACAAGATGAACTTCAAAGCTGCTTGGAACAAGTCCCATCGGGAATTGTTCCGTTACCGCGGCAAGCTCCACTTTGCTGACCGATTCCTTATTAGAATCGGTGGAGACGAGATCAAGCATTTCCCCTACTCGGCCCTGGATAGCTTTCGTTTCGATAATTTTGTTCTTTTCATCTTTATATTTCATGACATCAATCAATATGCCGGTTGGGTGAGCGGGATTCGTTAGCTTGGCGTACTCGGTGCCGACCTTTTGGGCATAGGCTTTCAGCTTGTCTTCACTTAAAGCATTTACTCGTATATCGTATTTATACCGACCTTGATCAGGAGCCCGAGGGGGTTTCGCCCCTTCGGGAACGGACTTCTCTGCAACCCAAGTGAAGACGCCAAACCACTGTTTTATCAGGCTGTATTCCGTAACGCCCTCCAACGACACAATCGATTTCACCAAATGCTCATCGAGCGTCGTCACTTCACCGTTCTTGTATACCCCGATATCATAGTTATAGCCTTTTTGGGAGACACCAAGCGATTTCTGCAGGTTGGAAGTGAAGAAGGACACGGATAGAAACAGCACGATACTAATGACAAGTGAAAAGACCGTAGCGTGATACCTGCGTTTGTTTCTTTTTAAATTTTTCAATCCGAACTCCGCTTCAATGCCGAATAACCGTTGGACCAGCTTCGAGGTTTTCACCGTTTTCCCCGTCAGCTTAATATCCATGGTTTGCCGAATCGCGTCGATGGCAGAAATTTTAGATGCTTTTTGGGCTGGAAGATACGTTGAAATGAATATCGTGACGATCGAGATCAGACACGTCATTGCGAGCGATGAAGGCGTGACGACCAACGTTAATTTTTCGGTAACACCGATCGCATCTTCGAGCATCGAGTTAATGAAGCGAAAGGTAATGCCGATTCCAATCATGCCGCAGATGACGCCTAAGGGAATGCCAATGACGCCAATCACCGCTCCCTCAAAAAATACCGAATTTCTCTTCTGCCTTCTCGTTGCTCCAACACTCGACAGCATCCCCAGATAACGTGACCGTTCCGAGACGGAAATCGCAAAAGCATTGTAGATTAAGGAAACGGAGCCAATGACAATAACAAGCACCACAATGACGAATAGCGAGTTATAGGTTTTGCCTAATCCGCCGCCCATGACGCCATAATAACGCAATAGAGACTCATTCGTTTTAAACGAGCTGATGTTGTTTTTCGTGGACAAGTCATTAGCATGAGCAAATACATTGCCGTCGACTTTCTTGAGGACCACACTCGCATCCACGGTTTTGTTGGTGTCCGCCATGTTCTCGTCGACATAGGTAAGGGCGGTATACCCCGGCGCCCACGCCTGCTCCCACGAAGGACGTTTAATAAAGCCTACAACGGTATACGTTTCGGTTGTTGTATGAATTAAGGTTTCCGAGCTTTTCCCGTTGATGAATCTTAATGGTTCATTTTGATTGAGGTCCGTATTAGCAGGATCGGCAGGATTCGAACGCTGCCCGACATCAAGGGTTAACCGATCGCCAATCCGGTAGGTGACTTTGGCGTTCGGGGCGATAGCTTCCGAAAGGACGATCTCATTGGCTTGTTGAGGCAGACGCCCTTCACTCAATGCAATAGGGAAGTTGTTAAAGCCTTGGGTATTAAACGCTTTAATGAACAAATATGGCTTGCTGCTATTTTGACTTCCTTGTAACAGGGCATAGCCGCGTTCCTTGGAAGTGATTAATTGTTGGGTTGCCGCATCCTGTTTGATCGCTTCGAGCTGATCTTTGTTGACGTTTTTGTACTGGACATGCCATTCTCCATAGTCTTGAATCGTTTGCTTTTGCATTAACACCAAGAAAGAGGAGCCAAGCGTTATAACCGCCGTCACCATGGCCACGGAAATCACAACTCCGATCACGGTCACCAGCGTTTGCTTCTTATTTTTCATTAGATGTCGAAGTGTTAGCTTATGGATAATGTTCATGGCCGAATGACCTCGTCTTTGGCAATCTTTCCATCTTCAATGGAAATAATTCTGTCGGCTTGCAAAGCAATTCGTTCATCATGGGTGATCATGATCAGCGTCTGATGCAAGCTCTTGTTGAACATTTTCAATAAGTCAACGATTTCGCTGCCGTTTTTACTGTCCAGATTACCGGTCGGCTCGTCTGCCAGGATGATAGCCGGCTGATTCATCAACGCTCTTCCGATCGAGACCCGCTGCTGTTGGCCGCCAGAAAGCTGGTTCGGCAGATGATTCAAGCGATTTTGTAAATTCAGCGTCTTCACAATATCCTCAAACTGTTTCCGATCCACCTTATGCTGATCGAGCAAAAGCGGGAGCTGGATATTTTCTTCAACCGTTAAAATCGGAATAAGATTATAGAACTGGTAAATCAACCCGATTTGTCTCCGTCTAAAAATCGCCAGCTGCGTTTCGTCCAGGCTGTACATGTCCGTGCGGTCCACAAATACTTTTCCGCTTGTCGGTCTATCTACACCGCCTAGCATATGTAAAAGCGTCGACTTCCCCGATCCGGACGGACCGATGATGGCGACGAACTCCCCTTTGTCCACCGAGAAGGAGACGTCATCAAGCGCTTTTACCGCCGTATCGCCTTTTCCATACACTTTAGACAGATGTTCGATCCTCAGAATTTCCATGCTGAACCCTCCATGCGTTTGTCGATGGATTTAGTATATCTGCCCGAAGTGACTTTACAGTGACTAGAAAGTGACAGTCTAGTCACTTAGCCCTGGTTAGACGACTTGCTTGTAGAAGCGAATCCGAAATTGGGTTCCCTTATGGAGTTCACTCTGGACCTCTATATCTCCATTCTGTTTCGTTATAATGCTGTGAGCCAGCGAGAGACCGATGCCGCTACTGCCCTCGCCGGCCCCCTTTCCTTTATAAAAACGTTTAAAAATATGAGGAATCTCTTCCTTGGAGATGCCTTTGCCATTATCTTCAATCCTGATCTCCGTAAATAGCGGGTTCTCGGAAAAGGAAATCGCGATGGTTCCGCCTGCTTGCGTATGCTCCACGCCGTTTTTTAAAATATTGATTACCGCTTCGGTTGTCCAATTCAGATCGCCTACAAAAGAGACGCTGTCATCGCCCGTTACCGAAACCGTCTGTTCTTTGATGTCGATCGGAATGAGCACGGGCTGTAACGCTTGTTCAATAAGCTTGGTCACCCTGACATGATCTTTCTTGAACTGCACGGTGCCTGCATCGATCTTCGAAAGCTTCAATAACGAAGAAACAAGCCAATCCAGCCGTTCGAGCTGAATACGAATATTGCGCGTAAATTCCGTTCTTTTCGCTTCAGGCAGCTTGGCGTCGTCCAATAAGTCGGCCATGACCATCATAGAGGTTAGAGGCGCTTTGAGCTGATGGGATATATCCGAAATCGCGTCGGTAAGATGGATTTTGTCTTTGTGCAAAAGGGAGCTTTGCTCCGACAGCATGACGGTTACTTTATAAATCGTATTTTTCAGAATGCTGAATTCCCCTTCCCGATTATCCCGGACGTCAAGGGAATAGTCGCCGCCGCTAATTTGCCGCAAATAGCCGGACAATTTCTCAATCTCTTGATATCTCAATCTCGTAAACAGGTGGCTGCAGCCAATGAGTAAAATGGACGTCATTAGAACGAGGACCACGGCAGCGGTCGAAAAAAAAGCCGCGACGGCAAGCATAACCAGACTCATCGTGCACATCAACAAGAGTACGAGGCGGATCTCGCGATTACGCAGCATGCTACTCACCGACCTTATATCCTAAACCGCGTACGGTTTTAATGAACGTTGGATCTTTCGGATCATCCTCTAGTTTTTCCCTCAGCCTTTTGATGTAAACGGTTAGCGTATTATCATTGACGAAATCCCCGGCCACATCCCAAATTTGCTCCAAAAGCTGGTTTCTGGAGAGGATCTGCCCGATATGGTTCGCGAAAATCAGCAACAAGCGGTACTCCAAAGCCGTCACCGGAATTTCATCGCCATGTTTATACACCTTGCCTTCAAGCGTATTGATCCGGATAGCATCTACTTCGATGATGGCTTTGGCCTGCGGCTGCTTCTGGTATCTTCGCAAAACCGATTTTATCCGCGAGAGCAGCTCGCGAATTCGAAAAGGCTTCGTAATATAATCGTCCGCTCCCATATCAAGCCCCATCACGACATTGACTTCATCGTCAACGGCGGTCAGGAAAATAACGGGAATATCGCTTTGCTCCTTCACCATTTTACACAGTTCATACCCGCTTCCATCCGGCAGCGATAAATCGAACAGACATAAAGCGAACTGATCCAACTGCTCGGCTATTACCTTTTTCGCAGATGCGACGTCATGGCACAGAACCGTAGAAAACTGGTCTTGCTGTAGAGAATACTCAAGGCCGGACGCGATAGTTTTATCATCTTCCACAAGCAAAATGTTCATTGGATCATCATCCTAATTTGAATTTTTAAGAAAAAGGACTATTAACTCATGATTGTATCATACAAAAAAGGGGATGATCAGCAAAGAAGCGGCCCGGCTGCAATATCCGAAGCATTGAAATCTCGGCAAATCATATGAACGGAGCCAACGGTATGATTTATATTAATTTCATTCCATAAGGTGGCCTATGAAAAAAAAATTACAAATCTACATATCGTCTACTTTTGCCGATCTGGTTGCAGAACGTCAAATCGCTGTAGAAGCTATTCTTAAAGCTGGTCACATTCCTGCTGGAATTGGAATCGACCCATTCTTTTTGGAACGCCCAATGGACACAATTAAGAGATGGATCGATGAATCCGATGTATTTATCACCATTCTCGGAGGACTCTATGGAAACATGCTTCCCGACGAATCGAAGAGTTATCCGCATTGGGAATATGATTATGCCGGAGAACTAGGTAAGCCAAGATTCGCTCTTGTTTTAACCGATGAAGCATTAAGACGACAGCCATACGACTTTGTCGGCGTGTCAAGCTATCAGAAGTTCCAAGAGTTTAAGCAATCCGTAATGGAAGATGTGGCCATATTTCATATTGCAGAAGAATGGCACATTAGGTGGGTACTTCATGAAAAATTGAAGGAGTATAGAGGAAGAGACGATTTGGGTGGCTGGATTTCCGGCAAGGACATACCCGATGTACAAAAGTTGTTGGATGAGAATGCCAGATTAAAGGCTGAGTTAGAGCAATATAAAAGAACAGATAACTGATGTGAGCCTACCTACAAAAAGAGTTAAAAAGAGGGTGTCCCAAAAGCCATGAATGAAAATGGCTGAGGGACACCTTTTTTACTTGTCCCTTACCTATAGATAACGGTCCGGCCAAGCAGTGGTAGGCGTCTCGCACTAAAGTGAAGCGAGTACGCGTTTGATGATCGCCTTTACGAACTGGTCGTCGATCGGTTCGCGCGAGAACCAGCGGCGGTAGAAGAGTGGCCCCAGCAGGGCTGCGACGATCGTTGACACGTCGGCGTCTACCGACAGCTCGCCCCTGCCTACCGCGCGCTGCAGGACCTCTCTCAGGGGCGCGGCGTGTCCGCGCTGAATCCGACTGTGGATTTCCGCGAACTCCGGATTGCGCTCGGCGGTGTCGACGATTGACGGCAGAACGAAGGACCAATTCGCCGTCGGTAACAGGTGCGCGATTTCCACCAGGATAGCCGTGACGTCACCTTCGAGTGAGCCGGTGTCGGGCGTTTCCTGCTCGGCAATCATCCGTGAACAGGCGTCCATCACCAGTGCTTCCCGCGTCGGCCAGTGGCGGTAGATGGTCGTCTTCGCGACCCCGGAACGACGCGCCACCTCATCGACGGTGAAGCTAGCCACACCGCCTTCGCTGAGCAGTTCAAATGCCGTGGTCAGGACGGTATGTCGTGAACGCTCGACGCGACTATTCACCTTGTCCGACGGCACACGTTCAGATTTATTAGACGTAGTCACCAATCTTCCCTCCAACATAAAAGTACTTAAACTGGGGTTCGTTGCCTAAAATAAATGCTCCTTCACATTATACCACGGGGGCATCCTTGGCGCCGGGTCCACGACTGCGCCTGGTGAGGCAACGAATCAATTTCGAGCACCATTTTTGTTAGTCATACGTTCACTTGTATTTTTCAGGCCGATATGATACGATACGGTATCGTAGCGTTTAATTCCATTATTGAAAGGATGATGTCTCGTGAATTTCGCTTCTGTACGCATCATTACCGACGACTTGGATCGACTCGTCGAGTTCTATGAGAAAGTCACAGGTGTTTCGGCAAAGCGCCCCGCGCCTGTCTTCGCTGAGTTCGTTCTGCCATCGTGTACCCTGGCGATCGGCCACTCCCAGACAGTGCAACTGTTCGGCGCTGGTACCGCGCGCGCGGCCGACAACCACACCGTCATCATCGAGTTTCGCGTCCACGACGTCGATGCCGAGTACACACGCTTGAAGCCGCTTGTCGACGAGTGGGTACAGGAACCGACCACGATGCCATGGGGAAACCGCTCTGCACTGCTTCGCGACCCCGACGGCAACCTCGTCAACCTCTTCGCACCGGTTACCGAGGAAGCGCTCGAGCGGTTCAGCGGCAGGAATTGACGGACAGCAGTCCTTGCCGTTACTTATGATACGGTTCGCCGCGCTGTCTGTAACGGCAAGGATTGACCAAAAGGCCATCCCGCAAAGGATGGCCTTTTCTTAGAGAATGATTTGGTTCAATCGTGCTTGATATCTTCTCTATTTACGACAAATCATCAGCTTGTTTCCGTCTGGATCTTTCTCGACGAAAAAAATGACCGTGACAACAACTTTATTCCGCTAAACCCAAAGAAGCCGCGATATACGCGGCACTTGATGAAATAAAGTTCTTGTCAACCGACACATGGCTGTGACAAGTCAGGTAACGAAATCCTGAGCTCTTTTCGTTTATCATATTAAAACGTACTATATACAGTTTCACATTCTTTCGCGGTCGGTTCATAAAAACAGTGTTTCTTCCATCGTCCTGCGAGCGGCTGATTATACCAGGTTGGCGGACATGGTCCGGGATTTTCGAACGTTCCTGGACGGAAATACCATAGGGAGAATTTGGCTGGCCAATTCCGCACCCCATTCACAGCCTGTCTCGCCAGACGACGTTCCCTCTCTCTTGCGTTTTGATAGTACAAACCATGTAGCAACGCTTCGAACGCATGCGGCTGGTTAATCATTTGGGGAATGGTCCGGATTCCTTTAAAATCGGAGCAATTCGCTCTTACTCGGTTAATGCCAACATTTCCAACAAGGAGCATGCCCCTTTCGCCTTCGGTCTCAGCTTCAGCCCGAAGCAACCTTGCCAACATATCAATATCCTGTTTCCTTGCTTTTACGACTGCCATTGGCTCACCTCTTTAGTTTTCTAGACTCATCATATTGTAGGTGAAGCGGATGTGTTACTCCGGTTCCACCACACTCTTCTGCCCATCCCCGAGACCCTTAACCAGCATCTTGAGCTGCAAAGCATATGCTTTCAATGTATTAGCATTCTGCATCGGAATAAAGAATTCTCTTACCTCGCCCTATTATCATGCAAAAGTTTAAAATTTTCCATTTTCTACTTGAAACTATCGTAACGTAATGATTTACGCTATGGATACAGGTAAAAACCTCGCGCGAAAAAAGAGGATGATCATGAAAAGGGAGTGGAAAGTTGGAGAAATTGAAAAATTAGCAAGATTAACGGTTCGAACATTGCGATACTACGACCAGATCGGTTTGTTCTCTCCATCCGGTCATACTGACTCCGGACACAGGATCTATACAGAATCCGATATTGCACAGCTGCGTCATTGAAAGCCTTTACCGGCGGGATGCACGCCGTTGCGGCAGCCAGCGGCGCTATCATGCTCGTTACCATCATCCTTATCGTTACGCGGCTTCGGCACGTACGACCAATCGGAGAGACGCAGTCTAACCAAGCCGGTAGTATTCCAGATGTTGCACCGGCACTTCCAAAGAATTAAGGTAGTTACATTACCTAGTCATGCTTAAGTAAGCTAGCGCCAACAAAACGTGGATAACGTACACTAAGCTTAAAAATGAGAGGAAGTTGAAGAGAATGACGAAACAAACACGAATTGGTAAAACAGATTTAGTTATCAATCCAATCGGACTTGGAGCAAGCACTGTAGGTGGGCACAATATTTTTCCTAATATAAATGAAGAAGTAGGAAAAGATTTGGTGCGGGCTGCGATCAACCATGGAGTGAATTTTTTAGATACAGCGTTTTTTTATGGAACAGGACGTTCAGAGGAGCTAATAGGTGAAGTGATAAAAGAAGCAGGAAAGCGTCATGATCTCATCCTTGCAACAAAAGGCGGCCTTACACTTGTCGGCAATGATGTTGCCATGGATAATTCGCCTGCTTTTTTAAAACAAACCGTTGAAGATAGTTTGAAAAGACTACAAACAGATTACATAGATTTATTTTATATTCATGTTCCAGATCAGGATACACCAAAAGATGAGGCGGTTGGAGTCTTAAAACAGCTAAAGGACGAAGGTAAAATTAGAGCAATTGGCGTTTCCAACTTCTCACTTGAACAATTGAAAGAAGCAAATACGGATGGTTATGTCGATGTATTACAGGGAAACTACAATTTGCTGCAGCGTGAAGCGGAACAAGAATTCTTTCCATATACGACTGAGAATAATATCTCGTTTATTCCATACTTTCCACTAGCATCAGGCTTGCTGGCCGGTAAATACAATAAGGATATGACATTCAATGATCTACGCAAAGATATGCCTCACTTCCAGGCCGATCAATTTAAAAAAAATCTAGAAAAGGTAGAGCATCTCCGTAAAATTGCAAATGAAAAAATTGCCGAAGTTGCTCATGTAGTCCTTGCTTGGTATTTAACACATGATTCCATAGATGTTGTCATTCCCGGAGCAAAAAGAGCAGAGCAAGCGCTGGATAATTTAAAAACATTAGACGTCCACCTGACAGAAGAAGAAATCAACGAAATTGATCGTATTTTTAAATAGGTTCTCTGTGGCGCACATATTCATGCCGATCCCGAAACTTCTTGGGTCACCGTATCAATTTGGCTTGGACACCCAAGCTCTGTTTTGGAATTGGGTCCGTTGCAACGTACCCCGTCAGGCCTCGAATTTCCATGAACCCAGTAGATGAAAAAGCGGCGGTCGAAGACCAGAAAATAAAGTCTTAGACTTGCCGCTGTTAATATGAAACTAACGATTTTATCATTGGAATGTGCATTATTATTAGTTCCCATCAAAATGATAAATTAGTTGTACAACGCCTGAGGAGAACGTTCTTGTATTGACCATTTTTAAATTCAACCTCTGTTTTATATCCACAAACAGCGGTTTCCCTTCTCCCAAAACAACAGGGTGAACAGATAATCTAAATTCATCAACAAGTCCTAAATTGATAAAAGTTGTAATAAGACTTGCTCCACCATATAGCCAGATGTCTTTGCCAGGCTTATTCTTTAATTTGTTTACTTCTTCAAGAATACTATCATTTATGAATATTGCTTTATTGTCAGTCCCCTTTTGCGTCCTGGAAAACACATATTTCTCTTTACTATGAACCAATTCCCAAAATTCTTTTTCAAAATCCGTAGGTTCGATTTCCGGAGTAAATTGTCCCCATAAATCATAGCTTTTTCTTCCATAGAAAATGGCATCAATTTGATTTAAAAAATGATTAAACCCCAGCTCAGAGTCCATAATGCACCAATCAACTTCACCATTTTTCCCTTCAATAAAACCATCTAAAGTAACCGCTAAATCTAAAATAATTCTTCGTTTCATGATTTATTACTCCTTTCGTTAATCTACCACCCATTATAGACCTCAAATACGTCACCTTATGTCATATTAATAAAATTGGCTGCGACATCCCGTTCAACGATGTGTGGTATTATTCAACCATCAGGAACTTTACCATAAAGTAACGGCAAGTTTTACGATGATTAAACATAAAAACAGCCCCTCCATCTTGCCTAGAAGGGCTGTTGATTGAACTTATAAGTGTGATCCACCCGTAGCATCGACCATCTGTCCGGTAATCCAACGGCCGTCCGATGACGAGAGGAAAGCCACGATGTCCGCAATATCCGAAGCTTCGCCAATCCTGCCAAGGGCAGACATTTCGGCTGCATGCTGTTGGCCTTCCGGCGTATGCAGCCATTCCGCATTCACGTCCGTATCGACGATGCCAGGGAGTACGGCATTAACTGTAATGCCGCGGGGCCCTAATAGTTTCGCAAGATGCAGGGTAAACGTATTTATGGCACCTTTCGTCAAGTTGTACGCCATGATATGGGGATACGCAATTCGTGTAACGCCTGAAGAGATGTTGATAACTCGTCCTCCGTCACGCAGAAACTGTGAAGTTTGCTGGACGAGAAAAAACGGTGCTTTTACATTCACTGCAAATATCGCGTCGAATTCTTCCTCCGTAGTTTCCTCTAATGTTTTGGAAGTTCCTATACCGGCATTATTAACGAGAATATCGATTTGGTTCTGACCAGTTAGGCGAAGGAGCTCTTCCTTCATAGTTTGAACCAAATCCGTTACCCCGGCAACGGTTTCGAGATTTGCTCCTATAGCCAAAGCTTGTCCTCCATGCGCTTCAATGGTGCGGACAACTTCTTCTGCAGCAACACGACGATTGCCATAGTGAACGATAACCAGCGCGCCCTCTTGCGCCAGTCTCAGCGCAATTCCTTTTCCGATACCGCGACTTCCGCCTGTGACTAGTGCAATTTTTCCTTCCAATCGTTTCATAGATCTCACTCCCTTATGATGTGTAATGCTACTGTATACCTTCCCGTAAAGGGGAGAGTCAAGAGGGATTACAAAACTATTTTCAGAGAAAAAATGAACTCCGGAAGGAGGCATGGAGATACCAATGATCTTAACCAAGCTCAAGGGGAACGAGCAATTTGGCCAAGCGCATTTTTCCGTAAATATCTTTGTCCGAAGTTAAATAGGTTTCACGGATCGGATCTTTATAGGAACGGACATAGCCTTGAGACGAGATCCATGATGCTAACTGATCAGCAGCAAGGCAAGAGTCATCGTAAGGACTACAGAGGTGTACAAGGGATGCGGCCGCTTTTAACTCGGGCAGAAAGCGGACATTCACTCTTTCGCTGCTTGGAATAGCCTTTGTCAGCGGTACTGCAACCTCTAGATCGGCTTGATCCGTGTACGTGCCGCCATGATCATACCATAAAATCGTCAGATCTCGTCCTTCGTCCTCCCCATACGAATTGACGTACTTTGTAAGTTCGTCAAGCAGTAGACATAGGTGCGTACGCGGAACGATATCACGAATCGAAGCCGTAAGTTGTGGCTGTACGTTACGAACGGTTATCGGTGTTTCATGTTGGCGTTTATCCGCTTCTTCGACGCGGGCAATCCTGTTATCGATTTCTTTCAACTGCTGCTGCGCTTCCAGGATGGAACGCTCAAGTTCTTTCTTCTTATCGGCTAATTTTAGCTTTACTTCAGGTAATGGATGCTCTTCGAGAAAGGTTTTTATTTGATCCAGCGTGAAACCATGTTCCTTAAAGGCGGTAATGCGCTTAACGGTCAGAAGCTGCTCCTGGGTGTAGTACCGATAGCCATTATTAGGATCTATAACGGCGGGCTCAAGCAGCCTCACGCTATCGTAAAATCTTAACGCCTTGACAGAAATACCGCTCAACTTTGAAAAAGCACTGATCTTAAGCATTTCACAACTGACTCCTTTATCAGAGGCACTTTATCCAATGACTATACAATAACAAAAATCATAAAGAAATATCAGCGGGAAAAACTTGCCGTTACTGATAGCGCGATGATCCATATCATAAATACCATTAATCTGCTCGTTAACTTAATTTACCTTTGAAAAGCTAGCGCCGCCGAGTATACCCATCCACCATGATGATTAAGAAAGCAAAGAGGGGGTTGACTGACTTCTTTTCGTCTGAATATATCTCGATTACTTTAAAGTGCTTATGTCACTTTAAAGTGCGTACTTCCTATGTATGGTTAGTTGATGCAAAATAATGTTGTACAAAGAATAGTACAGAAGGAGCTGACACACTATGAATATTGAATCTACAACAACACGCAAAGTCGCCTTGGTCGTGGGTGCAAATGGTGTTATAGGTCGCAACCTCATCGATCACCTCATCACTCTCCCTGATTGGGACGTAATCGGCGTATCGCGTCGCGGTGGAGAATCTAGCAACCGTGTTCGATATGTGGCTGCGGACCTACTCAATATAGACGAGCTTCACGAGAAGTTAAGCGATTTAACTGAGGTAACACACATTTTTTATGCTGCTTACCAAGACCGTCCAACTTGGGCTGAACTTGTTCCACCGAATCTCGCCATGTTAGTGAATATCATAGAAGTGATCGAACCAATCGCGTCGGGCTTGAAACATGTCAGTCTGATGCAGGGATACAAGGTATACGGCGCACATCTCGGCCCGTTCAAAACTCCTGCTCGTGAGACAGACGCCAACCACATGCCTCCTGAGTTCAATATTGATCAGCAAGATTTCTTAGAACAACGGCAAAAAGGTAAGGCTTGGACTTGGTCGGCACTCCGTCCTTCTGTAGTCTGCGGCTTCTCGCTTGGAAATCCGATGAACCTCGCAATGGTCATAGCGATTTACGCTTCAATTTCGAAGGAACTTGGAATCCCTTTGCGGTTTCCAGGTAAGCCGGGAGCTTACAACAGTCTATTGGAGATGACAGACGCTGGGCTTCTCGCAAAGGCAACAGTATGGGCAGCGACCGACGAGCGCTGTGCGAATCAGGCATTCAACATTACGAACGGCGATCTGTTTCGTTGGAATGAGTTATGGCCGAAGATCGCTCAATACTTTGGCCTGGAAACAGCGCCTCCGTTGCAGATGTCTCTGGACGTTGTCATGGCGGACAAGGAGCTGCTTTGGAACAAAATGGTTGAGAAGCATGGGCTTGCTCGGAATTCCTATAAAGATGTATCCTCTTGGCAATTCGGCGATTTCGTGTTTGCATGGGATTACGATTTTTTTGCCGACGGAACTAAGGCTCGTCGTTTAGGCTTTCACGAATTCGTCGATACCGAAGCAATGTTTATGGACATCTTCAACGACTTCCGCAAGCGTAAAGTCATTCCATAAACTACCGTATAAAATAAGAAAGCCGACCTTGTATATTGGGTCGGTTTCTTAACTGTTATTTACGTCTGTAAGCATTGGATTAAGAACGGTAGCCTTTCCCTCGTACTTTCTCTCTATATGCGAATCCCCCCAACGGCACATCAGATGTAGGAGTTCCTTTAGACTCCAGCCGTAGTCTGTCAACTCATACTCAACTCTCGGTGGTACCTGATTGTAAGAGATACGTAAGATGACGCCCTCTTCTTCAAGCTCCCGAAGGTGCTGCGTTAACATCTTTTGAGTAATTGCGGGAATCAAGCTCTTAAATTCATTATTACGTTTCTTACCAAATGTCAGATGAAAGAGAATAACAGGTTTCCATTTCCCACCAATCACCTCTAAAGTTGCCTCTACTGCAGTGTTGTAAATTTTTTCAGTCTTTTGCACACAACTTGCCCCTTTTCGAATATTTCGACACAGGTCATTGGTAACTCCAGATGAATCGAAGCAATTAAATGGCCCCTATTAAACATTATAACCAAAACCAAAATAGACGCTATCCTGCCCGTTAATGATGCCGCCCGATTGATCCTGCCGCGGCCTCATGCTATTGTGTTGAGCTATCGTTTCCGTTAGTTTAATTTGATCCATGCATAAGATTAGTCACACTTGGTCGAAAACCCCATTAATACTCACCATTGTATTCTACATAGCTTGCTTTTTTGAAGCGGACTACATGATACGGCATATATCTATTCTTTGCATGCGGGATTAAATCTTCGATGTAATTAATTGCGGCGTCTACCATTTCCTCAGTAATAAAAATATCTTCATCTAAAAATCCGCTCAACAACGCTCCTTCGCCCTTAATTTTCAAAGAAATATACCCATAACCTGGATCTACAATAACAAGATTAATTATTTCGTCTTCGTTTTGTTCTTTTGCTTTATCATAAAACCTTACTACAAAATCATCGTTATCTTTATTAAATATCTCAACATCAGATGTGAAATTATTAAATATGAACTTCATAGGCTGACTCCCTTATCCAATTCATGTATGGGTTCTAATTATACCGAATTTACACCAGTTTGACGTTAAATAGTGAGAATAGTTTCGAGATAATCTGCCCGTTACTTCAATGACAAAGCTTACCGCTGCGACAGTTTGCTCAACTTCACTATCATTACCTGTTAGCTTCACTGTAACTTCCATCGTGCCAAACTTTCGCAAAGAGCCTTATAAGCACGCACCGCGATATTAGCATCATCTGCAAGGATGGTGATTGAATCCTCGAGATACGAGACAATTATTCGAAAATAGAATTCTCCATCCCCTTCAATCCAGTAATAAATTTGATAAATCTTTTGTTCTTTACTGTCGCGTTCTAGTACCACTTTAGCATCTATAAATTCATTAACTATAGCCTCAGGAAGAAAAGGTAAATAAGTACGCGAACCCAGAGGCTTCCTGTACCCGTAGATGATTAGTTTATTTTCCAAGTCTCCAACAATTCTATTCGCCATCTTTAAGCTCCCATCTCTATTTGATACTACTGATATTTTCATTTCCACTTTTTTGCTCGAGGACTGGTAGGCGCTGTTTCAGGTGTACGAGGAAGCCTGCGCGCTGCGGAGCAACGAGTTGATATAGCCAAGTCACCACTCCTAAATTGTTTATAATAATTTCGCCATTTATTGGAACCACCCTGCCCGTTAGCTTATTCCCAAGCCAGTCTATAACAAGCTCACACCCTCGGGTGTCTATTTTTAACGCCGGAGTGGTCAACTTTTAGATTGACAAATACAATCCGAATGCAAAGTCGACCAATGATCTGGATAGACTTATGGTACGTTCAGCTTTACTGTCATAATGGCCAAAAAAAGCTAAAAGGAGCTTACCGCAGCAGCTCCTTTTAGCAAACAAACCAGAATATCCTCAATCCAACGGGTCATCCAGCATAGCGCTGATGACCTTCAGTACCCTCTTTGCTCGCTTACACTTCTGCCTCAAGCGTAGACTCGCTTCCCTTTCTACCATTGATAGATCGAGCATGCGTAATTTTATCCCGGAATATATCCCTTTAGGGCTTATATTCAATAAACAAGCTCTATCGTCTCTTGGAAGATTCGACTTACTGGTCTATGGTTTGTTTAGAGTCAAAAGAAAGGACTGAACACCATTAGAGTACTGTGCATATACCCCGACGACACAGCGGCAGATATTTACGTCACCGACATTGGAGAATTTCTTCGCCTGTCCAAACTGGTAAACGGAATCACCATGGAAGGAATTACTCTGTAGTCCATACCGAATTGATTGTAGAAAAAGATACCTACTACATATCCATGTCGTTAAAACATAAGCATGCGCCATAAACTCGCTCGGAGTCGAGTAGCCTGCCTTAATGTAAGTGCAAGCGAGTTGATAACCCATATTAAATAATAGAGTGGCCTAGATCGATTTTTGATAAATAAATCTTAATAAAGAAAAAATCTCCAAATAATGTAATATACTAGTGGAATATGACATGCTGCGCAGCGATCATATCTACTAAAAATTTTGGAGGGAGACATACTTTGAAAAAGTTCGTTCTTGCTGTTGTTGCATTGTCAATGTTTGGCTCAGTGGTTAGTTCTTCTGTTTTGGCTGCATCCCCACCAGTAACGACTTCGGTTTACAAGAATGGTGATAGTGTTGTCCAAAACAATCAAGTAAGTAATGAACTTATCCAAAAAGCTTCCCCATTTGTAGTTTTGGATGAAAACTCAAAGCGGTATTATCTAAAGGATGAAGCCAAGAAAGAACTGACAGAGGGGGAATTCCCAAAAGCGCAGGATCTTATTGCCTTATCAAACAAACGAATCTCTGAAACTCTCAAAGAAGGATATCAGTTGCAAGTGACCTCGCAAAAGACTTTGAAGCCTCTTGCTAATGAAAGCAAAGGAATCGTGATGTCTGTTGACACAAACAAATATTTTGACTGGGAACTGCTTTGGTGGGGCTATCGTCTATATTCTTCTCATCAGTTTCTAGATGACATTAAGAATCATCCACTGTATATCGCTGGAAGTGCGGGTATCTTCAATGGCTTTATTCTTCAAAAACTACTTAATCTTCCGGGATGGGCAGCAAATATTGTAGTTGGCATTGGGCTTGTAAAGTTGGGTCAAATTATTTATGCAGACAATGGTAGGGGAACATATGTGGATATTTCATATTGGAACCCCAACATGCCTAACATTTATGGCGCTTAAGCAAAAACTTAGGTAATATATATCCACCTGTTTGAGTAAAACTAAACAGGTGGATATTAAGAAAAGAGGTTGCATCATGCTATTTACAATTCAAAGTGTACTAGGTTTAATAATATTATTTATTATTGATCATGTTGGACTAGGTAATATGTTTAATACAATATTAGTAGCAGGCTTTATTATAATGTCTATTATTTTTATGATTAAAGACTACGCCAAATTTCGTAATAAAATTGGTGCACTTATAAATGCCTATTTCTGGTACCTATTGATAATTACTATTGTGATTTTGCAACTAACATTGGGAGATAAGATTAAACTACCATGAAAGAATTTGCATCAGGCAACTGATGCCCTCAAATAGGTAAAAAACGAATTTATTTAAGATTATATTAAGTTCAAAAGTATCAAGATTATTCTATAGCCATCAAAGTATAGTTTCACTAATTCAGGTCGTTATATTAGGCGTCGGGCTTCGCGCCGTGCGAAAATCTTGCGGCGTCGTCTCGTTCTGCTTCTTGAAGAAGCGAATAAACGCAAGCGCCGAGTTATAGCCCAGCGCGGCCGCGATTTCGTTGACCTTCATCGAGGTGTTCAGAAGCATGTCTTTGGCGATCACGTTCTTGTAATCGTTCACATATTTCGATAGCCCGATCCCGGTCATTTGCTTATACAGCCTGGACAAATACGACGGGTTCAAGCCCACGTAATCCGCCAGCGCGGTGAGCGAAATATCGGTAGCGATGTGCTCCTCGATATAGCGGTGCACCTTATTCACCACCTCCGTCGGCAGCTGCAAGCCCCGCTGTGCGTTCCATTCGAAGACGCAATCGGCGATTTTCCAATAGTATTCGACCAGCTCCGGCCAGGAAGCCGAATCGTCATAACGGAACAAAATATCAAGGTCCACCTGTAAATTGACGTGATCGCGAATGTCCCGGTATTTGTACAGATAGAACAAAAACACGGACGAGAGGGAATGGTACAGCTCGCTCTTCCGCTCACAGGGCGTGTCCGGGTCGTTCCATATGGCGGTCAGCTCGACGAACAGCTTGTTGAACTGCTCGCGGTGATTGTTCTCCAGACAGGTCATGAGCAGTTGTACCCGGGCATGGAAGAACCCGTCATGATAGCTTTCCGCTTTATCGGTAGGGTCCGTCTTCTGCATGTCCTTATCGGTCATAATGACCTCATGCAACAATCCGTGTCCTTGCATCAAGCCGTATTTGATCGAATGAAACCGGTCCGACAGGCTGTTCCACGGGATCGCCTCGCTGCCGAGCAGGAACGACACCGACAGCCGCAGCAGCTTCTTGCACGTTTCCTGCACGCTGTCCAGAATCCCGCTCGTATACCGGTGGGCTCTCATCCAATCCAGACCGCCGACATGGCCGGATAGCTCGTCGGAAGCTTTCGGCTGGATGATCCAGACGATCTTGGACAGCTCGAAGACGACGGAAAAGCTTCGTACCTGTGCCGATAAATACTCATCGCAAATATTTTGCAGCGCATAGGTCAGCAGCGCTTTATCCGGCATGGTGAACATCTCTTTCCAGGCATCTACCCTTCCCATGAGCAAATACACCGGCATGGTCGCATCGAGCGGAATATCGATCTCTTTGAACGCCTGCCTGAGCTCCTCCTCCGTGACCTGCTTCCCTTGCAGGAGTCCCCACATGAACTCCTTTTGCAGCGAGGGCAGGGCCTGTCTCATCTTGGATTGCGCTCTCGCGACCACCTGCACTTGATCCTGTTCCTCTTCGATTTTCTCGATGGCCCGTTCGACGGATTGAATAATCTTTTCGTCGCTTTCGACCTTCAGAATATAATCGAACCCGCCGTAGGTAATGGCGCTTCGGGCATAGTGGAAATCGTTATAGCCGGTCAGAAAAATCACCTTGCAGGCGGGCCACTGCGACTTGATTTCCCGCAGCAGCTCGATCCCTTCGATGCCGGGCATCTTAATGTCGGACACGACGATATCGATCCGGTGATCGGACAGCACCTCCAGCGCTTCTTCGCCCGAATAAGCGCTCATCACCTCAAGCGGCAGATGGCTGGTTTGCTCGAATAGCTCAAGAAGGCCGTCGACGATAATGGGAAGATCATCCACGATCAGCAGTCGGTACATGCCGTTCCCCCTTTAGCTTACGCTCAGTTTGATGATGACTTGCAGTCCGCCCAGCTCCGAACGGGACACGGTAATGCCATATGCTTCCCCGTAGCGCAGCTGAATTCTGCGATGGACGTTCATAAGGCCGGTCGTCTCCTCGATCCGGTTCGAGGAATAGCGCAGCTTCTTCTGAAGCATGTCGATCTCCTCGTCCGTGATGCTTTGGCCGTTATCTTCGACATAGAGGAGAAAGTCGCCGTCTCTCCGCTCGCTATGTACCCACAATTCGCCGGGCTGCAGCATATTGCCCAACGCATGCTTATACGCATTCTCGATAATCGGCTGCAGAATGAGCCGCGGCACGTCGATCGCAGGGACATCTCCCTCGAACAAAACCTGAATCCGTTCCCCGTAGCAGATTCGTTGCATCTCGACATACGTACGGGAATGCTCTACCTCCAGCTCCAGCGGGATTTCATCCTCGTCGTTACGGGTAATGAACTGGAAGTATTGTCCGATATATAAGCAAAATTGATATGCTTTCTCCTTCTGACTCTCCGATTTAATCAACCGGCACAGCACAAAGAAGCAGTTATATAAAAAGTGAGGGTTAATCTGCGATTGCAGCCGCTTCAGCTCCGAACGCTGATTCCGGATTTGCTGCTCGTAGTTTTCCTCGATCAACGTTTTCAAGGACCGCACCGTGTCATTGAACGCCCGGTACAAATACCCGAATTCATCTGCCCCGCGGTCGATGAGGATCGGCTCCAGCCTGTTCTGCTGAACGCGGCGGAAGGAATGCACCAGCTTCATCAATGGCCGGTAAATAAACCGTAATAGAAAATAAGTAAAAAACATCACGATACAAACGGCCAGCGCGCACGCCCACCAGAACAACGTCCGATACATTTGCAGCGAGCCCAGAACCATCTCTTCCGGGATGCAGGTCATGGAATACGAATTCCAGAGATTGGAATATTTATACACCACAAGATACCTTTTATGGTCATGAACGATCGTTTCATGGCCTTCATCGGATTGCAATTCCCGCTTCTCCAAGGCAAAAGCCTTCATTCGCTGAAGCAAAGCCGTGTCCATCCCCGTCTCCATGCTCCACCCCAGCTCCAAATTCAGCAGAACGCTCTGCCCGCCCCGCGTCCGGCCGATTTGCGCGAGCGTTTCCTTGATCTTGGCCGCCGACAGCTCGACTCCCAGAATATATAACGGACTTCGGGCCGAATTCCCGGGATACGGCATCGTAATAAACAGCCGGTTGTTCCAGTAAATGAACGGCGCTTCGTACAGCTTCGCATTTTGCTGCATCGCCATATATTCCTCCGGGTCCAACCGGGTTTCATAATCGTTGCTGAGAATGCTGCGCTTGAGGAGCGGGACGTAGGCCTTCGCTTCTTCGATAAAAGGGCTTGAATTTTTCATCAGCTCAAGCCGCCGCTGAATATCCAATATTTTGCGTGTCCGCTCGTACGGACTCATGTCATTGCCGGTTGCCGCAAGCTCCATCAAGTCCGTATCCATCACATAGTTCGGCAAATAACGGCTGATGCGATCCGCTTCCTTGTCCAGCGAGTCCATATAGAACCGCGTCGTATTCAGTACCGACTCCGTAATTTCGCTGCGGATATTGTCCGAGCCCTTCTCGTTGATCGTCCAAGTAATCGCCATCAGCGGCAGCAAAGCCGCCAGAAAAGCGGCCATAACCTTTTTGAAAATCGAGGAATCACGCAAAAAGAATAAGCCGTTCATCGTATGTTCTCCTCTAATGCCTGCAGACCGCTTCGCTATTATCCTTTTACACTCCCCATGACGATTCCTTTAATGAACAGCTTCTGCAAGAACGGATACACCACCAGGATAGGAAAGGCCGCTACGAAAATTTGCGCCGCTCTGCTCGTTCGGTCGGATAGCTTAAGCATCAATTCGGCATTCTCCGCTTTAATGAAGCGGAAATCCATCTTGATAATGACCGTCTGTAAAAACGTTTGCAGCGGATAATTTTCAGTATGATTCATATACAGCATTCCGTCAAACCAGCTGTTCCAATGACCGACCATTGTGAACAGTCCCGTGGTGGCCAAGGCAGGCAAGGAGAGCGGCACGTAGATTTTCCATAAGGTCGTAAAATGGCCTGCGCCGTCGATCCGCGACGATTCCTCCAGCTCCTTCGGCAAATTGCGATAGAAATTGAGCAGCAGGATGACATTGAACACCGGGACGGCTGTCGGCAAGACCAACGCCCAGATGCTGTCGATCAGGTTCAACGATTTTATCGTGAGAAAGGTGGGGATCAGACCGCCGCTGAACAGAATCGTAAAGACGAAGAACCAGGCGTAAAACGTTCGCAGCCGGAATTGCCGAGGCTCCTTGGACAACGGATAGGCCGTGAGAATCGTCAAAAACATGCTGAGGGTCGTTCCCAGCACAACGCGCTGGACCGATACCCAGAACGCCCGCAAATATTCGGGCTTGCCGAACACGTTATTGTAGGCGGCCGTTGTGAACTCGACCGGCCACAGCGTAACCTGACCGGCCGCGGCGGCCGTGCCGGAGCTGAACGAAATCGCCAAAATATGAATAATTGGCATCAGGCACAGGAACGACAGAAGCGCCAGAAAGATGTAGTTGCACGCAATAAATAGTTTGCGGCCCAAGGATGTCTTTATCGCCACGGTAGGCCTCCTTTCTGATAACGGACGAAGCTTAGAAAATCCGGTAATTCGCTACGCGATAAGCGAGTACATAGGAAATGGCGATCAAGATGAACGATACGACGGATTTCAACAGACCTACCGCCGTGGCGAAGCCGAATTGCGCCTGCTGCACCCCCATGCGATAGACGAAGGTGTCGATAATGTCCGCGCTTTCATAGACCGGCGGGCTGTACAGGTTGAAGATTTGCTCGAAGCCGGCATTCAGGACGTTCCCGATATTCAGCGTCAGCATCAGGATGACGATCGGCATCATTCCGGGTAACGTAATATGGAAGGTTTGCTTCCATCGCCCCGCGCCGTCGATTTCCGCCGCTTCATAGAGCGACGGGTTGATGTTGGTTAACGCAGCCAGATATACAATCGTGCCGAAGCCGAATTCCTTCCATACATCCGACAGCACCATCGCATACGGAAACCAGGCGTTGCTTCCCAAGAAAAAGATAGGCTGGATACCGAATAGCCCCAGAAATTGATTGAGAATGCCGGACGATGGAGACAACACATCGACCAAGATCCCGCTTAACAGCACCCACGATAAAAAGTGAGGCAAGTAGACGAGCGTCTGGAACGTTCGCTTGATCCATTCTCTCCGCAGCTCGTTCAGCAGGATGGCCACCGTGATCGGCACGACCAGACCGGCGATGATTTTCATCACGGCAATATAGACGGTATTGAAGAAAATACGCCCGATATCGGGATAATCGATCAATAATTGAAAATTTTTCATCCCGATGAAGGGTGAGCCGAACAAGCCTCTGTTCGGAATATATTTCTGGAAAGCCATGATGAGGCCCGCCATCGGAACATAGCTGAATATCACCACCAGCACGATTCCCGGAATCAGCATCATATGCAGAGGCCACTCCCGCCTCCACATCCGTATCAGTCCATTCACGCCATTCACCTCGCGTATGCCTAAAGATGTTGTTGCCGCACCATGAAAAAAAGAGGGAGGGACGGTGTACGCCCGATCCCTCGATTCGCCCGGATAGCCGTTATTTCTTCGTTTTGTACCATTCGTTCACTTCTTTGGTCATGGCATCGCCGCCAAGCTTCTTCCATTCTTCCACGAACTTATCGAATTCATCGACCGATACTTGATTCATAATGATTTTAAAATAGACCTCGTCCCGCTTCTTGAGCAAAATTTCTTGTCTCTCGGCCATGGTCGGCGTCGGCGCGCCATAAAATTTGTTTTGCAGGTACTGCTTGTTCTTCTGGATGGCCGGAATAAGCGAATACACGCCATTCGGACCCGAAATCAGGTATTCCCACCACATGCTCGTATCGCCGTTCACGTACTTCAGCGCACGCTCATATCGCGTTTTCTGGTCCTTCGACTCCAGAATACTCGTATCCTTGTTGGCAATCGCTTTAGGCAGCACCTCGCCGTTGTTGTCGATTTGCTTGCCGACGCGCAGCGGATTGATCAGCCAGTAATTGTTGCCCTTTTCTTTGCGGTCTTTACCGAACTCGTACACCTTCTGCTCTTCGGTCGGGTGGTTGTCGACGGCGATCCATTGGTTCAGCAGCTTGATGACGCCCTCCGGATGCTTCGCTTTTTTGGAAACGACGTAATATTCATCCACACCCAGTCCGATTTGCGATAAAGCCGGGTTGCTGTCCACCGTCGGAATAGGGAACACGCCCCACTCCTGCACCACTTTCCCGTCCTTTACGGCGCCTTTGACGAGCTGGGCCGGCGTCCACGATGCGCCATAGACCATCCCGATGCCGTTGCTGTAGATGAGCTCAGCCTCTTTCTCCGCATCCTTCACCGCAAATTCGGGATCGATCAACCCTTTCTTGAACATGTCCTGCAATGCGGCCAGCGCCTGCTTTACCTGCGGCTGAATATCGCTGTTGACCAGCCCGCCCTTGCCATCCTCGATCCAAATATTTTCATAGGCATGGTATCCATTAAGGAAAGCCCGCAATCCCGTGACCCCGGTATCAATATGAAAAGGATTTTTGCTGATCGCGAGTCCGTACGGCTTCCCTGTACCGCCAGGATCTTTGGTTTTAAAAGCCTCGGCGATCGTCATCATGTCTGCCATCGTCTTGGGCTCGGGCAAATTCAGCTTCTTCAGCCAGTCCGTACGCACATACAGAAACTGGTAATTGTACGGATTATAGGTGTTGGGAATCGCCATCAGTTTATTATCGAACATGGCCGTCTTCATCTGCATGCCGCCGTCCATCGTCAGATACTTCTTCGTTTCGTCCGTGGCATACTTGTCGTACACTTCCGTCAGGTCCATGATCATATCGGCTTCGGTCAGCTCTTTCAACTGCGTCGCGTTCACCGGGAAAAAGTCCGGAAGATCGCCGGATGCGATCGTAATTTTGACCTTTTCCTTGAATTGGCTCGTATCGGCTACCCACTTGTTGGTCACTTTGACGCCAATGTCTTTTTCATACGCATCATATACGGCGTTCTTGGTAAAGTTCTCGCCTTCGTCGAACTTCAGATATTGATCGCTTGGCGAAACCGTCGAAACCTCGATCACACCGTTTCCTTGGCCGGACGCCGCGTTATCCGCTTTGTTTTCCGATTCGTTTGCGTTGTTGCTGCATGCCGTAACCGCCAAGCTCATCGCCAATGCGGCGAACGAAAGCGTCTTCGTTGTCTTCTTCATGCTACCCCTCCAACTTATGTTACAAGTCTCCGGTTGTCTTCCTCCGAGTGTTTCCTTCAGTATGGATAATGCCACCTTCATAGTTCAAGTATAGGCAGGGGACGCGCCTTCAACCATATACTACTCTTTACTTTCGTATACACCTCTTGACGTAGCCGTGCCTTGTACGGAAGCAAACAAGTAAACAATTGTATACAAAAGTCATAACTTATCTCTTTGAAAACAGGCCCGGATTTCTTATTCTTACAGTAAGAAGATTCCTGCATGCGTCAAGCGTTGACCGCGAAGGAATCGCCAGGAAAGGAGGCTCTGCCGCATGAATGGACCCGAGGTTTGAACGAAACGTCTCCTGTAAGCTGGATTCGAACGTGATCTATCCAGAGCTTGATGCTGCATTAACTCAACGTTGGAAGGAGCGGGATTGATGGGATTGAAAATAAAATGGACAGCCGCTGTTATGACTGCCGTCATGTTCTTGTCACAGATTTCGGCCGTGCAAGCGGAAGAGGCGAAGCCTAAGGAACGTAATCTTGCTTTAGGGCTGAATTATACATGGTCGCAAGCGCCGGAAGCGGCGCATCCGGATAATAACCGGAAGCTGACGGACGGAAAATATGGCGCATTGGATAAGTCGGACCCGGCGTGGGTAGGACACGTGCAGAAGATGACGCGCGAGGTCGTGTTCGATCTGGGCGAGCGAAAGTCGATCTCGAAGGTTAAAGCGCATTTCTTGCAGGATTGGCCGACGAACTCGATTCTTGTGCCGTTGTCGGTATCGATGTATGCCTCTGACGACAGCCAAAATTGGGGAGCGCTTTCACACAAAGCTACCCAGCTTCTCTGGGGAGACGGACCTCCGAGACAAGAGACCTTTGAATGGGACGGAAGCCGGGACGGCATCTACAGCGACAAAACCGTTACGGGGATGGTTTACACCCGTTATGTGAAAGTTACCTTCCCGATGCATACCCGGGCGTGGAGCCTCATCGATGAAGTCGAGATTTGGGGCACGGATGGAAAGGTAGCAGGAGCGGTAACAGTGCCTCCCGATCAAGTGGGCTTCTTAAAGCCGGGAGAAGCGACAGCCGGCATCAACCATTTAGGCTTGCTGTACAACGGGCATTACAAGGATAATCTGGGGGACTGGACGAAAGAACGGATCATTCCGAATATCAGCTATGTGAATCAGGCCGGGCAGCCGGTGGATCGGCTGTTTGACGGCGTGCTGTTTCTCGGTCTGACTTCGCCGGCCGGCCGAGGCTACGACGGAAGAGCCAATCTCGAAGATTGGCAATGGTATCTGAATAAGACTTTCGCCGCAACCGGCGACATGCAGCAGCTCAACGAAGCGACCAAGGAGGTCGGGGCCAAGCTGGGGCAGCCGGATTATAAGGAAAAGGTCGTCCTGATGATTCCGGACCCGGGGGAGTACTTGAACGATTTTGGCGTCGTGAACGGAGAGTCTTTAAGCTTTAACGCTTCGACGGTCGGGGAAGAGAAGGCGTTCGCCAATCGGGAAAAAGCGATCCAGTGGTGGCTCGATCAAGTGAAGCAAAAATGGGAAGCGGCTCGGTACTCCCACCTGGAGCTTGTCGGCATGTACTGGCTGGAAGAGCAGATCAGCACCAGCACGAAGGGCCCGGATTTGCTTCGTTCGACGAGTGCCAAGGTTCATAACATGGGCCTGAAATTTTTCTGGATTCCGCATTTCCTGGCTTACAAGAGCTTTATGTGGAAGGATGTCGGCATTGATGCCGTCAATTTCCAGCCGAACTATTTCTTCGAGGAAATGGGCTATGACCGTCTGGAGGATGCCGCCAACACCGCCAAGCGGTACGGGATGTCCAACGAGCTGGAGTTCGACGATCGCATGCTGACGGATAGCGTCTTCCGCGACCGGTATATCGATTACTTGAACAGCGGTGTAGAAACCGGCTTGATGCAGGAAGGCTTCAAAGCGTATTACCAAGGCAACAATGCCGTATATAATACGGCGGTGAGCACCGATCCGACCAACCGTGTGATGTACGACTGGCTGTATCAATTCGTCAAAGGCACGTATGTCAAAAACACGGCCGTCGCGCCGGAAGCCGAAGTGCAAATGAACGGGAAAACAATTCAAAGCAAAGCCCTCGTGCCGGACACGGAGCCTGTTCAGTTTGCATGGAAAAGCAATGACGGCAGCGGGCTGACGAAGGTCACTGCTACGTTTGACGGCAAGCCTTACACGGAAGGAACCGTCATGAATCTGGCAGGCAAGCTTGGAAAGCATGAGCTGATCGTTACCGTGATTACGGCGGGTAAATCCCGAAAAACCTCTTATGTGATTGAAGTGTCCACCAGCGCAGCAGCCATGAAACAATTAGCCGACCGTTTCGCGGCGGAAAACCAGATCACGAATGCCAAAGCGGCTCGTGCGCTCATCAAAGACCTGGAAATGATGACCCACCTCGAAGGGTCCAATCCAACGAAGTTTATCGATTTTTTGAAAGTATTTAACGCCCGGCTGGATCGTGTAAAGGAAGAGCACATGATTACGGATACGGCGTACAATGCGCTCAAGGAAGGCGTCTATTACCTGATCGGGAATTTGGCCGAAAATAAAAAGGCCGAAGCCTCTTCGGTGGAAGGCGATAAGCCCGGCTATGCCGCAGAGAAAGCGGTTGACGGCTCCCCTGTTACGAGATGGGCGAGCGAATACAGGGACAATACGTGGTTCCAGGTCGATCTCGGCGCGCCGACGGACATCGATACGGTGAGAATCGATTGGGAATACGCCCGGGCGAACACGTTCCAGCTGCTAGTTTCGAACGATAAGCAGAACTGGACCAACGTGACGCAGGAGAATGGCGGCATCATTACGGCAACGGACGGGAAACAAACGGTTCATTTTAACCCGGTCCAAGCCAGATACGTGAAATTCCAAGGCATCCAAAGAGCGACGGATTACGGATACTCCTTCTATGAGTTTGGCGTGTACAGCCTTTCCGGAGCTAAAAAGCTAGCGACGTTCGACGAGCAGTAAACGTAATGCAGGGGAGCGTGCTTCCCCTCCCTTTTTCCTGTGCAAAAACGGCCCTTGGTCGCAATCTTGCGGCAAGGGCCATTCTTTATTTGCAAGCGAAAACCCACCGCGTAAGGTTGGCAGCCTAACGGTGGGTTTCGCATGAGTTAATCTCTGCGCGCCGTGGGTGTCCACAGCCTTTTTGTCCCTAAAGTCTTTGCCGTTGCAGCGGCAGGGTAGCTTACTTGTCGATCAGATTGGTTGTCTTGAGCAACCTTGCGATTAATGCCGTCACTTCGGCGCGCGTCATATTCGACTGCGGGCTCAGAAGCTGCGGCCCGTTGCCTTGCACGATTCCCGCTTCAATCATCAGAGCGATATCCTCTCTCGCCCAAGCAGATACCTTTTTCGCATCTTCAT
Organism: Paenibacillus oleatilyticus; assembly: GCF_018998565.1. GTDB lineage: Bacteria > Bacillota > Bacilli > Paenibacillales > NBRC-103111 > Paenibacillus_G > Paenibacillus_G oleatilyticus. The sequence continues at coordinate 97,639 of NZ_JAHNZO010000022.1, read as the reverse complement.
ATTTCGCCAGCAGAGCATCGGTCTGTTCCTGACTCAACGTGGCTTTTGGCTCGATCAATTTGTAGGCCCGGGCAATCATCGCCATGCCCTGCTCTCTCGTGATTTGCCGGTCGCCGTAGAAGTTGCCGTCCTCGTAGCCGCGGACGATATCGAACTCGTTCGCAATCGCTACGGAGCTGCGGTACCAAGCGGAATCCGAAACGTCAGGGAACTTGTTTTGCGGTGCATTTTGACGTTTCAAACCGAGACCGGTCACGACAATCTCCGAGAACTCGGAGCGCGTTACGTTGCGATCCGGCGAAAACGTATTGTTCCCGGTTCCGGCAAGATCGAGTCTCGCCGCAATATTGTTCACGTCCGCTTTGCCCCAGTGGCTCTTTACGTCATCGAAATCTTGCGGATTCCAGATGACCGAATAGGAGCCGTGGCTGTGCAAGTCTTTAATCAATGCATAATAACGGCTGTTGATCTTCGTTACTACCGTCGGCACATGGAACACGCTGCCGTCCGGATTTACGATAACGCCTGTCGTAATGCGGTTCGGATCGATGCCTTCCGGCAGCGCGATGTATTTCGCCGCGTATCCGTTCAATTGCCCCGCTCTTACCATCTTGCCGTCATGCGAGAAGGTCATATCCAGATCGACCGGAGTTACCAACAGTTCGTAGCCTTCCGCTGCCGCTTTGTTCTTGGTGTTGGTAATCAACGTGTCCGAAGAACGTGCGATATCGATACGAACGGCAATATCGCCGAGCGCCGCGTTGCCCAACTGCTTGGACACCGCGCTCAAATCCATTTTTCCGCCTGGAACTGGGTAGATCGCCAGCGGGTTGCTGATTTCGAGGCTTGCTCCCTTATCGGCAAGCTGCTTCACAGTTCCTGCCGTCAATCCGTCTACCTTCATATCGCCATCTTTCGAAGAATGAATCGCAAGCTTCTGTCCGTTCCCTTGCGATAATGCCTTGTTCAGCTTGTCCAAATCCACTTGAACCGAAGTCACCTTGCGGTCTCCCGAGGTGGATTCTTTCCCCGTTGCAAACGCATCGTCTTTGCCGTTCACCGAGGTTTCGATTCCCGAGCCATTTGGTGTTGTCGAACCTCCGGACGAAGACGAACCTGTAGAGGTTGAAGGCGTTGTGGTGCTTCCGCCGCTGCTGCTATCCGAGTCTCCGCTGTCGCTAGATTCCCTTGTAATCGTCAACGTATATTCCGTTACGTTGCCTTTGGCGTCCGTAACCTTCACAACAATCGTGTTCGTTCCTACATTTAAAGGCAGATTACCGCTTGCCGCACCATTAGCAGCTTCCTGCCAAGGGCCATTATTGACCGAGATTTCAATCTTGGCGTTCGGATCAAGCGGCAACGAGCTTACCGTCACGCTGTAGACGCTATTCGTTACGGAAGCCGTATACTTGGTCGTGCTTCCATTAAACGCCGGCGATAATCTGATCGGCGTTCCGTTCCAGCTGTTGAGCTGCAGTCCCGTCAAGGAGGAATGATCTGCAGTGTTAACCGTCAGTTCTTTACTTACGGTGCTGGACTTCCCGTCTTTCTCAGCCGTTACTTTCACCGTGTAGTTGCCATCGGCCAAATTGACTTCCGGGATATAGCTCCAGTTGCCATACGTGTCGGCCGTAACCGTCCCTGTAATCCCATCCGCGATGTTGACCGTAATCTTAGAGCCTGGCGCTGCTGTTCCTTTGAATACTGGCTTAGATACCGTTATGTTGCTGCTGGCCGGCTCCGTAATTTCCAATGCCGGCTCTCCGACCGAAGTCCGAATCGTAGTGGCTGGGCTAACGGCAGACGCCATCTGCGTCGCTGTCGCTTTCACCCGCGTCACAAACGTATGGTCGGTACCTGGTGTCAGTCCGTTAAAGGTTGGACTATCCTGCCAAGTTAACCCGCCGTCCATACTGTATTCCTGACCGCTGACTGGTTGCAGTGTAATGCTCGTAGGCGTCACGCTGTTTGCTGCTGGCGCACTCGGTGCGGCCGGTCCATCCCCTTTCGTAACCACTGCCGTTGCCAGACTCGTTACGCGGCCTACCGCATGCGTACCATCGGCGGTGACCGTCAGGGTGATGGTCGCGCCCAGGTCGTCTGCGGTTAACGTGTAGCTTGAACCCGTCGCATTCGTGATGGCGACTCCGTTTCGGTACCACTGGTAGGTCGGTACATTACCTGTCGTGTCCGGCGTATACGTGATTCCTGTTACGTTCGCCGTCAACGTCTGACCCGCCTTGGCAATGCCATCGATTGTTACGCTACCTCCCATTACTGGAAGAAGTTTGATATCTTTTGTGGTAGTGATGATGTTGCGAATGACACCGGAATTATACTCGACAATAACTCCTGGATCTTTATATGCGCTAGAGCCACCGTGAGTATTATTTACGCCTAAGTAACGTACTGTAGTATTATTGGTGTCTAGCAGAAGCGTAAGATGGACGTAGTCGTTTCCATTAAAGTAATAATAAGGCGGTGACTCAAGATTTGTATGCAGACCGTTGTTTGATACATAATGTGTCGCGCTATCACTAGAAGTGCTCCAACTAGGTGCTGTAGTTGCGGTAGCGCCAATAAAGCTTATAAAGTACCAGCCTCCTGTAAAGGGACTCTTAAATTCTTTAAACATACTGGAAATCGCTAACATTTCTGTAGCGCCAGCATCACCTGCTGCTGGTTCTACAAGATGTCCGTTATTGTTTGTTGCAGTAATCACAGCATCGTAAAAAGTCATGGTACTCTGTCTTGCCACATATACAAAATGGCGTCCATTGTAGGTACGCACAGAGGTTTTTCCATCGGTCAATGGTGCCCCTGGCGTTACATTTATTGTGACACTTTGGGTTTGCCCTGAAACTTGTGTAAATGTCATATTTCGAATTACAGCTTGAATATCTTCATAAGTATTGCCACTTGAAAAGTTGAACACTCTATTAGTAGGTGTAGATTTGTCAGAAATAACGCCACTAATTTTTATGCCATTCGTTAACTCGGTAATACCGCTTGAAAGAGCTCCAACAGCAATTGAGCCACTATTGACCGCCACAGTAAAGTATCCGCCTTTTACATCCACGACGCCTGTGCTGCCAAATGCAGCATTCGGCAGCTGATAGGTCGCTTCGGTTACTTTAACAGGAATACCAAGATCAAGTGTTGGTGTTGCCGCTGCTCTTACTTCTAATGGATGAAAAGGGATCATCGTCAATACCATGATGATTGCCATTAGCAAAGATAAAATTCTTCGATTTGTTAATTTCATCTTTTGTTCATTCCTGCTGGCGAAAGTATATAGAAATTCTATACTCGCAGATTTCTTTCTATTCAGCAGGTTTTCTCCCTTCTTTTTAAATAATTTGTCGACTACTTCTAACTCGAGCGCCTCTGCTTTCGCTTGAGTTATTTTATTTCTTCGTCTGCAGTCTGGAACGGATGTTGCACCCTGCATGCAATTCAACAAGAAAAGCCATTTGCTGAGCCTGCCTTTCGACCGTAGCCTTGTAATTACTCACCTCCAAACATGGTGCATCTTGTCATTCACCTCATTGAATCCGGTGAGCTTTACCATTCAGTCCAAATTTTTCCTACCGTGTGCATCAGCCCGGAATTTGCGCGCATACGGCTTGGAAAGTTCACCGATGCAAACGTTATTTCAAGAGCTATCTACTAGTGTACCAACCCAACATAAACAAAACCTAGACAGCGTCTGTTCAATATATTCGCATGAATGCCGATATAAGAATTGTGAAAGCCATTACAAGCATCAACTGTCAAGGAGGACGCTCCTGTGAAAGCCATATTGGTTGACGATGAACATTTAGCATTAATGGGACTTAAAAAAGCGATTGAGCGTGAAGCAAACGAAGTCGAGATCGTTGCTACCTATTCCGATTCCACCGAGGTCATGGCAGGCGTATTGGCTCATCGCCCCGCTGTGGTGTTTCTTGATATCCATATGCCGGATATTAACGGTCTGAATCTGGGGAAGCAGATCCAGGCGGCCGTTCCCGGTACCGAAATCGTATTTGTGACCGGTTACGATCAATATGCCGTGCAGGCTTTCGAGCTTTACGCCCTGGATTATATTATGAAGCCGCTACAAAAGGAGCGTCTGCGCCAAACGATTCTGCGGATAAAAGAGAAATTGGCTATCAGAGGCACCAGGAAAACACAGGACACGACTTCCCCCATGATTTGCTGCTTTAACCAGCTTCAGTTTAAGCTGCCCGGCATAGACGCCCAAAGTGTTAAATGGCGTACAAGCAAAGCGCAAGAGTTATTTGCCTATTTGCTCCATCATCGGGACCGCACTATCAATCGAAGCGTTTTGCTCGAACTGCTATGGCCGGAGCTGGAAGAAGCTAAAGCAGCGCAGCATCTCTATACAACGATTTATCATGTACGTCAAACCTTGAAAAATTCCAACATGGATACGGTTTCCATAAACAGCGGCAATTTGGAGGCGGGGTACAAGCTTGACCTGGGGGAGGCCAGGGTAGATACAGAGGAATGGGAATACGCCATGAGGCAATTGGGTGTCCTGGATGCAGGTACAGTTGACGCCTATGAGCATGTGTTGAACTTGTACAAGGGGGACTATCTGGGAAAATACGATTACCTCTGGGCCGAACATGAACGGGAGCGGTTCCGATTGCTGTGGTTGTACCATATGCGAAAGTTATGTGAGTTCTACGAGCAGCAAAAAAAACCGAAAAAAGCCATCCAAGTCCATCTCCGTATTCAACAATTGCTTCCGGACGAGGAGGAAAGCTATTTCTCGCTGATGAAGCTTTATGATTGGATTGGCGACAGGATCGGTGTGGAAGAGCAATATTTGCTCTTGAGAACGAAAATGGAACGGGATTTGGAGATGCCGATGAGACCTGACATTACGGATTGGTATACACGTTGGAAGTTCGTGAGCCTTACTTCCTAGATCAGCCACTTCGAGTTTCGTACGGAAGCCCCCCGGCGCCGCGCAGGTTTCGGTCCGGAGGGCTTTGAATTTAAGTCGCAGATGCGAATGCTTTCAGCTTTTCCAGCAATTGCTTCGTTGCCGTATCCTTGAACGTAAGCGCATCGCTTGTCCTGCCAATCATGCCTTGCCGGATTCGATCGTCCAGCCAGTCCGTAATAAAGCCGGGAGCATACCCACCCGTGCTAAACGATCCGCCGAAAGCGATCATTTTCTCATAGGCCTTCAGATACTGTTCACGATTGGTCTGGGGATAAGAATTGGTGTACAGCCAAAACTGCAGGTCATACATCAACGTAGAGAGCTCGTCCGCATGGAAAGCGAAGTACCCCTTTTCCTCTACAATTCGGGTACAAATCGCACGGATGATCTCCTCCATGTTATCGACCTCGGTGACGCGGGCACACAGCTCCGAAAGCAGCGGGGAAAATTCTTCATGGGTCACCTTCCGCAAGTCCTCATACTTCCCTTCCTCCGAGGTATCATAGACATCGTGATGCACCAAGCTGCGGACAAAGACCTCGAAGTTTTCGGCCAAAAACGTAATTTCATAATCGCATTCCTGATCGACGTGGACCACCTCGGGCTCTCCATGCCTGCCGCATTTCCGATAATCCAGCATCACGACATCGTGACCTGCCGAAGGGCAATCACAAATGACCACGCCAATATCGGGATAGCCCCATTCTTCAATCATAAACTTACTGCCAAATTCTGCGCAGAGCGAATAGGGCTTTTCGCGCCCGATCCCCATGATCCCCGTAATCGCAATATGGTCTTCCGCCCAAGACGTCGCTTCCTCCGTAGGGAAGCAAGTGTTGACCGGCACACCGCCGTTATGCAATTTCATCATCGCAATGTAAGAGGCCGGCAATTTGTAGCCCAGCTCTTGTTCGATCGAAGCAATAAGCTCATCCGTAGGCGGCTCGCTGACGTATTGTTTTAACGCGTAGTCGCTATCATCCCAAAAGCTCGACAAGTCAAACCCTTCAAAGGGGATTTTTCCCGCCTCGTGCTTTCTTCCTTGCTCGTTCCGGGCCTGTAGGGCCAACGACTGCTTGCGTTTGCGGTTCATTACGGCGAGACCATGACGGCTCTCTACTAAAAACGACAGCGTGGCCTGGTCCTTGGGGGCCAGTTGATCGGCGGTTTCGAATTCTCTTACAGCGTCCTCGTATTGTTCCAGATAGTAGTAGGCATAGCCTGCGCGGAAATGCCACAGAGGGTCGCTGCCGCCTTGCTTCTCAATCGTCAAAAGCTGCTGCAGCGCTTCCTCGTAACGTTCCAGATTGTTCATCGCTCTCGCCAAATGACTGATGCAATCATAATCGCGATCCTGTTCGGGGATTTCCAGAATCCGAGCGATGATTTGTTCAAATTCATCTTCTTCATGCCAGAGGTTTAGCTGCTCCAATAGGTTTTTATCCATACTCTTCCTCTTCTCGTTAGTAAGGTACATGGTCTACAGATACAGTTGAAAATAAACCTACAGAAACGCACCGAAGTAAAACTCCAGCGCCTCCCGGGAATACCGGTCACTTCCCTGCCACTCCGCAACGGAGTTAAAATCGTGACTCCCTCCCCGGAGCTTGCGGGGCGTATCCTGCTGGGCCAGCAATCCGGCATATCCCCATATTTCCATCGTTACATCCCGCTCCTGCTTGCTCGAAGGAAACGCATCCTTCCAGCGCTTCTCCAACTGCCGGGCGCCTTCATGTTCCGCACAGTCCTGAATCGCTTCAGTCATTCGGTTGAGCATGGCAGCATCCTCAGCGGTAACCTCGAACGCTTCTTCTTCCTTGCTGAACAATTCGAGATCCAGCCAGCAGTACAGAAGCTGGTTCAAGCGGACGCCTCCCCATTTGACCCGCTCGAAATTCAGCACGTTCAAATCCGCATGGACATAATCCCGGTCCGACATTAACCTGTGGAAATTGCAATCTCCGCAGCTGCTGTAGTTCGGCCGCACCGCCCCCCGCTGCCCGCAGGTATGCAGAGGCAATTGGGACGTCAGGGCCCAGCTCGACAGAGCGCTCCGCAGATGGACTTTTTTCGTAGACAGACTGTGCAGGAACGCAGCGGCTACCCGTTCCTTGGTAATCGTTTGATGCAATTCATGCAGCCGTTCGACCAATTCATCATGCGTAATCGTAATGGGATCGAACATCAGCCCTTTGCTTTTGGCATACAGGAAATCCTCGCCGGCAAAGGTATACGGCCGATCCTTCCAACCGCGGGATGACCAGAAGGTGTTCATGAGTATTTTTTTCGCTTTTTTATCCATGTTTTTTCTCCAAATGAATTTCTCGTTGCATGTGAGACATGAGTTCCCCCATATCATAGCACATTTTGGAAAAGCGTTGGTTACTCTTGCTTCAGGTTCAACCAAATGACCGAAACGACAATCATCACGCTGCCTGCGATAAATTTGGCCGTAATCTCAATCGGGAAGAAAGGATACGAATACAAGAACACAATGACAGGGTTCAACGAACGGATCAGATTGGCTACCGAGAATTTGATGTATTTAATGCTTTCGTAGAACAGGATAATGCCCAGAAAGCCGCTGCAAAATGCCGCAATCACAATGAACAGCAAGCTTTCTCCGGCGAAAAAAACCTTGTAATCTCCCCGAGCAATCCAGATAAACGCGCCGATCAACAAGGTAGAAATGATCTGGTTGTAAAATAAAATAATGGAGGAATCGATCCGATCCACCAGCTTCTTCGCCAGCAAATTGGTTAACGCAAACAAAAAGGTGTACAGCAGCCCCAGCATAATTCCCATCATATTATTGTTGGACGATCCCGTATTCACGACCAGAAAGGAACCTAAGATACAAATGACGATCGGAAAATAACTCGACGATTTGATTTTTTCACGGAGGATAAATACGGCCAAGGCCAGCGAAAAAATAATATAAAACCGGCCGATTAAGCCAAACGCGATCGGTCCCAGCATAAACAAGCTGAAATATTGGCACACGACGCCGATGGAGTTGGTGACCCCCAGCAGATAGATTCTTTTGTCGTTAACGAACGCCAGTCTTTTTTTTCTGATCCCTAAAAACAACAAGCAGAATAAAGCGGAAAACAGACTGCTGTAAAAGCTGGCGACCATCGGGTCGATCGACGATAGAGAGAACATATTGGTCAGCGGCGAGAGGCTCATCACCAGGACGGAAGCAACGCTGAGTAGAACGCCTTTAACTTTCATACTACATGTTCCTTGATATGGCTGAAGATCGATTTGTAAATTCCGTCTGTAAACGACAATTCCTCTTCGCTCGGCAGCGTTGCCGATAATCGGACTTCCGTCGTTTCGGAGAATGCGGGAATCTCCTCGAAATACAAGACTTCCGCGGCGGAAATAATCACGTTCTCATGGTTAGCCAATGTATAGTAGCCTACAACCTGTATATTTTCGATCACGGCGCCGGCTTCTTCCCAGGCCTCCCTCTTGGCAACCTCCAGAATCGTTTCGCCGTCTTCCTTCTTTCCCCCTGTAAATTCCCACTTTCTTTTTTTGTTTTTCACGAAAACAAATTGATCTTTATAATGTAAAACAACCAAAACATACTGATACGTCTCAGGACATTGGTCGTAATGGATTTCCATATCGTCGATCATCATGACCTTCACCTTCTTATCATTTTTAAGCGAGCATCGAGCGTTCCCCTATTGCTTTTTCTTCAGGTGAAGAAATAAATATCTGCCGCTCTGTTTATTGAATTTGTGAATCACATTATCCAGCAAGGTCCATACACCCTTGTCTCCGACGCACGGAACGACTTTGCAGCACAGCACATCAAATTTGCCGTCCAGAAACTCATAGATTTCCTTTACGGACATTTCCTTCTGAAAACCGTAGTTCCACAGGTTTAGCTTCTCATACCATTGACGCTGCCACTTAAAAATCGAATTCGCATGGGACCAGACCATGATGGCTTCCCCGGAGCTTTCCAAATGGTCGAACAACGTCTGCAGGCCTGTCTCATAATTATGAACATGCTCCAGCACGCTGAACGCCATAATAAAATCATGCTGTTCGGCATGATCCGTCATCGGAGCATTCAAGTCGTGCTGCTTAAAGCTGATATGGCTGTAATTCGCCAGATTTTCTTTGGACTTGAGCAGTGCATCTTCCGAATAATCGTATAATCTCACGCTTTCAATACTGGGATATCGGTTGATCAATTCAAGCGTCATATAGCCTCCACCCGCCCCGAAATCACCGACTTTTTTATATTTATGAAAGTTGACTCCCAAGCTTTCGTATATGTTAAATTTCTTCAGCGCCTTGTTGTTCCTTACTTTCTCCAATGCGTAGTTATCTTTTTTCCATACGACGTTCCACACCTTTTCCATACTTGGAATCACCCTCCAATTTTTTCTATCTGCATTATAGCCTTAGCCATGGAAGGTGTATATAGCAAATGTAGTAGATTTATGTCGATTTTTCAATTTTATGCTCTTTTTCATTTATTAGTTAAAACATAGTTTATTTTAAGTGAATTATTTTGAATAAAGCGCGATCTGAGAAAAAGAAAAAGGGTGCTCCCCCCATGGGATACCCCCCAATCACCGTTCGGTTACATCGCCAATAATCAGAAGTACATTTATTTCCGACCAAATCGACTTCTCTTTCCCATATACCGGCCGGCTGAATTTGATTGTGTTCGATTTTTATACCTTTTTTGTCATTTCTGGCTTCAGCTAAGACACGATCAATATCTTTCTGATCCTTGTAGTTTTTTACGGTAACTTTCTCCGTGTAGCCAACATGATGAATGATTCTTGTTCCTTCTTTCAAGTTCTCAAGGGCATTACTCTCGTTCTCGGATGATGCAGCTCCCGCAGAAAAAGCGCAACTTAAAAGCAGAACAGCAGACAAAGCTAAAGAGACCATTTTTTTCATTTTAATTCCACCTTTGTTTTTGATTGAATAGAAATACAGAGCAAAAAAGAAACACCTAACCTATAGTGCGCCGTCTTTAAACTAGTCCATTTTAGCCCCCCAAACCAAGGAGTATTTGGAGTTTTTTTCAATCCAACTACCTCAACGGAAAGAAACAAAAATTTTGCACACGCTAGTGTCCCATGTTGTTCACCCGATAAAAAAACAATCGCTCGCGTAGAAGTTCCTCAACTTGCTCATCGCTGTAGCCAAGCTCGGCCAATCTTCGGGCAGCAAACCCGGCACCTGTCGATGCTCTGTATACCGCGTCATGTAAATCCTTAATGCCGTATAACCGTTCAAAGATTGCGCCGATCCGGGCAAGGTAAACAATCCGCTCCTCACTTTCCCCGACCAATAACTTTTCATACTTCATCATCCACACACCTTCAGCTTAGAAGAAGACTTTTGAGCCATCAGAATATACCGATCTAAACGCTGGCTGAGCTGCACCACCTCCTTATCGGAAAACGAACCTTTTTTTCAACTAACCGTACCAATTGCCGCTGTAGTTTTCTGATGTTCCACTTTAGCTTTTTATTGATATCACCCTTCCCTTGAAATCAATTATAATACTTAAATTCCAAATAAAGGGCATTCAAGCTTTTTGAATAATTTTTTGACTATAAAAAAAGCATTCCGCTTTGTGCAGAATGCTGAGCATCCCCCTCAGGGTGCTTAATTATTTGTCAAAATTATACAACCAAATGCAAAATTGTATGGATAGTGGGATTTGGCATCTTGTGCGGTTAATCAGCCCAAAGCGTGATGGATTCATAACACTGGACTTGTTCTTCTGATGCATATTTTCGATGTTTCTCAAATAAAGAGATGCAGCGGGCCAAGTCCTCATATCGCTTCATGTCCAAGCATAGGAAAATACAGAGTAACGTTTCTTTCACCCCGTTTTCGTAACGCCCTTTATTAAAGTCATAAATAGCTTTGTGATACCTATATCGAAGATGTCGTTCCGCAAGAATCGGATCGTGGTTAAATAAATCGAAACGTGCAATGGAGCTAGAAAAACGCGCCAGCACATGGTCAACATTGAATCCATATGTATTCGCTGAAGCAATGATAGCATTCAACCCGGACACAACGTCATTTAACCGGTTAAGGCTCTCCAAATAATCGGCATATTCATTAACCATGCTCTTGTTTCCAGTTAACATTTCAAGCGTGTATAAGTTCGCTTTCCCCCAAACCTTAAACTGCTCCACTTCTTTCTGACCGGATGCATCAAGAGGTTCTAACCATTCCAGATCAGCATAGCTGCGTACATATTTTTTCGACTGCTCATATAACCCTTGCCTTTCAAGCACAGCTCCTCTGTACAGAAGCCCCATACCGTAATAATAAACAGGATGCCGTTTAGGCGCTACCTCTTTATCCCCGCATAGAACAGTGCTTAGCTCCACCAGCTCGCCCGCATATTCTTTAACCTTATTCCACTTTTTCAACGAATAACAAGTTCGCGCTAATTGTAACAACGCGTCCAGACAATAACTCTCTGGCAATCGGTTTCGAAACGGATCAAATCGGATAACGGCCTCCCAATTCTTTTCCACATCCGTACCTTGGGTTGTAATAGTAAATAACCGGTAGTGACTCATCGCCAGCATTTCGGAAAAGCTGTCTTTGACGTTCTGCACGACAAGCTCATAAAAACGTTCCGATTCTTTTTGTTTTCCTTTATGAAATAGCTTCTCTGCCGCAGCAAAGATGATTTGCACGTTTTTCGGGTTATCGAGAATTTTAGATACGACCGCGTCAATACAATCATGTCGGCCCACTTCCGCACATCGTACCAAATAAGGAACTAGCCGAGGCCGGGACAATCTTTCTTCGGAGATGCATTCTTCTGTGTACAGCTCATACAACCATCCGGGCACCTTCCCTAAAATTTTGCCCAAAGCATCCAGTTGGTTTATCGTCATTGATCGGGAAATGCCATTCAAGGCGCTGCTCAGATTACCTGGATTAATGCCGGTGAGTTCCGCCAATTGATTGATATTATAACCATGCAGCTTCATTTGGTCTTCAATTTCCCAACGCAAAGAGCGATTAACGACCCGCACGAAAAACCAAACCTCCCCTAAAAATATAAAACAATATTACCACAATATTCCATAAGAGTGAACTGAAAAAATTACATTTGTTAAAATGAAAAGATTGATGTTTACTTATAGTAAAATTCGCTCCTTCCATACCCTTCAGCCACTCTTGATAGATCTGGTTTGGTGAAGCTATCCAAAGTTCCCCCTTTTTTTGGTGCGTTGGTTTGTAAATACTTGGTGTGTCACTAGTAATTATAATACGTGTATTATAATTAACCAAATATATTTTATTATTTAAATATCTCGAAGTGTTTATCATAAGAGTAAATGCCGATAAGGGAGCTTCAAACCATTGAAATGAAATTAGTCGACGCGCGGAAACAAAAGCAATTATCCCAAGAAAAAATAAGCCGAATCATAAATGTATCATTGAAGCACTATCAAAACATTGAATACGGCATTACGATACCAACCGTCACCATAGCTTTGCATATTTGCGAAGTTCTTGGGATCGATCCGCGAGAGGTTGACGAATGGAAAGATAGACGGCAGCCATTCTAAAATGCCCAGAAAATCGGAATTGCCGACGAGATCCGGATTGAATTTTTGTATAGGGGTCCCGCCAACGTTTTAAAGAAAATATACACTAAGGGCTGTTCAATAGTTAAAAAGCCGGGTTTTCCTACTCTAAGGAATCCGGCTTTTGTTTTATTCTCGTAGTGGACGTAATGATTGTAGTCTTCCTGATCGATGGCCGCCGACACTCAGCCGCTTGCAAAAAACTAAGAAGGGAACCGAACCTTTTTCCGAAACAGAGACAATATAGGATGTAAGCTGCTTACTCAGGAGGGCCCTCTGAATGCAAAGTGAATATATGTACCAATTACTCATAAAAGTGAAGGCTGGTGATCAACAGGCGTTTCAAACGATGTATGATGCCACCTATCGGGATGTCTACCGAACCGTCTCCTTTCTGATGGATCATCAGCAGGATCGGGAAGATGTCATGAATGAGATCTATATGCAAATGTGGACCTCACTTGCCAACTACGATACGAACCGTCCTTTCCACTTCTGGCTGCACGGCTTGGTCATCCGCCAAGTGCAGCGATTTCGGGTCAAGAGCTGGAGGAGATTCCGAATTTTTGAACGCATCCGTATCTTCTCCCGAGAAGAGCATCATTGGGATGAGCCCACGGTGATCATGGAGGGGACGAACCGAGAGATATCGCAGGCAATCCAAAAACTGACCGACAAACAGCGAACGGTGATCATCCTCCGCTTTTTTCACGACTATACACTTGAAGAAATCGCGACATTGCTCGGTATTCCGCTGGGGACAGTCAAATCCAGATATCATGCTGGCCTCCAGGCGCTTCGAAAAAACATAGGGAATCTCCCCCTGGAAAGGATGGAAAAGACCAATGCCTATTGAACGAAAAATCCGTGAACATCTGCTCAAAGAGGCAGAAACGATGGAATGCCCTCCGGCCATTTCCAAACGAATTGAACAATCGTATTCTCAATATTTGCAACGAAAAAAGAGCGAACCAACCATGAAAAAACGATTAATTGGTGGAATAGTTGCTGCTGCGATTTTGATTCCAACCGCAGCATTTGCGGCCCCTCCCCTGATTGAAATGATTACAAGAAAACCAATGACTGCTGAACAAGTCAAGGTGGATGAGGTTGGCAAAGCAACACTTGAGAAGCTGTACAGCGCATTTCCCGAAACAAAATCGTTTGAGATTATCGATGCAAGCTACCTTGGAGACTCCAATAATTCAACCGATAAGAAAACGATCCAACAAAGCATCGTACTGCAGGAAAAAGGAGGAACCGGCAAAAAGCTTACCCTTCATACTAACGGTATTACGGGTGAGATTGAAGACCTGACTCAAGAGAATTGGGAGCCTAAGGAGAAGCCGCTCATTACTTTAAGCGATCAGCAAATCAAGGCGAAGGTAGATTCTCTCATTGATAAAATGTATGGCAACATCAAGGAGTACGAGGTTGCTATGGAGCAAATGGAGAACCCGGATCAAAAAACGTTTATGTTGAATTACACCAAAAAGGGATCAAAAACACCGTTCTACCAGGTATTCGTTCAGGGCAATACAATCAGTGTTGGGGTGGTCGGAGGCGACCCTACACCTTCGAACATTAAAGTAGAAGGTTATTTCACTTTAAATGGTCAGCCTGATCATTCTGCTGATAACTTTTTAAACGATGAAAAACTGTTTTCGTTGCTAAAAATGAGTCCGACAGATTTAAAACAAGAATTGGCAAAAGGTAAATCTGTTGTGGAGGTTGCAGCATCTAAAAATGTCTCAAAACAACAAGTGATTGATGTGATTGCAAAAACACAGGTTGAAAAACAGTTTCAAGCTGAACAAAATGGAGCAACTTTAAGCGATCGTTTCATGGAACAAATGATGAAAGAAATTGAACCAAAAGTATTATTCTTTATTGAACACAAAACTGAAACACCATGGAACAAATAGCAAGGCAAGGCGGATGAGGTTGGCAATATATCGTTTGAGAAGCTTTATTCAAGGTATACAATTCGTGTTGGGGTAGTCGGGGAATAGGAGTTCAATAACCTCAACTCTGAACGGTGACCCGTAAGATGGAACGCTTAAAAAAGTTCCCTCCTGCGGGTCATTTATTAGAGCGGGGCGGCTAGCGCAATAAGAGATTATTTACTCCATGAGACCTCCGGGGATTCCCCATGCCCCAAACGGATGTTTGCGTTGTTGAAGCAAGATTCTGTCATTGCTGTCCTGAACAATAACCACAGAGCCGACAAAAATTAAAGGCCGATGTCCTACAAGGCTTCGCAATTCCTCGATATATCCCATCTCCACACTCCCGCACACCAAGATGTAACCTTCCAATATCCATATCTTAGCATAGATTGACTCTTAAAGTCTTTTTTGCCACTGGAGTTAACTGTCCTGCAGCTTTCCAGGTACCTACCAAAGCCATGCAGCCTGCCAGCGTCTTGCCCTTGATCAAGCCGTGGTTAATAGGGCATTCTTGACATTAGGCAATGACCTCATAGCCGAATCCCCTGTTTATATTATAAACCTAAACAAAAAGCCCCTAAATAAAATAGGGGCTTTCCTTGGTATACGCAAAAGTTATTATTAATTTCGAATGAGATAATCAAATGCGCCTAAGGCAGCATTTGCACCCGATCCCATGGAAATAATGATCTGCTTATAAGGACTATTGGTGCAGTCGCCTGCCGCAAACACACCCGGTACGTTCGTAGCGCCATGACGATCTACGACGATCTCGCCGAAGCGCGTGCGCTCAACCGTATCCGCTAACCAATCGGTATTGGGAACAAGTCCGATCTGGACAAACACGCCCTGCAATTCGACATGATGCTCTTCTCCCGAATCGCGATCGACGTACGTAATCCCGTTGACTTTGTCCGTGCCGGTAATTTCTTTGGTTTGAACGTTCTTGTGCACCGTCACGTTCGGGAGGCTGTACAGTCGCTTCTGCAGGACAGCATCGGCCTTCAGCTCGGGCATGAACTCCAGCACCGTCACGTGCTTCACGATACCTGCAAGATCAATGGCCGCCTCGATACCGGAGTTGCCGCCGCCGATCACGGCTACGTCTTTCCCTGCAAATAAGGGGCCGTCGCAGTGAGGGCAGTAGGCTACGCCTTTGTTCTTGAATTCCGCTTCGCCGGGAACGCCGACATTACGCCAACGCGCACCGGTGGAGACAATGACGGTCTTGCTCTTTAACACAGCCCCGTTTTCGAGTTCGATCTCGACGAGATCCTTCTTCTCCAAACGCTTGGCGCGCTGGAGCTTCATCACGTCGATGCCGTATTCTTTGACATGCTCCTCAAGGCTCGCTACAAGCTTGGGGCCTTCGGTGTATTTGACGCTGATGAAGTTCTCGATGCCCATCGTATCCATGACCTGACCGCCGAAGCGTTCGGCGACAATCCCGGTACGAATGCCTTTGCGTGCCGCATAGATCGCCGCGCTGGCGCCGGCAGGACCTCCGCCGACGACAAGCACGTCGTACGGTTCCTTGTCCGCAAATTCGGATGCGTCCGGAGCCGTCCCCAGCTTGGCGAGAATCTCTTCAAGCGACATGCGACCGCTGCCGAAAAATTCGCCATTGAGGTAAACGGAAGGCACAGCCATAACGTCTTTGCTCTCGACCTCGGCTTTGTACGCCGCACCGTCGATCATCGTATGCGAGATGCCAGGGTTTAGAACGCTCATGACGTTCAGTGCCTGTACGACGTCGGGACAATTGTGACAGCTCAAGCTGACGTAGGTCTCGAAACGATATTCGCCGCGGATGTTCTTGATCTGATCAATGAGGTGCTGTTCCACCTTGGGCGGCCTTCCACTCGCTTGCAGCAGCGCAAGGACCAAGGAAGTGAACTCATGTCCTAAAGGGATGCCGGCAAAAGCAATTCCCGTCTCTTCCCCCGCACGGTTCACATGGAAGCTCGGCGTTCGGGACAATTCGGTTCTCTCCACCGTAATCTTGGAGGATAAGCTGGCGATTTCATCCACCAGCTCCAGCATTTCATGGGATACGGCATCGGACCCCGCACTCACTTGGATCTGCACATCGCCTTCCATGAGCTGCAGGTATTGACTTAGCTGTTCTCTAATATCTGCGTCCAGTGCCATAGGTTTTCACTCCTTAGATCTTTCCGACAAGATCAAGGCTCGGCTTCAGGGTTGCGGAACCTTCTTGCCATTTTGCTGGGCATACTTCGCCCGGGTTGTTGCGAACATATTGAGCAGCTTTGATCTTGTTCACCAGAATGCTTGCATCGCGGCCGATACCGCCTGCATTGATTTCGATCGCTTGGATCACGCCGTCCGGATCGATAATGAACGTACCACGATCCGCCAGACCGTCAGCTTCGATCAGCACGTCGAAATTGCGGGAGATCGTATGCGAAGGATCGCCGATCATGATATACGTGATTTTACCGATTGTCTCGGAGCTATCGTGCCATGCTTTATGCGTAAAGTGAGTATCTGTGGAAACGGAATATACTTCAACGCCGAGGCCTTTCAACGTTTCGTATTGGTTTTGCAGATCTTCAAGCTCCGTCGGGCATACGAACGTGAAGTCGGCCGGGTAGAAGCAAACAACGCTCCACTTTCCTTTGAAGTCAGCTTCCGTTACATCGATAAACTTCCCGTTGTGATAAGCCGATGCTTTGAATGGTTTTACTTCTGTTCCGATAAGAGACATACTGATTTTCCTCCTTAGATTTGGGTTGAATTTTCGCTTATGTATAAATAATACCATAGACCGTCGCTTTGATCATGAAGCTACAATGAGGATATTATGAAGGTATGATGAAGATCGTGAAGCTAGACCAAGCGCCCTTCGGCAGAACCGGAAAAAGGAGATGTAACTGGTCCTGTTGAATAGCGGTCATGGCTTACTTGTTTTTTTCCTTCAAGATACTCTCCAGCACGTTGTCGATCATCTGGCGATTCGCAATGGCACCTGTATACAGCCAGCTTGAGGTACGATCATATTCGAATACGTGCCCGTTTTTGACTGCAGGAATACCGGCCCAAACCGGATCCTTTAGTATCTGCTCTTTCGTTGCGCCCTTGCTGTTCACAAGAAACAGATAGTCAATGTTCATTTGAGCAAGCTTCTCCATCGTAATGGGATTCCAATTGGCTTTAGCCGTTTCGGAAATTTCCTTAATTTCTTCCGGCACGGTTAGCCCCAGGTCCCGGTACAGAACGTCGCCGCTGGACAGATGCTCGTTAGGCACATATACCGTTTTCTCGGTTACCCAGAGAACAGCCACGGATTTGTTTCCGATGGCCTGCTTTAATTTCTCCTTGGCTTCCTTCACCTTCACATCGTAATTCTCCAAAACCTTCTTAGCTTCCTCGCTTTTATTCAACACCTCGGCCACAGTCATGAATTCCTGCCGCCAGTCATTGTTGACTCCGTTCCCCACGGTGAATGTCGGAGCAATCTTGGCATATTGGGCGTATTTGTCCCCAGCTACCTGCTCCGCACTATCCATGAGGATTAAGTCCGGAGCAAAGCTCATGACCGATTCAAAGGGAAGATCGCTTGGAATGGTCGGAATCCCGTAAAGCTCCTTCTGGAGGTAGCTTTGCACCGATTTTCCGTTGCCGACGGACCATTGGGCGACCGGCTTCACCCCAAGAGCAACCAGATGATCCTCCAAATAGGATGCTACAATCCTCTGGGGGTTAGACGGTATTTTCACTTCGTGCCCCAACGCATCCTTCAGCACACGCTCAGCGGCGGGCTTCACTGTTGAAGAATCATCCGGAGAGGATGCTGACGGAGAAGTGCTGGAGACTGCGCCGTGATCCGTTGTGTTTGAGCATCCGCTTCCCGCTATTATAGCTCCTAACAGCAGTCCTACCCATGGATATGTACGTTTCCAATTCATAGGATGCCCTCCCTCCGTTTATTTATGATGGATGTTGCCGCAAACAGCTTCAACCGAACAATAGATTGATCAGCAATCTAATTGATAACTATAATCATTATCAATTAGCCTGTCAAATGGATTGTCCGTTGACCCGTTACGAAGGATTGCAGGCAAAACTAAACGGCCTCCGTCCCAGGGAATTTCAGGACGAAGGCCGCTTAACTTATTTTATGGTTTATATCGTCTATGCAGGCTGCAGTTCGTTGGTTAAACCAAGCGTCCGCCCTGTTGAAGTATGAATTTCTTCGATAAGCTCCGGGTTTTTCAATAAAGACACGCCATAAGAAGGAATCATTTCTTTGATTTTCGGTTCCCACGCTTTTAATTGCTGCGGGAAGCATCGCTTTACTAACTCAAGCATAACGGAAACAGCAGTCGAAGCGCCCGGAGAAGCGCCGAGCAGTGCAGCGATCGAGCCATCGGCGGCACTAATCACTTCCGTACCGAATTGAAGCGTTCCTTTACCGGCAGCCGTATCTTTAATAACTTGCACACGTTGGCCCGCTACCACGATATCCCAATCCTCGCTTTTGGCGTTCGGGATAAACTCGCGTAGCTCTTCCATGCGCTGCTCTTTCGATAACATCACTTGCTGGATCAGGTATTTCGTCAATGGAACGTTTTTGGCACCTGCCGCCAACATCGTAAAGACATTATTCGGCTTCACGGAACCTATCAAATCAAACATGGAGCCGGTTTTCAAAAACTTGGGCGAGAAGCCGGCAAACGGTCCAAAGAGCAACGATTTTTTATTGTCGATAAATCTGGTGTCCAGATGTGGAACAGACATCGGAGGAGCGCCAACCTTAGCCTTACCGTATACTTTGGCATGATGCTGCGCTACAACATCCGGATTTTTGCACACCATAAATAGTCCGCTTACCGGGAATCCTCCGATATGCTTCCCTTCGGGAATACCGGATTTTTGCAGCAAAGGCAAGCTGCCTCCACCGCCGCCGATAAAGACGAATTTCGCCGTATGGCGTTCGACGGTACCGTTATCGACATTGCGCACTTTCAATTCCCACGAGCCGTCGCTGGCACGTTTAATGTCATCTACACTATGCTTGAATTTGATATCGACGTTCTTGCTCTTTAAGTGATCAAACAACATACGCGTTAAAGCGCCAAAGTTGACATCCGTTCCGGATTCGATTCTTGTGGCCGCCATAGGTTCATTCGTGGTCCGGCCTTGCATAATCAGCGGAATCCATTCCATCAGCTTGCCCGGGTCATCGGAAAATTCCATGCCTTGGAACAGAGGATTGTCTGACAGCGCTTCAAAACGTTTTTTCAAGAACGTTACATTTTCTTCCCCTTGTACCAAACTCAAATGAGGCAAGGGCATGATAAAGTCCTGCGGATTGCGAATCAGATTGCTTTTTACAAGATAAGACCAAAACTGCTTGGAAACCTGATACTCTTCGTTAATTTTGATGGCTTTGCTAATATCTATCGATCCGTCCTGTTTTTCGACGGTGTAGTTAAGCTCGCACAGTGCAGCATGCCCCGTTCCCGCATTATTCCATTCGTTAGAGCTTTCCTCTCCTGCGGTTGCGAGCTTCTCAAAAACTGTAATGTTCCAGTCCGGTACTAATTCCTTCAGCAGCGTTCCTAAAGTCGCACTCATGATTCCAGCACCAATTAAGATAACGTCTGTTTTGGTTTGTCTGTTACTCATTTTAACCGTCCTTACGCGCTATTATTTGAAGAAAAGATGTGGCACTCTTGCTTTAGGCTACACAGCAAGCTAGGGCGCGACCTAGTCACACCCTTTTCTGGATCAATTATAACCTGTCATTCTTAAATCAAGATTAATATATCTACTATTATATGATAGTTGCCTGCTATTTAAAAGCCGGAAAATTCAAGTGATTGCAGTTAAGAAGTGAGAAATCTCCCATAAAACCCTAGGAATTCACAAAAAACCAAGGCCTTACCCCCGCTAATTGCCAGAGTCATGGCTTTGGTTTGTCGTTTCTCTTGATTATTAAAACATGCTACGAAACCAATTCCCCGCCATCATCTCTTTTTGATCACGCTCGCACAAGATCCCTCATCGATCCCGGCCTCCTCTCGCTTACTGTCCTCTCAGCGCATGCTCGATTCGCTTATCCGGTACGAACCAGATGACGGCAACAAGTACGAAAAAGAAGCACGATATCCAGGAACTCACATAGGCGGTCAACACCGCGATCAAGTAGAGAAAAGGAGATAATTTCACCTTCCAGTCTTTGCCCATCGATACGACGAAGGAGGAATCGCCGGAATGCTGTTGAATAATCGCGCGCTGAAGCAGCCGGTACGAGAACGCCGATAGCAGTAGAATAATGCCGTACAGCGCCGTTGGAGTGGGTGCAAAATGGCTTTCCCCCATCCAAGCCGTCGTGAACGGTATAAGGGATAGCCAGAAGAGCAGCAGCAAGTTAAGCCACATCAACCGCCCGTGCACCGTTCGAACCATGTGCAGCAGGTGATGATGATTATTCCAGTAGATGCCGATATATACGAAACTGAAGATGTAGCTGAGAATTTTCGGACCAAGTCCGATTAACGCATACCAGTCATGGTCTTCCGGCACTTTGAATTCCAGCACCATGATCGTAATAATAATCGCCAACACGCCATCGCTGAACGCTTCCATCCGATTTGCTTTCATCGTGTCTCACCTTTTCTCGCTTCTCGCGCTCGTTTAGCTTTTTCGACACCAGTAACTTGTCATAAAACCATACATCTTGTCAAGCCAAACTTGCACGCACTCGCATGATACCCGCTCCAAACTTATATTTGACAGGTCAGTACAAAATTATTATTATGTTTTTATTAGAACGTGCAGGAAGGGAGTGGTATGAGGTGAGTAAAAGCGGAAGGCCGCGGGAGTTTAAAGATACCGCCGTGATCGATGCGGCTATGGAATTGTTCTGGGCAAATGGCTACGAGGCTTGCTCGACGGAGGATCTGTGCAAACAAACCGGTCTTGGAAGAGGAAGCTTATACAATGCCTACGGAAGCAAGCACGAGCTTTATGAACAAGCCCTCTTGCGTTACCATGAAACCGGCATCCAAGCCCAGATTGAGATTCTTAACCGGCAAGGACCTGTAAAAGACCGACTTCGTGCTTTGCTCAATTGGGCGATCCAAGAGGACTTTTCAAACGAGAATCGAAGAGGCTGCCTACTGATCAATGCTGCCATGGAGCGCGCACAAAGAGATCCGGCGGTCGAACGCCTATTCAAACGACACGTGGACTTGCTGGAGCAGGCTCTGCAACAGGCGATTGAGGCAGGGCAGCTGTCGGGAGAAATCTCGCGGACGCATCAGGCTTCGGATTTAGCCCGCCTCTTTCTAAGCAATTATTATGGACTACGGGTACTCAATGCCGCTGCTCAGAATCGTGAAAGGGCCGTTCAGATGGCTAATGCAACGTTGGAAATCGTATTCTAGCGTTGCACTTTTTTACGGGTAATTTTGTACTAACCATTACAAAAAAACCGGAGGTTACTTGTATGCCGTTTGCTATTTATGTACTTGGAATGATGATCTTTTCCATGACCACAGCTGAATTCACGGTGGCCGGAATCATGACTTCGCTATCGAAGGAATTTGACGTATCCATTGCTTCCATCGGCTATCTTATATCCGCTTATGCTGCGGGGATGATTGTGGGGGGGCCTTTGTTAGCGATTGGTTTGTCCAACGTGTCGAAGAAAAGGGCCTTCTTATGGATTTCGGCCCTATTCCTCTTCGGTCAGACACTTGGCGCGTTAGCCATCGGATATGAGATGATGATGGTTGCCCGGATCATTACCGGCGTTTCCTCCGCTGCTTGCTTCGGCGTTTCGCTTGGCATTTGCTTTGAGTTAGTCAGTCCTCAGTATCGCGGTCGTGCCGCTTCCGTCGTCCTTGGCGGTTTAATGGTGGCTACCGCGCTTGGCTTGCCCGCGGCGATGCTCTTCAACCAATACTTTGGATGGCGCTCCAGTTTTTGGGCGGTTGTCGTACTGGTTTTGCTGTCCGGACTTTTGGGCATGAAAGTGATCCCCGCCGCGGCCAAGCCGGAGTCCGTTAGTTTGCGCGGCGAACTGGCGAGCTTCAAAAATCCAAATCTATGGGCTGCCTATGCGACCAGCCTTCTCATTATCGGCGCGACGTTTGCCGCATTCAGTTATTTTGCGCCTATCTTGACCGACCTCTCCGGCTTCGACACAGCGACGATTCCGCTTCTGTTAGGGATATACGGCATAGCGACAGTGGCAGGAAACCTGGTTACCGGCAGACTTGCCGATCGATTTATGATGCCAACCTTAACCATAGGATTGGTACTCTTGACTGCCGCGCTGATGATGTTCGGAATCTATGCCTACAGTCCGTACGTTTCTGTCATTGCCGTCATTCTGATTGGACTAACAGGAGTGACCCTGAATCCCGCGATGTCGACCCGCATCACCCGCGTTGCTGGGACCGGCACGCTGGTTACGACCGTTCACGGGTCCGTTATTAGCCTCGGCGTCGTCGCCGGCTCTTCCATTGGAGGATTGGCCATCGACGCCGGATACGGGCTCCGTTCTCCGTTATGGGTAGGTTTCATTCTGGCGATCCTGGGCTTGATTTCATTACTTCCTTACTTCAAGCGAGCTGAAGCGCCAGCCATCACGGTGAAGAGCAAGTGTTAATTTTTCCAACCGATAAATAAAGAAGGAGCTTGTCGCGGCGTGACAGCTCCTAGTTTCTTCCCCTCTTAACTTGCAGCTCTACATCGCAAATGTGCTAAGTAAAGACGGCCATATAGAAATTTTCTCACGGCAGGACGGACATGATGTTTCCCCCGCTAAATAATGCAGATGCCCGGCCAATGATTGCTCTCCGATCGCTTCCGCCCGCTCCGCCAATGTCCGTATTTCTTCATCTGCAAATGACGCTGCCGGAACGATGACATGTGATTCCTGACCAGTGTGAAAGACGGGATCATGTTCGTAGGCTTGAAGGATTTCTGCATGATCTTCATTAGGCCATAGGAATACATCTTCCTCGCAGGCCGGACACACGGCCACATACTCATCCCCGTGAATAAACGTCATCAGCATGTTGGCAACGACATACGAACCTCGATAAGCAGCGTCCGCGACAAGAATATAACGTTTCTCCGTCTCCTCGATGGAATTGTGGACTGTATAGGCGAATACTTCCTTTGTAAGCGCCTTGAGCTTGCCAATGGCCTCTATATATTCACGATACAATTCGGTACAAACGGAGCTGCCTGCATCATCGGCCAGTTCCGTCCAAGATTCCGGAAATGGCGCCTCATCGCGCCCATTACGGCTTGCCTCGATTATACCGCAATTGATAAACAGCTCCTTGCGCACTTCCGCATCCGATGTAGAACAGGCGATTTGTGCCAAAAACGGCATCGCCGCATATGTAGCCGTATAGATCGTATTTTGATGGAACAAATGCTCCTGAAAAAGTTCGTCAAAAATCTCCTGGCTATATTGCCCCATGAGCTGCTGCAATAACACAGGTACGTTCTCGGCAGATCCGTACGGTCCTGTCAGCTTTCTCCATACATCGCTATTCCACTTAAGCAAGCTTTCCCTCCGTTCACAAAGTTATTCCTCTTGTCTAACTTTTATGAAACAACCGTAGATATAAGTTGTAAAATTATTCTTTGTCAAAATAATCATCTGGCAAATTTAATTCTTTCAAACACTCTATAAATTTTTCCCTGAAATTATTATTGCTTTTATATTCCGGCCATGCAGCCTTATAATAAGGCAATAACTTCTCATGGGGGATAATGCCCCAAAATAGAATAGAGTTTTTCATAACCTCCTTGTCGCCACCCATTATCATCTGCTCAATGATCTCCCAACTGTCCGATTTGTCATTGCAACTGCGTGTGGCATAGATGGCGGCGGTTTGTATATTCGAGTCGGCGTGGCACAAAAAGGGCGCAAAGTTTTGGAGTGTAATCGCGCCGGAAGATTCCAAAACATACCCCACATGACGTAACGTTTCCGGGTCGTGAACCCTGTCGAGACTTTGCACGATCACTTTTATAAATTCCGATAAATCAACGGATTTCCCATACCAGTTCAAAATCTGTAAAGCGTGTAATAAATCCTCATTTCTATCCGAATGCAGCAGCTCCAGAAGATAGCCTCTTCCCGCGTCAATAGAGGTTTTGCAGATTAGCCGAATGGCTGTGGTGCGATCGTTTTGTCCTTGATCGGCAACGTTTTTTAAAAAATCAATGGTTGGCTGCGAGATTTTCTTAAACTTGAACATTCCATCAAGCGCTTTTGATTTGACTTCTTCGTTTGGGGCGTTTTGATAAACCTGGATCAACGCATTTTCATCGCCCGGCATTTTGCTGCCAAACCACGCGATATCATAATCCAGAATAATTTCATCCAGCCAGCGCTCATACCAGTCCAGAAAATTGTCTTCATAGACAAAGAAAAAGGGATGATCGGGATAAAAACCTGAAGTATAAACGATTTTCCCTCTGTGTTCTCCTTCAAGCACGAGATACATATCGTATTCGCAGCCTTGTGTGCCAATGCACAACATGCCGCCCATCACCATATTATAAGCGGCGTCGTATTCCGAGTCGGAGATGTCCTCATCATTAATCAAGGGTTCGATTAGATGGTTCCATTCCTCTTTTGTCATTCTGGGATGCAGAACGCATTTTGCAGCCAGTGCATTTCTTTCGGTATAGGAAGTGGCCTTTTCAATCGAATAAATCCCGTAATACGGCCCGGCGCCTCCATTTCCGACTTTCGTTAAAAACTGCGTATAAGGCTCCGGGAGTGTGACCTGATTTTTTGCTTGCCAGTCCACAAGCTCTTTTGCTGTAAGCTTTTCATAAACCTTGTATTTGTGTGAGGATGCTCCAAACACCAAAAAGTCCGTGTCTTTGCGCATGGCCTTTTCGAGTTTGGTTGTTATTCGATCAAGCTGCGTTTCTTTCTTCCAAAACAACATATTGCCCTCCCTTGTTGATTATAGCCGGGCTTGTTTCGTTTGCTCATCCAGCAATTTCAGCAGATGCAGAAATCGGTATTCTCCGTACATACTCTCTGACAACGACGACCATCGTTGAACAGACCGTTCGAGACTACATTCACTACTATAAAGCAACTCGTATCCAAACGAAACTAAATAACCAGTCACCGATAGATTTTCGGCGACTGGCTGCTTAGTCTTGTAAGGTATTTTGATCCCTGTCTCACAAACGGGGGTCAGTCCCCCACCGCTGTGCTTGCGCTTTTGCTTACTTTAATATTCTCCTTTAATCACAAAAAACGAACCTCGAATTGTTCCAGCTAGTTTAGACTTCTGTCTAGCAAACTTAAACTTCCCTTCTAACTCCTTCGGTATCTCCATCCCCTCAGAAAGCTTAAAACCAACGGCCCGCTTCTTAGGGTCATCAACCGTATACATGACGTTGACCGCTAGACCATCCTCATAAAAGACGAAGGCCCATTTAATATTTTCCACTTGAAAACGCGACGTTTCTAAAGGTTTGGCCGCAAACGCAATATCACGTTCTTCTTTCAAAATTCGGTTCACATAATCAATGGTCTCCTGGCTTTCGCTAGCTGGTATAACCGTAAATTCATGCTTGTACTTGTTCATGAAGTAACGGGCTTCATTAGCACGTAAACCAGCAAGCGCATCTACTACAGGCGAAGACTCCAAACCAACCGTAGACACATTTTTAAAATCAACGATATAGGACATTTCCTTTCCTCCCATTATTTCTTTATAGAGTGCGAAACTGAAAACGGTGTTCGGCGTTTCCAAATTGCAAAATTCCAAAATTCCAATCCGAAATCGGCCACCCTTTGGTGTCTATTTTGATTATAGGACACCTTTTAGTGTCATGTCAACAATGTTTATAAAATACCGTCGGCTGCTATTCAAAAAAAATCACGTCCTCCAAGGGAGAACGTGATATGAAGCAGTAAGACTCCGTGTTTCAACATCGTCATTTACGCTTTCGGGCGACCACCGCTAACCGACCGTTTTCGGTCGAGTACTCACACGTAGACAGTACAATAAGCTTGTCGCCATACCGGGCTGATACGCCCGTATCGTAAAGAGCGAGTTTTTTGATGTTTTGAACATACGCATCGAACTCGGCAGGCGTACTTACCTTCTCAATCTGGTAGTATTTAAAAACGTCGTCTGATTTGCGATAAACTTCTGACTCAATAACGGCGACAATCTCATACTCTTCCTTTTCGTAAAGCGTACTGAACTGGAATGTAGCATGCTCCTTATAGAAGCTTTCTTTCTTGTACTTCAACAAATCTGCAAACATCCAGCCGCTTTTCATGTGATGTCCGTGAATCAGCAAAATATCCGAACCGTTGATCCGGCTGTGCGCGTCCAAAAAGGGGAGGCCGCTTTTGTTTTCATTTTTATCGAAATCATGATCGAGATAGTACTCCGCATCCTGCGGGTTCTGCATAATCGGGTAATTCATTCGGGTATCGTCAATCTTCAGCCAACCGACGATGTCCGGGTTTCTCTCGTAAAGCTCTCGAAATTCGGGAAGCATGACCGGCTCATGTGCCTTCTTGATCAAAGCGGAGGGGATTACCTCCCCTCCGCCTTTGTCCAACTCTTCCTCCCGAACCTTTGCAATATCTTCCATCTTCTGTTGCTCGGCGTAATCCCGCAGGAGAGTTCTCGCAACAGTGACAAGAGAAAATACCAACAGAAGGAAGGAAACGGCGATAAGAAATTTTTTGATCTTACTCATTTTCTTACCGCCTTTCCGGTTACTGGATGTGCTTTTTCTTCTTTCTGTCGAGCAGACAGAGTCCGATCGTAATCAAGGACATCAGCGCCAAAGCCATATAGAAGATTGGCGATGCGCTGCTATCCCCTGTTTTCGGAACATCGTCCAGATCGTTGTCGACATTGCCGGGTCCCTTGTTGTCGTCGCGGGTTCCGTTGTCGACGTTGCCGGGTCCCTTGTTGCCGTCGCGAGTTCCGTTGTCGACGTTGCCGGGTCCCTTGTTGCCATCGCGGGTTCCGTTGTCGACGTTGCCGGGTTCCTTGTTGCCGTCGCGGGTTCCGTTGTCGGCGTTGCCGGGTCCCTTGTTGCCTTCGCGAGTTCCGTTGTCGACGTAGCCGGGTTCCTTGTTGCCTTCGCGGGTTCCGTTGTCGGCGTTACCGGGTCCCTTGTTGCCTTCGCGGGTTCCGTTGTCGACGTTACCGGGTTCTTTGTTGCCATTGCCGGACCCGTTGTTGCCATTGGCGGGTCTGTTGTCGACGTTATCTGATCCATCGTCGTCGCTACCGGTTCCGCTATTGCCTTCGCCGGGCTCGGGCTTGACGGGGCCAGGTCCAGGGTTGCTGGGTTCAGTTCCTCCGCCATCGCCGCCGGAACTTACCGGCTTCAACTGTACATCGTGACGTACGATGTCGCTTCCAACCGAGATAGTTGGGCTCGTATACGTCTCATACCCGGCTTTCGTTACAATCAGATAGTAATCCGTGTTCGGGAACACCATGTACGCATATGCGCCGTTTACATCGCTGTTCTGACTTGGGCTGGCGTTATCGTTCGGCGCAAAGCCCGGAATCATAGGCAGCGTCACTTTCGTGCCTGCCACGATGCCATTCGCCTTGTTCTTCGGCGTATCGGCATAGTACAGCGTCACTTCGGCGCCTTCAATCGTTGCGCCGGTCGTTGCATCCGTAATGATGCCATACGGGTCGACGAGCTGCTGAGAAATATTCAATTCCCCATTCGCCTTCACGTCCAGCCCCGCATCCCGAATGAGCGTCAGTTCTCTGCCCGGCTCAACTTCGTAGCGCACTTCCATTTTGTAGTGCTCCGCAGATAAACCATTCACAGCGAATGCGCCGTTCGGTTGCAAGCTGAATGCTTTCGGAGCGCCGTTCTGATCCACAATATATTTGCCGCTCGCATCCCGCAAATAAATGCGCGCCTTGCCCGCGAGCGTGCTGTTCAGCAGCGAAGACTGCCCTTTGGGCTGCTTCAGGAGCACGACGCCTACAGCCGTAATGTGCGCCGGAACCAGCTCGCCGCCCTTCACATTGCTGTCAACTTCCGCTTTTTGCGTGAAAGTGATCGACTCGTCAACACCGTTCATTTTGATCTTTTTCGTGAAGCTGATCGTGTAGTCGCCACCATATGCTACAGGCAGGAAGTACGCGCCAGCGGCATCGGTCGTGATCGTATGCTTCTCGCCATTCGCCTCGTTGGTGATGACAACGGTCGCATTCGGAATCACTTCGCCCGTTGTGTTGTCGCGCAGCACCCCGATGATTGCCGCCGGCACGGCAGTTACCGTCGTGGTGGCGATCAATTTCCCTTCCGTCAGGCTGTTCACCCTGGCTGTGATGTGGTGATCCTCAGGCGTTGTAGCGCCCAGCTTTGGCGGTGTATAAGGGATGACCGCTTTCCCTTGCGCATCGGTCTTGGCCGTTACTTCCGATTGATCCGGCAGGATGAAGACGACATCCTGGTTCGCAACCGGCTTGCCTTCATAATCGGTCAACGTTGCCGTCAACTGTGAAGGCGTCGTACCGTTGCCGGGAACGACCGCGGGATCCGCCGTCAGCGTCAGCTTGCCAGACAGATGCTTCGCATTGACGAATCGGGCTTCGGCAATCTGCTTCGCTATGATCGTGCCGCTATGCATCCGATTCACCGGGTCGGTGGTGTAACCCTCGCCCGAATAATCGGTCTCGGTGACGATATAGCGAACACCGCTCGGAATGCCTTCAATGGCGACGGTCTGCCCATGCTTGAGGGTGATCGTCTCGCCGGATCCGATCGTTCCCGTCGTGCCGTCCGATTTCGTGTAGGCGTACGGATTACCTGCAGCGGCGTCCGGGAATTCGACAGTAAACTTAAATTCTTTATTCTTGTCCGCCCCGCTGCCTTCCACCGTCTGCCCGATCAGCAGACCTCCGTACACCATCCGCGTGTTGACGACCTCCTCTTTATGGTCGCCCTCCTCGGCAATGGTGCCGTTCGTTTGCCAGTCCGGCCAAGTCGTCGTGTAGCCGTCAGCTGTATAATCGGTCTCGGTGACGGTGTAGGTTGTATCCTTGGGAATCCCGTCGATAACGGCGGTTTCCCCATGCTTGAGGGAAATCTTGCCGCCGGACCCGATGGTTCCCGTCGTACCGCCCGATGTCGTATACGCATACGTCTTGCCCGCACCCGCGCCTTCGAAGGTGACGGTGAACTCAAACACCTTATTCTTGTCCGCGCCATTGCCCGCGACCGTCTGACCGATCGTCAGCTTGCCTGGGAGGTACTTGCCGTTGACGAACTTCGCTTCGACCGTTTCGTTCGCCACGATGCTGCCGGTACGCTTCAGATCCGCCGGATCGGTGGCGTAGCCCTCGTCTGTGTACCCCTTCTGGACGATGGTGTAGGTGATGCCGTCCGGGATATCCTTGATGGTGATGGCCTGGCCGCCTTTCAGCTTAACGGTTCCGCCGCTGGGCAAGGTGCCGCTTATTGCGCCAGAATAGGCATAGGACTTGCCGTTGCTGAAGGTAATCGTATATTCAAATTCCTTGTTGGGGTCCGCCGCTTTCCCCTCTATCGCCGTGGCCAGCTTCAGATGGCCAGTCTCCCACACCGGGGTTGGCACAACGAGCGGCTTGGCGCTGGTCACCTCCACCCCGTCTACCCAGATGGGATTCCAGGGAGTAGACGCCACACGCACCTGATAAACCGTTGTGGTCGGCAGATAGGTGATCGGGTCGATATACGTTTGCTTGAGCACGTAAAGCCCGGCTTTGGCAAACAGGCTAAGCTTGCCGTCCGAACCTGTAGTTCCGCTGGTGACCTCTGTTTTGCCGTCGGGCTCATACAGCGTGAATATTACGCCGCCGAGCGGCTTGCCTTTGGGGTCGACCTTGACCAGATCCAGCTTGCCTTGGGTGTCTGCGCTACCGCCCACGTCACTGTTGTCGACCGCGTGTTCGCTTTTGGCACCGATGTTCTTCAGGGTGTCATCGCCCATCAGCTTGATCTCGTTGCCGACCTTCCCGCCGCTGGGCACTTCGGTGACCTCGGTCTGATACACGATCTGGTAGAGCTGGTTCGGATTCGCTATCCGGAAAATCAGCCGGGTCGCGCCGCCTTCTGTGACGGTTTCCACCTTGATCTCGCTGTTCGGGTCGTACAGGTTCAGCGCATCGCCGTCCCTCGACAGCTCGCCGCTGGGGGTCAGCTTGGCACGGTACACCGCCATGTCAGGGCGTCGCAGCGAGAGTTTCCCGCTTTCATCCTTACGCAGCACCAGCCCTTGGCCAAGGGTATCCTGCAGATAGACGCCGTCCTTCACCTCGAAAGGCGGGGTGTAATTCACCGTCCATTCCAGCACGCCGGGGTTCGGCTTCTTCACCGATTTGCCCAGCGACTGCATCGGGACGATGACCTTACGGGCGGCTGCGACTGTGCTAGGCTCATCCCCCCATGTGATTTTCATCTCGGCGGTGTTCGTCATCTCATGCTTTGCTGCGCCGGTTTCAAAATATTGACGCAGGGTCGCCTCGGTAGGTCTTGCCTTGACCAGAACGACATAGGGACTTTCCAGCTTGGTAAAGGAAAAAGTACCTATGTTCCCTGCGGCGGAGAAGCTCACGAGATCACTTGGGTCGGAAATAAGCGTTACTGCGCTAACAGTCGCTCCATAATCTGCCCGGGTTCCCTTGTAAATTGCAAAAGCCTGTCCCTCCGAATAGGGCACAAACTCCCAGCCCTCGGGTAGAGTATCGACGAGTTTAATGTCGCTGGCAACGTGATTGCCGCCATCCTTTGCCATCTCCTCGGTCTTCAGGCCGTTCATATTGACCGACAGCCGGAAGGTCACCGTCTTGGTCACCTGATCATAGGCTGCCAGTGTATGTGCTTCGCTAACGTCGTTTCGGATGTAGTGGTTGACATTACCAGGGCTAACGGATGTTCCCGCCGGCTTTGACGCATAGAGCATCTCTTTGGCCAGCATACCGCTGTTGACCTGGTGATAAGGCAGACTTGAATCACGTGTCCGCTGTGTACCTTCAAACAGAAACGCCTGATTATAGTGAGTTGTGGACCCATTGCCCGCGAAGTGCTGCCACTGCGTCATCAGGGAATTAAAGGTGAAGGAAGCGGGCGCATCGCTATTGTATCCGGTGACACGAAGCAAGTCGGCGACAGGCTTCCCATCCTGTGAAAGTGTGTATACCTGATGCGTTAAGCCGTCACTCGACTGAAAGGAACCGGACTGAAACCGCTGGAAGTATCTCGCTCCATTGTTCCCCTTCAACTGATTCAGGATTCCAGCGTCAATCTCCGGGCTGGCGGTAACCTTGGCGAAGTCGATGGAGCTCGCATCCCCATACACCAGCAGATCGTACACCGCGCCGTCCGGAAGGGCCTCCTGAGGTGTAAGGGTAACCTTCCACGGCAATATGCCCAGACCAAGAGTATCACCGGTACTTGTGGTCTTTGTCAGGGTATGGGCGCCAATGGTGACAGCGGCAGCATCCCTCACAGTAGCTTGGTCATTGTCTTGCACAGTATTGACATCCAGCTTCCACTGGGTGGTTGCCGTGTTGGTGAAGCCGGTTGTATTGCCCGTAACTTCGGACACAATGACCAACCGGATCGGGCCGTTGACCTCGCCGAAAGAATACACATTGTTTGCGTCGGGGGTAATCGGCGTTGCTGTAGCTGACCAGTCCTTCTTGGCACTGTCCCACGACTGCCATGCGGCTGATCTCCAGGTAAGTCCGGCCGGCAGGGCATCGGTGATGGTGAAGTTTTTCAGCCCCTGCTTGCTGTAGTTCTTGTTGACATCAATCGTCCATGTAATGGTACGCGGGTCTGTGGAACTCGACCGCTTGTCCAATGTGCCGCTCTTCTGAATCCAGTCGGGCTTGAAGGCGACGCGCCACGAATTCGAGGAAAGCAGCTTGCTATCCGACGAGTTCCTCAACTCCGCGGTATTGGTGACGGTCTCGTACCCATTATTACCGCTGTTATACTCATGGTAATACTTCGCCTTGGGAATCCACGTCTTGAAGGTGACGGTCGCCTTGTCGCCGAAGCCCGCAGGGAAGGTGTAGGCCAGCGCGTTGGCGGTGCCACCGTCAGGTGTCGTCGCACTGCCGTTGACCTTGAGGGACCCCTCCACGTAGGTGCCCACCTGAATCGGATCGAGCGCGTTATAAAACTTTTGCCCGTCCAGCGGCTGCGGAATAGTGGGGTCAAACATATCCTTGGCGGCAATTTCCGCCTGCCACTCGATTGTACCCTCCGTCAAATGCGCCGTATAGATCCAGTTGTTTTCGGAAGCGTTGCTGTTGGACTTCAAGTTGATGCTGTACGTAGGCGTGACATTGGGGTTTTCGAGCATGTAGCCCGCCCCGAAAATGCCAATCGGCTTTTGGTGGCCGTAGTCTATACCCGATACATCCGCCTTCGCGGTGGATTCAAAGCCGAAGGTAATGTTCTTGCCCTGGCCGTTGAAAAAGCGTTCTTCGCCGTTAAACACCACCTTGATGCCCGCTTCGGAGAAATAGGCCGTTCCAATGGTGTAGCCCGATCTTTCCTTCAGCGTCATGGTGGCAGCCGGCAAAATCACTTCCGGAAAGTAAGTCGCTTTGTCCAGCATCACCCAATCGCCATACAAAATGACGGTGCTGCCATCCACCGTGTTCGGGTCGGCGGCGTCACCCTTCACCGGAACCTTGATGTCGCTCGATTTCAGGGAGAAGGGCTTTCTACCGTGAATGGCGTCACCCTTCTTTAAGACATTCCCGTCCTGTAGGACTTCCAGCGGAAAGGGCGAGTTAGCTCCCATGAGCACCGCCGTTTTGTCCACCGGGACTGCCTGGATCGCTGCGAAATTGACCGGCTTAGCGTACACCGCCTTAGTTACCGGCGGCGGTTCGTCCGGCGCATCGTAAACCGCCCCAGTTACCGACGACGGTTCGTCCGCGCTCGGCGAGCCGCCTTCGCTCGCCGCATAAGCGGCAGCAGAGAACATCAGCGTCTGCCAGACAAGCAAAACTGCTAGGCAGAAAGATAGCACAGCTTTACCTACACTGCGTTTTCGTTTCAATACAAAAATCTCCTCCACTCCCCAAATTCCCGAAAATTTTGGCGACAGCAGAATCATCTGGCCGATATAACGAACAAGCGAATAGACACGTGCTATTGCTTGATCCCAACGGCCCATTACATCATAGAAATCTTGCGGAGTTCCAGATGAACGGTTAAGTGCCGCGGGCATACAGGCCGGTGATCATGCTTAGGACTTTCTTCCCCCTCTCCTTCGATCATTTTTGTCATTTACATACTGTAAATGACAGGGTACGCCCAGTTTAGACGCGTATGTCACCATTATATTACTGGGACCTATACAAAAAATAGACAACCACTCCCGTATCCGTTAACGCGGTATAAATCATGATGACGATTCGTTTATGCCCTCTTGAAAATGAACAGACTCCTTACAACATGTTCAAACAGAATGTCAGAAACAACAAAAGCTAAAGCGATGAAGAAGCTGGATACGATGATTGTTAAGATCGGATATCCGGATAAGTGGGATACGACATTATGAGATTGTTCCGGGTGTGGTGAACGACGGTCTGCTTACCCTAAGCGAGAACGTTGCCGATTTAGGCGGAATGGCCGCTTCGCTTCAAGTTGTATCCGAAATGAGCAATCCGGATTATAAAGCGTATTTCGAAAGCAACGCGAAAATGTGGAAATCAACAACCACGAAAGAATTTGCAGCGACTCTAAGCACAAACGATGTACATTCAGCCAATAAAGTGCGAGTCAATCGCACGATTGTGAACTTCCCGGAATTAAGCCTGGGATGGCATGTTTGTCGCTCCGGAGGATCGCGTCTCGATTTTCTTTCATGATTCTCACTTTCAATTCAGTAATCGCGCGCTGCATCGAACCAGCGTTGAGCCATCTCCTCTGGTATAGGCTGGCCGATCAGGTGGTCAGACTGGCTTAGTTGCCATACTGCTTCACCAAGGTCTTCACGTTCAGTGGTTTCGATGCCTTTGAGGGAATTGAAGCGTACGGTAAAGGCGGTAATGGCCGCCTCGGCATCGGCAAAGCTGCGGGCCTGAGCCAAGGTTGCCTGTGCATTGTCGTAAGCTTCGTTAGCAAGCTTGGCCAGACGTTTAGGCCACGACGAGAACGGACGGCCATACTCGGTCGTCCACCATTCAGGCTTTCGCAATTGGCTCACTGAAGCATGACCGGTCCACGGGCGGGTTTTAGCGCGTGCTTTCATTTGCTGCTTTAGGCGCTTGCCCGCGGTCTCTTCCACGTTGTAGGCGATAAATCTGTCAAGCAGCGGCCACGCGCTCAGGGGCGGCAAGTCACCCAGATCGGGCATAAAGCGCAGCTCCAGATTCGTTAACCGGGCATGATGGACCAACAAGCCCAAGTCGCAGAAGTTCCCCCACAAACTCAGTGAGCTGAGGTTTGGGAACCGGTTCAGGCACTCCAGCGAGATAGCTTGTCCCATCGGCGCGTTCTGGAGCGTCAGGCTCGTGACCTGGTGCAAGTCACCCATGTCGGGCAGCAAGAAAGGGGCATCACTTTTGCGTCGGCTGGTGCGCGGCGCCAGTGTCAGAGAATATGGCAAATCGCCAGTGGCCGAGAAGCGTGATAGATCCCCGGCCACACGTAGGCGGAAATATTCAAAGACCTGCCGCGTCGGAAGCTTCAGGTGCAAACGGCTCCCGGACTGGTCCAGTTCGATATGCAAGCCATGCACAATGGACTGACTGGCGTCCGCCACCATGTCTGCAGACAGGATCGGAACCCATGCCATTTCCTCAATGGGGCGTTCCTGCGCCCAGTCGAAGAAGCCCTCGTCGCTGCCCGTATAGCGCAGAAATCGCGGCCAGGGCGAGCCGGCCGGCGTGGCAAAGACATTGAATACGGTCCAATCGACTTGTGCATCGGACGCGACGTGAAGGTCTGCCTTTTTGCCCAATTGCGACGGTCCAATAGAGAGGCTGCCCACACCGGGCTCAATGACAAGCGTGTGACTGCGAGGACCCGTCAGGTCGATAGGATAGCGACCAGCTCCTCTAATAGAACCGACAGGAGGACAAGCCTGGTTATTATTTGGCATTTCTATCATCCTTTCTTCTAGATGCCTGTATACTGCTTTATGTGCCCTACGTTGTTTGGTTCCGTAATTAGTTTAAATCTATGCAAGAAGGCCTTTAACTCTCCTCCGCTTGTATCGTGCGAATTTCATCAAGCCGCGCTTTATAAGACTCCCCCCATGCTTTCATAGACATAATCACCGGTTCCAAAGTCCTTCCGAAATCAGTAAGGGAGTATTCCACTCTTGGCGGAACCTCTTTATATATTTCTCGATGAATGATGCCGTCCCGTTCAAGCTCTCTTAACTGCAATGTGAGCATAAACTGCGTAATTCCCGGATTGAGGCGCCTGAATTCATTGAATCTTTTCGTTCCGTCCAGGAGCTGATAGAGAATAATCCCCTTCCACTTTCCGCCAATAACATCCAGCGTTGTTTCAACCGGACATGCTTGCATATCTGGACGCATTCCATATTTATTCCTTCGGTCTCCCATCAGCTTATCCTCCCAAAGGTTTGATTTTTAATACTATACCATAAAAATATGCGTACTTACTTAAAGTAATCTAACTGATATACAATGCTATCTGTACAACATTTGCTATTTGAGAGGATGGGATACCTATGAATACTCGCCAAAAGATGAAAGCAATCGGTGCTTACCGATACCTCCCCATATCTGATCCGGAAAGCCTCGTTGATCTGCATTTGGATAAACCGGAACCGACAGGCCGCGATTTGCTTGTAAATGTAAAAGCTATCTCCGTCAACCCTGCAGACGTAGGCGTTCGCGAAAAACATAACTACGAAGCCGAATCACCGAAAATTCTTGGTTGGGATGCTGCTGGAATCGTAGAACAAGTTGGCCCTGACTGTCAATTGTTTAAACCAGGGGACAGGGTCTATTATGCGGGCAGTGTGGCTCGACCAGGCACTAATAGCGAATTTCACTTGGTTGATGAACGAATTGTAGGAAAAATGCCAGGAAGTTTGGATTTCGCAGCAGCCGCCGCATTACCGCTTACCTCGATAACGGCATGGGAGGGCCTATTTGATCGTTTAGGAATTAGCTTAAACGGTAATGAAAACAAAAGTATACTTATTATCGGCGCTGCTGGAGGAGTAGGATCGATTGCCGTGCAACTTGCCAAATTAGTAGGTTTGACAGTCATCGGTACGGCTTCGCGTCCGGAGTCAACTCAATGGGTCAAAAGTTTAGGTGCGGATTTTATAATAAACCACAATAACCCTTTCCAACCTCAGCTCAAGGAATTTGGTATAGATACTGTGGATTATATTTTCTGCTTGAATGATACGGTACAACACCTGGCGAATATGTCGGAGGCCATTACCCCCCAAGGTAAAATTTGCTGTATCGTTCCTACGGATAAGGCTTCCTGGGCAGGAAGCTTGAAAATGGACTTGCTGTTTGCTAAAAGCGTAACGTTTGTATGGGAGTTCATGTTTACACGGTCCTTGTTTTACACCGAAGACATGATAAAACAACACGAATTGCTGAATGACCTGGCGGACTTAATCGATGATGGAAAATTAAAAACTACACTAAATGAACGACTAGAACCCATTAATGCAGCAAACCTCCGTTTAGCGCATGAGAAGTTGGAAAATGGACGGTCTATTGGCAAAATTGTTTTAGAAAACTTCTGATACCTGCAAAAGAAGGTACGGCCGAAGTAATAATCGAGTGGATGATGCAAAAGCCGCCATAGCTTTGGCGGCAGTGGTATGTTTATACCGATTATAAAATTGAGAAATCCAAGCGGTCCCGATCAAAATTTCGGCCACCCGAATACCGGTTTCAGCATCTTGCGCATCCAATAAGCGATTATCGTCCCTGGGTTCCATGAACCGGGATTCTGCAAGTACTCCATGTATTGATCGTTGATAGTATAAGTCCAAGTGGAAGTAGGGCTCTTCAGCCCGAACTTTTCCCACTTCGCCGGATCATTCGAACCTCCGAGCTTTACGAGCATATTTGCCGACTCTCTATTTATTTTTGTCGGAATTTGCTCGTAGGCTTGGATGATTTGCACATGAAATTCATCGATCGGATTGCGGTTGGTAAGGCTCGTCAAATGGATGCTTTCGCGAATGTAAGAAACGTAGGCCAGATGGTCAGCCCAGAACTTGTCGATATAATAAAGCCGTACCCGCTGCTCCGAAGGGCTCATCGGCGTCTCGCCTTTCAAAATTCCGAGCCGCTCCTCGTATAGAATACGCCGCTGTTCCTCCACCATATCCGAATAACGGTTCAGTTCCTGGCGGATATGGAAGTTTTGGCCCATAATAACGCGCTGAATGTGGGCGATATTGCTGCGGAGCACCGACTCCTCGAGAGCATCATCCTGCCTGAGATCGCGATAGGCGGGCGGAATCACTTTATCGATGCCGAACCGAAGCATCAACTCGTCCTCCAAGCTTACGAAAAATACGGAAGCTCCCGGGTCGCCTTGGCGGCCAGAACGCCCGCGCAGTTGGTTGTCGATCCGCACGCTTTCGTGCATATGCGTACCAATCACGTACAACCCGCCCAGCTTGGCGACAACTTCTGCTTGCGTGGGGTTGCCGCCGCCGAGCCGAATGTCGACGCCGCGCCCCGCCATATTCGTAGACACCGTCACGGCGCCGATTTCTCCTGCTTTGGCGATGATCTCGGCTTCTTTTGCGTCGTTTTTCGCATTCAGAACATGACAAGGTACGTTGGCAGCCGCTAGCGCCTCCGCCAGCATGTCAGACTCCTCGACGCTTGACGTACCAACTAGAATTGGACGTCCCGTCGCATGGACGGACGAGATTTCTTGTACAAGCGCCTTAAATTTGGCTTCTTTATGGGTATAAATCCGGTGCGGAAGGTCGATCCGTATGTTTGGCCGGTTCGGCGGAATTTGCACGACCTGCAGCTCATAAATATCTTCGAATTCCATTGCGGAAGCGAGCGCGGTAGCCGTCATTCCGCAAATCTTCGGATATAGGCTAAGGAAGTGTTGAAGGGTGATCGTACCGAGAATTTTCCCGCCGGCTTTCGACTGCAGTCCTTCTTTGGCCGCAAGCGCGGCTTGCAGCCCGTCCGGCAAATGCCTGTTCTCCGCTACGCGGCCGGTATATTCGTCGATCAGCTCGATTTTACCGTCCCGGACGATGTAATCGACGTCTTTTTTCAATAACGATTCCGCATGCAGTGCGCAATTTAACGATATTAACAAATGACTATTATGGCTTTCGTACAAATTGCCGCATCCCAGCAGCGATTCCGCTTTCGCAGAGCCCGCTTCATTCAAATAAACGTTCCGCTTGAACTCGTCGAAGTCGTAATGCTCATCTTGCTCGAGCTGCCTAGCCACTTCTGCAAAACGAATGCCGTCGTTGCCGGAAGAGCCCGGCTCGCCGGCGATGACTAGCGGCACCCGCGCTTCGTCGAGAAGCAGTGAATCCGCTTCGTCGACGATGACGTAGTGGAAAGGACGATGCACGGTATCGGCTTCGTTTAGTGCGATCGCGTCGCGCAAGTAATCGAATCCTGCCTCTTTGGCCGTAACATAGGTTATATCCGCGGCGTACGCTTCCCGTTTCTCGGGCAAGCTCATGCCCGCTTGAACCGAGTTTACCGTTAGCCCGAGGAAACGATAGATCGGGCCCATCCACTCCGCATCCCGATTTGCCAAATAATCGTTAAAAGTCAGCACATGAACGCCTTCGCCGGTTAGCGCATGTAGATAAGCAGGCATAACAGCAGAGAGCGTTTTTCCTTCGCCGGTATGCTGCTCGATCAAAAATCCCTCGTGCAGAGCGATGGCAGCCATGATCTGGACATCGTAGGGCTGTAATCCGATCGTTCTCTTCGCTGCCTCACAAACTAGCGCATAGGCATCGACAAGCAGCTCGTCCAAAAGCGTACCCGATTTTGCTTCCTTTTTCAGCCGGAGAGATTCCGCTTGCAGCTGCTTTTCGTCCCATGCTTCCAAATTCCGTTTCCTGACGAGCTCCGCTTTGTCCCGATAGCCTTTCAGCTTATGCCGGGTATCTCGGTCTTTGAATTCTCGCATCCACTTGACGGCTAAATTCATCGGAATTTGATCCCTCCTCGTTAGAAATACGCGATTCTTTTTTGTAATTTTTTTCTTACCCGTCCTTTAACCGTCGGTTATACAAAACAACAGACACAATCGTTAATCCAACCGTCCATGCCAAAGTAATGAGGAGGGGTTTTAATAAGTCTCCCGTCGCAAAGACTATATTGTGTATACCTAGCAAATACACAAGTTGACTGCTTGGTACGTACTCCAGCACTTTGAAGATCGGAAAATCTTTCACTAGTAACACTCCAAATGGCGCTGCAATGAATACGATCGCCACAGGAATTATAGATAATGATGTTTCAAGCAGCGTCTTGGAGAATAAACCACATATCGTCCCGACGGCTGTGTATAGAATAATCGAAAGAATGATTGCTGCCACAAACGCCCATATCCAATCTGGCTGATAGCCAAATATATATGTAACAATAGCCAGAACAACAGCAGACATTACAAAGACTAGAGCGCTTTTACCTATTAAAACATCCATGGACGTGGCCGGAGTCATCATTAATGATCGTAAAGTGTTACGCTCCTTTTCTTCCGCAATCAAGCATGCTTGTACAAAGCTCGTTAAAAACGTAAACGAAAAATTTAGAACAAAACCAAAAACTCCAATCGAAGATATGCCTTGGCCTCTATAAAGGAAGGCTAAGAGTATTGGAAAAATCAACATAATAGAGATCGCATAATTGCGTGAAAACTCTTTATAATCCTTCACAAATATCGCTCGAGCACGTTTTAATGAGATACTCATAGTAACTCACTTCCTGTCATTTTAATAAAGATATCACCTAGACTTGGCTCTTTCGTTTCCAATCGATCAATTAACCCTCGTTTCATCCAATCGGCTATTTGATCGGCCGTTCCCTCATCGATCGGGAGCTCGTAGGCTTCCCCATGGATTAAGGCAACACAAACTACGTTTTCCCGATGTTGTTTTTTAAGTTCCTTGGGTGAGCCGATGGTTTGGATTTGTCCTTGGTACAAAATCGCTACACGGTTACATATCAATTCGGCCTCAGCCATATCATGCGTAGTTAAAAAAATCGTTGTCCCTTTCTCATTTAAGTAGCGTAGGCCTTTATAAATATGTGCCGAGTTTACTGGATCTAAAGCCGAAGTAGGTTCATCTAAAAATAATAATTCCGGCTCATGGATAATCGCGCATGCCAACATGACACGCTGACGCATCCCTTTCGATAAGCGATTGACTTTCTTTTTGCGCTCTCCGCTTAAGTTTACAAACTGCAGCACCTTATCGATCGAAGATCTGGGAAGATCATATAATTGTCGATACAGCTCTAGATTTTCTTCAATCGTTAATCTCTCATATAGACCACTGTTATCCGTCAAAATGCCAAAGCGCATCTTCTGTGCAGACTGATGCATCATCTCCGCCGGCTGGTTAAATACATTTGCCTGTCCACTTGTCGGATTTAATTGCGCCGTTAAAATCTTTATTAATGTTGTCTTTCCTGAACCACTCGGACCCAGGAAACCAAAAATTTCCCCTTTTGGAATGGAAAAGGACACGTCTGATAACGCATCCTTATTTCCAAATCTCTTTCGAATATGTTCTACTTGGATAACATCCATGAACACCACTTCCTTAGAGTTGATGGCTTAAATATATAAAAATTGCATGCCTCCAGCCATCAAAACCCGCCGAAATGTAGCTGTTATCGCCTGAATGGTACCCTGGAATGCTTGATTGGTTCGATATTACCCCGGAAATTAAATGTTAAGAAGTGCTTTTAATTCATGCAATTTTGAACGAGATAACGGAACCACGGCATCTTTGCTTGTATTTAATCGCAAGCTGTAGCTATTTTTCGTCCATGTAATAATCTCTCTTACTTTTTGCAAGTTAACGATGTAGGATCGATGACACCTAAAAAATCCGAAATTTAACAATCTCTGCTCGAGCTCGGTTAGCGTCAAAGCACAGTCATAATGTTCCCCACCCACATGAACAAGGATGGAGCCATCTATGCTTTCTATGTAATCGATTTCAGGCGGATTAAATAAAATCACTTTGTCATTTCTTTTCGTATAAATCTTCTGCAAGGTTATATTGGCCCGATCTTGTTCCTGCACTTCCTGCTTATCCTCTTCTGAGTCCCGAATATCCAATGGATGAAGTCCGAATTCGTTCAATCGATAAATGGCATCACAGGAAATAAGGGCATCCTCTAAATTCGAAGTTAAAATTAATATCTGCTTTTCTTTCGAAAGGTCATCTAAAATCCGTTTAAAATGACGACGATCTTGTTCTTCCAAGTAAAAATAGGGTTCCTCCAGTACAAGTGTAGGCTGATGCGCAAAAAAGACACGCAGCAACGTCACATACATCCTTTTC
The DNA here is from genome assembly GCF_018998565.1 of Paenibacillus oleatilyticus. Taxonomy (GTDB): domain Bacteria; phylum Bacillota; class Bacilli; order Paenibacillales; family NBRC-103111; genus Paenibacillus_G; species Paenibacillus_G oleatilyticus. The sequence continues at coordinate 55,546 of NZ_JAHNZO010000022.1, read as the reverse complement.
GATGAGCTTAGATCCTTGATTTTTACCTTCCGTTCTTCTTTTAAAGCAAAATAATCCATTAACAGAGCGACATGCTCATTCCTCTCCGTTACTTTGATTAGAAAAGTGATTAGCTCTTCCACCGTTAAACGCATATACTCGCCTTGCCCGGCTCGAAATAAATAATATTGGGAATGATTCACTAATTGATTCATTAAAAGCTGCTTTCGCTTCAAGTCCGTTATAATGCCAATCGATTGGTTCAATGTCATATTTAATTCGAGCTTCGGTAGAAATAATTCCCCATCATAATACATTGGTTGAAATTGCATGCCGTCCCCCTGATCAGTGCCGCTATAGGATATATATAACAATTATAATGTTGGGATACTTTTTTGTCAGTTTCTATCGAAAAATATAGCGGCATGTCTTTTCGAAGCCATAGGTCGGGAAAATACGATGAGAGGGGATTTTTCATGCAACAACGCATTTAAAATCCGGATCGGCTCATTCATTCGCGGTAGATCATAAACGTATTTTGGGGGCGGTTCTGCAAGCGGATTCAGGAGATGGACGACTGTCATGGAGCAGAGCGGCCGGTTGAGCTCTGCTAGCCGATTCTTTGTCGCTAACACAACTAAACTCTACGTAACCGCAACCTTATTGAACCTAAGAGCGCTGAATAAAATCGCCTGCACACATATATTCAAACCCATGCCCCGCAAGGAAAGCCACAAAAGAACTTGCCTATTTATGATATGGTTCAGCTTAGCGGGTCTATCGGCGAATAAATGCGAAAGGAGCTTACCACCGACCGCGCCGGGAAAATGGATCAGAGCTTGCTCCATTACCTGTATGCTCGTGAGGTCCAGATGGTTGGTCGGCTCGTCCAAGATAATAACGGCCGCACCCGAGAGAAGACACTTAGCCAGAGCCACCCGAGCCTTCTGCCCGCCGGACAGATTGCCGATCGCCTTGCTTAGATCTGCCTCCGAGAATTGCAGCATAGCTAGGAATTTGTTCACCTTTTTGCGCAGAGCGTCCAATCTCAATCCATACGTATTCACCGCGTGGCTGACGGTATCCTTAGGATCAAGTTCCTCCCACATCCGGTTGAAGTAGGCATAGTTAACGCCTTTCTCCCAGACAACCTCCCCGGAAACCGGCTTCTCCTGCCCGGAAAGCGCCTTAATGAGTGTGGACTTCCCGCTTCCGTTCGGTCCCACGATGACCAAACGATCTTCCTTCTGAATATCGAAGCTAACGTTCTCGAAGATCTGTCTACCCTCGTATGTCTGCCCGATCTTCTTCACTTCGCATAGCTTGTCCGGGAAGCGCAACCTCTCGTAGATATCGGTAATCAGCACGTTAACGGGATGCGGCTCTATCCGCTTCTTGTTATCCGCCAGCTTACGCGAGAGTCGGTCCTTGGAACCGGAATTCCGGTTCGCGCGATCGTCGATCGCCTCGGATTCCATGAGCAGCAGCTCTTCCTCCCACTCGAACTGGCGGTCCAGCTCTTTCTTGCGCATCTTCTTCTTACGGACGTAATCGGTTTAATTGCCTTCGTATTCCTGAAAATGATAGTTCTCGATCTCGATCGTACGCGTGACGACCTTGTCGATAAATTGCCGATCATGCGACACCAGAATCATGGCTCCCTTGAATCGGTACAGCCACTGCTCCAGCCATGCGATCCCTTCCATATCCAAGTAATTCGTCGGCTCGTCGAGCAGAACGACATCAGGCAGCTCGATTAGCATCTTCGCAAGCGCCGCGCGGTTACGCCATCTCTCGTTCGATAAGGGCAACCTCCTCGAAGCACGCTTCCAGTTCTTGCTGAACGGACAGGCTTCCGCTGAGTTCCGAGAATTGCGAAAAATATCCGATTCGCACCTGAGGATCTATTTCTACTCTGCCGGACGTCGGCTCTTCCTTGCCCATGATGAGCTTAAATACCGTGCTGCAAGAGGTCGGAGATAAGCTGAGTATGGTTACAGATGATCGCGAGATGAATGCGCTGTTAGCAAGGCAAGCGGGGTTATTCGAACAAATGGATCATCTCGATGGCTGGAACGTTTCCGTCGAGATTAATACGGTCCTTACGAAGTTAGGGTTTAAAGACAGATCCCGCAACCAACCAATCGATGAGTTATCCGGAGATTAGGCCGATACGTTCCCCTTGCATAACTCGAAAATAAATGTCGCGAAAGATCATAGACTCTTCGTACTTCTTCGTGACGTTCTCCAACCGTATTACGCTCATGGCTATCACCCTTCTGATTTCAACACTCTAGAGTGATTATACCACCCTCGCCTTAAGGATACTTCACGCTCTAGAGAGATCCCATAAATGAGCTTGCATATTAACACCAATTAGTGTAATATAAGAGACCTGGCGAACGTTAAAGGTTACTATACTTTGTTATTCTATCGCGGGGTGGAGCAGCCCGGTAGCTCGTCGGGCTCATAACCCGAAGGCCGCAGGTTCAAATCCTGCCCCCGCAACCAACTTACAATTTTGTCTCGACACATATATGAGAATGCCTTTAAATCACTGATGTGGCTTAAAGGCATTTTTGCGTTATCTTATATATTTATGGATACTGTATATGCCCTGCGAGGAAACGAGCAAGTTGCTCTTATTTGTGATACGGTTCACTTATCACCAAAAAGGCGAAATCGCATGGCGCCGCAGCAAGTAGGTTTCGCCTGAATTGGGGCATCTTCTGCCTATTGAACGCAACTGCAACTTATTCTCATCAATTGAATCTCGTCAAAACCTGTGCTGATCACTTATGCATGACCTCACCAGTACGAGCGAAACCATACAGGAGTGCCTATACCGTCACCATATTCGGCGGATCTGACACCGACCCTCAGGATCACAACAGACCGGAAGTTATTATAGCATCGATCCTAGGAGTGCCGACGGAAGTGCTAATTATGACTAAATCATTTTGATTTCGAGCAGCTCATACTGAAGATTGCCCATCGGCGCGTTTACGTTAATTATATCCCCTACCTTTTTGCCCAAAAGACCCTTTCCGAGCGGGCTTTCGTAAGATATTTTGTTCTCCGCTACATTCGCTTCAGCCGGACCGACAATGCGGTATTCAATCCTCTCGGCAAATTCAATATCATTCAAGATCACATAAGAACCTACGCCGACTTCATTCAAGTCCACACTGTCCGCACTCACGACTCGTGCCCGCTTTATTATCCGCTCCAGGACCAAAATCCGGGTTTCCATGTGCGATTGATCATCCTTGGCAGAATGGTACTCACTGTTTTCTTTAAGATCGCCATAACTAATCGCCACTTTCAACCGCTCTGCCAACTCCTTACGCTTGACCGTCTTGAGCTCGTTGAGTTCTTCCTCTATCTGCTCTAAGCCCTCTTGCGTCAATATTACTTCATCTTTATTCATAGTTTCAGCCCTCATTCCCTGTAGTCTATACCATATTACCTTACTTGGAGTGCAATAGCTAAAATAATTATTGGATATTTGGATGGCAGAAAATTGACTTTTCACTATGCTTCGGATATCACAAGGGTTTCGCTTGGCAGACTAGCCTTCCATGCCCGCCACTCCATGTAGAATCAAGTCTTTTTTTACCCATTTCGAGTAGCGAGGAAGCCAAATTCCTCAGTCCCGTCAGGGCGGCGCGAAATTCGGATGGACCGAGCTAAGCGTCTTATTTTTCTATCGGTTCTGTTAACTCTCTTTTCAGTAAAGCAATTTCATGTTTATACGGAGGGTTTTTATATTTAATAGGTCCTATAGATGGGGTTTCGAGCAGTTTGGGGATATTAGAAAGTTGAGGATGGTGAACAATATAGTCTAAGGCTTGCAGACCTATAAGTCCATGTCCGATATTCTCATGCCGATCTTTACGGGAGCCGCGTTCGTTCTTGGAATCATTAATGTGAAGCACCTTTAACCGATTAAGCCCAATGATGCGATCGAACTGATCAATCACGCCGTCAAAGTCATGGACAATATCGTATCCGGCATCATGAACGTGGCAAGTGTCCAAGCAAATTGAAAGACACTCATTGTTGGTTACTCCGTTTATAATGCGAGCCAGTTCCTCAAAGCGAACGCCACATTCCGTGCCTTTACCGGCCATCGTCTCTAACGAGATTTGAACTTTTTCATTCCGGGTAAGAACTTCATTAAGCCCCTTAATGATCTTGTTAAGTCCCTTGTCTACTCCTTCTCCAACGTGTGATCCGGGATGCATAACAATCTGTTCCGAACCCAATGCTTCCGTCCGTTCCATTTCATCGCGCATAAAGGCAATGCTATGACTGAATACTTGATTGTTCATAGAATTCCCCAGATTGACCAGGAAAGGAGCGTGAACAACAATATTGCTGATTCCATGCTCTTTCATATGCGCATGCCCCTCTAGAATCTTGTAATCAGAGATCGGTTTTCTTTTAGTATTTTGTGGAGCACCGGTGTATATCAGGAATGTATTCGCTCCATAAGAAGCTGCCTCTTTGCTGGCTTTAAGTAACATCTCCTTGCCGCCCATGGATACGTGACTTCCGATTAGCATGTATTATCCCCCGAATTCCGCATTTCGTTTAACAGATTTGGACCACTGTCAATAGATTGGACGCATAGAATCGAGAGAATTACGCAGCAGGTCGGTACATACGTTCGTACTGATTGGGTGTAAAATACCCGATGGAGGAATGGATTCGTTTTCCATTATAGAAGCACGCAATATACTCAAAAATCCGCTCTCTGGCTTCTTTGCGGGTCTTGAACTTCTCTAAATATACGAGTTCTTTCTTCAGCACGCTGTGGAACGATTCGATACAAGCGTTATCGTAGCAATTTCCTTTGCGGCTCATGCTGCCCTTCATCTTATACTTTTTGAGTCGCTCCTGGTACTCTAAAGAAGCATACTGACTGCCTCGATCAGAGTGGTGGAGAACTTCACCGCGTGGCTTCTGAAGCCGATAGGCTTGATCTAGCGCCTTTATCACAAGTGACTTCGTCATTCGTTCATCCATATGAAACCCTACGATTTTACGGCTGTATAAGTCCATGACGCTCGCTAAATAAAGCCATCCTTCATCCGTCGAGATATAGGTGATGTCTGTCATCCAGACCTGATTGGGCGCACTCGCTTGAAACTGTTGATTCAGCACATTCGCGGCTACCGGCAAATTATGCTTGGAATTCGTTGTTGCTTTATATTTCTTGATTGTTTGGGATTTCAAGCCGAGCTCCTTCATGATTCGAGCAACGGTTTTCTCGGCTACCTGAACGCCTTGTTTCTTCAGGGTTTCCCAGATTTTCTTGCTTCCATAAAGACGCCTATGGTCAAAAAAGATACGCCGAATCTGTTTTTTTAAGCCACTCATGACGTTGGCTTCGACCGCCTTCTTTCCGCCGGGTCCAATCATAATAACCGCTTCGGGAGATTCCAAATACGGCGCACATCTTCGCGACACGGAGCTTGAAGCAATGATCGTGGATGAATTTATAGATCAGCGCCGGTCTTTTGCGAAGTAGTGCATCGCCTTTTTTAAGATTTCGTTCTCCTCTTCCAGATCACGAATCCGCTTCTGAAGATCACGCATGGCCTTGTCTTCCGGTTTTAGTTGCCCCCTACCCAGAAACGCCCCGCTGCCGTCCTGTTTAAACTCGGCGATCCAGCGATAGATCGTATTCTCATGCAGACCCATCTCACGGGCTACCTGCGCCACCGACTTCCCTTCTTTTTGAACGAGTCGAACGGTTTGAAGTTTGAATTCTTTGTCGTATTTTTTCGTCATGTCGGACACCTCGATTATGAATGCTTTTATTTTCGCACTCTCGGTTCTCCGTGTACAATATTGAGTCTAGCATCAGATTATTTTCAGCGTTTACGGGAAGAGAGGATGTTATACATCAGGCAATTAACAACTGACAAACTGAAACGACAACGTTCGACCCTAGTCCACAACACCCTATCTGGCGCTTCCCCTTAATTTTCGCCTCACTTATGATATGGTTCCCCCCGCATAATCTTAAACGCCCGATACACTTGCTCCACCAGCACCAGCCGCATAAGCTGGTGCGGCAGCGTCATGCGCCCGAACGAGAGCTTGAGGTCAGCGCGCGCAAGCACTTCGGGAGCGAGGCCCAGCGAGCCTCCGATAACAAAAGCCACGTGGCTCCGCCCGTACGTGGCAAGGTCTTGCACCTGCCGCGCGAGCTCCTCGCTCGACAGCGGCTTCCCGTCGATGGCAAGCGCCACGACGTAAGCGTCGGCGTGCAGCTTCGCGAGAATACGCTCGCCCTCGCGCTGCTTCACCTGCGCCTCCTCCGCGGCGCTCATGGATTCCGGCGCCTTCTCATCCGGCACCTCGACGATCTGTACCTTGGCATACGGCCCCAAACGCTTGACGTACTCGGCGATCCCCTGTACCAGATAAGTCTCCTTCAATTTCCCTACTGTGATAATCTGAATATTCATCCGCTTGCTCTTCCTCTCTCGTCTACCCTTTACTTGTCCTGTTCGAGGTGTCGTGGAATTTCCTTCGCCTTCTCATTGTTCTCTCCAAAGAAACTTTAACTTAACAAGAAACAAATGTGATATTATGTAAATTGAACTATATTATTGCTGAAAAGAAGGTAAAAGCAATGGCCCATAACCGCATACCTGCCATTCTGGTCGCTTCTTTCGCAGCTCTAACACTCGCTGCTTCTCCAGTCGCTACAGCGCCAAACTTGGGGAACGCTCCCGTCGAACGGTTCATTTAAACACGCCTATTCCAAAACAAAAGTATACTCTGCTCCGGAATCCGTTCTTAACCATCGTGATTACTACGGTGCGATCCAGTATGATTTAGGAACAGCCGTTGTGAATCGAACCGACATTTACCATGTATATAGCGGAGACCGAATCCTCTATACTGCCTCCTATGACCGCGGCCAACAAACAGTTTACGCCAAAATCCCCAAAGCCGTTGAATACTCTGGAGACTTCTACCTCTAAAATCACAGCCGCTACACCATAACCAGCTATAAAAAAGGAAGGCCCACCATGCCAGCCCTCCGACAATCATTCTATGTTCTTCTCCATACCTCGACAAATTCCTACACAACCAGGAAACGCCCCGGTTCGGCACATCGTTCACAATGCGGAGGCGGGTCCCAGCCTGTAAACTTCACTTCCTCCAAGTCCACAATATCCGGCGCGTCCTCGTATTCGTCCACGAACATATCGATGGCCAGCTCCAGATGCTCTTTACAAACTACATGCATAAAATAAGACCCCTTTTTCTTTTTACCCTTATAAAATTGCACACCGTTTCGCTCTATACGGCCTCTACTTTCATTGTTCCCCAAAAGCGGCCGAGACTTACAGCTTTCCCTAATCCCATTAGCGATCCTTTAACTCAGCCAGCGTGACCTGAACCGTGTTCTTCTTCGCTCCCCGATAATACGTAACGGCGAGCTTTTCTCCGATCTTTTTGTGCCCATAAATGTACTTGCGCAGCGCCAGCGTACCGTCAACCGGTTTGCCGTCCAGCTCCACGATGACGTCGCTTGTTTTCAGTCCTGCGTCCTTGCCCGGACCGACGGCCTCGATCACCAGAACGCCTTTCTTGACATCCGACGGCAGCTTCAAGCTTTCGATACCCGCATACGACTGCAAATCCTGCGTCACCACGCCGATGTAAGGACGCTTGATTTTATGATCCTTGATCAGCGTCTCGATGATCGATTGGGCCTGGTTGATCGGAATCGCGAAGCCGAGGCCCTCTACGCCCATATCGGCGACCTTGAGCGTATTGATGCCGACGACCTTGCCGTCCAGATTCACGAGAGCGCCGCCGCTGTTCCCTTGGTTGATGGCCGCATCCGTCTGGATGACCTCCATCTCCCAGTCAAACTCGCCGTCCTTGCCAAGTGATACGGGAATCGTCCGTTTGGGCCAACTGATAATGCCCCGGGTCACCGTCGGCGCATATCCGAGTCCGAGCGGATTGCCTACGGCTAACGCCGTCTCGCCCGGCTTGAGCGCATCCGAATCGCCGAATTCGGCGACCTGCTTGATCCCGCTTCCGTCAATCTCCAGTACGGCCAGATCCGTTATCTGATCGCGCCCGACCAACGTCGCCTTACGCCGCTCGCCGGTGATCGTAATGACGTCTAGCTGTTGGAACCCTTCCACGACGTGGTTGTTCGTTACAATGCGCGCCTGATCCCCCGCCCGGGCAAAAATAACGCCCGAACCGAGGCCCACCGCACCGCCGCGTGCGTTTTCCTTCTCTCCCTCCCGACGGGAGCCGATGATGCTCACAATCGTCGGCGATACCTTCGCTGCCGCGCCTACCACCGAATCGCTCGTCAGCCGCTCGGTGTCGACGCCTCCGCCGGTGGACGCTCCCGGAGACGGCGCGGCCATCACTGAAACCGCCTGCGGCATCACATCATGCCCTGTTCCCCGATCGAACAGCATGAACAAACCTGCCGTGACAACAGCGCCGCCAACGGCCGGTAGCAGCCACGTCGGCAGCTTGACACCGGACCGGCCGGGCGGCAAGCGCCAAGTCTCCCTTCGGGGTGCCTTCGTCGAATAAAAATCGTCGTCAAACAAACTCACCGCTGCCGCCCCCTGTTCCATCCCCGCTCTGCACCCCATCCGAGGCCGAAAAATCTGCTATATCCATTGTACCTTAAAATCTGGCAATCTCAAAAACTAAAAAAGAGGAATGATTTCCCTAAAGCTAGACTAGAATAAGAACATAGCCTGCACCTGATCAAGGAAGGATGATGGAGATGTCGAACCGCCGCATATCGTCCCATCTGGATGAAGTCGCTTGGATCGCCAAGCTTGCGGACCTCAAGGAAGACCATTACCGGAACTCCCTTTTACTGGGAGCCATTCTCGAGCTGCTGCTGGAAAAAGGGTTACTCACCGCTCAAGAATTAGCCTCCAAAGTCCACACGCTCGAGGCGTCCGACCAGTCCACACTCCCGACTGGCATTGGCAATCGTCACCGTCATTAAGGCCATACGCCGCAAATCGCCGAACAACACAGAGCTTCCCCAACACGACATCGGCAAGCTTCGCTTGAGCCGCCCTTGCGATTCACCATGCGCCATCCTGATCGAACCACATATGTACAGCGCTTAATCCGACCCGATCCTTAATCGAGGCTCCAAAAGCATTCTATCCCCGTTGCCTCGTCCCGGGAACGGCTAATCGTCCTTCAACACGTCCCACTCCGTCGCCCTGTCATGATACGTGTCCATCAGCTTGGCACGATGATCGTCCGGAGCGAGCCGCTCCTCTACCATACTATTCACGGTCAGCCTGGCTAAATCCATCAGGTTGTGGTCCCGGCTAAGATGCGCGAGATACACCCGCTTCGTCTTCGCCGTCATCACGTCGACGAGGCCGATCCCGGCCGCTTCGTTGGACAAGTGACCGACATCGCTCAAGATGCGCCGCTTGATGTTCCACGGATATCGGCCCATCCGCAGCATCTCGATATCGTGATTGGACTCCAGGACGAGCACGTCGCTGTCCTGAATTTTCTCCTTCACCTTGGAGCTCATGTAACCGAGATCCGTCGCGACGCTCAGCTTTTCTTCCTCGTGATAAAAGCAGTAGCCGACCGGTTCCGCCGCATCGTGCGAAATGCCGTACGATTCCACCTGCAGCGAGCCAAATTCAAGCATTTCCCCCGTCTTCATCACGCAGCGGTTCTCCTCCGCAATCTCGCCGATTTGCCGGTCGAGCTCGGCCCAGGTCTTCTCATTGGCATAGACGGGCAAGTCATATTTGCGCGCAACCGCGCCCAGCCCTTTAATATGATCGGCATGCTCGTGCGTCACCACAATCGCATCCAGCTCGCTGGCCGACATGCCCCGTTCCTTCAACAGCTGATCTATCTTTTTCGCGCTGAGCCCGGCGTCGATCAGCACTTTGCCCTCTTCGGTCGCAACGACCGTGGCGTTGCCCGTCGAGCCGCTACCCAGCACACAAAACCGTATCCCCATGTTCAAAACTCCTTAGCCGCTTACTTTTTGCTCTTCTGCGGCCCTTCCACCGCACCGTTCAAAGCATGAACGTAATACACGTCTCCGTCCGCATTCCCCAGCGACACCCGCCAGGACGGCCACATATTCAACGTCTGCGAATTGTACACCTGTCCGTGATAGCCGAGCCGGACGCTCGTAATGACCGCTCCCGACGGCAAATAGTTCTCGATCAGACTCCGCAAAGCGATGTAGGCGGTAATGACCTTCTGCTCCTTCTGCTGCACGTCGGACTGCACCTCCACATAACCTTGCTGGTAAGAGGTGATTTGCCCGTTTTTCTCGAACAGCCTCAGTTGCACGTCGAACATCGGAAGCGTGCCGTACAACTGATGAAACACATAAGTACCGCCAAGACTCGTCATCGGATCGAACTGGTACGACTCGATCTTTGGAATTCCCGTTCTCGCCAGTACGTCCCGGAACGAGCCCTTGCTGATCAACGGGTCGAATTTGAATGGCGCCGCCAACGGTACCGCCTTCTCCGGATTGAAATTATCGTCGAACCGGACGACAATTTCCCGCAGCTTCGGCACATCCTTCGGAATATCCGGCGGCACCTGGATATTTTTACTCTTCGACAGCCTTTGAATCTCCTCCGCCGCTCCGATCGCGTTCGCCTCCAGATCAAGAAGGTCCGCACGGCTGGACCACAGCTGGATGCCGAGCACCACGTTCAGCAGCAGGAAGGACAATATCAATATCGTTTTAGCCCGTCCCCATTCCATGCCGGCATCCTCCTTAGTCCAAAAATTCGTACGAACCGTCTTGAAGCTCGGCCACCCAGGCCGGAACAAGAAGCATGGCCTGCTCCGTCACGACCATGCGGTAAGCTGGGAAGATCGAATACACCCGCGCCTTTTTAGCGAACGCGGCCAGCTTCTGCTCCAGCGGCTCTCCTCCCGCCAACTGCACTTCGGTGCGGACAGAGCTTCGCAGATCGGGAGTAAGCAGCGAACGCTCGTAGCTGGCTACGATGCCTTTTTGCAGCGATATTTTCATAAAGCCCGTATTCTCGTTGCGCGTATTGATGACCGGGTACGAATCGTAGTACTGCCGGAACACATACTGCTGACTGCCCGGCAGCAGCCGCTGCGGAACCTTCTGTACCCCGTACTTGCCGTTCCATCCCCCATGCTGGTTGATGAACTGCACCGCCGACAACAAGCTCTCGCGCAAATCGACTTTGTTGTTCTCCGTCGCGGCCACCGGATCGGTATACGTCATCCAGTGCTGCTCGTTTCTCAGCTTCAGCCCGCGCTTTCCGTCCGTATAAATCTCCGAGCCGTCCCGCTCCGTCACATTGCGCGTCAGCGTCGGATCGACAAAAAACGTACGCTTCAATTGATCCGCCGTAAACTGCGTATACGTCATCTTGAAGCTTGGGATCGCCAGCGGCTTCATCGGCAAATAATAATCTCCGTTCATCGCCTTATAAGGGGTGAACGATTCGTCCGCCTGTACGAACTTCTCAATATCCTTTACCGTAAAGTCGGCTTTGATCGCTTCGTATACCGTATTCGCCGTATCCGTAAACAGAATCGCTCGGACCTCGTTCGTATCCTTGGCAAAAATCCAGATGCGCGTAATCAAGTCGTTCTCGCCCTGAAGATCGCCCTTTAGCTGCATAATCTCCTGCAGAACGTTCATCGGCAGCCCGTCGCGGAACCGGATCTCGACTCCCTGCTGCTTATTCCGCACATCGTCCCAGTTAAAGCCGAGCGAAGCGACGTTCGTCTTTCGGAACCCTTCCAAAAACCGCTGCTTCAAAATCTCCATCACTTCATTGTACTTCACGGTATTTGGGTAGAGCACCGTATGCTGCTGATTGCCCAGATGCAGCACCAGCTGATCCGGAAACAGCATATCCTTCAAGGACGCATGGGTGCCTAGGATGTCGGTTTTCACGTATTCCTCGGGCTTGACCGGGTCGTATTTCGGGTAGCTGTAAGCCAGCAGGTAGCTTTGCAGCAGACTGAGCAGCACCAGCAGCGTCAGCGCGGCGGTTTTCAGTTTCTCGATCATACGGCCGCCTCCTCCTGTTGATACGGCAGCGTGAACGTTACCCTCGTCCCTTGCCCGAGCTCCGACTCCAATTGAATGGCGCCGCCGTGCGCCTTCACTATTTCCCGGGCAATCGATAAGCCGAGACCGGTCCCACCCATGCTGCGGGAACGGGCTTTATCTACCCGGTAGAAGCGTTCGAAGATCCGGCTCAAATCTTTGCGCGGTATCCCAATGCCGTTATCCTGCACGGAAATTTCCAGCACGGCGTGTTCTCTCCGGCCCGCATGAATGCGGATATGTCCGCCCTCCGGCGTATATTTGATCGCATTGGAGACCAGGTTGTCGAGCACTTGGTCGATCCGGTCGCGGTCCAGCATAATTTCGCCCACGTGCTTCTCGACGTCGATTTCGATGGCGATCATGCGCTGCTCCAGTTGAAAAGAGAAGCGGTCCGCCACTTCCTCCAGCATCTCGGTCACATCCGTCGTTTCCTTGCTGATAATCGCCTGTTTCGAATCGAGCCGGGACAGCTGCAGCAGGTCCGTGACGAGCCGGATCATCCGCTCCGTTTCGTTCCTCGCCACATTGACGAACTTGCCTGCAAGCTGCGGCTCCTCCAAGGCTCCGTCCTCCAGCGCTTCGAGATAGCTCTTAATCGTCGTAAGCGGCGTCCGCAGCTCGTGCGATACGTTCGCTACGAATTCCCGGCGCGCTTGATCGAGCTTCTCCTGACCGGTGACATCCTGCAGCACCGCAATCGTCCCGGCGGAGCCTTTGCCCTTGCTGTGAATCGTCGTATACGTCACTTTGACGAACAGCGGATCTTCCTCGCCCTCATGATACAGATGCAGCATCGTCGAATGATCCTCCGTGCCTTCCAGCACCTGCATCTTCTCCTGCTGCATTCCGAGCAGCTCGCCAAGCGACATGCCGAGCGTCGTATCCTCGTTGACCTGCAGGATCTGCTTCGCCCGCCGGTTGATCACGATAATCCGCCCGTGATCGTCCGTGGCAATCAGCCCGTCGTTCATGTTGGACAAGATCGAAGCGAGCTTTTCCTTCTCCTCTTCGTTCAGCGATAACGCCTCGCGCAGCCGCTCCATCATGAAATTGAACGTATTGCCGAGCTGACCGATCTCGTCCTCGCCCATCACCCGGATTTTTTCCTCGTACTCGTATCGGCCTTCGGCTACGGCTGTCGCCTGTCTCGTAATGGCCTTAATCGGATTTGTAATCGTAGACGACAAAATCACGCCGAGCCCCGCCGTAAGCGCGAGCGCGATTAACGTGCCGGAGATGAAGAAGTTGTTGATCTGGGTCAGCGTTTTGTAGACATCGTCCATCGAGGCAATGATATATACGGCGCCAAGCACCTTGACGCCCGAGCCGATCGGCTTGGCGATAATCATTTTGCGGACGCCGTCGAAGTCGGTGAACAAACGCTGGTTATCCTTAATGCCTTGCAGCGCCCGCGTCACTTCGGTCTGCGTGTTTTTGCTGTTCACGACCGATTGGTTCATCGGCCTTGTCGTCGTAAGCACGACACCGTTCGCATCGATAATCTGGATTTCCGCCTTGCTCGTCGCGAAGAGGCTGTTTACAAAATCGTTCAGATCGGCATACGATTTCTTGGTCGTATCCGAGTTTTTATTTTCCTGATTTTCCGTCAGATACGTCTCCGCATACTGCGCAAGCAGCTGCGCCTGCGAGTTCCGGTTCTCGATAAACTCGTTTTTGAGCGACGTTTCCAGCGTTTTGATAAAATAAACCCCGATGAGCTGGAGCGCAACCAAAATCAGAAGCAAATAAATAATAATCAGCTTGGCTTGAATCGACTGGAAGAAACGGATCGGTTTCATCGGCTCGGCCTCTGCTTAGTAGCCGCCGGCGCTTGCCTTCGAATTGCGCATCATGTACCCCAGCCCGCGCCGGGTAATAATGTACTCCGGACGGCTCGGATCGTCCTCCAGCTTCTCGCGCAGTCTGCGGATCGTCACGTCGACCGTCCGCACATCGCCGAAATACTCGAAGCCCCATACCGCTTGAAGCAGATGCTCCCGCGTCATGACTTTGCCGCTGTTCTTGGCCATGTACTGCACCAGCTCGAATTCCCGGTGCGTCAGATCGAGCGGAACGTCGTCCTTATACACGACATACATGTCCGTATCGATAAACAAGCTCTGGATACGCAGCCCTTGCCGGGCTTCTTCTTCGTTCGGCTGCGCTTGGGCTGCCGCCGGCACTGCCGACTTCGTATGACGGCGCAAATGCGCTTTCACCCGGGCCAACAGCTCGCGCGTGCCGAACGGCTTCGTCACGTAATCGTCGGCTCCAAGCTCCAACCCGAGCACCTTGTCGATTTCATTATCCTTGGCCGTCAGCATGATGATCGGCGTGTTCAGCTTCACCCGCACCTCCCGGCAGACGTCCATACCGTCCTTGACCGGTAGCATCAGGTCGAGCAGAATCAGGTCCGGCTCTTCGGAATAAGCAAGATCCACGGCTGCTGCACCGTCATAAGCGCAGATGACCTCGTGGCCTTCTTTTTCCAGGTTGAATTTCAATATATCGGCAATCGGCTGTTCATCGTCGACGACGAGAATTTTGGCCATGCTTCGTTCACCGCCTGTCAGAGACTGCGTTGCATCCGTACTACGCTCCTTGCTTCACGCGGCCGAATGTCAACGATATCCTATCCATGGTAAGCTATTCTATTATTTTACCACATCCTGAAGCAAAAAGAGACACGGAAGCCCAGGTTTCCTGCGACTTCCATGCCCCTCTATCTCTCTAGCCTTCTTATTGGTTCAAATACTTCAGCGGATTTTCCGGCGTTTCGTTCTTCTGCACCTCGAAGTGCAGATGCACGCCCGTCGAATCTCCGGTGCTGCCCATATAACCGATCTTCTCGCCCTTCTCGACGATCTTGCCGACGCTCGTATTGATCTGGTTCAAATGGCCGTACAGCGTGCGGTAGCCGTTCATATGATCGATGATAATGCAGTTGCCGTATCCGCTCTTCTCGCCGGCAAACACGACTTTGCCGTTATCCGACGCCATAATGTTGCGGTTGCCGGTCAAATCGACTCCCTTATGGAACGCGCCCCAACGGGTGCCGAATGTGCTTGAAATCGATGCCGACTGTACCGGCCAAGCGAATTTGCCCGTTCCTTCGCCTTTGATCACTTTGGTGCCTTTCTTCACGACGGCTTTGACCGGCTGTTGAACGATCTCTTCGCTTAAGACCGTCTCTGCCTCCAATAGACCGTTTACTTTCGTAAGTTGATAGGTCATTTTCTTGAGACCGTTCTTGCCGGGACTCAATACTTCGGACTCGCCGAGACGCATATTGTCATCCTGCTTCACTTCGGT
The DNA here is from genome assembly GCF_018998565.1 of Paenibacillus oleatilyticus. Lineage (GTDB taxonomy): Bacteria > Bacillota > Bacilli > Paenibacillales > NBRC-103111 > Paenibacillus_G > Paenibacillus_G oleatilyticus. The sequence continues at coordinate 40,128 of NZ_JAHNZO010000022.1, read as the reverse complement.
CTCGTAGGCGATCTCTTGGTTTTCCACCACTTTTTCGACCGTCCGCACGGCAAGTGTCGGCTTCAAGACCGTCAGGTCGAGCTGCTGGCCGACCTTGATCATATCGTCGCTGATCGTGGGATTGTTCTGATAAATGACCTGCTTCGGAATATCCAGCTTCTTTGCGATACACGAGACGCAATCGCCCTTCTCCACCGTATATTTCGTCGGCTGAACATCGCCGGTCTCCAACTTTTTGCGCAAGTCCTCCGGATTCACCAGCTGCTTCGGCTCAATCTTCACTTCCTGAAAATCGACCTTTTGCACGAAGTCCGCTTTTTGCAGCTCCGTTTGCACGGGCGTACCCGCCGCGGGCGACGCCGACAAGATGCTTACGCGCCCCGACATCTTCTTCGTTTGCATCGATGCGATCGCATTGTTCTTGATTTGGTCCAGCACCGTCTTCGCCGTCGCTTCGTCCTTTACGATCCCCATCGGTTTGCCGTCCACCACAAGCTGCACGCCTACGGGGTACGAGGAGAAATAGCCCCCGAGCTTATCGAGCACGGCTTGGTCATTCCCATTGTGGCTGAAAACCCTTTCAGGCGTTAATTCGAGCTTCGGTTCCGTTACGACCATCCGAAGATCGGCCTCGTTCTTGGACAGCTGTTCCCGCTTCTTTTGCTTATATTCCTCGACCTTGGAAGGATCGGATACGATTCCGATCAGGTCACCGTTCGCATATACCTGATAATAATCGTTCATATTGGCTTCGACCAATTCATGTCCGCTAACCACAACCGCCGCCATCAAGCCCAGCGCAGATACGGATTTGATGACCATCCATTTATGTAAAATAATTCGGTTTTTCATCCGTTCAAGCGCTGTCGCTCCCGGTACTTCCGACACCGCCGCTGGCTTTACGCTTTCGTCCAAATTATTTGACCGATCCTCAGACCTTAGAGTGCGAAGCTTGTCCAACAGGCCTTTGAGTCGATCCGCTCCTTTGAAAAATTTCATTTTCTTCTCCTTTTAAGCCGTTTTTTGCCGCATTCGAACCTCAGCTTCCCCGGTCTTAAGACCGACGGATGCGATGCTTTTCCTGATGACACGTTTCTTCTCTCTAAGTCTATAGTCTCATGTTGTCTGGGCGTACGTTCTCAGGTTCGCTTACGATGTGCACATAAAAACACTAAAAAAAGGGACAATAATCCAATGGGTTAAAAAACTACTTTATAAATTTACCACATTGACTTTGCCGATTTCAACAAAATCGTATCTTATCCCACATGAAGGTGGAGAAAGTGACAGGAGTGTGAAGACAATCGATGGAAAATTTTACGGCGGCTTTCCGAAGCGAACATGACCTGCAGCAAGCCATAGATGCGCTGCGCAAGCAGGGCGTCGTCGATCTCCAGATCGAGCCGGTTGTGGAACCGCATCAGCCGATGCCAACATCCCTTCTGGGCGGCGGACTATCCCATTTGTCAATAGCCGAAAGTCCCGGCTGCTTGCTGCAGGTCGTTGTCGAATCATCACGGATTCGACAGGCCGAAGACACGGTGACCCGCTTCGGGGGGGCTATTGAATAGGGTAACTCCGAACGAGGAAAAAAATAAACGCCCTGCTCTCGTCAGGGCGTTTCCTTTTGAATTAAATCCATCAATTGCTTATACTCGTCAGACTTCAACGATTTTTGGAGAAGCCGCTCGATTTCCTTCAGCTCGCCGGCCGTAATGCCGTCCTCCATCAGCTTCGATATCGTCTGCATGTCTTCCTGCGGCACGCGCGAGACCATGAGGGAAAAGATTTTCGCCTTGTCCGCTTCGGACAACTGCTCCTTCTTCTTCGTCACTTCCTCGCTCGAGACCACGACCTTCCGGTCCTGCTCCGCGAGACTGTCCTGCTTGCTGCTCGCTTTCCCGGATTGGCGGCTCCAGACGGCGACCGCATCCTCCGGCACCCTATAAGGGTCGTCGTTCGCCTTGCCGCTGCCAGGAGCCGTCGTTTTGCCTTCCGTCTGCGTGCGTTCTTTCGTGCCGGCTTCCGAAGAGGAAGACGGATTGCCGCCGGCTGGAGGCACGGAAGCCGCCAAGTCTTTAGGCTTCGCAGTCCCGCCCCCCGCGCCAAGCCCCAGCTGCGCCGTGAACCGACTCATAAAGGCGCTCCATTCGATCTTTTGGCCGGCCGGACGCGGAATATGATATTGGTCGAGCAATAAGTCCACATAGGTATTGGCAGCGGCAAACGTCAGCGCCACACAGCAAAGCGAGGTAACCGCCGCACTGACCGCCAGCTTGGCGATCCCAATCAGCCATTTCATCCCGGACATCTCCCATCTTGCCTTCTGCTACTGTATTCACAGTATTGACCTTTTTCTGGGAAATCAACCGGGGACGCCGGGGAAAAATGCAAATGCGCGCATGAAAAACCCCTCGCCACCGTCATGAGTCAAGAACGGTTCGAGGGGTTCCCTATTTCAACTTCCGAATTAATAAATCGGCTTCACCAGATTCGTCTGCTCGCGGTTGCGGCCAACCGAGAAGATCGCAATCGGAATGCCTGTCAGCTCGGACACGCGCTCGACGTAACGTCTGGCGTTCTCCGGCAGATCCTCAAGCTTGCGAACGCCGGACAAGTCTTCGCTCCAGCCCGGAAGCTCTTCGTACACCGGCTGGCACTCGGCCAGCATTTTCAGGCTTGCCGGGTAATGGCTGATCGTCTCGCCGCGGTACGTATAGGCAGTGCAGATTTTGACCGTTTCCAGACCGGCGAGCACGTCAAGCGAGTTCAAGGACAAGCCCGTGATGCCGCTCACCCGGCGGGCATGACGGACGACGACGCTGTCGAACCAGCCGACGCGGCGCGGTCTGCCGGTTACTGTACCGTACTCGTTGCCGCGCTCGCGAATCCAATCGCCGGTTTCGTTCATCAGCTCCGTCGGGAACGGACCGTCGCCTACGCGCGTCGTATACGATTTGGCCACGCCGATGATTTGCTGAATCTTCGAAGGACCGACGCCCGAACCGATGCAGACGCCGCCCGCCGAAGGGTTCGACGAAGTAACGAACGGATACGTACCTTGGTCGATATCGAGCATGACGCCCTGCGCCCCTTCGAACAGCACCTTCTTACCGTCGTCGATCAGATCGTTCAAGACGACCGACGTATCGGTGACGTAAGGACGAAGCTGCTCGGCGTATCCCAGATATTCCTGGATGATCGAGTCGGCGTCGATCCCTTTGGAGCCGTACACTTGCTCGATGAGCGTGTTCTTCTCGGCGACGAGACGACGCACTTTGCTCTCGAATTCTTCCGCATCCATCAGATCGGCGATCCGGACGCCGTTGCGCGCCGCTTTGTCCATATAGCAAGGGCCGATCCCCTTGCGGGTCGTGCCGATTTTGTTATCGCCTTTACGCTCTTCTTCCAGCCCGTCGAGCAGCAAATGATACGGCATGATGACATGCGCGCGGTCACTGATGCGCAGGTTGTTCGTCGAGAAGCCGTTCTCGTGAATATAGCGGATTTCTTCAAGCAACGCACCCGGATTAATAACCATCCCGTTGCCGATGACGCATACTTTATCTTCATAAAAAATGCCGGAAGGAATCATCGTCAGCTTATACTTTTTATCGTTAATGAGAATGGTGTGTCCTGCGTTGTTCCCGCCCTGATAGCGCGCGACAACCTCAGCGGACTCTGCCAGAAAATCGGTAATCTTTCCTTTTCCTTCGTCTCCCCATTGGGTTCCGACAACCACTACCGTTGACATCTTCACTACCCCCGTGAGGTGGGAAACCACCTAATATTAGCCTTTACGGTGCAACGCACCATGACTAGTTTAGCAGTTGACCAGCGCAAAGTCAATAAAAACGAACAATTATAATCCGTTGCCCATCATTGTTCGGAAAACATAAACCAACCCTTCCTATCGCAAAAAAAACGGCACCTGCGCGTATTCTACCGCAGGATGCCGTCCTTTATGCTAGCTTAAACCAACTTCCGCAAAAAAATGTTCCCCGTGCAACAAACCACATCCCGGAAGCTGCCAAGCCGTTAACGCGCCATTGCCATCTCCTGGTGCGACCGGTCGAGATTGACGAATTTGTTGTAATTTTTAAGAAACGCCAGCTCCACCGTTCCGACCGGACCGTTCCGCTGCTTGGCGATAATGATCTCGATGATGTTTTTCTTCTCGGATTCCTTGTCGTAGTAGTCGTCCCGGTACAGGAACGCCACGATATCGGCATCCTGCTCGATCGAACCGGATTCCCGAAGGTCGGACATCATCGGCCGCTTGTCCTGCCGCTGCTCTACGCCCCGGCTGAGCTGCGACAGCGCAATGACCGGCACGTCCAGCTCACGCGCGATTTGCTTCAGTGTACGCGAAATTTCCGATACTTCCTGCTGCCGGTTGTCGCCCTTCCCACGGCCGTGAATCAGCTGCAGGTAATCGATCAGAATCATGCCGAGGCCCTTCTCCTTCTTCAGCCTGCGGCATTTCGCCCGAATGTCCGCCACCGTAACGGACGGCGAATCGTCGATGTAGATATTCGCCTCTGACAGCGATCCGATCGCCATCGTCAGCTTCTCCCAGTCGTCCGGCTCCAGAAAGCCCGTCCGCATCCGGCCGGCGTCCACATTCGCCTCCGCACAAATCATCCGCTGCACGAGCTGGGCCGCGCCCATCTCGAGACTGAAGATGGCCACGGTTTCCTTCTCCCGTACCCCAACGTTCTGCGCGATGTTCAGGGCGAAGGCCGTTTTCCCTACCGAAGGACGCGCCGCTACAATAATGAGGTCCGACCGTTGGAAACCGGACGTCATCTTGTCGAGATCGGCAAAGCCGGAACGGACTCCCGTCGTACTCCCCTTCTGGTTAAAGAGGAACTCGACCTTGTCGAAAACCTCCATCAGCACGTCTTTGATTGCAATAAAGCCGGAGCCCGAACGTGCCTGCGAAATCTCCATAATCCGCTGCTCGGCGTCGCTGAGTAGCGTTCCCACTTCGTCCTCGCCGGAATACCCGTTCGTGACGATCTGGGTCGCGGCGCGGATCAGGCGGCGGAGCATCGACTTCTCTTCCACGATCTGCGCGTAGTAATCGACGTTGGCTGCCGTCGGCACCGCATTGGCCAGCTCCGACAAATAGCTGATGCCGCCGACTTCCTCCAACTGCTTCTTATCCTGCAGCCGGGCCGTCAGCGTGATCAAATCGACCGGTTCGTTCGCCTCCGCAATTTCGATCATCGCTTCGAAGATGCGCTGGTGCGACCCGCGGTAGAAGTCGTCGCTCGTGACCCGCTCCATCGCCGTGACCAGCGCGTCACCGTCAAGCAAAATAGCGCCGAGCACCGCCTGCTCGGCTTCCAAATTTTGCGGAGGGATGCGATCCATAAACAAACTCTCGTTCATCCGTTATCCTCCCCACTGGATACTGCCTTATAACGACGCAGGAGCCGGCTGTCTTTCACCGCCCGCTCCTGCATTGTCATTTCCCCAAAATACCATATATTCATCGGTCCAGCCGATCTATTCTTCCACCACGTGAACCTTCAGCTTGCTGCTCACTTCCGGATGCAGCTTAACGACTACCTCGGTCACGCCGAGTGTACGGATCGGCTCATCCATTACGATTTTGCGCTTATCCAGCTTGATCCCCTGCTTCTCCAGCGCTTCTGCTACCTGCTTGTTCGATACGGCACCGAACAAGCGGCCGTCCGCTCCGGATTTCGCTTTCAGCTGAACCGTCAGCTCGCCGAGCTTCTTGCCGAGCTCCTGCGCGTCCGCTTTCTCCTGCGCTTTTTTACGATCCTCGGCCTTCTTCTGCTGCTCCAGCGTCTTCATCGCCGCGTCGCTGGCCGGTGCAGCCAACTGCTGTTTAAATAAGAAATTCGTCGCGTAGCCTTCGGAAACCTCTTTCACTTCGCCTTTCTTTCCTTGGCCTTTGACGTCCTTCAACAAAATGACTTTCATTCGAACAACCCCTCCTCCGCATGAATCTCGCTAAGTATTTGCTTTAACCGCTGCGTAGCTTCCGCAAGCGTACCTTCCAATTGCGTAGCCGCATTGGTCAAGTGGCCGCCGCCGCCCATTCGCTCCATCACGACCTGGACGTTCATCTCGCCGAGCGACCGTGCACTGATGCCGATCAGGCCGTCCGGCCGCTCGCTGATGACGAACGACGCCATAATTCCTGTCATAGTTAACAATGTATCAGCAACTTGGGCAATGAGCAACTGTGAATATTTACGTCCCGGCTCATTCACCGCAAGCGCAATATGGTCGAAGATGACGACGGCGTTTTTGATCACGTCCGCCTTCTGAATGTAATGCTCCAGATCTTCCTTCAGCAGCCGCTGGATTAATGAAGAATCGGCTCCGCTCCGCCGCAGGAACGACGCGGCTTCGAACGTCCGCGCGCCCGTGCGCAGGCTGAAGCTTCTCGTATCGACCATGATGCCGGACAGCAGCGCCGTCGCCTCCAGCACGCCCATCGTCAGCCGCTCGTGGAAATATTGCAGCAGCTCCGTCACCAGCTCGCAGGTAGATGAAGCGTACGGCTCCATATAGACGAGCGTGGCATCATGGATGAAGTCCTCGCTGCGGCGGTGGTGGTCGACCACCACTTTGCGCGGCGTGAGCTGCAGCAGCCGCGGCTCCGGCGTCATCGAGGCCCGGTGCGTATCGACAATGACCGCAAGCGTGCGCGAATTCGTAATCTGCATCGCCTGATCCGGCGTAATGAACCACCGGTTCAGCTTCTCGTCCTCGTATACCGTCTCCATCAGCTTCTGGATGGACGGGTTGATCCCTTCCAGCACGATATAGCCTTCCTTGTTGCTCACATGCGCCATTTTGAGCACCCCGATGGCCGCGCCGATCGCATCCATGTCCGGCATCCGGTGCCCCATGATCACGACCTTGTCGCAATCCTTGATCAAGTCCCGCAACGCGTGGGAAATGACCCGGGCCCGCACTCGCGTCCGCTTCTCGATCGCATTCGTCCGGCCGCCGTAGAACGACAGCCGCTCTCCGACCTTCACGGCCGCCTGATCGCCGCCGCGCCCGAGCGCCATATCGAGGCTCGTCTGCGCCCAATGGCCGAGCTCGGTGAGCGACGATGTGCCCGAGGCGATACCGATACTCAGCGTCATCGGCAGCTTGTTCTCGATCGTGATGTCCCGCACCTCGTCGAGAATCTCAAAGCGCGACTGCTCGAGCGCCTTCAGCCCTTTTTGATCCATCATGACCAAATAACGGTCAGACGCCGTCCGGCGCAGGTACATTTGATGCTTTTGCGCCCATTCGGTGATCTCGCCCGTCACTTTGGCCATCATGATGCTGCGCGTCTGGTCGTCCAGCCCCTGCGTCGCCTCGTCAAGATTGTCCATCATGACGAGGCCGATCGCCAGCTTCTCTTCCTCATAGCGGAGCTGCAGCGATTTCAGCGCCGTGATATCCGTAAAATAAAGCAGCCGCTCATCCGGGCGGACCTGTACTTCATAAATCTGCTTGTCGATCGTCATCTCAAGCTTGAGCTCTTTGTCCTTGCGGGTTTTGAGCACGGGAAACATCTCGTTGACCGACTCGCCGATCACCGAATCTTTGCCCAGCATTTTCGCGACGAACGGGTTGTGCCATTCGATGATCTTATCCTCGTTATACAAGAGAATCCCCAGCGGCAGCTCGTGGATGACCTCGCTTCCCGCCCGCTTGACCCGATGGGACAACGTACTGACGTATTCGTTCAATTCCTTACGGAACGCCTGTTCCGCCTGCAAGGTGTAGTACCCCAGAATGCCGCACAGAACCAGCGCGATCACGCTGATGATCCACGAGTACATGAAAAGAATAAGGATCAGCACCGTAAGCAGCGCAAAAATCCATACGATATGCATTCCGTGCCAACGCTTCAACAGGAACTTCGGCATTTCATTCGCTCCTAATCCCTAAGATAAGTCATTTGCTGGTCATGCGGTCGCGGATCGGAAAAGCTACGTCGAAGACGCCCAGCAAGCTGAACATAAAGTAAGCCGGCGGGAAGAACAGCAGAAGAAGAATGCCCACAATCGGCAGCGTTTTGTTCCATCGTTTTACATGCGCAACGAAAAATAAAAAAGCTATCGCCTGAATCGCAAACGCCGCCATCAGCAGCGGAAGCAGATTGAGAAGCACGGTGAAGATCATCGATCGCGAATCCTTCACGAACATCTCCAGAATGAGCGCAAGCAGATACAGCCAGACGAACGATTTGGGCAGCATCCAGTCCTTAATCGGTTTAAACGCCGGGATCGACTCCCCCGAACGTACCAGCACCTTGCGCGCCAGCCAGTGCGATATGACGACGTAGAACAGCGAAAAGCCGATCATATACAGAGGCAGCATCTGTACCATCAGCTGCACCAAAGTGTCCATGTCGATGGCCATAATGCTCTGCACCTGAGCCGGCAGCGTCTGCACGCTCTCCATCATAAACCGTTTCATGTTTCCGACCGGATTCAGGCCGAACATGGAACAAATGACCAGAGTGAGCAGCAGCTCGCCAAGCAAGGTAAGCGTTCCTGCCGTTAGCACCGTTCGCGCCGCGGCCCGTTTTTTGTACAGATTGCCCATCTGAATGACCGGCGGCAGGAAAAAGATCGACACCGAGACGAGCAGCGCCCCGAGCCATCCGGCAAGCAGCGAGGCAATGAAATATACGACAGCCAGGCTAACGACGTAATGAACCAAAAACCGGCGGGTTCCGAGCTTCACATACATGATCAGCACCGGCACCATCAGCAGAGCGGCCGTAATCAAGCTCAGCGGCGGCAAAAAGATCGATAAAAGCAAAATGATATACGCAATGCTCCACCCGAGCATACGCGGTTTTTGGCTTCCTTCCAAGCAGTTCACCTCTTACGCAAATGATCTTCCACAGCGGATATGTCGCCGTACCACTCTTCCAATTGATGTCCTTCTTCGCGGTGCTTTTTCATTTTATCCAATACCGCTTCATCCAAACTGCGCGAAGAGATGCCAAGCCGTCTTCCCAGGATATAGCAGCAGGCGATAAGACTGGACAGCCCGTCGAGAATTTTGGCATGGCTGCCTTCCCACATGCCCTTCAGCAGATGAGCCAGCTGATCGACCAGTTCGGTTTTGAGCCATTCGATGATTTTGGCCCGTTTCGCCAAATCGACGTCACGATCCAGATTGGACATGGCGGCTTCTCCCCTTACCCCAGACGCTTTCGTTAATTATAACACATTTTTACACCTTTTGTTCCGACTGCCACAGCTTGAAGCAATAATCGATAATTTCGCGGCGGCGAATAATGCCGATGAACACCTCGTTGTCGTCGAGTACCGGTACGAAGTTCTGGTTGGTAGCCAGCGTGATCAGATCCTGCATCTGCTGGTTAATTCGCACCGGATGGATCGTCATATGCTGTGGCACGTCTTTGAGCTGCACCTTATGCGCATTCTCGAAGCCGATCTCCGGCGAATGCTTCAGCTTCCAGAGCAAGTCCCCTTCCGTAATCGTGCCGACATACTTGCCGTGATCGTCCACCAGCGGAACGGCCGAATACCGGTGATACTCCATACGCTCCAACGCTTGACGCATCGTATGATGAGGGGAAAAATAAATGACATCGTCCTTCGGGACAAGGAAAAATGCAATATTCAACGGATCTCCCTACTTTCCTCTTACTTGACCCCCGAGGCCGGGCGGTCATCCCTTCCATCATATCATGATACGAGCCCCGAAGAAAAATCATGCCGGACGCGCCAGAATAAGCAAAAACCACAAGCCTTTGAGCCTGTGGTTGGCACCATTTACATATAAAGCCGATCGTAATCCTCCGGATGAAAGCTGTATAATTGCTCTGCCGTTTTTCCCGAACCGGGACATAATTGCGCCGGATGGTCGAACTTGAAAACGCGCTGCAGCGCCTGTTCTACGCGCTCCTCAAACCCGTTTCGCTTGAGCAGCTGCATGTACTCGAAATCCCGGATCCCCCGCTGCAGCCATTTGTAACGAAGCGATAGCAGCGGTCGGCCCCCTTTGCCGGGATAGACGAAGTTCGTGTCTCCCGCCTTCCACAGCAATGGCCGGTAAGACAGCTTTTCCAGCGGATTATCCGGCCAAACCGTGTAATTCCACCGCAAAAATCCGTCCATCTGCAGCCTTTCCGCCAGCCACGGAATGACCCTCGATTCGATCGCCGGCGAGCTGATAAACGTATTCGGCTTGTCCGGCACGCAGCAGACGTAATACATCATCCGTCCTCTCGCCTCCGACCGCACCTGCATCAGCTGCTCGAACTCGCCCGCCGCACAGTCCAGAATCGGCACATAATCGACGATGCCTTGGACCCCTTTGCGAATAAATTCGCTTTGATGAATCGCCGCCTTGTATTGGAAAGCAGGCGCCATCTCCCGAAGACACGCCATCCGTTTGGCAAACAAATCGAAATCCTCCGGCTCGTCGGCTACGACCCGCACCCGATCGATCCATCCCTTTTCGATAAAATGCCGCTCCAGCGCCTGCACATAGGCCGCAAGCTCGTTTTGATCACGGATGAACTTGTAGCTTCCCTCTGCTTCGTCGTAATAACGAACTCGAATGGCATCGGGGTAACCCTGCACGATGCTTCCGAAGCCTTCCTCCTCGTGCTCCCAGACGTTAATCAGGCCGAAAATTTCCAGTTCCTCGCGAATGCCATGCTTCTCCCCAAGCTCGACATACCGGTCCAACCGGGAAAAATCGTACGTGAACTCGCCGGAACGGCGTTTCACGATGGGCACGATGCTGTATTCGTTCAAATCGGACGGTTCCGCGTCGATGAACGAGCGCTGGCCGCACCACGGCTCCTCGGAGACGATCAGGGTCAGCGCCTTTTGCCCGAGCTGGGCTAAGCTGTACAGGTAGGAGTCCAGGATCTCAAAATGCTCATCCGACCAGTAGGCTACATTGTACTTGCGGGCAATATTGCAGTTATGCTGCCACAGATCCAAGTAAAACGAATAGTTCCGCGGGTCCGGCAGCACGCGTTCGCCGATCGTCAAGCTGAATGTCAGCTCCCGCTCCAGCACCTCGTCCTCGAACATCGAATGCGCGTAAAATTTCACCTTCCCGCCGTACGTTCCGGCCGCGGCCGACTCCCCTGCATGCAGCTCAATCCAAAGCGGTTGAATTTTCCGTTTCTGCACATAGGCATGCCGGTCCTCCAGCAGCACATCGGACTTGAGCGTCCGATCGTCGTCTTCGATCAGGCCGATCAGCCTGATCTCTACCTCACATGGCGCGTCAGTCTCTACCTCGCAGCGTACGATCTTAATCGGGCCGCTTTTGCCCAGGATCGCTTCCCCGCCGATCGTAAGCAGGAACTCGTTCCGGTCCGAGCTGACCAGCGCTTGAAACGCAGCGCTATCGCGCTTTTGGCAGCGAAGGTCGAGATGAGAAGCCGCTGCATCCTTCGCCCCTTGATTCCACCAGTTTGCCGACCATATGTATTTGTAGAACATGTTTTGCAGGCCATAATGCATCAAGGTTCATCGTCCTCCGGTTCAGATTAGGCATGCAGGATCTGAAGAGCATCTTGAAGAAGATATAGAAAAAGACAGTCGGCATGATGCCAGCTGTCTTTTTTCCAATCTTTCTATTCCGTTGTATAAGGCAGCAGTGCTACTTGACGCGCGCGTTTGATCGCAACGGTCAGCATACGCTGATATTTAGCGGAAGTACCTGTCACACGACGAGGAAGAATCTTACCGCGCTCGCTGATGAACTTCTTGAGCGTTTCGATATCTTTGTAGTCGATGTGCGTAATTTTGTTAACCGTGAAGTAGCACACTTTCCGGCGCTTGCCGCCTTTTTTGCCGCGACCGCCGAACTTTCTTTCGCCGCGCTCTTCCGGATTACGTCTCTCTCTTTGTTCCACTTGTTTTCAGTCCTTTCTACGTAGATTGTCCTACCGCTCTATCGCTAGAACGGCAAATCATCATCGGAAATGTCGATCGGTCTGCCGTCATCCTGGAAAGGATCCTGTTGTTCGCGTCCTCCGCCGTAGCTTCCGCGGTTCCCGCCGCCACTGTTGCCACCGCCGCCGCTCATGCCCATACCGCTATCATCACGGTTTGCGCTGTTAGCAGATTCCAAGAAACGCACATTGTCCGCAATGACCTCCGTCACATAGACGCGACGGCCTTCATTGTTGTCATAGTTGCGTACTTGAATACGGCCTTCGACTGCAGCCAAACGCCCTTTGCGAAGGTAGTTTGCGCAAGTCTCCGCAAGCTGGCGCCAAGTTACGACCGGAATGAAATCCGCTTCCCGCTGCCCTTGGTTGCTTGTGAAGGGGCGGTCTACCGCAAGCGTAAACTGGGTTACAGCTACACCTGCCGGCGTATAACGTAATTCGGGATCACGTGTCAGCCTTCCGATCAGAATTACACGATTCAACATCCGCATTCCCTCCCGGATCGTTGCAACGGCCGCATCGTCTGACGATGCTCGTTGTCAACAAAACTCAATTACGGCACGAAGCCTTAAGCTACGTCTCTAACGATCAGGTAACGAATGATTTCGTCGGAAATCTTCATTACGCGGTCAAGCTCGCTAATGACTTCATTGGTTGCGTTGAAATGAACCAACACATAATGACCGTCACGCAGCTTGTTGATCTCATACGCAAGACGGCGCTTACCCATCAGGTCGTGTTTCGTAATTTCGCCACCGTTGTTGATGATGTTTTGGAACTTCTCCACCGTAGCCTGAACAGCTTCCTGTTCCAGGTCAGGACGGATGATGTACATCACTTCGTATTTGCGCATGTTGCCACCTCCTTTTGGACTAACGGCCCCCGAGTCGGCTTGTACCGTCAGGAGCAAGGAGCGAGAATTGATAATATCCAAACTCGCACCATAATACTATAGCAAAATCGAGCACGCAACGCAAGCAAAATCCGTAAGCTGCACCCCTTTTTATGCGGTATTTTGGCAATTATTAGCCCGCATGCTTCCGAAGCTTTATGGAAAATCTAACATTAGATTTCAGTACAGGAGGTGGCTTGTTGTGGGGGAATGGAGTCAGTTCCGTCCGGGAGACAAAGCGCCGAACGACGGCGAGTATATGGAAGTCGGTGAGAATGCCTTTCATATGGGCATCAACAATCCGAAGATCGTCAATTTGAAAAAGGGAGATCCCTTCCCGGAAACAACGAACCATAACCGCAAGTGGAAAAAGCTGTTTCGCGGCTGAACCCCAGCTCGCTCCCTTCCGGATGGTTAATCGGTGGGGAGCCTGCTTCCTCTGCAACTTGGACAAAGGAGGCGCAACCGATGCGCTATAAATATACAAAAATCTTGACCATTGTGGGCCTTGTGCTGTGCTTTATCCATTATATCGGACACGAATACGATCCGGTGTATCTGCTCTTCTATTCGCTCAGCGTGCCCGCCTGGTTTTACCCGATCTTCACCTACACCAATATCAATCCTTGGCCGCTTTATGTGCTCACCGTTCTTTCGTGGACGATCATCGGTTACGCCGTTGACCGCTTCTCCGTCTACCGACGGACGAAGGACGGGAAATGAGTCCCCTAAAACTTGTACCAGAAGATTTGAGTATCCTAATAATATATGACGTAAAGATAAAGGAACCTTGACTTGGTTCCTTTTTAAATCTCCTCCTGGGAAGATCCCTTTTTTTGTCCTCTTGTTTAACGCTGGTCTTCTCCCTGGTCCTCTCCCCTAGCCACCAAAATTTCAACTTTAGTTTTCATTTATTAATTTGAGATCATCCGTATGGTGAATGACATGGAAATTTAAAAGCTGGTATGCACTCATACGGTTCAATTTATCATGTAAATCATAAATGGTTACTTCGCCACGGGTTGTATCTCCTAATTGCATGGATACCTGACTTTCAACGTAAACCCGTTCGTTTTGCGTTCGTACGGCTATCGTGTAATGAATGGTACCTTCATAAATATAAAATGCGTGCGACCCATCAGGAGTCAAATAAGCATCAACTAATTCAAATTCGTTTTCCCCTTGCTCAATCACCATTTTAATCCGTTTTAGCATAATCCTTATTCCTCCTTGTTTATCGGCAAATATTACTCTTATGGTAATACTTTTGAAGTACATATTAGTACTTCTAAAGTATTACGTCAATAGTAATATTTAAAAAATTTTACCCGTCTCGTATAGTTACGTTATAATACAAGAAGGATGCAAACTAAGGAGCGTAACAAATGACGGAGAAAGTACGATTTAACCTTGGTAGAACTATTGAAGAGTTAGGAATTACAAGGAATAAATTGGCTGTCGAGTCAAAAACGCGGCCGGCAACAGTATTAGATCTCGTGAGCGGAGAAACAAAACGAATCGAAATTCATACATTGGTTAATTTGCTTGATGCCTTGAATACAATTGCGCGCGAGCAAGGGATTACTCGTAAAATAACCATATCCGATATAATCGAATACATACCAGACGATAAAAACGCGGAGACCCCGTAACATATACCATATAAAAATAACGTAAAAAACGCCGTCAAATCGATTGATTTCGATTGATTGGCGTTCTTTAGTAATGTTTCTGGCACCCTCTTCTTGGACTCTATCCTTTTTCGAGTAATAAAGAAAGACCGTATTAGGAGCGTGATGTTTAATTGATCGTGTTTAAGCTTGCCGAATTATTAGATCAACGTCAAATGACCATGTACCAGCTCAGTAAGAAAACAGGGATTCGTCCCAATACACTTAGTCAATGGGTTAATAATGACAAACTGCGAGAAGAGGATAAGCACGTTAAAGCTATAAGCATTGAGGTACTTAATCTGATGTGCAAAGCCTTAGATTGTACACCCGGAGACCTGCTTAAATATGCACCTGACGACGATAACGCAAAATCCCCGTAACAGTGACATAAAGTCCTGAACACGGGGATTTTCTTATGTATGGTAAAATGGTTCAGCCTTCCGGCCAACTGCGATGCTGTCACTTTCCACACAAACAAAAAAACGACCCTGCGGTCGTCTCGATTTTTTATGTTATGGCGGAAAGAGTGGGATTCGAACCCACGCACGGCTTGCGCCGCCTAGCTGATTTCGAGTCAGCCCCCTTGGGCCTCTTGGGTACCTTTCCGCATTAAAGGGACAAGAAATATAATAGCATACACACCCGCATGTATGCAAGTGCTTTTTAATATTTACCAGCGATCAAACTTCTCCCTCATCCGTTGCCACAGAATCTTCAGCCGGTGCAGCGGAACGAAGCACTTTTTTCAGCTTGCTCTCGAACTTGGACCGGGGAACGAGCACGCTGTGCTTGCACCCGACACACTTGATGCGAATATCCATCCCCATCCGGATGATCTCCATCTCGTTCGTACCGCACGGATGCGGCTTCTTCATCTGAACGACGTCACCCAACTGATACTGCTTCTTTTCCATCACGATTCCGCCTTTTCCGTTCTATGATAAGTGATCATCCGTGGATAAGGAATTTGAATCCCGTTGGCCTCGAATGCTTTTTTTATCTCCGCATTCAGCTTCCTTGCTACCCCGAACTGCTGGTTAGGCTTGCACTCCGCCGTAATCCGCAGCGTAATTTCTGTTGCTCCCATCATATGGATCCCGAGTACCTCAGGCTCTTTTACCATGTCCACACTTGTATCATAGAATGTTTTGACGGTATCCTCAAGAATCTTCATCGCAAAATCGATATCCGTTTCATACGTTACCGAGACATCAATGACGGCAAGCGAGTTATTGACGGAAAAGTTGGTAACTTGCACAATCGTCCCGTTCGGAATGATGTGCACTTCCCCTGTCCAGCTCTTCACCCGGGTGACCCTCAAGCCGATTTCTTCAACTGTTCCTTTGTAATTGCCCACTTGAATAACGTCGCCTACCGCAAACTGGTCTTCAAAAATAATGAAAAATCCGGTAATGACATCCTTCACCAAGCTTTGTGCACCGAAACCGATCGCCAGCCCAACGACACCAGCGCCAGCTAAGACTGGTCCAAGATTCACTTGAAATTGACTCAAAATCATCAAGATCATAATAAAGTTAACAACGTAAGTAATAATATTTCCCACGAGCTTGCCTACCGTTTTCGAACGTCTTGCATCGAACTTGATCGGCCCTTTATCCCGTGTCATCATCATATGCTGCAGCGCTTTTTCCGCAACCTTAATGATCACCCTCGCCGCGGTAAAAATCAGTATGATTTTAATGACGGTGAACAGCAGTCCTGTCCACAATTCGGGGTTAGAAATATAGTTAATCAGCTTTTCTTGAAATTGTCCCCATGTGGATAAACCACTTTCCTTCAGCATTTCATCCATTGATCTCCCACCCTTACAACTCTATGTTAACATAATGTCCGTCCTCTTTACTATAGAGCCCGTGGATATCTACCCGTTCTTCTTTAATAATACGCTTAACCTCCGAAAGATCCGCCTCCTGAAATTCCAGCGATAACGCGCAGCCAGCCGTAATTTCTTTGGGGGTAGGACACATATCGTTTTCGATATCCGCATAATCGAGGAGCATTTCCGCCCTCAGAGCTTGCTGTGTTGAATCGAAAGCCATGAGCAGCACCCTTCCCACCCCCTTTCTATTTTTTTCTGCCCCGCGTATATTTCGTTCCTAGCAACCGTATACTAGTAACAGCCCAATTTCTGGCATTTCCGATTATCACTCTACCCTTTTCCGCAGGAGGCGTTCCTATGAAACTGCCCTTTCAGAGAGATGCTCACAAGCCTAAAGCCAGCGAAACTTTAAAAATTATGCACTCCGAAGCGAACAGCATCGATCTGCTTTCAGATAAACTAAGCGCTGTTTTGCGAGCGATTCCAGCTCAACAGCCCATCGTCATCGTATGCGTAGGCACAGACCGTTCCACAGGCGATGCGCTGGGACCACTGGTCGGAAGTCAGCTTCAAAAGCAAGGCATCGAGGGCCTCCATCTATACGGTACATTGGAGCATCCGGTACACGCCATGAATCTGAGCGAAACCTTAACTACGATTCAGCAGCATTTTAACGATCCTTTCGTCATCGCGATCGATGCCTGTCTCGGCCAGTTGACCAGCGTCGGCTATATCCAAGTGGGCGACGGTCCAGTTAAACCGGGTGCCGGTGTTAACAAAGAGCTCCCTCCTGTCGGTCACATGCACGTTACCGGTATTGTGAACGTAGGCGGATTTATGGAGTACTTTGTCCTGCAAAACACTCGGTTGAGCCTGGTCATGAGCATGGCCGAGGTCATTGCCAAATCGTTTCAAACCGCATTCAGCGGCAAGAGCCAATGGTCTCCTACCTCTTTGGTACGGATCGATTAATCGCTTCCTTTTCTTCGGGGGACAACGCATACTTGGACTGACCCTGCTCGATCGGCTTCGCATACACATACGTTTCATCACGACCATGAATACCCGAAAGCACGACTCCTGTCTGCTGTTCATCCAAAATCGCTACGGAGAAGCTCAGATCGCTTCCCGTCTCCGAAAACGCATTGTACCGGTGTACACCGATATGCGATTTCATCGTGGACATGTCCCGGCGTATCGCTTGAATTTGCTGTTCGTTTCGACTGTCGTTTTCCAGCAAAATGTTCCCTTTCTCCTGCAGCTCCATTAGGATCTGTTCCACATTTAAGCTCCCGGTCCCGTTCAGCATGCTTTTATAATTCCGGCGGAGCTTATTTAACTTCACCCACAGTACGATAACAAGAATTAAAAACAACAAAGAGATGACTGCTGTGATGAGCAACAGCACCTCCACAGGCATTTCCAGTACAACATCCCCCACGCTAAAAGCCTCCTGCTCTCCTATTTAAAATGCTTGGCAATTTCACGAACCGCATAGAGCAGTTGATCCGTCTCCTGTTCCGTCGTAAAGCAGCCGACACTCGCCCTTACGGCTCCGCGTTCCAATGTGCCGACCATCTCATGAGCAAGCGGCGTACAATGGAAGCCGGCCCGAACCGCAATATGAAACGATTGATCCAGGATGAAAGCGACTTCGGACGAATCGGCACCAGCGATGGTAAAGGCAACAATTCCTGTTTTATTTTGCCCGATTTGTGGCCCTAAAATGGTCACTCCATCAATTTCCATCAATCCGTTCATGATCCTTTGGGTGAGCTTCCATTCTTTCGCATGAATCTGCTCAACCGTTTGCTTGTGTATGTACTTCACGCCTTCCACAAGTCCGGCAACCCCTACCGTATTTTGCGTCCCGGCTTCATACCGATCCGGCCGAACGTCAGGTTGTTCCGCGGCTTCGGATTGACTGCCGGTACCTCCATGCAGCAGAGGCTCCAGATCGATCTCAGGATCGATATACAGTCCGCCTGTTCCTTGCGGCCCTAGTAAACCTTTATGTCCCGGAAAAGCAAGCATATGAATGCCCAGCTTCTGTACATCGACTTCCATCGTTCCGGCCGTTTGCGCAGCATCGACCAGCAACTTAATATGATGGTCTCTGCACAACTGTCCCAATTCCTCAATCGGCATAATGCTGCCTAACAGATTGGAGCTGTGCGTGCTTACAACCAAGCTTGTCTTCGATGTGATTTCGTGACGCACATCGTCCAGGCTCAGCCGTCCTTGCTCATCGGTTTTTACATAGGTCACTTGCACATTTTTCGTTCTCTTCAAGTATTCCAGCGGTCGTCTTACGGAATTGTGCTCGACGGCCGTACAAAGAATGTGATCCCCCTCTTTGACATACCCTTTAATGGCCAGATTCAAGGCAAAGGTCGTATTGTGAGCATACGCGATATCGTTAGGGTTTTTGATATTGAACAGCCTGGCCAGCTGCTTCCGTCCTTCAAACAATACGCGGCTCGCTTTGACAGCCAGCTCATGACTGCCTCTCCCCGGATTAGCAGCATACTGCTCCATGCAATCATACATCGCTTTCAACACTTCCGGCGGCTTCGGCCAGGAGGACGCCGCATGATCCAAGTAGATGACCGACATTTGTTCTCACCTCTACTGTCAATTCAGATCCGTTACACAAATATAGCATACCTAGTTTAACCTGTACTTATCAGGCATGACCCGGGTATGCTATACCATCATCATTAGGAAGTTTTCCCTTGGAGCAGCTCCAACAGACGATCCAAATCATCTTTTGAATAATACAATAACTCGATTTTCCCTTTGTTATTGCTGTGTTTGATTTTCACCGTCGTCCGGTACATTTCTCTCAAGCTTTCTTCCAATTGATTAATGTACGGGTCTTTACGTTTCGGCTTCAGCTTCATCTTTTTCGAATCCGCTTTTTCTTCCAGCTTCTTTACTTCCTCTTCAAGTTCGCGAACGCTCCACTGCTCTTTTATCGCGGTATCGGCTAAAGCCTTAATGACCTTCTTATCCTTCAAACCTACGATCGCTTTAGCATGTCCCATTGATAATGTTCCACGTGAAACATATTCTTTAACTTCTTCCGGAAGCTGCAGCAAGCGAAGGAAGTTTGCAATGTGCGAACGGCTCTTCCCTACCTTTAAGGACAGCTCTTCTTGCGTCAGTTTGAATTGATCGATCAACGCTTGATATGCAATCGCGATTTCCAAGGCATTCAAATCTTCGCGCTGCACGTTCTCAATTAACGCAATTTCCATAACCTGCTGATCGCTGAATTTCTTTACAACTGCAGGTATCGTCGGTTTTCCGCAAACTTGAGAAGCACGGAATCTTCGCTCACCGGCAATAATTTCATATCCTTTAAGAACACTGCGAACGATGATCGGCTGAATGACACCATGCTCTTTAATCGAATCAGCCAATTCCTGAATCGTCTCATCGTTGAAATTGCGTCTAGGCTGATATGGGTTTGGCCGAAGCTGAGCCAATGGAATTTCTACTACTTTGTCGTCTTCGTTAATGCTCAATGCAGGCAACAGTGCATCCAGTCCTTTACCTAATCCAATTTTTTTGCTCAAAGTGCGATCACTTCCTTTGCCAACTCCAAGTATACCTCTGCCCCTTTGGATCTCGGATCATACGTAATGATCGGTTGACCGTGACTGGGCGCCTCGCTCAATCTAATATTTCTTGGTATGATTGTCTGATACACCTTCTGTTGGAAGTACTTTTTCACTTCCTCAATGACCTGCATACCCAAGTTCGTTCTCGCATCGAACATGGTCAACAGCACGCCTTCAATTTGCAGCGTGGTATTGAGATGCTTTTGAACCAACCGAACCGTGTTAAGTAATTGGCTCAATCCTTCCAGAGCATAATATTCACATTGAATAGGAATAATTACCGAGTCGGCAGCCGTTAATGAATTGACAGTCAATATCCCCAAAGATGGCGGACAATCGATTAAAATATAATCAAACATATGTTTGATCAACTGCAATGATTTTTTTAAGCGCAGTTCCCTGGAAATGGTTGGAACAAGTTCAATTTCCGCACCGGCCAATTGAATGGTAGCCGGTATGATTTTCAAATTTTCCAAGGCCGTGTCGGCCATAGCTTCTTTCGGATGAACATCGTTAATAAGAACGTCGTAAATACAGTGAACGACATCTGCTTTATTAATGCCAAGTCCGCTTGTCGTATTTCCTTGCGGATCGATATCGACAAGAAGCACTTTCTTTCCCAAGGATGCCAATGATGCGCCTAAGTTGACGGATGTCGTTGTTTTGCCAACCCCACCCTTCTGGTTGGTTATGGCGATGATTTTAGCCAAAATCTGTTCACCTCAAATAATAAAAACTAGAGTAAATACGATCTTTTCGAGGAGTCGAATAGAAGACATACATTAACGACAGTAGCGAAAAAAAAGAATCATTGGAGAGCTTCATTCCCTCCCCAATGATCGGTTGGTAAGAAAAGCTTCGAACAGAAGCTTTTTCGAGGAAAATACGTTTGTGCCTCAGCTAAAGCTTTTCTAGTAAAAATTGAATGCTCTATTAAAACTCAAACATTCTCATCATAACAGAAAAACTCAAATCGAAGTCATGTCAAAGATGCATGATGCTGTATTACCTTAATCACTATCAGAAATTCATAGATACTTTGCGAGAATATGTATTCTGACAGCTAAACAAAAGCCTCATTCGAGGCTTCAATAATCTCTACTCTCTATTTTACCGCTTTGGAATCCGAATTACAATCTCATAGTGATCTTCATGATCCTGTTCCGTCGTATTGATCGGAAGGCCGGATGAAGTGACCATATCCACCGATTGACGAATCGTATTCAGGGCTAACCTTACATCCTTGGAGAACGAAACTCGTTTTGTCTTGCTGTTTTTAATCTTAGTCGCTTCCTTCAAAAAGGCGACTCTCGCTTCGGTTTGCTTTACGTTCAGCTCTTTACTTACAATATCCTCCAGAACGCGCAGCTGTTGTTCCTCTTGATCTAAAGCAAGCAACGCCCTGGCATGCCGCTCCGTAATTTTCCGTTCCATCAATGCATTTTTTACCGGATCGCTCAACTGAAGAAGCCGGATCTTGTTCGCAATCGTCGATTGACTTTTCCCGAGGCGCTGAGCCAGACTTTCCTGAGTCAAACTGTGCAAATCGATCAGTTGCTGGTAAGCTATCGCTTCCTCGATGGCCGTCAAGCCTTCCCGCTGCAAGTTCTCGATCAGAGCAATAGATGCCGCTTGCGAATCATTAAAATCGCGAATAATAGCCGGGATCGTTTCATTCCCCAGCTTTTTGACTGCGCGCCACCTGCGTTCCCCTGCAATTAATTCATAGCGGTTATTCCGAAGACGAACAACAATCGGCTGAATAACACCATGTGTCTTAATCGTTTGACACAGTTCATCAATCCGCTCACCGTCAAAAATCGTTCGAGGTTGGTAAGGACTTGGAACGATGTCATTGACAGGAACATTTTTCACTTCGTCAGTCGGCGCCTTTTCAGCAAAACCAAACAATTTTGAGATTTGTTCCTTCATTACGATAACCACCCGATCTTTTTCACCGATAATGAATCTCCACTCTATAAACAATTCTCCAAATATGCCCAAAATCCTGCAAAAGTCTCCGAAGAAGTTTATTATTGACTTTCACAAAAAGAAGCCACCTGCTCCAAAATGTTCCACGTGGAACACCATCAAACTAGCGGCGTTTTCAAAGGAGTTCCCGCTTTTCTGGGATACTTTTTGGGAGTTGGAGCTGTCTTTTCTATGTCAATAATGTGTCTAGTCGATTCTTCCAAAGGAAGCTGAAAACGATATGTATAGTTCCATTTACCTTTTAGCTCTTTCAAGCTAAGCACCGCTTCCTCCAACTCTACCTGAACGTCCTGCCCTTTCATGGCAGAAAACCTCCCACCAGGTTTAACAAAAGGAAGGCAAAATTCGTTAAGAACAGCTAATCGGGCAACAGCCCTCGCAGTGGCAAGATCGTAACGATCCCGATGTTCGGGCATACGTGCAACGTCTTCCGCACGTCCATGAATAAACCGCACGTCCGTTAATCCAAGCGTATTTCCCAGATGCGTCAAAAACTGTATGCGCTTGTTGAGCGAATCGACGATCGTGACGTGTAAATGGGGATAAACAATTTTCAACGGAATGCTCGGAAATCCGGCTCCCGATCCGATATCCGCAACGGAACGAATGTGTTCCATCGGAATAAAAAAAGAAACAGAGAGAGAATCATAAAAATGCTTCACGTACACTTGTTCTCTCTCTGTAATCCCCGTCAAATTCATCCGCTCGTTCCATTCGACGAGCTCCCGGTAATAGAGCTCGAACTGATGAAGCTGCGCTTCCGTCAGTTCGATGCCCTTCTCTTTCAACAGTTCGGTAAATTGTTGTTGTACGGCGTCCATATTTTATCCTCTGGCTGCAACGACTTTATTGTAATGCTCCAAGTGAACAAGCAAAATGGAGATGTCCGCAGGCGTAACGCCGCCAATACGGGACGCTTGACCGATGGAGATCGGCCGGATTTTCGCCAGCTTTTGCTTCGCTTCGGTGGCGATTCCATGGATTTCATCGTAAATGATATCGTCCGGAATCCGCTTTTTCTCCATCTTCCGAAGCCGTTCCACTTGCGCGAGCTGCTTCTCAATATAGCCGCTGTATTTCACTTGAATTTCAACCTGCTCCTTCATGTCCTCCGTCAGCTCATAGGGAGCCGGAGAAATGCCATGAATGTGCTCGTAAGTCACTTCCGGCCGGCGGAGCAAAGACAACAGATCGACGGAGTTGTTCAGCTCGGCGCTGCCGAGCGAAGCAAGCATCGCTTGAACCTCCGGCGTCGGCTTCGTCTTCGTCGTTTTAAGCCGCTCAAGCTCGGCTTCGACAAGACGTACTTTCTCCTGATAACGCGCATACCGATCTTCCGTGATCAACCCGATATCGTAACCGATCTGGGTCAACCGCAGATCCGCATTATCGTGGCGGAGCAGCAACCGGTACTCGGCACGCGACGTCAGCAGGCGGTAAGGCTCGTTCGTCCCTTTCGTTACCAAGTCGTCGATCATCACTCCGATGTAAGCTTGTGAACGATCCAGAACAACCGGTTCCTTCCCTTGCACTTTGCGGGCCGCATTGATTCCGGCCATAATCCCTTGTCCTGCCGCCTCTTCGTAGCCGGATGTGCCGTTAATTTGCCCGGCCGTAAACAGCCCGTCGATCACCTTCGTTTCAAGCGACGGCTTCAGCTGCGTTGGAATCACGGCATCGTACTCGATAGCATAACCGGTGCGCATCATCTCGACCTTCTCCAGCCCAGGAATCGAGCGAAGAATTTGCAGCTGCACATCTTCAGGCATGCTCGTAGAGAGTCCTTGTACGTAGTATTCCTTCGTATTGCGGCCTTCCGGCTCCAGGAAAATTTGGTGCTTCGGTTTGTCGCTGAAGCGTACGATCTTATCTTCGATGGACGGGCAATATCTCGGTCCCGTACCTTCGATCGCTCCGGAGAACATCGGAGCCCGGTGCAAATTATCGTTGATGATTTGATGCGTTTCCTCCGACGTATACGTCAGCCAGCAAGGCAGCTGATTCGGCACTTCCTCCGTCGTATCGTAGGAGAAAAATTTCGGCTTCTCGTCCCCGGGCTGAATCGACGTTTTGCTAAAATCGATCGTATCCTCATGCACCCGCGGCGGCGTCCCCGTCTTAAAGCGGACCAGCTCCAAACCGTGCTCGCGCAGATTTTCCGACAGCTTGACGGCCGGCTGCTGATTGTTCGGTCCGCTCTCGTACATCAGCTCGCCCATAATGATCTTGCCGCGCAGATACGTTCCGGTCGTCAGTACGACCGTTTTTCCCATATATACGGCGCCGCTTTTCGTAACGACACCCTTGCACACGCCGTCCTCGACGATCAGCTCTTCCACCATCCCTTGACGAAGCGTCAAGCGGTCCTGCTTCTCAATCGTTTCCTTCATCGCGTGTTGGTACAAAAATTTATCGGCTTGCGCCCGCAAAGCATGCACAGCCGGTCCTTTCCCCGTGTTCAGCATGCGCATTTGAATATACGTTTTGTCGATGTTGCGGCCCATTTCACCGCCGAGCGCATCGATTTCGCGCACAACGTGCCCTTTCGCCGGTCCGCCGACGGAAGGGTTACACGGCATAAAGGCGATCATATCCAGATTGATCGTAAGCAGCAGCGTCTCACAGCCCATCCGGGCTGCCGCCAAAGCTGCTTCACTGCCGGCATGACCGGCTCCGATGACAATGACATCATATTGACCTGCAGTGTAAGTCATTCTTCCAACCTCCTAACCCTTTTCGAGAAGTTATTTACCTAAACAAAATTGCGAAAAAATCTGATCTATTAACGATTCGCTTACCGAGTCCCCGATAATTTCCCCGAGGTGCTCCCAAGCGTTACGAATGTCGATTTGAATCATATCGATCGGCACGAAAGCCTCCGCTGCTTCATGTGCCTCCGTAAGAGCCGATCTCGCCTGCTTCAGCAGATGAATATGACGAGCGTTGCTCACATAAGTCAGGTCACTTGATTCTACCTGACCGCTGAAAAAAATACTAGCGATAGCTTTTTCCAAGTCAGCGATGCCCTGCTGGGCAAGCAGCGACATCCGCACAACCCGGTCCTCGCCGAACGCTTCCTTCAAAACCTTTTTCTCAATAAGCTGCGGAAGATCCTGCTTGTTGATAATCGCGATCACCTGACGGTCCTTGAGCTGGTCGATCAGCGCATATTCATCCGGCTGCAGAGGCTCCGCTCCATTGCATACGAACAGGATCAAATCCGCGTCCGACAGCGCCTGGCGTGACTTTTCCACACCGATCTGCTCGACCAGATCCGACGTTTCCCGTATCCCGGCCGTGTCGAGCAGCTTCAGCGGAATGCCGTTCACATGCACATACTCCTCCACCACATCGCGAGTCGTCCCGGCAATTTCGGTGACGATGGCCCGCTCCTCCTGTGCCAGCGTATTGAGCAGCGACGATTTGCCGACATTCGGCCGGCCGACGATCGCCGTAACCAGACCTTCCCGCAAAATCTTACCCTGCTGGGCCGTCGTCAGCATGCGTTCGATATCCGACAGCGCGTCTGCGCATTTTTCCTTGATAAAAGCGTTCGTCATCTCTTCCACATCGTGCTCGGGGTAATCGATATTGACCTCAATGTGCGCCATCAGCTCGACCAACCGGTGGCGAAGCCCCTTGATCGTTTTCGATAAGCTGCCCTCCGATTGCTTGAGCGCGATGCGAAACGCCCGGTCCGACTTGGCGCGGATCAGGTCGATGACCGCCTCCGCCTGGGACAAGTCGATCCGGCCGTTTAGAAAAGCGCGCTTCGTGAACTCGCCCGGTTCAGCGAGCCGCGCTCCGTGCTCCAGCAGCAGATCCAACACCTTCCGTACCGAGACGAAGCCCCCGTGACAGCTAATTTCGACGACGTCTTCCTTCGTAAACGACCGTGGCGCGCGCATCACCGTCACGAGCGATTCCTCCACTCGGGCGCCGGTTTCCGGATCGCGAATATAGCCGTAATTCACCGTATGCGTCGGCACATCCGTAAGCTTCGATTTCCCTGCAAAAATTTTATCGCACACAGGCACCGCTTCATCGCCGCTGACGCGAATGACCGCGATCCCTCCTTCGCCCATCGGGGTGGCAATCGCCGCAATGGTGTCTTGATTCATGATAGCACCTCTATCTGACTTTCTTCGTAATTAAAGAAAAAGCAATGAGGTCATTACGGACATGACATCATTGCAATGTGGCAATCAACGTAAAACGATAACGATTCGGCGGTTCGGCTCGTCTCCGCGGCTGAACGTGCGAACCTTGTCGTGCTGCTGCAGCCAAGCGTGAATCACCTTGCGTTCCGCAGGCGACATCGGCTCCAGCACCACTTCCTTGCGTGTCCGGACGACGCGTTCCGCCAGCCGGTCGGCCAGCTCCTGCAGCGTCTTGGTCCGGCGCTCGCGAAACTGCTCGGCGTCCAGCACGATGCGCACATGACGGTCCGAAAAGCGGTTCGCGACAATATTGACCAAGTACTGCAGCGCATCCAGCGTCTGGCCGCGGCGCCCGATCAGCATGCCGAGCTCCGAGCCGTGCAGATGAAGCTGCGTACCGTCCTTGTCCTGCTTTTGTTCGATTCGCACATCCAGCTTCATGCTGCGGAGAACCTCCTGCAGGAACGCGACCGCTTCCTCGATCGCATCGGGCAGCAGCTCAAGCTCCACCCGGGCGTCCTTCGCCCCGATGAGGCCGAACAAGCCTTTGGAGGGCTGCTCCAGCACGCTGATTTTCACCCGTTCCTCCGGCACGCCCAGCTGCCCGAGTCCGTTTTTGACGGCTTCGTCAATCGTTTTACCCGTAACCACGATTTTCTTCATATCATCGCACCCTTACTTTTTAGATCCGCCCTTTTTATTAGGTACACCATAAATAAAGTAAGATTGAACAATGGTGAACAGGTTGCTGTATACCCAGTAAAGCGGCAGCGCCGAAGCGAAATTCATCGCCATCACGAAAATAAGAATCGGGAAAATAAA
The DNA here is from genome assembly GCF_018998565.1 of Paenibacillus oleatilyticus. Classification (GTDB taxonomy): domain Bacteria; phylum Bacillota; class Bacilli; order Paenibacillales; family NBRC-103111; genus Paenibacillus_G; species Paenibacillus_G oleatilyticus. Next base: position 13,173 of record NZ_JAHNZO010000022.1, on the reverse strand, counting down.
CATCAGGCTTTGCATTTGCGGGTTCATTTGCGACGACATCATTTTTTGCTGCAAGTACGTTGTTAGCGCAGCCAGGAGCGGCAGGATATAATAAGGATCTTTCGTGCCGAGCTGCATCCATAGGAAGGAGTGCTCGCCGATGTGATGGTTGCGCATAATCGCGTTGTAAAGCGCAATCAAAATCGGCATCTGCACAAGCACCGGAAGACAACCGGCAAGCGGATTGACGCCTTCCTTCTGGAACAGCTTCATCGTCTCTTCCTGCTGCTTCTTCACGTCGTCTTTATGTTTTTCCTTCAGCTTCTGCAGTTCCGGTTGCAGCTCCTGCATCCGCTTCGAGCTTTTGTATTGTTTCAACGTCAACGGCAATATAATGAGCCGGATAATAATCGTTACGATAAGAATCGATAATCCGTACTGTCCCCCGAACAGGTTGGCGAACCAGTCGAGCGTATTGGCCAGCGGCCCTACGGCATACTTGTCCCACATACTGTTGGTCGGGTCGATGGGGGCGTTGGCGGGGCTGCATCCAGCCAGCAGCAGCAATACCGACACGAGCGGTATATATTTCAGTAATCGACGCGTCAAAAGAGTATCCTCCCAGTATCATCTTTTCCAATAATCAACTATATCATATCTTTGGACACAAAGAAACTGATCCCCGCGAATCACTGGCCTCGAAGGCAGCGTACCATCGCGAAGCTCAGCCTGGTCCCGGGCTATTTTCTTTGCGCTGCAGCAGCGACGCGCGTTTAAACACGTGCAGCACGCTCTTTTCCATCTCGTGATAGGACATTTCGGCCGCCGGCTTCCTGGCAATGAGGATCAGATCGTACCCTCCCGGAATCCGGGCGGCGTTCAATCGCACAATCTCCTTTAGTAGGCGCCGGATCCGGTTGCGCACAACGGCGTTGCCGAGCTTCTTGCTGACCGAAACCCCAAGCCGAAACGAAGCCTGCTGCGGCTGCGCTTTATAATACAGAACGAACTGGTGATTCGCAGCGGATTTCCCGTGACGATATACCTTATCGAAATATTCTCTTTTGGTCAGTCGGTTTTTCTTTTCCACGCGGCATCGCTCCATATGGTCAAATCCTTAGCGGCATAGGCTTTCCTATCGTTCGCGAATTCGACCCGATTTAAACGAATGCAACAAAAAAGACCACCTGACAGTGGTCTCTCGTCTTATGCGCTCAGTACTTTTCTTCCTTTTTGACGGCGAGCAGCCAGTACTTTACGGCCGTTCTTCGTACTCATTCTTTTACGGAAGCCATGAACTTTTTTGCGCTTTCTAACGTTCGGTTTGAAAGTCGGTCTCATCTATCGTGCACCTCCTCAAAGGATTTGGTTCCCAATCCCCAAAAATACCTTTTAACATTAAACCACTTTACGTGTCAAAAGTCAACTTCCAGCCTACAAAAAGTTATGCACAGGCTTCGGCCAAATTCGACCATTTCTCCCCTGTGAATAAAAAAATCGAGTTTTCCACCGCTCTTGTCGAATTGTAAACAGATTATAAACAATATCTAGTACTGTTGATAACTTATATACACAAGGTCTTGGGTATGTGGATAATCCCAAACATTCCATTGCGAACGTGGGTCTTTTTTGATATCATGAATATGTTTTCCTTTGTGGATACGGATTTTTTTCAACAATGTTATCAACAGCCTGTGGATATCTCTGTGAACAATTTTCAGTGCCTCTGTATAATGAAAATTTCGTAAACCTGCACATTGTGGATAGTTTCGACAGCATCTGATTTTTTTCTACAGGGTCGCGGCTTATGCCATACCGGTTATTTTTTTTAAGGAGTGAATAGATTGTGGAAAGCCATCCCAACGACCAGTGGCAGCAAGTTCTTTCCATATTGCAAAAAAGGGTGAGCAAGCCAAGCTACGAGACGTGGCTGACTTCCACAAGAGCCGTGGCCTTCAACGATTCCACGGTCGTCATCTGTACCCCCAACAATTTTTCCCGGGAATGGCTTGAAAACCGGTACACCAAGCATATAAAGGAAGCCGTATTCGATTACTGCGGCAAGCAGGTCGAATTAAAGTTCATCATCGAGTCCGAAGACGAAGCCGATTCGTTCAGCCGCTCTTCCTCCCCTTCAACCATTCCCGCAAGCGCGCCGCAAACCGCCGTTTCCGAGGAAACGGTCAGCCACATGCTTAATCCCAAGTATTTGTTCGATACGTTCGTCATCGGATCGGGCAATCGCTTCGCTCATGCCGCGTCGCTCGCGGTCGCCGAAGCGCCGGCCAAAGCATACAATCCGCTGTTTTTGTACGGCGGTGTGGGACTGGGCAAAACGCACTTGATGCACGCGATCGGCCATTACGTGCTTGAGCATAATCCGAGCGCCAAGGTCGTCTACATCTCGTCCGAAAAATTCACGAACGAGTTCATCAATGCGATCAGGGACAACCGGGGGGAAAGCTTCCGCAACAAGTACCGCAATATCGACGTGCTTCTTATAGATGATATTCAATTCATTGCGGGAAAAGAATCAACGCAGGAAGAATTTTTCCACACGTTTAACGCACTACATGAAGAGCGGAAGCAGATCATTATCTCCAGCGACCGGCCGCCGAAGGAAATTCCGACGCTCGAAGAACGGCTGCGCTCCCGCTTCGAATGGGGACTCATCACGGACATTCAGCCTCCGGACCTGGAGACGCGTATTGCCATTCTTCGCAAAAAAGCGAGAGCCGAGAACCTGGATATTCCCAATGAAGCGATGGTCTACATAGCGAACCAGATCGATTCGAACATTCGGGAGCTGGAAGGCGCCTTGATTCGGGTGGTCGCTTATTCTTCTCTAATTAACGAAGACATTACGTCACATTTGGCGGCCGAGGCGCTCAAGGATATTATCCCGAGCAGTCGTCCTCGGGTGATCACGATTCACGACATCCAGCAGAAGGTCGGCGAATTTTACGGCTTGAAGCTGGAGGATTTCAAAGCGAGGAAACGAACCAAAACCGTAGCTTTCCCGCGGCAAATCGCCATGTATCTGGCCCGCGAGATGACAGACTTTTCGCTGCCGAAGATCGGCGAAGCGTTCGGCGGGCGCGATCATACGACCGTGATTCATGCGCACGAAAAAATATCCGCAGCACTCAAATCGGATCAGGAATTATATAAAATCATCCAGAACCTTACCGAAAAAGTGAAAAACGTGACGATGTAACGATTGGCGTCCATTCACAGCCCTCAATCCACAACTGAATAAAGGGGAGCCTATGCACACACTTATTCACATGTGGATAGGCTCTCTTTTTGCCTTATTGACGCAGTTATCCACATATCCCGAGGCCCTACTACTATTACTATAAAAAAACATGTAATATAGAGGTATATGCGCGACTCTCCCATTTTAGAACCCGTAGGAGTGAAATTATGAAGTTAACCGTACTGAAAGAATTTTTAAACGAGTCGATTCAGCACGTTTCCAAAGCCATTTCCAGCAAAACGACGATTCCCATTTTAAGCGGAATTAAAATAGACGCCGATTCCACCGGCATCACGCTGACGGCCAGCGATACCGATATTTCGATTCAGAGCTTCATTCCCACCGAAAAAAATGAGCTGCAAGTCATCGACCTGAAGCAATCTGGCAGCGTCGTGCTCCCTTCCAAGTTTTTTGTGGAAATTATCCGCAAGCTTCCGGCGCAGCAGATCGAGATCGAGGTCAAAGACCATTTCCAAACGACGATCCGTTCCGGTTCTTCGGAAATTCAGTTGGTCGGACTCGATCCGGAGGAATACCCGATCATGCCGGGCATTGAAGAAAACAAACGGATTCAGATCCCGAGCGATCTGCTTAAAACGATGATCAAGCAAACGTCGTTTGCTGTGTCCACGAACGAAGCGACGCCGATTTTGACCGGGATTCTGTGGACCATTGCAAACGGAAAGCTGAAATTTACCGCCTGTGACCGGCACCGTCTCGCTTCCAGAGAAACGACAATCGACACCGATGTCGACCTCACCCTTAATAATGTTTCCATATCTGGGAAAACTTTGAATGAACTGTCCAAAATTCTGCCTGATCAAAACACGCTGATCGACGTCGTATTCGCCGAAAACCAGGTGCTGTTCAAAATGAACTCGATTCTTTTCTACACGCGTATCTTGGACGGAACATATCCAGATACGTCGAAGCTGATTCCGCAGTCGTATCAGACCGAGCTGGTTGTCAACACGGACAATCTGGCGGACGCGATCGACCGCGCCTACCTGCTTTCGCGGGAAGAAAAAACGAATATCGTGAAGCTCGTCATGCACGAGGACGAGACCATTGAAATTTCCTCGAGCTCGTCCGAGCTGGGGAAAGTCACCGAAGAGCTGACGACGGCCAGCCTCAAAGGGGAGCTGTTGCGCATTTCGTTCAACTCCAAATATATGCTGGATGCGCTCAAAGTTATGGACAGCGAGCAGATTCATATCGGTTTTACCGGTGCGATGCAGCCGATCATCATTCGTCCCGACGAAAATTCGAGCCTGCTGCAGCTTATTTTGCCGTACCGGACTACAGGCTAAAGGAGCCCTTTCACGGATGAAAAATATCGGCATTCGCACCGAATATATTACGCTCGGCCAATTTTTGAAGCTCTCCGACTGTATTTCCACCGGCGGACAAGCCAAGAGCTTCCTGCAGGAGGCTACCGTCATCATCAACGGCGAGCCGGATAACCGCCGCGGCCGCAAGCTGGTGGCCGGCGACATCGTCAACGTTGCGGGCTGCGGCGAGTTCCAAGTCGTACAGGAATAAAGTCCGGCATATGCTATTGAAGCCGGCATTGCTCCGCAATGCCCAAGCACATGCTTTCGAAGTTAGCTTTGCTGCGCAAAGCCCTTAGGAGGAACTCTTTTGCAGTTAAAACGGCTTTCATTGCAGCATTACCGTAACTATGACCAGATGGAATTCCAGACCGACAACATGGTCAACATCATTGTCGGACCGAACGCACAAGGCAAAACGAACCTGCTCGAATCGATCTTCGTGCTGGCGCTAACCAAATCCCACCGGACGCATCAGGATAAAGAGCTGATCCGGTGGAACGCTTCCTCCACGCTGCTGCACGCCGAAGTCGAAAAGCGCTACGGTACGGTTCAGCTCGATTTATCCATATCGCAGCAAGGCAAAAAGGCCAAGGTGAACGGGCTGGAGCAAAAAAAGCTCAGCAATTTCATCGGGGCCTTAAACGTCGTTATGTTTGCGCCTGAAGATTTGGAGATCGTCAAAGGCTCTCCCGGTGTCCGCAGGCGCTTTCTCGATATGGAGATCGGGCAGGTTTACCCGGCCTATTTGCACGACCTTTCGCAGTACAACAAAATATTGCAGCAGCGCAACAATTACTTGAAGCAGCTGTTTTCCTCGCCGGGCAAAGCTTCCATGCTGGACGTGTGGAATGAGCAATTAATGCAGTTCGGTGTTAAAATTATGAAAAAACGTCAAAGCTTTATAAAGAAGCTGCAAGCATGGGCCGAAAAGATCCATGCCGGCATTACCAACGGCTCCGAGCAGCTTCGCATCGAGTACGACTGCGCCTTGTCCCACGCGCTGGAACAAGAAGACGCTGTTTTATTTGACCATTTTATGATAAAGTTATCACAGGTGAAGGATCAGGAGCTTCGCCGGGGCGTGTCGTTGGTCGGGCCGCACCGCGACGATCTGCGATTTTATATCAACGACAAGGAAGTGCAGACGTTCGGCTCCCAAGGGCAGCAGCGGACGACGGCTTTGTCGCTTAAGCTGGCCGAGATCGAGCTGATCCGCGAGGAGGTCGGCGAATATCCCCTTCTCTTGCTCGACGATGTGCTCTCCGAGCTTGACCGCTACCGCCAAACCCAGCTTATCGAGACGTTTCAACGCAAGGTCCAAACCTTCATAACAACCACTGGCATTGAAAGCATAGATTTGTCAAAACTGGAAAGCGCTTCTGTGATTCACGTTCGGGACGGAAGCTTGACATAGATAGTTTTGCCGATAAGGAGTGGGCCAGCGTGTTTATCCATTTGGGCGGAGAAAAAATTATTCGCGCCGCAGAGCTTGTCGCCATTTTTGACCTTTCCATTGAGAAATCATCGAAAATATCGAAACAATTTATAACGTATGCCAATAAAGACAAGAAGGTGGAAGTCATCGGCGAGGAGGAAAGCAAGTCGCTCGTGGTGACCCAGACGAAAGTATACTATTCTCCGATTTCGTCCATGACCTTGAAGAAACGGGCTCATCATCTGTTAACGAACTAGATCTTTGAAACGCTTCGTAAGGAAGCTTTTCTTAATTACGGAAAAGTGGGTGTCTGCATGTCTGTGAATCCAGGTACAACTTATGATGAAAGTCAAATCCAGGTGCTTGAAGGTCTGGAGGCCGTTCGCAAGCGTCCGGGGATGTACATCGGCTCAACAAGTAGCCGCGGCCTTCATCATCTGGTATGGGAAGTCGTCGACAATAGTATAGACGAAGCTTTGGCAGGATACTGTACGAGAATCCATGTCATCGTTCACCAGGATAACAGCATTACCGTTATCGACAACGGACGCGGTATTCCGGTCGGCGAGAATCCGAAGCTGAAGAAATCGACGGTTGAGGTCGTCCTCACCGTGCTTCATGCCGGCGGCAAGTTCGGCGGCGAAGGCTACAAAGTTTCCGGCGGCTTGCACGGGGTAGGCGTATCCGTCGTGAACGCCCTTTCCAAGAAGCTGATCGTAGAGGTCACGCGCGAAGGCAAGGTGCACCAGCAGGAATACCGTTACGGTGTTCCTCAGCAAGAATTGCAAGTGATCGGCGAGTCCGATGAAACGGGGACGAAAGTAACGTTTTGGCCCGATGAGCAGATCTTCACCGAAACGACGGAGTACTCGTACGAGACGCTCCAATCGCGGATTCGGGAGCTGGCGTTCTTAAATAAAGGCATCGAAATTACACTGACCGACGAACGGACGGACGTATCCCAATCGTTTTTCTACGAAGGCGGGATCGTTTCATTCGTCGAGTTTTTAAATCAGAACCGGGAAGCGCTGCATCAGCCGATCTATGTCGAAGGGCAAAAAGACAACATTCAGGTTGAAATCGCTCTGCAATACAACGACAGCTATACGGAGAACATTTATTCGTTCGCCAACAACATCAACACGCATGAAGGCGGTACGCACGAATCCGGCTTCAAAAGCGCATTGACGCGCATCTTGAACGATTTTGCGCGGAAATTCAATGCGATTAAAGACAACGACGCCAATTTGACCGGTGACGACGTGCGCGAGGGAATTACCGCGATTATTTCCGTCAAAATCCCGGAACCGCAGTTCGAAGGCCAGACGAAGACGAAGCTCGGCAACAGCGAAGTTCGCGGCATTGTCGAGTCGCTTTTTGCCGAGAAGCTGCAGGAATTTATGGATGAAAATCCGACAGTAGCACGCAAAATCATCGAAAAAGGCGTCCAGGCGCAAAGAGCCCGGGAAGCCGCGCGGAAAGCCCGCGAGCTAACGCGCCGCAAGAGTGCGCTCGAAGTCAGCTCCCTGCCGGGAAAGCTGGCCGACTGTTCCTCCAAGGACGCTTCGATCAGCGAAGTGTATATCGTCGAAGGGGACTCTGCCGGCGGCTCCGCGAAGCAAGGACGCGATCGGCATTTCCAAGCCATTTTGCCGTTGCGCGGTAAAATTCTTAACGTGGAAAAAGCGCGTATGGACAGGATATTGTCCGACAACGAAATCCGGGCCATCATTACGGCGCTCGGTACGGGAATCGGGGAAGATTTCGATATTACCAAAGCGCGTTACCATAAAATCATTATCATGACGGACGCCGACGTCGACGGCGCCCATATCCGGACGCTGCTCCTGACGTTCTTCTACCGCTACATGCGCAAGCTGATCGAAGCCGGCTACGTCTATATCGCCCAGCCGCCGCTTTACAAGCTCGAACGGAACAAAACGGTGCGCTATGCATACAACGACAAGCAGCGGGAAGCGATCTTGGCCGAATTCGGCGACGGCGTCAAAGTGAATATTCAGCGCTATAAAGGCTTGGGCGAGATGAATCCGGAGCAGCTGTGGGAGACGACCATGGACCCGGAAAGCCGTACGATGCTCCAGGTCAGCATTCAAGACGCGATCGATGCCGATACGATGTTCGATACGCTGATGGGCAGCAATGTCGAGCCTCGGCGCGACTTTATCCAGTTGCACGCCAAATACGTCCAGAACCTGGATATTTAACGGCTCGGCCATGCGAAACCTAAAAAAATACGGCTTGCAGTGGCTGCTCGCGGCAGTCGCTCTGCTGCTGCTCGTTCCCGGCATGTTTCATGCACGCGGATCGGACGTCTGGTACACAGACCGGGTAGCGGTCATTGCCTATCACCATATCGACGATCACACGCAGGGCGATGTTACGATAACGACGGCGCGCTTTCGCGGCCAACTGACCGATCTGCTGCAGCGGGGGTACCATTTCATATCGCTGCAGCAGTTTCGCGATTTTATGGCCGGCGGGCAGGTGCCGACCAATGCGGTGCTAGTCACGTTCGACGACGGCTACCGAAGCTTTTATACGAATGCTTACCCGATCTTGAAAGAACTGAATATTCCTGCCGTGAACTTTGTCATTACGAAAGATCTTGAGCATCCCGATCAGAGCCTGATTCCCTCGCTTTCCAGGGATCAGATCCGTTTTATGACCCGGGAAATGAAAGACATCGACGCCCAGTGCCACTCGGATAGCCTGCATGACCGAGCGCCTGACGGCGGGCCGCTGCTGACTTCCCGGCTTCCCAAGGATGGCGGCACCGAAGACCTGCCGCAATTCGAACAGCGGATTACGGATGATACGAAAGCATGCGTCAACAAGCTGAAGGAGCTTTATGATCGTCCGGTGGATGCCTATGCGTATCCATTCGGCTACTATGACGAGCAATCGATTACTTTGCTTCACAAGGCAGGCATTCGCTACGGTTTTACAACGGCTAGCGGTTTGACCGGCCGGGATGCGGACCCGATGCAAATTCCGCGCATTAACGCAGGCAGTCCATTTGTTAAAGAGAACTCATTGAATAATTTAATTATTAAATCGATTGCCCGTAAGTCTTCATAGCAACGTTCTTATACTTTTTTATAGCAGTAGTTCTTAAGAGCAGATAGCATGTAGGAGGGGTACACATGTCGGAAGAATCTCGTTCGCAGATTAGAGAAATCGATATCGGCTCGGAAATGCGCACCTCCTTTATGGATTACGCAATGAGCATCATTGTCAGCCGTGCTCTGCCGGATGTACGGGACGGGCTTAAGCCGGTGCATCGCCGTATTTTGTATGCGATGTCGGAGCTCGGTATGGCGCCGGACAAGCCATATAAAAAATCCGCCAGGATCGTCGGCGAAGTCATCGGTAAATACCATCCGCACGGCGACTCGGCCGTTTATGAAACCATGGTCCGGATGGCGCAGGATTTCTCCTTGCGCTACATGCTTGTCGACGGTCACGGAAACTTCGGTTCCATCGACGGCGACATGGCCGCGGCCATGCGATACACCGAAGCGCGCTTGTCCAAGATTGCGATGGAGCTGCTACGCGACATCAACAAAGAAACGATCGACTTTGTGCCTAACTACGACGGCGAAGAACAAGAACCTGCTGTCCTGCCGGCGCGTTTTCCGAACCTGCTGGTGAACGGTTCGTCCGGGATTGCGGTCGGTATGGCCACCAATATTCCGCCGCACAATATGATCGAGGTCATCAACGGCGTTCAGCAGCTGATCGAGAACCCGGATGCAACGCCGCTTGATTTGATGCAGTCGATCAAAGGCCCCGACTTCCCGACCGGCGGTTATATTATGGGCCGTGAAGGAATCAAGCAGGCGTATGCGACCGGACGCGGTTCCGTCACCATGCGCTCGAAAGCGACAATCGAAGAAAACGGCAATAAAGCGCGGATTATCGTGCACGAGCTGCCATATCAAGTAAACAAAGCCCGGTTGATCGAAAAAATCGCCGAGCTGGTCCGCGATAAAAAAATCGACGGCATTACCGATTTGCGCGACGAATCCGACCGCAACGGAATGCGTATCGTCATCGAGCTGCGCCGCGACGTCAATCCGAATGTCGTGCTGAACAACTTGTACAAGCAGACGGCGATGCAGTCGAACTTCGGCATCATCATGCTTGCGCTTGTCAACGGCGAGCCGAAAGTGCTCAACCTGCGCGATATGCTGTTCCATTATTTGGAGCACCAGAAAGATGTTATCCGCCGCAGAACCGAATACGATCTTCGCAAAGCGGAAGCGCGCGCGCACATTCTGGAAGGACTTCGCATCGCTTTGGATCATTTAGACGAAGTCATTGCCTTGATCCGCGGGTCCCGTACGACCGAAGAGGCCCGTGACGGCTTGATGCAGCGTTTCAGTCTCAGCTTCGACCAAGCCCAGGCGATTCTGGACATGCGTCTGCAGCGCCTCACCGGGTTGGAGCGCGAGAAGATCGAAGAGGAATATGCCGAGCTGCAGAAGAAAATTGCCGAATTCAAGGCGATTCTTGCTGACGAAAGGCTCGTTCTGAATATCATCAGCGAAGAGCTGAACGAAATCAAAGAGAAATTCGGCGACGACCGCCGTTCCGAAATTACGATCGGCGGAGACAGCATCGAGGATGAGGACTTGATTCCTCGAACCGACGTTGTCATTACCATCTCGCATACCGGTTATATCAAGCGATTGCCGGTATCGACATACCGCAGCCAGCGCCGTGGAGGCAAAGGCGTGATCGGGATGGACACGAAAGACGACGACTTTGTGGAACATCTGTTCGTAACGAACTCGCACCATTATTTGATGTTCTTTACGGACAAAGGGAAAGCGTATCGTCTTAAGGCGTATGAAATTCCGGATCTAAGCCGTACCGCACGGGGAACGCCGATCATCAACCTGATTCAGATCGAACAGGGCGAGACGATCAATGCGGTTATTCCGGTCGAAAGCTTCGATTCTGACAAATATTTGTTCTTTGCCACGAAGAACGGCTTGGTGAAGAAGACGCCGCTTGACGATTATTCCAATATCCGCAGGGGCGGACTTATTGCCGTTACCCTTAGGGATGACGATGATTTGATCGGCGTCAGGCTGACGGACGGCAACCAGTCGATCATTATGGGAACGAAGCAGGGCATGTCCATCCATTTCCCTGAACAGGAAGTTAGAGCGATGGGCCGGGCCGCCACCGGCGTCAAAGGGATTCAACTCGACGAGGGCGACGCGGTCATCGATATGGATGTCGTGCATGAAGATAACAGTGTGCTGATCGTAACCTCCAAAGGATTTGGCAAGCGTACGCCGGTTTCGGAGTACCGTCTCCAGTCCCGCGGCGGCAAAGGTATCAAAACGCTTAACGTAACGCCGAAGAACGGTCCGGTTGTCGGCCTGAAGATTGTACGGGAAGAAGAAGACCTCATGATCATTACCGCTCTGGGTACGATCATCCGGACCAGCATGTCCGGTATCTCGCTCATGGGCCGTAACACGCAAGGGGTCAAGCTCATCAACATTCGGGAAGAGGACGAGGTATCGACCTTGGCTCGTGTGGATAAGAGCGAGGAGCAGCCGGAGTTCGAAGAGGGCGAGGAGTCTTCGGAAGGCCAGGAAACGCAAGAATAGCAAAAGATTTTAGACGAAGATGAGAGGAATGGGGCTTACATCCCCATTCTTTTTCGTTTATAATAATAATATATGGGTCTAAAGTATTACTTTTTTAAGAAACAATGATCCACGGAAGCTGACAAGAGGTAAGGTGAGGGAATCCCATGGTAACCGTTCCTGTTTCCCAATTGAAACCCGGCGAAAGAATTATCGAGAATGTTCTCACCAAATTTAACAATATTTTGTTCATGAAAGGAAAAATCGTATCGGAGCGCGATCTGGATATTTTGCGGGCATTCCTCATTCCAGCCGTTCAGATCGAGTCCAAAGACGGGGAAGCAGAGCCTGCCGTGCAGGAACCGACATCCGAGGAGCAAGCCGACAACGTCCTGCCTTTTCATGAGCATTATCATAAAATGCTGCATTTGCTTCGCCGCGTATTTAATACTGCGGCATCGGGAGGGCATAACCCGCCGATTTTGGAGATTCGTACGACGCTTGAAGTGCTTATTAAAAATATTGACCAGTATAACGTGCTGACGTTCACTCCGCGCCACTATCAACTGAGTGATTTTATTTACCACAATAGCATTATGGTGAGCCTGACCTCCTATCTTTTGGCCAAATGGCACGGGTTGTCTTCCAAGGAGTTAATGCAGGTTGCGCTTGCCGGATTACTGCATGATATCGGCAATGCCAAAGTGGACGCCGCTATTTTGTTCAAGCCTGCCAAGCTTACCGCCGAGGAAGCCGAAGATATGAAGCGGCATACCATTATCGGCTATAACATGTTGAAGCTTGTTCCGGCGATCAACGAAGGGGTCAAGCTGTGCGCCCTCCAGCATCATGAGCGGGAGGACGGTTCCGGCTATCCGCTTGGCATTCATGGCGATAAAATTCATACGTATTCCAAAACCGTAGCCGTCGCCGATATGTTCCACGCCATGACGACCGACCGTTTTCATAAAAAGGCTGTCTCGCCGTATCTTGTTTTGGAGCAGCTTCAAAAAGAGTCGTTCGGCAAAATGCAGCCTGCCATCGTTCAGACATTTATAAGCAAAGTAACGGCATTCCACAACGGCATGCTTGTCCGGCTTAGCGATAACCGGGTCGGCGAGATCGTGTTTTCCGACCGTACACATCCGACCAGACCATGGGTTAACGTGAACGGCAAAATCATCAATCTTACAGTAGAACGTCATCTGTATATTCATGAAGTTATTCAGAAATAAAATATTTTCGGATCAAGGCTTGACTTTCGGTTCGATTATATGTTACATTAGTCTTCGCCCTTCGAAGGGCGAGGGCTTTTTTTCTCTCTTGCAAAACTTGGTAGAAAAAAAGTACTTGCAATCGAATAGGCGAATGTGATATATTAATTAAGTCGCCGCTAAACAAGGCGGCAAGGAAATTGCCCTTTGAAAACTGAACATCGAGTGAGTGTCATAAAAGAGAATGCAAATTCTCGTCAGTAGTAACTTTTGAGCTTTAATCAGCTTTTCTTTAATGGAGAGTTTGATCCTGGCTCAGGACGAA
>NZ_JAHNZO010000228.1 GCF_018998565.1 Paenibacillus oleatilyticus | reverse complement strand
ACTAAGGATGATTCAGCTTTACGCTTTGTTTCGTTATCCAGTTTTCAAGGAACAAATCTTAAATCATCATGGTGGAGCCAAGCGGGATCGAACCGCTGACCTCCTGCTTGCAAGGCAGGCGCTCTCCCAGCTGAGCTATGGCCCCATGCTATATTATGAAGTTAACTGGTGGGCCCTAGTGGACTCGAACCACCGACCTCACCCTTATCAGGGGTGCGCTCTAACCAGCTGAGCTAAGGGCCC
>NZ_JAHNZO010000227.1 GCF_018998565.1 Paenibacillus oleatilyticus | reverse complement strand
ATGATTGGGGTGAAGTCGTAACAAGGTAGCCGTATCGGAAGGTGCGGCTGGATCACCTCCTTTCTATGGAGTCCATGATGACTGCAGGTCATCGGACAAATCTGCGACTCAGTCGCAAGACACTCACTCGTGTTCAGTTTTGAAAGGTGCAATCCCTTTCAAGCTTGGCAGTCCTGCCAAAAGTTGATGGTTGCATCAACCGGGCGGACATGCTAAGATAATCTTCCTGCCGCTGAAACGGCAGCG
>NZ_JAHNZO010000226.1 GCF_018998565.1 Paenibacillus oleatilyticus | reverse complement strand
CAGCTGACGAATACTAATCGGTCGAGGGCTTATCCAATAAGTCTTCCGGAGTTCTCTTCGGAAGCGACTAAGGTTTGACTACCAGTGAAGATATATCTTTTAGAAGCGACTTTTGGCGCAGTCAACGGAGCGAGAAAAGATATATCGGAACACTTTGTTTCGATCCAGTTTTCAGGGTGCAAGCCTTGAATATATTCCCTGATAGCTCAGTTGGTAGAGCACTCGACTGTTAATCGAGTTGTCACAGGTTCGAGTCCTGTTCGGGGAGC
>NZ_JAHNZO010000225.1 GCF_018998565.1 Paenibacillus oleatilyticus | reverse complement strand
TATCGGAAGGTGCGGCTGGATCACCTCCTTTCTATGGAGTCCATGTCGTCTGTAGGACGACGGACAAATCTGCAGCTTAGCTGCAACGGCACTCACTCGTGTTCAGTTTTGAAAGGTGCAATGCCTTTCAAGCTTGGCAGTCCTGCCAAAAGTTGATGGTTGCATCAACCGGGCGGACATGCTAAGATAATTTTCCTGCCGCTGAAACGGCAGCGAAACAAGATTTGTTCCTTGAAAACTGGATAACGAAACAAAGCGTAAAGCTGAAT
>NZ_JAHNZO010000224.1 GCF_018998565.1 Paenibacillus oleatilyticus | reverse complement strand
TGACCCGTAGGGGATTCGAACCCCTGTTACCTCCGTGAAAGGGAGGTGTCTTAACCCCTTGACCAACGGGCCATGCTTTTAATTAAATAACTTGATGCAAATCTACGGAGAGAGAGGGATTCGAACCCTCGAGACGCTTGTGACGCCTACACGATTTCCAATCGTGCTCCTTCGGCCAGCTCGGACACCTCTCCAAGAATGGCTCCCCGAACAGGACTCGAACCTGTGACAACTCGATTAACAGTCGAGTGCTCTACCAACTGAGCTATCAGGGA
>NZ_JAHNZO010000223.1 GCF_018998565.1 Paenibacillus oleatilyticus | reverse complement strand
GAACGAAACCACGCAACAAATCCAACCTCTCACCACGATCGAGCTCACGCGGCAACGCCACTTCGATCTCGCGGGCAAGCTGTGCATCACGGCGTTTCTCGACCGCCTCGACCGCATTCCAAAGCTGGTCGCGATCGCGCATCCAGTCGGGCGCATTCTCGGGGGCCATGATCTCGGAATGCACAACCCCGCCTTTGCGGGAATAGTCATGCTCCGCCCCCTGCCGGTCATCCCGCAGCCGCCCAGCCGTCCGGTAGGCGGCGGCTGCGACCGATGACCGGCCCCCTGCCCGGCTGATCACTTTAGCAC
>NZ_JAHNZO010000222.1 GCF_018998565.1 Paenibacillus oleatilyticus | reverse complement strand
CATGGGCGCTACCGGCCGCCGCTTCGTGCTGGGGGACATGACGGTCACCCGCGCGGTGGTGCAGCTGGACAACGGCGGCTACGGCTACAGCTATATCGCCGGGCGCGACAAGGCGCACGCCGAGCTGTGCGCGCTGGCCGATGCGCTGCTGCAACAGCCGGAACACGGCGAACGCCTGCAACAACAGCTGATCGCGCCGCTGGCCGCGCTGCAGCACGAACAGCGCCAGCTGCGCGCCCGGGCGATCGCCGCCAGCCGGGTGGACTTCTTTACGCTGGTGCGAGGGGATTAAGCCATGAGTTTATTGAC
>NZ_JAHNZO010000221.1 GCF_018998565.1 Paenibacillus oleatilyticus | reverse complement strand
CGTCGTCGGTGCCCAGGATGTATTGCCAGCTGCCGCCCTCCTGCCACACCGGCGGCTTGAGCAGCGCGTCGCGGAACTGGTCCGCCGGCGCATGCGGCGCCAGCACCCCGGCGCCGAGCGCGATCACCAGCATCAAAACGATATACACCAGGCCGACCACGGCCCCTTTATTGCGCTTGAAATAGTGCCAGAACTCCTGAAACGGGGTCATCGGCTTCGGCGCACCTTTAACTGCAGACTCAGTGATTTGAGACATGAGAGCGCCCCTTATTTCTTGTGGCGAATACGCGGGTTGACCACGCCGTAGAGC
>NZ_JAHNZO010000220.1 GCF_018998565.1 Paenibacillus oleatilyticus | reverse complement strand
ATCCCCGGCCGTTCCAGGTGCAACTGACCCAGGCGCAGGGGCAGTTGGCGAAAGATCAGGCCACGCTGGCCAACGCCCGACGCGATCTGGCGCGCTACCAGCAATTGGTGAAAACCAATCTGGTTTCCCGTCAAGAGCTGGATACGCAGGCCTCGCTGGTGCAGCAAACCGAAGGCGCCATCAAAGCCGATCAGGGCGCGGTCGACAGCGCCAAACTGCAGATCACCTACAGCCGCATCACTGCGCCAATCGACGGCCGCGTCGGGTTGAAACTGGTCGACGTCGGCAACTACGTCACCAGCGGCAGCACC
>NZ_JAHNZO010000219.1 GCF_018998565.1 Paenibacillus oleatilyticus | reverse complement strand
CTATTACGCCTTCCGCGCGTTGCCGCAGTGGGGCGCGCGCCTGGCGTTGGGAGAGGATTCGCTGCAGAGCAACCTCTTCGACAGCTTCCGCTTTACCGGCTTCAGCCTGGTGTCGGACGACAACATGTTGCCGCCTAACCTGCGCGGCTATGCGCCGGAGGTGACCGGCATCGCCAAAACCAACGCCAAAGTCACCATCAGCCAGCAGGGCCGCGTGCTGTATGAGGCACAGGTCGCCGCCGGGCCGTTCCGCATCCAGGATCTGAGCGACTCGGTGATGGGCAAGCTGGACGTAAAGGTTGAGGAACAAGAC
>NZ_JAHNZO010000021.1 GCF_018998565.1 Paenibacillus oleatilyticus | reverse complement strand
GCGCCGGACGCGCGGGTGGTGCCCTCCGGCGCGGCCTTGTCCGCCGCGCCGCTTTTGCGCCGCTGGCGCGGGGCGTTCGAAGGCGCATCGCCTTCGAACGCCTGCTTCGCCGCGGGCTTCTGCCCCCGCACCTTCTCGACGATCAGGGCGGCAAAACGCTCGACGTTCTTCATGAACGTCTCGTCCGACGCCGCGCCGCGCGCAATCTCGTTCAGCCGCCGCTCCCACTGCCCGGTCATCTCCGGCGATGTCAGCAGCTCGACGCCCGCGCCGCGGATCAGCTCGACCGCCGTGCGGCCCTTCGGCGTGATCGCGATGCGCTTGCCCTGCATGACCACGTAGCCGACCTGCTTCAGCCGCTCGATGACGGACGCGCGTGTCGCCGGCGTACCGAGCCCGGAATCCTTCATCGCGTCGCGCAGCTCCTCGTCCTCGATCTGCTTGCCCGCGCTTTCCATCGCCTTCAGCAGCGTGCCTTCGGTGTACGCCTTCGGCGGCTGGGTCTCCTTCTCCTTCGCCGCACTGTCCTTGCACAGCACCGCCTGTGCCGCATCCAGTGTGAACGGAGCGTCGGTTTCCTCCTCGGCGACGGCATCCTCTTCCTGCTCCCGGTCGGCTTTCCCCTTACCCCGGGACGGCTTATCTTTTTCCTTTTTTTGGTCAGCATAGATGACCTTCCAGCCCAAGGACAACAGCTGCTTCACCGTACTCTTGAACCGTTCGCCTTCGGATACCGTCACGATGGTGTGGAGCTTGTACATCGCCGCGGGATAAAAATGCGACAAAAACCGCCGTACGATCAAGTCGTACAGCTTTTGTTCGTCGGGCGCGAGCCCGCTTGGCATTTTATGCGTCGGCAAAATCGCATGGTGATCTTCCACCCTGGCCGGATTGCAGACCGCCTTATTGTTTTTGTGCACCAGCTTTTTGTCCGCCTGCTGAACAAGCGGCGCATATCCGGTCTTGCCGAGCTGGTCGAGCGCCCGGTGCATCTCGGGAATGTTCTGCTCGGTCACATAGTTGGAGTTCGTCCGCGGGTAGCTGATCGCCTTATGCTTCTCGTAGAGCGCTTGGGCGAGATCGAGCGTCTTTTTGGCGGAAAATCCGAACTTCGCATTCGCTTCGCGCTGCAGCAAGGTCAGATCGTAGAGCTTGAACGGGTATTCCTTCGTATCCTTCACGTCGTAGCTCTCAATCCGGCCGGTCTTCCCTTTGACCTTGGCCGCGAGCGCCGCCGCTTTCTCGCCGTCGGTCAGCTTATCCCCCTGCCACAGCCCGCGGTACTTCGTCTCCCCTTGCGTGAACCACGCTTCGACTTCGTAGTACTTGCTCGACGTAAACGCCTCAATTTCCTTCTGCCGGTCATACAAAAGCGCCAGCACCGGCGTCTGAACCCGCCCGACGGACAGCAGCTCGCGGTGCTTCGTCGTAAACGCGCGCGAGCCGTTCATCCCGATCAGCCAATCCGCCTCGCTCCGTGCCCGGGCCGCCCTCGTCAGCGGCTCGAATTCCGCGCCCTCGCGCAGCTCGGCGAAGCCTTTGCGAATCGTCTCCGGCGTCAGGTCGGAGATCCACAGCCGCTTGACCGGCTGAGACAGCTTCAGGTGCCGCTGGATGAGGGAAAAAATATGCTGCCCCTCCCGCCCGGCGTCGCAAGCGTTAATAAGCAGCCCGCTCCGTTTGGCCAGCTCGGCGATGACCTTGAGCTGGTCCTTCGTCCTCGGATTGGGCACGAGCTTGAACCGCTCCGGAATGATCGGCAAATCGTTAAAATTCCATTTTTTGTATTTTACATCGTACGCATCCGGTTCGGCAAGGCCGATCAGGTGCCCGATGGCCCAGGTGATAATATACTGCTCGCCTTCGATATGCGTGCGTTGATTTTTCGCCTTCGGCTCGATGGCGGCCGCAATATTGCGCCCCATGTCCGGCTTCTCGGCGATAACAAGCGTCTTCATCCGTCAACTTTCCTCTCCTATGCCAATGGAACTTATAGTCAATGGCACCGGCATTTGCCAAGCCGTATTTCGAAAACGTGCTTCATCATATTATACCATAACCCCCTTCCCGTCGACCCGTTCCTTGGAAAAACGCGCAAAAAAACAGCAGGCTGGTTGACCTAACCGACCTGCTGTTGCGCTGAACACGGACTTCATTCAAGCCGCCCTAAACGGTGAGCAGCAGCTCTTTAATCCCGTACGCGAACGTGCTTTCAAGCGGCTTTATAGTAAAGCCCGCGCTTAACCGGAAGTCGGGATACCGCCGGATCCATTCTTTTAAGACGATCTCCGCTTCCATGCGGGCCAGCGGCGCCCCGAGACAAAAATGGATGCCCCGGCCAAAGGCCATGTGCAGATTCGGCTTGCGTGGCACTACGAACCGCTCCGCATCCTGAAACTGCTTTTCGTCGCGATTCGCTGCGCCCATCCAGGCGATGACGTATTCCCCTGCACGCAGCTTTTTCCCTCCCAAGACAATGTCTTCTCTCACGTAGCGGAAAACCGATTGGACCGGCGAACGAAAGCGCAGCACTTCTTCAATCGCTGCAGGCAGCAATTCGTCCGGCTGATTTTTGATTTCACGATATACCTCCGGGTATTCCAAGAACGTATAGATCGCATTGGTAATCAAATTGGTCGTCGTTTCGTTTCCGGCAATGAGCAGCAAGATGCAAAATCCGACGATCTCCTCTTCCGTCAAGCTCTCGCCATTCACGCTGGCCTGAAGCAGCACGGAGATGATGTCGTCCGCAGGCTCCCTTTTTTTCAGTTCGATGATTTCCTTGAAATAAGCATACAGCTCTCCGACCACCTGCTGCTGCTTCCGGTGCTGCTCGTTTTTGGCTTCTTCGCTGTTGTTAGCCGGTCCCGCAACAGCCTGATCGGACCAATCTTTAAATTTCCGTTTATCTTTCGCAGGAACTCCGAGCATTTCGGCAATCACCCGGACCGGAAGCGGGTAAGATAATTGTTCGACGAGATCGATCTCCCGTTCTCCTCCGATGTCATCCAACAATTCGTTGGTAATCGCCTGAATCCGTGGCTCCCAATCCTTCATCGCTTTGGGAGTAAAAGCTTTATTGACAATGTCGCGCATCTGCGTATGCTTCGGCGGGTCGAGATTGAGGAGACTGTTCTCGAAAAGCGACTTTCCGTCGCGAAAAATACGGGACGAGAATATCTCTTTCCGATCCAAAACCGTCTTCACCTCCTCGTAGCCGAAAACATCCCACGTATGGCGCTCCTCATCCCAGCGGACAGGGGCCTCCTCTCTCATTTTACGGTACCATCGAAACGGGTTGAAACGCTCTTCCGGAGTGCTGAGCTCACGGACTTGACCAAAATCGATAATTGCGGATTTTTCCATAATGACGCCTCCTAAAATAAACTTCGTGTTGATTAATGATCACACTGTCTATTATAGTGTTAACTGGAGACGATACCATGAACAGTCCGGCGGAAAGTGTCCACTAACAACCAAAATAAAACCTATATTTGACAACTTTTACACAATACATTTTGAGCGAAAGGATTGACGGAAGTGTCCGAAAATGCGAACGATCCCAGAATTGTCCGGACGATGCACATGCTGCGGGAGGCGCTGCTTGAGCTGATGGAGGAGCATGGCTTCGAACGAATCACGGTGAAGGATATCACGTCAAAAGCCGGCTTGAACCGGGGCACCTTTTATTTGCATTATGCCGATAAATTCGATCTTCTGGAGCGAATCACCGAAGACATGATGCAGGGGCTCCGACAAATCGCCCAAACGTTCGATCCGCTGGATTTGGTCATGCACGAGTCCCGGGATACTCCTTTTCCGTTCACGGTCCGGCTGTTTGAATATTTCGGCGAGCATGCCCGCTTTTTCAGTGTGATGCTGGGGCCGAAGGGAGACCCTGCCTTTTCCGTGAAGTTCAAGGAGTTCATGCAGGTTCATTTGATGGACAAGTTCAACGAATTTCACCACAGCGAAGACCGCGTGCCGGTTCCGTGGGATTATTTGATGGCCTATTTGATCTCCGCGCATCTGGGCATCGTTCAATATTGGCTTGAACAAGGCCGCGACTATACGCCGTGGGACATGGCCTTGATGTTCACGCGCATGACCCAGTTGAGCCCCATTCAATCCGCAGGCTTGAAAAAGTAGTCCCGAGAGAACTTCGCGATGATATTACGAAAAAAGACAGCCCGTTGCAGGCTGTCTGAGCTTGTTGTGAAAGCGGTCAAACGGGATTATAGAGGTTACGAAGGGGCGGGGTATCCACTTCCGGTCGCTCTTGTCTGCAGGAAATTTGATTGAAGCCGCTGAAACAACGGATATTTCCCGCAGACAAAGGCGAACGCTATCGCTCCTCCAGTGGATACCCCGCCTACGTATCTCTATTCTTGTCTAAACCATTTTCCTAAGACAGCCCGCTTCATACAGGCTGGCTCCTCTCCGTCTATTCTTTCGGATGAATCATTTCCTCCGGACGCACGATCGATACGAATTGCTCTTCCGTCAAATAGCCGCTCCGGATCGCCGCTTCCTTGAGCGTCAATCCTTCCTTGTGCGCCGCCTTGGCGATCGCTGCCGCTTTCTCATAGCCGATATGCGGGTTCAGCGCCGTAACCAGCATCAGCGATTCGTCCAAGTACCGCTGAATGACCTCGCGGTTCGGCTCAATGCCGACGGCGCAATGCTCGTTGAACGAATCCATCGCGTCTGCCAGCAGACGAACGGACTGCAAATAGTTGTGAATAATAACCGGCTTGAACACGTTCAATTCAAAATTCCCTTGGCTGGCGGCAAAGCCGATCACCGCATCGTTGCCCATCACCTGGCAGGCGACCATCGTCATCGCTTCGCTCTGGGTCGGGTTCACCTTGCCCGGCATAATCGAGCTGCCCGGCTCGTTCTCCGGGATGCGCAGCTCGCCGATGCCGCAGCGCGGGCCGCTTGCCAGCCACCGGACATCGTTGGCGATCTTCATCAGATCGGCGGCGAGCGCTTTGACCGCGCCGTGGCTGTATACGATTTGATCGTGGCTGGTCAGGCCATGAAATTTGTTCTCGGCAGAGACGAAAGCTTCCCCTGTGTAGCGTGAAATTTCCTCGGCCACTGTCGCGCCGAATTTCGGATGGGCGTTCAAGCCCGTTCCGACGGCCGTGCCGCCGATCGCCAGCTCCCGCATCGGCTCCAAGCTTTCGCGGATCATTCGCTCCGTCTTCTCCAGCATCGCCCACCAGCCACTGACTTCCTGCCCGAGCGTCAGCGGCGTCGCATCCTGCAGATGCGTTCGTCCGATTTTGACGATATCCTCAAATTCCTTGGCCTTGTTTCCGAGCGTTTCCTTGAGCCGCTGCAGCGCGGGAAGCAGCTGCTGCCGCACCGCCAGCACGCCGGCGATATGCATCGCGGTCGGGAACGTATCGTTCGAGCTTTGCGAGCGGTTCACGTCGTCGTTCGGGTGAATCCGCAGCCCGCTTCCTTTCGCTTCGAGCAGCTGCGACGCCCTTCTGGCGATGACTTCGTTCGCGTTCATGTTGGACTGCGTGCCGCTGCCGGTCTGCCATACGACAAGCGGAAAATGATCGTCCCATTGTCCGCCGCTGACTTCATCGGCCGCTTGAGCGATCGCTTCCGCCTTTTCCGGCTCCAGCTTGCCCAGCTTCAGGTTGGCTGCCGCAGCTCCTTTCTTCAGCAGCGCGAACGCCCGGACGATTTCCAGCGGCATCCGCTCCGTGCCGATCTTGAAATTCTCCTTGCTGCGCTGAGTCTGAGCGCCCCATAATTTGTCCGCAGGCACTTGAATTTCGCCCATCGTGTCTCTTTCAGTCCGGAATTCCATCGTTAGCATCCTCCTTGACATAAGTTCATCTAGTTAAGATTACCCATCTTGGAAAAAATTAAAATGCCTTGAGTCCCCGCCGGATCGACCGGCCGCTTCCGCCTATCGGTAGCAGGTCGTAGAAAAGAATTGATTTTTGTGCGGCCTTTTGATTAAATCAACATAACATACATAATAGTATACTATATTTCCAAAGAAAGGTCGAATTCGTCCTATGAATCCACTTTATGCCCCTTTGTTCGAACCGCTCACCCTGCGGAGCGGTATCACGCTCGACAACCGGATCGTCGTCGCGCCGATGACTCACTATTCGTCCCGCCCGGACGGAACGTTGACCGACGAGGAACTGCATTTTATAGCCCGGCGGTCCGGAGGCGCCGGCATGGTCATTACGGCGTGCGCCTACATTGCCCCGGGAGGACAAGACGCCGCCGGAGAGCCCGCAGCCGACCGCGACGAAATGATACCGGAGCTAAGACGCTGGGCCCGGGTCATTCAAGCGCAAGGAACGAAGGCCGTCCTGCAAATTCATCATAGCGGACGCAATGCAGACCCCGGACTCGTTCCGAACGGCGACGTCGTCGGCCCGAGCGCGATAAAAGATGAAGCCGGAGGGTTCGTCCTCCCCCGGGAGCTGGCGCCGCATGAGATCGAGGGGTTGATCCGGCAGTTCGGAGAAGCCGCACGGCGCGCCGTGATCGCCGGATTCGACGGCGTCGAGATCCATGGCGCTTTCGGCTTTCTTCTGCAGCAATTTTACTCTCCGCACGGCAACCGCCGGGACGACCGTTGGGGCGGGAGCGGCGAGCGGCGGCTGGCCTTTCCACTTGCGGTTATCGACGAGGTAAAGAAAGCCGTCGCCCGACACGCCGACCGACCGTTTATCATCGGATACCGCTTTACCCCCGAAGAAGCGACAACGCCGGGGCTTACGATGGCTGACGCGCTGCACTTGGCCGATGTGCTGGCGAAACAAGAGCTTGATTACATTCACGTGCTGACGAACGATTACCGCTCCCGGCCGCGCCGTGAAGCTGACGTTACTCGCACCCGTCTTGAGCTGATCAAGGAGGAGGTCGGGAGCCGTACGCCAGTCATCGGCGGGGGTTCGATCTACACGGCCGACGAAGCGCTTGAAGCGTATGAAACCGGTATAGATCTCATTTCGCTCGCCCGCGGGCTGGTGATCGATCCCGACTGGATCGAGAAGGTCAAGCAAGGACGCGAGGCGGACATTGAAACGACGCTCCGGGCCGACGCGCAGCAGCGTCTCGTGATCCCCGACCCGCTCTGGCGGATGATTTGGGGCGATCCGGGATGGTTCCCCGGGACATCTTAAACAATTCCTTATTTGGTATATTCCTCCTCTCCTATGCACAAACTAATCCCGCGTTTCTCTTTTTAACGATTCGAATCGGGAGAGGTCTTCCTTATGTCAACGAAGTGGGCTTGGTTTATGTTCGGCTCGTTTGTTGGATCGCTTGCGGCTGTCGTGCTTACCGGCATGATTGCCCTTTTGTGCTCAAGAGGCATCATCAAGTGGATCGTCGGGCGCTTTACGAAACGGTTAATGTCCAACCCTTACGAGTCCAACATCTGGGAAATCGTAACGGCGATGACCCGAATCAGCCCCATTACCGTCGTGGAAAACAGCATTCGCGCCGCTTCCGGCGCCGTGATCGAACGTCCGTTCGGAAGCCCGCGTAAATTTCTTCATTTCGATGGACTCGTGTTCTCTCCCGCGCAATTGTCTACGCTTCCTACGAAGCAGGACGTCGAGATCGACACGACAACCGTCATTGGGCCCAAAGCGC
Source organism: Paenibacillus oleatilyticus (assembly GCF_018998565.1). Taxonomy (GTDB): domain Bacteria; phylum Bacillota; class Bacilli; order Paenibacillales; family NBRC-103111; genus Paenibacillus_G; species Paenibacillus_G oleatilyticus. The sequence continues at coordinate 122,918 of NZ_JAHNZO010000021.1, read as the reverse complement.
AAAAGCCGCTGGTGCTTCGCATACCCATTCTCGCTGCCGGGATGGGCTATGGCGTAGGCTTAAGCGATAAGGTAAAGGTCGCCATCGCCAAAGGGACGGCCAAAGCCGGGACAAGTACAAATACCGGCGAAGGAGGTTTTTTGCCGGAGGAACGGCAGAATGCCAAACACTTGATTATTCAATACAATTCGGGCCATTGGTCCAAATCGCCCGAAATTCTAAAGCAAGCCGATGCGATTGAAATCCGTCTCGGTCAAGGAGCGCTGGCGGGAACGGCAAGCGTCCTGCAAGCCGCCGATCTGGAAGGTAGAGCCAGCGAGATCATGCAGGTACAGAACGAGGAAATCACCGTTATTCCGAGTCGCCATAAAGATATTTCAAGCCCGCAGGATCTCAAGCAAGTGGTTGAGCGGCTTCGTCAGCTGACCGGAGGTGTGCCGATTGGCGTAAAAATATGCGCCAGCGCCGTTCTGGAGCACGATCTGGAAATCGCCATTCAAGCCGGCGTCGACTTTATCAGCCTTGACGGGGGCCAGGCGGGGACGAAAGGCGGCGCGCCGATTCTGGAGGACGATTTCGGGCTGCCGACGATTTACGCCCTGTCACGCGCAGTCCGCTATCTTCGCCAACGGGGCGTCAAGAACTCGATCACTCTTCTGACCGGAGGCGCGTATTCGCAGCCTGGCGAATGCCTTAAAGCCATCGCTTTGGGAGCCGACGGAGTGTATATGGGCACCTCTTTGCTATGGGCCATGACGCACGATCAAGTCATGAAAACCATACCTTGGGAGCCTCCGACACAGCTGGCCTACTACACCGGAATCATGAAGGAAAAGTTTAATGAGGATGAGGCAGCTGTATTTTTGGAAAACTTTCTTAACTCTTTCACGGATGAAATGAAGCTGGCGATCAGCGCGCTCGGAAAGCGCTCTTTGCGGGAAGTCAACTCCGACGATATGGTGGCCCTCGATGCATGGACCAGTCATGTAACGAAAGTAAAATTGGCCTACGAGCCGTGGGAGAAGCCGGAAGCGAATCCGCATCGATGATGAGCTGCAGAAGGGGTGGTGCGAGTTGAATACGCCGATGCCCGCTTTCCGATGGATAATGAAGCAGACTTGGGAGCATTTCCTGTTCGCCCACTGGCCCGTTCCGGTCGAAGCGATCCGTTCCTTCGTGCCTGAGGCGCTGGATATCGACACTTGGGATGGGCAGGCATGGGTCGGCATTCTGCCCTTCCGTCTCGGCGGAATACGCTTGAAATATATGCCTTCCTTGCCCTGGATGCGCTCGTTTCCCGAGATTAACGTCCGTACGTATATTCGGTCGGGAGAGGAATCCGCCATCTTTTTTTTGTCCATGGACGCTTCCCACCCCCTTCTTGTTCCTGTCGCCAAGCAGTGGTACCGGCTTCCGTATCACCAAGCGAAGATGCGCTTCCGCGCGGATGGCCGGACTATTGCGGTTCAAAGCCGGCGGCGGTCCGCCTCTCTGCCGGAGGAAGCCTTTTGCGCCACATACCGCCCTGTCTCTGCCCCGTTCGCCGCCCGGCAAGGAACGATCGAATATTGGCTTATGGAGCGTTATGTTTACTATTGCCGGTGCGGCCGCAGCGGCGGACTGTACCGGGGCGAGGTGCATCACGCGCCATGGGAGCTGCGAACGGCCGAAGCGGATTTGAGTTGCCATGCATTGACGCGAGGATTCGGATTGGAGCTGGGAACTCCCGCCCTGCTCCACTACTCCCGGGGAACCCGCGCCCTTATCGGACCGCGCAGCAAAGCATGGAACCAGCCGTGACGAGAGCTTACGGCTTCAGAGTGTTGAGAAAGTGGTCAAACGGGATTATAGAGGTAACGAAGGGGTGGGGTATCCACTTCCGACCACTCTTGTCTTCGGGAAATTTGATTGGAAGCCGCTTACTAGCGGACATTTCCCGAAGACAAAGGCGGCCGCTATCGCTTCTCCAGTGGATACCCCACCTCCGTATGTTTCTCTATTTTTGCTTAGACCACTTTCTCAACAAGCTCCAGCCGTGACGAGAGCTTACGGCTTTATTTTTTGCGGAGCGCCCCGGCCACAACAAGCAGCAAGGGAAAGAGCAGGCCGACGGTGATGGAACAGACCGGCCATACTTTTTCATCCCATTGCAATTGATAAGCGGAGCTCGGATAAATAAACAAGGACAACGGCACCATGAGAAGGCCAAGGGGGATCACGATCACTCGTTCGTTATCCAATTTCAATAGCTGAGCTAGCCCCTTTACAGCTGCATAAAAATAAATGACCGTCTTGAAATAAAGCGCGATAATCCAAAACGCAGCCACAATCACTTCAATGCGCGTAATAAAATTGGCGATATTGATTCGTTTGGCAAGCGCATAGCTGGGGTAAAATTGACGTGCCGTCTGCTCCGCCCCCAGTACCCCGACGCACGCGACTGTTACAATGAGCAGGAACATCCCTCCGATAAAGCTTCCAAGCAGGAAAGCCCCCGACGTTTTCGTTCCCCCCTGAACGGCCGAAGGATAAATCATCAAAAAAAAGACGAGCGGAAATGAGGTGTAGCTCATATAGGAGAATACGCCTTTCAAGATCGGTAAGATTCCTGCTTCAAAAACGGGCTGGAAATGTTCAAGCTCGATTTTGGGCGAAACGAACACGATCAGAGCGGCAAACAGAACGACAACGACCGGAAATAACACTTCAGCCGTGAGAGCCAGCGTTTTAAGACCAAGAAGAAGGCCCATAACCACGATAAACGTGAACATGATATGAATCATATATTCGGGCGTCGTACGCATCACTTGCGTGGTCATGAAATTGCCCATGTAATACACCAGGGTTGAAGCTCCTAAGACGTAGCATGCGAAAAACGAAACGATAGAGACGATTGCGCCCATCCATTTGCCAAGCAGCCGACGGCTGATTTCCACATAGGTCAAATCGGGGTATCGACCGGCCACCCGCATGAGCAATAAAACGACAAGCAGCCCGCTCCCTATTCCAGCTACAATAGGAATCCATGCCCCCTGCTTCACATCCCCTGCGGCTGCCGACGGGATAAACAGAATGGAGCTTCCGATAGAAAACAACATTACCATAATCATGTATTGCCTACGCGTCATTTTATCGCTATGGCTCATTACCCTCCCCCCCTTCACCTCACCGATCCGACGGATACGGAATCTTTTTCTTACGTATAGCCCCGACGGCAAGCAGCAGCAGCGGAAAGAACAAACCGGACGTCATCACCCAGAACGGCCACGTCCGTTCATCCCACTCCTGCTGATAAGCGGAATTATGATAAACAATCAAAGACAATACCGCAGCCAGAACTCCAAGGGGAAGCGCAAGCGCACGTTCGTCGGACAGTTTCAACAGTTGGGCCAGTCCCTTCATCGAGGCATAAAAGTAAACGATCGTTTCGAAAAAAAGCGTAATGATCCAAATAGCGGCAACAATGACTTCGATGCGCGTAATGAAATCCGCGATATTGATTCTTTTGGCAAGCGAATAGCTGGGATAAAACAACCGGGCTGTAGGTTCGGCCCCCAATACCCCGATGCAAGCGGCAGTAACAAGAAGCAGCAGCATTCCTCCAATGAGGCTTCCCAGCACAAATGTCTTTGAAGCTTTGGTTCCCGTCCGAACGGAAGAGGGATAGATCGTCAAGAAAAAGACAAGCGGAAAGCCCGCAAAACTAACATAGTCCAGCGCAGATTTCAGTATCGGCCTAACTCCGGCTTCCCAGACCGGTTGAAAATGTTCAAGTTGAATTTTAGGAGAAACGAAACCGATTAGAGCGGCAATCAGCAGGGCAACGACCGGAAACAATATTTCCGCCGTACGGGCCACCGTTCGTAGGCCGAGCAGAAAACCCATCACCAGGAGGGCGGAAAATATGATATTGACGATGTAGGCGGGGGTTGTAGTCATAATTTGCGTTGTAATGAAATGGCCCATGTAGTACACCAGCGTGCAGACGCCCCCAATAAATGCGGTTAAGATCCATATCAAGGACACGAGCGCACCCACCCATTTTCCAAGCAGCAGGCTATTGATTTCAACAAAGGTCAGCGTAGGATAGCGACGAGTAACTTTTATTAGCAACAGCAAAATCAGGCAACCGCATCCCATCCCGACCAGAATGGGAATCCACGCTCCTTGTTTTGCGCTTGCTGCTGCGGTCGAAGGAATGGCCAAGAGCGAGCTCCCGATCGTAAAGAGGATCACCATAAGCCGAAATTGCCTGACCGTTATTTGTTTGTCGCCGTTCACCGCCTCATCCCCCCTCCTCCCCCAAACCGGCCGACGTCACGAATTGTTTTTTCTGCGCATCGACCCTTTTTTCCGTACGGTCCCGATGGCAAGCAGCAGTAAGGGAATAATTAAGCCTGAAGTGCCCGCATACAGCGGCCATATTTTTTCATCCCACAATTGCCGGTAAGCGGCGCTCGGATAAAATATGCGCGAGAAGACAAGGGACAGAAGTCCCAAAGGCAGCACCAGCGCGCGATTGTCCCGCAGCTTTAACAATTGAGCCAAGCCCTTCATGCCCGCAAAAAAATAAATCATCAGCTTAAAGTAAAGGGAGAGGAACCAAAGCGTCGCCATGAGCACTTCGATCCGCGTGATAAAATTGGCGATATTGATTTTTTTGGCCAGCGTATAGCTGGGGTAAGCTTGTCTGGACGTACCCTCCGCCCCCAGTACGGCAACGCATACCGTCGTAATCGTCAGCAAAAACAATCCGCCGACCATACTTCCGAGCAGCATAGTTTTGAAAGTCTGCTTAGGTTCTTTGACGCAGGACGGATAAATCATTAAGAAGAAAACCACCGGAAGCGTGGAGTAAGCCAAATACGAAATGCAGGACTTGATGATCGGCTTGACTCCGGCGGTAAAAGCGGGCTGCAAATGCTCCAGCTTCATGTTGGGCGATACGGTCAAGATCATCACGATGAATAACGCGGTAATCAGCGGGAACAAAACCTCCGCCGCGCGGGCTACCGTTCCTAACCCAAGGCGCATGCCCCAAATGGCTATGGCTCCAAAAAGAATATTTGCTGCAAGGACCGGTGTGGCGGGCATAATCTGACGCGTCACGAAGGTTCCGGCGAAATCGATTAACGATACGCCCCCTACCGCAAACGTATTCACAATCAAAAAGAGCGAAACGATGGCGCCAAGCCACTTGCCAAGAAGCTTCTCGCTCATTTCCACCAGAGTCAGACCGGGATACAGGTTTGCCACTGCATTATACAAGCAAATGAGCAGAAGGCTTAGCCCTATTCCGGCAAGGATCGAAATCCAGGCATCCTGTTTGGCGGCCGCTGCGGCTCCCGCGGGCACGAACAGGACGGAGCTGCCGATCGTAAACAAAGCGACAAGCAGCATGAACTGCCTGGAGGTAATCTGATTATCCACGTACCATCACCACGCTATTCCGACGGTTTTAATATTCCGAATACATAATCGCTCACGGGTTTGTACAGGTACGCAATCCAATCCAACGGGTTCGGGATATTCAACCGCAGGCTTTTGGCGATGCTTAAGCCAAGACCGAGCGCCAGCAAGAGCGAAAATACCCATAGTTCCTTCTTCCTTTTTGTCCGCACAAGCGACGGCACTTCCAGCCAAACAATCGCCGCGCCCACGGCAAGAATACCGGCAATGGCCACCATGACTTATTGCTCCTCTTTCTTTTTCATATCGTTGATGAAGGAATTTGTCTGCGTGCCCGTTCGCCTGATTTTCACATCGATGGAAAGGTCTACAGGCAAATTCACGAACTCCTGCCGCCAATTTTTCTTAAGCTGCTTCCATGCTTGCGGATTCGAACGGTGAATCGCGTTCCCAAAGCCGAAAATGTCCGATCCGAATGTTTTCTGAGCTTTGTTGATCACATGCCGCAAAGAAGCCGTCAGCTTTTTTTTCAATTCTTTTTCCAAACCGTACAACGTTTCCGGCTTATTCAGATCGATCACGCACTTGACCTCCGTGACGTCCGCTTCCATAAAAAGCTTCACCTTCGCTTCCGGCTTTCCCTTTGTAACCGTACCCTTGATTTTGCTATTGACGCGGTTCACGACAAGATCCAAGGTGCCTTTTTTCGGACAGGCCAAGCTTTCCACCGTGCTCTTTACTTTGCCGAGGATGTAATTGTAATCCCGGGTCTCGGCGTCATTCAGCCAGCCCACAAGCTTGTCGTCTTTAAAAACCGCGGTAGACGAAAACTTGAAATGGGTATAATCGTTGCTCTTCAAAGAATTGCTCATTTTCTCTCCATTTTGCTTGCTTCCGATCGTTTCCACCCCGGTCAGTACTGCCATTTTTCCCGGGCTGATCAAGTCGGACAACAAATCGTCCAAATACACGTTAGCCGTTTCTCCGGTGACTCTCTTGTTCCAATCCATCGATTTAAAAATCTTGTTCGACTGCGATTTTTCTGTATGCGTGACGATGCTTAGGATTTTTTCGGCTTGCTCTCCCTTGGCGATCAAAATATAAAAATCGGCGCGAAGCTCATTGTCTCTTGAAAAAAAATCGAGGATGTCTCTAATGCCTTCCCTTGCCACTTGCTCGCTGATGATCAAAACCCGCAGATGGGACAAGTAAAAATATCTCGGAGACGACCGGATCATCTTGCGAATCGCCTCCACCATGGAAGGAGCTGTCGCACGAAATATGGCGGTAGGCGTACCGGTGCTTCCGCCGCGCTTGGAAACCATGGCTTCGGGAACGACGACTTGCGCGGACAGCTTGTATTGGTCTCCGCTTTTATCGATCCCTATGCCCCCGACAATGGATAAGTCGTTCAGCTCTCTGCGACTCCAACAACCGGCAAGCATTGTTCCCATCAGCAGGAAGCACAGGGATAATAGAACCATTCGCCGCACGGCCGCTCCCCCTTTACCCTTGATTTTGTCCTCCTCCGTCCTGCGTTGCCGGGTCGGATGCATTGCCTTTCGGCTGGCGCCGCAGGTTGCCGGGATGCAGTGCTTCGGGCCGAGTATACATCTGCCACCAGGGGACCCGGACAATCGCGTCCTTTTGGTCGGCCAGCCTGAACGGCGCCGTCGGCGACAGGTATGGCACCCCAAACGAGCTCAAATGGCACATGTGCAGGACAAGGGCGATAAGCCCGACGATGATCCCGAATATCCCGAAGGACGCCCCTAAGGCCATGTACACAAAACGAAGCATCCGAATCGAAATTCCCATATCAAAGCTTGGGAAGATGAATCCCGAAATTGCCGTTATCGATACGATGATGACCATCGCAGGCGATACCAATCCCGCATCTACCGCGGCCGATCCGAGAACAAGCGCGCCGACGATCGAGATCGACGTTCCGACGGCTCTGGGCATCCGTATCCCCGCCTCCCGCAGAAGCTCAAACGTGACTTCCATCATCAGAGCCTCGATGAATGCGGGGAACGGAATGCCCTCGCGTTGTGCAGCTAGGCTGACCAGCAGAGAGGTTGGAATCATCTCCTGATGAAAAGTTGTGATCGCAATATAAAGCGAGGGCGCAAGCAGCGATATGACCAACGCAACGTACCTGAGCAGGCGGATAAGCCCATAGTCGGCCCGATGATAGTAATCCTCGGCAGACTGCATGAACTGGGCGAATACCGCCGGTACGATCAATACGTACGGCGTGCCGTCGATCAAGATGGCGACACGCCCCTCGAGCAGCGCGGCAGCCACCGAATCCGGACGCTCGGAATTCGTTACGGTCGGAAACACGGAATATTTGCTGTCCTGGATAAACTCCTCGATATAGTTGCTTTCCAAAATGCCGTCGATATTAATTTGTCCGAGCCGGTCGCGAACTTGTCGGAGGATATCGGCGTCGGCGATGCCTTCGATGAACATAATGCTTACGTCCGTTTGTGTCACACGTCCGATTTGTCTCGTTTCCACCCTCATGCTCGGACTTTTGATTTTTCTCCGGATCAGGGCAATATTGGTTTGAAGCGCTTCGGTAAAGCCCTCCTGCGGTCCGCGGACAACGGTTTGGGATGTCGGCTCCGTGACGTTTCGTCGCTGGCCTCCGCTGGTATCGACCGATAGCGCTTGGTTGCAGCCTTCGATCAAAAGAACGGTATGGCCAACAAGCAAGGCTGATTTGACGGCCTGGAAATGGTTGGTCAGCTTGATATCACCGATTGCAAACGGAAAATGCCTTAAAATCCACTCCATATTCCCCGCGTTTTTACGAGGGTTCCCCCACTCGCTTTTCTCCGAATGCGTATAAAAGGATTCCATCAATCGGTAAACGGATTGTTCCTCCGTAAGGCCCGCAATGAAAACAAAGGCGCACGGAATCTCGTTATCCGGTCCTATCATCATTTCCCTTATGATCAGATCGGAGCTGTTCCCGAGCTGCTGCCGCAGCTCTTGAAGATCGACCTGGAGGAGACCGCTGAGTGGACTGTTGTCGTTAGAAGCGGCTTTGCCGCCTCCCTGTTGTCCGGTTTGCTTCGAGGCCGGCAAGCGATTCATGCCGCTTTTGTTTTTGCGAAAAAAAAATTGCACGGTTCCTCGACCTCAAATCTTAAGTGTTGCCATTATTATTCATCCCCGGCAGTTACTTTATTCCATAAGATGCATATGGTTGGCGAAACGAACAAAATATAGTAACGATTTACACGGGAAGGGGGACCGATCGTGCATTTTTTTTCATTAACCGCTCGCCAGTTTATGCTTTTGACGGCGTTGTTCGTTATTGGCGACACCATTTTGTACGTCCCCTCCAATGTCGCTTTTGTAGCCGGGCGAGACGCCTGGATTTCCGGCCTGGTTGCAACTTGTGCCGGTCTTTTGTTGGTTTCGCTGTACGGAATATTAGGTAAACAGTACCCTCGTATGCTGCTGATTGATATTTGCGAAAGCGCGTTCGGACGCTTCCTTGGCAAGGTGGTCGGCCTGTGGGTGATTTTATTTTTCTTTATCGATTCCGGGGTGCTCCTTTGGCAAATCGGCGATTTTATGTCCACCCACATCCTGATGGCAACACCGATTCAGGCTAACCTGATCCTGTTTATCGCGATTATTGTCATGGGGGTACGTTTGGGGGCCGAGGTTCTTGGGAGGGCTTCCGAAATTATTTTCGGATGGAGCGCTGCGCTTTTTGTTCTGTTCGTGCTGATGCTGTCTCCCAATTTGGAAGGTCATCGCATTGTGCCGTTGGCCGAACATGGACTCCGTCCGGTCGTTCGCGGCGCTCTTTTATTAATCGGCTACTATTTGGAGTGCTTCGTCCTTATTTCCCTTTTTCCATATCTCAAAAATAGGGAAAAACTATCAGATGTTTTCCGCAAGGGAATGCTGATCGGATCGTCCGTGTTAGCCTTAACCATCCTGATGAGTGCCTCCATCTGGATCTTTACCCTTTACTTCAAATTGACCCTTTGTTTTCACGCCGCGGTCCGGGAAATGGCACAGTTGTTTCAAATAAAGATTACAAAATATTATCGTTCCCCTCGGCCGTTCTGGTCGTCGCGGCTTCTCTGATCCTTGTACCGAATGTCTCTTATTTCAACTCGCTCATTATCCAAACCTGGTGGCCCTATACGCTAACTCAAGGGCTGCTTCTGCCGCTGCTTCTGCTCGGTATCCCTAAAGTCAAGTCGCTTATTTCCGCAAGACAGAGATAACGGTGCCGATTCTGGCTGCAGCGCTCATGCGCCTGCCGGAACATGAATACAATGGGGAAAAGCGGAAAAAGCGGCAGAGGAGGTCATACGTATGACCACAATGCTTACGGGAAGCGTCGTCCGTCCGGGAGACCCCGGTTATGAGGAGGCACGGCTGAATATCAATGCCCGGTTCTCGAAATATCCGGCGGCCATCGTCTTTTGCGAGCATGTCGAGGATGTCGCGAATGCGGTCCGCTGGTCACGAAAGAACGGCTATCCGCTCCGCGTGCGCAGCGGCCGGCATTGCTACGAGGATTTCACGCTGGCCGACGGCGGAATCGTCATCGATGTCAGCCCGATGAACGATGTCCGGTTCGATCCGGCGAGCGGAACCGCCGTCGTCCAGACCGGTATCCGGCAGCTTTCGCTGTATGAGGCATTGTGGCGGGAAGGAGTCACCATTCCGGGCGGCACCTGCCCGTGGGTCGGAATTGCCGGGCTGACACTGGGCGGCGGATTGGGATTTCTCTCCCGGCTTCTCGGACTTGCCTGCGATCAACTGCTGGAGGTCGAAATGGTGCTTGCCGGAGGCCAGGTGATCCGGGCCAACGACCGCCAGTATGCGGATTTGCTCTGGGCCTCCCGAGGGGGCGGCGGCGGCAACTTCGGCATTGCCACTTCGTTTACGTTTCGGGCACACCCCGTATCAAACGTTGCCATCTACCGAATCGTCTGGCCTAGGGGGGATTTGCCGCAGTTGCTGAACGTATGGCAGCATTGGGCGCCGTCGGTCGACGAGAGGCTGACGCCTTCACTCGTCCTGTCGGCCAGCTCGAACGACTATTGCTCCTCTTCCGGCCTATTCTTGGGACCCGAACGGCGGCTTCGCGAACTGCTCGCCCCGCTGCTTGGGACGGGAACGCCCCTTGAAACGGAGATCATGACGGTGCCTTATCTGGAGGCGATGTACCGGTTCGGCGGATTGAGAAAGGAGCAATCGCAGTGGCAAATGATCCCCGAGCGCAGGTACCGGTTCAAAAACAGCGGCGGCTTCGTATACCGCCCTCTGCCGCCTCAGGCGATCTCGACGATTGCCGCGTTTCTGGATGCGGCGCCAAGTCCGCTCTGCATGATCGTCTTCGAAGGCATGGGGGGCCGTTTGGGGCGGATTCCAGCCCATTCCACCGCCTTCGTTCACCGTCAGGCAAGCTTTCACATGCAGTACATCACGCAATGGGACGATCCGGCGGCGGACGAACCTCATCTCCGCTGGGCCGAGAGCATTCGGAAGGCATTGCTGCCTTATACGTTCGGTCAGTACGTCAATTACCCGAACGTCTTCGACCCCGATTGGGCGCACGCCTATTACGGCTCCAATCTTAATGCGCTGCGCCGGATCAAGCGGAAATACGACCCGGATAACGTGTTCCGTTTCGCGCAGAGCATTCCGCCGTTGTAAAACGCTTGCAACACCAAGCTCCGTTGTGCTATAGTATTAATCCTGTCCATTTTTAGGAATTCATAACACGAACGGAGGTACGGACCCATGGAATCCGGTCTGCAAAGCGCTTACTTGGAGGAAAAAGAACGGCTGGAGCACACCATACAAGAAATGGAAAGGCATCTTGAGGCACTACAGGCTATACCGCCCTATACGGGACACGACATGACGGAGCAGGTGCTGGAGTCGATCCGCGAAAACAAAAGGCGCAGCTTGGCGCACGCGCTGCCCGAGCCTTACTTCGGCAGACTGGATTTTCACGAAACGGGCAAGCCCGGTCCGGCCCCGCTCTATATAGGCAAGTCCGGCGTGGAAAAGGCGGACTCTCCCGAGTTAATGGTAATTGATTGGCGCGCTCCGGTAGCGAGCCTTTTTTATTCGTTCACGGGTGGCACCGAAGCGGCCAGCTACGATTCGCCGGACGGCGTCGTGCAAGGGCTCGTCTACCTGAAGCGCAACCTCGTGATCCGCAAGCAAATTTTACAGCGCGTGGTCGATACGTTCGACCGCGCATCGGACGCGATGGCGGTCACGGACGAGTTCCTGCTGTACCGGCTCGGCGAGAACAAGGACAACAAGCTGCGCGATATCGTCTCGACGATTCAGGCGGAGCAGGATGCGATCATCCGGGCCGGCAAAAACCATGCGCTCGTCATTCAAGGCGTCGCCGGAAGCGGGAAAACGACCGTGGCCCTGCACCGGCTCGCTTACCTGCTCTACCAATACCGGGATCAAGTGAAAGCGGAAAAAATGATCATTTTCGCCCCTTCCCGCATGTTTCTCGATTATATTTCGGGCGTTCTGCCGGAGCTCGGCGTCGGGCATATCCAGCAGACTACCTTCGCCGACTGGGCGCTGGAGCTGCTGGACCACGAAGTCAAGCTGGCCGATCCGGCCCATGCGCTGCGGCATTGGTTCGCCGTCGGCACGGCGCGTCCGGTTATTGACGATACGGCGCCCGGCCGGTTTAAGGGCTCGCTCTTCTTCATGCAGTGGTTGGACGGGCTCTTGAACGCATACGAGCTGCAAGCGGTGCCGCAGACGGATTTTGTGCCGTGGGACGGCGTCAAGCTTCCGTACCGCACCATCCGCGAATGGTACGCGGTGGAATATAAGCACGAGCCGCTCATGAAGCGCCGTGAGCGGGTGCTGGCCCGGATCAAGCGTTGGCTGGAGATGGAGCTGGATAAAGTATGGGAAGTCCACTTAAAGAAGGACTACAAGAAGCGCGGCTCTGCCCGTCTTCGCGATTACGGTAAGCAGTGGACGGCCTATACGCCGTTCGGCTTCTATAAGGAGCTGTTCCGCTCCACGGTGGAGTCCGGCGCCCTGCCTTTCGTTTCCGAGGCGGATGCGCAGTTCATTCCCGAGGAGCTGCGGCAATCCACACTTGCGGCAGCCAAGAAGAAGCTGGTGCAGCCGGAGGATCTCGCCCCCCTGCTCTATATTCGACAGCGCTTCGAAGGCATTCACGGCGATCTGCGCTTCGACCATACGGTCATCGACGAAGCGCAGGACTTCTCGCCATTCCAGGTGGCGCTATTGGCGCTGCACACGAAGAATGGCTCGTTCTCGATTCTCGGCGATTTGTCGCAAGGCATCCACGCCTACCAAGGCATTCAGGATTGGCAGGAGCTGCTGTCGCTGTTCCCGGAAGAGAACCGCGCGTACTATACGCTTAACCGCAGCTACCGGTCAACGATGGAAATCATCTACTTCGCGAACGAAGTGCTGAAGCGCGGGCTTGCCGAGCCGCCGGCGCTGGCCGTGCCGGTATTCCGCAGCGGCGAGCCGGTCGAGCTCGCGCAAGCGGACGGCCCGGCGCTGGCGCAGCGTCTCGCCGGAGCCGTGCAGGAACACCGGCAGCGCGAGAGCGCAGGCACGCTGGCTGTCCTCGCCCGCACAGAGGAGCGGTGCCGCGAGCTGCACGCGCAGCTGCTCGCCGCCGGATGCGACGGCGTGAACCTGATCGTCCCGGGCCAGCAGCAGTACGAGGGCGGCGTCTCCGTCGTTCCGGTGTACATGGCCAAAGGGCTTGAGTTCGATTCCGTCCTGCTCGTGGACGTCGATCCGGTCCATTACGCGCAGACGCCGCAGGACGCGAAGCTGCTCTATGTCGGCTGTACCCGGGCTCTGCACGAACTGAAGCTGTTTTATTCGGGCGAACCATCCCCGCTGATCGCCGGCGTTCAAGGCGACTTTGTGAAGGCCGGGCTGTAATCGAGGGGCCGGCAATGAAGGCCAGGTGCTCTGCCTGGCCTTCATTGTGCCTTTTTTTGTCGGCGCACTGTCACTCTAGAGATCAATCCATTCGAAGTTCGTCACGAAGTCTGCCGTATCGTTTTGTTCCCTTCTCAATTGTTCATTGGCCAAATGCATGGCATATTGAATCGGCCTCCTGATGGATTTTCGGTAAGTGTCTATTTCTTTCGACTTGATGAAAGCCGTATGGCCTGGTTTAGGATTGGCCTCAATCAGCCATACGCGTCCGTTGACGTCAACTCCCACATCCAATCCAAACTCGACCATAGAGCCAAACCGTTCTTCCACAACTTCCATCAACCGATGAGCAAGCTCCTCGCATTCCAGCTCAATTTCTTTCGCTTTATCCAATCCGAAACGGGATTTGATGAAAGTCTGAAATCTCAGCACTTTTCCATCCCCGTAGATTAAATTCGTGGTAGGACTATTCTTAGCGCCTACGCGCAAAACTTTGCCGGTCACTTCCCAGTTTCCAATTTCGTTCTTTTGAATTAGCAATCGAACATCCACCTGTCGGCGAGGGATAAGCTGCAAATCCAGTCCTTGCTGGACCATAAATGACCCGGATCGTATTTTTTCAGTTTGCACCCAACGGTTAATCCAGCGGATGACCCTCTGTTTCGTCATTACCGGCCTTACCACAATCCGGCCTGACCTTTTTCGTCCTTGAAGCCGGTAACCGCAGACCGTTTTCTTGATACTGAGAACACTATGCCCGCCGGTCCCGTTCCCCGGTTTCACATAGACCAGGTCATAGTTCTCAATCATCTGCTCTAACGCTTCTGGCGAGTAAAGAGACGTCTTGGGAATCCAGCGTTCCAACTTGTCGGATTCGGCAAACAGCTTCATCGCTTTCCATTTGTAAGTAAATTTATGATTGGCATAAACGAACAAATCCTTGCGACTGCGCATATCGCGAAACGGTTTGTATAGCTTTCGGCAAAAATCGATGACGACATCCGGCCACGGGCAAGTCGCTCCCGTCCATCTCCCTTCGGATGGGGTAAAGCCGTGAATCGTCCTGCTTTCTTCTTGTACGTCCCTGTGGGAAAATACGTATACGTCAGCCCCTAGCTCCCTCCCTTCCGTTACAAGGTCGCTTAAAAACCTGGAGTTCAGAAAAATATTGCCTTGCCGATGAGCAAGAATGCCTATATTCAGCTTTTTCATACGGGCCTCCGTCTAGTTGTTATGCTGCAATATATACTCATACCCAGCATTGCGTAACGGTACGTGCCTATATGCTTTAACGCCCAAAAACGGATGGCCTGCTCATTTTCCTCCCACAAGCCCGCCACTTTCAAGCCTAGAGGAACTGACGTTCGTTATCCGCTTCATTTTGTCATTTTTTTGTGCAATAGAGGAACTCAGGTAATCTATCCATCGTGTTTCTCAACAAAGAAACATGATTCGACACGAATAAAGCCTTTGGCTTCCTCTACCGCATAGCCCTCGATTGTCCAGATCATTGCACGCAAAAAAGCCGCATTCAGCGGCGAGCTTGTTGAGAAAGTGGTCAGACGGAATAACGAAGGGCGGGGTATCTACTTCCGACCGCTGCCCCACCCCACAAAGTGAAGTTGAATCAGGGAAGCTTAGTCCGAGTACTTTGCGGGGACCCCGGGTCCTCGGGAAATTTGATTGGAAGCCGCTTCATAGCGGATGTTTCCCGATGACAAAGGCGGACGCTATCGCTTCTCCAGTAGATCCCCCACCTCCGTGTGTTTCTCTATTCTTGTCTTTACAGCATCGTACGACAGCGGCTATTCGAGCAGCTCCCGAAGCTCCGGCACGACATTCGGCGGATGCCCGCCGGTCAGGGCGGCGACGAGATTGCGCGCGGCGAGCATCGCCATATCGAGCCGCGTCTTGGCTGTGGCCGAGCCGATATGCGGCAGCGTGACCACGTTCGGCATATGCAGCAGCGGATTGTCCGGGCTTGGCGGCTCCGGGTCAAATACGTCAAGTCCCGCGCCCCGGATGAGTCCGGTTTGCAGAACTTGAATCAGCGCCGGCTCGTCCACCGTCTTCCCGCGGGAAGCGTTGATGAAGAACGCCGTCGGCTTCATCTTCTCGAAGTGCTCCAGACGGATCATGCGTTCCGTCTCCGGTGTCAGCGGCGTCATCATCACGACGAAGTCCGACTCCCCCAGCAGCTCGTCCAAGCCGCAGTAGCGGGCGCCGAACCGTTCTTCCGTCTCCGGCTTCCGGCTGCGATTATGGTAAAGCAGGCTCATGCCGAAGCCGTCCACCGCCCGCTTGGCAATCGCTTCGCCGATCCGGCCCATCCCGATGATACCGATCGTCTGATGGTGCACGTCTATGCCGAAGAAATCTTCGTCGGTCAGCCCTTTGCCCCGCTGCCAACGGCCCTGCTTCACGAACGCATCCAGCTCGGGGATACGCCGTGCCGTGGATAGCATGAGCGACAGCACCAGGTCCGCGACCGTCTCGTCCAGCACGTGCGGCGTGTTCGTTCCGATGACGCGGCGGGCTTTCATCGCTTCCAGATCGAAGTGATTGTACCCGACCGAAATGCTGCTCACCGCTCGCAGCTTCGGGGCATGCTCCAACAGCTCTTGGTTAATCGGACCACCGGTCGTCAGCAGCCCTTCCACATCGTGAAGCTGCGCAAGAAGCCCTTGTCGGGATGCGGCGCCTTGTCCGTCCCACATCCGGCACTCGCAGTGCTGCTCCAGATAAGCAAGCGCCTCCTCGGGAATCGCTTTGGAAATATAAATTTTCGGTTTGCTCATCGAATCGGCTCCTCTCCGAACTTATGCCTGCGCTGTCGCTTGAACCGACTGCTCCTGCGGCGAAAGCACTTCGTTCAAGCTGCCCGAACGGTATCCTTTCAAGTCCATCGTCACGTAGGCGTAGCCGATCTCCTTCAGCTTCGCGTGAACCGTCTCCGCGACGGCCAGCACGTCGGCCAGCTCCGACGCCGGCACCTCGATCCGCGCCAACGTATCGTGCTGGCGCACGCGCACTTGGCGGAAGCCGAGCTGAATCAGGAAGTCTTCCGCACGATCGATCATGGACAGCTTCTCCGCCGTGATCGCTTCCCCATACGGAATGCGCGAAGACAGACAGGCGAATGACGGCTTATCCCACGTGACCAGGCCGAATTTGCGGGACAGGTGCCGGATTTCCGATTTCTTGATGCCCGCTTCCAGCAGCGGCGCGCGAACGCCCCGTTCATGAGCGGCCTGCAGTCCGGGACGGTGCTCCCCGAGGTCGTCGGCGATGGCGCCGAACACGACATGCTCATAGCCGCGCGCACGGGCGATCGGAATCAAATGATCGAACAGCGAGTTTTTGCAGAAATAGCACCGGTTCGTCGGATTTTCCGCATACCCGGGAATATCCAGCTCGCTGGTGTGAATAACCTCATGGGGCGCGCCCAGGCTCCCGGCAAGCGCGATCGCCTCCAGCTTCTCCCGTTCGGGATACGTCTCCGAATCGGCCGTAATGGCAAGCACCCGGTCCTTGCCCATAAATTCAAGCGCCGCCTTGAGCAGAAAAGCGCTATCCACCCCGCCGGAGAAGGCGACGACGACTTTGTTCATCGACTGCAAAATTTCCCCGAGCTTGGCGTATTTTTGATCTATAACTTGCTCTATGGTTGCCATAGGTCCAGCCTCCCTTTTGCGCAAGCCGCGGCGTCAGTCGATCTGGTTGCACACGTTTGCAATCTACGGTTATACCGCTTCATACCTGTTTATTATAGACCGTTTTTCCTTTCGGAAAAAGGTGTATTTTTTCGAAGGCACGACTTCTCCCCCGCCTGAACGGCAAAAGCAGCCTGTCCCGGTACGGAACAGACTGCTCGCTTCGCCGCTTATTCGCTTAACAGCTTTTGAATGTCTCCCTCGATGGCCGCCGGTTCCGTGCGCGCAGCGTACTGCTTGACGACCTCGCCTTGGCGGTTAACCAGAAACTTCACGAAGTTCCATTCGATGTCCCCGGTCCGGTAAGGCTCCGGCACGTGCGAGACCAAATATTGATACAGCGGATGCGCGTGCTCTCCCTTGACGTCGATTTTGGCAAAGAGCGGAAACGTCACGTTATAGCGCGTTTCGCAGAACTGAGCGATCTCGGCCTCCGTCCCGGGCTCCTGTCCGGCAAATTGGTTGCACGGGAAGCCGAGCACGACCAGACCTTGATCCTTATAGGTTTCATATAGCTTCTGAAGCCCTTCGTAATGCGGCGTCAAGCCGCAGGCGCTTGCTGTGTTGACGATCAGCAGCACGCTGCCCCGGTAGTCCGACAGCGGCTTGTCCGCGCCTTGAATCGTTGTCGCCGAAAAATCGTAAACCGACATGTCCCATCGCTCCTTTTTTTCCATAAATGCCCTGAACTCTATTGTAGCATGAAGCGGTTTGGAATGAAAAATCCGCACGATCATTAGAGAAAAGAGCCGCGGTCTGCTACAATATGAAAATGGATGTCACAGGAAAACATAACGATCGAGGGAGGGAGCGTCTCCGTCCTATTCTCCTACAAGCCTGACGGCTGCAACGTTCGGACGGGATGCGACGATGGATATGAACGAGCTGGAATCGATAAGCCATAAACTGGAGCAAGCGATCGGCCATTTGGAAGCCCGCTTTCTCGAACGCGAAGAGTTGATCCGGGTGCTGCTGCTCGGTCTGATGGCCGGCGAGAACGCCCTGCTGATCGGCCCGCCCGGCACCGCCAAATCCCAGCTTGCCCGCGCCCTCTCCCAATTGTTCGGAAGCGGACGCTGGTTCGACTATTTATTGACGCGCTTCACGACGCCGGACGAGATGTTCGGGCCGGTATCGCTGCAGCGGCTCAAAGCCGATCAATACGTCCGCCAGACGGACGGCTATTTGCCTGCGGCTGACTTTGCTTTTCTTGACGAAATCTTCAAGGCGAACAGCGCCATCTTGAACGCGCTTCTGTCCATTCTGAACGAACGGGTGTTTTTTAACGGACAGGAGAAGCAAAGCGTGCCGCTGCTGTTTCTGATCGCCGCCTCCAACGAACTGCCGGAGGAAAACGAACAGCTCGCCGCGCTGTACGACCGCTTCCTGATCCGCTACGAAGTCGGGTACTTGAAGCAAATGTCGAGCTACGAGAAAATGTTCCAGCTTCCAGACGAGCCGCTCCCCGCCCTGCTCTCGCTGCGGGATATCGAGACCGTACGGCGGGCGAGCGCGGATGTCGTCATCCCCGAACCGCTGATTTATATGCTGTATCAACTAAAAACCGAGCTGGAAGCGAAGGAATTCGCGTTGTCCGACCGCCGCTGGCGCAAGATCGGACAGGTATGGAAAACGTCGGCCGCGCTGAACGGTCGCCGCGAGGTCACCGTGTGGGATACCGTGTACACCCCGCATATGCTGTGGGATTTGCCGGAGGATTACGGCACGCTGAAGGAGATCTTTCAGAAGGTATTTCAGGAGGGGCTCAAGCAAGAGACGGAAAAGGAGCTCCCTCTTCGCCGCTACGACCGGATCGCCAAGCACTGGCTCGAAGAAGAAGACGCGCTTCACGCGTTTCAGTTCAAAAAAGAAGTCGGCGGCCGGCTGAGCAAGGAAGAACAGGACAAGGCGAAAGCCAATCTGGAGGAATGCCGGCTGGAGCTGGAGGAAAAGGCCCGGGAGCTGCAAAGCAAGCTGCTCCAGTGGCTGCAACGGGAAAAGGACTTGCCCGGGTACATCCGCAACCGCAATTTCCTGCTGCTGCAAACGGCGGAGTATGCGGTGAAGTATACGCACCTGCGCATTCAGGGCGAGCGCATTTTGCAATCGATGCAAGGGCTGTACCGGACGCTGTTCGACCGCGAAATTCCGGGCGTTCAATACGACTATACACTTTAGAAGCCCGATGAATGAACATGCCGCAGCGCAAGCGGATCATTCACCGGACTTCCTCGGCAGCGAGGTGATTTGGCATGATCATCCGGTCGGCAAAAATCGACCGCTACGTATTTGACGGGTACGTCCATTCCTCCCGCGCCGCACAGGAGTGGATTCGCGAGGCCAAGGCGCAAACGCCATGGTTTTCGGTGGAGCTGTTTGCCGATTTTTTCATGTGCTTCTATTTAGCCCGCCCCGAACTTGACCGCAGCCAGGAGGCGGCGCCGTTCCATCGCTGGCTTGTGGCGGAGCTGCAGAAGCAGTTTTTTTACCGCGCGATCCATCCGCGGACGACGGGCGAGGTCAACGCCTCGTTCAAAACGGCGCTGAAGGCGCTCATGTGGCTGACGCAAACGTTCGAAGACGAAGTGAAGCGCCGCAAGCAGGAGGAGCAGCAGCTTCGGACGATCGGCCTCAGTGAGAGCCGTCAAGGGCAAGGCGATGACCAACCGCAGGTGCAGGAGCGCTTGAACGAGAAGCAGATCGAGCAGCTGCGGCTCGTCGGCTACACGCTGCAGCGCGGCAAGCGCAACGTCGAGGAGAAGCAGGCGGCGCTGGACAGCCGGCCGCTCGTGGAAGCGGAGATCGGCGCGCTGAAGGAGCGCATCCGTTCGCTGCAGGAAGAGATGCGGACCGACTTCGTCCGGCGTGACAAGCTTCGGCAGAAGCTCCAGAAGGCCGAAGCCGAGCTCGGCGAGCGTGAGAAGCGGATCGAGCGGCTGGAGCGCCGCGACCGGGAGACGCTGCGGGAGCTGGAAGCCCAGCTCGGCGGCTGGCTCAACCGGGCGCTGCAGGAATCGCTCGGCCGTGAAGACAGCGAAAGCTTGAACCTGTTCGAGCTGCTGCAAGCGAGCCAGCGGATCGCCAACCGACGCTGGGGCAGCGATCTCGGACGGCTGCACCGGCAGCAGTTCGCCAATTACCTGCAATGGGTCGAGAAGCTGAAGCGTCACCCCGAGCTCGTCGCCTTCCTGCAGGAAATCGGCCGGAACGTGCAGCATTTGAAGGCGCAGCGCCGGAAGATCCGTTCGCCGCGCATCCCGGAAAGCTACGACGACCTGCGTCAGTCCGGCGATATTACGCATATGCTGCCGAGCGAAGCGAGTCTGCTGGCCGACGAAGACTACGAAGCGTATTTTATGGTCAAGTGGCTGGAGCGCAAGCTGCTCACCTATAACGTCACGGGCTGGACACAAGAGCCCCTGAAAGGGCCGGTCGTCTGCATGCTCGATACGTCCCATTCGATGCGCGGCAGCAAGCTGCGGCTCGCCCAGCTGTTCGTCGCCACGTTCGCCGCCTTCAGCCTGCTGGAGAAGCGCGATTTTCGGCTGCTGCTGTTCGGCGCACGCGGCGAGCTGGTCGAGCATCCGCTCTACTGGCGCAAGCCCGACTGGCCGGCGTTCTACGCCTTGTCGCAGCTCGCCTTCGGCGGCGGCACGCACTTCGACGCCCCGCTGCGGCGCGGCATCGAGCTCGTGTCCGCCGAGCCGCGCTACCATGACGCCGATTTCGTCATGGTGACCGACGGCGTCGGCGCGGTGTCCCCGCCCGTACGCGAAGCGCTGGCCGAGCTCGGCCGCTCGAAGCAGGTGCGCCTGCACTCGCTGATCGTCGGTACGGCGCGTCAGCATCTCGCCCAGCGCTACGAGATTTTGGGCGTGTCGCATCAAGTGCGTTTCGCCGCCACATGGGAAACGCAGCAAAGCGAAGAGCTGCTGCTGGACGTGCTTAGCACAAAGGGGTAGGAGGAAAATTCCCCCTACCCCTATTGCTTAACGAGCCGCTTCGGTGGCCTCCTTGTCCTTGGCCGCTTCGGTAGCCTGCTTGGCCTTGCTTTGATCGATGGCGATATCCCCCTTCCAGCTCCCTTTGGTTTTGCCGATGCGGTCGATATCCACACTAAGCTTAATCGTTTGCGGTAATGAAGCGCCGCCCTTCATCACGAAGCCAATCGTCCCTTCCGGCTTATCCTTGTCCGCAACGCCCGTCTCGATTTCTTTGCCCGCCGCATCGGTCAGACGAAACGTAAGATAGTCTTTGTCTTTCAGTTCCCTACCGATAAAGTTGAGCCGGTTGAAACCTTCCACACCCGGTTCCTGGTAAGTCGGATTGTCCACCTGTTTGCCGTCTTTTTTCCCGTCGGAGATGATCTGCAGCCCGGTCGTATCGAATTCCCAAGGAACGAGCGTGCCATCCTGCTTCTCGATCCGGTAATGAACCAGAACCTTGGTATCCTCGACATACATTTCTTTAAAATGTATCGTGATGCCTTGATCCGTGATTTTGTGGTCGATCGGCACCGACAGCCCTTCGGACACCGCGCGTTTTACCCCGCTGCCGACCAATCCGCTGATGTCCGCCTGATCCTGGGCAAAATAAGAGCTGCTGAGCGAATAAGCGCCTGTCGGGATTAATACGGCTGCCGCAATGCTGAAAGCGATGATCGTTTTTTTCATTTTCTTGTTCTCCTTTTTCTCATGAAATTGTACGAAAGATTGTCTTACCCGCCTATCGACGTCTTCCGGAACTTGCGTCTTGTCGAATTGCTCCGTCAGCGATTGTTTAATTTCGTCCGAGATTGACATGTTCGGAACCAGCCTCCTCATTTTCTTGAGTGTCCAACCATTTGCGCAGCTGCTTCAAGGCCAGATGATTTCTGGATTTGACCGTGCCGAGCGGAATTTGCAACAGCTCCGCCACCTGTTCGTGCGAAAAATCATAGTAAAACCGGTATATAATCACGATGCGCAGCTTGAACGGCAATTGATTGATCAGGCGCTGCATTTCCCTTTGCGATTCGTTCTCCAGCAGCGGTTCTTCCGGCCGCTCCACATGCTGCTCCACGCTCAAACGGTTTTTTTTCTCAAGCAAACGGAATCTTCTCCAAAGCTGCCGCCGCCAACTGCTTATTTGCCGAAGGACGATCCCGTTGAGCCAGAACAGAAAAGGACGCGTGCGGTCGTAGCCCGGCAAAGCCCGCCACAGCTGATAATAAATCTCGCTCACAATGTCGTTGACATCGGCGGGATGAGCCACCAACGCCGCCACGGTCGCATACACTTTGTTTCTGGTCATGCCGTAAATCACTTCAAAAGCGTCCGGATCGCCGTCGATCAGCCGGTCAAGCCAGACGTTCAGTTGTTCGTTATCCATTGGAGGCCTCCCGAAATTGTATACACGATGTATTGGCTCCGTCGCCTCATAAGGTTCACTGGAAATGAAAAAAAATATTTCGCGTTAAAAAGTTTATTATACCGCAAATAGGCGGTATCGGATGTCGGTGGTTACGTTTGGAAAGGATGGGGTTGTCAGAAGGGCTTTTTCATTTGAGTGGTTGAGGAGGTTCTTCCAAGAACGCACAATCGCCTGCAAATCCGCAACTTTAGGAGCTACGTACGGATCGCAGGCGAAGGGGTTCTGGTAATATTCGGTAAACCTACTAATTAATAATCCAAATTGACCAGCTCGAAAATCGCTCTGGCATAAATGACAGTCGCTTTGAGCAGATCCTCGATCTCGATATATTCGTCCGTCTGATGGGCGACGTTTTCTTTTCCTGGAAACAACGCGCCGAACGCGACGCCGTTATCCAGGAAGCTGGCATACGTGCCCCCGCCGGTCGTGAGCAGTTCGGGCTCCAGCGAGGTTTCTTGTTGGTAGATGTTCTGAAGCGCTGCAATCATCGGATGATCCTTGGCAACATGATGCGGCTTTTTCAGAATCGGCGGTTCCATGGCAAAACGGTACTTTCCGACCTTGTCGCGAATGGTCTCAACGTGCCGCAGCTCATCCGCCACAAGCGGAAACCTTATGTTGAGGTAAGCAAACGAAGGTTCCGACGAAGCCGCATACCGCATAATCCCCACATTCACCGTCAAAGGCCCCATAATTTCGTCTTCGCAATCGATCCCGATGCGCCGCCCCGCGGGATCGTCATAAAAATATTCGTCCAGACAAGCGATAAAATGCTGCGCATCAGCCTGAAACTCGTAATCTCTCAAAAAATGAACGAGCATGAGCCCCGCGTTTACGCCTAACTGCGGCTCCATGCCGTGCGCCGCCTTCCCTTGCAAAGTCAAGACGAGCGTCCCATCTTGAACGGACGCCGTGCCTTTCAGGCGATTTCTACTGCAATAATGGCTAAATTGCCCGGCCAACGCTGCGAGGAGCGAAAGCTCGCCGGTCACCGCAGCTTCCGCCGATTCGGGAACCATATTCGCCGCACTCCCGGCATGGAAAGAAACTAACTCCACAATCCCTTGTTCCGTCCCCTCTTGTTCGCCGGCATCGCCGTTCTTCTGTAGGACGATTCTCGTATTGATCTGCCCCTTCTCCGCATGAATGATCGGAAAATCCGCATCCGGCGCAAACCCGGCTACCGGCATCTGTTCGATGCGCCGGTAATATTCCATGCAGCTCATCGTATGCTCCTCGTCCGTCCCGAAGATGATCCGTACCCGATGCTTCAGCGGAAGGTCCAGCTCCTTGACGATTTTCATCGCGTAAAATGCCGCCATCGTCGGCCCTTTATCGTCGATCGCTCCGCGCGCGTACAATTTTCCGTCGCGAACCTCCGGTTCAAAGGGCGGAGAAGTCCATGGTCCAGTCGCCGGGACCACATCCAGATGACACAGCACGCCGATATAATCGGCGCTCTCGGCTGGGCCGTACTCCGCATAGCCTGCATAGCCGTCCAAGCTGCATGTCCGCCACTGTTCGCGCTCGGCAAGCCCCAGCATCAACTCCAACGCCCGGGCGATCTCCCGCCCCATCGGCTTGCCCGCCTCGCCGGTCCTAACATCTTTGACGCTCGGGATTTTGAGCAGCTCTGTAAGGTCGCTCAGCAGTGCTTCTTTCCTTGCCCACACTTCCTCGGTCCAGTTGATGGATTTCACCTTTACCTTTTCCCCTTTCATGATCTTGCGCCTTGCGGCGGCTGAATACGCGGGGCTCGCTCGTCCAACAGCCAGCAAGCAGCGTGATGTGTTCCCGTGATGGCCTTCGTTCTTGGCGGTAAAGCCCGGCATACTTCCATGACATATGGACACCGGGCGGCAAAAGCGCAGCCGGCCGGCATACGGATCAGATCGGGCGGCGTCCCGGGGATGCTCAGCAGCGCTTCGGTCTGCTCATGAATTTTCGGCATCGAGGAGAGCAGGCCCCAGGTATACGGATGCTTCGGATCAACAAAAATTTCGTCCGCCTTTCCGGTCTCGACTATTTGCCCGGCATACATCACAGCCACCCGGTGAGCAATATTGGCGACGACTCCCAAATCATGCGTAATGAGAATGATGGACGTCCCCTTTTCCCGCTGCAGCTCCTTCAATAAGTCCAGAATTTGCGCTTGAATCGTGACGTCCAGCGCCGTGGTAGGCTCATCCGCAATCAGCACCTTCGGGTCGCAGGCAAGCGCAATGGCAATCACCACCCTCTGCCGCATGCCTCCGGAAAATTGGTGCGGGTATTGCTTCATCCGCACTTGCGGGTTGGGGACGCCGACCTGCCTCAGCAGCTCCAGCGCGATCTCCGCCGCTTCCGGTTTGCCGAGCTTCCGGTGCTGCATTAAGCCTTCCATGAGTTGACTTCCTACGGTCATCGTCGGATTAAGCGATGTCATCGGGTCCTGGAAAATCATCGAAATTTCGGCCCCGCGAATGTCCCGCATTTGCTTATCCGAGCGCTCCATCAAGTCTTCGCCCGCTAACAAAAGCTTTCCGTTCTTGATCTTCCCGAACGGATGCGGCAGCAACCGCATGATGCCTTTGGACGTGACCGACTTCCCCGAGCCCGATTCCCCGACGATGGCTAGAGTTTCCCCTTTGGCCAGTTCGAAGCTGACCCCGCGCACGGCTTGAATTTCTCCCTTGTAGATTTGGAACGAAATTTCCAATTCCTTGACTTCCAGAATTTTCTCCATCCTCGTATCGCTCCTTGTTCTCTCGTTCACAGGTCCAGGACATGACGCTTCAGGCTATTTGCGCATTCGGGGGTCCAGCGCATCCCGCAATCCGTCGGCCAAAATATTGAAGCCTACCATAATCGCAATAATGATCAGAGCCGGAAACAACAGCAAATAGTAGTTCGTGTTCAGTGACTGATACCCCGTATTGATAAGCACGCCGAGCGAAGCCATGGGCTCCTGCAGCCCCAGACCGATAAAGCTGAGGAACGCTTCCGTAAAAATCGCCGAAGGAATCGTAAACATCGTATTGATGACGATGACTCCGACCGTGTTCGGAACCAGATGCGTCAAGATCAGGCGCGAGTTGCTTGCCCCCAGCGTGCGGGCGGCCAGCACGAATTCCTGCTCTTTCAGCTTCAAAATTTGCGCCCGCACCAAGCGCGCCATGTTGACCCAGCCGGTAATGACCATCGCCACAATGATCGTAAAAATGCCCGGCTTCATCGCCATCATCAGCAGAATGACGACAATCAGGCTCGGCACACTGACCAAAATCTCAGTGATCCGCTGCATGATCGTATCCGTTCTGCCGCCGAGCAGCGCCGAGACGGCCCCGTACGCGACGCCGATGCACAGATCCAGCGCCGCCGCCAGCAGGGCGATCAGCAGCGAGATGCGCGTGCCCTGCCAAATTCGGACCCACTGGTCGCGTCCGAATTTATCCGTGCCGAGCCAATGATCGGCGTTCGGCCCTTGATAAGCGGCGCTGTAGTTCGTATCGAAGTACGTATAATGGCTCATCCAGGGGCCAGCCACGGCCATGAGACCGAGGAGAAGAAGAAGGTACAGACTGACGAGCGCTCCGCGGTTTTGGCGCAGCCGCCGCCAGCTTTCCTGAAATGCGTTCAAGGGAGGGCCGGACACGCTCTCGCTTTCGTGAGGATCGACGGTGGTCGGGACGAACAAGCGGTCCAGCTCCCGTGATTCGTAATTCAGCATAGTCACTTCTCCCCTCCCGCCAGACGAATTCTCGGGTCAATGACCCGGTACAGCAGATCGACGATCAGCACAATCAGCACAAAAAACGCGCTGTAAAAGATCGTTACGCCCATAATCGTCGTATAATCGTTCATTTTGATGGCATCGACAAACAGACTGCCGATCCCCGGCACGCTAAATATGCTTTCAATGACCAGCGAGCCGGTCAAAATGTTCACGGTGATGGGACCCAGAATCGTGATGACGGGAATCAGCGCATTGCGGATCGCATGCTTCCATACGATGGCGAACGGGCTGAGCCCTTTGGCTTTTGCCAGTACGATATAGTCCTGCTGCAATACTTCCAGCATTTCGTTGCGGACAAACCGGGCAATCAGCGCGATAACGAGCAGCGATAGCGCAATGGAGGGCATGATGGAGCTGGAATAGCTTTTCCAAAAAGCGACCGGCAGCAGCCCCCACTTCATTCCGACATAATACTGCAGCAATGCGGCAAAGACGAAGTTGGGAATCGATACGCCGATTACCGCAATGAACATCGCGACTGCATCCCACAGCGTATTATGGCGGAGCGCTGCGACCACTCCAAGGATCAGACCGAGCGCAACGCCGAGTATAATCGCCTGGATGCCAATAAGCGCGGATGGAACAAGGCGGTTCAACATAATGTCCAGCACCGGCCGGCCTTTATAGAAAAAGGAAGTCCCCAGGTCGGCCCGCGCCAAATTGCCCATATAATGCACATATTGCTTCCACACCGGCTGATCCAGGCTGTATTTGGCGTAAATCTCCGCTTTGGCCGCAGCCGGTAACAAAGCCAATTTTTCCTCGTCAAACGGCGATCCCGGCAGCTGCTTCATGAGAAAAAACGTCAGCGTCGCAATGATCCACAGCGTGATCAAGATGTACACAGCCCGAATGGCGATATATTTTTTCATTCCAGCACCTCTTTGTACCGATCTTCACACCTTCGCGCCACGTCGGCCTGCAGGAAAGGAGAGAAAGAACCCGCTTCCTCTCCTGATTCATCGTTATTTTTTGGCCGCAAATTTGAAATCCCACGACGCGCCATAGGGATGGTAAACAAGTCCCTCGATATTTTTTTTCTGGAGGAAGGCGTGGCCTTTATAAAATAACGGCGCCACGACGGCGTCCTCGCCGACTAATATTTTTTCCGCCTGCAGCAGCATTTCTGCGCGCTTCGCTTCGTCGGCTTCCTTCTTGGCTTCCGCAATCAGACGGTCGTACTTCGGATGGTTGTAGTTCCCGCGATAAGGCGTGTGATTGACCCAGAGATCCAGATACGTCATGGCGTCGTCGTAATCGGCTCCCCAAGCGGTGACAGCCATCTGATAGCTGCTGTCGTCCATCAGCTTGTTGCGGGCCTTCTTCGGCATCGACTCGATTTCGATCTCGGCGCCGAGATTTTTCTTGAATTCGCTTTGCAGGAACGTGCCGACATCTTTATTCACCGTATCATCCAACACCAGCAGCTTGATTTTCGGCGCGTGACCGAGCTCTTTCATCCCTTGAGCCCACAGCTCCTTGGCCTTGGCGGCGTCCGGCGCAATCACCTCTCCCTGTATATCGCGGAACGACTTGCCGCCCGCTCCGTTCATAAGATCGGGGATCAATCCTACGGCTCCCTTCGATCCGTTATTCAAAAGCTGCTCCAGAACCTTGCCGTCATAGGCCAATTGAAGCGCTTTCCGAATGTTTGGGTTGGATACGTCGCCGGCTTTCAAGTTGAATTGCAGGTAGGTCGTCGCAAATTCGATGTCGGAACCGAATTCGGGACTTGTTTTGTTAGCGCTCACATCGGCGGACGACAAATTCACCCGATCCAGTTCCCCGACCTTATACAAGTTCAAAGCGGTGTTCATTTCTTTCACCACTTTAATATTGACTTTATCCAGGTTCACCGAGCTGTTGTCCCAGTAGTTCGGATTTTTCTCCAATACCGCGCCGCTGGCCGGATCGAATTGGGTGAGCACGAAAGGCCCGTTGTACAGCAAATTTTCCGGTTTCAGTGCGAAGTCTTTTCCTTTTTCCTGTACGAACTTTTCGTTCAACGGGTAATACGGAATAAAGGAAACCAGGCGGAGGAAAAAAGGCGTCGGATTTTTCAGCTTGACCGCGAGCGTCTTGTCATCCTTCACCACAATGCCGGAAACATCGGCCGCTTTGCCTTCGGCGTACTCCGCCCCGCCTTCAATATAATCTGTCAAAATAAAGGCGTACCCGCTGAGCGACGTTTCCGGCTTCATCGAGCCGAGCCATGCAAATTTGAAATCCGCCGCCGTCACCGGGCTGCCGTTGCTCCATTTCACGCCATCGCGCAGCGTAAAGGTGTACGTTAATCCGTCTTTGGAAATATCGACCCCTTTGGCCATCGCCGGCTGCGGCACGTTTTTGGGGTCAAGACGGTACAGCCCTTCGTTGACGTTATTCAGGATGGCAAAGGCAACATTGTCGGATGCGGAAAATTGGTTCAAATCCGTAATCTCCGTTTCCACGGATAAGGTGATTGCTTTTCCGCTTGACGGCTGCTCCCCGTCTTTCGAGAAGGGTTGGCCGCTTGGCGATTCTGCGCCTTGGGGAGCTTCGCCGGTAAAATTGCAGCCGGACAACATCACGCTGAACAGTAACAATAAGCTAACGAAATAAAATGCCCATTTTTTCATGTAAAACGCCTCCGGATTGATCAATTGATAATTTATTCCTGTTTGCGCTTCCAAGATAAAATAGCCGTAGGCCTGCTCCTTTTTCCTTTATTTTCTCCACTGTCGTTAATAAAAGACTAGGAAAACCGTGTTTTAAATAAGTAAATCTTATAAAATGATGAGTAAAGCGATTACATTTTGATATTTTATTACCTTCGTGTTAGTAATTTAATGAAGATATTACCATCGATTCCAGCTTGAAGTCAATCGTTTTTCTATGGTTGCGGACCGCTTGCCGCGATTAGCCTCATAAAAAAGCTGACGTCGGTTCGTAACCGCGTCAGCCGTAGTTCAAGCTTCCCTCTTTCTTCCTGTCTCAAGCTTAGTTTGCCACGAAACGGCCTGAGCACAGCCCTTTCGTTTACGCATAAATTCCTTCGCGCTCTTCCTCCGCCGCTTTCCGCTTGAGCCGTTCCATCAGCGATTCCAGCGGCTCGGGGGCCAGCAGCTCCACCGGCGAAATTCCGCGGTCGAACTGCAAATCGCCCTCCAGCACGACGACGTACCGGTCGCCAAGCTTGGCGATATGCAGCCGGTCGCCGAAATCGGCCAGCAAGGCGCGGACGGACATATGGCCGAGCTTGAGCTTCATTTCAAGGTCGGGCTTTTGCTCGACCATAACGGACGTCGCTTCCATGACCTGCACCTGATCCCATTTCTCCTGCAGCTCGCGCTGTTCGCTGCACGCCCACAGCTCCATCGCCTCAAGCTCCCGCTCTTTGGCTTCCGGCTGGTCTTCGAATACCTCTTCGACATACTGCTGCACGAAGCCGAACACCTGCTCGTTCATCAGCTCGGGCACGGATTTTTCATATTCGACGTATTTCAAAAAATCCTCGAAGTACCGTGCATGCGACGACTGGTGGATTTTCAGCTCCCACAGCTCTGTCATCCCCGGTTCCGGCATAAAAGGGTACATGATCGACTTCATATTTTTGGCGTTGATCGCCATCTCGACTTTATTGAGCAGACTCCGCTCGTCCGTAATGCGCGCGATCTTTTGCTCGAAGTCGCATTTGAACACGAACAAGAACGGCTCGTCGGAATATTGGCTGAGCCTTGCGCGCACGATAAACATGGCCCCGCCGCGAATCGCGCTGGCATCCATGTAAGTTGTGACGAGCTCGTCCGCATGGCCCTTAAAATGCTCTAGCGTCTCGGCGGCGCGCAATCTGGCGAACAAGTTGTAATTCGGATTGCTGTCCAGGTCGTATCCGGGCTCGACCGCGAAACGGCCGATTTTGGTCGGCACCTGATCGGCTTTGGCATGACGCTCGGCCTTGCGCTTCGCCGTCTTGGCGAACTCGCCGTCCAGAAATCCGCTGAGCTCGCACGACGCGTAATCGTCACCGTCCATGGTGACGTAGTGCTTGCTGCGCTTGCCCGGCGTTCCGTCTTCCCCGTCCACTTGAATGACAAAAAACGAAATATAGTCCACGTCAAATCTCATCTTGAGCGTCCCTTCTGTCGTATCTGAATCAAGCCGTAAAAAAGGCCGAATTTTAGTATACTACAAGGCCGCCCCCCGTCATAGAGGCAAAAAGTTCGAACCCGCTCGCCCCAAGCTTAAGATAACCTTCAGATTTATTTAGGACTTCGTTCAGAAATCCTTTGGGTTTTATTTACTCGCAAGATCTACTATGATAAAAGGAATGGAGTAATGAGGAGAGGTAGAGATGAACCTGTTGCAAGTCGTCCAGCAGTTGTTTGAGCAGTACGGATATTTCGTATTACTGATCGGTCTGCCTTTGGATTTTATTGCGCTGCCGATTCCTCCGGGAAACAGCACCTTGGCCTATACCGGTTATTTATCCTTCAAAGGCGTGCTCTCCTGGCTCCCTGCCTTTGCCGCGGCGCTGACGGGGGCGTTCATCGGCGTGACGGTGACTTACTGGATCGGGCACAAGGTGGGCATGCCGCTGATCGAAAGGTATGGCAAATGGCTGTCCCTAAAGCCGTCCCATGTAGAGAAAACGCGCCGGTATTACGACAAGTACGGGGACAAGCTGCTGCTAATCGCCTTTTTTATTCCCGGAGTCCGGCAGTTCCTCGGGTATTTTATCGGCATTATCCGCGTCCCTTATCGCAAGGTTGTGACCTATGCATACGCCGGTACCGCACTGTGGGTCGCTTCGTTTTTTGCGGTAGGGTATATCTTCGGAGAGCAGTGGGAGCAAATGTTTATGCTGATCGAACGCAATTTGAAGGTTTTCTTTATCGGCTTGGGCTGCGCCGCGGCAGGCTTTCTCTTGTTTCGGTGGGTTAAACGCGCCCGATAAACCAGGAATGAAAAAAACGAATCGACGGTACGATTTATAACCGCCGATTCGCCGCTTAGTTACCGGATCGCGCCGCAGGCGATGCGACCGCCCGCATTGCCGGCGGGGTCCGTTCTAAAATCGTCCGCCTTCTCGTGAATGACGAACGCCGTGCCGCCGGACTTGCGCAGCGAGTTCGGCTTCCCTGCCTCCAGCGTCAGCTGCTTGGCCACAAAGTCCGCCTTAACCTTGCCTTGCTGATCCGCTTCGAGATTCGGAAGGTCGCCGGTATGAGGCCCTTCCGGATTGTTCAAGCCGTGCTTCCGGGCCTCGGGATTGAAGTGCGCCCCAGCCGAAGTAAATTCCGGCGCCTCGCATTTGCCGGTCTCATGCACATGAAAGCCGTGCGGCCCCGGCGGCAACGAAGCCGCTTCCAGTTCGATCCGCACGCCGCCTCCCGGGCCGGCCGGTGTCAGCTTGGCCTTTCCAATCGCCGTTCCCTGCTTGCCAAGGATGTCCACATGAACGGCTTCCTTCGCTTCATTCGCCATCACGGCGGCGCTATCTTCCGTCTGCTTCGGTTCATGCCGGTGCTGCGGCTTCTCGGTCTGTCCGAACCAAGCCCGCAGGTCTTGCTGACAGCCGCTCAGCACAAGCAGCGATACAGCGGAAATTGCCGCAGTTTTCCATCGCGTTCCCAAAGATTGCTCCCTCCTTAACGTTCCGCAAGCTACATTAGACCATTGTTTACCAAAATCGGAGACCATAAACGTCCGGAACAGGGGCAGCTTTAGGAAGCGGCTTGACTCCAAATCAATAGTACTGTATAGTTCTAATCATGAATAAGAACAAAACCACTTCCCCGCCGTCCAACCGCCAGCATGTGATTGAAACGGCCGCCGGTCTGTTTCTTATTCGCGGCTACTCGTATACGAGCATGGACGACGTTATGCGGGAGAGCCAAGTATCCAAGTCGAATATTTACTACCATTTCAAAAGCAAGGAGGAATTGCTTCTCGCCGTCGTCAATTATTGGGCCGAGTCCTACGAGCGTTCTTTATTCGCCCTGCTAAGCCGGAGCGAGCTGTCCGTGGAAGAACGGATCATGATGTTCTTGGACGGTTTAACGGAAGGAATTGCCCGGCGGAACGGCCATGGCGGCTGCCCATTCGTGACGCTCTATCTGCAATGTCCGGAAAATGCGGTGCCGGTGAGAGAGCGGATCGCGCTATTTTTTACCGAGCTGCAGCCTATGCTCGTCAAGCTGTTCCGTCAAGGCGCCGCCAAAGGGGAATTCCGTCAGCAGCTCGATCCCGAGCAGGCCGCCCCGCTGTTTATCGCTTGTCTGGAAGGCTCGCTCGTACTGGCCGAAACGACAAAAGATTTGTCGGTCATAGAGACGACGGTACGCGGCTTTTGCCAAATGCTTCACTAGCTCGCTAGCGAAGCATCTTTTTTTAACTTCAATTAGAACTGGATAGTACTAGTTATAAGGTCATGAGGAGGAGCATCAATGTCGGATTTATTGATTACGGGCAGCACCGGATTTATTGGGAAGCAAGTATTGAAGCAGTTGGCTCAGGGTGAGGAACGGCTGCTGCTATTGGTCCGTTCTCCGGAAAAAGCGGCGGCCGCTTTGAGCAAGCAAGGATTCGGCGGCGGCGATGCCGCGGAGCGGATTCAGTTCTTGAAAGGCGATTTATCCGAGCCGAACCTCGGGTTGAATCCCGCCGACTACAATCGGGCGATGCAAGCCGATGTCATCATTCATGCGGGAGGCCCGATGAGCATTACACTAGATAACGCCAAGGCGCAGCGGACGTTTCTCGAAGGCTCACGGCATCTTGCGGAGCTGGCGGAGCGGGTTCATAAAGCGCGCGGGCTTCGCCATTTCATCCATGTCGTCGGCTACATGAGCCCGATTCACGACGGGAACGTCGACCCGGATGCAGACGTATTCCGCATGGATGATTTTATGAAAGGCGAAGGCCCTTACGAACGGATGAAGTTTTTGGCCGATTTGCTCATTCGACAGCAGGCGCTACGGCACGGTTATCCGCTGTCGGTCGTCAACCCGAGCACCGTCGTCGGGGCGAGCCCTACAGGCGCAACGGAGCAAACCGGCGGACTCGGCATCCTCGTTCATGCGGTTAGAAAAGGGCTGATGCCGGTCGTACCGGGCGGCGCTTCCCATTGGGTCCCGCTCGTGGCCAACGACGCTCTGGCCGGCGTAATCGTCCATCTGGCCCGCGAAGCCAAGCCTGAGGGCGGCACCTACAACATGCTGGGGCGCAAGGAAGCCGGCCCGAATATGAAGGAGTTGCTCGATCTCATCGCCCGGGAGCTTGCCGTCCCCGCTCCCCGGGGAGCGCTGCCGGTTTCCCTGCTACGCGGTGTCATGAAGACCGGACTCGGCCGTCTGACCGGCATTCCCGCCGAATCGCTTGCATTTATCACGGAGCGGTCGTTCGATACGAAAACGACGGAGAAGCTTATCGGACGGATGGGAGCGAAGCCGCTGGAGGTTATGGAGCTGCTGCCGATGGTCGTGGCCGATCTGGATTACCGGCTTACACATCCAGGCGCGTCGGAGCCTGCGCATTGGTCCCGCGAACGCAAAGGAGACCTTGCCGCGCTTGTGCGGGAAGGTCTCGGTGAGCCTTGGGTTATCGTGCACGGGCTGCTGAGCGGCGCCGACGACTTCGTACCGCTCGCCGAGCATCTTCATGCCAGCACTGGAAACCCGGTGTGGCTGCTCGACTTGCCGGGCTTCGGCCGTTCGCCCTTGCTGCGGGAGGGCCGCCACAGTCTGGAAAGCTACGCGAAAGCGGTAAGCGATGCGATTGCGGACTCCCCCGTTCCGGTCCGCTTGGTCGGGCACTCCTTCGGCGCGCGAATCGCCCTCGAAACGGCCAACGGGCCCGCGGGAGGGAAGCTCAGCACGCTAGCGCTGCTTCAGCCCGTTCTGCACCGCCCCGATGTTGGAGCATTGCGCCGCGCGCTCAGCGGCACCCGCCGCACGGCTTCCGCCGCCCTTCGCTTTATGTCGGTCCGGGCGATGCGAAACACGATGCTGCGGGAAGGTGTTTTTGCGGCGGCAGAGGAAATCCCGGGCGGCTACGTCGAAGCCGTCGTCCGCAGCTTGACTTCCCCGCGCATCGCCGCGGCGAACGCGGATATGCTGCATTCGCTTTACCGGAAGCTGCCTGCAAAGCCGGCGACGCCCGTTCTTCCAGCCTCGCTCGATACGTCAGTCATCTGGGGCACGAAGGATCGCGCCTATGCTTTGCCGGAAGCATACCGGAATCAGGCGGGGACTCAGCTCGTTTCGTACGGCCATCAGTTCCCGGTTTCGCATCCGGCCGTTACCGCGAAATTACTGGCGGAGCAGACTTAACCGGACAGTTGCGAAGCGTTTATCCCGTCCGTAAGCCTATCCCCGTTTCGCGTTGAGAAACGGATTGCGCCACTCCATCAGCATCGCGTGATTCAGGGATTCTTCATCTTCCAAATAATTGGTAACTAATTTCACCGGCGTTCGGCCGCACCGCAGCAGAAACGTCATCACCGGATCTTTCCGTTCCCCTTCCAATACGCTGCGCACGTAGTCTTCGGCAGTCATTTCCCCGGCTACCCGGTGATACCCGGGCAGCCGGCCGCCGCCGAGCAGCCGTTCCAGCTTCAGCTCGACGACCACCTCGTACATAGAGAGCATCAGCCATTTGCCGAGGCCTAGCTTCCGGTAAGCCGGTCGCGCGCATATGTCCACGATATACAGCGTGTTACCGGACGGATTATGGTTGCGGATGTACCCTCTGTCAGTAATCTCCTCCCACGTATGGTCGACATGCGCGGGATCGAAATCGACCCGCAGGCCCGTCACCGATGCGGCGAGTTCGCCGCCGATCTCCACGCAGAGCGCGCCTTCGGGAAACCGTTCGACGTGATTCCCAAGCTGCTCCTCGTTCCACCACAGCTCCGAAGGAAACGGTGGCGGAAAGCTTTCCTGCTGAATCCGAATCAAGCCAGCGAAGTCCCGTTCGGTGTATGAGCGAATCGTTGCCTTAACAGGACGGTCTCCGTCGAATACGTACATGTCTTTCCGGTACGAGCCCACGGGCGTTCCTCCCTTACTTCCAATCCGGATACAGATCGGTGCGCCGGTCTCTCCAGGTCGTAACGGAGCCCTTTTCCCGCACCTCGTACAGCAGCGCAAGGTCCAAATCCCCGGTAATGATCATATCGTCGTTGATCTCTCCGGCCGTCATCAAGCCGCCCGGCGGGAACGGCACATCGTTCGGCGTAATGATTGCAGCCTGCCCGAAATTGCCCCGCATAAAATCGACCGTCGGCAGCGAACCGACCGTACCGGTTGCCACGACATAAATTTGGTTTTCGATCGTCCGGGCATGGCACGTATAGCGTACCCGGTGGAAGGCGTGCCGGTCATCCGTGCACGACGGGCAGAAAATAACGTCCGCCCCGCGCGCTCGGGCCATCCGGACGATCTCCGGAAACTCCATATCATAGCAAACGAGGATCGCGATCCGTCCTTTATCCGTATCGAACACCTGCAGCGAATCGCCCGCCGCCATGTTCCATCCTTTAACTTCCCACGGGGTAATGTGCAGCTTGCGCTGTTCAGCGACCCGGCCGTCCGGGTAGAACAAAAACGCCGTATTGTACAACCGGCCGTTTTCTTCAATAATATGCGTTCCTCCGATCAGGTGCATGCCCGTTTCGCGGGCCAGTCCCTGGAACAGCTCCTTATACTGCCGCGTGTATTGCGGCAGCTCCCCGATCTGGAGCGCTTCGCCGCTCCCGTCCCCCCGGCCTATGGACATGAGTTGGGTCGTGAACAGCTCCGGGAACAGCACGAAGTCCGATTCGAACTCCTCCGCCGTCCTGACGTAACTCGTCACCTGCGCGGCAAATTGTTCAAAGCTGCCAATCGTATGCAAATGGTATTGTACCGCCGAAACTCTCAGCTTCATCTAAGTCATCCTCCCGTTTCTGTTTCGTCCGTTTCGCCGGTCCCCTCCGGCAATCGTTCTTCCGACCGTTCTTCGATCGGATCGAAAAATAAAATATGCGGCTTTTTCAAGCACCAGGTCGTCATGCACCGCAGGTTCTCCACGTTCACCGTTTTCAGCGGCTCCACCTGCAAAGCATGATGCTTTTCCGCCATTCGCTCCAGCAGCCCGGAGTCGGCCAGAAACCGCTCGCTGCCGTCCGGCAGCACATACCGGCCGCCGCCAAGCGGACGGATGCGGTCCTCCAGACCTTCACCCGAAGCGAGACGCACGAACAATAGGCCCCCCGGCTTCAGCACCCGCCAAAGCTCCGATACCATCTGCTGAAAATGAGTTTCGTTTTCGGCAAAATGCAGCACCGCACAAGAGATGACGACGTCAAACGTATCGTTGGCGAAGCTCATTTTCTCCACCGGCTCCATACGAAAACGCTCCTCCGGAGAAATGCGTTCTCCGTGCGGCGCAAGCTCGCGAGCCAAAGCGCGGACCGCTTCCACCGCTTCAGCCGACCGGTCCACGGCCCACAGGTCGTATCCTTCTCGCAGAAAATGGACCAGATTCCTCCCATTCCCGCAGCCTGCATCCAGCAACCGCATCCCGGGAGCGATCCTCCCTTTCAGCAGCTGGTCGAACAAATAAATATCGATATTTCCGAACTGCTCCCGCACGTTCATGCTTTGCGCTTCACTCACTTCCAAATGGTGGCGTTTGTCCGATCATTATATCACAATCCCGGACCCAGCGTCTTTAACTCGTTTTTCGCGTCAACAAGTTCATGCGGAAACAAAAAAACAGCCTGCAGCGGAATTCCCGATGCAAGCTGTTACAGACAAATAGCGTTTTCGATTTCGGCCCGGACAAGCCTAAATATCCCCTTCCCCGTGCTCCAGCCAGTGCAGCTCCTCCCGCGTTAAGCGGATGTCCGCTCCTTGCCGGCACGACTCCAGCTCCTCCGGCGTCTGCGCCCCGATCAATGCGCAAGCGGGGAACGGCTGGTTCAGCACATAGGCAAGCGCGATCTGAATCGGGCTGGCGCCTTTTTGCTTGCCCAGCATCTCGGCCCGGCGCAGACGTTCCCAGTTATCGTCGCTATAGAACACCCGCACCAGGTCGGCGTTATCCGTCACCTCGGGCGTATAGCGCCCGGTGAAAAAGCCCCGGGCCTGCGACGACCAGGATAGCAGCGGGAACCGGTTCCGCTCGTGCCACGCGCAATCGTCGGCGTAGGCCGAAACGCAGCCGGCCCAGAACGGCTCCTTCGCTTTGGCCAGGCTTAGATTCGGGCTGCTGAACGCGAACCCGGTTAAGCCGTTCGCCGCCGCATAGTCGTTCGCCTCCTGCAGCCGCTGCACGGTCCAGTTGGATGCGCCGATCGCCCTGATGCGGCCTGCCGCGATATGCCCGTTAAGCGCTTCGATGATCGCGCCGACCGGTACGGACGGATCGTCCCGATGCAGCGCATACAAATCCACATAATCGGTGCCGAGCCGCTCCAGGCTTTCGTTCAGATCGCTGGCGATCGCTTCGGGCGTTACTCGCGGTCCGCTGCTGTCGTGATGAGCCCCTTTGGTCAAAAGGATCACATCGGCCCGGTTCCCCCTGTCCTTCATCCATTGGCCGATCGTGCGCTCGCTGTTCCCGCCGCCATAGACGTGAGCCGTATCGATCGTATTGCCTCCGATCTTGAAGAACGCGTCGAGCACGCCGCAGACCTTGTCGTAAATGTCCATGCTGAAATAATCCGACCCTTGAATCAGGCACGATACCGGTTTTTCCAAGCCTTCAATGCGAATCATTCTCACGTCTCGTTCCTCCCTATGATTACAAGTTCAACTCCACGCGGCGGCGTTCCCGGGCTGACGTCAGGCAGGCGTCGACGGCGCGCATGTTGTTCACCGCGTCGGACGGTCCGAACGGCATCGGCTCGCCGTGCAGGACGTTCCGGCCGAACGCGTCGGCTTGAAGCGTATATTGGTTCAAGTAAGGAACCTCTACTTCCCGCTTTTCCCCTCCGGCATAGACATAAAAATGATCCTGCGCGTTTTCATGGACAACGTACGCGGATGGCACCTCGATCCGGCCCTCCGTTCCGACGATCTCCAGCGTATTGCGCCCGGCCGCCCACATCCCGCAATCGAAGGTAAGCGCAACGCCGCCGGCAAATTCGAGCAGTCCCGAAGCCATCATGTCGACGTGATCGTGCTCCGGCGAGAAGAAGGCATGCACCGTCGCCGCTTCCGGCTCCCGTTCCAGAATGAACCGCGCCGCGCTGATCGGATATACGCCGACATCGTAGATCGACCCGCCGCCCATCCATTGCTTGTAGCGAACGTTGTCCGCATCCTTCGCATTGTTGAAGGTGAAGGCGCCGTGGATCGCACGGATCTCGCCGATTTCCCCGCTCCGGATCACAGCTTTTATGGCCGCATAGCGCGGATGATAGCGGTACATGAACGCTTCGGCGAACGTCACGCCCGACCGGCGGCAAGCTTCCGCCATCTCCTCTGCTTCCGCCGCATCGATCGCGGCCGGCTTCTCGCACAGCACGTGCTTGCCCGCCTCTGCGGCGCGGATCGTCCATTCCTTGTGCAGATGGTTCGGCAGCGGAATGTAAACGGCATCAATCCCGGGATCGGCAAGCAGTTCCTCGTAGCTTCCATACGCCTTCGGGATATTCAGCCGCTCCGCCGTTTCCTTCGCTTTGTCCAGTCCT
Organism: Paenibacillus oleatilyticus; assembly: GCF_018998565.1. Taxonomy (GTDB): domain Bacteria; phylum Bacillota; class Bacilli; order Paenibacillales; family NBRC-103111; genus Paenibacillus_G; species Paenibacillus_G oleatilyticus. Next base: position 83,986 of record NZ_JAHNZO010000021.1, on the reverse strand, counting down.
CGGCTGGCAATGGCCGCCACGGTGCCGGTAACCGATTGTTGAATCCCCGGAATGACCGAGCGTACGGCGATACCGGCGCAGCCGATGACCCCCCAACGAATCTTGTTTTCCCTCATTCCCTCATCGCTCCTTCAGCTTGGTTTGGATGAATATGCTAAGATATTGTCATTATATTGATCCTGGAATAAAATGAAAATAACATCTTTTTGCAGTCGAATAAAACAATATTGTCATTTAAAAGGAGAAGTAAAAATGCGGCGCCAAAGCTTTCTGCCGACGCTTAACGAGCACGAATATTTGCTGCTGCCCGAATCGGTCGGCTGGTACAAGGACCCCGAGCATGAGGTGCTGCGCAAAGCGGGAGCTCTCAACAATTTCAGCATCCATCTGATCGTGGACGGCAAAGGCTATCTGGAAACCGACGGACAGCAGCATACGCTGCACCGGGGAGACGCCTTTCTCTACTTCCCTTTACAATCGCAAAGGTACTACAGCAGCAAGGACGATCCTTGGGAAGTGCGGTGGGTGCATTTTTACGGCAAAACGCTGAAGGAGTTTTTGCTGGAACGGGGCATCGGACCGAAGCCCTTGTGGAAAATACCGCAGTGGAAGCCGCTTGAGCGGACTTTGGCGGATTTGCTGGAGGAGCTGGAGCAGAACGGGTTTTGGCAGCTGACCCGGATCTCGACGCTGACTTACGCGATCCTGGCGGAATTCGTCACGCAAGCGGTTCCCTGGTCCGAAGCCCGAAGCCCCGAAGCCGACAACCGGATCTCGGAGCTCTTGCCTGAAATGCAGCGCGATGCTTGCCTGCCGTTCGATTTGCAGCATTGGGCGGACCGGGCCGGCGTCAGCAGTTATTATTTTTGCCGCCTGTTCAAGAAAGCGACTCATCTGACGCCGATGACCTTTATTACGCTGTGCCGTCTGCAGAACAGCAAGCAATGGCTGCTGGAGCAGCCGCAGCTGACGGTGAAGGAAATTGCCGAACGCGCCGGCTATCCGAGCGTCAGCTACTACAACAAGCGATTTCTGGAGCAGGAAGGCATGACGCCGACGGAATACCGGCAGCTCTATTTGCGCCGTTAGCCTCGGCATCCCCCGGTTAACTCCCCGGCTGATAGCTTTCGCTCCGGTTGCGTCCCTCCTGCTTGGCCCGATACAGCGCCTTGTCCGCCATCCCGACCAATTCGAGCGGCGAGAGCCCCGCATATGGAATGGCCGAAGCGGCGCCGACGCTGACCGTGACGTACTCGGACACCGACGATCCGATATGCCGGATACGAAGCGCTTCCACTTCCCGGCGAATGCTCTCCGCCACGCCGGCGGCTTGCAGCCTTCCGCATGACGTCAGAATGACCACAAACTCCTCGCCGCCATAGCGGGCAGCGAGTCCTTCCATGCTGCCGACGACCCGCTGCAGAGCGCCTGCAACCTGTTTCAGACAAGCGTCTCCGCCTTGATGACCGTACGTATCGTTATACGCTTTGAAGCAATCGATGTCGAGCATAATGACGGATAGCGACTGCGAATACATCGCTGCTGTCGCCCAGGCCGCATCGAGAAATTCGTCGAACGCCCGGCGGTTAGCCGCTCCCGTCAGCCCGTCGCGGCGCGACAGCTGCTCCAGCATGCGGTTGGCCTGCATCATCGTCTCCTCAGCCCGCTTCGACTCCGTCCTGTCGACGATAATCGCCAAATAGCCAAGCAAGCGGTCCCCGCGTTCCCTTACTTCGCTGAGCATCAAATGTACGTGAAACCGTTCCCCGTTGCGCCGGACAAAGGTCCATTCCTGCTCTTGACCTTTCCCTTCGGACAAGCCTGCCACGAATACCTCCAAATCTTCTACCGGTCGTTCGAGCTGACGCTGAAGCTCCTGTTTTCTCAGCGCAAATTCCGCAGGGTCCACGATCGTACCTGGAACCCGCCGCCCGATCGCTTCCTCGGCGGGAATTCCGAACATCCGTTCCGCCCCCGGATTGAACACTTTAGCGACACCGACCGGGTCCGTGAAAATAATGGCAACGCCCGTCGCCGAGCGGAAAATCGCCTCCTGCAGTGTGAACGACCGCCGATACTTGGCTTCGCTTTCCTCCAATTGATAGACGAGACGGTTGGCGTCGGTCAAATAACGGATCAGGTATGCGACGAACAGACCGCCGGACAAAATAATGGCGATAAAGTAAAGATTTACCTTCCAGCTCTGCCATCCGAGCAGGAAGAATAAGCTCGTGGTGATGACGCCAATGCTCGCCGCGATGGAAAGCAGCCATTTTTTCCAATAATCCGTAACAAGCATCGCTATGATGCCGCTGACCAAGCCGAGAAGCGTAGCTGTCGTGGCTGCCGTCAGAGAAGACGGATTCACCCCGAACATCGCAATCCGGCCGACGGAGATGATCAAGCCCGTCGCCGCCGAAGCGTAGATCCCTCCGAAATGCGCTGCGGCGATAATGGCGATCTGCCGAAAATCGAGGATGGTCGACCCGTCGACCCTGACACTGAAGAACATCAGTAAAATGCCGAATAAGCCATGCGCCCCTCCGATAACGAGACGCAGCTTAACCGGCAGAGACGGCTTCCGTTCGTGGTTGCGCAGGATGCGGCTTGACAAAAACATAAATGCAGTTAATAATGCCAAATTAGCGATAAATAATTGAAACATAGACCGCACCCCCTCTATTTCTCTGTGCTGTCGATCATAGCAGACACGTATTAAAAAAGTGTTAGGACTATTGTACTATTGTGTTAAGAATAAACGAACCCCGTTGAAAGGAGCCTGTCATGAAATCACTCGTATTGGCGGAAAAACCTAGTGTCGCCAAAGAAATCGCGCGCGTCCTGGGCTGCCATCAGAAGCATAAGCATTATATGGAGGGCCCCGGGTACGTGGTGACTTGGGCATTGGGGCATCTGGTCACGCTGGCCGAGCCTGAGGAATACGATCCAAAGTACAAAAGCTGGAATTTGGACGATTTGCCATTGCTGCCCTCGCGGATGAAGCTGAAAATCATTCGCGAAACGACGCCGCAATTTAAGGCGATTGCCCAGCTTGCGAAGCGCAGCGATCTGGAGCAGCTCATCATTGCAACCGACGCCGGACGCGAAGGCGAGCTGGTCGCCCGCTGGATCATGGAAATGGTTCATTGGAAAAAACCGTTCAAGCGGCTCTGGATTTCCTCGCAAACGGACAAAGCGATCCGCGACGGCTTCGCCTCGCTGAAGCCCGGACAGTCTTACGACCCGCTCTACCGATCCGCCGTTTGCCGGGCGGAGGCGGACTGGCTGATCGGACTTAATATTACGCGCGCCTTGACCTGCAAGCATAACGCCCAGCTGGCGGCCGGACGCGTACAGACGCCGACGCTCGCGGCGATGATGGACCGCGAGCGCGAGATCAAATCGTTCCAGGCGAAAGACTACTGGATGCTGCGGGCGCAGTTTGGCTCATTTCAAGCCGTATGGCGGAGCCAGGCGCATCCGGACGGACGCCTATTCGACAAAGCCGCTGCCGACGCGCTGCTCGAACGGTTGAATAAGGTGCGCTCGGCCAAGGTTGCGCAGCTTAAAGTTGCGGAGAAGAGCGAGCCCCATCCGCTCGCCTACGATTTAACCGAGCTGCAGCGCGATGCCAACAAGCGGCACGGTTTCACCGCGAAGCAGACGTCGAACGTGCTCCAGCGGCTGTATGAGCAGCACAAGCTTGTTACGTATCCGCGCACCGATTCGCGGTACTTGTCCTCGGACATGGTCTCTACGCTTCCCGACCGGCTGAAGGCGTTGAACGTCCAGCCTTATGCGGCTTGGATCAAGCCGCTGCTTGCGAAGCCGCTGCCGGTCTCCAAGCACGTCGTCGACGACAGCAAAGTATCGGACCACCATGCGATCATTCCGACGGACGAACGCCCGCAGCTGCACAATCTTACGGCCGAGGAGCGCAAGCTGTACGACCTGATCGTGCGCCGGTTCATCGCGCTGTTCTCTCCGGCGTTCCGCTATGACGAGACGTCGGTGACGCTGGAGGTCGGAGGAGAGCATTTCCACGCCAAAGGGCGCATTGTCAAAGAAGCGGGCTGGAAGGCGTTATATGAAGCATCGGCCGGCGCAGACGAGGACGACGATGCGGCCGAAGACGAGCCGGCCTCCCGGCAAACGCTGCCCCCGCTTCAGCCCGGGATGGAGCTGAAGGAGTTCCGGCTCAGCCAGCACAAGCAGACGACCAAGCCGCCGGGCCGTTACACCGAGGCGGCGCTGCTCTCGGTCATGGAAAAGCATAATCTCGGGACACCGGCGACCCGTGCCGATATTATTGAGAAGCTGCTGCAGACCGATACGATCGAGCGTCGCATGAATACGCTCCAGCCGACCGGCAAAGGCGCCCAGTTGATCGAGCTCGTCGTGCCCGAGCTTCGCACCCCGGAGCTGACGGCCGCTTGGGAGCAGGAGCTGGAACGGATCTCCAAAGGCAAAGGCGACGCCGGCAAGTTTATGGAGAGCATCCGCAAGCAAACCGAGGCCATTGTCCGGGAAGTGAAGGTAAGCGAAGCCGAATACAAGCCGCACAATCTGACCCATTCCCGCTGCCCCGAGTGCGGCAAGCCGCTGCAGGAGATCAAGAGCAAGCGCGGCAAATTGCTTGTGTGCAGCGACCGCGAATGCGCGTATAAACGAGCTGCGGAGCCCGCTCTGTCGAACAAGCGTTGCCCGCAGTGCCATAAGCGGATGGAGATCCATACGGGCAAGGCCGGCAAATACGCGCAGTGCCGTCCGTGCAACGTGGTCGAGATGCTTGGCGAATCCGGAGGCGGCGGACGCGCGGCCAAGCGGCAGCAAGCCCAGCTCGCCAAACAGTATAGCGATAACGTTTCGCTCGGTTCCAGCCTGGAAGAAGCGCTGAAAGCCGCGATGGCGAAGCACAAAAAAGATTGAAGCCGCAATTGGCTTCAATCTTTTTTTAGCGCATTGTTTCCACCGTCGGCCGGACTTCCCGCTCATAATACGTCCGCAGCTGCGCTTTTTCCTGCTCCGTGAACTGGTACTCGCAGTCTCTTCCTTCGTCCTGCGGGACAATTTCAACGATATCGCCCCGGCGCGTACAGACGATGAGCGCTCCCAGTTCGACAATCCCTTCCGGCGCCTCGCTGCCCTCTTCCAGCCCCAGACTTACCTCCACATCGATCCACTGCTCGCTGCGCACCTCTGCCCGGGAATGAAATCGCGTGAACCGAAGCTCCCGGATGTCGGGATTACCGTATTCGATCATCGCGTGTTCACCCTTTCTTTCCGGACCGCACCAGATTTTCCAGCGCATGGTCGATAATCGAATATTTATAACGAAATCCGAGGTCAGTCACGACTTTCGGAAATACTTGTTGACCCTTCAACAAAAGCTCGGACATTTCGCCGAACAACGCTTTCAGCACGAATTCCGGAACCGGAAACCAGTACGGCCGGCGAAGCGCCTTGGCCAAGCTGCGCCCGAACTGGTCGTACGTCACCGGAATCGGCGCCGTCGCATTGACCGGCCCCTCGATCTCTTCGTGCTCGATGCAGAACTCAATCATCCGGCACAGGTCTTCGATATGAATCCACGACATGATTTGACGTCCGCTGCCGACCCGTCCGCCGACACCGAGCTTAAATGGCAAGCTCATCTTCGGAAAAGCGCCCCCGTCTTTGCCAAGCACAAGTCCAATCCGCAGCAGAACGACGCGCGTATCGGGGATATGCTCCGCTGCCATCTCCCATTGGTCGACGACGCCGGACAAAAAATCCTCTACGCGCAGCTCGCTTTCCTCCGTGAACGACTCGGTCTCCGACGTTCCGTAGATCGACATGCCGGACGCATTCACCAGCACAGGCTTTTTCTCCAGCTGTTCGATCAGGGCTTGGACACGGTTAACCGCATCCAGACGCGATTCCAGAATCCGCTTCTTGGCTTCCTCCGTCCAGCGCTGGTTGATCGTTTCCCCCGCCAGATTGACAATCGCGTCGACGCCCTCCAGCGGTTTAATATTATTTTCCAGTTCATCCCAAGTCATGTGGCGAATCAAAGGATGATCCGAACGTCGCTTTTTCCGTGAAATGAGGATTACCGTATCTTTTTTTTGTAAAAACAACTGGGTCAAATGCTTGCCGACAAAGCCGGTCCCCCCTGCAATAGCGACCTTCATGAATATTCCTCCGCTTACACTGATATCTTTTTGACATTCATTATATCGGAAATCGCTTCGTGAAGCCATGCCGCGTCGAAAATCTTTACCTTCCGTTCCGCTTCCGGCGCTGCAAGAGCTGGCAGCAAGCTTCTTTTAATGGCGGATAATGGGATTAATGGTTGCTTCCACACCTGTGAAAAAGTACAATGAAATGAAACATAGCAGTTTATCGGAGGGCATTCCATTGGCTTGGAACGTAAATGAAAAGTCGCTTGAGCCGATCGGCGAAAACGGCTTCACGATTCTTTACCGCGGCGAAGAGCTTCCTTCCGGCGAGACAAGGCTCGTAAAAGTATTAAAAGACGAATATTCCCAGCCTTCGCAACCCGACTGGCTGCATCAAGAATATAAAATCGGCAAAACCCTTCCACTGGGCGACATCCTCGTTCCTTGCGGGATGATCTCGGTCGGCGGCGCTTCCGCGCTTGTCATGGAGCACGCGGACGGGTGCCCTCTTTCTTCCCTGTTAACTCCGCAGCCTATGGAGCTCGGCCTTTTTTTGCAGTGGGCCGTTGCGGCGTCGGAACTGATCCGAAGGCTGCATCAATTGAAATTCGCCCATCTGGCTCTTTCGGCGTCTGCATTTTTTGTCGAATCCGATAGAAAAAAGATGAAACTTACCGATTTATATAGCGTAACGCCGACGACCGCAATACCGGACGCCGTCGAGGAACCGCCTCGTTACGAAGCGGAACGGCTGCTCTACGCAGCGCCGGAGCAGACCGGACGTATGAACCGCCGAACGGATACCCGGACGGATGTGTACGCGCTGGGCGTTTTGTTCTACCGGATGCTTACCGGAGTGTATCCGTTCGACAGCGAGGATGCCTGCGAGCTGGTGCATCAGCATATGGCGAAGCAGCCAGTCCCACCCGGCGAGCGGTCGTATGGGGTACCGCAGCCCCTTTCCGATATTGTCATGAAGTGTCTGGCCAAGCATCCGGAACACCGGTATCAGAGCGCATTTGCGCTGCGGCGGGATTTGGAAAGCTGCTTGAAGCAGCTTCAGACGGAAGGCTGCATCGACGAGTCCGCCGTAGGCGGCGCAGAAATGTCGGACCAGTTCCGCATCTCCGATGCGATCTACGGCCGCGAAGCGGAGCTGCAGCAGCTTCAGGGCGCTTACCGGCGCGCACGGCTCGGCAACCTCGAAATCGTGCTCGTCTCCGGCTTGTCCGGGATCGGCAAGTCGTATTTGATCCATGAATTTCAACAATCGGTGCAGAGCGGCGGCGGCTTGTTTGTTACCGGCAAGTTCGACCAATTCAGGCGCGAGACGCCGTACCATGCCATTCAGCAAGCGGGACGGCAGCTGCTGCAGCATTTGCTCGCGCTTCCCGAGGAACAGTTCCAGGAGCTGAAACAGCGGATTTTGGATGCCGTCGTACCAAACGGACAGATCTTGGTAGAGATGAATCCCGATGTTGAGCTAATATTAGGCAAGCAGCCGCCGCTTTCCAAGCTTCCGCCTGTCGAAACGCATAACCGGTTTATTTTAACCTTGCAAAAATTTTTGTCCGCCTTTATGTCCAAAGAGCAGCCTCTGGTTATTTTCTTGGACGATCTGCAATGGGCCGATCCGTCATCCGTCCAGATCATCGAGGACCTGGTGTTGGAATCGGGGCTTCAGTACGGACTGTTCGTGGGAGCCTGCAGGGACCGGGAATTTAGCGAGCCTCCCCCGCTGCAGGCGTTCCTGGACAAAATGGAGCGAAGCCAAATGCCGAACAGGACGCGAATCCGGCTCGAACCGCTCCAGGAAGAGCACATCGAACGCATGCTGAACGACTCGCTTCGGCCGAGCCGCCAGCCGGTGAAGGAATTGGCGGACCTGATCATGGATAAGACGAAAGGCAATCCGTTCTTTACCAAGCAGTTTTTCCGAACGCTGTACGATCATCAGCTGCTGCGCTTCAACTATGACGCCGACTGCTGGGAATGGGACCCCGACAAAATCGGCGAGCTGCATATTACCGACAACGTAGTGGATTTTATGATCAACAAAATACGCCGTCTCTCCGGACCTTTACAGCAAGTATTGATGCATGCCGCTTGCGTCGGGCACCGTTTTGATATCGATACGCTGGCCCATGTGCTGGACCGGCCTCCGGACACGATCGTCCCCCTGCTGCATGAAGCGGTTACCGACGGACTTCTGATGCAGGCCGGACTTGCGCGCCAAGTCCCGCCGGATAAGCTCTTCTTCAAATTCATGCACGACCGGGTCTATCAAGCGGTCTACTCGCTTGTCCCGAAGGAGCGAAAAAAAGAGATTCATCTGCATATCGGAAGGCTGCTGCAAAATCATGATCAAGGGGATGCACGGGAAGAGCGACTGTTCGAAATGACGAATCAGCTCAATCTCGGCTCGGAGCTGATGACGCTCCCTGAGGAAAAAAATCAATTGGCCCGCTTGAATGCGGCGGCATGCCGGAAAGCGAAGACCAATTCCGCTTATGACGTCGCGCTGCGCTATGCGGCCCAAGGTATCGCATTGCTGGAGGAAGACTGCTGGGAGCGGCAGTACGAGCTGACCTTCTCTCTGCAGCTGGATCAAGCCGAGCTGGAGTACTTGTGCGGTCGATTTGAAGAAGCGAAGCGTTCATTTCAGACGGTGCTGAAGCATGCGCGGACGAAGCTGGAAAAAGCGGAAGCCTGCAACCTGATGATCGTGCTTTTTACCAATATGGGCGAGCATGAAGAAGCGTTACGGATCGGCTTGGAAGGATTGAAGCTGTTCGGTCTTTCGATCCGGCCGAATCCCGGCAAGCTCAGCATTGGACGGGCGTTGGTGAAGGCGTATCTGCTGGTAGGAACCCGGCATTCTCAAGAGGTGCTCGATCTGCCGGTCATGACGGACCCGAACCATAAAACGGTTATGCGGCTCATGGTGAATTTGACGCCTCCGGCTTATTTTTTAAATTCGGAATTATACGTTTATCTGATGCTGCAAATGTTCAACTACTCGCTCGTTCACGGCCATTCGGAAGGCTCGGCCCTCGCCTGCTCGACGTACGGGATCATTCTAAGCTCGCTGCTCGGGCGGCTTGAGGCCGGTATGGAATATGGTCGGCTTGGAGCGAAGCTCAGCGATACGTTTAACGATTTGTCCATGAAATGCAAAGTCTATTTTGCTTACGGTTCCTTTACGAGCAACGCAAAGGAGCATATCGAAGCAAGTGTCCGGTATTTGCGCAAGGCTTATCAATACGGTGTAGAATCGGGGGATTTCATATACGCAGGCTATTCGATCGCGTTCAGCTTTTTTATGCGGCTGCTTAAAGGCGATCCGTTGGCTGTAGTACTTAAGGAAACGGACCAGTACCATGCGTTCATACATAAAGCAAAAGACCGGGATACCATTTGGATTTATACCGTGCTTCAGCGCTATATGATGTTTTTGAAGGAAGATATCCTGCCTGCCCCGGCCGGCGCAAACGACTGCGACCCCTTCATGAATGCGAACGAAGCGGAGCAAATGAAAGCTTTGACCAATCAGGCTATTGCCCACACGTATTACGCGCTTCAAGCGCAGACGTATTTGCTGCTGGACCGCCCGGATGAAGCCAAGGCGATTTGCGAGACCGCGGAAGCTGGCATCAAGTCGGTTTTCGGTCTGCCGCACGTGCACCTGCATCACTTTCATTATGCTTTGGCGCTTGCCGGATTGTATGCCAAAGCGCCGGCCAAGGAGCAGAAAGCTTACAAAGTCCGTATCCGCAAAAGCATCCGGTTTCTGGAAAAATGGTCAACCTTCTCGCCGGACAATTTTTTGGCGATGAAGCTGCTTGTCGAAGCCGAATGGCATCGGATTTCGGGTAACCCGGTGCTGGCTGTGGAAAAATACGACCAGGCCATTCATCATGCCTCGAAAAACGGCTTCCTGCCGCTCGAAGCGATGGCCGGGGAATATGCCGTAAAGTTCTATATGCAGACCGGCAAGCTCAAGGTGGCCCGCTCCTATTTCATGGAAGCCCGAAGCTTATATGCAAAGTGGGGCGCCAACCGGAAGGTATCCGATCTCGCCCAACGCTATCCGTCCTTACTCGGCCGGGTGCAGACCGGCGAATCGACGATCGACCTCTCCTGCATGATGAAGGCGTCTCAAGCGATCTCGAACGAAGCCGTCTTCCAGCACATGCTCGAAAGCATCATGACGATCCTGCTGGAAAACGCGGGTGCGGACAAAGGACTCCTCGTGCTCGAACGGAACAGCCGGCTGTTCGTCGAAGCGGAAAAGGCGCTTCAAGCCCCGTTCAAATCGCTGCATTCGGCCCATTTGGACGATTGCCGCAGCGCGGCCGTTACGGTGATACAGTTTGCTGCCCGGACCGGCGAAACGGTGCTTTTGCACGATGCGACAGCCTCGGACATTTTTGCCCGGGACGCTTACATTTTGGCGCAGCGGCCCAAATCGATTCTTTGTGTGCCTATTCTTAAGCAGAGCAAGCTGATCGGCGCGCTTTACTTGGAGAACAGCCTGGCCAGCCATGTATTTCAAGAAACGCGTCTCGACACGCTTAAGCTGCTGGCTGCCGAGGTCGCGATGCTGGTCGAGAATTCCAAGCTGTACGACCATTTGGAATACAAAGACTGCAAGCTGCAGCTCATGGAGGAGCGGGAGAAAAACATCCGTTTGCAGCTGGACGAGAAGGAACGGTGGGTACAATCGGCGGAATCAACCATGCTGAATATACGCAAAGCGCAGCACGAGCTGATCAACAATGTGCAAACCGTTCATGCTCTGCTGATGATGAACAAGTTCGATATGGCGAAGGAATATATCTCCGTCTGGTGCAAAGAAATCGTGCAGCATTCGGTCATCGGCTCGGTTGAATTTCCGGTGCTCGGTGTCGTTCTGAGCAACCTGTCGCTGATCTGCATCGCGGAGAAAATCGATCTGCAGGTCGCCGGGAAGCTTGACTGCACGTTTGAAGAGCTGACGCTGCCGATCTGTTATTTCTCCAGCATTATGTACAATTTGCTAAAAAATGCCGTAGAGGCCATTCCGGCCGACGACTTGCTCCGCATCGTCCGCCTGACGATCGAAGAATCCGATGACCGATACACGGTTTCCGTATTTAATACCGGCTCCTATGTCAAGGAAGAGGACCGGTTAAACCTATTCGAGAAAGGGTTCTCCACCAAATCCGACGTTACGAATTCCGGTCTAGGTCTGCATATCGTGCAAAATTATTTGCAGCATTACGGTGGAGACGTGGAGTGCCATTCCGATCCGGGGAAGGGAACGACGTTTACCGTGCATTTGTGTAAAAAAGGTGTCCGCCGAAAATAAAATATTAGACTGACCTGAGTATAAAACCAGCGGCAGCCTAGGACCGAAAAATAAGGTCTTGGATTGTCCACTGGTTTTTTTTGAACTAACGTTCGGTTCGCGTCAGCCAATACTTTTCGGTTAACCATACACCTTCACTTTGGCAAGTTTACGTTCTTATCGACGATTGAATCCATTGAACTGCCGGAGCATTTGGATGAAATCATGAAGCTCTGCATCCTTCCAGTCCGAGAGACGTTCATAAAAAATGGACTCTTTCTCCTTAAGCGCATCGATTATTTTTTGTTGTCCATACTCGGTAAGAGACAACACGATTCCCCGTCCATCTTTAGGAGACGCTTCTCTGTTCACATATCCCAGAGACTGGAGCTGTTTCACAAGGCGACTAACCGAACTTCGATCCATCGCAGTCGATTCCGCTAATGTGGCGGCATTAGTGGGGCCATAGGAGTACAGCCAACGAACAATATGGAAAGCGGCCGGCTGTAAGGAGGAATCGAATTTCGCTGCGGCTCTGACATTCAAAGCATGTGAAGCGCTAATGAGGGCGTTAAGCTGCTCGCCCAACGCAATCTCCAGTTTCTCCCTCGGTTCATTTTCCTTCATCCTCAATCACCTTTCTTCAGATCAAAAAGATTACCCGAATTTGATTGACATATATCAATCAAATTATTATAGTGGACATATGTCAACTAAACACTGCCTATTGGTTCCAAAAAAATTATATCACATGAAGGAGAAATGACGATGCCTCATAAAGCAACTGTTGTCATTACTGGTGCCACCAGCGGTCTTGGACAGCTTGTCGCGCTTGAATTGGGGAAACGCGGTTTCGACCTTGTCTTGACGGCCAGAAGCAAAGAGCGCGCTGATGCGACGAGAAAACAGATTGAGGAGAATGCACCATCGGCAAAAGTTGATTTTTTTTATGGAGATTTATCGCTCTTGAAGGATGTAAAACGGATAGGGGGTGAAATAGCTGACACTTATCCTAAAATTAATGTGCTGTTGAACAATGCGGGAATCCATGCCTTTGAGCCCCGCATCACGCCCGAGGGGTTTCCTGAAATGATTGCTGTCAATTATTTGGCACCGTGGCTATTGACAGATACGCTAAAACCGTCCCTGGAGAACGCAGACATGGCCAGAGTTGTCAATGTCGCCTCCGAAGCTTCACGTCGTCACGGCGTTTTGAAGCTCCCCGAGGATTTAACGGATCCAACTCCCTTTACCCCTCGCGGCTCATCCCCCATTTATGGAAAAACCAAATTGTTAAATATAATGTTCACAGCTGGACTGGCACGTCGGTGGGCCGGTACAGGAATCAGCGTAAACGCGCTAAATCCGGGATTTAATGTTACCGGACTCGGACGGGAGCTTTGGTTCGCACCCGTATTAGAACGATTGTTGAAGGCCCTTCGTCTTGGAGATCCGCGAAGAGGCGCCGATATTATCACCCGATTGATAGTGGAGCCGGAATATCAAAAAATGACAGGCGGATATTTTAATGTTGGAACCGGAAAATCAATTGAACCCGTATCGCCCGGAGGAGATGCTGCAATGCAGCACAAGCTGTGGAAAGCCACAGAAGAATTGCTGGAGCAAAAAGGATTTCTTTCCTAGAATACGGATGAGGAAAGGATAAACTGAATTAACGCTCCGGACACAAAAAAGCCCGCCTGTCTCCAGCGATGAAATCATGCGTTTCATCCACTGAAGACGGCGGGCTTTTCGGCCGTGCCGGTTGTCAAACTGCCGGGCTGTGCTTTGGCGCCGATCCGGCGAAAGATCGTTCGATGAACCGAAGCGCCTCAGGCAGATGCCCTCCGAAATACTCCCAATTATGATCCCCTTCGAACTCCATATACTCGTGCGGGTAGCCGATCTGCTCAAGCAACGCCTGATAAGCGGAGTTGAGCGGGAATAACGAATCCGATGTACCGCAGTTGAAATGAAGCGCGGGCCGGACTTCCTCCTTCACCCTTCGTGCAGCCAGCATGTGCAAATCCAGCTCTTGCGCAAACGGCCCGTGGACGGGTCCGATCATCCGGCACACATCCGTACGAAGGAACGCTTCGTTCATGAGGCCGACCGACATGAGCGCACCCGCGATACTGGCGGCCGCGCCGAAGAGATGCGGATTGCGCAACGCCAGCACGAACGAGCCGTAGCCGCCCATGGACAGGCCGCAGAGAGCTCTATGGGAAGTATCTGCAATTGTGCGGAACTCGCGGTCGATCGCAGGTATAAGATCGTACAGGAAATAATCTTCGAAGCGTCCCGAGCCGTCAAACCAGTTGACGTAAAACGTGCCGTGGCCGTAGCCTCCGTCGCTGACCATGACTACGATGCTTTCGCGAAGGTCGCCGGAAGCCATGAGCTTTTCGATCGTTTGCTCGGCGTTTCCTTTCACGCTCCAGCTCGTTTCGTTCCCGTATAGCCCGTGTAGCAAATAAATAACCGGGTAGCGGGTGTCCTCGGACTCGTTATAGCTCGGGGGAAGATAGACGTAGCATAGCTTGCGCGCAAACAACGCGCCGGAAAAAAACGCAAACGGCGTCACTCCCATAGCGGTCGTTCCCCTTTCCTTAGCCTCGGTTTGCCGGCCTTAGTTCAATACGGCGGTCATATGTTCTTCGGTGATCGCCCAATGCGACGTGTTCCAGACCGTTTCTTTGTTCTTGATATATAAAATTTGCGGCGAAGCGTGCTTTACGCCCGTATCCTCGGCAATTTGGTTGGACACCGGACGGGACTCGATAACCTTGACCAAAACATACTCGACATCCTCGTTCGGCGTTTTTCCGAGATAAGCCTCATATTCCTGCAGCGCATTGAAGCTGACCGGGCATGCCGTGCTATGCTTTAGCACAACGATCGGTTGTTCCGTCGTCGCCGCTAAAAGCTGTTCCCATTCTTCATTCGTTGTAATTTCCTTCCATTGTGCCATGTCGCTTCCTCCGTCTCCTGATTCAATTGGTTTTGTCAAAATAATAATGGTCGGCTTCCACCCGGTTTCCAAGCTGAAGGATACCGAAGGAATACCTGGGCTGCCGGCGCTTATCGGTCGGCGATCCGGGATTGAACAGCAGCATGCCTCCGCGTTCTTCCTTGTAAGGGATATGCGAGTGGCCAAACAGCACGATGTCCGCCGTCCCCTTCCCTTCCGCGTCCCGGAACGATTCATAAGCCGTATCGGGCGTAGAACGGCCGCCGTGGCCGTGCACCATCCCGATGCGATACCCGCCGAGCTCGAGAAGCTTGCGGCGGCCGAAGCGTCTAACGATGTCCATGCCGTCGTTGTTGCCGGCAATCCCGTCAACCGGGGCCAGCGCCTCAAACAGATCGCACACGGCCTCGTCCACCCAATCTCCCGCGTGCAGGATCAGATCAACCCCCTGCAAGCCCTGGACGAGCGGCTCAGGCAGCGTTCTGGCCCGGCTGAACATATGAGTATCGGATACGACTCCGATGCGCATGGCAGCTCCCGCCTTCCAATTCCATTGATTTCTTCATTTTACCATACAACCGCGGGAAAAGAAAAAAGCACCGCGAGGGTGCATGCCCATATCGAACGCAAAAACCCGTGAACAAGAGGTCCACGGGTCCTTCGAACGGTCCGCCGGTTAAGCTTGTGGAGTACCCGCCAAGTCAAGCGCTTGAGACGAAATGTTTTCTTTGAACTTGGACATGCAGTTGCACAAAAAGTCTTTGCGGCAAATCGGGCAAGGCTCTTTCAGCAGCCGGTTAATATGGGTTGGCGTGACGTTGCCTGCCGTATCCTGTTCGTAAATAAGACGGCAAACCGTCCGATCCTTCAATTGTGCTACGATTTCGAACAATCCGTTTTTCGGATTGTGACTGACGATTTTGGCATCGATGACTTGTGGTTGGTACGCCATCTACAGCACCTCTTTCAACGATATTGTGAGCGGCAAAAAATAATCGTACTATCAATCATATCGTTTTTTAACGGTCGCCGTCAAGCAGATTCCCAAGGCCGCCCAAAATGCTGCCTTCCTCCTTGCGTCCGCCCGTCCGTGCCGCGCTCATCACCCGATCCGCCAACCGGCTGAACGGCAGCGACTGAATCCATACCCGGCCCGGTCCCCGCAGCGTGGCGAAGAACAGCCCTTCCCCGCCGAAGATCGCCGTCTTGACGCCTTTGACGAACTCGATGTCGTAATCCACATCCTGCGTCATCGCGACCAGACATCCGGTATCCACGCGGATCATTTCGCCCGGGCCCAGCACTCGCTCATGAATCGCCCCGCCCGCGTGAACGAACGCCAGACCGTCGCCTTCGATCTTCTGCATGATAAAGCCTTCGCCGCCGAAAAATCCGGCGCCCAGCTTGCGCTGAAACTCGATGCCGACCGAAACGCCTTTCGCCGCGCACAGAAACGCATCCTTTTGGCAGATCAGCTTGCCGCTCAGTTCCATAAGGTCCATCGGTAAAATGCGGCCGGGATACGGGGAAGCAAAGCTGACGCATTCCTTGCCCGAGCCCCGGTTCGTGAACGCAGTCATGAACAAGCTCTCGCCCGAAAGCAGCCGCTTGCCCGCGCCGAACAGTTTTCCGACGAAACCTTTGTTCTGCCCGCTGCCATCGCCGAAAATCGTTTCCATCTGTATGCTCTGGTCCATCATCATCATCGATCCGGCTTCGGCAAAAACGGTTTCTCCCGGGTCAAGCTCGACCTCGACAAACTGCATTTCCGAACCGACAATCCGGTAATCAACTTCATGCGCATTCATGGACGCTCTCTCCTTTTAGGGGGGGCTTGTACCCGTTGTTAAACTGATGGAAGGACTCTATGAACCTTATGGATGGTATACGCACATCCGGAAGAAGTGGTTTCGCGGCCTCAAGTCTTGTCTGTCCCGTACTCGATCCGTAGGTGCGAAGCGGCTTCCATGGCCTGCTGGCGGGCGGCTTCGACCGTCTCTGCAGAGCTCAAAGCGACAGCCATGCGCCGGCCCGGCTTCGTCTCCGGCTTGCCGAACACGCGAACCTGGGAATTCGGAACCGCCAGCGCCTGTTCGAGACCGCCGATACGAAAATCCGACGTTTCCCGGTCCGCCTTCAGCGTATAGGAAGCCGCCGGTGTCAGCAGCCGCACATTCGGAATCGGGAACCCGAGGATCGCCCGCACATGCAAGGCAAATTCGGACAAATCCTGCGAAGCCATCGTCACCATCCCCGTATCGTGCGGGCGGGGACTGACCTCGCTGAAGTACACCTTGTCCGGCGCAAGGAACAATTCGACCCCGTAAATGCCGGCGCCGCCAAGCGCTTCGGTGATCGCCCCCGCCACCCGCTGGGCCTCCGCGATTTGAGCGTCGCTCATCGCATGCGGCTGCCAGGATTCGATATAATCGCCATCCTTTTGAATATGGCCGATGGGCGCGCAATACGTCGTTCCGGAGACGGATCGGACGGTAAGCAGCGTAATTTCCGAATCGAAGCGGATGAATTCCTCCACGATGACGCGGGTCTTTTTGGCCCGGCCGCCTTCCATGGCATAGTTCCAGCTAGCTTCTACGTCTTCCGGTGTGCGGCAGACGCTCTGCCCTTTGCCCGAGGAGCTCATAATCGGCTTAATGACGCATGGCGTACCGATCGTCGCGACAGCCTCCTGCAGCTCCTCCAGGCTGTCGGCGAACGCATACCTCGCTGTCGGCAAACCAAGCGTCTCCGCGGCCAGCCTGCGGATGCCTTCCCGGTCCATCGTCAGCCTTGCGGCGGTTGCCGTAGGCACGACGCGATAACCTTCGCTTTCCAGCTCCACCAAGGTAGGCGTCGCAATCGCTTCGATCTCGGGCACAATAAGATCGGGGCGTTCTTTCTCAATGATTCGGCGCAGCTCCTCGCCGTCCAGCATGTTGATGACATAGGCTCGGTGCGCCACCTGCATAGCTGGCGCATTCGCGTAACGGTCGACCGCGATCGTTTCCACGCCAAGACGCTGGGCTTCAAGAATAACCTCCTTGCCCAGCTCGCCTGCTCCCAGCAGCATCATTTTTTTCGCATTCGTCGATAACGGTGCACCGTACATGGAAGGTTCCTCCTGAATGATGGTATGATTTTCATAAAAGTCCTATCGCTGTTATACTTTACTTTATTCGATTTTTCAACTCTAATCTTCGACGAAAAACGACAAATTTAGTTCAGAAGCAGGAAAAGCCCCGCCACGCCTGAGGCGAACGGATCTGCCGGGACTTCGGGATGGCCAAACCGGCAAAAACGAAACAAAAAACTTACTTTTGTCAAGTAACTTATGCTAAAATGAAGGGTAAGAAGAGGTGAAAACGATGGCAGATCATCCGCATCATTTATGTCCCAAATTCGAAGCCGCCTTTGAAATTTTAGGCAAGCGCTGGACCGGTCTGATTATCCGGGCATTATTGGGAGGTCCGTGCCGCTTTAAAGATATCTCCGAGATGATTCCCGGAATGAGCGACCGCATGCTTGCCGAACGCTTCAAAGAGCTGGAAGCCGCCGGATTAATCAGCCGGCACGTCTATCCCGAGACGCCGGTCCGGATCGAGTACGAATTGACAGATAAGGGAAAAGCACTGGAACCGGTCATGAATGCGGTTCAAAAGTGGGGAGAAACGTGGGTCAAATGACCCCGTTTCTTGACATGCCCTCTCATGCTACAATGAAAGAAGCGTTAATCGTGGTGGACAGGCTCGGCCATCCAGGTGACCGGGTAATAGAACATACGGTGCCCGCACTGCGGGCATTTGATTTTCATGTCCAGCTCGTTCAAGCCGTTCATAAATAACGCACGCGAAAAGGACGACTCATGGTTGATCGTCCGAATGATATCTCGTTGAGGCGCATAGTTGCAGCTCGAAGCGCTGCGGCAAGCACAAACTTTGTAAGCGCTGCTCACGGCGGAGGCACATCCTTCCAAAAAAGTCGTTTACTTCTTTGGTGTGGCCTCCTGCCGGCGCTTTTATACGGCGGCTTGTCCGGCTGGCTGCAGCGGACGCATGGCGAGTAAAATGAGCTCGTCGAGCTCCATGCTTTTATGTAGGACTTCCGGATCGGTCAGCAAACAGCCTTGGCCGGTTACCAAAGCGTTCAGCTCGTCGATGCAGCTGTGAATCCGGTGTTCCAACTGTGCTTGAATCAGCATCGGTATACCTCCTTGGCTTTGTTCGCGCAAACGAACGGCCGGCCGTTTCCATGTCGGGTTATTCGCTCTTAAAGCTTTCTACGACTTCGATTATGAAGGACATTCTTTAAAAAAGTAGCAGCCGCATATTTGATTTTTATTAAGTTTCTTAACATTTTTCTAATACTTCATTTCGTCGAGGTGGCACGTCATGTCTAAAGTATTGCTGGTTGAGGATGATCAAAGTATTGCGGATATGATATCCATTTACTTGAGCGAAGAGGATTATACCGTGTATTGTGCAGCCGACGGCAAGCAGGGCAAAGAATTGTTCAGCCGGCATGAGCCGGATGTCGTCATTCTTGATTTGATGCTTCCCGATACGAACGGCATCGAGCTGTGCAAGCACTTTCGCACCGTCTCCAACGTACCGATCATGATCGTTTCCGCCAAAAGCGAGGTATCCGAACGCGTCAACGCGCTGATGATCGGCGCCGACGATTATTTATGCAAGCCGTTCAGCATGCGGGAGCTGGCCGCGCGGACGAGTGCGCTTCTGCGCCGCTCCGCCTTAACCCAAACGGTCAGACCGGCAGCAGAGGACCCAGCACCTGCGGAAACGAAGGACATCGTCCTCGATTTGGAAAAGCGGGGCATCTATTTGCACGGACAAGCGGTGGAAACGACCTATTCCGAATTTGAAATCATGAAAAATTTCTGGCTGCACCCGGGCAAAGTATTCTCAAGAGAAGAGCTGCTGAACAAAATTCGCGGCATCGATTCCTTCGTGACCGAACGCTCGGTCGACGTACATATTACGAATCTCCGCAAAAAAATCGAGGCGGACCCCAAAGAGCCCAAATATATCAAAACCGTATGGGGCGTCGGATATAAATTCGAAATGCCAATGAAGGCGAATTAGCCAGGCTCACCGACTGCATTTTTATCAACATAAAAATCCGGCCGGCACGCAACCTTGTCGAAGCGTTGCGACCGGCCGGATTTTTGCATACGGCGGCATCGTTATTTGCGGGTATTGGCATCGTCCGGAAATACATGCAGGACCAAAGTATTGAACTCGTTCATATAATTGGTCATGGTGCCGCGCTCCTTTTCTTCCTTCGCATAAAAGCGGACGCGCTGCACGAAATTCGGGTTCGCCGATACGTATACTTGCTGAATGTTGGTTGGCGCCATCGACATGGCCAGCTTGCGAATTTCATCGGCCTTTCCTGTCGACAAGCCCCCGTTTTCCGTCCACGAATATCGGTTTGGCCCTTTATCGGTGCCTCCGAATATCCCGACTCCGCCTTTCGACGTTACCTGATACCCCAGCATGTCCGGCGACGCCTCGGCTTCCGGACTATGACCGTCCAGAACGACCGCCACATAGCCGTTCACTTCCGTCAGCAGCACTTGAGCCTCACGGACGCCGGAGACGCCTTTCACCCGCTCGGCGATCTGCGGAGCGAATGCCATCGTACTCGCCGAGTGCCGGTTCGTCATATCGAGCTGTTTTCGTCCGCTGTATTCCTTCCCTTGACGGGCCTGCTGTTCGTCTACCCAACGCTGCTTGACCCCCAGCGATCCGTCTTCGTTATTGCGGGAATCGCGGTCATACAAGGCTTGCTGCCGGTAATCCTCCAGCCCGCCGCCGGGCCGGCTGGCCTGCGGCCTATTCCCGCCGCACGCGCTTTGCAGCAGCAAGCAGCCGGCTACTGCGAGCAGAAGCAGCCCCTTTCGGTGTATCGCGGTGTTCATCCTGTCGTGTCCCTCCTGTAGACGTGCCCTCGTAAGGCTCACGCTTAGGATGAATCACCCGCCGGAAAATATGCGCAGCACTACTTCTTTTCGCTATCGTTGGGATTCAACCGCTCCAGCAGCTCGCGGACTTTTTGTTCCGATACGTCTCCCGCTTGCTTAAAGAGCGCAAGCTGCTCCGCAATGTCGCGGCCGATCGCTTCATGCTCGGCTTCTGCCGCCGAATAGCCAGGATCGAACCATACATAATCGCCTTCGGGGCCGTTGCGCAAGAACGGCTTGCTCCAGTGGGCCGGATAATCGTAAGGCGCTTCCCCGAATAAAAAACCGAGCACCTCGTCGCTTTCCAGCGGCATCAAGTGATGAAACGATTCTTCCTGTACGGCCTCCGGTCCCGCCGGGATCGCGGCCAAATTCCGGTGCAAGTAGGCGTAATGCAGGTAATGCTCCCCCGTTGCCTTGTCTTTGGCGATTTCATACAGTTCAAGCCCATCTTCTTTCAACACGCGAACGGAGTCGAGCCGCTCCCCGATTTCTTCGCCCGGAATACGTTTCCGGCTGCTCCAGGACGCGTTCGGTTCGTTTGCTTCCGACATCATGCTAAGCCCCCTTAGCTTGCTTGGATTCCTCATTAAGCCGCAGCGTACGCCGCGGCAGCCGCCATTTGTACACCACCGACAGCATCCGCAAAATAACAATAAGCGCGAATAGTCCGAGCAGCGGCCATGATCCTTGGAACCAGCCGATTCCAATCAGAAATCCTGCCAGCATGCCCCAAACCGCATAGATCTCGTCATGCAGTACTAGCGGCTTCCGTCCGGCCAGCACGTCGCGAATAATCCCGCCGCCGATTCCGGTCATCATCGCCGCTACAATGACGGCGCTTAGCGGAGCATTCATCTGAACCGCATACAGTGCCCCTTGAATGGAGAAAGCCGCCAAGCCGATAGCGTCGAACAAGGATTCCCACGTTTTCCAGCGGCGAATCCAGCTGACGGGAACGATAAAAACAAGAAACGCCGCGATGAGCGCCGTTTTCAAGTAAAGTCCCTGCGTCCAAAGCGTGTTGACAGGTATGCCGATCAGCAAGTTCCGGACGACCCCGCCGCCGAACGCCGTCACAAAAGCAAGTACAAAAACGCCGAGAATATCGTATTCTTCTTCCATGGCAACGACCGCGCCGGAAATAGCAAACGCGATCGTGCCGATAATGCTGAATAATTGCAAATTTACTTGAAGCAGTTCATCCATAAGGGTTAATCCAAGCTCCAATCCAGCGTAACGAGTTGACCCGTACGGGACGACTCATAGATCGCTTCCAGCACTAAACTGTTCGTCAGACCTGACATCGCGGATGTGAGCGGCTCGCGGTGCTCCCGGATGCAATTAAGGAAATGACGGCTCATGCGCTGACGAGGCCCTTCATCGTTCGAATCCACCGTCAACTCTACGTCGGCGGTCCGCTCGAACAGCTCGGTATGCAGCGTCCCTCTTCCTGCACGCAGAGAAGCGCCTCCCTCGGAGCCCATCAGGTAAATATAAGGTCCATTATCGATAAAATCGGTATTGGCCGCCCAGCTTACATCAAGCGACAGCGTGCTGCCGTTATCCAGCTTGATAAGAGCGGTCGCCAGATCTTCAACGTCATAAAAGCCGTTCCAGTCCGGCTTACCCCAAGTACCGATACCCCGCTTCTTCGGTCCGAACTCGGCATACGTCGTCCCGAAAACGGAGACCGGCTTCGGACTGCCCATCAAGTGCAGCGACAAATCCAGCATATGCACGCCGATATCGATCAGCGGTCCGCCGCCGGATTTATGCATTTGCGTAAACCAAGTGCCCCAGCCCGGAATTCCTTTGCGGCGCAGCCAGCCGGTTTTGACATTATAGATGCTGCCGAGCGCGCCCTTGTCGATTTGTTCCTTCACCTGCATGTTAAGCGATTCCCAACGCATCTGATGCGACATCATCAGCACTTTTCCCGACTTCAGGTGCGCCTTGACAATTTCTTTGGCGGAAGCAGCGTTAACGGCCATCGGCTTTTCAAGCAGAACGTGCTTGCCGGCTTGAAGCGCTTCAATAGCAATGGGGGCATGAGCGTCGTTCGGGACGGCTACGATGACCGCATCCAAGCTTGGGTCCTGCAGCAGCTCCTGATAGGTTGCGTAAACGTTCGGAATATTATATTCCTTCGCCCGCGCGATCGCCATAGGCTGGTAGACGTCCGTCACGGCCGTTACCGCGGCGTCCGGGATTTGCAAAAACTCCTGAATGTGTACATTGCCGATGTTGCCGGCGCCGATGACGCCGATTTGTATTTTGTCGTTTGCGCTCATGCGTTAGGCTCCTTCGCTGACGGTTTTCTATGTTCTCAAACAGTTTCACTATACCACAAACTTCAGGCAAGTTGTAACGAAAAAAAGCGGCGTCCTTCCGGTTTTTACGCCTGTGGCAGCCGCTTTTCGGGCAGCTTACAAAATGCCCATATCTTTTGCTTTTTGTGCCGCTTCCTTGCTGCTTTTTCCGCCCAGTTTCTTCAAAATGTTCCCAACGTGCACTTTGATCGTCCGGATCGAGACAACGAATTTATCGGCGATTTGCGTTTGGGTATGACCTTTTTCGATCAAATCGAGCACTTGAATTTCGGTCGGCGTCAGCAAATTTTTGAGCTCTCTCACCCGCACCTCGTGCTCAAGCTGCTTCAGGCGGCGGAATTCTTCCCGCATCTGTGCGGCGACGCTCGGATGGATGGAGCTTCGGTTGGCGTACGCACTGCGGATCGTCTGCGGAATTTCCGTGAAGTTGGACTTCACCATATAATCGACGGCGCCGGCCTTGAACGCTTCGAAAATGATTTCCTTCTCCTCCATCGAAGAAAGCATGACGACGCGTGCCCCGCTGCACTTGACGATTTCCGCTGCGGCCCACAGTCCCTCCGGGCTGTCGGACATCATGACGTCCATCAGAACGACATCCGCTTCCGTCTTTTCCAGCAGCTCGACAGCCGCTTCACCGGACGAAGCCTGACCCACCACTTCGATATCCGGCTCCTTCTGCAAGTAGCTGTGCAGGCCGCGCAGCCAGTCCGGATCGTCCTCGACAATGACGACGCGAATCGCAGGATGCTCCATTCAAATTAACTCCCTTCCCGCCGGAAGCCGCTTTTGCTTCGGAAACTGCATGAAGACGCTCGTTCCTTGGCCCGGCTTGCTGTGAATGTTCATGGTGCCTTTGTGCTTCTGAACTATAGTATAACAATAAGAAAGTCCCAAGCCGAAGTTCATTTTTTTACCGCTTTTGGTCGTGTAGAACGGATCGAAGACGCGCTTGAGCTGCGACTTGTCCATCCCGGGGCCCGTGTCCTTCATTTCCACAACGACTTTGCGCTTCGTTTCCGTCAAGCGTATGGTCAGGACGCCTCCGTCCGGCATCGCTTCAATAGCATTCGTCAGCACGTTGGTCCACACTTCGGCCAACTGCGCCCGGTCCGCGGCAATCCGCTCCTCCGTCAAATACTGCTCGCGAACCTCGACCTTATGCAGCTCCGGAGACAACGTGCGGATACAGTCCCTCATCAGCTCACGCGGGTCCAGCTCCTCCAGTTGAAGCTTGATCTCCTGCGTTTGTCCTTGAATCCGGTAGATCATATCGTAAATATGCTGCGAAGCGGACAAAATGACTTCCATATCCTGTACCACTTGATCCGGGTCCGTTCGTCCGGCTGCCGCCTCGGATTTGATTTTGTCGCCGAACAGCCGGATTTTGCCGACATCGTTCTTGATCGCGTGGTTCAAAATCGACGTCCCGGACGTAATCGCGCGCAGCGTATAATCAAGCTTCTGGTTACGTATCGAGATTTGTAGACCCATAAATCCGTAGCGGAAGCTCGATCCGACAATGATGGCCAGGGTGAGTGCGATTACCCATATGTTATAGCGCCACCATTCGTACAAACCGAAGAAGGTGGGCAGCAAATAAAGCGTAAACAAAGCGAACACCAGCGTCGGCGCAGCCGCAAGCGTCGTCAGCATCCGACTGCGGCGGAGAAACGAATTTTTCTCCTTCAGCAGCGCCATGATCAATAAAACGGCGCCTGCCACAATGTACGGCGCCGCCCAAGGGGTGACAAAGTAAAAAGGGATCGGATCGCCAGGTTTCGGTTCGAGCACAAAGGAGAAGGCAGGAAGAACCACCAGCGCCCACGGAATCCATCGTTTCCACGGCCACACCGGATAATCCGGGTAATAAACAATGGCGAACATCAAAAACGTATAAGGCAAGCCGAAGTAGCACATCAATGAACTGGCGAGCTCGGCTTTGGCAAGCAGTACCGCCACAGGCATCGTCAACAGGCCGCGGTCAAACAAATAAGGCACGAGATCGTCCGCAATTACCGCCGACAATCCCCCGCAGCCGCCGGTAAAGGCGATGCTGCTGATCCATTGTGTCGTCGCCCGCTTCGGATCGGTGACGATCAGGAGCAGCCCGATCGTCCATAGGCCGATAAAAACAAACAGCATGACAACCCGATCCCTTCCGTCTTAAGCGTACTCTCCCTCGAGCCGGTCCAATTCTTCGAGACATCGCTCGGCCCAGCGAACCGTCCGCTGCAGCTGCTCGCGCTCCTGCACCAAGGCCTGCCGCAGCGATTCGCGGTAATCCGGCACCGTCCCTTGGTACGGCCGGACCGTGTTCGGCGGCATAAGCGCAATCTCCTGATAGGCCAGCGCGCGCCGTTGATGGAAGAACGCCACATCCGGGTCCATCGGATTGTGCAAATCTCCTTGCGTCGGGTGTTTCACAACTGCGGCAATCTTAACGGCCACTTTACCGGTAGGCGACAGCTCGACCACCTCGCCGATGTATTCGCCTGTTTTGTAGGAAGCCCGGACCATCGTTCCGGGAGTTAACATAGATTCCAGCATCGTATAGATACGACTCCCTTCCTTGTTATAAGTCAGAAAGGCCTCATCAGCCATTCACAGGAACATTTATCCAGCGGTGCAGCTCCTGTACGTCGTCAAACCGGTATTTCTTATCTGCGACTGTTCCTCGGTGCCACCGCACCAGACACGGTACGCTTTCGATTTGCCAACTCCGCGCCAGAACCGGCGAGAAATTAATGTTGCAGCGGCCCATGGGAGTCCGCGGATTCAACGCCGTGACGACCTCCAGCATCCTCTCGCCTACCTTGCACGTGCCGCACAGCGGAGTGTAGAAGAATACGTACCGGGGCTCCGCATGAGCCAAGTGGCCTCCAGCCGCGTTTTCGGGGAATTCCGGTTCTACGGCTTCGGTCAGAGCAAGCGTCCATGCAAGCAGATCTTTTTCCGACCATTCCTCGAGCGTCATAGTTTCAATCCCTCCCCTACCGATTTGCTTATTGCTTCCAGAGGGACCTATCCGGTAGAATAGTACTATCCAGGGTATAGGGCAGGTGTTAAACAATGTCGGACACAACGAACCAAAATTCGAATGAGCAACCACAAACCGCAGGCGAGCCTAAAAAAGTCAGCTTGGCGGATGCGATTAAAAACAAGCTCGCACAAAAGAAGCAAGCCCAGCATGACGCTAAAGGCAACGGCCAACTGCGTGCCGGAAACGCATCCGTGATGAAAAGCCAAAACAACAAAAAGCCGAACAACCAACGCCGGCGTACCGGCGGAAGCTGACCGGCCGCGATTGGAAAAGAAGGATGAGCACAGCCTTTTCAGGCCTGCGGCTCATCCTTTTTTAATTATACGGAACCGTTGTTTCGGACAAGCTCGGGATGGAAATTAAGCATACAGCAGGTCGCGCTGCTTTTTAATCTCATCGTTTTCCAAGTATTCGTCATAAGTAATGACCTTGTCGATCAGGCCGTTCGGCGTAATTTCGATAATCCGGTTCGCCACGGTTTGCACGAATTGATGGTCATGGGATACGAATAAAATCGTTCCGTCGAAATCCATCAGTCCATTGTTCAGCGCCGTGATCGACTCCAAATCCAAGTGGTTTGTCGGCTCATCCAGAATGAGCACGTTGGCGCCGCTCATCATCATTTTGGACAGCATGCAGCGCACTTTTTCGCCCCCGGACAGCACGCTTGCTTTCTTAAGCGCCTCTTCACCGGAGAACAGCATGCGGCCCAGGAAGCCGCGGATATAAGACTCGTCTTGATCCTTGGAATATTGACGCAGCCAGTCAACCAGGTTGATGTCCGTATCGAAATAAGCCGAGTTGTCTTTCGGGAAGTACGCCTGCGTCGTCGTCACGCCCCAGCTGTACTCGCCGGCATCGGCTTCAAGCTCGCCCGTCAGCACTTGGAACAACGTCGATTTGGCAATCCCGTTCGGGCCGACGAGGGCGATTTTGTCGCCTTTGTTTACGGTAAAACTGATATTGTTCAAGATCAACTGACCGTCGATCGATTTGCTGAGCCGGTCCACTTGAAGCAATTGCTTGCCCGCTTCCCGCTCCGGAGTAAATTTGATAAACGGGTACTTCCGGGTCGACGGCTTGATATCATCGAGCGTCAGCTTCTCCAGCAGCTTCTTACGCGAAGTCGCCTGCTTCGACTTGGAGGCGTTCGCGCTAAAGCGCTGAATGAACGTTTCAAGCTCTTTCCGCTTCTCCTCGACCTTCTTGTTGGCCTCGCGCTGCAGCTTCAAAGCCAGCTGGCTGGATTCGTACCAGAAGTCGTAGTTGCCGACGTACAGCTGAATTTTGCTGAAGTCGATATCCGCAATGTGCGTACACACCTGGTTCAGGAAGTGACGGTCATGGGATACGACAATGACGGTGCCTTCATATTTGGCAAGGAAATTTTCAAGCCAGTTGATCGATTCGATGTTCAAATGGTTCGTAGGCTCGTCAAGCAGCAAAATGTTCGGGTTGCCGAACAACGCCTGCGCTAGCAAGACGCGGACTTTTTGGTTGCCGTCGAGTTCTTTCATTTTGACATCGTGCAGGTCTTTGGAAATGCCAAGACCGATCAGCAGCTCCGCCGCGTCCGATTCCGCCTGCCAGCCGTCCAGCTCCTGGAATTCGCCTTCCAGCTCAGCCGCACGCATACCGTCCTCTTCGGAGAAATCCGGCTTTGCATACAAAGCGTCTTTCTCCTCCATGATTTGGAACAAGCGCGCATGTCCCATCATGACCGTTTTGAGCACATCCACTTCGTCATATTCGAAATGGTTCTGCTTCAGAACTGCCATGCGCTCGCCCGGAGTGATGCTGACTTCGCCTTTGTTCGGCTCCATTTCGCCGGACAAAATTTTCAGGAATGTCGATTTGCCCGCTCCGTTCGCGCCGATCAAACCGTAGCAGTTGCCGGGGGTAAACTTAATGTTTACATCCTCGAACAGTGCCCGTTTACCGTATCTTAAGGTGACTCCTGTTACCGTAATCATCTGTTTAAAACCTACTTTCGCGATAGAATAAAGCGATCAGCCCGTGTAAAGCCGCTTCCAAACGTATATTATAGCATAAATTGGCGCGTCTTCCCACTGGATGTTATTTTTTGTGCCGCCCAAGTTGGCCAGCCGCACCGATGAAACGCTTCGTTACTTGTTCTGTGCGATACTTTCGACCAGCTCGGACAGCTCGGTCCAGCGCTCCATCGCTTCCTCCAGCCGCTGTGTCAGCTCCTGCTCTTCCTGGAACAGCTCTTGCGCTTTCGTATAATCGCTGCCTGCGTTCTCGATGTCCTGCTTAACCTGCGCCAAACGATCCTCGAGCCCGGCAATTTTATCCTCGATTTCGTCCCATTCCTTCTGCTCCTTGTAGGAGAGCTTGCGGGGACGGTTCGATTCGCGCTGCTGCGTCTGAGCCGTTTCGACAGCCGCTTTGGTTTCGCGCCGTTCCTCCGCTGCCGCCTGCTTTTCGCTTCGGGACGCTTCCAAATATTCCGTATAGTTGCCGAAAAACCTTCGGATGCGGCCCTCCCCTTCGAACACGAACAGATGATCCGCCGTCCGGTCCAGGAAATAACGGTCATGGGATACGGTGATGACTACGCCCGGAAAATCTTCCAGGTACTCTTCCAAGATCGTCAACGTCTGGATATCCAGATCGTTCGTCGGCTCGTCCAGCAAAAGCACATTCGGCTCGCCCATCAGTGTGCGCAGCAGATACAGCCGACGCCGCTCGCCTCCGGACAGCTTGCCGATCGGCGTCCATTGCTGGGCAGGCGTAAACAGGAAGCGTTCGAACATTTGCGCCGCCGTAACCGATTCGCCGCTTGAGGTTCGCACCACCTCGGCCGCTTCCTTAATATAATCAATCGCCCGCTGCTTCTCGTCCATCTCGACGCTTTCCTGCGTATAGTAAGCCAGCTTCACCGTCGGTCCGGTTACGATCGAACCCGCATCCGGCTCCAGTCGGCCGGCCAGCATGTTCAAAAACGTCGATTTACCGGTCCCGTTCGGTCCGATAATGCCGATGCGATCTTCAGGCAAAACGATATAGCTGAAATTGTCGACGATTTTACGCTGTTCGAACGACTTGCTGACGTCTTCCAGCTCCATGATTTTTTTGCCGAGCCGGCTTGCACCGAGCGAAATGTCCATCTGTGCGGCGGGTCCGTCCACCTTACGGTCGCGCAGCTCGATGACACGCTCCACGCGCGCCTTCTGTTTTGTCGTCCGGGCTTTGGCGCCTCGCCGAAGCCAAGCCAGCTCTCTGCGCAGCAGGTTTTGCCGCTTGTCTTCCTCGGCTGCCTCGCGCTCCAGCCGCTCGGCTTTTTTCTCCAGAAATGCCGCATAATTGCCTTCGTAGCTGTACAGCTTGCCGCGGTCCAGCTCGAAGATCCGGTTCGTCACCCGGTCGAGAAAATACCGGTCATGCGTCACGAGCAGCAGCGCGCCTCGCCACTTCGCAAGAAATTCTTCCAGCCACTGCACCGTTTCATGGTCAATATGGTTGGTCGGCTCGTCCAAGATGAGCAGATCCGCCGGTTGAATCAGCGCTCGCGCCATCGCCACGCGCTTGCGCTGCCCGCCGGAAAGCGTACCGACTTTTTGGCCGAAATCACGGATGCCGAGCCGGGTCAGCACAGTCTTAGCCGTCGTCGAGGCGTCCCATGCGCCTGTCGCATCCATGCGCTGCTGCGCGGCGAACAGCTTCGCCTGCCGTTTTTCATCCTTTGGGGCAAGCTGCAGCTCGGCAAGCGCCCATTCGTATTCCCGCAACGCCTGCATCATCGGCGTATCGCCGTAAAACACCTGCTCAAGCACGGTCGAGTCAGAATCGAACGACGGATTTTGCGGCAAATACTCGACATGGAAGTGGTTCGCATGGATGAGCTTTCCCCGCTCCGTCGATTCGAGTCCAGCCATGATTTTCAGCAGGGTCGATTTGCCCGTGCCGTTTACGCCGACGAGCCCGATCCGTTCTTTTTCGTTGATCTGAAAGTGAATGCCGTCAAATAAAACTTTCTCGCCGTAGCTTTTATATAAATCTTCTACCGTCATGATGTTCAAGCGGATTCAAGCCTCCTCGCCGTTGCTTGCGTTTATTGATTGCCGTAAGGTTCGGCGGGCTCCGTCACGTAAGCGGCAAGCAGCGAAGCCGTATGCCGCACGGCGTCCTTATGCGTCCGCTCCATCGCGTGGGAAGCGTGAACGCCCGGGCCGATCAAAGCGGCGCGAATGTTACTTCCTCCGCGAAGCGCAGCGGAAGCATCCGACATGTACTGCGGGTAAATATCGACCGCGTAGCTCAATCCGTCGCGCTTCGCCAGCTCGATCAGCTTCGACGTCATTGCGTAATCGTAAGGCCCGGACGAATCTTTGGCGCAGATCGAGACGTCGAACTCCGTACAATTCAGATCTTCCCCCATTGCGCCCATATCGACCGCGAGCACCTCGCTGATGTCTCCCGGTATCCAAGCCGAGCCGTGGCCGACCTCTTCATATACGCTAATCATAATCTTAAGCGTGCAGGACGGTACGATAGCCTCGCGCTTAAGCAGTTCAAGCAGCCCGAACAGGGCGGCAACACCCGCTTTATCGTCCAGGTGACGGGATTTGATAAAGCCATTTGTTTTGAACTCGGCGCGTGGGTCGAAGGAAATGATATCCCCCGTACCAATACCGAGCGCTTTGACATCGTCCGCCGACTTGACCGGTTCGTCCAGACGCACCTCCATAACCGCTTCTTCCCGCTTCAAATCTCGCGCATCCGGAAAGACATGTACCGAGGGCTTGGTCGACAGGATCGTACCGTCGTAGGTTCGTCCGTCACGGGTATGCACGCGGCAGTATTCGTTTTCGACGGAACCCATCATATAGCCGCCGATCAGCGTGAACCGCAGCGTGCCGTTGCTCTTAATCGAACGTACCATCGCTCCGAGCGTATCGACATGACCGAACAAGCCGATTACCCGGTCCTTTTGCCGGCCTTCGACTGTTATAATTCCGCAGCCCTTAGGCGTGAAGCTGATCGGGTACCCCAGCTTCTCCACTTCGGCGGCCAGCTTGCCCATGATATTGCTGCAAAAACCGCTCGGACTCGGCGTCGAGAGCAGCATGTCCAGCACCTGCATCATATACGTTTCGTTGATATCCCACTTCATACAATCTGCCTCCGTTCGTTTGCTTCTCAAACCATTTTAAGGTAAGCTACGGAATGGATCTAATAACCAAGGAGGTACATATCAATATGTCTCAACCATTGCCGCCAAAAACCTGTAGTATCGACCGTCTGGTCACCGTTCAAGAAGATATCGATAAAGTGCTCCGCGGAGAAAAAACGGCCACCCGCCGCAACGGACGTTATGCCGATCCGGGCGAAATCATGGAGTTGAACGGCCACCGTTTTGAAGTGACGAACGTTTATCAGCAATCTCTCGGAGAGCTGACCGACGAGCATGCAAAGACGGAAGGATACGAGTCGGTCGAGGCCTACAAAAATTATATTTTGTCCATGCATGCGGGCATGCCGTGGCTTCCGCACATGAAAGTGTGGGTCCACGAATTCCGCGCCGTGTAATACGGCAAAACAGTGTAGCCTCGGTACTTGCCGCGGGCTCCCCGGCCAAGCCGGGTCCGCTTGCTGCAGGTGCCTTTGCTACACTGTTTCTTTTTCTTTACGATTTTCAGCTACCGTTGTGGAGGTTGTTGACCATGTATTCCTGGCTTGTATTCATTCATGCCGTCAGTGCCATGGTATCGATCGGACCGTTCTTCGTGCTGATACCGATGCTTCGCAGGTTAAAAACCGCCGATGGCGATCTGCTGCACTCCTACCTCGATTCCTTCCGCTTCGTCGTTCGTTTATCCAAGCATGCCGGACACGTGCTCGTCGCTTCCGGGCTGCTTCTGATGTGGCTTGGCAGCTGGCCATGGACGACCCCGTGGATTTTCGGCACCTTCGTCGTCCTGTTCGCGTCGCTGTTGTTCATGGCCCGTGCGTTCTCTCCAACGATCCGCAAGCTGCGCGAACCGGAACACGACCGTCAGGCGCTTCTCCGCAAGCTTAGCCGGTCGCTTTATTTATATTTGTTCGTCCTGTTCGTCATGCTGTGGCTCATGATCATGAAGCCGATGATATGGTAATACCTTGCAGAAGCTAGTCCGGAATCAGCTTTGGAAATCGACGCAAATGCTGGTTCCGTCAAGCACCTGCTTCATATGCGCCTTCACTTCTTCATGCACCGGGTGTGTATCGTACATTTTCAAATCTTCGAGGGAATCGAATTTCGTAATAAGCGCGATATCGTAGGAACGCTCCAAGTGAAGCACGTCCATACCGACTTCCAGATGGCGAAGCACTGGGATTTTCCCTTCCATGTTCACCAGAACGTCATACGTGCGCTTGACCGCTTCCGGGCTGCGGTCTTTTAATTTGAACAATACGATATGAGTAAGCATCGATTCCAGTCCCCTTTTTCAAAATCGAATTCGTCGGAGGTTTTGTCCTTACCTGCCTGCTTTGGCCGCGGACCATTCCTCAACATTCCATACCTTCGTTACCCAATCCTCGTAAAAATCGGGCTCGTGGCATACAAGTACGATCGTCCCTTTATATTCCTTCAGCGCGCGCTTCAGTTCGTCCTTGGCCGCTACATCCAAGTGGTTCGTCGGCTCGTCAAACGCAATCCAGTTGCTCTCGTGCATCAACAGCTTGCACAGCCGAACCTTCGCCTGCTCGCCCCCGCTCAAGCTGCTCAGCGGCCGGGTGATGTGCTCGTTTTTAAGCCCGCACCGGGCTAGCGCAGCCCGAACTTCATGCTGATTCATATGTGAGAATTCATTCCACACATCGTCGATCGGCGTCAAATTCGGCGCTTTCACTTCCTGCTCGAAGTAAGAAGGGTACAGAA
The DNA here is from genome assembly GCF_018998565.1 of Paenibacillus oleatilyticus. Taxonomy (GTDB): domain Bacteria; phylum Bacillota; class Bacilli; order Paenibacillales; family NBRC-103111; genus Paenibacillus_G; species Paenibacillus_G oleatilyticus. The sequence continues at coordinate 51,283 of NZ_JAHNZO010000021.1, read as the reverse complement.
AGTCGCCCAAAAACGTCGATCCGCCAAACGGCTGGATCTTGCCCAAAATCGTCTTCAACAGCGTCGACTTCCCGACCCCGTTACATCCCACGACAGCGATTTTATCGCCGCGTTCAATCGTGACATTCATTTTAGGTAACAGCGCATGGGAATAGCCGATTTCCAGGTCTTTACCCTCGAATACAATGCGTCCGCTTGCCCGGGATTCCTTGAACACGAAGGTCGGTTTTACCGCCTCCTCGGGGCGGTCGATCCGCTCGATTCGGTCAAGCTGCTTTTGGCGGCTTTTTGCCCGGCCTGACGTTGAATAACGTGCTTTATTGCGCTGAATGAAATCTTCCTGCTTCTTGATAAACTCCTGCTGCTTCTCATAAGCATCGATATGCTGTTGTTTATTGATATCTGCCATCTGCAGAAATTTTTCGTAGTTAGCGGTGTAACGCGTCAGCTTGGCAAACTCCAGATGATAAATGACGTTTACAACCTTGTTCATAAACTCGGTATCATGGGATATCAGCATGAAGGCGTACGGATAGTTTTGCAAGTAATCCGTCAGCCAGTCGATATGCTCGACGTCCAAATAGTTGGTCGGCTCGTCGAGCAGAAGCACCGTCGGCTGTTCCAACAGCAGCTTGGCCAGCAGTACCTTCGTCCGCTGTCCCCCGCTAAGCTGAGCCACGTCGCGGTCCAATCCGATCGCATCAAGCCCCAATCCGTTCGCCATCTCCTCGACCTTCACGTCAAGCAGATAAAAACCGCTATTTTCCAACCGGTCCTGAATCTCGCCCATTTGCTCAAGCAGCAGCTCCAATTGGTCCGGATCGGCGTCGGCCATCTGTTCGGTGATCCCATTGAGTTCCTGTTCCAGTTCGAATAAAGGCAGAAAAGCGTCCTTAAGCACTTCGCGGACCGTTTTCCCTGGTGTCAGCTTCGTATGTTGGTCCAAATAGCCATAATTTACTTTGGGGGTCCATTCGACCTTCCCCGAATCCTTCAATAAATTGCCCGTCAAAATATTCATCAGCGTCGATTTGCCGACGCCATTGGCACCTACTAATCCAACATGCTCTCCCGGAAGCAGGCGAAACGAAACATTTTTAAACAATACCCTGCCACCAAAGCTGTGGCTTAATTCTTCCACCGTCAACAAGCTCATGTAATTTCGGAATCTCCTGTCTATGAAAATAATTCGCGCTCGACAATTCATTATAACATCAGTAGGCGCAAGTTATCCAGATGATAGACTTGACAGAAGCTTGCGGCCGCAGCGATAAAGTCGGCGGAGCCATAGTCCGCAGTGTAATCGCAGCCGTTCTTTCGCGTTCTTTCTCCCCGTCACAGGCTTGAGCAACACAACGCTGATATTGTCGTCGGATTTTCGCTGCAACGCTTTTGTTAACAGCAAGTCGCACATTTCCTGCAGGTCGCTGCCCTTACTGTTCGCCGTACGCAGCAGCGCGGCAATCGATCTGGGCAGAAACCGATCGTGAAAACCGTCGCTGCTCAACAAAAATAATGTGCCCGGGGCATAATATCCCGAGCGAATGTAGACGTCAGGCAGTTCTCCCATGCCGAGCGAATGCAGCAGCACATTGCGCTTGGGATGACTTCGCGCGCGCCGTACGGACATTCGCCCGCGGCGGACTTGGGCGGATACCCATGTATGATCGCGGGTCAGCCGCTTGCATCGGCTTGCCGGCGTTAACCAGTAAATCCGGCAATCCCCGACATGTGCTATGAAGTAGACGGCATCCGTTAATAGCAAGAGCGTCAATGTCGTGCCGAGACGGCCGCCGCTGCCCCGCCCTATTTCGACCAACTCCCGGTGAACGGCAAGAAACCATGCTTCCGCCTCGCGTTCCAATCTTTTCAGACTGTCTCCTGTGGAAAGCAAATCGGGGGCCTTGGCGTCAAGCCACTCCTTCAACCGACGAATGGCCAATTCGCTGGCTTGCGCGCCGTCCTCCGAGCCGCCCATCCCGTCGGCGAGCGCGGCAGCGGCATACGGAATGCCTTTCACTGTCTGTCCCACTCGCAGCAGCGAGCGGTCTTCATTAATTGTACGGAACCATCCCGTATGCGTGGCGGATCCATATTGAAAATGGACGGCAATCGTCGGTTTCACGCGTCAGAACCCCATTTTAAACGTAAATTCGGTCGATACGATCTTAACTATATCACCTTCCTTCAATCGATGCACCCGGTAAGGCACCAAAGATTCGCCATTGACAGTTGTTCCGTTCCGCGATCCTAAATCTTTGACGGCATAGCCTTCGTCATCCTTTACAAATTCGGCATGCAAGCGGGACACGCCCGCTTCCTCGTGCACCCAATCCGCACCCGCTCCGGCGCGTCCGATGACGAAGCTGTTTTTATGGAGCTGTATTTGCTCCCTGACGCCATTGCGATAAACCTCCAAACATGCGCATGAACCATCCGAGGGCCGCGGCGCTTTGCCTAAAAAGACCGTTGCGTCCTGCGGAGCAAGCAGCGTTGTTCGCATCGCGAGATCCGAGGATTGGGGCTGTATCTCATGAGGCTGCGTCTCTCCATGCGACAATTGGCTGTATCCAGTTGCCGGAGAAAAAATCGGGTCCGGCTCCCTGGAACGTCCTGCGTCCGGCGTAACCGGATCTCCCGGAGCGGCAAAACTAATCGGCGATGGCGACGCCAAACCGACACGGCTCATAAAGCTTGCCTGATCCCCGCGACCCGGCTCAGGCAATTTTTCGTTGTTGGACTCAAAGGACAAACCCGGCGCACCCTGTTTCGGCTCCACGGATGAAGTCTTTGCCATTCTGAGAAACAATAACAATGCTCCCGCCGTGAAGATCAGCGTCAAACCAATGCACATCCAAAGCATTGTGTCGCTTGGATCGTCAAAATACATTTTCCAAACGAAGCACCATGCGAGAACGGTAAGTAAAATAACGAACAATTGCTTCTTACGAGATTCAGGCCTTGCTTTGGCTGCTGCTTCGGTCTTGGACATTCCGGGCTCTGACGAATGATGTGGCGGGGACGATACAGGTATCTGTCCGCCAACTGGCTCATATACCGAATACTCGTTGCGCACCGCTCCCAGGGGATCATTAAACGGCTGCTCCTCACTATGAAATAACGCAGGCTCCGGATGAACGGAAGCTCCGAAAACACGCTGTGACGGAGCCGTCATCCCCGCCACTTCCGGTCCTGCGGGTGATACATGCTGCAAAAGACCGATTTGCTTCAAGAGCAAATGTTTAAGCTCAGGCAAATTGAATGCTTCCTCCTGCAAATAACGCATCAGTTCTTGAAATCCGCTTCCCTGGAGTTCGGTTACCCGTTGAATCAAACGCGACGCCAGATGTTGGAGATCTGAAGAAACCGGTCCCTTTCCCTCTAAATGTTCCTTAGGGATATAAGTTAAATACAAATCTTGAAAACCGGCCCCGCAATAAATGTATTCCTCCTTTAGAACATACCTGCCGGGCTGGAGCATGTATACCTTGCTGTCGTCAAGCACTTCGACAATATGCAGCAGCAGCGCATAATATTGGGCGAGCGAAAGCATCTCCATTCGCAGCCAGTGGCTGAGCATTCGTTTGCCGGTAATGGCATAATACAAGCATACATCACCGTTCCTCGCCTCTACCTGAATTTCGAGCAGCCGCGGAATCCGGTTAGCCGACAGCATATTGACTTGAAAGCTCGAGAGGTCTTGCTGCTTTATCCCGGTCGGTGAAGAAAGTACCATAAAATGACCGTTCCGGTTGTCGAAATCGACTTTCAGGCCGTATAGCTGCTGGTCCAACGTCATTCTCCTTTCCTTTTAGTTTTTATTCATCACATTAAATGCCGAATGATTCCCATTGAATGATCGTAATCATGACGCCCGGCAGCACTGCCCACATGAATGGAAAACGGAGCCTGCCGTCGGATGCAGGATCGGACTTTAATATAGACAGCTTGCGGAACGCGGCGAGCTGAATAAGCAAAAATCCCGCATGGGTCAGCCGTTGAACGCCGTCGCTGCGCCATAACAGCACAAGCAGCGCGATCAGGCCCGCGCATATGAGTGAGGCTGCCATGGCGTAGAGAGAGAACACCGCCCCGGTAAAGGCTCCCAGCGCAGCAAACAGCTTGACGTCTCCAGCACCCACTGCACGAAGCACGTATAACGCGAGCATCGGAGCAAAGCCGCAGGCCAGTCCTGCAGCGGAAAACGCCAGCCCGTTCCAACCGGTCGAAGCCAAATGGAAAATCAATCCGGAGATTGCTCCCGTCACGGTGAGCCAATTCGGAATTTTTTGTTTCGTGATATCCGTAACGAACGCAACGGCCAACATGACCGCAGCAAACCAAATACCGGGCATGCTTATCCCCCTATCCATGCGCGCTCCTGCGCTTTTTTTCGAAGTATGACGGTTTTCTTAAAAAAAGGGACTGCGAACGTGTACTCATACTGGGCTTCGATAGCAACATAAGCCTTCTCCCGATCATCAAAGTTTGGAAAATGAAGAGAGGTGACTTTGAATTTACTTCGATCAAGTTTTCCCATATCGGCAAACGATGCAATCATTGGCGTCGCTGCTTCCGCAACCCTCTGCTCCACCTTTTTCTTCGCTTCGTCCTTTGCCGAACCTCCAAGCGCTTCCAACTGTTCTCTTCGTTCTTTTTCCCAAGCGACAAAACGAACCATAGGCTCAGGAATCCATTTACCATAATCCTCCACGAATTGTTCGGAATCGATGACCGTCTGTCTCGCCGTCTCCAGTTGGGTGACCACGTTACCTAACCAAACGCTGGCTTGGCTGTTCTGCCATCGCGCTTGCCCCTGTCGGTACAACAGCTCGACCGGATACATGTTAGCAGCAATGACTTTAGCCGATTCCGAGACGGCAGACTGCAGTGCCATCTCGGCCAAAGATACGCGAATAAACGCAATCAGCAGCAGAAGAAATGCCAGAAAAAAGGGCATCACGAGCGCCGCCTCAAGAGTGATGCTTCCTCTCTGCTCTTTCGTCCATCGCAAAATACTGGCCTCCTAATATGTAAAGTCTGCCGTTTTGGTCATTCGGCAGCGGTTACCGCTTACCTCGCAGCCGGAGAACCCGCTTTTACCCACCAGCTTCATGATTACAGGTAAAAACCAAAGCCGATATGAGGTTGTAGCTCCACCGGAAACATACGTAGTCATTTCATAAAGCTTCTGTTTTGTGTTTAACTCGATCAGCGCCTGCATCCGGGACAACAGAACCGACTCACGACTATGAAGCAGCAAAAATAACCTCAAATAATCTTTATATCCTAATGTAATTACCCCGCTCAATTTCTGTGACAGTGGCACCTGTTCGCCCTGAACGAGTTTCATCATGTCTGCTTGTGCCCGAATTGCGCCTTCCGTCACCGCGGCCACCAAGACGAGAAGCGGCGAACCGGCGGCGAGCACTTCGTTGCGCGGCTCAAGCAGCGCCTCGGTCGTTCCGATTGCCAGCCGTACGGCGAACATCTCCGCGTACGCCGACGAATAATTGCCGCTGCATGTAGTTGAACCGTAAATTAAATATTCAACTTCCTGATTGGTTAATTCATGGCCTGCGGGATTGGATAGCTCCTTGGAGGTTTTGGGCCTGCCGGAAGCATCTTTTTCCAAGCCAAGTGTCCGGTAACTGAATTTGCTGACTGCGAATTCATCGATATAAAACTCGTCCCGCACATCCGTCAACACCCCTTCCAGTGCTGAAACCAGCTTCAAAGAGCTGGACCCTGCCTGATCCGCTGTTTTCAAATTAACATTCGATACAGGTGAAATTGCCCCAACAGCTTGGTTCATTTCCAAATACGTCTGATAAAAGCCTTTGCTGCCAGCCGTCTTCGGATCGCCCTGAAGCTTGCGATAGCTCTCCTCATACGGGTCGGCATTCGATACAAGAGAGCAGCTGCCGATCGTTCGCCGAAACTCGTCCAGAATCGGCTGCGCCTTGGCCCTTTGCTCCCGTTTAGCCGCTGCCGTCGCTTTGTTTTTGCTCTGACGTTCGGTTTGGACCTTATTCTGTTTGGCGTACCATTCATCCACTTTCGTTTTGAATCCATTCAACGCTGCTGTAGTCGTAGAGTATTTTTGTTTTGTAAACATAAGGTTATCTTCAAGCTGAACCCGTACGCTGGAAAACTGGGCTGCCGCCGTTCCTACTCCCGCTTCCCACTGTTCCAGTTCCTGGCGGTCGATTAAATGCACAAAGTTGAAGACGTCCTCAGCCTTTAGCTGCTGACCCGAACCTTTTGGCTGCCGTACTTTACTGATTTCCGTATTCAAGTCATCATTTGCTTTTTTAGCCAGCTTCATCGCTTCCAAGAATGCATCCTTATGTTTGGAGAGCGCCGCATCATCGAGCGCTGCCTCGCCTTTCAACAATCCGAGCAGAGCGGCGTATTTGGTAAAATCGTCCAACAGCTGTTGGAACTCTGCTACCTTCTGCGCCGCTTCCGCCGCTTGACGCTGCAATTCGTTTTTCGTCTGATTCAGCTCCCGGATCGAATCGGCGGCACCTATGCCGCCTTGGATCAAAGACATGATCGAACCGTCGATTTGCTTGATTTGATCGTTTAACGTCTTCAGGGTAGCTTGCGCCGACTGCAGCGAAGCCTGGATATTTTCCAGCGTATGGATGCCGATTTTCTCACTTAGTGTGTTCAAATCGCGAAGCTGCGTATCGTAATGCGGATGCAACACTTCAGATTTTTGACGTATCGCTTGAAAGACGTCCCAAGCTTCATCCAATCTACGATCGCGTTCCTCCAGGAGCTCTTCTACTTTAACCGCATTTTCGGCGAATTTCGAAGCCTGACTCAATTGGGCATCGAGGCCTGTTTTTTTGAACTTGTCGGTTAGTTCAAGTGCGTAAATCATCGGAGCCCGGTATTTCATTTCCTCCAAAATTTGCTGCTTGAAGATCGTATGACTGGACAGAGCGTAGATCGGTGTTATCTTTGTCGAATCCTCTTCCAATCGTTGATCGATAAAACGGAATTGACCAGGCTCCGCAGCGCCGGACAAATTGCCGGCTACCGTTTGCTTGAAAATCCCGTCCCCCTTGCTTCCGGTCAGATCCGTACCAAACAACCCGTAGGCTGCCAGCTCCGGAGAAAAAGCGGAAAGTGTCGAGCGAACCCCGGATTTTACGGCATTCTCGGCTTCCTTATCCGCGGTCTTCCACCTCGCGACATCGATCAGCAGCCCGCACAACAGAAACAAAGGAACAAGAATGATGATCAAATAGATCGATACGGCACCGCTTTGCTCCTTCCATAGCTTCAACAACCTCCTCAAAAATTCACCTCCGGATTCCCCCACCCATTACTCATGAAGCACGACAACAATTCCTTTTTGTTCCAGCTCGCGTTTCAACCCTTGAGTCAGCTTCATTTTATCGTTCTTCGACACCTTAAAAAAATGCCATACCACGCCTTTAATTTGAGTGCCCTGCCTTAGCAACTCCACGTCTTTTGCCATCTGCTCTCGCAAATTTTTTTCATTAAAGGTGTAATAGGCCTGGTGCGCCACACCGGAAGCGTCCAAGGCATCGACAACCCGGATGGTTTCAGGGGTCAAATTAAATTTCTTGCTTATCCCGCCAACCAAGCCACGTAAATGCTCGGCAGCTTCAATTTCCGAGGTGATTTTTACCGGTTCTTTGACTGAGGTCTTCGGGTCGACCATCGTTTTCAGCGCATCCTTCGGCTTGATTCGTCCTTGAATTTCACCAATAAAAGTTCGGGTCAGATCCGTCAACCGGATCGTTTCGATCGGGTCAATGACGTAAGATTTGGACGAAGTCTCCACATCAGCCTCTTTGCCCCAAAATTTCTGTGCAAAGGAAGGAAAGTGAAACTTTTTTTCCAAGGCGACGCGAACATAGCGCAGAAATCCATGATTCGTATAATCGATCTCTCCACGCAGCTGCCCCGGCAGACTGCCAGCGGCTCGGGACAGTTTGCCTACAGGGCCGCTTTGACCGGCTGCGTGGCCGGATACCGGAAGCTGAACGGAAGCCGGAGAGATAGGGAGCAAAAAGCTGAATATATTCATCAAATGGTCGGTCGTCAGCCGCCAGTACAAACCATCCGTTTGCCCCAACCCAACCGATCCGGTGACCGGATCTTTTCTGCTGTTATCCCAAATGTAAGCCGTCCGATCCGCCGTCAATGCCGCCGTGTAATGAACGGAAGCTTGCTGATAGGCAAAGAGCGATAAGAAAATAAGCAGCAAAGTCGCGATTAAAATGACAGGAAGCGTCAGGGACGCCTCAATCGTAAATTGACCGGAATGACCGGCAAAAAATCGGCGGATCGTTATAACGAACAACCGTTTGTGGATAAATCTCATCAGCACTGTCATGTCATCATGCCAAGGTCAGGGCGTGCCTAACTTGCTATCGTCGATATTTACATTTTTGGAATCCTTTATTTCTTTACTGGCATCGTTAAACAAGCTTTCCATCCACTTCGTGATCCACTTTCGGAAAGCAATCGCAATAATGAGCAGCACCGCAATGATTAACAAAATCTCAAGCGTACCAAGTCCGTCTTCTTCTTTCCAAAACCGCTGCCACGCCGTTTTCAAAGCTTCCATTTCTTTTTCCTCCTCTATTGTCGCAAGACTATATCTGTTGCACGATTAGTTCATCATCATTAAAGCAGGGGCTGCTACCATAACCATGACGACGAAAAATATCATGACCATCGGAAATACCAGCTTGGACGCCGCCTCTTCACCAAGCGTTTTGGCAAGCGCCTTGCGCTTCTCCCACAGGTTGACGGACAATTCCCTCAAGGCCATTACCAGTTCGTCACCACCCCGCTTGTAATTCAACAGCAGCGTTGTCGTAAACAGCGAAACCTCCTGCATTGCGCACCGCTTGCTGAAGTCCTCCATCGCTTTGGAAAAGGACACGTTCACCTTAAGGGCGTGAGCGGTTTCTTTCAATTCGGCCATTAACGGACTGCCGATAGTCTCTTTTCCATTCGCAATCCGTACCAGGGCCTGCGGTACCGTTTCGCCTGCGCCAACCAGCAGCATCAACTGGTTCAATATTTCCGGAAGCTCAATTAAAATGGACTGTTTCTTCCGTTTAAGCTCCCCGGCTGCTTGTTTGTACATCAGAAACGGAACAAAGATGATCAATGGCAGACTATAAAGCAGCATCTCGGCTTCTCCGGCAGCCAAACCGGCCATGGTACTCAAAATAATCAGGCCGTAAGCAATAATAAGCGTCTTGGCTGCAAACCATTTCGTTTCCGTGATCGCCGGTTTCGCTCCATATAGTCCTATCATGACGCGATGCACCTTGCCGAGCGGCTCGGATAGTCGATCGGCTAGCTTCGCCCGGTCCATAAACCATAAGCCTGCCGGGGCGAGCCAATAGAACACATCTGACCGAGAAAGACCTCGCTCGTCGCGGACCCATGGAGCATACTTTGGAAATCCTGCCCAAGCCGCACCGGCAACGGCGAACAGCTCCAGCAGCAATAGCGCGAGCATCCACAAATCGCTTCACACCTTTATATTCATAATTTTTTGCGCCAAGGCAAAGCAGCCGAACAATACCCCGAGCGCACCGGTCATGATAAACAGGCCTCCACCTTCATACAGCGGTTCCATATAATCCGGCGTCGTCCAAGCGAGTGCTGCAATGAGAATGACGGGGGCAACCGTGAGCACTTTGGATTCGAATTTCTTTTGGGCCAATGCCACCTGGATGTCCTGTTCGATATCCAATTTTTCTTGGATAATGACTGCCGTTCGCCGAACCACCTGAATCAGACTGCCGCCCGTCCGCTTGCATATAACGAACACGTCCGCAAACTGGCCGATCTCTTCGATGTGAGCCCGACGGCTGAAGTCGAGCAGGCATGCCTCGACGGTTTCTCCGTTTTGCAGCCGCCAGATGATGAGCTCAAGCTCTCGTACAATCATCGCTCCTGTATCGGGATACAGCATCCGTAAATCGTCAAGCGCTTCGTTAAAAGACGATTCGATCGAGCGGCCCGCCCCCATGGAAGAGGCCAGCGAAGCAAGCATTTGTTTAAACTGCTGTTTAAGCTGTGCCTTCCTTTTAGCAATGATGGCCTTGCGCCGCATGCCGGGATAATAAAACCCGGTTAAGGCAAAAACCCCGGCAATCAACGGATTTTTATAAAACACCATAGCAATCCCCGCCATAATGGCTGCACCGTAAAAGGTAGCAGCGGCCTTTTGTCCCCACGTCAGGTGGTATTCGTTATAGTCCGGAAGCTTTGCTTTGGAAGCCGCAGGTGCCGACTTCGTGCCGAAAGAAAACCCCGTAAAGGCGCGCAAAAGGCCGAAAGCCGATTTGCTCATGTTTGATATCCTCCCCCTTTCCTGCCATCGTTTTGTTAGATCAAGCCTGCCATCTCGAGCTTCCAAGTCCCTTCTAGGGCATTCCCGGTAGACTCAAGCTGCCCGATTACTTTGCCTTCCGCCGTTTCGCCCGTCTCCACGAACCGGAAAAGCGGATTAAGCTTCACCTCCCCTTCGTTGACCCCGATAACTTCGGTAATTTCCGTCACCCGTCTGGAACGGTCGCGAAGACGGGTCAAGTGGATCATTATGTCGATCGCCGATGCGATTTGTTTGCGCACGACTTCAACCGGCAGGCTGGCCCCGCTTAATACCATCGTCTCTAAACGACTCAGCATATCCTGAACCGAATTGGCATGGCCGGTCGATAACGCTCCATCATGACCGGTATTCATCGCCTGCAGCATATCCAAGACTTCCGCGCCCCGGACCTCTCCGACAATGATGCGATTCGGCCGCATCCGCAGCGATGAGCGGATCAAATCTCGAATCGTAATCCCGCCCTTTCCTTCCGTATTGGCATTGCGAGTTTCGAGGCTGACGAGGTTTGGCACGCCGCGAATTTGCAGCTCGGCCGAATCTTCGATCGTGATGACACGTTCGTCCGGCGGAATATATTGTCCCAGAGCATTGAGAAATGTCGTTTTCCCCGAGCCTGTCCCCCCTCCGATAAATAAATTGTATTTTGCCTTGACGAAGCGGATAAGCTGCTCCGCCGCTTCGCGCGTAAGGGCCTGACGTGCAATCAGATCGTCCAACGTCATCGGGTGTTCCGGAAATTTCCGGATCGTCATCGCCGGGCCTTTCAACGCAATCGGCGGCAGGACGACATTGACGCGGGAGCCGTCCGCAAGCCGTGCGTCGACGATCGGAGTCGACTCGTTCACAATCCGGTTGACCCGGCCGACGATCGCTTGAATCGTATCTTCCAGCTTCTCCCTGCTTTCAAATCGGATCTCCGTCTCCAGCACGCGGCCGTCTTTTTCAACGAAGATCTGGTCATGGGAATTGATCATAATTTCAGTAATCGTCCGATCGTCGACGAGCGGCTGGAGTACGTCCAAACCGCGGAACGAGTGAAACACCTCTTGAACCAACGTCTGCTTTTGCCCCGCGGTCAAAAATGATTCTCTGGAGTAAGCAAACACGATTTGCTCAATCTGCTCCATCAACTGCTCGTCCGACAAGGCGTTTCCATAATCCAAGCTGTCCTGTACGCGCTGTTTAATCAGTTGCTTTACGGCGACGTCCTTCATCTGTACCGCGATCCTTCCCCGTCGGCTCGAACCAAACCGGCAGCGGCCAAGGCAAAGGCTGACGACATCATGTCCTCCACTCGCCCAACACCTTTCCATTCGGGGACGTAAGGCAACTCACTGCGATGCGCAAATCCGTACGTTTCGAATCGGTTCACCGTCTGTCCGGCATTTTTGTTATGTACGAACCGCACCCGATGCAGCCAGTCTGTCGTTCGCTCCCCGGCAGTCCAGCTTCTTAAGAGCTCGGCGTTTTTGCTCAAATGTACGCAGTTGTCCAGCAGCAGCCATAAAACGAGGTCAGCCCCTTGAATCGCCTCCCTTGTCACAGCATGCAGCGCCGAGTCCAAATCGATGACGATACGGTCGTACATCCCTGTGGCTTCGATCCCTTGTAAAATGTGCTTCAGATCGGACGCCTCCATCTCCGCCAACTCTTTCAGGTGCATCGACGGAGGAACGTAGTCGAACTTGCAGTCGGGATGTTTCCTTTTGAGCCCTTCCAGCTTGGAAGAAATAAGCGCTGGGGCCGTCTTGGCATAGTATAAAAGCTGGGAAAACGACTCCATTTCCTCCGCTCCTGCCTGGACATACCAAGCACGGGATGGGAGCAGCTCTAATCCCAAACAGAAGACACGTTCCCCCTGCTGGGCAAGCTGGTACGCCAAATGAACCGCCGTTACTGTTTTGCCCGCTCCGCCGACGCCCGCATAAACGGCGACCGTCTTTGCTCCCCGGTTTCCCCGCAGCGGCTCGCCTGCGCAAAATTCGTTGTAATGCGCGGTAATGCCCGATAACAGCCTGTCCAGCGGCTGGTATTTGAACATAACCGGATATTCGAGCAGTCCGCCCTCTCTCGCCGAATCGCTGATCACAACCGTACATCCCGGTTTTAGCCCGAATACGGCGTCAGGCAGCGGCGTAAGCGATTCGTGAACCATAATAATCAGCGATTCTTTGTTTTGTTCTACAAACCGGACTCCTTCGTCTATCGACGTAAACACGCGTATACTGAACCGCTCCGCATATTCGGACGAACGGACGTAGGCGGACAGCATCTCGCCAAAATACACATCTTCGTCCAACAGTACCAGCATAATTTTAGCCACCCGCGGCACCCCCTCCATCGTATTTGCGCCCCAAGCTTATTCCTGCGGTATCTCCTTTTACCTCGATACTTCTTCCCTGTGCTTCATTGATCACACGCTCTCAAATTCCCCCCTTAGAAACACAAAAAAGCACACACTGACAGGAAAACCATTCCTAAGTCAGCGGTGCTTCCGCTTTTGTAAATATGCAATTAACCGTATTATAGCATAAAAAATGGGAAGCGCAAGAGTCCGGGGCAAAAATTAAATTTCCGCCTGCCATCTAACTAAACTTCCGCATCGCGCCGTTGTATGGCCGTCTAACAAAATTCTGGCCTAGTTGCCGCCAATACCCAGACGACCTTCGGCTTGTCATAGCGGTCCATAGTTTGCTCCTGTAAAAACGAGACATGCCATTCCTGAAACAGTTGTTCCAACTGCGGACTATCGAAAAAACGCTTGCGCTTCCCGTCCAGCTCGTAATAATTCGGCTCGATCGGCATTCCTTGTCCTGCGCCGTATTCGAAGTCCCTCGTCGAATTGACCCGGCACCAAAGCTGCCCGCCCGGCCGAAGCACCCGGGAAATGTCTGCGACGATTCGCTTCGTATCGCTCCATGAGAAGTAATGGAGACTTAAATCGGCCACCACAGCCCGCGCCGAACCGTCCGGGAACGGCAGCGGCTGAAGCAAATCAAGCCGCTCCGTTTTAACCTGTGGCACAAGCTCTTGTACCAGCGCCAGCGCTTCATCCGAACGGTCGCAAGCGATGACGGAGTAACCTTTTTCCGTTAAATACAGCGTATCGTTCCCGGCGCCGCAACCGAGATCCAATATGGGACCGGTCCCGGACGAATCAAGGCCTCCGATGAACGGCTCAAGCCACATATCGTACTTGACCTGCTCCGGTCTGAGCTTGGAAAACAACTCGTTCCAAAAAATCGCATCGGACATTCGCAACACTCCTTTCGGCTCGCATTGCCAGAAAAGCCGGTCACACTTGCTTCATCAAAAACAGCGTCAGCTCCTCGCGGTTGTGAAAAAGCTGCTTCGCTTGCTGAAGCTCCAGCTCCGGAGCCAGATCGCTCACCACTTCGCGAATCGTTTGAAACGCCTTCTTGTGCATCAGCTTCACCGTGATAACAGCCGTTCCGCCCGGCTGCAGTGCGCCTAACAGCCCCCGGACAAGCTTGGCCATTTGCCGGTGGCTCCAGCTCATGTCGCAAACGAGCAGGTCGAATGCATTTGCCGCAAACGAAACCTCATCCGCCTTTTTCTGAAAATACGTAAGCTGCGGATGACGCAGCAACGTCGCATCCAGCTTGGCCGGGTCAACCGCAGTTACCCGTAGTCCGCGCTCCAGCAGCAGCGACGTCCATCCTCCCGGCGCCGCGCCGATATCGAGAGCCGACCGGTACTGGGACAAATCCAAGCCGAAGGCCTGCTCTGCCTCCAACAGCTTGAACTTGGCTCGCGACACTTGTCCCTCCTCCTTGCGGAAACGGATGGCTCCGCCGGACCAATCGGACAAATTGTCCTGCGGGCGGGACAAGCCGAAATACAGCTTAGTTTCCGTAAAATACAGAGAAAGGATCAGGTCCGCATCGCGCGATACCGGAGTTGCCTCGAAAACTGTTGCCAGCATCTCTTCAACGGAAGAGCGCACAGTCGGCAAGGATAAGTTCGCTAAGGCTTCCCCTTCCGCTTTTCTGGCTTGTACCGCTACGTTCATCTGCTTCAGCGATGCTCCTGCATCGACCAGCATCTCATGAATATGGTGAATCGCATGATCGAAAGTACCGTCCCACGATTGCGCCAGATCGACCGGCTGCATATGCCTCAGAAATACGGGCTCCTGTGCCAGGATGCGGCCAATCGTATCGCTGCGCTCAAATTCGGATGTAAAGACAAACACTTCGCCCGGAACCAGCCATTCGAATTTAACAGACTGATCCAACAGACGCCGGAGCTCTTCTTGCGCCTGCTGGGCAAATCCCCGGTTGGACGTGCCGATAAATGTCGAGTCGTTCATCACAGCACCTTAATCCAAGGCCGGTCTCCGGACCATTCGATCCGAATCGGCACTTGATACGCCTTTGCCAGATTTTCCTCGGTCAACACGTCCCGCTTCGCGCCGGAAGCAATAATTCGCCCCTGCTCGATCAGCACCACGTGCGTGAAAAGCGGAACGATCTCTTCGATGTGATGCGTGACATAAATGACCGTCATTTGCTGGCCGCCGAGCACGTTGATATTTTCCAGCAGCCGCTCGCGCTCATATAAGTCGAGGCCCGAACATGGCTCATCCATAATGAGAATAGACGGATTTGTCATCAGAGCACGCGCCAGCATCACTTTCTTCCGCTCGCCTTGCGACAGCGTACCAAGAGGCTGATTGGCCAAATGGGCAAGCTTCACCTTGTCCAGCATGGCGATCGCCTTCTCGCGGACGGACTGCGGAATTTCTTCATAAAAACGCAAGTAACCGAATTCGCCCGTGGCAATCACTTCCCACACCGGGTCCCCGGCATTTAATTTCTCATACAGCGATTGGCTGATATAACCGATCTGCTTGCGGACTTCGCGGACGTCGCATTGTCCGTATGTATTGCCGAGCACTTGCACTTTGCCCCGGGTCGGGAACTCGTAGCCGTTCATCAGCTCCAGAACCGTCGTTTTGCCCGAACCGTTCCGGCCGAGCACGACCCAATGCTCCCCTTGACGAATATCGATATGGACCCCGGACAAAATATGCCGGTCTTCGCGAATAAAATGAATATCTTGCAAGGATAAGACCATCGTCATGTTGAACCACAACCTATTCTTTTACAGTTTCAGAAATTTCCATAAGCAGCGCGGGAGGCATCGGACCGTTCGTCAGCCGGACGTGCTCCGGCTTGCTCGCGTACAGCAATTGAAACATCTGCTGACGGCCCGCATCGCTCGACGTATGCAAATAAATGCGCTGCGGAAATAAACCGGCGCTTGCCATCGCCCGGACCAACTCCAGTCCGTTGGGCTGTCCCCAGCCCAAGTCGTAGTCGAGCGAAAGCACGTCCACTTCGCACTCCTGCAGCAGCAGCAAGCATT
Source organism: Paenibacillus oleatilyticus (assembly GCF_018998565.1). Classification (GTDB taxonomy): domain Bacteria; phylum Bacillota; class Bacilli; order Paenibacillales; family NBRC-103111; genus Paenibacillus_G; species Paenibacillus_G oleatilyticus. The sequence goes on along the minus strand of NZ_JAHNZO010000021.1, from coordinate 35,487 downwards.
CGTCCGCGGTACGGGCAGGTACGAAGCCTTTGGGACAAGCGCGATAATCGTCCAAATAAACGTGAATCACCCTTCGCTCAGCTCCTTGACGTATCGAATTTCCGAAGCGTGCGTGCTCCCTCGCAGGACAGGCGTTTCCAGCACCGCCGGAAGGTCGGGCATCGACTTGAGCACAGTCGAGCGCAGCAGCGAAGCGAACCTGGCTTCCCCGATTTCGCCCCGGCCGATCATGGCATGCCGATCTTTATGCGCGCCTCGCGGATACACGGAATCGTTCAGATGAATCGCCCGGAGGTGCTGCAAATAACCGGTCGCCGCCGCATGCCGCTCCAGCTCCGGCCATCCGTCTTTGGAGGAGGGCCACAAGCCCGAGGCAAAAGCATGACACGTGTCGAGGCAAAAGCCGACAAGTCCCGGAAAAGCGCAAAGATTCCGCACTTGCACGAGCTCCTCAAGCGTCGTCCCCATGGAGGTCCCTTCGCCCGCCTGATTCTCGATCAGCAGCAGCGAACGGCCCGTATAGCCGGCAAGCGCTTCATTCATACATTGTATAATATTTTTATAGCCTTGTAACGGGTCTTCCCCTTTATATTTGCCAAAATGGACCACGACACCGACCGAACCGCACGCGTCAGCAATCTCAAGATCGTTGCGAAGCGAGGCGATCGTCGCCTGGCGCAGCTCGCCCGGACCTACAGCAAGATTCGTCGGATAAGGAGTGTGAGCGATGCTGAGCAGGCCGTGCTCGCGGCAAAACCGGGCGCACTGCTCGGCGTCCTGGCGGTTGAACGACTTTACGGTCAGGCTTCGCGGATTTTTGGGGAAATATTGAAACGACTGGGCTCCAAGCTTTACCGCCGTCTTTGCCGCTTCCGCATAACCGCCCCGAATACTGATATGACAGCCGAAACGCATGGTCAACGCCCCCTCACCCCTGACAGACAGGACAGCAAAACGATTTCTTGGACGAAACGTCGCGTCTGGCAATCGGGCTACCGCAGCGCAAGCACGGTTCTCCTTCGCGGTCGTAAACCCGGCAGCGGCTGTCGAAGCCGCCCGTAAGCGCATCGCCGACGAATAGCGGCATTTCCATGTACCCGCCGCCCTGCGTCGCTTCCGTCAGCACTTCCCGCATGGAGCGGTATAACCGGTGAACCTCTTCATCAGACAGCCCGCTCGGACGCCGGGACGGCAGGAGACCCGCATGATAGCAGATTTCATCGCTATAACAGTTGCCGATTCCCGCAAAGACGCTTTGATCGACAAGGTTGCTTTTAAGCGTACCCGCTTTGGCGCACAGACGTTCGGCGAAACGGTCAGGTGTAAGCCCCGGATCGAACGGTTCGGGACCGAGCTTGTTCATCAGCTCATCAACTTCCCCCGGATCATGGAGATGCAAATAACCGAGCCGCAGCCCGATAAAAAACAAATGACGATCTCCAAAGCCGATCCGCACTTGAACGGACCGGTCCGGCTTTTCCTCTGTCTTGCCGTAAAACATCATGCCTCCGAGCATTAAATGAAGCACCAGTACGTTGCCTGTCGTTAAGCAAAACAGCAGATGCTTCGCTCTCCTGTCAATGCGGGAAACGGCCTGACCGATCAGCTCCTGCGTCCATCGCTCAGGCGTCACGTTAATCGATTTTTCTCTGGTTACTTCGGTATCCGTCACAGTCCGGCCTATGATTCGCTCGCTTAGCAGCTTTCGGTAATTTTCCATTTCGGGCAGCTCAGGCATCGTCATTGCTCCTTTCGGATCATGATCTTACCATGTATTTCCACCCCGAAGCGAAATTATACTTACAGCGGCATAGAAAGCTGCTCCGCCGCAGACAGGTCGGATTTTCTTTTTCTTGTTGATTGAGGAACGCGGGATACGGCAGACGCTGCCCCCTGCACCGGAGCTGATGCCCGAGCTTGGCCGGCTGACCCGCTGGATAGCTTTGTCCGTGTCCGGGCGCTTGACTTAGTCAGCAGTAGCGAATCGGACATTTCGTGCTCAATAGCATCAGTAACACGCGTCGCTTTCCGCCGCAGCCGTTCGATTCGCTTGCGCAGGCTGACGACTTCGGCATCCTCCTCCCGCTCCTCTTTTCCCTTCGCACGGTTGCCGCTAAGTGCGGACGATTTGCGCTCTCCGCTCCGCTTCAAGGCATCTCGCCGCCAGAGATGGTCAAGCGCTTCCTGAGCATAGGCTAGAGCGCGCTCCCACTGTTTTTCCTTATGTTCATAGTACATGGACAGCTCGATATACGGCTCCAGCGAAGCTGTCGCACGGCCGCCCTTCAGGGCGATATACCGGCTCCAAAGCGAGCAGGCTTGCGTATAGCGTCCCCGTCGCTTGCAAAATTGCGCAAGCGGCAGCAGGCAAGGTTCTTCGGAAGCAAGCTCGTCCGCAACAAGAAGCTCTTCGGTCAGCGCGTTCATTACCGTGTCAGCCATGCCGCTTCGACCGATTTTATCGAGCCACAGGCCGAGCCGAAAGCACTCCTCTAAACCGAACAACCTCGCGTGGGACCAATCATAGGAACCGTTCAGCAAGCAGCCAAAAAGAACGGCCAAGCCCGCCAGCGACAGCACGTCCAGCTCATTATGCACGAACACACCTTCCAAAACAGAAGGGTCGCGCTGGGCCAAATATTGAAAATAGAGCGTCGGCGCAAGCGAGCCTGGCACGTCTTCTTCGCGCTGGACGCCAAGCCGTTCCTCCTCTACTTTGCCTAGTCGGCAGGAGGGCAGCGTGTGCTTCCATAAGCTGCGAGACGGATGCAAAAAATCGATGTGCCCCACGGGCTCGGCGGCCAGCTCCATCCGGTTCATGATATAGCGGTTTTTGACAATCGGCCAATCGAACGATTTGCCGTTATAAGAAATTAACACCGGATGCGCAGCAAGCTTTTGCTCGAGATAGGCCAGCATCGCCGACTCTTCGCCGGGATGCCGGATTAGCATCTGCTCGATATGATATTGATTGCCTTGGTAAAATCCGACTCCGACCATGAACGGCACGTTGCCTGCCCCATGCCCCAGCCCTGTCGTCTCGGTATCCAGAAAAAGCAGCCGTTCATGGAACGGAGCAGCCGATCGGTTCGACACAGCACTGCCTGCCGCCGGCTCCAGCAACGCGAACAGCTCCTCGGCGCAGGAGGATAAACGGCCAAGCTCATACATCCCGTGACGAAACCCCGATTCATACGTGCGGCGGCGGATAACGAAATCGCCCCACTCCGTTTGCTCCATGGCCGCGCCTACAACCGACCATTCGTCAAGCTCCGCCGCGGACTCCGTATTACTCTCGCCGTGAGCCGCCCGGTCCTCTTCGGCCGACCCGGGTGGCTCCTCTCCCACGAGAATTTTGACTTCTTCCTCGCGTTCCTGCGTGCCCGCTATCGACTTTTTGTGCCGCAGCAGTCTTTCCTTAAGCGAGCTCATCGCGAGGCCTCCAACTGCTTCAGCAGCCCAAGCGACAGCTGCTTCCCGGTCAGCCCGACCTCTTCAATCGGTCCGACACAGGCCGGGCAGCCGCTTAAGCAGCCGCACGACGAAATCAGGCGCTGCGCTTCGGCCAGCAGCTCCCCATGCACTTCGTACAGCCGCTCGCTAAGCCCTACGCCGCCAGGGTATCGGTCGTAGAAAAAGATCGTAGGCTGCTTGTTATGCACCGCTTTCACCTGCGGAACGACGCGGATATCATGCGGATCGCACATCAAGTAAAGCGGCGCGATGTGCACAAGCACGTTCGCCAGCCCCAGCAGCGCAAACTGCATATCGTTCACTGTCATGCCTGCGGCAATCTCGTCGTCGAACGTGAACCAATAAGAGCTCGTGTGCAGCTCCTCCTCCGGCAGATGAATCGGTCCTGATCCGATATTCTCATGCGTCCGCAGCTTGATTTTTTTGAAAATCGTCGCCTTCGCGTTCACGGTCACTTCGCCGAACTGCCGCTTGAGCCCCCGGTCAATTGCCTCCCGGTGCACGTGCAGAACCTTCAATTGGACGGCCAAACTCGCGTCCGTGAAATAATCGACGTCGACCTCGCGTATGTAAGCCTTCTTCTCCTCATAATCGAGCTTCTCCACTTGATACTGTACGCCCTCGTGGATGTAGATCGCTTCCTCGTGAATCAGGGTCGGGGCGCTGAACCGGTCCACCTCGCCGATGACCCGGGCGCCGTTCGTCATATCGATGATGATGAAATTTTCCTGCGCGGCCGATCGCAAACTGATGTCGTGCGCGGGAAACGACTGCTCCATCCAGTGCCACCTGTTTTTGACCCGATGCAATATTCGTTCCTCCGTCAAAAACTCCAATATATCATGCAGCGACTCGCCGCCGAATTGTTCGTTCTCTTCAAACGGCAGCTCGTAGGCGGCGCATTTGACATGATCGACTAAGATAATGAGGTTGTCCGGCTCGATTAACGCCCGCTCCGGCGGACGCTCGAAAAAAAATCTGGGGTTCTGGATCATGTATTGATCCAGCGGATTGCTGCTCGCGACGAGGAACGTGACGGAGCTTTCCTGACGCCTCCCGGCGCGGCCCGACTGCTGCCACGTGCTTGCGATCGTGCCGGGGTAGCCGTTCAGCACGCACGCCTGCAGCTGTCCGATGTCGATCCCGAGCTCCAGCGCGTTTGTGCTGACGACGCCGCGGATGTCTCCGCTGCGCAGCCCCCGCTCGATTTCGCGCCGCAGCTTGGGCAGATACCCTCCGCGGTAACCGCGGATCGATTTCGTGCCCAACTCGTGGGCGACCAGCTCCTGCAAATACGTAAGCAAAATTTCGACCCGCACACGGCTCCGTGCAAAAACGATCGTTTGAATGCCCTGGCGCAGCAGCATCGCAGCGATTTTCCTCGTCTCCAGCACGCTGCTTTTGCGGATACCAAGCTGTTGGTTGACGACGGGAGGATTGTAGAAGACAAAATGTTTTTCTCCCGCAGGCGCGCCGTTGTCATTGACAAGGGATACGCTTTCCCCGATCAGCCGCTCCGTGTGCTCCCTCGGATTGTCGATCGTCGCCGAAGCGCAAATAAACTGCGGATTCGAGCCGTAAAACCGGCAAATCCGCTTAAGCCGCCGGATTACGTTCGCCACATGGCTGCCGAACACGCCGCGGTAAGAGTGAACCTCGTCAATGACAATGAACTTTATGTTTTCAAACAGCTTCACCCACTTCGTATGATGCGGCAAAATCGCGGAGTGCAGCATATCCGGGTTCGTCACGACGATGTGCCCGGCATTGCGAATCGCTTGGCGTACGGTCGGCGGCGTATCCCCGTCGTACGTATGGGTTTTGATATCGGCGCCCATGATATTCGCCAGCTCTTGAAGCTCGGCCACCTGGTCTTGTGCGAGCGCTTTGGTCGGAAACAAATAAAGCGCACGCGCGCTCTCGTCTTTCAATATGCCCTCCAGCACCGGCAGGTTATAGCACAGCGTTTTGCCCGAGGCGGTCGGGGTCACGGTCACGACGTGCCGCCCCGCGCTTACTTCGCGGAACGATTGGGCTTGATGCGTATATAATTGTCCGATGCCCCGGGCGAGCAATGCTTCCCGCAGCCCGGAGTGCAAGCCTTCCGGGAATGACTCGTACCGCCCTTCCCGCGGCGGAATCGTATGCCAGTAAGTCACCTGAGACATTAGCTCGGACGACGAACGGATCAAATCGATCATTTCTTCGATGGAAGAAACCTTGCCAGTCAAACGGTTCATAAATGCAGCTCCTTTTGACGGTAACGTTCCTTTCATTATATCGAATGCATGTTCGTGTGACAATCTCTTTTCTTAGCGGAGCCGGTCGAACTGGATCGGAATGACACGTCGAAGTGGTTGAAACTTGAAGAAAGCATGTCGTATCCTGCGCTTTCCCGGGAAAGTTTTTTCGTTGAGAGTCGTCTGTAAATGGGGGCAGTTCGATTTTTGAAGAAAAAGGGATGGGGGGATAGTCACATGAGAAACCGGCAAGCGGCAGTCGAGCAGAAAAGCCTTGGCCTGCCGCTCATCGGACTGGCGGGGTCCCGATCGCTCTAAACGCATGGATTAACTTAGAGCACATCGGAGGAATCGTCGTAGTCGAACCTTATGCCGTCATACATAGACACCTTATGAATCGAAGCTGAGTTCATGGCCGCGTTTGCGCTCACCTGGAGCTTTCCCAGCACTTCCTGAAACGGCTGGGCCTTGGCGCCGCTTGATTGCGACCGAATGGCAAGCTGCAGCGCCTGCTCGATCACGGCGATATCCTGGCTTGTAAAATCCATTCCGTCAACCTCCCCATGCTTGGTTGTATACTGGAACTATTCTAACCCGATCGTTTTTTATTCATACCTCGGGAAAAACCGCATTTGCCAATTATGGCATGGGCATACAGCACTTCGCAGCTTTGATGACCTGAGGCCTGACCGATTTTCGTCAAATTCCGACAATTCCCGGCTGTTTTTACACATACGGCGGGTCCCACGCTTTTTTCCTCCAGCCGAGTGTTTGACTGACGACCTTAAGATCCCGGTCGAGCGTGACGTCCACTCCGAAGGGCAACTTGTGATTGTGCCAAAACCGCATATCCCGCCATCGGACCTCATAGCCGTCCTGCCTCTCGGTACAAGTGACATGCACGCGCTGCGCAAAATGCAAAAACGTCCGCACGCCATCAACCGCTCGCGTCACCTCTACGGCCATGCCGCCTTCGGTATGTTTGGCATAAATATCTTTGACCGTCAGCTCCTTGCTATAAACGTTTCCCGTATAAAAAGCATCGCTGCTCTCAAGCACAAACTGCCAGCGAAACCAGTGCAGACTCGGGACAACGTGACATATCCCTTCCAGCCCAAGCTGTATTCTTACCAAACGGACTACGCTCCGGTGATGAACCAGCCGTCCTCCGATATATACAAACGTGAACGAATAAATCCACAAAAACATCTACCCCGGATTAAGCCCTATGGACAGCCATGCAATCAAACCGGCCGCGTGCGTCACAAACAGCACCGGTTCGAACAATGGGAGCGCATCTAGGTGATGCCAGCGCTGGGAAAACGGACGAAAGCACTGAACGCCGTATGCATTGAGCCAATCCAGAACTACGTGGAAAACGACCGCCGCCATCGTCCAGGCGAAAACAAGCGGCTCATGCTCCCATACCCCGAATCCCCAAGCGATCGGAACGGACAGCACCAGCGGCCATAAAAGCATAGCCGGAAGCGAATGCGTAATTCCCCGATGCACCCGGATATAAGCGGCATAGCCCCGAACCCGGGCAACCGTATCAAAATCCGGCGCATGCGAGCCGATCAACGTGGCCGCCAGCACCGCGTGCAGCAGCACCGGATTTTGAGCCACTTCAGGTTGAAGCATAGCCAGACCGGCCAATGTAGCGCCAAACAACAGATGACTTCCGGTATCCATGCAGCTATACGCCTCCTTCGCTTTTCACGCCGTATGCGTCTTCCCCCGCTCTTGCTCTGTATGAGCCCCAGCCCCGTCACCTTGCTCTGTTTCCCAACGCTCCTCTGCATTAAACCAATAGAACCACTGTTCTGGCCGTTCCCGAATGACCCGTTCCATGAAGCGGTTCAACACATTCGTCGCTTCTGTCCGCGTCGCCCTCGTGAACGAAGATGACAAATATAGCGGAGCTTCGAACCGCATCCGGTGTACCCATGCGCGCTCGCGCCATCCACTGAATGGAATAATGGGCACCCGCTGCTCGATTGACAGCGTCGAAGCGCCTTCGGGCGGGCGGAAACGTCGGGCGCCAGAAGTCCCCCAGCAAAAAGACGACGCCCCCCGCCTGTAAATGCTTCCGCAGCTTACGAAGCAGCTCCAGCGGCGGCATGTTATCATAATCGAGACCCGGACAGCCCATATCCCGAAACTTCAAATACAGCGGCCGCAGCTCCGGACTCCCGCCGGTAGCAACAGTTAGACACGAATATATCTGGCATAAATACCAGCAGCAATGCCCTCCCACAGCATTTGAATCGCTCTGCTACCGCGGTAGGCCGGTGCGATGCAGCTTCTCCCGAGCTCCAGTGTATGGCGCTTCAGCGAATCGAACGCGTGCAGGTCGAATTCGGTTTCCGAGTAAAATCCGATGCCCGTAGTCGCCCGCTCTCCCGGCAGCAGCCGGTACGTGCCAACAACCTCTCCCGTGATTACATCTTTGACAATCAGATGGTCGCAATAAGCATCGTAAATATCCCGCTCCAAACCATTCTCGGTTCGCATCCTCATGTTCTTCTCTTCTTCCACAAAAACCTGATACCTCAGACGCAGTGCCTGCTCCACTTCAAAGTCGGTTTCTGCCAGCTTTACGGTTAAGATGGACGGCTCGCTTGCGACTTGACTTGCTGCTTGTCGGATCATCGTCAACACGCCTTTCTCCAAGTAAAGGTTGATGGGATGAAAGATACAGCTTTAGGGTAGCAGACGATTATTAGGATAGCGTTTTCGCGGTGTAAAGCTTTTGTAAGGCTTCGCCCGGCTTGTCCGGCTGTCCGGCATAAAAAAGAACCGTTCGGCAGAACGGCTCCATTATGGAAAGAAACTATATTTTCTTCAATAATGCGACTTGGAACTCACCGCAAATACCAATACAGCGGAATAAACAGCAACGACGTCAAAATCGCCGCAGCGCCCATCGCGAAGCCGCTGACGCTTCCCGCCAGCTCCGAATCGCGGATGATCCGCGCCGTGCCGATGCCGTGCGACGAGGTGCCGATGGCGGTGCCGATCGAGATGTCGTCGCGCACGCCTGCCAGCCGCAGCAGCCCCGGTCCGAACATGCTTCCGATCAGGCCGGTCAGAACGGTCAGCACGGCGGTCAGCTCGGGAATCCCTCCCGCTTGCCGGGAAATCTCAAGCGCAATCGGCGAAGTGACCGATTTGGGCATCATGGTCACAAGCAGTTCGCGACTGCCTCCGAGCCCCCAGACAAGGCCGGCAGACAGCAGTAACGCGCTGATTGAACCTGCAGTAATGCCCGCAGCGATCGGCAGCAAGGCATTGCGGATGCGCTGCGCGTTTTTGTACAGCGGGATGCCGAGCGCTACCGTCGCGGGACCGAGCAGGAACACAATATAATCTGCGCCTTTTCGGTACGCTTCGTAAGGCACGTTCGTGGCTAGCAGGAAGGCGATAACAAGCGCCGAGCACGTCAGCAGTGGATGAAGCGCTTTCCAGCGCTGCTGCAGAGCGAGCGCAAACACATAAGCCAGCACCGTCAAAGCGATGCCGAATAACGGCTGCTCCGTCCATTCACGGAACGTCATGACGACGATCCCCCTCCTTCCGTGCACGTCCGCCACCAAGGAGCTTAGTCGTCCAGCCTGTCACAAGCAGCACCCCGAATGTGCTGGCAAACAAGCTGACCAGGATGGTCACTGCCTGCTCCCCGATCCAAGAAAAAAACACCATCGTCCCAACGACAATCGGCGCAAAGAGCAGCAGCATATGTTTGATTAGGAAGCTGCCGGCCTCCTCTACCCATTCCACCTTAACCCATTTTAGAAACAGACTGGCCGTAAACAAAATCAAACCGATGACGTTGGCCGGAAGCGGAAGCTGCAATCCGAGCTGCAGAATCGTTCCCAGCAAATAAAAACCGAGCAAGATGGCAAAACCGCGCATCAGGAGCCGCCTCTCCTCTCCCCAAAAATATCAGCCTGCTTCCGCTAGTATGCGAAAGATGATGCTTTCATGCATATTCCTGCACGGACAGTGGCATCGTAAAGATGGTTGCGCTATCCTGGCGCCATACTTTTACAATAAAGGAGTACGATGGGATAATGGCAAAACCGGACAACCGTGCCGACAACGTGGAGCATTTGCAAAACAGCATCGACCACACGATTGAAAACATGAATGAAGCCGAAGGCTACTTGAGCGAGCACGCCGATGAAATCAGTCCGCAGGAACGGGAGCAAATCGAGTCCAAAAACGAACGCCGCCGCGAAAGTTTAAATGCCTTCCGTTCGGAAATTAAGGACGAAGCCGAACATCAACAATAATTTGCAGCCCGCAACGGGGCATGATACAAAAACCTCCGGTTCCTTGCAGACTTCCCGTAAGGAACGGAGGTTTTTGTCATAGCGCGATGCGATACGGACCACACTTACAGCGGAGCCGCTTCACCGGTAACCGACGACGGTTTTCGCACTGGAATGTCCAAACGAAAATGATCGTGTGCAAGATAGGTTTCATCATGAACCGTACGTGCTTCTTCCCGCAGCCACTCGACCTCTGCGTCCTGATACCGGGAACTGATATGGGTCAAAACCAACATTTCGGCCCCTGCTTCCTGAGCGGTACGAGCCGCATCCATCGCTGTGGAATGATCGTATTGCATCGCAAGCTCCTTGCGGTCCTCCGCAAAGGTCGCTTCATGCACCAGCACATCCGCCTGGCGGGCAAGCGTGACGGCATGTTCGCAAGGCTGGGTATCGCCAAGGATCGTCACGATCCGGCCGGGAACCGGAGGGCCGATAAACCGGCTGGCTTCAAGCACCGTGCCGTCCTCCAGCGTAACGGCTTCGCCGTTCTTGATTTTGCCGTACAGCGGCCCCGAAGCGATGCCGAGCTCCTTCAGCTTCGCCGCGTCAAGCTTCCCCTTCTGCGGCTTTTCTTCGATCCGGTAGCCGTAGCTGTCGACCCGGTGAACAAGCGGGGCCGCCTTCACGACGAACTGCTCATCCTCGTACAGCACGAACTCCGCCTTCTCTTCGAACTCCACGATTTTCGTCTGGTAGCCGAGATGGGAGTCGCTGATCCGAAGCGCCGTTTCTACAAACTCCCGGATGCCTACCGGCCCGTAAATTGTAAACGGCGTATCCCCCCCTTGATAAGAACGGCTCGACATGAGTCCCGGAAGGCCATAAATATGATCGCCGTGCAGATGGGTAATAAACAGCTTTTCCAGCTTGCTGATTTTGACCGGCGCCCGTAATATTTGATGCTGCGTTCCTTCCCCGCAGTCGAACATCCAATAGACGTTTCGTTCCGCAAGCAGATTTAGCATGACGGAGGTGACATTCCGTTCTTTGGAAGGCATACCGGCACCTGTCCCCAGAAAATACAGCTCCAAGCTCCATCGACCCCATTTCTATCGTTCCGATTGGTAAGAAGCTTACACACCTTCGTACTTCAGTGAAAGCAAGCTTTTTCTTTCTTCTTAAACAAAAGAGTGGAGCGACCAAGGCCCCACTCCTTTTATAGCATACCCAAAAAACGGTTATGCGTTGAAATAACGAGCCTGCGGATGCGCAAACACGATAGCCGAGACGGATGCCTCCGGCTCCATCATGCTGCCTTCTGTCAAATGTACACCGATATCCTCCGGCTTCATCAAAGCAAACAGCTGCTGCTGATCGTCGAGGTTCGGACACGCCGGGTAGCCAAATGAGAACCGCTGGCCGCGGTACTTGGCACCGAAGCGCTCCTGCATCGTCATTTCGGCCGGGTCCGGGAAGCCCCAGACATCGCGCATCATTTGGTGGATACGCTCGGCGAACCCTTCGGCCGTCTCAAGAGCCGCCGCTTGAAGCGCATGAGACCGCAGGTAGTCGCCTTTCTCCCGCCACTCGGCCGCCAGATTGCTGACGCCATGACCGGCTGTCACGACGAGGAAACCGACGTAATCCATAATTCCGCTGTCTACCGGCTTGAGGTAGTCGGCCAAGCACAAGTACGGCTCCTTTTCCTGCCGCGGGAACGTAAACTTCTGAAGCACTTTTGTATAATCCTCGGGATCGTAGACGAGCACATCGTTGCCATCCGATTGCGCCGGGAAGAAACGGTACATGCCGTGTGCTTGAAGGATGCCGTTTTTCTGCGCCTCCGCCAGCAGTTCGTCAACGGTTTCTTTGAGCTGCAACGCCTTCGGATCTTTGTCGGCCAGCAATTGCTCGACTTTCCCCTTCAAGCCAAGATGGTGCCCAAGCAGCATCTGCATGTTGATATAAGGGATCAGATGGCTTATCGGGTAGTCTCGCAGCACGCGGCGCTCCAAGCTCGGCGGCACCTGCACCGGAACGTCCCGATCCACCGAAGACGTTCTGACGCGGGTCAAAGCCGGCAATTGCTCTTCTTTGCGGCCGGATTCCTTCACGTCGGATTCCATACTTTCCCGAAGCTCCCGTACAAGCTGCTGCCGCTGCTCGGGGTCGCTCAGCTTGTTTGCAATATCCAGCCCGTCCATTGCATCTTTGGCATATAATACCAAACCGTCATACTCCGGCGCAATGCGCGTCTTGGTGAACTTCCGGGTCAGCGCCGCGCCGCCCACCAGAATCGGCACGTCGATACCGGCCGTCTTCAAGTCCTGTGCCGTAACGATCATTTGCTGCGCCGATTTGACGAGCAGCCCGGACAGTCCGATCGCATCCGGCCGCTCTTTGCGGTAAGCGTCGATCAACTGCTCCGGCGGCACTTTAATGCCCAGGTTGATGATCTGGTAGCCGTTGTTGGATAAAATAATTTCGACCAAGTTTTTGCCGATATCATGCACATCGCCTTTGACCGTGGCCAAAATGATTTTTCCTTTCACGGCGCTTTCCGATTTTTCCATGAACGGCTCCAAATAAGCAACAGACGCCTTCATAACCTCGGCGCTTTGCAGCACCTCCGCCACGATCAACTCGTTATTGTTGAACAGCCGGCCGACTTCCTCCATTCCTTTCATCAGCGGACCGTTAATAATATCGAGCGGCTTGTATTTTTGCAGCGCTATGTCCAAATCCGCGATCAGTCCGTCCTTCGTGCCTTCGACAACGTAAGAGGCCAGCCGCTCTTCCAGCGTTAAGTTCGAAATCTTTTCCTTCTTCTCGACCTTCTTCGTACGGAAGTGCGCTACGAATTCGGCCAGCGTTTCGTCGTTCGTATCGTAGATCAGGCTCTCGGCAAGACGACGCTCTTCTTCCGGTATGGACGCATAGCGCTCCAGCTTTTCCGTATTGACGATCGCATAGTCCAGACCGGCTTTCGTACAATGGTACAAAAAGACTGCGTTCAGTACCTCGCGGCCCGCTTCCGGTAAGCCGAACGACACGTTGCTGAGGCCAAGAATCGTCTCGGTGTCAGGCATCGCTTCTTTAATTAACCGGATTCCTTCGATCGTCTCCTTAGCAGAGCCGATATATTGCTGATCACCCGTTCCGACCGGGAAAACAAGCGGGTCAAAAATAATATCGTTCGGATGCATGCCATATTTGTTCACCAGCAAATCATAGGATCGCTTGGCTACTTCAAGCTTGTCGGCAGCTGTAATGGCCTGCCCCCGCTCGTCAATCGTACCGACGACAGCGGCCGCGCCGTATTTATGAATAAGCGGTACCACCGTCTCGAACTTCTCTTCCCCGTCCTCCAGGTTGATCGAGTTGATGATCGCTTTCCCCTGCGAATATTTGAGCCCCAGCTCGATTACCCGATAATCCGTGGAATCGAGCATAAGCGGGACTTTCACTTTTTTGACGACAAGCTCCAAAAACTGCTGCATATCGCTCATTTCGTCGCGATCCGGGTCCTGCAGACAGACGTCGATGACATGCGCGCCGCCTTTCACCTGCGCCCGGGCAATCTCGGATGCTTCCTCATACTTGCCTTCGGCAATAAGCCGCTTAAACTTCCGCGATCCGAGAACGTTCGTCCGCTCCCCGACCATGTAAGGACGGTTCGCATCTTCAATATAGACCGTCTCGATGCCGGATACCGCGGGCGGATGCTCTCCCCGGTGACTGCGCGGCTGGTACTGGCCCAGCGTTTCGGCCATCGCGCGGATATGATCCGGCGTTGTTCCGCAGCAACCGCCGGCAATGTTCAGCCAGCCCTGCTCGGCAAAGCCTGCTAACTTCTTCGCAAGCGATTCCGGCGACTCGTGGTACTCTCCGTTCTCGTCCGGCAAACCGGCGTTCGGATAACAACTTACCGCCGTTCCCGCAATATCGGCCAGCGTCCGAATATGATCGCGCATAAACTCCGGTCCGGTAGCGCAGTTCAATCCGACCGAAATCGGTTCGAGATGCTCGAGCGAAATATAGAACGACTCGATATTTTGACCGGCCAGCGTCGTGCCCATCGGCTCGATCGTACCGGAAATCATGAGCGGCAGCTTGCGGCCTTCCGTCTCAAACGCTTTCCGGATACCGATGCTGCCGGCTTTAACGTTCAGCGTATCCTGCGATGTTTCGAGCAGCAGCGCGTCCACGCCCGCCTCCATCAACGCAAGCGCTTGCTCGTAGTAGCTGTCCACGAGTTCGTCGAAGGTAACTCCGCCGGTGACGGAAAGCGTCTTCGTCGTTGGACCCATCGCACCGATAACGTATCGGGGCCATTCCGGCGTACTGTATTTTTCAGCTGCTTCGACGGCCAGCTTGGCCGCAGCCAGGTTAAGCTCCCGCGCGCGGTCCTGCAGATCGTATTCCGCCAACACGACGCTTGTTGCGCCGAACGTATTCGTCTCTACCATATCGGCACCGGCCGCAAAATACGCTTCGTGGATTTTGCGAATAACGTCAGGCCGGGTCACAACCAAAATTTCGTTGCAGCCATCCAACTCGTCGCCGCCGAAGTCGGCAGCGGTTAAATTCTCCTGTTGGATCATCGTACCCATGGCGCCGTCTAAAATCATAATTTTTTTCTGTAATTGTTCCTGCAATAAAGGCTTGCTCATCCGTGATCCCCTTTCACCCTGCCGCCCCGCTCCATTCTGTCATGGGGTCGGATACTCCTGCAGCCGATCTATGATTCTTGCACCGTACTGCGCATAATACTCACAAATTATGTAACCTTAAGTGTATCAGAAACGATACATGTTGAAAAGCAATTGTGACAAAATTCAGCGCTTATCTAATGAATCCTATCGGATTTATCTGTATTATACATCGACAGATGCGTCCCCTTCCACTATAATAAGAAGCAGAAGTCACGAATTCAAGAAGGAAGAGGGAGAACTATGGCAGAAATTCGCATTCGCAACACCAACGAGCGCATCTCGGGCGAAGCCAACGTGAAAGCATTTTTGGATAAGCAAGAGGTGCTTTATGAGCATTGGAACGCCGATAAACTGCCCGCAGAGCTTCAAGGGAAGTTTTCGTTGACGGACGAGGAAAAATCGCAGATTTTGGCGACCTTCGATGAAGAAATCCGCGATCTGGCCAGCCGCCGCGGTTATCAGACATGGGACATCGTCGCGCTGTCCGACGCTACCCCGAATTTGGATGAACTGCTCAAAAAATTCGAACAAGTGCATACGCACACGGAAGACGAAGTTCGCGCCATTACGGCTGGCAAAGGAATTTTCATCATTAAGGGGACCGACGATGTCGGCTATTTCGACGTTGAATTGGAAGCCGGCGACGTGATCTCGGTTCCGGAGCACAAGCCGCACTTCTTCACCCTAATGGAAAACCGTCAAATCGTAGCTGTCCGTCTGTTCATCGAAACCGAGGGCTGGATCGCGCATCCGTTCGAAGACCCGACTTTCCAAAAAGCGTAAGTGGAACTTTTAAATAAATGAACACTCAAGCCGCAAGCCCCTTGTCAAAGGCGGCTTGTTTTATTTTGGCACAATAAAAAAACCACCATTATGAAATGGCGGGTTTTTGGCTAGGCAAAATGAGTGCTGATCCTAAGCTTCCAGAGAATCGATAATCTTCTGAATATCCCGGAGGCTCGTAATTTCGTGCGCCGGGGTAATCTCGTCCGATAACGTGAGCCCATGGCGGTTAATCCACATATTCCGCATCCCGATCGAGTTGGAGCCCAAAATGTCCGTCGTCAGCTTGTCGCCGATCATGACGCCTTCCTCAGCCGAAATGCCAAGCAGCTGCATCGCGTGCTTGAAGATCGATACCGCCGGCTTTCCTTCGCCAAACTCACCGGAAATAATAATATGATCGAAATAAGGAGCAAGCTGCGGGACACCCGCCAATTTCTCTTTTTGCAGATCAGGCGAACCGTTCGTAAGCAAGAGCAGCTTGTACTTCTCTTTCAGTTGATCCAACACCTCGAACGTCTCTTCGTAAACGATCGGACGGCTTCTTCGCTCGGCCGGGAACATCTCCGCCAGCTTCAGTCCCAGCGCGGCATCTTCTATTCCTAAGGCCTTTAGCCCCCGAGTCCACGAATCCCGCTGATAGGTCGGGGCCAACGATTGAAGCTTGCGGAACTCTTCCTGTTCTCCTTCGACAAATCGGGCCCACAGCCCTTCAAACGGGTTAATTCCGATTTTTTTAGTAAACGGGAACGTCTCGAACGATTCGTACAATGCCCGCGCTTCGCGTCTTACCGCTTCCTCAAGCTGGGCAGGATCGATCTCGTAATGCTTGGCGGCCTCGCTGCAAGTCGCCTGAAACGCTTCTTTCACGCTGCGCTCGTCCCAGAGCAGCGTATCGTCCAAATCAAAAAGCACCGCTTTAATTGCCATAAGCCGGATTCCTCTTTCTCCCCTGTGATGTCGGTTCTATTTTAAGATTCTTGCTTAAATGCCACTTGATTTTTTTGAGCAAACTCTTGAAGCTTTTCCTTCGCCGCATCTACGGGGAATTGATGATAAAATTTCGTGTACCCCCAGCGGGCGCCCTTCGGCTTTAACGTAATAAAGATCGAATCCTTCGTCACGGAAATTTCGTCGATCATATCCGCACTCATGGTCCGGTCTCCGCCGAAACGACGGGAGGTAAGCGAATCCGGGCCTATTTTCAACAGCGGCCGACGGACCCAATAAATCAACAGTGCAAGGACAATATAGCTCGCGCCCGTGAACCAGTACATCTGATCCTGTCCCGCTTGACCGCGGAATATAATGAAGCAGAAGATCCCGGTGGCGACCAATATCATTGGAAGAAACCAGCTGCGCCCTTTAAAGGTGACCGAGTTGTCGGAAGCGCTTGACTCCGAAATCGCTTCCTTGCCGCTCTTTTTGCGCTGAACATTCGTTACTTTCGTATTTTTGCGAACCATGCGTTGCCATTTCCGTGACATAGCTGAGCCCCTTTGTCCATTCTTTCTACACTTGCCGTTAACTCGCCGTTCCCGATCGATTTCGTCAACCGAGACGTCTAAATACGCCAAAAAGTTGGAGCATCCAATATACCGCGCTTTTCCAGCGGCTACTAGATCATCCAACGTATAGTGCGTATTCCAATTGGATTTAACCCCAATCCCGGACTTGAACTCTGAAACAGACGATGTTGTTCCGGCGCCCGGAAACGCTGTATCAGCGAAGCAAGTCCCTTACTCCTTACTTCTTCTCGTCCTCATCCACGAATTTAATGTTGTCCAGTTGAGAACGCAAGGAGGATTTAAAAGAATCGATATACTTTTTCCTAAGTACGTTGCGCTCATCCATTTCTTCTTCCGTCAATCCTTCGGCTTTCGCCTTGCGGGCCAACTCGTTGATCCGCTTAACGGTTATGTCGTGCTCCGATTCAATCATGCTTGTCCTCCCGGTAATGTTAGGTCTCCGTTCGCTAATCCACGAACGAGAAAGCTTCATATCAAATTATACTTTGACATTACCGGATTTGAAAGTCAAGAGATTGAGCCGAAGCCCACGGAAGAAATTTAGGAAAAGCTAAGCCGGCTATGTATTATGGAAGCAGCAGCTTTTGCCCTTCATGAATCGTTACGTTCTTCAAGTTGTTCAACTTCCTTATCTGAAAGACGTACTCTCTCAGATCTTGTCCTTTGTTCGCGTGCGAAGAAGCAATACTCCACAACGTATCGCCTTGAGTTACAACTACGTAAGCTTGAACGGATACGGTGCTTTTGGCATAAGCGTCATCGTTTCCTACCCAAGCGGATACGGTACCTCCGACAAAGAGCAGTATCAGTACCGATATAACAAAAACCATAACTCGCACATATGTTCGGTTTTTTTTCACTTTGTAAGCGGGATCTATGGAGACGGCAGCTGAATTACGGTTGTATTGAGCTAACATTTGATTGTTCTGATACATGAATATCATCCCCCAAACATTTGTTCTGTTCTGAATTTAACACGAACAAACGTTTGTGTCAATCCGTTTTTCGAACTTATGTTTGTACGAACTCCGGTTCTGTGTTATACTCCTAAGTAATGATTACCAAAAATGGAGTGATTCATATGGGCAAGATATCCACTCGCCAGCAAGCTATTCTGGAGTTCATCAAGAACGAGGTCAAAGATAAAGGGTATCCTCCGTCCGTTCGGGAAATCGGCGAAGCGGTCGGCCTTGCTTCCAGCTCGACGGTACACGGTCATTTGGAGCGGCTGGAAAAGAAAGGGCTGATCCGGCGCGATCCTACGAAGCCCAGAGCCATTGAGATTTTGGACGGTACGACCGGGGACGGAGCATTCGCAGTATCGGTTTCCCGCGTCCCGCTGATCGGACGGGTTACGGCCGGCGTACCGATTACCGCGACAGAGAACATCGAAGACTACTTCCCACTTCCGAGCAACTTCGTCGGGGACCATAACGTCTTCATGTTGAGCGTCATCGGCGAAAGTATGATCGACGCAGGCATCCGCAACGGGGACTACGTTATCGTTCGCCAGCAGCAAACGGCCAACAACGGCGAGATCGTAGTCGCTATGACCGAGGACGACGAAGCGACGGTCAAAACGTTCTATAAAGAAAAGGACCACATCCGCCTTCAACCGGAAAACCCTACAATGGAGCCACTCCGTCTGAAGAACGTATCGATTCTCGGCAAAGTCATCGGCGTATTCCGCAATGTTCATTAATCCTATTTTCACGTAATCAAAATCAAGACTCCCGATCGGGGAGTCTTTTTTGCGTCCGTCGAGCGTCCGAGCCTTCAAACGAATACGTTCGTAAGCGGCAGAAATACGCGGCTGGAAGTATGCGGAGTTGTTCAGGAGATTGAAATTTCCTTTCAAATCCAAGTCGCTTTTAAAATGCACAAAAGCCTCTCATCATGGCTTCACCATCATGAGAGGCTGCTGCTAATGCCTGCTAAGTATTAATAAAGGGTCAAATACTGATCGCGTTCCCAAGCGTGAACTTGAGTCCGGTAGATATCCCACTCGATTTCTTTGAGCTCGACGAAGTGCGCGAGAGCATGGTCGCCGAGCGCGTCGCAGATCACGTCGTTGCGAAGCAACTCATCGATCGCTTGCTTCAGGTCGACCGGCAGGCTTGGGATGCCCTGCTCTTCCCGCTCCTCTTCGGACATCACATAGATGTTCCGGTCGGTCGGAGGCGGCAGCTGCATTTTGTTCTTGATGCCGTCGAGCCCGGCTTTAAGCATAACGGCGAGCGCAAGATACGGGTTGGCCGCCGGGTCCGGGTTACGCACTTCCACGCGCGTGCTGAGACCCCGCGAAGCCGGAATGCGGATCATCGGGCTGCGGTTGCTGGCCGACCATGCTACGTAGCAAGGCGCCTCGTAGCCTGGCACCAGACGCTTGTAGGAGTTGACCGTCGGGTTCGTAATGGCCGCAAAGGCGCGGGCATGACGCAAAATACCTGCCATGTATTGTCTGGCCAACGTACTCAGACCCAGCTTGTCGCTCTCGTCGTAGAACGCGTTCTCTTTGCCGCGGAACAGCGATTGGTGGCAGTGCATTCCGGAGCCATTTACGCCGAACAGCGGTTTGGGCATAAAGGTGGCATGCAGGCCATGCTGTCTTGCGATCGTTTTGACAACGAGCTTGAACGTTTGAATCTGGTCGGCCGCTTTGATAGCGTCCGCATATTTAAAGTCGATTTCGTGCTGGCCCGGAGCCACCTCGTGGTGAGAAGCCTCGATTTCGAAGCCCATCTCCTCCAGCGTCAGAACGATTTCGCGGCGGCAGTTTTCTCCCAGATCCGTCGGGGCGAGATCGAAATAACCGCCTTGGTCGTTCAATTCCATCGTCGGGTTGCCTTTTTCATCGGTTTTGAACAGGAAAAACTCCGGCTCCGGACCGACATTCATCGAGCTGAAGCCCATTTCCTCAGCTTCCTTCAGTACCGATTTCAGAATGCCGCGCGGATCGCCCGGGAACGGCCGTCCGTCAGGAAGGTACACATCGCAAATCATGCGGGCAACACGGTCTTCCGTCACCCACGGAAAGACGACCCAAGTATTCAGATCCGGGTATAAGTACATATCGGATTCTTCGATACGGACGTAGCCTTCGATCGAAGAACCGTCGAACATCATTTTGTTATCGAGTGCTTTCTCCAGCTGACTCACAGGAATTTCCACATTTTTAATCGTACCGAGCAGGTCGGTAAATTGCAGGCGGATGAATCTTACATTTTCTTCCTTAGCGATGCGCAGAATGTCTTCCTTGGTGTATTGTTTATCCGTCACTGTACGATCTCCTCCTTAAACTATGAGACAAATTAACGAAGCGATGTCCGGTAAAATCGCGAAAGCGCTACCGGAACAAGCCCCGGCACAGCCTTACTTGCGGAAAAAGCGGGATAATTCGCCCTGAATCAGCGATACCTGATTCGGACGCTTGCCGCCGCCCAACAGCTGCTGCTTAAGCATGCGGTGCAGCTGCGTATCGGTCAGCTCCCGGCGCTTAACCTCGGTTTGCTCGTTCAAGACGGTCGCTTCTTCGGAGTTTTTGTCGACCGGCAGCAGCACTTGCTTGATCCCGGCGATGTTGACTCCCTTTTCAATCAAATCTTTAATCTCGAGCAGCCTCTCGACGTCGTTGAACGAATACAACCGCTGGTTGCCTCCCGTTCGGGCCGGAATTACAAGCTCGTGCTGTTCGTAGTACCGGATTTGCCGCGCGGTTAAATCGGTCAGCTTCATTACGATGCCGATAGGAAAAAGCGCCATATTCCTGCGGATATCATCACTCATGAACATCACTCCTAAGCACTTAGAACCTTACCGTTATTGTAACCTTGTTCAAAAAACGTGTCAAGTCATGTAAGGTTTTCGCCTTATGTCAACCCATATTACAGTATATTTTCTCACAAAAAATACGCGGATGACCTGCATCCGCGCATCGAATTACGGACAAACGATGTTATGACAGCAGTCCGCGGTCCACCATATTCTGGATCGCGGTCAGTACGCCCATTTTGCAATGCGAATACGTTAACCCGCCTTGCATATAGGCGATGTACGGCTCCCGGATCGGCGCATCCGCGGAAAGCTCCAGACTTCCTCCCTGGATGAACGTGCCTGCAGCCATAATGACCGGATGCTCGTACCCCGGCATATCCCAAGGCTCCGGAACGACATGGGCATCGACCGCTGCCGCCTGTTGAATCCCCTGTACGAAAGCGATCAAATGCTCCGACCCCGTAAATTGAACCGCCTGAATCAGATCCGTTCGCGGATCGTTCCAGCGCGGATGCGTCGTGAACCCAAGCTGCTCGAACACCGAAGCGGCAAAAACCGATCCCTTGACGGCCTGCCCAACCAGATGAGGTGCCAGAAAGAGCCCTTGGAAAATAGCCCGGGTCGTCCCGAGCATGGCCCCCACCTCACCGCCGATACCGGGTGCCGTTAATCGGTAAGAAGCCAGCTCCACGTAGCGGCTCTTGCCCGAGATGTAGCCACCCGTAGCCGCGAGCCCGCCGCCGGGATTTTTAATCAGCGAACCGGCCATTAAATCGACGCCGACCTCCGTCGGTTCAGTCAGCTCCGTAAATTCCCCGTAGCAGTTGTCGACAAATACAATGACGTCCGGCTTGATTTCTTTGACGAACCGCACCATCTCTCCGATTTGGGCTACGGTGAACGACGGACGCCAAGCGTACCCGCGGGAACGTTGAATGCCGATCACCTTCGTCCGAGGTGTAATACGTTCCGCAATCGCGGCATAATCGGGGGTCCCGTCCTCCAGCAACGCGACCTCTTGGTAAGCAATGCCCCAATCCTGAAGCGAGCCTTGCCCGTCTCCCGGCTTGCCGATCACTTTATGCAGCGTATCGTAAGGCCGCCCGGTCATCATGAGCAGTTCGTCCCCTGGACGAAGCACCCCGAAAAGCGCCGTGCCGATCGTGTGCGTTCCCGAAACGAAATGCGGCCGTACAAGCGCGGCCTCGGCGCCGAATACGTCGGCGTACACCAGATCAAGCACTTCCCGTCCCCGGTCGTTATATCCGTAGCCTGTCGAGCCCGCAAAATGATAATCGCTCACTTTATGCTTCTGAAAAGCGCGGATGACCTTCCATTGGTTCCGGTCGATCACGCGGTCGATCTCTTTCAACTTCCCCTCGATCTGCAGCTCGGCCTGCTCCATCAGGCCAAGCACCTTCTCCTTAAACATCCTACCATGTCTCTCCCTTGGGTTCCTCTTGCGTTGGGCGCGCTTCGTCGTAAGCTGCGAGCAGGTAACCGATTTTGTCGTATTCTTTGTTGTTTACCCGGACCTTGAACCGCATGTCTTCCCCATCCACTTCATTTTCCAGCACCTCGCCCACGCGATAAACGAGCGAAATCAGATCGCCTTTGTCTGCCGGTATGCGGAAGGTTCGGCTTGCACCCATGAAACGAGACTCGATCAGCTCAACTAGAAGGTTTAAGTCTTCTTCCCGGTAAGCCGAGATGCGGACAAACGGCCCTTCGGCTGTCAGCAGCTCTTTCTGCTCAGGGGAGCAGAGGTCGATTTTGTTAAACACCGTCACACGTTCTTTGCCATGTGCCCCTAGTTCTTCCAATACTTGATCGACGACCTTCATTTGCGCGGCCATCATCTCGGACGAGCTGTCGACGACATGGAGAATCAGATCCGCCTCGCAAGCCTCCTCCAGCGTCGCCCGGAAGGCCGCAACCAGATCGTGAGGCAGATTTTGAATAAATCCGACCGTATCGGTGACGACGATCTCCATGCCGCCCGGCAGCTCAAGCGAGCGCGAAGTCAGATCGAGAGTCGCAAACAGCTGGTTCTCGACATAAACGTCGGCCTGGGTCAATTGCCGCAGCAAAGTGGATTTTCCGGCGTTCGTATACCCGACCAAAGCCACTTGAAACACGCCGGTCTTTTTACGGCGCTCCCGGTGCAGGCTGCGGTGCCTGACGACCTCTTGCAGCTGTCGCTTCAGCTCTGCGATTCGCTCGCGGATATGTCGGCGGTCCGTCTCCAGCTTCGTTTCCCCGGGCCCCCGCGTCCCGATGCCGCCCCCGAGACGGGACAAGTTTTTGCCTTGTCCGTACAGCCTCGGCAGCAGATAGCTGAGCTGGGCAAGCTCGACCTGAATGATCCCTTCCCGCGTCTTCGCCCGCTGCGCGAAAATGTCCAGAATGAGCTGCGTCCGGTCGATGATTTTGACATCCAAAAATTGCTCGAGATTGCGCACCTGCGCGCCGGACAGCTCCTGATCGAAGATGGCGGTATTGCCGCCGGTCTGCTCCAGCATCGCTTTCAGCTCTTCGGCTTTGCCTTTGCCGATGAACCATTTGGAGTCGGTATACTCCTTATTTTGCGTCAGCGTGCCGAGCACCTCGACCTGGGCCGTCTCGGCCAAGCTAATCAGCTCTGCGAGCGAATGGTCGGGGTCGTACATCTCCTGCTTTTTGAGCTGCGGCGTGACCAGACTGACCAGCACCGCGCGGTCTTGAATTTCTCCCGTTACTTCGTGAATCGTTTTTTTCATATAAGTTAAGTTATCTCCTTTGGGGTTTTGCGCTCTAGCCTCGAGGGCTGGGGATTGGACTGTCCGAGAAGATGCACCACATGCTTGCGCATCTCCTAATCGGTCTCTTCCTCTCGACCACCAAATTTTAAACCAATTCCGATTTCATCTTCAAGGAATAAAACTTTTTCTATAAATACTTGAACAATGTGTTTTGTTTTTTGAACAGATTACGCGCTATTTTCTTTAACTATCATTCTAATGATCTTCTTTTGGTTTTATACCGACACGCCTACGATGTCAACAAAAATTTGGCGAGTTTAAAATAATACTAAGCATGATACTTGCCGGCAGGCGCATCCAGTACCCATTCCAAAATCTCAATCTTTGCTTTAATTTCGTTTATTTCATTTTCGTTGTGCGCTTTATCCAATCGTTGTACCATTTGTTCCAATTGAATCATCATTCGCTTAATCTGATCTTCCGATCTCATGAACCAAACCTCCAAGGCTGTAACAAATTAGACTCCGGCGTTGAATCGATTTTCGGCATATGCAGCTCCCGAAATTCATGCTCCAAAATGCTCATTATTATCGCATCGTGATACTGATGATTCCAATATAAGCAGTCCCTTTGAACTCCCTCTCTTTTGAAGCCCAGCTTCTCGTAGACATGAATCGCTCTGTCGTTAAAAGCGTAGACACTTAGTTCGGCCCTATGCAAATTCAAACACTTTCTGCGTCCCCGTGAACCTGCTGGTTGTCGGATCGGACAAGTAAGCATAATAATCATCCAGATCATCCATTTCGATTGCCCGCAAGTAAATATGTTTGCCTTCCAAAATTTTGGCTGCTCCTTGTTTTTCCACGCCGGCGTCTTCCTCATTTCAATCAAAATAAAGGTGCACTTATTTAAAAGAATCAACCCGATTTTACCATATAAACAAATATAACGCACAATTCACCTGACGAACCGCTTTAGCCTTTGACTCAACGGAGTGCTTGTCCCTTTTTAGCACAAAAAAAGAGGCATGAAGCCTCACTTTGTTTTAAAAGCGCAGCAATTCCGCTACGATGGTTTCAGGTTAAAAAAGGAATCTTCCTCTGTTTTGCCGTTAATATAAAAATCCTCATGTGTCAGATTCAGCAGATCCTGCTTTGTCAGTTTTCTTGCCCTTCGAACCAGCCTTACCGCCTGAAACCGGATTGCTTTTTCGATCAGATTCCGAATGTGACGGGCATTGCTGAAATTCAGATTCAATAACTTTTCTTGCATCAAGTGGTTCTTGATCTTATGAATGGCCTCGGGAAGAATAACGTACTCCCGTTCCGCCGCCATTTGCTTCGCGATCTCGATCAATTGGTCTATCGTATAGTCGGGAAAATTAACCTGGATCGGAAAACGGGAAGGAAGACCGGGATTCGTCTTTAAAAAATCCTCAATCTCTTTAGGGTAACCGGCCAAAATAAGAATAAAATCGTTTTTGTGGTCCTCCATGGATTTTACTAAGCAATCGATGCTTTCCTTGCCAAAGTCTTTATCTCCGCCTCGAGCCAGGCTGTATGCCTCATCAATGAACAAAATGCCGCCGAGCGCTTTCTTGACCATTTCTCTCGTCTTTAGGGCAGTATGGCCAATGTATTCACCGACCAAGTCCGCTCTTTCCACTTCAATCAGATGTCCTTTGGAGAGCAGCCCCATGGATCTGAACAGCTTCCCGATAATTCTGGCTACACTTGTCTTTCCCGTACCGGGGTTGCCCTTGAAGATCATGTGATATACATTGGAGCTAACCTGGAGCCCCTCTTGGGAGCGAAATTGCTTGATTTGCAAGATCGCATAAATTTGAAAAACAAGCTCTTTGATCTCGTCTAACCCGATCATCTTGTCCAGTTCTTTGTAGATATCCGAAAATGCTTCCATGGCTTGCATGACGTCTTTTGAATCAACTTTTTCCTGCACGGAAAGCGGCTCAGGAGAAGTTGACTTGAAAACAACATTGATTTGCCGGTCTCTCGTAGTAATGAGCCTGTTTGTCTCTGGAGTCATTTCATCACCTTCCCCTACCCTAATTAATAGTCGGACGGAGGAAAATTTATAACTCCCTGAAGCAAACTAATGTATGTGCCAAAACCAGCCGTCTCTCGAAGAGCCGGCTCTGACCGCTTGCCCCTTTTTTTCTCTGTTGCAAAAAAATAAAAGAGTTGAATTTTTATTCATACATATGTATATTCATAATAAAATCCCTTCAATAAGGAGGCCCGAGGGCAAATGAAGGCACTACGAGATCGATCGATGTTCCGCCTCCTTGAACGATTGGCTTTGCGGACATGGCCGGCTCAGTTGGAGCAGCCTTGCGAAGGCTGGATTTTGCGGGCATCCGATGGGGTGACGAAGCGAGCGAACAGCGCATGGACCATTGACGACATCGAGCAGTGGACCGAAAATGAAAAGGCGATCGCCCAATCGGAAGCTTTCTATAGGAGTCATCGTTTGACTCCGCGCTTTCACATCAGCGAAGCTTCGCCCTCCGGGTTGGACGAATACCTCGAACGCCGGGGATATGTAAAAGAAACGCCGTGCCTCATGATGACGACGGACGTTGGTCAAGCGATACGGCGGACGGAGCCCGTGTACGGAAATTCGCTGCGCGCCGTTGTCCAACCGTCGCATGACGCCTCTTGGCTGGGCCATTTTTTGGCACTGGAAGGCTTCGCTCCCGAGCTCTTGGAGTTTTACACTAACCTCTTCTCCCGAATCGAGGCCCCGACCGTCTATGTTAGCATAATGGACCGCGACCAATGCGTCGGGATGGGAACGGCCGTCGCTGAAGACGGATGGTCCGGCTTCATCAATATCGTCGTTCATCCGCAGCTTCGCGGTCAGGGCATCGGCAAGCGCATCGTTCACGAGTTGGCGCGCTGGAGCCGAGATCAAGGAGCGGACCGCTTATATTTGCAGGTGATCGCGGACAATGCCCCGGCCCTCCGGCTTTATTCGGGAGCGGGCTATGAGAAGCTTTTCGCCTATCACTATCGTACGAAGC
This sequence comes from Paenibacillus oleatilyticus, assembly GCF_018998565.1. Classification (GTDB taxonomy): domain Bacteria; phylum Bacillota; class Bacilli; order Paenibacillales; family NBRC-103111; genus Paenibacillus_G; species Paenibacillus_G oleatilyticus. The sequence continues at coordinate 8,911 of NZ_JAHNZO010000021.1, read as the reverse complement.
CTATGGACAACCTTTAGCCGAAAATGGACTACGAAAAAACTCCCTCTATTCCAAGCTCAAAACGAGCATATGGTAGAGGGAGTTTACGCCGGCACTCAGGCTTTCTTATCGTCCTGCGGCTTGTTATCGTCTTTATCCCCGGACACGAGTCCGCGGGTCGATTCCTTGAATTCACTGAGCGTCCGACCGAAGGCTCTTCCGAGCTCAGGCAGCTTGGACGGACCGAAAAGCAGCAGCAACACGATGACAATCAGAAGAAGTCCTCCGATACCGATGTTTCCGAAAGGCAATGCAATCAACTCCTTCGCACCTGGAGATCGTAACTTACATTATACCAGCTTGTCCCCGGAAAATAAACCGCTTCCGCCTTACATTACCCGCCAGACTCAGGTGATCGGCCGGTACCCGAAGACGGACCGCATCTTGTCCCACTGCCATTTCGTCAACGCAAGCGTTTCCCTGCTCTTATGCCATGCCATCGCAAGCACACTGGATTCCATCGGCGATACGGAAGGGGAATCATAGCCCAGGAAACGCGCCATATCGAGCGCACGCACCGCATGATAGCGGTGTGTAACGATAACCGCTGAAGTCCAGCCGTGTTCCCGCATGATCGTTTGGCTGAACAGCATATTTTGCAGCGTACTGCGCGCTTCGTTTTCCAAATAAATGGACGCGCTCGGCACTCCTCTCTCCACCAAGTAGTTGCGCATCCCCTCCGCCTCCGTCAGCAGCGAATCCGTACGGTCGTAGCCGCCGGACACGATGATGCGGGGGATGACACCAGCTTGGTACAGCTCGACCGCACGGTCCAACCGTTCCTTTAACGCCGGACTCGGCGTCGTTTGCCATAAAGCCGCTCCCAACACGATTCCAACGTCGTGCGGCGGCAGTTTCTCATCCGGAAGCGTGGCGATCCGCCATTGAATGAAGCCGACCCATAAGAGAGCCACAGCGCCAACGGCGAGCATGAATCGGAACAGCTTGCTGGCAGTACGGCGAAACCCTGGTGCAATCAGCTTTACACGGTTCACCCCGGCCATCAGGACCACCCCTTCATACGTTCCGCTAAACTGCCTGTAAACAGCTCCAGCTCGGTACCGTCCGGATCGAGAAAGTTGATGCTGTACCCGCCTCCCCGCTCCAGCGGTCCCCTGACGATAGGAACGCCCGCCTGCTGCAGCTTACACGCTGCGTCATGGAAATCTTCATCCGCTATGGAAAATGCAATATGGTCAACGCCATAACCCGGCTTCTCCGAAGACTCGCAGCTTCGTTCGATCAAACATACCCATGCGCTGCCCCATTCCAAATAAACGTCGAGGCGGCCGCGATGAACGAGCTTCATTCCGAGCAAAGATTCGTAAAACAACAACGATCGGGACAAATCGGATACGCGAATCGTCACATGATTGAACCCTGTAGCTTTCAACTCAAACTCCCCTATGCTGTTCATTCGATGAGTCCAAAAAGCGCGCAACGGCCGAGAATAGCTGAGGAGCTTCGGGCTCCAAGCATATCATATGGCGGGAATGCGGCATATAGAGCAGCTCTTTCTCACCCTGGAGCCGGTCATAAATATACCGGGCGCTATAGGGGTGAATGACCTGGTCCTGCTTCCCTTGGACGACGAGCGTCGGCACGGAAATTCGCGGCAGTTCCTGCTGCTTCACATAGCGGACCAGCCTCATGAACTGCACGGGCGCCGAAAGCGGTACGCTTTTGGGACGTTCCCAAGGCTCGCGCAGCCCGTTGCGGACACGCTGCGCCAAATTGCGGATAAACTTTCCCGGACTCACATAAATGACCGCCGCATTAAGCAGCACGAGACGGCGTACCGGAAAACGGTTAGCCACATAAGTGGAGAGCAGACCGCCCATCGAAAAACCGACTACATCGATCTCGCCGTACTGCCGGCTTAGCCGTTCCGCTTGCTCCGCAACGGCCTTCAGCCAATCTTGCCATTGAACGCCGCGCATCATCCGTAGTCCTGCGTCATGCCCCGGGAGTGTAGGAAGCACGCAAACATAGCCCTGCTGCCGCAAATGATTCGCAAGCGGTTCGAGCTCAAACGGTCCGCCGGTAAATCCATGCAGCAGTAAGCAAACACGCGGTTCATGATTCGGCATGATCGACATTTCTCCTTAGGCAAGCGGTTTAAGCGCTGCTTCATCATTTGGACTCTCTTCTTAGTAGACGTAAGACAGGGGAGTTTCGTTTCAAATGCATTCCGGTTTTTCGCCGGTCACCGGATCAATGCCGATGAATGCAAAAACAGCGTGGCACTGCCACGCTGCTGTCAACTTATTTCTCGGTAATCGCAACCGATTGGATCTTCACTTTCTCGGTCGGAACGCTCGGAGACGCTTCGCTGCCCTGCTTAACGGGGGTCTCGGCGATCTTCTGGATGACATCCATGCCTTCGACCACCTTACCGAAGATGGTGTAATTCGGACGCTGGTTCAATGACTTGCTGTCATCGCCGGTGCAGATGAAAAATTGGCTGCCGTTCGTATTTTTCCCGGAATTGGCCATCGCGACGATTCCCGGCTCGTATTTGTGCGACGTTTTCAGCTCGTCTTCAAATTTATAGCCGGGGCCACCCGTACCGTTACCGAGCGGGTCGCCCGTCTGGATCATAAATGTCTTGATGATCCGGTGGAACGTGATGTTGTCGTAGAAGCCTTCCTTCGCCAGAAATACGAAGTTGTTTACGGTTTTCGGCGCTTCCTTGGCGTACAACTCCATCGTAAATGCGCCTTTGGACGTCGTGACCGTCGCCTTATAAGTTTTGTTAGGATCAATGGACATCGGAGGCGGAGACGACCAAGATTTTTTGGCTGCCTGGTCGGTGCCTGTTTTCCCTCCGGCCTGATCGTTCGTCTGCCCGGCAGTCTGGCTGCCGTTTTGTGCGGGTTCCTTCTGAGCTTCCGGAGCGGGCTTCGTGCCGCAGCCGGTCGTAATCATAGCGAGCAGCGCGGCAGCGCATGCCCACTTTGCCGTTTTTCTTACCATTTCTGCATTCATCGGATCAATTTCAACTCCAATTATGTCAAAGTTTGTATAAACCAATCTTCACATGCTCTATTATACTACGAGCTTTCCGAAAAATAAAAATCCTCTCGTGCAACGGGACGACGCGATCGCATTATCGTCCCGTCTGTGTTGTTGATCCTGTCGAAGCGGAATCGGTTCCCGCTCCATCCGTCGTTCCTGTCGAAGCGCCGGAACCAGTCGTGCCTCCCGTTGTTCCGCTACCTCTGGAAGTGCCCCCGGCGGTCGCGTCCGAGCCGCTGCCGGTTCCTGTGCCACTTTTTCCGCCGCTTGTTCCGGAGGTTTTACCGCCGTTCGTCTGCGTGCCGGAATTCGTGCCGCCGGCAGGGCTCGTGCCATTCGTTCCGGTTCTTGTATCGGTGCCGGCTCCGCTATCCGTTCCTGGGCGTCCCGTCCCCGCTCCGGTTCCGTTACTGCCTCCCGGCTGCGAAGTCTCGCCACCGGGCCGTGTGCTTCCGCCCTGTCCTGTTCCGGGCTTGGTACCCTGTTCTGTATCGGGGCGGCCGTCTATCCCGCTTCCGCCTTCCTGGTCAGGACGCTGTCCTTGGTCCGGCAGACCGGTTCCCGGATCGCCGTTCCCCGGTTGTCCGGTGCCCGGCGGATTCGTTCCCGGTTTTCCGCCCGGCGAATTCGGGTCAAGCTTACCGTTCGGATCAGTTCCCGGGTGCAGCGGGTCGAGCGGATTTCCACCGAGCATATCCACCTTGACCGTCGCCACGTTCGAGCGCGCGCCGGTCGTATTGTTCTCGGGGTTGTAAGGCACAACGACATATTCATACGTATCCGGCTGAGAAATGAACTCCGCAAAATCCGTCATCGTCGTGCTTTCTGTCGGCTCTGCCGGGAAGTCTGCCATCTTGCTATCTTTGCGGAAGATCTGGTACGTCATATTGTCGCCAACGCCGCTCCAATTGAGCTGTACCTTCGAATTGCCGCCCATCACAACGTGCTCGGCCTTCAAATCGGTGATTCCTTTCGGAGGCGCAGTCAGATCCTTGACGCCGTCCGGTCGCTTGAAGGAGGTCATCGGGCGTTTGGCCAGCGCTTTTTGCATGACCTCCTTGAAAATAATGCCAGGGCTGCCGCTGCCCATTGTGACGTAATGCTTCGAATCCGTTTTGTCGAAGCCCAACCACACGGCTGCGGTCCATTCCGGCGTATAGCCGACGAACCACAGGTCACGGTTGTATTTCTCCAACCCTTTCAAATCAAGCTGCGTGGTACCTGTCTTTGCCGCCAGCGGACGATCGAATTTCGCCGCCGCTCCAGTACCTCCCGGCTCCACGACACCCTGCATGAGCTGGGTCATATACCAAGCCGTCTTGGCGCTCATGACGGACTTGGTTTCACCTTTGAACGGAGTGATCTTGCCGTCATCGCCAACAATTTTGGTAATGGCGTGCGCGGTTGGCAAATTCCCGTTGTTCGGGAAGGCGCTGTAGGCCCGCGCCATTTGCAGCGTCGTTACGCCTTTGTTCAATCCTCCAAGCGCAATCGCCAAGTTGCGATCGTTTTTCTCATCGAGGTCGATGCCGAGCTTTTTGACAAAGTCGATACCCGTCTTTACGCCAATTTGGCTCAAAAGATCGACGGCCGGAAGGTTCATCGACTTCTTGACCGCATCCAACATGCTTACTTCGCCGCGGTACACTCCGTCGTAGTTGCGAGGCGAATAGCCGTTATACGATTTCTGCACGTCAGGCAGCCTGCTGTACGGATTGTACTTGCCGGATTCGATGGCCGGCGCGTAAGCGACAAGCGTTTTGAACGCCGAGCCCGGCTGCCGCGGCTGGGCGACTGCTCGATTCAAGCCGCGCGCTACGTAGTCCCGTCCCCCGATCATCGCGACGATGCCGCCGTCCTCGTTGTTCAGGATGACCATGCTGCTCTGCATCTTCTGCTCCGGTCCGTCCTTTTGGAACAGCTTGTCGTTCGCGTACGTCTGCTCCATGATTTGCTGGGCGTTCGGGTCAAGCGAAGTATAGATTTTGTACCCGCCCCGCAGCAAATCGTCCTCGTCGAACTTATACATATCCTGCGCTTCCTTGAGGACGTAATCGATGTACGTCTGATACTGCGATTTGCCCGCGTTTGCCGGAGGCGCGTACTCTGCAGCGGCGGCTTCCGCGCGCTGGGCCTCCGTAATGTAGCCCTGCTCCTGCATTAGCTTCAGCACAACCGCCCGGCGGTCCTTCGATTTATCCGGATTCGAGATCGGATTATACGTGTTCGGCGCTTTCGGCATCGCCGCGAGCGTAGCGACCTGCCACAGCTTCAAGTCTTTCAAATTGGAGACGCCGAAGTACACTTTGGAGGCGGCCTTTACGCCATAAGCCCGGTTGCCGAAATAAATCCGGTTTAAGTAAAAAGTTATAATTTCGTCTTTCTTATATTCTCTTTCAAGCGCAAGCGCAATGGACATTTCCGTCGCTTTGCGGAAAAACGTTTTGTCCGAGCTTAAAAATACGTTTTTGGCGAGCTGCTGCGTAATCGTACTCCCGCCTTCAACCATGCTTCGCGCGACAACATCCTTCACAAGAGCGCGTCCGACGGAAAACAAATCGACGCCTTGGTGTTGTTCAAATCGCTGATCTTCCGTAGCAATGAACGCCTGTTTCAACATTTCGGGAACCTCGGCCGGATCGACATTTTCCCGGTTCTCCACCTTCAAAACGCCGGCTTCATTCCCGCCCGCATCATATATGATTGACGCTTCGCTGAAATTCAATTTGCCGATGTTGTCTCTTAAGATATTTGCTCCGTTGACCAGGACGAAAATGTATACCCCCATCCCGCAAATGGCGGCAAGCGCGCCGGCGACAAACGTCCATGCCAGAACTTTGCCTAAGGTGATTTTCCTTTTTTTCTTCGGTTTTGCGGATGATTTTGCGGATGATGTCGGTTTCTTCTCCTTCGGTGCTTGGCCCGGTGTTCTGCTGTTTCTTCCCGTCATGCCCCGACTCCCTTTCTGTGTCTGTGTGCAATGCACAGCCTATTTAACCTGCATCAAGGCTTACTAAACAAAGAACAACCCTAACGAGCCGGGTTGCTCTTATGCTTCGTATCCATTTAGACGTAAGGGAAGCTGAAAAAGTTGCTCCTTTTGCTTCCAAGTTCTGGCCGCTAACCAAAAAATCCGCTATTCGGCGCTATTTTCCTGCTGCATGAGCGACACCGAACGCTGCGGCGTAAAGGTCGAAATCGCATGCTTATACACCATCTGCTGGCGTCCTTCGCTGTCGATAATGATCGTAAAGTTATCGAACGCGCGAATGACGCCGCGAATTTGAAATCCATTGGTCAAATAAACGGTGACCGGAATGTTCTCCTTGCGCAATTGGTTCAAAAACGTGTCCTGAATGTTGATTGACTTGTTCATCAATGGGCCCCCTCAAAAATGGTTAACGCCAAATGTTAGCTTGTCTGCTATTATAGCACGAATCCGGTTCAGTTGGGTAGAAAATTCTTCCATTTCACTCATATCCACCCAAACGATGTCCTTCATATGCCGGAACCAGGAAAGCTGACGTTTCGCAAAATGACGCGTGTTCTTCTTCAGTAAATCGACGGCTCCTTCCAAAGAATACTCTCCCTGCAAGTACGCCGCGATCTCCTTATAGCCGAGCCCCTGCATCGAAACGAGCGACGGTTCGTAACCTTTCGCCAGAAGCCCTCGAACCTCCTCGACCAGCCCTTGCTCCAGCATGAGATCGATTCGCTCTTCAATACGTTTATATAGTAAAGCTCTATCCATTGTCAACCCGACGATACACAATTCGTACGGGGTCTGTTTTTTTTGCGTCTTAAGCTGGTCGGAAAGCCGTTCTCCGGTCATATGAAAAACCTCAAGGGCCCGGATAATGCGCCGCCTGTCGTTCGGATGCAGGCGCTGCGCCGACTCCGGATCGATCTGGCGCAGCCGCTCGTGCAGCGCTTCCGCACCGTGAGCTTCGGCATAAGCCTCCTGCTCCGCGCGAAAAGCCTCGTCCGAGCCTCCTTCGCTGAACCGGAAGTCATAGCAAACCGATTCGACATAAAGGCCCGTTCCTCCGACAATAAACGGCAGCTTTCCACGGGAATCGATATCCCGGATCAGCGATACGCACCGTTCCTGAAATTCTGCCACCGAAAACGGATGGTCCGGGTCGTGGATGTCGATCATATGATGCTTGACCCGGGCAAGCTCTTCCGGCGACGCTTTTGCCGTACCGATATCCATCCCTCGGTATACCTGCATCGAATCTCCGGAAATAATTTCAGCGTTGTATTCTTCGGACAGCGTTAAGCTAAGCTTGGTTTTGCCGACGGCGGTCGGGCCGACCAGCACAAGCAGCTTCGGCCGATGCCGGTCCGTCTCTGTCAGCATCTTATCACTCCATAAGCTATTTTGGTGGAAGAACGGTGCACTTCCGTAAAGCCCAGACGGTCGAATTCCTGACTGTCCCGGTGCTCCTTCATCACGACCATCCGGCGGGCAACCCGCCGCGCTTCCGCCACCGCTTCTTCCGTCAGTGCCCGGTCGTCGGCGATGCCGCGGATCGCCTTGATCGAGGTCGATTCCGTGATCGGCTTGCGAAACATCGGATCGAAGTACACCAGATCGGCGCTGTCCGGCGGCAGCGCACGCAAATAACCGGTATGATCTTGACCGATCACCTCAATGCGGCGCATCGCTTCGTTCAGTCCGGGTACATCCGAATGGTAGGTCTTAAGACCTTGTTCCAACAAAAAGCACGGTATCCGCGCCGTTTCCAGCGCCGTCACCGTTCCTTCGGGTCCTGCCGCAAACGAGAAGACGATGGCGTCGGAGCCGAGACCCGCCGTGCAATCGATAATCCGGTCCCCGGAACGGATGCCAGCCAGCGTCAGCAGCGGGTCCGTCTCGCCGTTCAGCAGCCTTTTGATCCGGACCGCTGCCGTGCTGGGATGAAAAAACAGCGGCAGCCGCTGTTCGTGATGGTATTCGATCCGCTCTTTCGAGATCAGCAAAATATCCTCGTCTCCGTACCGCTCCCGCAGCTGGGCCAGCGTCATCCGCCGCCGCCGGATACAGCGCCCGCCAAGCGCACGCGCCAGCGCCTCCGCCTCGCTCAGCTGTGCGGGATTCGGGTCATAGGAGGTGGTAACGAACAACTACATCACCCTTTTAAACATTTTTTCCAGCTCGTAGGTCGAAAAGCTTACGACAATAGGTCTTCCGTGCGGACATGTATACGGATTGCGACAGGCCGCCAGCCGGTCGAGCAGCGTCTCGATTTCCAGCAGACCGATGCTTTGGTTCGCCTTAATCGAAGCTTTGCAGGAGCACATGATCGCCGCTTTTTCGCGCAGCTTGCCGATATCCACCTGCTTCTTCTCGCCAAGCAGCCATTCGATCATTTCTTCGATGAGCGCCTGCTCCTCGCCCGCCGGCAGCCAATGCGGATACGCGCGGACGAGGAACGAAGCCCCGCCGAACGGCTCCAGATAGACGCCCGCCTGCTCAAGCTGCGGCAAGCGGTCGGCCAGCTTCGCCGCTTCGATCGCGGTGAATTCCAGTGTCAGCGGCACAAGCAGCTCCTGGCTCGCTTCCGCGGGATTGCCGAATTTGTCGTAATAATGCTCATAATTGATCCGTTCATGCGCCGCATGCTGGTCGATCAGGAACAGCCCTTCCTCGTTCTGAGCGACGATGTAGGTGCCGTGAAGCTGCCCGATCGGGTGCAGCTTCGGAAAGTCCGGCAGCGCAGGAGGCTCCTCCGCCTGCGGCGTCATCGCGCGCAGCAGCGCCTCCGAGGCCGCCGCCGTCTCGCGCGGCGAAAGCCGCTCGCGCTCCGCGCCCGGCTGCGCCGCGGGGCCCGCGGACGCGGTGCGCAGC
>NZ_JAHNZO010000218.1 GCF_018998565.1 Paenibacillus oleatilyticus | reverse complement strand
CCGTTGTAATACGCCACCTTGTCCTTCCACTTCTGCACCAGCTCCGGCGACGAGGCGGAACCCGCTGTGAACAGAATTCGCAGGCTTGGCATCTGCTCCGGCTCCAGATACACCGCATACGTTGGCGGCAGGGTCGCGACCGTAATTCGGTGCTCCGCCATATACGTTTGAAACCATTGGTAGTTCAAGATCGTATCCTTCGTCGGCACATACAAGGTCGCTCCGCAGAACAACGCCTGGAAGATCTCCCAGCAGGCCGCGTCAAACGACAGGCTGGCGAACAGCAGCGCGCGGTCCTCTTCGCCGATACGCAG
>NZ_JAHNZO010000217.1 GCF_018998565.1 Paenibacillus oleatilyticus | reverse complement strand
GGTCAGGTTGCGAGAGCTGATACAGCTTGAGGTATACGTAATGGGTGACAGGGAAAGAGCCGTCCTGACGTGCAGACTCACGCCAAAGCAGTTGTGCCGCTGCCAGTATTTTGTCAACCGACAGGCCGATGCGCGCGTCTCCATCAGGCAGGTGTTTCGGACCCAATTCACTGTCACCACTGCAAAGGAAGGCGTTGAAGGTCATGATGGAGGTGCGGGCCAGCGGCCAATGACGGGTATTGAGCTGGCGAGCCACGTCGGTGATACGCAGGTTTGGCGTCAGCCTCTGCTGATAATGACGCCCAAAGTTGGGCC
>NZ_JAHNZO010000216.1 GCF_018998565.1 Paenibacillus oleatilyticus | reverse complement strand
CGTCGATGCTGTCGTAGGCCAACTCGCTGACCGGCAGCTCCGCCGGCAGCGCCAGACTATGGCTGTAGAACGCCGTCATCAGCCCGCCGAGCAACGTCACGCCCAGTACGCCGCCCAGCTCGTAGGAGACGTCTTCGATAGAGGCCGCCATACCGGATTTCTCCTCCGGCGCGTTCAGCATGATGGCGGTGGACGCGGCGGTGATCACGCCGCCGAGACCAAAGCCCACCAACGCCAGGCTCACCAGCTGCAGCGCCATGCTGCTTTGATACAACAGGGCGAGGGCGGCGATGCCGAAGGCGGTCAGGGCGAAAC
>NZ_JAHNZO010000215.1 GCF_018998565.1 Paenibacillus oleatilyticus | reverse complement strand
CTTTGGCGTGCTGCGCGAATTGCAGGCCGGCGCCGACGTGGTGCGGCTCCTCGCGGCGCGGCCGGGGGCGGACACCGCGGCGCTGCTGCCAAAAACGCTCGATGGTCTCTATGGCATGACTTATGGCCTGCTCGCGGCCTGCGTTGATCACACCACGGTGGCGCGCGCGCTCGAGATCATCGAGCAACTGCCTGATATTCGCGGCGCGACGCCGCTGCCGATCAAGGAGACCCAGACGCTGGCAATGGAGCTGTTGATGCAACGCGCGCTGTCGAATGGCCTGGAAGCGGCGATCCTCGACAGCCCGTCCTATCAT
>NZ_JAHNZO010000214.1 GCF_018998565.1 Paenibacillus oleatilyticus | reverse complement strand
AAACGCGCCAGATCGGCCTTCATTTTTCGCTCGGCCGGCGGCTGTTGACGGATCTGGTAGGGCAGCGCCAGATTGTCGTAAACCGTATTGCCGAACAGTGACGGCGTCTGGAAGCAGTAAGAGACCTGCTTGCGATACGCCTCCGGCGACATCTCGTCGATCGCCTGGCCGTCGAAATAGAGCTTTCCGCTGGTCGGATCCATTAAGGAAGAGATGATTTTCAGCAGGGTGCTTTTCCCACAGCCGGAAGGCCCGGTGATCAGTTTGAACTCGCCTTCACCCAGCGTGAAAGAGACGGAATCCAGGATCACCTGGC
>NZ_JAHNZO010000213.1 GCF_018998565.1 Paenibacillus oleatilyticus | reverse complement strand
CCTCTCTGCGGTGGTACTTATTCCTGCAACAGAGTAGCATGTTCCCCTACGATCTAACCGTCCATTTCGGAGTTTTCCATGCCGACACGCCGCTACAGTGCCGACCGTCGCCGTACCGAGCTTCTTGAACGTATTGAAAGTGATATTCCCTATTCCGTCGCCCAGGCGCTGCGCGAAGACCTGGGAGGTGAAGTTGACGCCGGGCGCGATATTACCGCGCAATTGTTACCGGCGGACAAGCAGGCCGAAGCCACCGTCATTACCCGCGAAGCCGGCGTGTTCTGTGGCCGCCGCTGGCTGAACGAAGTCTTTATTC
>NZ_JAHNZO010000212.1 GCF_018998565.1 Paenibacillus oleatilyticus | reverse complement strand
ACCATGCCATCGTCGTGGCGCCCTACTATGCCACCTACCCCGGCACGTTCCGCGCCGCCGGCGCCGATTTCACGGTCGTCGAAACCCGCGCCACCGATAGCTTCCAGCCGGACGCCAGGGCGATCAAGGCCGCAGTGCGGCCGAACACGCGGGCCATGCTGCTCAACACACCCAACAACCCGACCGGCGCGGTCTACACGAGAGAGTCGCTGGAAGACATCGCCGATATCTGCCGTCGCCACGATCTGTGGCTGCTGAGCGACGAGGTCTACTGGACGCTGGGAGACAGCGAACATCTGTCGCCCCGCGCCCTGCCC
>NZ_JAHNZO010000211.1 GCF_018998565.1 Paenibacillus oleatilyticus | reverse complement strand
CTCAGAGGACGGCAACGCAGTGACCGCGCGCAGCCTGATGTTCGCCCACGGCATGGAAACCTGGGGATTCGGCTGGGGAGATAAACAGATGAATCAGGATAAATCCTCGCCCTATTATCTCGGCGCTTGGTGGCCCAACGCCCAACCGGCGTTTTTCTTCCGCCCCGCCAAAGTGAAACAGCCCTACCGTACCGTCGAATTCGATCCGCGTTACCGCCTGCCGCTGTACCAGGCCGTTTTCCACGATGCTATCGTCAGCAGCCACCACTGGAATTACGACAATCTGAAGTTCAGCGACGTTCAGACCACCCGCAGCC
>NZ_JAHNZO010000210.1 GCF_018998565.1 Paenibacillus oleatilyticus | reverse complement strand
GGCTATCATACAGCACACCGCGCTCATATAAAAGCTGTGCGCGTTCGTCATCCGTCAGTGCCCGGCTGGCAAGAATTTGTTCCATGCGCGCCAGGATCACTTCCTGCTGCAACGTAGGCTGCAACGGGATTGCCAAAACTTCGTCTTTACGCCAATCATGGTTGCTGCATCCTGCCAGCATGAGTGCTGTCGCAACGTAACACCAGCGCAAGAAAGGCTTCATTTCCCACTCCCGAAGACAAACATTGGATGAACGTCCTGTCCTCCGTTTGCTAAAACGCGGGCATCCTACCCGCGCGATACGAACAGCTCCCAAC
>NZ_JAHNZO010000209.1 GCF_018998565.1 Paenibacillus oleatilyticus | reverse complement strand
CCATTACTGGCAGCCGTTGGCGGCGGAGAAGAAGCAGGCTTTCCGCTTCCATCATATCTCCACCGACGAAGTGTACGGCGATCTGCACGGCACTGACGATCTGTTCACCGAAACCACGCCCTATGCGCCGAGCAGCCCGTATTCCGCCTCCAAGGCGTCGAGCGATCATCTGGTGCGCGCCTGGCTGCGCACCTATGGTTTGCCGACCCTCGTCACCAACTGTTCGAACAACTACGGCCCTTATCACTTCCCGGAGAAGCTGATCCCGCTGGTTATCCTGAATGCCGTCGCCGGTAAACCGCTGCCGGTATACGGCAA
>NZ_JAHNZO010000020.1 GCF_018998565.1 Paenibacillus oleatilyticus | reverse complement strand
GCGGAATTGGCAGACGCGCTAGATTCAGGTTCTAGTGGTGTAACAGCCGTGGAGGTTCGAGTCCTCTCGACCGCATCTTTACGCGGAAGTGGCTCAGGGGTAGAGCATCGCCTTGCCAAGGCGAGGGTCGCGGGTTCGAATCCCGTCTTCCGCTCCATTTATTTAAAAATTATGTGCCCTTAGCTCAGCCGGATAGAGCGTTTGACTACGAATCAAAAGGTCGGGAGTTCGAATCTCTCAGGGCACGTACTTACCGCTTAATAAAGCGGGGAAAAGAATAAGAGCTGTTTTGAAGAAAGTAGAAATACTGACTTCAAAACAGCTCTTTTTTTGTTGCATTGTTTGGCAAGAGATTCCGAGGAACATGGCTTAATAGAATCTTTTGCTTTTTTTCATTAATGTATTACAAAAACTAAATATACAATACCTATTTTATTTGGTAAAATATAGGTCAATGTGGTTTGTGGATATATCCATCTTTCTAAAGATTTTCTATGCATCACGCACAAAATGCAAGCAAGGGAGGTTTGGAGTGAGGATCATAGTCATTTTGGCGTTTTCAGCAAATCGATGAATGGTCATCGACAGATGGGCCTGGCCGCTAAAACATTACAACTGAGGGATAAGAAGAAGCCGGATGGTCTGTCTTATGATACGGCTAGAAGCTTTAGCCAAAAGAACACAAATTACGTTCTACTACACGGATTGGGGTGCTTCTTTTAATGAGTAAAATTCAGTTATTTTGCCTGCCTTATGCCGGCGGATCGGCTACGATTTATTCCAAATGGAAGAGATTATTGAGTGCGGATATTGAGTTGTATCCTGTGGAGCTGGCCGGCAGAGGCCGGAGATTTAATGAGTCTCCTTATGATAACGTCGAACAAGCTATTGAAGATATATACCGTGAGATTGGCGGGAGACTCCATGCCCCGTTCGCCTTGTTCGGGCACAGTATGGGAAGCTTGCTGACATATGAGCTCTGCTGCAAAATTAAGCAGCTAAAAGGCGTGGAGCCGGTACACATCTTTGCATCCGGGCGCCGGGCGCCGCAGTGTCCGCATGACAGGAAAGTGATGCACCTTCTCCCTGAAGCCGAATTTATGACGGAAGTTCATCAGCTGGGAGGAACGCCGCGGGAACTGTTCGAAAACCGGGAATTGGCAGAGATTTTTATGCCGCTTTTAAGAGCGGATTATAAGCTGGTTGAAAACTATGTTTACCATGAAAAAAATATAATGTTCGATTGCGGCCTTACCGTATTGAATGGAAAAGAAGACGACATGCTTTCAGAGCATTTAACCGCTTGGAGTGATCATACCAACGGATCTTTCAAGATTGTCGAGTATGATGGCGGACATTTTTTCATTCACGACCACACGGAGTCTATCGTCAAACAGATCAACGAAACATTAAGCAGGGTAGCTTTATCATCGGGCAGATAGCATGGGCACACATCATTGGGGATCGTCATCCATTCTGACGGTTCCTTTTTTGCCTTCAGACGAAGAAAAACGATCGGTAAGCCCCGCAGATTTAGCATAACCCTCCGATGTATCCATCCTCCTGTTTAATTCTTCATTACTAAATTTTCGTATAAGAGAAAGCTGTCAAAAGATAGGACTAGATAAAAGCAAATGAAATATGATAGAATGGGTAGGCATATTGTTTAGATTTTATGAATAAACCTAACCTAAGAGGACCAAGTAGTCGCATACAGGTTGCGGCTTTTTTTATGCCCTAGGAACTAGTTTGGAGCATTGAAAGCGCCATAAAAAATCTTTGATGAGGGTGACCTTAACATTTTCAGAAGGAGTAGCGATCTATGAATTCTACCCGAGTGGACAAATCTTCATCCCCGAATCAGTTGAAAAGAGGGCTGGCGGCCCGGCATATGACTATGATTTCGCTCGGCGGTTCCATCGGTACAGGCCTGTTTCTGGCCAGCGGCGGAGCCATTCATTCAGCCGGTCCGGGCGGAGCGTTCCTTGCGTATTTGATTATCGGCATCATGGTTTATTTTTTGGTGACGAGCTTAGGCGAAATGGCTACTTACATGCCGGTATCGGGGACGTTTAGCACGTACGCGACCCGGTTCGTGGATCCTTCGTTCGGGTTCGCGCTCGGCTGGAATTATTGGTACAACTGGGCGATTACGATAGCCGCCGAGCTGTCGGCAGCGACACTGATCATTAAATTTTGGCTTCCGGACAGTCCTTCTTTCCTCTGGAGTGCGTTGTTTCTTGCCTTGATGGTGGGGCTCAATCTGCTTTCGGTAAAAAGCTATGGAGAGTCGGAGTACTGGTTTGCGTTAATTAAGGTCGTCACGATCATTGTGTTCATCGGAATCGGCATTCTGATGATCGTCGGCATCTGGTCCAGCGAAGCCGTCGGCTTCCGCAATCTTACGATCGGCGACGCGCCTTTCCACGGAGGGTTCTTGGCTGCGCTCGGCGTATTTATGGCCGCAGGGTTCTCTTTTCAGGGGACGGAGCTGGTAGGGGTAGCCGCCGGAGAGAGTGAAGATCCGCGCCGCAACGTGCCTAAGGCAATCCGCTCGGTTTTCTGGCGCATTCTGTTGTTTTATTTGATTGCTATTGCTGTGATCGGTCTGCTTATTCCGTATACAAACGAAAATTTGGCCAGTGATAACGTGGCGATGAGCCCGTTCACGATGGTATTTGAAAAAGCAGGCCTTAGCATCGCCGCATCGGTGATGAATGCCGTCATCCTTACATCGGTATTATCAGCAGGGAACTCCGGCATGTACGCGTCGACGCGGATGCTGTGGGTGCTGGCCAAAGAAGGGAAAGCGCCGCGTTTTCTCGCCAAGCTGAGCAAGAGAGGCGTTCCGGTTTATGCGCTGTTGGTGACGAGCGCTTTGGGCATGTTCGCGTTCTTGTCCTCTTCGTTCGGCGATGGTGTCGTCTACACTTGGCTGTTGAATGCATCCGGCATGTCGGGCTTTATCGCCTGGCTCGGCATCGCGATAAGCCACTACCGCTTCCGTAAAGCTTATGTCGCTCAAGGCCGCGACATCAACGATCTGCCGTACAAAGCGAAATGGTTTCCGTTCGGGCCGATCCTGGCTGGGGTACTGTGCGCTATCGTTATCGTCGGTCAGTGTATGGGCGGGATTAAGGACGGTACGGTCGATTGGCCTTATCTGTTTGCTTCTTATATCGGCATTCCGCTCTTTTTGGTCATATGGCTAACATATAAGTGGAAGCATAAAACGAAGATGTTGAAGCTGGAAGAATGTGTGTTCGATGAGACGATTGAGGAACGGTCGAAATAGGAAATAATAAAGCAGCCGCACCCACAAAGGGTACGGCTGCTTTTTTGTACGTTAATTCGTAGTGAGGGCTTTGGATTCGCCGTTTACATAAACACTTTCTTCCGAAGTAGAGGATACTGCGACCGTTTGATTATCAAATTGCTTCTCGCTCTTCGCAATGACGACGGTGGCAACGCTGTTGCCGATCAGGTTCGTAATGGCCCGAGCTTCGGACATAAAGCGGTCAACGCCTAGCAAAAGCGCCATGCCTTCAAGCGGGATCACGTTGCCCGGGATCGCCGCAAGCGTGGCCGCCAAGGTGACGAAGCCGGAGCCGGTAACGCCTGCCGCGCCTTTCGAGGTCAGCATCAGCACGCCCAATAGCGTTAAAATTTGGAGCCATGTCAGCTCAATGCCATAGGCTTGCGCGATAAATAGAGCAGCCATCGATAAATAAATCGACGTGCCGTCCAGGTTGAACGAATATCCGGTTGGGACGACCAGACCGACGACCGACTTGGAGCAGCCGTATTTCTCAAGACGTTCCATCAAGCGCGGCAGCGCCGATTCGGAGGAGGACGTGCCGAGCACCAGCAAAATTTCTTCTTTGATGAACTTCAGCAGATTGAAGATGCTGAAGCCGTAGAATCGGGCTACTGCACCGAGTATCACGATGACGAACAGAATCATGGTGATGTAGACGGACCCCATCATTTTGCCAAGGGAGAACAGGGAGGCAATCCCGAATTTCCCGATCGTATAAGCCATGGCGCCGCCTGCGGCAATAGGGGAGAAGCGCATGATCATCGCGACCAATTTAAAGAAGATGTCATTCAATTTCTCGAAAAAATGCGTGACGGGTCTCGATTTCTCGCCCAGGGAAGCCATAGCGAGACCGAACATGACAGAGAACAGGAGCACCGGCAGCATGTCGCCTTTGGCGAGCGCACCTACGACGCTGTCCGGAATGACGCTAAGCAGAAAGTCCATGAAGCCATGCGGAGTTTCCGCTGCTTGCTTCGCATATTTTGCCACATCGGCCGCATTGGCGCCGACTTTGCTGACATCCATGCCGGAGCCGGGACGGACGAGATACATAACCGCAATCCCGATCGCCATCGCGAAGGTCGTGATGATTTCAAAATACAGCAGCGCTTTGCCGCCGATCCGGCCGATTTTTTTCATATCCCCCATATTTGCGAAACCGATTACAATTGTGAAAAAGACGATGGGGGCGATGACCATTTTGATCAGTTTGACGAACATATCGCCGAGCACTTTAAGCTGCACCCCGAACGCCGGGAAAAATTGCCCGATCAAGATCCCGAGGACAATCGCAATCAAGACCTGAACCGTAAGATTTTTGAAGTTGATTTTCATGGAAATCCCTCGTTTCTAATAGTGCGTTCTCTTTTCGTGTTTTTATGTTATCGCTTTCATAATGGCTTGTGAATCATTTGGACATATTGGTTGTTTTGGTCTTTTTGGTCTTGGAGAGCGCACAAAAAAGCGGACCGCGTTGTTCGTTAACGCGATCCGCCGGGCGGTGAGGATAATGTGTATTTATTGACGGGGCGGCCGACCCCGTATTGGAGATCGAGACGGACTTGACCGCTTTTCTCCAAATAATCGAGATAGCGTCTGGCTGTCACCCTGGCGATGCCGATGCCTTCGGCGACCTCCTCCGCTGAAAGCGCCTCCGTTTGCAGGATCAGAAATTGCATAATCTGCTTGAGGGTTACGGCCTGCAGCCCTTTGGGCAATTCCAATGGCTCTTCCTTTTGCACGTCTGGTGAAGACGCGTCATGCGTTCTTCCGAAAAGCAGCCGGTCCAGCTCGGATTGGGTAGCCGGACGGCCGCTGTTCAGCGCTGCCTTCATCTGCCGATAATGCTCAAGCGCCTGCTTCACCCGTTCAAATTTAAACGGTTTCATAATGTAATCGACGGCCCCGTTCTGAAGCATCCGTTCGATGGTCCGCATATCGTTGGCCGCGCTGATCACCATAACATCGACGGGGGCTTGAATTCGGCGCAGCTCCAGAAGCGTCTCGATGCCGTCCCGCACCGGCATGAAAATATCGAGGATGACCAGATCGGGCTGCAGCTCCTTCACCATGCGCAAGCCTTCATCCCCGCTGGAGGCGATGCCGACGACACGATAGCCTTCCACTCGCTCGACGAATTGACTGTTGACCTCCTGCACCATCGGATCGTCTTCGATCAACAGAACGCGGAAAGCGTCCCGCTTGAATTCGTTTATACCATCTGCCATATTGCTTGTCATCTCCCTCGCTTTCATTGTAAATGAAGAGCATTGGACTGTAAAAATTACTGCATCGGGAACGTAATGATGAATGTCGTTCCTTCTCCCGGGGCCGATTCGATCTGAATCGAGCCGCCGCCTTTCCGCACGATACCGTCGATCAGATGAAGGCCGATTCCACGTCCGCCGCCGCCTTTAGTTGTAAAGCCGTGCTCGAATATGCGGGTTTTGACGGACTCCTCCATGCCGCAGCCATTGTCTTCGACGAGGACGGACAGCACCTCGTCATCTTGTTCAAGGCTGATGAAGATGCGCTTGTTATCCTTGGTCTGATGATGCAAGGCATCAAAAGCATTTTCCAGGAGGTTGCCGAGCAAAATCACGAAATCGTGATGATCGAGCCGTTCGGGAAACCGTTCCAGCCTGCTTTGCCTGTCGATCGTTACCTCGATGCCAAGCTCCCGGCCGCGGCTGATTTTGCCGAGCAGCAGACCGGTCAGGCTTTCGTTGTGAATGCGGCTGTCGAGAAACCGGGTCAGCTCTTCTTTCTGCTCGGTCATCTCGAACAAATAATCAAGCGCTTTCTTATTGCTGCCGAGCTGAATCAAGCCGCCGATCGTATGCAGCTTGTTCATGTATTCGTGGTTTTGCACGCGCAGCGCATCGACGAAGGTCCGAACGCCGGTCAGCTCTTCGGCCATCCGCGTCACTTCCGTCCGGTCTTGAAAAATGGCGACGGCGCCGACGGTTTGTTCGCCTACGGTAACTGGTACCCGGTTGCTCATGATCGGTGTGCCTTGAATGACCAGCTCTTGATTGAAGATCGGATGATTAAGCTCCAATATTTCCGGAAGCCGCGTATCGGGAAGCACCTCCCAAATCGACTTGCCGACGACATCGCCCGATACTTTGAGCATCTGTTTCGCTTTCTCGTTGAAAATCGTGATGCGTTCGTACTTATCGATGGCAATGACACCCTCATGCATCGCGTTGAACGTCGCCGTACGTTCGAGCAGCAGCGCGGCGATTTCGTGAGGCTCCAGCTCGAACATCTGCCGTTTGATATGCTGGGCGAGCTTCCACGACCCCCACAGCCCGAAAAGCAGGGAGATGAACAACACGACGTAGGCTTGACTCGACAGGTCCAGCAGCACCTGTCCTACGGTCGGCTGGATGCGGCCGACGAGCGCGACGCCGATCTGCGCATGCTCGGCGTTCATAATCGGCACGAAGGCGCGCAGCGCTGTGCCGAGCTCGCCCTCCGCCTTGGACACGTAAGTGTGCTCGGCAAAGGCGGGGCCTTCATCGGCACCGGACGAAACGGTGCCGATTTTGCTTTCCACCGGATGCGACAGCCGCAGCCGGTGCATATCCATCACGACGACGTAGGTTACGTCGTTGATGATGCGAATGCGCTCGGCGGCAAGCTGGATGCCGTCGCGCATTCCGGGGTCCGCAATGCCGGAGACGACCTCCGGCATCTGCGCCACGGTGCGGGCGGTCACAAGCAGCCGCCGCCCCAGCTCTTCCTCCTTCAGCCGCACGATACTGCCAAGAAGAATCGTCCCTCCGATACAGAGTGAGAACAGGACGATGCCGAACGACAAAATCGCGATTTTCCAGTTGATTTTCAAGCGCTGCAGCATCCGTTCCCGCCCCCTTTCTACGATATATTATCATACAACAGGATGCGGCGGGATGGAAACAGAACAGCCCTTCCTTCGCAACCGGGATGGAGCGGGGACGGGCTGTCGATAAGCGGATATGTATCGAATCGGGAGGAATTACCCTCCCGGCATCTTCTTTTTTTCTTCCTTCCCTTTGCCTTGCTGCTGCTCCGGGGATTTGTTTTTCTTCTCAGTCGATTCTTTTTTTGTTCCGGCTTTGCCTTGCTGCTTGGACTGCTGCTTTTCCTTTTTGCCGCCGGCCCACGGGTTGCTCCCCATACGAACTTTTTCTTGAAATTCGAGTTCCCTCTTCAGCATTTTTTGCTGATCCTTTTGCAGCTTTTTAAGCTGCTTTTTCTCTTCCTTGCGGATCTTTTCCTGCTGCTCGCGCTCGCTTTTTTTTATATCCTGATACATCTTCATCTGCTGCTGAAGCACCACATCGCCCTGTTTACCTTGCTGCTGTTTTTGACTTTGTTGCTTTTGTTGCTGCTCTTGTTTTTTTCCGCCGCCGCAGCCCGTCAATACGATTGGCATCAGCAGAAGGCACCAAAGCAGACCCCGTACGAATCTTGCCGGCATCTCGTCTGAAACCTCCTTCGTTTGCGGGGAATCGTCCGCGTTTTTCTTTAGTTTATCCGTTTCTTCAAAATTCATGTTCGGCTTACGGTCTTCGTTGAGTTAGGCGGCGACATGTGTTATTGTACATCATGATCATGACACTCCGGAGGTGGGCGGGCGTGAGGCCTTTGCTCGGAACGCTGCTTGTTGTATTAATCGGGCTTGCCGCTGCCGTGGCGATCGGATTTTATCCGGGCTTTTCCTCGACATCCGACGTGGCGGATGACGAGCAAGAAGGCTTTGACCAGGCATTGGTCATTAAATTCAGTCATGTCGTGGCCGAAAATACGCCTAAAGGTTTGGCGGCTCAAAGGTTTGCCAGACTGGTGTCCGAAAAAACAAACCGGCGCGTGAAGGTCGAAGTGTTTCCGAACGCGGTACTCTATAACGAGACCGACGAAATGGATGCGCTTATGCGCGGCAACGTGCAGATGATTGCGCCTTCATTTGCCAATCTGTCCGATCACGTTCCGGCGTGGCTGACGTTCGACCTGCCGTATGCGTTTTTGAGCGATGAAGCGGTACAGGAAGCGTTTGACGGAGAGCTTGGGAAGCTGCTGTTCGATAAGCTGGCAAGCAAAAATTTGGTCGGCTTGTCCTATTGGGGCAACGGCTTCAAGCAAATGACTTCCAACCGCGGGCCGCTGATCCATCCTTCGGATTTCAAAGAACAGCACTTTCGTATTTTGCCGAGCAAAGTGATCGAAGCGCAATTTCGGCAGTTCGAGGCGAAAACGACCCCGATTCCGTTCAACGAAGTTTACCGCGGTCTGGAGTCGGGCGTCGTGGACGGCGAAGAGAATACGATATCCAACATCCGTACGAAAAAGTTCTACCAGGTGCAAAAATATATGACCATCAGCAACCACGGATATCTCGGGTATACGGTGCTGATGAACAAATCGTTCTGGGACAAGCTGCCGGGGGATGTGAAGCAGCCTTTGGCGGAAGCGCTGGAAGAAACGGCGCATTGGGCCAACGAGAATGCGATCGAGATGAACCGCCGCCAGCTGGAAGAGCTGCGCCATCAAGGGGGACTGCAAATTCATGTTCAGACGCCGGAGGAACGCCGCGAGTGGATGCAGCGATTGGAGCCGATTTATCAGGAATTCGAGGCGACGATCGGAAAAGATGTCATGAGCCTCATTCACCGGTTACGGGAAAAATACGGCGGTTGACGAAGCGATGACGGCGGGGTGCTGGAATTCGACAACTTTTTTGCAGGATAATCCCTATTTTTTGCCGGATATCCAAAAACAAACAAAAAAGAAAACAAAAGATATAATATATGAATTGTTCGCAAGAACACAAAATTATATAAGGAGTGATTGTTGTGAAAAAGATTGCTTCTTTGGCCTTACTTTCGGCATTATCTCTAACGTCCATCGCCGGTGCCGCAGCTGCAGAACAATTGACGCCTAATGCGATTAATCCGACTGTAGCGGCTTCCGAACCAGTTGGTCATCATGAACTGGCCGCCGCGGGACTTGTCATCAAGTTTGGTTCGGTAACTGGCGTACATCATTACACTGTGTCGGTTTTGAATACAGATGACAACACGAAACAAACGTTCGACACAACAAGCAACTCGTATACATTTACTGGTGCAGCAATAGACACGGAATACAAGTTGTGGGTTGGCGCGTATGACAAAAGCGGCAGATTGCTTAAACAAACCGACCCTAATTCGAACTATGTAACCTATAAGTTCGCCGGCCAGAGCGTATCGCTTGCTTGGAAATAGCAGTAGAAAAGTAAGTAGATTCCTTGAATGTAATGTTCAAGGAATCTACTCTTTTTTTGAGTTATCCTACACCGTGCCTTCCAGCACATAAACCTTCACATTTTTCTTCACGCCGAAGTCGCGGGCTTGCTCCACGTCGTCCATGAACAAGTCGATTCGCGTGCCGCGGATGGCCGATCCGATATCTTCGGCTTTCCGGACGCCGATACCGTCGATGAAAACGGTCGAGCCCATCGGGATAACCGAAGGATCGACGGCGATCGTGCGTCCTTCCTCGGCTTTGCTGCCGCTATAGGTGATGCCGTATTCCGGATGGGACGGCTTCTTGCCGGTCGATTCGACTCCCGCGGTATAAGCCGTTAGCGTGGAAGTCAGCACCTGTCGGATGATACCCTCTTGTCCCCCGGGTAGATCAATGCCGGTCTGTTCCGACGGAATCTGCAGCTGCTGCCCTGCCTGGAGCGATCCCGGATCGTTGATTCCATTGACGGTTAGCAGTGTCTCCACGGGGATTCCGAACGATCTGGAGATCCGATAAAGCGTATCGCCCGAGCGCACTTTATAGGAGACAGGGGAAGACTGTGTTTGCAAGACAGAGCCTTCCGTCTGTGTTTCAGCCCCTGCGTCTCTTTGCAGGATCGCGTCCCATTCCTGGGACGTCACGGCCGTTTCGGCCAGATCTGAAGATGTATGGTAGGCATAGGCGGGCCGCTCGGCCGCCGCTCCCAGGGTGACGATGAGAATGAGGCAAAGCGCGAGCCGAAAAATACTAGGATTACACATTCCTTACTACTCCTCCTTTGAAAAAACTAGAGTGATAGTACTAGATTTGCCCGCGATCCCCGAATTTAAACAGGCAGCTAAAAATTCGTTTCTCCAAATCTATTGCTTGAACGGCAATCTTCCAGTATAGTACGAACTATATGTCAGATATGGTGACGCATTGCAGGAATACGCGACCGGCAGAAGGTCAGCACAAGGGGGCAGCGGGATGAGCAGACTTGCAGGAAAACGAATTGCGCTTACTGGACCGAGGAAAGCGGCGGAGCTTAGCGTCATCGTGGAAAAGCTGGGCGGAGTGCCGATCTTGCGGCCGGCCCAAGGAACCGTTGCTGTCGAGCGGGAGCAAGTGGAGGCGGAAATCGCCCGGCTGATCGAGACGGGGATCGATTGGGTAATTCTTACGACAGGGATCGGTACGGAGCTATTGGTACAAGCGGCCGAAAGCATGGGCCAAAAGGAAGCGTTCGTGGAAACGTTGAACCAAGCCCGAATCGCGGCCAGAGGCTACAAAACGATCAATTATTTGAAAACGCTGGGGCTAACCCCTGCCGTACGGGACGAGGACGGAACGACGGCCAGCCTGATCGCGGCGATGGAGCCTCACGAGCTCCAGGGGCAGAGGGTGGCGCTACAGCTATACGGCGACACCGCGCCAAGGCTTGTCCAATGGCTCGCCGAGCGGCAGGCGTCGTACCGTGAAATTTTGCCGTATCGGCACGTTCCGCCTGCTCTGGAGGTGGTGGATACGCTGCTGAATGAAATCGTGAGCGGCGTTATCGATGCTGTGACGTTCACCAGCACACCGCAGGTCCGGTTTTTGATGGCTTATGCGCAGGAGCAGGGGATGGCGGACCGGGTGAAGGATGCTTTTGCGAGCGGTGTCGTCGCCGTGGCGGTAGGCAAAGTGACGGCTGAAGCGCTTCGCGAAGAGGGCATCGCACGGGTCGTTGCACCGGAGCAGGAGCGGATGGGCAGCATGATCGTCAGCCTGGCGCAATATTACGAGCAGGAATCCGGAGCGTAGAGCACCGGCCTGTTACGAAATTTGGTCCCAGATTTCAGGTATGGTATACTTTCCGTGTTAGGAAGGTATGCCCTATTTTTTACATATGGAGGCATTATGGAAGCGACTCCGGTAGTACAACTGCAGCAGGTAACCAAGCGAATCGGCTCCAAAACGATTGTGGACGGGCTGTCCTTCGCCGTGAAGCCCGGCGAAGTGTTCGGATTTCTCGGACCGAACGGCGCGGGCAAGACGACAACGATCCGGATGATGGTTGGGTTAATGGCCATCACGGACGGTGAAGTGCTGATTCAGGGACACAGCGTGAAAACAAGGTTCGAGCAAGCGATGCTTCATGTCGGCGCGATTGTGGAGAACCCTGAGTTTTACGGGTTTATGACAGGGTATCAGAACCTGGTTCATTTTGCCCGGATGATGCCGAGTGTCCCAATGGAACGTATTGACGAAGTGGTTCGGCTGGTGAAGCTGGAGAACCGCATTATGGATAAGGTAAAAACATATTCGCTCGGCATGCGGCAGCGTCTCGGCGTAGCCCAAGCGATCCTACACCGCCCGTCGGTGCTCGTGCTCGACGAGCCGACCAATGGTCTGGACCCCGAGGGGATCCGCGAGCTGCGCGATTATTTGCGTCGGTTGGCTGCGGAGGAAGGGCTGGCGGTCATCGTTTCGAGCCACTTGCTGTCGGAGATGGAATTGATGTGCGACCGGGTAGCCATCATTCAGAACGGACGGCTGCTCGATGTCCGGTCGTTCAAGGAGGCGCCTTCGGAGACGGAGGACGTTGAGGTCCGGTTTGAAGTCGACCGCCCCGATGCGGCTCTTGAGCTGCTTGGCGAGGCGAATCGTGCGAAAACGGAAGGTGCGGAGCTCAGCGTATGGCTGCCGAACCGGCGCGAAGCGATCGCCGAGCTTAACGCCCACTTCGTTGCGGCGGGAATCCGGGTTTACGGCATCCGGACGCTGACCAAAACGCTCGAGGAGCAGTTCCTCGAAGTGACGGGAGGGAACCGGATTGTCTAGCGTATTGCGCCTCATACAGAACGAGCAGATGAAAATTTATACCCGTCTGCGAACGTGGATCATGCTTGCTTTTGTCGTCTTGGCGGTTATTTCGATGGGCGCGATGATGAAGTATGTCCTCGAATCGGAGATGAACCACGTCCTTCAATTCATGAGCAACTCGGCGATTCTCGCCCCGCTCGTCACGATTTTTTCCGTCATTGTGGCGGGGGACAGCGTAGCTTCCGAATTTACGTGGGGCACCGTGAAGCTGCTGCTGATCCGCCCGGCCTCCCGCGGCAAAATTTTATGGGCCAAGTACGTATCCGTGCTGCTGTTCATTGTCGAGCTGCTGCTGCTTATGCTGATCATCTCTTACTTTACGGGGCTTGTGCTATTCGGCGTCAGCGGTTCGGTTGCGCCCGACGGGACGATGCCGGCCATCCTTCAAGGATATGGGATCAAAGCCATAGAGATCGTGATGACGGCGACGCTGGCTTTTATGATTTCGACCGTGTTCCGGAGCAGCTCGCTGGCGATCGGACTCTCCATCTTCCTGATGTTTGTGTCCGGAACGCTCGTAACCATTTTGGTGCAGCTCAGATATGCCTGGGTCAAATATTTGTTGTTCGCCAATACGGATTTGACTCCGTATTTGCACGGGGGCAAGCCTGTAGTCCCCGGGATGACGCTCGGCTTCTCTCTGGCTATTCTGGCCGCTTATTGGATTGTATTCTATGCCGTTTCCTGGCTGCTATTTACGAAGAGGGACGTCGCAGGCAGCTAGCAGGCGATCAAGAGACGTCATTCAACCGGCAAACCACTACAAACGCGACAGCCGTCTTTGTTCTTGCGAATCAAGCGTGCGGTCGCGTTTTTGGCTTGTCTGCAAAACGGAGGAGGGGGAAGCATGATCGGATCGGTATGGCTCGTATTTGCGCTGACCTTGATCATTCATGGCGTGGAAACGCTATCTTATGCGGTAAGGCTGGCCGGCATCCGAACAGGAAAACTGGCAGTCGCCTTATCGCTCACCGGCATCATCGTTCTGATCTCCAGAACTTCGAATATGCTTCAAGGCACGTTATTCGGCAATTTGATCGATAAAGCGAAGCATGACCCGGACATTGCGCTCGGGTTTCAATTTCATTTGATCTTGATCGGGGCTTCCGTCGGGACGCTGGTGGCGCTTCTCGTTTTTCCGACGATGGTGTTCGTGGCCACGCGGCTGATCGCCCGGCTTGAGGTCGTCGGGTCGCTGCCGATCCTAATCCGGGAGTCCGTGACGATCGACAAGCTGAAATCGGTCAAGCGCGTATTTCGTCTGCCCCGTCTGGAGATGCTCAGCCGGCTGCGGGTCGGCGGGATTCCGAAGCGGCTTTTGCTGATGAACACCTTGGTTACGGGCATCTACACGGTCGGCGTATTATCCGCGCTGTATGCGTCTTATCTCGTTCCCGAGAATGCGACAAGCGCCGCGCAATCGTCAGGGCTGATCAACGGGATTGCCACCATCCTGCTGACCATCTTCATCGACCCGCGAGTTGCGCTGCTGTCCGATAAGGCGATATCCGGCAAGGTAAAGCAGGCGGAGCTCCATAAAATGTTCGGCATCCTGATGCTGTCGCGGCTGGCCGGTACCTTGCTCGCCCAGCTTTTGCTCCTGCCGGGAGCGAAGGTGATTGCGTTTATTTGCGGGTTACTGTTTTAATCAAGCAGTGACGATTATTCTTTTACAGTCCTGGGAGTCAAGTCCTGCTGGTTGAAAGTGTTAAGCTTTCATTAATATGGTCGTTTGGGGCGCAACGGAAGAGGAAAAACGCGATTCATGTCGAATTAAAATCTGTCAGTTTAAATTAGTTAAAGGGGACTATCATTAGACTATGATTGAATTCCAGAATGTGTCCAAGGTATATCCGAACGGAACCGTAGGTCTCAAAAATATTAATTTGACCATGGACAAAGGCGAATTTATTGTTATCGTCGGTCTCTCGGGAGCGGGAAAATCGACGCTGCTGCGCTCGATCAACCGACTGCATGAAATCACCGATGGCCAAATTCTCATCGACGGACGCTCGATTACGGCGGCAAAGGGAGCCCAGCTTCGGAATCTGCGCCGCGATATCGGCATGATTTTTCAAAATTTCAACTTAGTCAAACGCTCCTCTGTTCTTCGCAACGTTCTCTCCGGCCGTGTCGGCTATCATTCGACGCTGCGGACGCTGCTCGGGCTGTTCCCGAAACAAGACGTAGAGCTTGCGCTCCAAGCGCTTGAACGCGTAAATATTCGGGAAAAGGCGTATGCCCGTGCGGACGAATTGTCCGGCGGACAACAGCAGCGCGTCTCGATTGCCAGAGCGCTCGCCCAGGAAGCGAAAATCATTCTGGCGGACGAGCCGGTCGCCTCGCTGGACCCGTTGACGACGCGTCAGGTCATGGATGACCTGAAACGGATCAATCAGGAGCTCGGCATCACGACCGTCGTTAACCTTCACTTTATCGACTTGGCACGGGAATACGCGACACGAATTATCGGCCTGCGGGCAGGGGAGGTCGTATTCGACGGTCCCGTATCGGAAGCGACGGACGAGGCCTTTTCGGGCATTTACGGGCGCGCGATCAAGAAGGACGAGCTTCTGGGGGTGGAGGCGGAATGACCGGTCCCGAACGCCGCGACATCCTGAAAAAGCCGTCCAATGCGAAGTCGTATATGACGACGCTGGTTCTGATTTTTCTGTTATGGTGGAGCGCGGATAAAACCGACTCCAGTATTACCAAGCTGATCGAAGGCTTTCCGGAGATGGGCAAGCTGCTTGTTGAGATGGTTCCTCCCGACTGGAGCTATATCGATGTCGTCTGGAAGCCGATGATGGAAACGGTTCAAATGGCGGTGATTGGCACGACGCTCGGCGGGCTGGTCGCGATTCCGATCGCTTTGCTTGCGGCCGGCAACGTAACCCGCAGCCCGTGGATTTATCATCCGGCGCGCATTATTCTCAACCTGATCCGGACGATTCCGGAGCTGCTTTTTGCCGGATTGTTCGTTGCGATCTTCGGCATCGGGGCGATGCCCGGGGTACTGGCGCTCGCTTTCTTCTCCTTCGGCTTGATCGCCAAGCTGACCTACGAGTCGATCGAAGCGATCGATTCGGGCCCGCTGGAAGCGATGACGGCCGTCGGGGCCAACAAGCTGCAATGGATTCATTTTGGCGTCGTGCCGCAGGTGGCCGCGCAATATATCGCGTATTTTTTGTACACGTTTGAAGTCAATGTCCGGGCTGCCGCCGTGCTGGGCTTGGTCGGTGCGGGCGGGATCGGGTTAACGCTCGACCGGACGCTGCAGCAGTTCCGTTATGACCGTTCGGCCCTTATCATCATTTTGACGCTGGCGATCGTGCTGCTGATCGATTTTGTGAGCACGAAGATAAGGGAGAGGCTGTTATGAATCAGACAACGACTAAAAAACCGTTCCGCATCCGTTTCTGGCTCGTGGCTATCATTATATTGGCCATTTATCTCTGGTCTTTTCTCGGCATTAAATTCGAAGGCTTGACGGAAAACGCCGGCCGGGATTTCGCTGCCATTCTCCGCGGTTTGTTCCATCCCGATTGGGGCTTTGTCTACATGCCGGAAGGTGAGGACCTGATCCGGGGACTGCTCGATACGCTAGCCATTTCTATTATCGGTACGTTTATCTCGGCGTTTCTGTGCGTACCGTTTGCCTTCTGGGCGGCAAATAACATGAGCCGTTTCCGCTGGGTATCCGGCAGCGGCAAATTCATGCTGAGCTTTATTCGGACGTTCCCGGAAATCATCATGGCGATCATCTTCATCAAAGCGGTGGGCCCGGGCGCTTATGCCGGGGTGCTGGCGCTCGGCTTGCACTCGATCGGGATGCTCGGCAAGCTGTATTCGGAGGCGATCGAAAATCTCGATCTCGGTCCGACCGAGGCGTTGACCGCCTGTGGCGCCAACCGCTTGCAGGTGCTGTGGTTCGCCGTGATTCCGCAGGTGCTGCCGCACTTCTTCTCGTTTGCGCTGTACCGCTTCGAGATTAACATCCGTTCCGCTTCCATCCTTGGTCTGATCGGGGCGGGTGGGATCGGGGCGCCGCTCATTCTGGCGTTGGAAGCCCGCGCATGGAACCGTGTCGGTGTTATTCTGCTCGGGATCATCGTCATGGTCACCATCATCGATATTATTTCTTCCGCCATTCGCAAACGTCTGGTGTAGGTGTAGTTCACAAAGCCCGCTTTTTTCGGATCACTTCAGTCCGAAAGCGGGCTTTTTTGTGCGGAAATGGCCCGCTTCTTCTTATTCGCGCCTAAACCCGGCCGGTAATCAGCTCGACAAACGCCGCGGCTTGCCCGGATAGCGGCTCGCCCTCGCGCCAATAGACGGCAATCGGATTCCTCACATCCGGGTGCTTCACCCGTACCCGCACGACCTCGCGTCGCTCGACGAACTCCCGCACCTCGGCGGCCGAGGCGAAGAGCACGCCGTAGCCCGCAGCGACTGCCCGCACGGCTTCGTTCATCCCGCCCAGCTCGACGCCGATATCGGGCGGGGCGAGGCTTGACATCCGGCATAGCGCGAGCAGCATTTCGCGAGTCGAGCTGCCTTCCTCCCGCATGATGAACGTTTCTTTCAATAGATCGACGAGGCCGATTTCCTTGCCTGCACACGGATGATCCGGAGGAACGACGAACCACATCGGGTCCTCGAACAGCACGGTGCGCTTCAGCCGGGAGGGCGCAGCGGCGGCGCCGCCGATGACCGCGATATCGGCTTCGTACCGTTCCAGCCGCTCAAGCGACTGCTGGGCGTTCCCGGTATATTGAGTCAGCCGCACCCCGGCAAAACTCCGCTTGTAGGCGGCGATCCAGCCGGGCAGCAAAAAGTTGGCCGGAAGGTATGTCGCGGCGATCCGCAGCGTGCCGGACCGTCCTGCACGGTAATCGTCGACGAGCGTTTCAAGCTCTTGCTCCAGAGCGAATAACCGCTCGGCATGGGCGGCGAGGAACGTTCCCGCTTCCGTCAGCCAGATGCCCCTTCCCTTCGGGGCCAGCAGGACGAGGCCGAGCTCCTTCTCCAGGTTGCGGATCTGCATCGTGACCGCAGGCTGGCTGATGCGCAGCATTTCGGAGGCGCGGGTGACGCTTCGGCTCCGGGCGACGGTATGAAATATTTTTAACGCGTGGAGGTTCATGAGGCTCGCTCCATTCATAAAATTAATTTATGATTAGTCGAAATAAATATATTATACTTATATGTTTTTTCGTTTTATTCTAAAGTCGAATGAAGCAAATCGCAATAGCGAAAAGGAGCGAGCGGCATGAAATTGAGCTGTACGGAGTGTGGACAAGAACGGAGCCTCACCGATCCGGTATGGCGCTGCGAATGCGGCGGGCTGCTTCAGGTCGAGCAGAACCTTGGTGCGTTAGACGGCGAGAAGCTGCGGCGCGTCTTCGACGAGCGCCTGGCGCAGCGCAATACGCCTTATGCGAGCGGGGTGTGGCGCTATAAGGAGCTGATTCATCCGGAGCTTCCGGTAGAGCGGATCGTAACCAAATACGAAGGCAATACGGGGCTGTACGGCTCCGAACCGGTCGGCCGGTTTACAGGAGTCCGGGGCTTGGGACTCAAGGCGCTGAGCGAGAATCCGAGCGGCTCCTTCAAAGATAACGGGATGACGGTTGCCGTATCGCAAGGCGCCTGGCTCGGGTATGAGCGTTTTGCCTGCTCGTCGACGGGAAATACGTCTTCGTCGCTTGCGATGTATGCGGCGCTTTCCGGCAAAGCCTCGTACGTCTTTGTCCCGGAGGAAGGCGTCGCAGGCGGGAAAGTGCTGCAAACGGCGGCTTATGGAGCGCGGATGATCCGGTTCCAGGGTACCTACGACGACGGGATTTGCTTCTTGGAACGGCATGCGGCCGAGCTGGAGCTGTACGTATGCAATTCGATCAATCCGTTTCGGATCGAGGGACAAAAAAGCATCGTCTACGAAATCGCGCAGGCTCTAAATTGGACGCTGTCGGACTGGATCGTGCTGCCTGGCGGGGCGCTGAGCAATGTGTCCGCGCTCGGCAAAGGGCTGCAGGATATGCTGGCCGTAGGACTCATTGCGCGTATGCCTCGGGTGGCGGTCGTGCAGGCAGAGGGCGCGAGTCCGTTCCACCGGATGATCGAGCACGGCCTGAAGGAGCTGGTACCGGAGCCCCGGCCGCATACGCTGGCCAGCGCGCTGAATATCGGCCACCCGCCAAGCTGGAAAAAAGCTGCCGCCGTGCTGCAAGCGACCCGCGGCGTAACGGTTTCCGTGACGGATGAGGAGATCATGGAGGCAAAAGCGGTGATCGACCGCGCGGGCATCGGATGCGAACCGGCCTCTGCGGCGTCGGCGGCAGGGCTTCGCAAGCTGGTCGCGCAGGGGATCGTGGATAAGGACGAGACGGCGGTGTGCCTTTTAACCGGGCATATGTTAAAGGACGCCGACGCCTTGCAGCGGTATGTGACGGGGAAAGCCGCCGATGCAGGAATTCCTGTATCTTTGGCGTTGGAGCTGGGGCAAGTCAAGGAGCGCCTGTAACGCAAAAAAGGAGCGCCGCTGCGGAAAGCAGGGTGCTCCTTTTGCTGTATATTACTTCTGGCCGATGCCTTTGGAATATTCGCGAACGACATCGAATTTCTTGTCGTCGGATTTCACGTAGCCGCGGTGGGAGTATACGTCGAAAATGATTTTTCCGCCTTCCGGATCTTTGCCGATGTCGATGAACGCTTGAGAGATTTTGTCTCTCCATTCTTGATCCATATCTTTACGAACGGCGATCGTGTCGTTCGGGATTGGAGCCGTAAAAGCAACCACTTTTGTTTTCTCGAAAATGTCCGGAACGTCTTTCTTCACCGTATTGCGCGCGTCTTGGAACACAGCCGCTGCATCCACTTGTCCGTTCATCACGGCCAGAATGCCTTTGTCGTGTCCTTTTACTTCGATGCCCGTTACGTCTTTCTCCGGATCGACGCCCGCTTTTTTCATTTCGTTGGCCGGCCATACGAAGCCTGCGGAGGACGTTACGCCTTGCCAAGCGATTTTTTTGCCTTTCAGGTCTTTCAATTCTTTGATCGGGGAATCCGCTTTAACGATGATCATGGCTTTGTAGAAGTCAACCAGGTCTTTGGTGTCGGCGCCCGTTTTTTCGTCTACGCCGTAACGCTGAGCTTGCAGCAGCAGGTCCGCCGCTTTCTTCTCGTCATGCGCCAGCACGTAAGCGTTCGGAGGCAGGAAGCCGATATCGACTTGCTTGGAAGCCATCGCTTCGATAACGGTGTTGTAGTTGGTCGAGACGGATACTTTAACCGGAATGCCGAGCTTGTCGCCGAGCAGCTTTTCCAGCGGCTTCGCCTTCGCTTCCAGCGTCTCTGCGCTTTGGGAAGGAACGAATTGCACTTTCAATTCTTTAGGCTGATAGCCTTTCGCCGCAGGCGCTTCTTGCTTTTTGTCGGAAGGAGCAGGGGTTGCAGAATTGTTCTCTGTTTTCGTACCGCAACCTGCTGCAATCCCGGCGGTAAGCACCAGGGACAGACTGACTGCTGCAAACTTTTTAAACATGGAATGGACCTCCTGTTAACTTGTTAAATCAAAATCCATTTCCTACTATACCACAGATTCGGATAACCCATAGTAAATTTTTTGTGAAAAAGCCCTAAAAATGTCGAAAAATATTTTGGATCCCGACGGATGGTTCTCCGGCGCTAAATTTGATATAGTGGATTCAATTCTATGGAAAAACGGAGTTGAATTCAAGGTGGTTCAAAAGCTGACAGTCACGATTCTGGAAACAAGCGACCTTCACGGGGCGCTGCTGCCGATCCAGTATGCCAACAACAGCGCAACGGAAACGGGCTTCGCCAAAATCGCATCGATCATTCGCAAGGAGCGCCAAAAGGGCGGGCCGCTGTTGCTTATCGATAACGGGGATTTGATTCAAGGGACGCCGCTGGCGTATCATCACGCCAAGCTGAACGGCGGGGAGCCGAATCCGATGATCCAGTGCCTGAATGAGCTCGGGTACGATGCGGCCGTTATCGGGAATCACGAGTTCAATTATGGGATGGAGCTGCTGCGCAAAGCGGTCGGGGAATCGAATTTCCCTTGGCTCAGCGCCAATATCGTCGATGAAGCGACCGGCGAACCGGTATTCGGCAAGCCCTATCTGGTCAAGACGCTCGAGCAGGGGCTCAAAATCGGCGTGCTGGGGCTGACGACGCCTTACATCCCGCATTGGGAGAAGCCCGAGCATATCGCGGGCCTGCGTTTTGAGGATGCCGTAGAGACGGCCAAGCGGTGGGTGAAGCATCTGCGCGAGCACGAGGGAGCGGACGTCGTGATCGTCTCCTATCACGGAGGGTTCGAGCGGCATCTGGAATCCGGCGAGCCGACGGAGCCGTTGACGGGGGAAAATCAAGGCTACGCGCTCTGCCGCGAGGTGGAAGGCATCGACGTATTGCTCACGGGTCACCAGCACCGTTCGATCAGCGGAACGAGCATCAACGGGGTGACGGTCGTACAGCCCGGCAGCGCAGGCGCCTGGCTCGGCAAAGTCACGCTGACGCTGGGCTTGGAAGAGGGAAGCTGGCGCGTGCTGGAAGCTGCGTCCGAGCTGGTTTCCCCGCAGGGTGAACCGCCGGATTCTGCGGTGATGGAGATCGTGGAGCCGCATGAGCGCCTCGCGCAGGTATGGCTCGATCAGCCGATCGGGCGTCTGCTTGGCGACATGCGTATCACCGATCCGATGCAGGTCCGGCTGAAGGAGCATCCGCTCATCGAGTTTATCAACCGGGTGCAGATGGAGCTGTCGGGGGCCTCGATCTCGAACACTGCGCTGTTCGACAACATCTCGC
The DNA here is from genome assembly GCF_018998565.1 of Paenibacillus oleatilyticus. Taxonomy (GTDB): domain Bacteria; phylum Bacillota; class Bacilli; order Paenibacillales; family NBRC-103111; genus Paenibacillus_G; species Paenibacillus_G oleatilyticus. The sequence goes on along the minus strand of NZ_JAHNZO010000020.1, from coordinate 123,531 downwards.
CGGGATTTCCCGAGCATATTACGATGCGGGACATTGTCTCCAATTACATCTATCCGAACACGCTGCAGGTCATCCGGGTGTCGGGGCAGGATATCCGCGCCGCACTGGAGCGTTCGGCCTCGTATTTTGCCCATTATGACGGAAGCGGTCAGGTGCAGGTGAGTGCGGAATTCAGCGATCCGAAGCCGCAGCATTATAATTACGACATGTGGGAAGGCATTGAGTACCGGATCAACATTTCGCGTCCGGTAGGACAGCGGATCGTCGAGCTGCGCTATAGCGGCAAGCCGATCGATCCGGAAGCGGAATACGACGTCGTCATGAACAATTACCGGGCGGCAGGCGGCGGAAACTACCTGATGTTCCAAGGGAAGCCGATCGTGAAGGACATTCCGACCGATATGGCGGAGCTGCTGGCCGGCTATATTATGGAGCGGGGAACGATCGAAGCGTCGCTGAACCGAAATTGGGAAGTCGTTTGGGACTAAACCAATAGGATATGTGGCAAAAAAGAAGACTGCGGTTCTGTGAATTAGGCGTTTCACAGGCCGCAGTCTTCTTACATATATGTCAATTCGATTAGTTCGCGGCGCCTTGCGGCTGCGAAGCATCGGCAACCGACCGTTTCCGCCGAAGGTTGAACACCAGATTCAGCACGATCGCGGTGAAGCTGCCTGCGACGATGCCGTTGCCGGTCAAAATTTGCACGGCTTGCGGCAGTTGGTTGAACAGCGTCGGAACGACCGTCACGCCGAGACCCATGCCGACGGAGCAGGCGATGATCAGCAGGTTCTCATGGTTGTTCAAATCGACCTGGGAGCCGAGCATGCGGATTCCGGAAGAGACGACCATGCCGAACATGGCAACGGTCGCGCCGCCGAGCACGGGGGTCGGGATCAGCGTCGTCAGCGCTGCAACTTTCGGGATCAGGCCAAGGACGATCAGTATGCCGCCTGCGGTCATGATCACGTCGCGCGTCCGGACGCCGCTCATTTGGATCAGCCCGACGTTCTGCGAGTAGGTCGTATACGGGAAGGCGTTGAACAAGCCGCCGAGGATGATCGCGAGACCTTCCGCGCGGTAGCCGCGGGTCAAATCCTCGGAGCGGATGTCGCGGTCGCATATTTTGCCGAGCGCCAAAAAGACCCCGGTCGACTCCACCAGACTGACCGCAGCGACCAGAATCATCGTCAGCACGGACGTGATTTCAAACGTCGGCATGCCGAAGTAGAGCGGGTGCACCATATGAAACCAGGAAGCTTCATGGAACGGAGCGAAGCTGACTTTGCCGAGCAGCGCCGCAACGAGCGTCCCGACGATCAACCCGAGCAGAATCGAGATCGCCCGCCAAAAGCCGGTGAAAAAGCGGTTCATGGCGATAATCAGCGCGAGCACACCGAAGGAAAGCAGCAGGTTGACCGGCGCGCCGAAATTCGGGTTGCCAACCCCGCCGCCCATATCGTTCAGCGCTACGGGAATGAGCGTGAGCCCGATGATCGTGACGACCGAACCGGTCACGACCGGAGGGAAGAAGCGGATCAGCTTGCCGAACAGCCCGGCGAAGATGACGACGAACAAGCCCGCGGCCAGGATGGCGCCGTAGACGGTCGAGATGCCGTGTTGGCTGCCGATGGCAATCATCGGGCCGACGGCCGTGAACGTACAGCCGAGCACGACCGGCAGGCCGATGCCGAAGAACCGGTTGCTCCACACTTGAAGCAGGGTAGCGATACCACAGGTTAACAGGTCGATCGAAACCAGGTAGGCGAGCTGCTCCGGCGACAGTTTCAGCGCGCTGCCGACAATCAGCGGCACGATGACGGCGCCGGCGTACATGGCAAGCACGTGCTGCAGGCCGAGCGAAAACCGCCGCATCGGCGGCTGGCCGGGTGATTTTGCATTCATAGACACAGGAAGGATACCTCCGGGAATGGATTGTTGGGCACGGAATTGATTTATACCGGATTCGTTTGCGGCTCAGGCTTGTCCGTGAATGTGACCCGTCCGTCCGCCAACGAAGCGACAGGCGCGAGAGACTCTACGCGATAGCCTGCATCCAGAAGCTTTCGGCCCCCCGGCTGAAAAGCTTTCTCGATCACGATGCCGATACCGGCTACCGTAGCGCCCGCTTTCTCGGCAATTCGGGCCAACCCGAACGCCGCTTCGCCGTTAGCGAGGAAATCGTCGATCAGCAGCACCCGGTCGCCGGGCGACAAAAACTTTTTGGAGACGGATACTTCGCTTTCTTCCTGCTTGGTGAAGGAGTACACTTTCTCCGTAAGCAGATCGTCCCGCAGCGTCAGCGACTTGCGCTTGCGCGCGAAAATGAGCGGCACGCCGAGCTGCAGCGCCGTCATGACGGCGGGAGCGATCCCGGACGATTCGATGGTCAGCACCTTCGTAATGCGTTCTTCGGCGAAACGGGCGGCAAATTCTTTGCCGATCTCCATCATAAGGACGGGATCGACCTGATGGTTCAGAAACGAGTCGACCTTAAGCACCTGTTCTCCGAGCACGATTCCTTCCTGCAGCACTTTGTTTTTTAGCAGTTCCATTACTTTTTCCTCCCGAACGTTAACAAGATCCTAAGCCCGATAAACACAAAAAGCCCGATTCGTCCGTTTCTACATAAGAAACGGGCAATCGAGCGATACGCAAAAGCAAGAAAAGGCGCAAAACGGTCGGCCGGGCTGCAAGCAGCGGCGTTTCCCCTTCTGCGTCCGTATGTGTACCGCCCGTAGTCCTGCCGTTGCGGAGGCAGGGTAGAGACTCGCAGGCCGATTCATCCTGCAATTATACGAGCTTTTTTATATTCGTTTCCGGCGCTTTACTGTATGCCATTATATACGATGCGGGCGGTTTGCGCCAGTTCAAAAATACGGGAAACGGCGGTTTCCCGGCAGAAGCTTCCGTGAGGCGCAGCAGGGGACAGGATAAGGATAAAATCGTTATAAAAGTTTTCCACCTTGCGGCACGGCAGCCGATTATGAGTTAATAGGAGATGTAGCCGGCCGGCTGACGCTTAAGGAAAGGAGTGATCAGAAACAATGATTACGGTATCCGAGGTGGTCTTCGCGTAAGCGGAGACGCCAGTCAAGGGGGGCCTTCGGGCCCCTTATATATTCGCGGATGGACAATACAAGAATCGATGGGTTATAATGTAAGGGAAATTCCGTATCTTCAAAAAAATTCAGGTGAAAGGAGTGTCGTGCAATGGTATTGGTACTGGACACAATGAACAAAGGAAAAGGGTTTGCTAACAAGTGAATAAGCATTTTTCTCCTTCACCGTCACCTGAACCGTCATTGAATGATACATGACATATAGAGGCATTCAGGCACGATATGGCGATCGTGTTTTTTTGTTGATAAGAATTTATAAGTTAACGCAACTTATAGCTTCGCGTCAACCTTGATAAACGCGCTTATCCTTAATGCTGATAAGGACGGCGTAGACGTTTATCCTGAATTCCATGCCCCTAATGCTTGCGACGTCAGTTTTGCTTCGGCAAAACTCAGAGGAGGTGTAAAGATGAAAATGCTTATAACTTTCGAGGCTTTGGCCAACATGGCGCGAAAGGAGGCTTTCATCGGTGGGGTACAAGAATGGGAAGGATATTTTGCCGCCTAGTCTGCTCAAGCAACTGCAGGACTATATTCAGGGCGAAATCATTTATATACCGAAAAAAGAACAGACCCGCGCAGGCTGGGGTGAGAACAACGGCACCCGGCAGTCGATTATGCGTCGGAATTTTGAGATTTTCAGGCTGTATGAGAACGGACATACGGTTACCGATCTGATCCGTCAGTTTCATCTGTCGGAGGACAGCATTCGGAAAATCATCGTGAAAACCCGCGGACTAAATTCGCGGCAGCAGGAAACGGCGTCCACCAGGCACTAGCCGAAAGGATAGCGAAAATAATCGCAAACGGAACAAGCCAGAAGTGGACGCTTTTGGCTTTTTTCTATTGTCTTGAGGAGGACGTAAACTCTTACGAGACATACCCCACCTCTATTTCTCTGAGATTTTCTACTCCTAGGGCTTCTCAACGCTCTGACGCTGCTTCCGGCAGCGGCATCATTGTTCCGGCTGTCCGGAAGCTTTGCGCAGCTCGTTGGCCAACCGGTTAAACTCTTTACGCGCCTGATCCGAGTCGGTGCAAAAATAAGCCGCCGACAAAAAGCGGATGATCTTGTTCGCATCTTCGGGACTAAGCATGGCGCATTCCCCCCATTCCCCCACAGACTTTGTCTTATGGACAATTTATGCCAGTCTCCTTTTTTCGGACACGGCACGCATTCAAAGATAGGGCAAATCACCCGCTTCCCCGAACTTGGCTTATGGTATGATAGAAGAAAATGGAATTTACTCCAGCCGGCAACCGTCGCCAAGGAAGCAATTCGCCGGTTGGATTGAAGGAGGGGGAACCGATCTGATCCGGGTTTTCGTCTATGGAACGCTGTTGGTCGGCGAGTCGAATCATTCTGTGGTCGCGCCTTATGTGCTCTCGGTCCGGCCCGGACGGGTGCGCGGCACGTTGTTCGATGCGGGAGCTTATCCCGGACTCGTCCTGTCGGGCTGCGGCGGCGAGACGGACGTTGAAGGCGAATGGCTGGTCGTGACGCAGGAAGGTCTGAATCGGATGGACGAACTGGAGGAGTATTACGGGCCCGGCGCGCGGAACGATTATGAACGCGTCTGGGTGCGCGACAGCCGGCGGGAAGAGTGCGAGGGATGGATCTACTTGTGGAATGAGCCGCGGGGATACCCGCGCATTAACGGCGGATCCTGGCGCGAATATGCCCGCAGGAAGCAAGAGCATGGGAGCATGCTTTGAAGCCTGCCCCAATCAGGCTCGTCTGGAATACGGTCTCCAATCCTCCCGTTCCGACTTCTTGACGATTTCCGTCATTCGCAGAACGACATGATGCGACTGTTCCTCGCCGATTGCGTTGATCAGCTGCTCATATGAAATATTGTCCTGAACCAGGCTTCGGGTGACGCTGCTGTCTTTGTACCACGCCTCGGTGATGGCAAACGAGCCTTCTTTCTTCAGCCAAACCTCATGATAGTAATGTTCTTGTTCGCTTTTGGGCTGGAGTGTCAAATAAAACGCTTGCATCGGCATGCGCGGGTCAGACAAGCGCTGACTTACCAAGGACCCGGACGAAACGGGCTGGCCGAACGAAACGTACTTGGATACTTTTTTGATCAGATGGTCCACGGGATTCATGTTGTCCTTCCTTTCAGCTAGGAAAAAGTGCTCGGAAAAAGTAAAATTTTCATCAAATTTTGTGGTGTTTTTATCGTATCATAGTTCTTTTGGTTTACAAATGGTACTTAAGAACTATATGCGATTGGAAAGTTCCCTGTAACCCTGTGGCAACCATCCGTGCTATAATGATCTCATAAGAGCATGCACCATGAAGGAGCGTTCGACGGCTTATGGCACCTTATAAAATTTTATTGGCCGATGACGAAGCCGCCTTGCGGTTCTTACTAACGGAAACGTTGGCCGAGGAAGGATACGAGCTTACCGAAGCGGAAGATGGGGCGCAGGCGCTTGCCTATTTGCGGGAGCAGCCGTTCGACTTAATTATTCTGGACTATATGATGCCCGAACGCACCGGAGTGGAGGTTTGCGAATGGCTTCGCGGCCATGCGAATCCGAATGCGGACACACCGGTCATTCTTTTGACGGCCAAAGCGCTGGATAAGGACCGGGAACGTGCCAAGGCGGCGGGCGTTACGCAATATATCGTCAAACCGTTCAGTCCGCTGCAGCTGCTGGATACCGTGGAAGAGCTGATCCGGCGCGATGCGCGTTAACCGATAGAAATTTATACCGGAGACGGGAAGTGAAGGCTTTGCATCAAACACCCTCTGACGACCGGATGAAACGAGAGGCCCGGCTGCTGAAGGAAGGCCGGAAAAAATATATTCGCGAGCTGAATAAGCAGCTGCAGCAGCTGCGGCATTGGACCGGGGATGCGGAGCCGGAGGATACGTCCGAGACGGCCCGCCGGTTTTACCGTATCGTACATACGCTGAAAGGCAGCGCGCCGATGTTCGGTTTTACGCGCATTGGGGCATTGGCCGAGAAATTGGTCGGGCACTGGGAATGGTCGCAGGACGAGGAAGCTGTGGCGTCGCCGGCGGTTCGGGTACGGTTTCGGCAATGCTCGCAGGCTTCCCTTGCGCTGGTGCTCGAATTGGAATTGGAGTTCGATACCATCGCACGCGAGCTGGAGCCGGATGAGCAGCAGGAACAGCTGCAGCGCACTCTCACGCCTCCGCAGGGCGAACGGCTGCTTGTGATCGACGATGACGATGTGCTGCGGGCTTATCTGGTCCGGCGTCTGAAGCTGGACGGCTACGAGGTGGATGAAGCCGCAGACGTCAGTTCGGCGCAGCGGCTCATCCGGGAGCGTTCGTACGACTTGATTTCGCTCGATCTTATGATGCATCCGGGCAGCGGCTACGAACTGTTCGAATTTTTGAAGGAAGACCCGAATTTGAAGCTTGTGCCCCTGATCGTGCTATCCGGGCGCAGCGACGTGTACGACAAGGTCCGCTGCTTCTACCTGGGCGCGGACGACTACGTGGTCAAGCCGTTTCAATACGAAGAGCTGGCCGCCCGCATCTACAGTCTGCTCAAGCGGACCAAGACGTTCGAGCAAATGGCATTCCGCGACCCGTTGACGGGGGTGTACAACCGACGGTATTTTGACCATCAAATTCAAGTGGAGCTGCAGCGCGTCGCACGGTATCCCGGGACGATCTCGATGGTATTCATCGATATCGACCGGTTCAAATCGATCAACGACACGTACGGGCATCCGATCGGGGATTTGGTGCTGCAGGGCCTCGCCCATCTGCTACAGGCCAATCTGCGCGCTACGGATCTGATCGCCCGCTTCGGGGGCGAGGAATTCGTGGTGGTCCTGCCCGGCACGTCCGCCGCCGACGCCAAAAAGACGATCGAAGGCATTCTGAGGCTGACGCATCAGGGACCTGTGGCGCAAAACGAAGGCCAGTCGTTTCACATTACGTTCTCGGCCGGCGTGTCGGAGTGGCAGCCCGACCTTACGCTGAGCGAGTGGATCCGGCGAGCAGACGATGCGATGTACGAAGCCAAGCAAAGCGGCCGTAACCGGGTGATGCTGTATACCGGCGACGCTGCCGGTACGGAGACGGACGCAGCGGCGCGCAAGACGGTGCTGATTGCCGACGACGACAATATTTTACGCTCGATTCTCATGGCGAAGCTCAGGCACCTGCCGATCGACTTCAAGGAGGCGGCCAACGGAGAAGAGGCTTATTTGGAGCTGCTCGGCAGCCCGGTCGATCTGTGTATTCTCGACGGCGTGATGCCGCGTCTCGACGGGTACGGCGTGCTTGAGCGGATGAGGGAGCGCGGCACGCGGCCGCCCCATACGAAAGTGCTCGTTCTCTCCGGGCGCAGCCGGGAGGAGGACACGAGCCGGGGGATGCAGCTTGGAGCGAATGCTTATATGCATAAACCGTTTTCCATGGTTGAGCTGGAGCTTAAGGTGAAGGAATTGCTGGAATTAAGCTGAGGCCGTGACGACAACTTGTCACGGTTTTTTCATTTTTACCTATAAAAAATAGGACTTCCGACCGATATAATATGTGATAAAGAATATAGCTTCGACCTTAGTGAATAGGATGTGAGCTTTTTGTTATCCACGAAGCCCGATGTGTTGGCGATTAAAAACCGGATGACCTTGCCGGTGACGTTCGGAACGTACTTGTTGGCCGTGTTTGCATGCGCTTTATTTCGATGGGTTCATGTCTTTAAATCCGAGCACGATCTGCTGGCTTACGAGGTATTGCTTAATGTGTTTTTGGGGGCTCCGCTGATTCTGTTAGTCGTCGCTGCGTTGTTATTTTGGCGGGGGCATCATCGTTACGTTCCGCTGTTCAATGCGCTGTCCATGACATTCACGAGTATGGCGATGATCGTCGGCTCGGGCGGGATGGTCGAATTTTATTTTTCGATCTTCATGGTTATTGCTCTGATGGCCTTTTATGAAGATACGAAGCTGATTTGGCTGATGACCGCTTTGTTCGCCCTGCAATACATCGCCTCCTACTGGCTGTATTCGGAGCTTGTGTTCGGCAAGGACGGGTACGGTATCGAGATGCTGGCGATCCATGCCGTGTTCCTTCTGTTGACAGCAGGAACGACCGTATGGCAAATCACGAAGAAAAAGGCAACCGTGGCTTTGCTCGAAGCGGACAAGCAGGAGAAGCAGAAGCTGCTCGGCAACATTCTGAACAAGCTGACGGACAGCTCCGAGCAGCTCGTGGATTACGTGGGACGGCTCAACGAGAACACCGAGCAGACGCTGCTGGCGAACCGCCGGATCATGACCTCCATGGAAGGCATGGCGTCGGGAACGGAAGAGCAGGCGCAAACCAGCAAAGACAGCGCACGTGCGATGGAAGAGATGTCGATCGGCATACAGCGCGTGGCCGAATCGTCGGCGACCGTCTCGGAGGCGTCGCTCGGCATGGTGGAGGAAGCGGAGAAAGGCAACGAGACGATCGGGCATGCGGTATCGCAGCTTGGCGCTTTGAAAAGCTCCTCGACGGAAGTGTCGGCGGCTTTACACCGGCTGGAGAAGCAGTCGGTCGAAATCGGTGAGATCGCTACGTTGATTTCCGGGGTAGCTTCCCAAACGAACCTGCTTGCGCTGAACGCAGCGATCGAAGCGGCCCGGGCAGGGGAGCACGGAGCGGGCTTTGCCGTGGTGGCGCGCGAGGTCCGGAAGCTTGCGGAGCAAGCCGAAGCGTCGGCAGGTCAAATCACGCAGCTGATCGAAGAGATTCAGCAGGCGACGGTATCCGCCGTATCGGTGATGCGCGCAAGCGCCGGTCAGGTGGAAACAAGTCATACGGCGGTGAACGAAGCCGGGGACGTATTCCGGCTCATTGTCGACGAAGCGAAAAAAGTATGCGATCAAATCCAGGATATTTCGGCGGCGGCCCAGCAAATGTCGGCGGGGTCGGAGCAGGTGACGGCCGCGTTGAACGAGGTGGCGCGCATTTCCGACGACAGTGCGACAGGGGCGAATCATGTGCTCTCCTCGTCGCAGGAGCAGCTATCGGCGATGGAGTCAATCACCGCTTCGACGGAAGGGCTGACGCGGCTCGCGAAGGAGCTGGAGACGATCTGCCACGAGCTGCAAACGGAACGGAAAAAGCACATGTCTTCTTTATAAGGCAGATAGATTACACGAAAAAACATCCCGCTTCGCTGCCGTCAAGGCAGAGGAAGCGGGATGCTTTCGTTCGTCGGCAAGCGCGTTGGGAATCAATGCTTACAGGTCGTCCCAGTTCAGGTTGGACGATTTGCTGTAGTTGGTCACCTTTTGCTCGAAAAAGTCCGTTTTCATGCTGTTCATGTTGCTGAACGTCTCGACCCACTTCATCGGATGCTCGACGACTTCGGGGTACAAAATTTCCAGGCCCAGCTTGCGCAGGCGCTCGTTGGACAAATATTTGATGTACTGGTCGATGATATCGTTGCTCAGGCCGTGAATGTTGTTGTTCGTGATGTATTGGCCCCATTCGATCTCGTGCTGGACAGCCGTCTTCATCATTTGGCGCAGGTCTTCAATCAGCTCGTCCGTGAACAGCTCGGGATTTTCCTTGCGGATTTCGCGGAAAATGTTCTGGAACAGCGCCAGATGCGTCAGTTCGTCGCGCTGAATGTACTTGATCTCCGAGACGGTGCCGAGCATCTTGCCTTGGCGTCCGAGCGCGTAGAAGAAGCTGAAGCCGCTGTAAAAATAAATGCCTTCGAGAATATAGTTAGCCATGATGGTGCGCATCAGGTTTTCCGTGGAAGGCGTCTCGATGAACCGTTCGTACAGGTCGGTGATGAACCGGTTGCGGCGCAGCAAGTGCTTGTCTTCGCGCCATTGGTTATAGATGTCGTCGCGCACTTCCGCCGAGCAGACGCTGTCAAGGATGTACGAATAGCTCTGGCTGTGCACGGCTTCTTGGAACGTCTGCACCGTCAGGCACAGGTTGACTTCCGGAGCGGTGATGTACTCGTTGATGTTCGGCAGGTTGGCCGTTTGCAGCGAATCGAGAAAGATCAGGAAGCTGATGATTTTGTCGTAGCTTTGGCGCTCCACGGGCGACAGGAACTTGTAGTCCTTCGCATCCTGCGCGAGCGGGATTTCCTCGGGAATCCAGAAGTTGTTCATCATCGTGCGGTACATCTTGGTTGCCCAGTCATATTTGACGTTGTTCAGCTCGATCAGGTTCGTCGTGTTGCCGCCGATCATGCGGCGCTTGCCCCAATCCCGGTCGCCGTGCTCGTTAAACAGCTTTTTCTTTTGAAGCTCCATTGGTTGGTCTACCCCCTAAGTCGAATGACCCTCCTAAATCCTCCCTAGTAGGGAGGACCCCATGGGGCGCCGGCCCCCTGGACCCCGGAAAGGGTCGGTTGAGTGAAGTTGTGCAAATGAGAGACGGTTGACAGTGGATCGCTTTCGTACATAAGACTCTTTGCATTTGCAAAGAGTCTTATGTACACGCTTTACGTTTAGAGCGTTGGAGTTCATTGGGCAGCGCGCTTCGCTGCCGCCCGCGAACTCCGGGCTTTTTCGTTGGGGAGGGGGCGCTCATGCGCGCCTGGCCCTAACGGATTAGGATACAGAAACTCTTCATCTACGCGCTGCAGCTTACGCAATCCTCGACTTCGAGGCTTTTGTTGCGGCAGTAGTAGACGGTTTTCAGGCCGTGTTTCCAAGCGGCCATGTACATTTCCAGAAACTCGCGGGCGGACAGCTCCGGCGTGATGTACAGGTTGAACGATTGCGATTGGTCGATATGGCGCTGGCGGGCGCCGGCGGCGCGGATGCTCCAATGCTGGTCGATCCGGTGCGCTTCCTTGTAGAACCACATGGTCTCCGGGTTCAGGTTCGGCGCGGTTTGCGGGATGACGGCGTTCTTCTTCTCTTCGACGAAAAACTTGTTGAAGATCGGGTCGATCCCGGCCGTCGAACCGGCGATGAGCGAGGTCGACGCCGTCGGCGCGATGGCGAACATCCAGCCGTTGCGTACACCGTGTTTCGCGACTTGCTCTTTCAATTCGAGCCATTCCGGGCTGTTGTAGCCGCGGGCTTCGAAGTATTCGCCGGTCTGCCATTCGCTGCCCTCGAATACAGGGTAAGCGCCTTTTTCTTTGGCGATTTCCATCGACGCTTTGATGGCGTAGTAGTTCATCCATTCGTACACTTCGTCGGCTTTCTGCACGTGCTCGTCGGATTCCCATTGAATTTTGAGCTGAGCCAGCATTTGATGGTAGCCGCTGGAGCCGAGGCCGACGGCGCGGTACTTTTTATTCGTAATTTGCGCTTGCGGAATCGGATAGTAGTTCAGGTCGATGACGTTGTCCATCATCCGCATCTGCGTCGTGACGACGCGCTCGATGTCTTCCTTCGTATAGACGCGGCCAAGGTTGGTCGACGACAGGTTGCAGACGACAAAATCGCCGCTTTTCACCTTCGTCGTAATGATGCCGTCTTCGTGTTCCGTCTGGATCATCTCGGTGGCGCTCATGTTTTGGCAAATTTCGGTACACAGGTTCGAGCAGTAAATCATGCCTTTGTGCTTGTTCGGGTTGGCGCGGTTGACCGTGTCGCGGAAGAACACGAACGGCGTGCCGGTTTCGAACGAGCTGGTCAGGATGCGCTTCATAATGTCGATGGCCGGAATTTCGTCCTTCGAAATTTTGTCGTCGTTTACGCAATCCCAGTAGCGGCTTTCGAATTCCTCGCCCCACGAATCCTCGATCGAGTAGCCCTTGATCTTGCGCACTTCGTGCGGATCGAACAAGTACCACGTGCCGCGCTCCTCGACCGTTTTCATGAACAGATCGGGGATGCAGACGCCCGGGAAAATGTCGTGAGCCTTCATCCGGTCGTCACCGTTGTTCGTCTTCAGGTTCAGGAAGTCCAAAATATCCTTATGCCACACATCAAGGTAGACGGCGACGGCTCCGGAACGGACGCCGAGCTGGTCGACGGCGATAGCCGTATTGTTGTAGTTCTTGATCCAAGGCACGACGCCGCCGGCGACGCCCTTGAATCCGCGGATGTTGGAGCCGCGGCTGCGCACTTTGCCGACATAGATGCCCATGCCGCCGCCGTGCTTGGATACCTGCGCAAAGCTTTGGTCTACGTTGTAGATGCCCCACAGGTTGTCCGGCACCGTATCGATAAAACAGCTGGAGAGCTGATGCAGCGGCTTGCGGGCGTTCGCCAGCGTCGGCGTCGCTACCGTCATCTCCAGATTGCTGAGCACGTCGTAGAACTGCTTCGCCCAACGGAGTTTATCCGTTTCCTTCATGGCCAGGTGCATCGCAACGCCCATGAACAGCTCCTGCGGCAGCTCCAGCACTTCTTTGTCCAGTCCCTTGATCAAATAGCGGTCGGCGAGCGTTTTGAGGCCGATGTAGTTCAGCAGGTAATCGCGCTCCGGCTTGATGTAAGTGCCGAGCTCCTGAATTTCTTCCCGGCTGTAATGCTCGAGAATGTATTTGCCGTACAAGCCCATATCGGTCAAATAGGTGATCAACGAATACAGATCGCCGTAGCCGAAATGGCCGTACTTGCGGTTTAAGCGGGCTTCCTTATAAAGATCGTAGGAAAGCAGCTTGGCGGCGACGTACTGCCAGTTCGGCTGCTCGACGCTTGTTTTTTCCACGGCAACCTGAATGAGTAGGCGCTGGATTTCCTGGGTCGTAATTCCGTTGCGGAATAAAGGTAGCAGAGCGGTTTCCAGCTCCAGCGGATCGCATTCCGGATAAGTTTCGCACGCGAAGTCGATGACTTTTTTCATTTTTGCGAACACAAGTTCTTCTTTCGTGCCGTCCCGTTTTACGATGATCATGCATTCAGCTCCTTTGGAATGTTCAAAGAAAAAGCATGCCGCTGCCGTGCAGGCAGACGCATGCCGCTAACGCTTCGTGCGAAGCGTTAAATGTCTGGTAACGCGCAGGGCTCCCGCTTCTGAAGCGTCTTCCTGTCGTTCTGCCGGTTTGTCGTCGATCAGGCCTGACGAACCGTGCGGGTGCGGCTTCATTATCGTAGCGATGCCCTAACGAGTTTCCACAATATGTCGTAGTTCTTGATTCTTGAACCTACAATATGTAGTTGTTTGCGCGAAGCAATAACATGAATTTACCGCATCGTCGCTTCTCTGTCAATCTATTATTTCGGCCGAGAATCGCCAATTGATTAGGATAAAATCGCGAAAAAACGCCGAATTTGGTTTGTTATTGCGTTTTATGCTACATTTACTATGGGCTGTGGGAAACCTGCCTTTTTTTGCGAAAAAATAGAGGTCATGGGATGATGACACCGGGTCTCCGGTAATCGATAGGAGGAGTAACCAATGGAATGGAGAGGGTATTGGGGAGAGACGTACAGGAGGCTCGCCTTATGGGTGCTGATCGTCGGCTTCGGCTTCATGTACCTGTTTGGGTCTGCGGCTACGGCCGGAGCGCACGCCTCTCTCGTACAGACGGTTCCTGCCAACGGCGCGGAGCTGGAGAAGCCGCCGGAGCAGGTGGTCTTGACGTTTAACGAGCGTCTGGAGGAAGGGCTGTACTATTTAAGGGTTTACGACGGCAGCAAGCGCAAGGTAACAGACAAAGCGGCTGTGATGAACGATACCCGCACAACCTTGACCCTGGATCTGCCGGGACTTGTCAAAGGCATCTACGTGGTGACTTATCACGTCATCTCGGCGGACGGGCATCCCGTGGACGGCACTTATTTGTTCGCGGTCGGCCAAAGCTTGGACCAGCCGTCGGGCGTCAGCGGCAGCGCGCCTGCGATTGAGCACTTGCACCGCCACGACGGTCCGATGAGTACGTTTGGAGTGAAGGATGTCCTGCAGTTCGGCTCGCGTATTTTGTTTTATTTGGCTTTGCTCGGTTTCACGGGCTGGCTGCTCTGGCTGCGCTGGTTCGCTCCCGGAGAAAAAACAGATCCGTCCCGCGTCCGGCTGAGGCAGTGGGCGGAACGGCTGCAGCAGCTCTATTTGATCGCGTATATTTTGTTCATGTGGGCGCATATGGGCGATTTAATCGGCGACGGGGGAGCGGAAGGTTTGCTGCGTTTGTTCACCCAAACGACGGTCGGCTACGCCTGGTCCGGAGGATTGTTGCTGGCGCTGCTGTCCTTTGTCGTGCTGTACCGCAGCGTCTTTCTCGACTATATCTGGCTTGCGCTCGTCTGGTTCGCTAAAAGTCTGCTCGGACATGCGGCTGCTTTCGAACCGAAAAGCGAAACGCTCGTGCTGGACTGGCTTCATCTGGCCGCCTCTTCGGTATGGGTCGGAGGCCTGCTGATGCTTCTCGTCTTGTGGCGTACGGATAAGGAACTGGGCAAACGTTTCCTTCCGCGCTTCTCAACGGCTGCGCTGGTCAGCATCTTGCTGCTGACCGTCTCCGGCGTGCTGACCGTGTTCATTTTTCTCCCGGACGTACGGTATATCGTGGAGACCGGGTGGGGCAAGCTGCTTCTGGCGAAGACCGGGCTCGTGCTGTTGGTCGTCGTGACAGCGGCGCTGATCCGCTTCTTGTTCCGCAAAAGCAGCGAACGGGGGGCAGGCCGCCTGCTTGGCGTCGATGCCGTGCTGATGACGCTTATTGTCGGCGTCGTCGGCGTATTTACTTATTTAACTCCGCTTCCGGCCAATGAACCGATGAACTGGCATGTGATGGGCGAGAAGATCCATATGACCGCGCAGATCAGTCCGAACGTGCCGGGCGTCAACGATTTTGCCGTAAAAGTGTGGCTGCCCGAAAAGCTCGGCAAACCGAAGCAGGTGATCATGAAGCTGCAGGCGACGGACAATCCGGAAATTGCGCCGCTTGTGGTGCCTGTCGAATATACGGAGGATGTGAGCTTCGAGGAGTCGTTCGGGTTAAAAAGACATACTTACAAAACGCGCGGAGCTTATTTGCCTTATCCCGGCCATTGGAAGCTGGAGGTACGGGTTATGGACAGCAATGACGACGAAACGGTATATGAACATACGTTCCGCGTTTATTGATCGGAATTTCAATAAAAGTGATGTTGAATTTTATCGTTTTATGTCGATGAATATGGGTCTTTATAACCAAAATTGTCTTGTTCTTTTGGTTCTGGGGAATTAGAATAAAAGAAAACCCTTCATCAGAGGAAGCAGAGGATCGACATGGCAAAAAAACGGAGTCCTGTAGGTTCGGGTCTGCTGCGGGAATGGCGGCATAAACTGTACCGGCACGGTGCACTTCTGCATCTGTGGTGCGTCATGGCCGGTGCGGAAATCGTACTGCTTTCGCTCAAACAGTTGCTTGGTGTGCCTAATGACTCGTTGGACTTCATGACAGCGGGCTTGACCGTGCTGTTGGTCGCCCCGATCCTGAATGCGGCCGTTCGGAAAAACAGCGTCAAGCCGATTCGGGCGCTGGCCCCGGCCGTTGGTATTATGGCGTTTGCAGAGATTGTGGAATTGGCGGTGCGCTATGCGTCGTCACAAACCGCCGACTTGATGAGAACAACGGCTGATCTGGCAGGTCTCGCTCTGCTCACGGCGCCGATCCTTCACTTTGTGCTGACGGATATGCGCAACCGGGAGTTTACGGTACGCCAGCTGACATACCTCGCCTATCACGATAGGCTGACCGGGCTGCCGAACCGCCAGAAGTTCCAACAAACCGTCGGCATGTCGATCCGGAAGGCCAAGCTGTCGGGGCGCAAGCTGTCCGTCATGTTCATCGATCTGGACCGGTTTAAGAACGTCAACGACACGTTCGGCCATACGTTCGGCGATCTTCTGTTGACGGAAGCGGCGGAACGGCTTAAAAGCGGGCTGCAGGCAGGCGATGGCGTGTCGCGGCAGGGCGGGGACGAATTCACCGTGCTGATCAAAGATACGTTGCAGCCGCAAGATGCCGAGAAGGTGGCGCAGAAAATTATTCATCTGCTCAGCCAGCCCTTTGCCATAGACGGCCACGAGCTTCGGGTGGGCTGCAGTATCGGAATTGCGATGTATCCGCAGGACGGGGAAGATCCCATTACGCTCATGAAAAATGCCGATACGGCCATGTACCGGGCCAAGGAGCTCGGGAAAAACGGCTACCAGTTCTACAAGGCCGAGATGAACGATACGGTCATTCAGAAGCTGGTGATGGAAGAGTGGCTGAACAAAGCGCTGGAGCAGGAGGAGTTCGTCCTGTATTACCAGCCGCAGGTCGATATTTTCACGACCCGCATGAACGGCATGGAGGCGCTCATCCGTTGGAATCATCCGCGGCTTGGCTTCATCTCGCCGGGTGAATTTATTCCGCTGGCCGAAGAGACGGGATTGATCATTCCGATCGGACGATGGGTGCTGCGCACGGCTTGTAAGCAGAACAAGGCATGGCAGCTCGCCGGATTTCCGCCGCTGAAGATGGCGGTGAACATCTCCCCGATTCAGTTTCACCAGCACGATTTCGTCCAAGTCGTTCTCGATGCGCTGCAGGAAAGCGGGCTGGAGCCGCGGTATCTGGAGCTGGAAATTACCGAAGGCATTGCGATGTATCACGTGGATCAAGTCATTCAAAAGCTGCAAACCTTGCGCGAGCTCGGCGTACATATCTCGATGGACGATTTCGGCACCGGCTATTCGTCCCTCAATTATCTCAAGAAATTTCCGATCGACAAACTGAAAATTGCGCAGCAGTTCGTCCGCGACATTACGGTCGATCCCGACGACGCTGCCATCGTCCAAGCGATTATGGCCATGGCGCTCAGCCTGAAGCTGAACGTGATTGCCGAAGGGGTCGAGACGGAGGAGCAACTCTCCTTCCTGCTCGATATCAAATGCAGGGAAATTCAAGGTTACATTTACAGCAAGCCGGTTCCTGCACACGAATTTACCGATCTGATGCTGCGGCCTCCTGCTTGATGGAAACAAAGAAGCGTTCCAGCCTCGTCCAATGCGAGGGCTGGAACGCTTGTTTATTTTGTGGAGGCGGACACTTCTGAGAGGTGGTAGTGACCGGCTCGGGTGCTTAGGCGTTCGTTTCCTGCCAAGCCTGCGGGTGACCGTCGCCCACATACCTCGCGGCAGCGGCGTTGGCGATGACCTGCTGGCGGCTTTTGCAGCCCGGGATCACCGCGCTGACCGCAGGATGCTTCAGGCACCAAGCCAGCGCCCACGTCGCCATGTCCATGCCTTCCGGCACTTCGTGCTCGCGGATGCGCTTCACTTCCTCCAGCTTCAGCCGCGTTTGCTCCGGATCGTGCCGATGGCGGACGTCGTTCTCCGCGAACGAAGCGCCGGGATTGTATTTGCCGCTCAGGTAGCCGCTGGCCAGCGGCACGCGCGCCAGCACGCCGAGTCCTTGGCGCTCGCAGGACGGGAAGACCCGCTTCTCCGGCTTGCGGTCAAGCCGGTTGTAAACGACTTGAATCACCTTCGAATTCACGCGTTCGGAGGCATCCGTTTGATGGAGGTTGTCATTGCTGCCGATGGACGTGCCGAGATGCCGTATTTTTCCCGCTTGTACTTGTTTATCCAGCAAGGTCCACAGCTCGTCCTGATCGAAGGCTTCGTCTGTACCTGAATGAAACTGATAAAGATCTATGTAGTCCGTCCGGAGCGCTTTGAGCGAGGCATCGAGCTGTGCCAACACTGCTTGCGGCGACCATTCCTGACTCCGGTCCAGATGGGCGTGAAATTTATGCCCAAACTTGGTGGCAATGACCCAGTCTTCGCGCCGACCCCGGGAAATGTAGCTTCCGATGAGCGATTCGGACGTATGGTCTCCGTAGCATTCCGCGGTGTCGATCAGGTTGATGCCGCACGCTTTGGCTTCGTCCAGAATCGCGTCAGCTTCCTCCTGGGTAAACGGCTTGCCCCATTCGCCGCCGAACTGCCATGTGCCGACCCCGATGACGGACACCTTCATGTTTGTTTTGCCCAACTTCCGGTATTTCATCGATAATCCCTCCTCAAGCGAATGATGTTGCGCTTCTCCCTGATTGTACCTAATTCGTTAGCTTGCTTCAAATGTACGACCAACGGTCGGCGGTTTCTAATTTTAAGGTTATTTTAATACTCTTTTCCTCCGTATCCGGTATAGTTAAGAGAAACGACGTTGAGAAGGCGAGGGAGAAGCTCTTGAACCGAATGATGCGATGGGCGAAGGAATGGGTAGCGCCGCTTGGCTTGGCTGTGATCATCAGCTTTTCGTTCAACACATACGTGGCGCAGGGGATGAAGGTGCCGACCGGTTCGATGCTGCCGACCATTCAGCTCGACGATAAAGTGTTTGTGGAAAAGATGGTCGCGCTGACCGATTTTAAGTTCGGCGACATCGTCGTCTTTTATCCGCCGCTCAAGGGAGAAGAAGACAAGCGCTACATTAAACGGCTGATCGGACTGCCGGGCGATACGATTGAAGTGAAGGACGGCGTGCTATATCGCAATGGCGAGAAGGTGGACGAGCCTTATGTGAAGGAGCCGATGAAATACCAATTCGGCCCGGTTCAAGTGCCGGAAGGGAAATATTTGTTCCTTGGCGACAACCGCAACGACAGCATGGATTCCCACCTGTGGCCGACGCCGTTCGTGGACAAAAGCAAGCTCGTCGGCAAGGCGCTGTTCCGTTACTATCCGTTCGATCAGATCGGGGAGATTAAGTAGCGGGCCGCCTCTGGACAAAACGATAGGGAACGCTTATAATAAATAAGCGCAATCCCTTTTCGCGCGGGTGTAGTTCAATGGTAGAACTCCAGCTTCCCAAGCTGGTGGCGTGGGTTCGATTCCCATCACCCGCTTACAAGAAAAACCCTTGTATATCAAGGGTTTTTGTCATTTTTATAGGTTGTTAATTTACCTCATTTTCTGATGTTGGTGCCAAACTGGTGCCACTCGCTTTCGGATCGAACTTATCGAACGCTTTGGCAGTCTGTTTTTTCTTCTTTTTGGAAACATGAACGTATATATCACATATCGTTTGTTCACGTGAATGCCGAAGTCTTTCTTGTATGGATTTCATCTGTTCGCCGGCCTCGAAAAGAAGTGATCCGGATGTGTGACGAAGATGGTGAAGACGTATATGTCTGAATTTGTTTCGCTTTAAAAATTTTGCCCATGTCCTAGTAGTAGTAGAAGGGTAGTATGGTTCACCAAATCCACTATGAAATATGAATTGTCTGTCTCCGCCTTTCCATAGGTCCCCTACTTTAAGTTTATCGATTTTCCATTGGTGATAAAATTCTTTCAACTCTCGCATGTACCATTCTGGCATGTCAACTTCACCAAAAGAGCTTTCATTTTTAGGATCATCTATAAATTCCCAATCTATCGGCAAGCTTTTGTCTATATTCACCTCGCCGAAATCTGCCCAATAAACATCTAAACTGAGAGAGCGTACCTTTACGCCATTCGTGATTACTCAATAATAGCGGCTCTGTTTCGGTACTTGGGAAAAAGAGGGAATTATCATCCATTCCCCTTACAGAGAGGGATAAGTCCTCTTTAAGCCCATTTTTTTAGATGGATAAGTGCCCAATTCCCCCTCACTGACATATGGTGGAGTATGTTCTAGTCAGAGAGGAGAAATCAAAAATGTCTCAAGAGACGATAATCGAAACCGCAGAGGAGTTCGAACACATCCATCCGTATCGTTATCCTTGGTGGCACGGTCACGGCCCTTCAGGTCAGCCTACTCAGCACTTTCCACCTAATCCTTATTGGCCGTCTCAAGGTCAGCATTATCACCAATATCTCGGTTTAACGCATCCTCAAAGCTTCAATCCTCACAGCTTCAATCTACACGGCTTCAATCCGTTCCATCGGCACCACTATCCGCACCACCATCATGATATGCACGGGCATCATTTTTACCATCATGCCCGCTGGGTGCAAGATCCTTGGACTGGCGAATGGTACATCGACTGAAGAAAGGCCGCGCGACAACACCGTGTACAGTACCGGACGCTCTCCTGAAGCGACGATCTTTACTGCCTGCTCTTTTGTAATGACCTCACCGTTGTAGTTGATATATTGCCCCGGATGTAACTCCGACAACTTAATTGTTTCTTGTGATCCAAATAAATCCGGCTCCAGTTAAGCAGCCTATAAGTGTCCTCCGGGGTCCCTCGGCCTTACAACACCCTGTTACGTAGATCGTCGTCGATCAGGTTTCTTCAATGTATTTCCAGAAAACAATTGCTTCCTCAAGCCGGCGCATTTATAATAAATCCTGCATACTTAACATACATACGAGTATAAAAAGTGTATTTAATCTGCGGGGGATTGCGCTTGAACCGTTCATTTTACGCTTTATTGGTCAGCCAAACGACAACCAACCTCGGCTTTGCGCTTTATACGATGGTTGTGGTCATGCATTTGTACGCGCAGACCGGTTCGACGGCGTTGTCCGCGGCCGTGACGCTAATCAGCGCCATTTCGCGAATGGTCAGCGGCGTCGTTTTGCCGTCGTTTGCCGACCGGTTTCGGCTTCCCGCGCTGCTGATCTTTTCGCAAACGACGCAGCTGGTTATTCTCCTGTGTCTTGCGCTGATGCTAACGCAGGACGTTTCCGCTTTGACCTTGGTTGTCATCATGGGGCTGCTTGCGATCATTTCTTTTTTCAACGGCTGGTTCTCGCCTGTAAAAAGCTCGCTGCTCCGAGCCGTTGTACCTGAGAGTGAGCGGGTGAGAGCGATCGGCTTGCTGTCGACGGTGGACCAAACATTCCAATTTGCCGGATGGACTTTGGGTGGCGTGCTGCTGACCATCTTAGGCCAAGGCGCTGCGCTTGGGATTACGTTTGCTTTACTCGTCGTATCGATCGGATGCATGTTCCTTCTGAAGCGGCACGGGAAGAAGCATGAACCGGCAGGGCTTCGGAGCGAACAAGGATTTGTTGCCGGATTAACGGCAGGCTGGAAAATTCTTTACAGGCATGAAGGACTGCGTGTCCTTGTCATGATGGATCTAATCGAATCTTGGGTCGGCACGATCTGGATCGGAGCCGTCACGTTAACTTTTGTCAAAGAGGCTTTGCACGAAGGTGAAGCCTGGTGGGGATATATTAACGGCGGTTACTATTTAGGCACCATCGTTGGCGGTTTGATTGTCCTTCGTCTTTCCCGCCGGATGCAGGGGAAGCTGACCGTGAGTATGCTATTGGGAGCGTCATTGTTCGGTGTGCTGACACTGCTGTACGGGTTCGTATCGAACAGCATGCTGGCGCTGCTGCTCGTCCTGTTGATGGGGCCGGCTTATCAAATCCGCGATCTGGCGCAAGAATCGATGGTTCAAAACAGCTCGGACGAGCATACTTTGCTTAAAGTGGCGGCAGCCCGGTCTACCTTGGTCCAGCTCATCACGATGCTCTCTATTGCGGTGATCGGAATCGTAACAGACGTTATCGGCGTTCGTTTGGTTTACATCGCTTCCGGCTGCGTGCTGCTCGTTTCAGCCGCATACGGATTTGTGCAGCTGCAGTTTCGGAAAAAAGGGGCTTTGCTGGAGAGCGAACACCTGTAGTGCCCGTCTCAATCGTTGGCCTGCTCCTCGTATTGCGGGAACAGCAGCTTGAGCATTCCGAGAATGCGCTGCCGGTCTTGATCGGTGAGCAGGTGGCCGTTGTATTGGAGGCCGTCAATATATTGGAGCGATTTGCCGATATCGTACAGATGCTCGAGCGTCTGGGTATCGGTTTTTTCGGCGTCCGCTCCTGGCGTTCGGAACTGCCCCGCCATGCTTTCCAATTGGCCGATCAGCTTGTAAATCTCGACCTTCGGCGGATCTTGCTGAAGCAAAGCTTGCAGCGTGTCCGGCGTAATCTCGAAATCGTCGCCGAAGAACGGGCGATAATCCCGTTCCAATCGTTTGAGGGCCGCCCGGGGAATGACGGGAAGGGCTTGAACGATCCCGTCGAGGTCGATCCCGAGAATATCGAGCAGGTCTTGGAACGCCTGCCGGTACTTGTGGGTATCAGCAAGCTTCTGGTAGCCGGCAGCTGCCATCAGATCGGCATACTCGACGCCAAGCGGTTCGACCAGCTTCTCCAGCAGCTCGGGCGAGGGCATGTTTTTTTTCTTGCCCGTTTCGATCTGGGACAAATAAGGGTTCGAGTAGCCGATCCGATCGCCCAGTTGGGTAAGCGTCAGCCCCTTGGCTTCCCTCAAGCTTTTTAAATAGGCTCCGAACTGCTGAACGTTCATCCGCGCACATCCTTTCTTGTTCTTCTATTATACACGTTTACTTGCTATTAGTAAATGTTATTTTGAATATTGTTGCTAATAGCAAGAAAGTGTGATAATGTTACTAACACAAAACAAGAAACGGTGAACAGCAGCCCGCGGTTGCTTGTCCGCTGCAAGAATATCCATTCGGGTGAATCGAAAGGTGGTCGCTATGAACGATACGCTCACACTTGCGCAAAAAAAAGCCGTCCGCGCAGCCATGGAAGAACGGCTGGCTCTGTACCGGAGCTACAAATACAGCAGCTTCGAACGACGCGAAGCCCGGGTTACCGCCAGTTACGATCCGCGGTACCACGGGGCGACGAATGCGGTAAGCGATCCTACCGCGCAGATCGCCGTATACAATGTAAACGAGCAAATGCACCGCAGTTACGTGTGCGATTCCGTGGAAATCGCGCTGAGCCTGCTGCCGGACAAGCAGCGGTCGATCATCGAAACGCGGTATATGCGGCAAAATACGCCGACGGATATGCAAGTATGCGACCGACTGAGCATGTCCAAGGATACATACGATCGGCAGCGACTTGCGGCGATGTACGAAATGGCTTTATTTTTGGAAGTGGATTGCGGGTTCGAGCTGATAACACAGTAAGCAGGCAACAAATAGACCGTTCTCTCTCGTGGGGGGCGGTCTATTTTTCTATGAGGAGTACTGTTGTGAGCTTTCTATAAAAAAGCCGGTGTTTCCCGCGTTTAGGAGCACCGGCTCTGTGTTTTACTTACGTTGGCTAGATGGTAAAATATGTATCTTCACTTTTCCAGATACTGCGCTGCCGCTTCGGGAGACTCTTTAAATGCGCTACTTCCTGCGGCACGCCGCTTGCTGCCGCCGCTTCGTAGATCGTCATGCCGCCCAGAATGAGTTCGTCGGGCATCAGCAGCTCGACGGCGAACTGATTGGCTTCGCTCTCGATCCGGTCGATCGAAACGAGCGTATTCCTGCGAAGGAAGGGCGTATTCACCTTGGGGTGAAGGATCACGTGCCCGAGCTCGTGTGCGCACGTAAAGCGCTGGCCGGATTTATCCAGGCCTTGGTTGATATGGATGAAGCGGATTCGTTTGTACGTGCTGAAGTAGCCGAGAACATTGCCGAGCGGCTCAAAGAGAACATGGATGTTTTTCTGAGATGCGATTTTGAAAGGGTTGTTCGTTCCGTACTTTTTAATCAGTTGCAAGGCTGCTTGTTTCGAATTTCGCATCTGCTTATCTACCCCCGTACCGATTTTATTTTCGATATTTGTTCGGGGTAAACTTCTGTTTCGCTAATTGTTTGGCAAGCCGCATGGAGTTCTCTAGCGATATTCGCAGCAATTCTTTACTCTCCTCATCCAAGGTTTCGCCATGAAAGGCAAGTGCTTCATCAGACTCGAGATCGCTGAGCATTCGTTCAAGATCCCGGGCGATGTCCTTCTCTTCTTTGGGTGTCAAAGGAGACGCGTCCCGCTTCTCCTCCATGGCCGATACGTTCGGTGAAGGCTCGTCGGATAAGCCCAGAAGGTAATCCGTCGTCACTTGAAAATGGGCGGCGAGCTTGCCGGCCATATCGGCGCTCAGCCGTTTTTTTCCCCTTTCGATCTCGTAATAATATTGAGGCGTAATGTTCAACAGTTCGGCGACAACGGTCCCCGCCATATTCCTTGCTTTTCGAATGTCCCGCACCCGATTCCCCATAAGACATGTCACCTTTTCTGAACTGGCTTTTTAATAGAAGAACACTTGTTTCCATTATATCAGCTTTTAGCTTAATAATCAAGCTTTGGAAAACTGAAAATGAAGAAAATGGGAGAATAATTAAGCAAATGGTTTGTTTTTTGGGTGTTTTTATGCGATAATTAATCTATATGATTAAATTAAATGGTTGTCATTTTGAAGCTAATAGCTTATTCTTAGTTTCGTAAAACGAACGATATGCTAACGAATGGAGGCGCCTCGAATATGACGAATCCCGTCCAAAACCTCGAATCTGCAAACGACGCTCAACCGGCTAACCTTGTAAGAGAACGGCGGCAAGTTACCGCACCGACGGCGAAGAACAACAAGGCGGAACAGGTTTACAGCGGACAAGCAGGTTCTTGGGAACCGTGTCAACCGGTAACGTTGGAGATGATCCGGACGAAGTTTGCCGGGCTTGTTCAAGCCGGACGTCAATGTGAAATTCGGGCGCTCCTCCGGCACTACGGCGCCGAACGGCTGCCGGACGTTCCGACGATATATTTTGACGAGCTGCTCTACGCGGCGGAAAAGCTCGGGTGAACGGTGCTGCAAGTTTAAGCTGTAAGTTCGATCGGACATGCTTCCAGAGAATGACGAGAGGGGAATAAACCGGAATGATGATGCTTAATCTCGAACAAAACTACGAAAAGATGGCTATAGATCAGCTTCGCGGATATAAACGGCTTGTCGGACGCATCAAGATGCTTGAGAAGTACCCTGTCAGCGGCGGGATGCGGCTCGGCACGATTGTCCAGGACGGTCAACTGCAAGACCTGCACCGGCAATGGCGGAAGCTGGCGGCATCCGGCGCAGACCAAGAAGCGCTTCGAAGCGCGGAGGCGAAAATCAAGGCGCTATTGGAAGGGCAGATGGGTACGTCGGACGGCTATCAAGGGATATTGGCGCGGGTAAGCGAGCTGGAGGAGCTGGGACGGCAAAAAGAGCAGATGGAGCGAGCGATGGACGCTCTGGACGATTTTAAACACGAATACGCGCAAGTGCTCAAATTATTGTATGTGGATGGAAACGAGCCGCATGACATCGCTTGCGATCTGGGCATCTCCCTATCCACCTTCTATGGATGGAGACGTAAAGCGTTGAAGGAATACGGAATATTGATTAGCTAGGGTCGCAGCGGTCTGCGGCTCTTTTTTGCGTTTATGGGTCTGCTTGGCCAGTTCGGCAGGATTCGCTTGTGCTATAATGAAGCTAATTTTCAATAAAGAGGAAATGGGGAGAAACCGATGCTTCAGCAGGATGTGGCATTCATCAAAAACGTTAAAATGGAAGACATTCCGTGGCAGCGCCTGATCTCCTCCTACGGACGGGCGGCGGGGGTCCCGCAATGGTTTCATGCGATGGCTCACGGAGAGATGGAGGCGCTGGACAATGCTGCCGGGCGATTGGGCGAGGAGCTTGAGCATCAAAGCACGCTGTGGCACGCTACGCCGTTCGGCGTCATTTTTGCGATGCGGGTGCTTGGCGAAGCTGCGAACGATTCCGCGAAGCAGGAATTAAGCGAGCAGGAGCGCGAGCGTTTGAATGCGCTTGTCGTCGCGATCCTGAAGATGTGTCAGCCCATTGCGGTTGCGTGCGCAGATACGCTAGGCCATGTTGTGGAGATGGAACCGTTCTCGTCCATCACCGATCTGCTTCATGAAAATGAGCTTTGGCCGGAAGACGAAGAAGAGGACGAGGAACGTTGGGAGGACGATCCCGTCTCCGATCAGACATTTTACAGCTTCGTTTACTATACGGCGCAAATTTTGCTTCTATATAAGGAAGAGATTCGCCGGCTTTGCGATTCGGTGCGTGAGGAAGTGCGGAATGCCGCGGAGGAGCTGTATGCGGAGGTAGAACGTATCGAGGGCGTGGGCTGAGGCTGAGCTGAAGGGCCGATGCAATTTCATCGGAATTTCGCTGCAAAAGCGTTGGATTAACTATGGACAACCTTTGTAACGAGGTGCGGTTTTCCCGTGCTATGATGTTAATGTAAGATAATTGTGCTAAGGGGAACACGAACGAAAGAGTCGCAGCGATGCGGCTCTTTTTGCATTCGCTCCGCCGCACAAGATTAGGCTTCAGGGGG
The DNA here is from genome assembly GCF_018998565.1 of Paenibacillus oleatilyticus. Classification (GTDB taxonomy): domain Bacteria; phylum Bacillota; class Bacilli; order Paenibacillales; family NBRC-103111; genus Paenibacillus_G; species Paenibacillus_G oleatilyticus. The sequence continues at coordinate 97,421 of NZ_JAHNZO010000020.1, read as the reverse complement.
AGGGAGGATATGGAGCGGTTGCGCAAACTGGATGTACAGTTCGAGCAGGCGATTTCCGGAGCACCCTTTGAGGTGTGAGCCGCTGCCAGGCGGAAGCGCAAGCTGCGGCAATTCATGAAGCTTTATCCGGCTTCTATCGGGGTGGTGAACGTGGAAGAAATTAAGCAGGGGATTGCGAAACGGCTCAAGGAAATGTTTCCGGCCGCGAGCGTCTATACGGAACAAGTCGAGCAGGGCTTCACGAAGCCTGCTTTTTTTGTTCGGCAAACGGAAGGTGCGCAGAAGCACGTAATGAACCGCCGGTATATCCGGACGGGGACGTTCGACATCGCCTACTTTCCGGTTCCGGGCAGTCCGCAGTTGATTCGCGATTGCGAGACGGTCCGGGATGCGTTGTACGAGCGGCTTGAACTGATCCCGTGGGAAGGTCATACGTATCGCAGCTCAGGCATGCGTTACACATTGACGGACAACGTGCTTCATTTTTACGTGAGCTTCGAGGTGTATGTAATGCGGCCAAAAGAGGCCGTGCCTACGATGCGAAATTTAGTACAGGAGGAACATATCCGACATGATTAAAAAAGGGACGTCGAAAGCGGCAGCCATGAAGGAAGAGACGACTGCGGCTCAGGAGAGCTTGTCGGCTTTTACGAAGCAGCAGTTTTTGGAGTCGAAGCTGTTTACGGCACAGCAAAAAGATTTGCTGAACGCTCTGCTGCAAGATGAGGAAACGTATACGACCGATCAGGTCAAACAACAAATCGAACAATATTTGAAAAAGGCGGTGGAATAGATGGCAGGCGGAACATGGACAACTCAAAACAAAGTACGCCCAGGGGTGTACATCAATTTCGTAGGTGAAGGAAAACCGGCAGGTGCAGCCGGCGATCGCGGGATTATGACGATGGCGCTGCCGCTCGGCTGGGGTGAAGCGAAAAAGGTGCTGACCATCAGCGCAGGAGACGATGTGAAAACGCTGCTCGGTTACGATATCGCAGCGCCTCAGCTGCTGCTGGTGCGGGAGGCTTTGAAGCGCGCCCAAACGGTGCTGCTGTACCGTTTGAATGCAGGAACGAAGGCAGCGGCAACGGTCGGCGCGCTGAAGGTAACGGCCAAGCACGGCGGCGTGCGCGGCAACGATTTGTCCGTTGTCGTTCAGGCGAATATCGACGATAATACGAAATTCGACGTGAAGACGCTGCTGGCCGGTCAAGCCGTCGATTCCCAGACGGTGGCCAATATCGCCGGGCTGAAGGCGAACGATTGGGTCGTATTTAGCGGCACGGGCGACTTGACGGCAACGGCGGGCGCTGCGCTCACCGGCGGCGCTGACGGCACCGTGACCAACCAGGACCATACCGACTATCTCGGAGCGATCGAAGTGTTCGACTTCCAAACGATGGCGCTCGCATCCGGCGACGCTACGTTGAAATCCGTCTACACGGCATTCGTGAAGCGGCTTCGAGATACCGAAGGCAAGAAAGTGCAGGCCGTGCTGGAAAACTATCCGGCAGCCGATTTTGAAGGCATCATCAGCGTCAAAAATGGCGTCGTGCTGACGGACGGCACCGTTCTGGATGCGGTGAAAGCGACGGTATGGGTAGCTGCGGCTACGGCCGGGGCGCAGGTGAACCAATCGCTGACGTACCAAGCGTACGACGATGCGGTGGACGTGGACATCCGTTACACGAACTCCCAAATCGAATCCGCCCTGCGCGGCGGCGAGGTTGTTTTTGTGCAAAACAAAGGCCGTGCCATTATTGAGCAGGACCTGAACACGTTCAAAAGCTTCCTGCCGACCAAGGGCAAAGCGTTCTCCAAAAACCGCGTAATCCGCGTGCTAGACGGCATTGCCAACGATATTAAGCGGATTTTCGAGACGTTCTATATCGGTAAGGTGAGCAACGACCACGACGGGCGCAATTTGCTGTGGAACGAGGTCGTCACTTACCTGAGAACGCTGCAGGCGAATGCGGCCATCCAAAATTTCAATTCGCAAACCGATGTGAATGTCATTCAAGGCCAGGACGTGGACAGCGTGTATGTGGAATTGCATGTCCAGCCGGTGGATTCGATCGAAAAAATCTACATGAAAGTGACGGTGAAGTAACATGGCAGATCAAAAAGTGTTACACGCTCGCGATACGATTAGCGGTCAGGAAGGCCGTGCTTACGCAACGATTAACGGAAACAAGGAAGAAATGTTCTATGTTAAAAAGCTGGAGGCCAAGGTCGAGAAGGAAAAGGCCGAAATTAAGGCACTTGGCCGCCGGGGAACGCAAAGCAAGGCGAAAGGCTGGAAAGGCACCGGCAGCATGACGATTTACTATATCACCACTCTTTTCCGTGAGATGATGAACGAGTACATGGTCAGCGGCAAGGATACTTATTTCGATATTACGGTAACGAACGAAGACCCTTCTTCGTCGGTAGGCATGCAAACCGTTATTATTAAAAACGTAAACCTGGACAGTGTCATCATGGCGTCTCTTGATACCGGAAGCGATACGTTGGAGGAGGAAATTTCCTTCACCTTCGACGGTATTGAAATTAAAGATCGTTTCAAAGCCCCTTCCATGAACTAATCACATTAACAGGAGGATATGATACATGAGCGATTTAAGCGTATTTTTTGCCCAAAATGCAGAAGCCAGCACGATTGAGGAAGTCGTTATTTCCGAACGGTTCAAGGACCGGGAGGGTGCTCCGGTGCCTTGGCGCCTCCGCAGCATGACGGAGGAGGAAAACGAGGCGGTGCGCAAAGCGGTAACGAAGCGCGTCAAAGGCAAAGGCGGCAGCTACACCACCGAAGTCGACCAGAACGAGTATATCGCCAAACTGGCTGTGAACAGCGTCGTTTTCCCGAATTTGAAGGATGCGGAATTGCAGCAATCGTACGGCGTGCTCGGTGCCGAGTCGCTGCTGCGCAAAATGCTGCTTCCCGGGGAGTATGCCAACCTGCTCCAAAAGGTGCAGGAGCTCAACGGCTTCGACAAGGATATGAACGAGCTGGTTGACGAAGTAAAAAACTGATCAACGAGGGCGCAGGCGAGGCGAATTACGCCTACTATGCCCTCCACGAGCTTCACATTTTACCGCAGGATCTCATGGCCATGTCGCGGCACGAAAGGGCCGCGATCTACGCCATGATCGACGTGCGGGTGGAAAAGGAAAAGCGCGCCCGCGCTAAAAAAGGATTCTAGAGAAGCGTCTCTTAGGAGGCGCTTCTTTTTAGGTTGTAGAAAGGAGGTAGTGGATAGTATGGACTTTGGTCTCAAAATTTTTGAACGTACGGCAACGGCGTTTGGACGGTCGCTTGAAAAGGGATTAGTGCATGTAATCACGAGCAAGCCTGTCTTTAGGCCTTTAGTCATAGCGGGTCTCATTGAAGCAAAAGTGAGAAGCGGAATAAATGCAATCGGGCAGGGAATGTATCGATTAGCTTTTATGGCTAACGATACTATTTCTAGAGTAGGTTCCGCGGCTGTTACACAGATTCCGAGCTTTCTAAGATCGACTATGAAATCGCTCGAAAAGGGGCTTTTGCGTGTAATTACAAGTAAGCCTATTTTTCAGGCCACTTTAGTTGCTGGACTTATAGAGACAAAGATAAGAAGCGGTCTCCATGCTCTTGGTCAGAGTTTCAAAGCGCTCGGTCAGGGCATCAAAGCGCTGGCGCCGAAATTCAAGGAATCATTTTCTAAACTCGGAGCCAAGGCTGGTTCTATGATTGATCCGGAGAAAATATTTCAAGCGACCGTCGGGAGTGCGATGGAACAGCAAAACCAAAAAGATATGTTCATTGCCAAGTCTGGCAATGATAAAGTAGGCACGGCCATGTTTGAGAAGTTCAAGAAAGAAGCATTGACTGCCGGGGAAGATGCAAATGAGTATTTGTCCAACTCCTTGTCGTTCATGTCTGTTGCTCAGAACTCGGATCAGATCAGCAAACTGAACAACATTGCTCAGCGTCTGGCTATATTCGATCCGGAGAAAAAGGGACTTAAAGCAAACGGAGGAGCCGTAAAAGACGTGCTTAGCGGAGATACGGCTTCGATGGATTCTATAGCCAAACGGTTTGGGATGGACAAAAATCAAGTGAAAGATCTCAAGTTGGACAAGCTTTTGCAAAAGGGCGATGTTGGCGGAGCTATTACGGTCTTGGACAAACTCCTCGAAAAGAACAATATGGGACAGGCAGCCTACGATAAAATTTCCAAAAGTCCCGCTAATCAAGTAGGGACTATGATGAACAACTTCAAAAACGCTCTGACAGAAACGGGTCAAGCGGCTTTGACGGCGCTGCTTCCTGTGATTACATTAATTAATGAAGCTTTTGAATCCGGAAAGTTTCAGCCTTTCTTCGACGGTTTGCAAGCCGGACTCAACGCTATCGCTCAAGGGGTTGCCATTTTTGCCCGTTTTATTATGGATCATCTTGGTCTTGTGCAAAATGTATTGCTTGCTCTTGGCATCGTTCTCTTGGTTCTCGCAGGTATTTGGTTAATTCAGTGGTTTTCTGCTCTATGGCCTGTGTTCTTAATAATCGGAGTGCTCGTATTGCTTATGGAAATACTGAATCAATTTGGAGTATCCACCGGCCAAGTCGTTGGATTTGTCGCAGGATTATTTTTCAGCCTTTTCGCTGCTATTTATAACCAAATTGCTTTGTTTTGGAATGTCATAATTGCCGTTGCTGAGTTTTTCGCCAACGTTTGGAATGAGCCGGGTTATGCTTTTAAGAAACTTTTTTACGATTTGTTAAAAAGCGTATCCGACAATTTAACCACTTTTATCAATGCGGCTATTACAGGATTAAACTGGTTAATTGAGAAAGTTAATAAAATTTCAGGCAGCAAATTTTCTCTTATCGGTAAATTCGAAAGCGAATGGGTTGACAACCTTAAGCCGGAACCAAAGACAGGTACGGTAGATTTATCGAATCTCCGATGGGAACAAAAGGATCTAACCCAAGCCTTCAGCGAGGGGCAAAACTTTGCCGCAAACGCTATGAATTTCGGTGGAGGCAAGGTTGAGGACATGAGTAACCTTTGGAAGGGAAATAACCTCCCAACAGTCAAACAGCCTGCCTCGCAGCTTCCGAATATTAACCACGTGAACTCGATCGGCGAAATCAATAATACGGTCGATATCTCTAGCGAAGACTTGGAGGTCATGCGGGACTTGGCTGAAATTCAAAGCATCCAAAACTTTGTGACGCTGACGCCGACCGTACAGGTGACCACAGGAGATATTCACCAACCGACCGATGCGAACGAAATGATCCGGCGCATCGAAGAAGTGATGTCGCGCGAAATCACAAATTCCGCTCAAGGGGTGTACGCGTGATGGAAGACCATTATTTTATTTATTTGAGCTTTAATAACCAGGCTGAGGGTTGGAGGCTGCCGGTTAACCCGGACTCGATCGAAATTTCGGAAGAAGGCCAAGGGAAGACGTACAACATTGTCGGCAAAGGCGGGGGGACAGAGGAGACGCGTGCGGGCGAAATTAATGTCATTCAGAGCCCGAGGCTGAAAACGGTCAGCTTCAGCAGCTTTTTTCCCTCAAAATCGCACAACTATCCGTTTATTGTACAGGGAATCCGTGAATTCAATGAAAATTATCGGCAACTTAGCGATGGGATTTATGAGCCGATGAAATACGTTAAAGATATTCGTAAATGGATGGAAACCAAGCATCCCATTCGTTTTATGTATATCGTTCGACGCGGTCGCGAAGATGGAAAACTGGATAACGCCAGCGATCGAGACCTTAATTTTCCGGCCTCGATCGAAAAGTTCGAATGGAAGGAGGTTGCCGGTTCCCCGGGCGATATCGAATATACGCTGTCGCTCAAGGAATATGTCTTTTACTCCGCCAGAAATGTTCAGCCCGTTGTGAATGCCAAAGGGGAAACCGTTCTCGTTCAACAGCAGCCTGCCCGCCCGGACGAAGGGGTCATGCCGGAGACGCATACCTTCCAAGATGGAGACAGTCTTACAAAAATATCCACAAAGTACTATGGCGACAGTGCGCGTGCCCGCGAAATTCAAGAATTTAATGGGATTTCCGATTCGGAAGTGGAAGGTATCCAAAACGGCGCGGTACTGAAACTGCCGCCAAAGTAAAGGGGGACCGTCATGCTCCAGATCGAAATCGATAACAAGGATGGATTCCTATGGGACCTTTCGGGGATCGTATCCGAAGCGACATTTAAAACCGCCCGGGTAGGGCAAGCTTCAAGTCTTGAAATGACCTTGATCAAGGGCGGTTTCTACGAATCGAAAGAATTCAAGTATAACCTCGGCGACATTGTTCGGGTCAGACAAGACGGACGCAATGTGTTTTACGGCTATATTTTCTCCATTGAGAGCGGGAGAGAGGAAACCGTACAGATTACGGCCTACGACCAAATGCGTTATTTGCTTGCAAATGACTCTTACGTGCTCTCGAATGTAACGGCAACGCAAGTGGTGGAACGTATCGGCAAAGACTTTGGGCTGAAGCTGGGGAAGCTGGACGATACAAAGCACGTCATTCCGGGGCTTAGCGAAAACAACACGAAATTGCTTGATATCATTTTCAAAGCGCTTGACAAGACGTTAATCGCCACGAAAAAAATTTACGTCCTCTTCGACGATTTCGGGGAGTTGACGCTTCGCGACGCCGAAACTATGGCGCTGGATTTTTCGCTTGGAGATACGAGCCTTGTTTACGATTACAAGCAGAAACGCTCTCTCGACAAAACCAGCAACAAGATCAAGATCGTCCGGGACAATAAAGAATCCGGAAAACGCGAGCTATACATTGTTCAAGACAGCCGAACCATTGCCAAATGGGGGCTGCTTCAGCATTACCAGACCGTCGACGAAAAGGTGAGCGCCGAAAAAGTCAAAGAAATGCTGGACAATCTGATCCAGCTGAAAAACCGCGAGCAAAGGTCGTTTTCGATCGACGCTCTCGGGGATATCCGCGTACGGGCTGGCTGCTACGTTTCCATTAACATGGAAGAGCTGGGATTGAACCAACGCTTTTTGGTCAATGAATGTACGCATAAATTTGACGGCAGTGTCGAGCATACGATGAGCTTGGAATTGATCGACATTCGCATTGGGGAGAGGTAGGAATGGGGCTCTTAAATCTTATTAAACAAGCCGGTCTCGATGCCGTCGAGGCGGGCAATCCGGTATCCGTATTGTACGGAACGGTAGCAAGCGAAAGTCCTCTGAGTGTAACCATTGACCAACGGTTTACGCTGACAGAGGACTTTTTAGTTGTTCCGGAACAGCTGACGGATTACCGGGTGACGGTTGGGGGACAGGAGATCGTGATCCGGGAAGGCTTGAAAACGGGTAACCGTGTCATTTTGCTTCGCATGCAGGGCGGGGAGCAGTATGTCATTGTAGATCGGGTGGTGACGGCATGATTCCGCAAGGCGGTGTGCTGGGAAACAACCGGAACGTGGAAATTGCGCAGCTTCCCAGCCGGACTTACCGGTTGGATAATGCGACGAACCGGATTGTCGGTATGACCGACGGGCTGGACGCGGTCAAGCAGGCTGCGCAGCTTATTTTGGAGACAGAGCGTTTTGAGCATTTGATCTATAGCGGCAACTATGGCCGCGAGTTCTCCGGATTGCTTGGACGAGAGCCCGCTTTCGTGCAGGCGGAGCTTTATCGGCGCATCCGGGCGGCGCTTATGCAGGACGACCGGATTCGGGATGTGCAGGACATGCGGATCACGGTTATGGGGGACGAAGCTTCGGCTTCGTTCACCGTCGTATCGCAATACGGCAGTTTTGAGATGACGAAAGGAGTGGGAGCGGGTGTATGAACATCAGACGTTTCAAACGATTTTGAACCGGATGCTTTCCCGTGTGCCGGCAGACGTGGACAAGCGGGAGGGCAGCATCATCTATGACGCCCTTGCGCCGGCGGCTTTGGAGCTGACGGAGATGTATTTTCAGCTGGATACGAATCTGAATCTTTCGCTTGCAGATACGTCGAGCGGTGAATTTTTGGAGCGGCGTACGGCCGAGTTCGGTGTGGAGCGCGAAAAGGCCAGCAAAGCGCGCCGCAAGGGGCTATTTTACGGGAATGCCGACGCACCGGCGGATGTGCCTGTCGGCAGCCGGTTCGGTGCCGGGGACCTGCGGTATGCGGTTGTTCGCCGCATTGCGGCTGGCGTGTTTGAGCTGGAATGCGAAACGGCCGGCGTCACCGGGAACCATTATTTCGGCGCGCTGCTGCCGATCGATTATATCGCCGGACTTGTGCGCGCCGAACTGGCTGACGTGCTTGTCCCGGGAGAGGACGAAGAGACGGACGAGGCGCTGCGGAAGCGGTTTTTCCAAGGACAAAAGGAAAAGCCGTTCGGGGGCAATGTGGCGGATTACAAGCAAAAGATCGGCAATATTCCCGGCGTCGGCGGGGTCAAAATCTTCCCGGCATGGCAGGGAGGCGGAACGGTCAAATGTACCTTGTTGGGCAGCGATTTTTATCCGCCGTCTGCTTCTTTGATCGAAGAAGTGCAGACGGCCATAGATCCTACGGTGAACCAGGGCAAAGGCTGGGGGCTGGCTCCGATGGGCCATACGGTCACGATTGACGGCGTTCAAAACGTGAAGATCGACGTGGAGACGACGATTACACTTGCGGCTGGTGTGACAGTAGGACAGGTGCAGGGGGAGATTGAGGCCGCGATTTCGTCCTATTTGCTCGGATTACGGCAAACCTGGGCGGAGGAATCGCAGCTGATCGTCCGGATTAGCCAGATCGATGCGCGTATTTTGACCGTATCCGGGGTGAACGATGTGAAGGGTACCCGCTTGAATGGTCAGACGGCGAACATTACTTTGTCCACGGAGAAAATCCCGCAGATGGGGACGGTGACGCTGCATGCCTAAGCTGATCGACTATTTGCCGGAACATTTTCACGAGATTAAGGAAATGAAAGAGCTGAGCCGGACCGAGGACGAGGAAATCGAGGCGATAGCGCAAGCGGTCCGGCAGTTTTTGGATAACCAGTTCGTCACGACGGCGCAGGAATGGGTGATTAAACGGCGGGAGGATATGGTCGGTATCCGGGCGGACTCGGCGGTGGAGACGCTTGAGTTCCGGCGCAACCGGCTGATTAACCGTTATTCCACGCGCCCGCCGTTCACCGTCCGTTACCTGCAAAGCCGGTTGGATTCCCTCATCGGGCAGGGCGTGGCGAAGGTGGAAGTGGACGGGCAAAACTTTATTTTGAAAATTACGATGGGTGTGCCCGATGCGGCGTATTTCAAGGAGATCGAGCATACGGTCCAAATTGTCAAGCCGGCGAACCTTGTATACAACCAGGCGACTTCTCTGGCCGACCGCGTCGGGCTTGAGGAGCACATTTGGAAAACGCCGCTTACCCGGATGACCCGGCTTTCTACGACGTGGAAGCTGGGCAGCACCCCATTCGCCAATCGTGGCAAGGAGGTACAGGTGAAATGATTCCTACGACGTTTTTGAGCGAGTTGGCTCAATTTACGAATACGCAAATTGCAAAAGTGGTGCTGAACGGGAGTTACGAGATCGATACGTTCCGGATCAAAAAAGTGGAAGCAGGCATCGTAGAGCTGGAGTATATGATCCCCGCCGGATCGGTGGCTGAGGTGACTTTGATTGAGCTCAAAAGCAGTAAAGGGCAAGTCGTAAGCTCTAACGAGGCGTATGTGCCGATTACGAGCGATACCATAATTAAGCATACGGTGACGGTGAAGGAGGTGTAGGGATGGCATACGAGGCCAAGACAAACTGGCAGCTTGACGATACGGTGACTGAGCAGGACATGAACCGGATCGAACAGGGGCTAAAGGATGCGTATGAGAATAGTATGACAAGTCCACCGCCTGAGCAAGTAAATCTCGGGTACGGTTTGCAGGTTGTGGATGCGAAGCGGACCGCGCCGTTGGAGAATGTCTGTATCAAGGGCCGGACGCTGGTGAACTTGCTGGGGCGGGATGGGAATTTTGAAAGCAGCCCGACCGGGTGGAGTAATTTTCAATCTACAACGGTGTTTGATACGGCAAACAAAGCTTACGGGTTACAATCGCTCAAGGTGAACATCACCTCAACTTCAGGAGGCATTGTTCGAACGGGTCAAACATTTAAAGCGGGGAAATTTTACCTTGTCGCAGCAGATATAAAGAATGGCAATGCCTCCTTGGCTTTTATAAGTTTGGACTCTCTTGGGCAATCGAATACGGTGTCAGACAAGACGAAATTCAGCATTGCTTACCGGAAAGTGAATCCCGCCTCCGATACAACTATCAATGTTAGCTTACTTGTAAATGGCGCTGTTGATCAATACGCATATTTTGACGGTGTCCGAATTTATGAAATTACGCCAGCTGAGTACAGCGCTATCGACAGCATGACGTCGGAACAGATTTCCGCGAAATGGCCGTACGTTGATGATATGAAAAGCATCTACTCGCCTTATGTTATCAGGTACGGGGAAAATCTGCTGCCGCCGTTTACGGAGTGGGAAATGATCCGTACGGATAATGGTACAAGTATCTTAAATCCGTACAAAATCAAACAACAAACGACTGCTATTGATGCATGGTTAGGGACCTCGAAGATACCATGTACACCGTCTACAGAATATACCTTGAGTATGATACACACAGGCAAGATTCTTCTCCGGTTCTATAAGAAAGACGGAACTTTCGTTGATGCTGGTGGTGGTTATACTACCGAACAGTCTGTTACCGGCATATCTCCGGCTGATGTGGACTATATCGTCGTATACACCACCAATCCGCAGCCTGTCGGTACATTCACTTTCGAGAACGGGATGCTTAATGTTGGCTCAATGGCACTGCGGTTTAAGCCGCGCCAAGATGATTATCTGTTCTTTCCTAACGTCCAGCTTGCTTCCAATGTTGATGGAATGGTCTGCGATACGTTGTTTCAGAAAAATGGAAAATTTTTTAAAAACACGAGATTGAAGACAATAAATTTAGACGGTAGTTTGTCGACATGGGTCTCTTTAAATGGAATGCCTGGATATAAACTTATCGTTTGCAAAGTGCCACCTCATAACTTTAACGATTTCAAAGTCGCTGTAAAATACGACGGTAAAATTATGACAGGTGCATCAGCCGATAATATAACTGAAGCGGACCAGTGGCTTTACCGTCCTTGGGAGTCTGATAACTTTTATATATCTGTTTCCAATGTAGATAGCGGCTGGGGTGATTCGTATAAACCCTCGGAAGAAGAAATAAAGGCATATGTTAATGGTTGGCGTATGTTTGAATGGGAAAAAGCAAATAACATTCCGTACAACAGGTCTGATAATTTATATAAGGCTTGGGTGCAAATAGGACAGGCAAATCCGGGATCGTCAGTTGATACATCGCAAACCTTGCCAACAACGATGGCTCGCAACTACGGTTACAAGCCCTACAAATTTCAGTACCAACTTGCCACCCCAGTGGTCGAAGAAATCGCCGCAGAAGGCGGGGTAACGTTTCGCGAGGGACTGAATCAGGTCGAAGTTGGTAACGGGATGATTGTTCGCGAGGGAACGACTCCTGCTTATGACGGCGGAAGCCGGAAGTACAATATAAATGCGGCGGGTTATCCCGCAGTGTTAAAAAATCGTGTAGAGAAATATTTTGCCCTCTATAAAAATGAACAAATGACGACTGATTATATTATTGCTCATAAGGGTGATATGACAGGTTTGCAAGCAAATGGGGATTGGTTAATGAGGGTAAGTGACATGGGGGGCTATGACCCATCGATAGCCTATACTGTAACGTATCTTGCCCTCGATCAATTCGCTATAACATGCAACGCTCTTTCCATCCAAGGCGAGTATGCGGGCAACATGAAAACAGTCGTCGATACTTTAGCAGCCAGTCAGGCCGAGTTACTTGCACGGGTCGGCGTATTGGAGAATACGAAAGCCCAAAAAGTACAGGGACAATGGATCACACCGACGTTGTTGAATGGGTGGGTAAGAGAAGGAAGCGGTTATTCCAACCCGGGTTATTATAAGGACCAGTTTGGGAGTATACACCTCTCAGGAGTAATACGAGGCGGATCAACTTCAACTTTCACAGTTCTGTTCTACCTTCCTGCTTTGTATCGTCCTAAAAACCGGACTAATTTGGTTTTTTTTACATTTGATGGATCTTCCACGGGCATTTGCTCGCTCCACATAGAAGCCGATGGAGCTGTAAAAATCGGATCGATTAATTGTAAACAATATATTTCTTTGGATGGTATTTCTTTTTTAGCAGAGCGATAAAGGAGGGAGAAAGTTGAAAGAAGCAATCGTTGTTGATCTTAACGGATTTATGACAGAAGTAACGCTTGTCGCGGATGATGTGACAGGCGTTTTTCCTATGTTCAAGCCACACCAGATAACAGAAAGTACTGAAGAGTTACAACAATCGTCACCAGAGATAATCGGTTACATTATTGCTATTGCCGTTCCTTCAGGATTGTATAAGCCTAAATTTGATTTCAATGCTTGGGAGCTGTACAACAAACTGCTGGATCCAGAAATGGACGGAAAAAATAGGAATAGCATATATCCACAAGAGTTAAATTTGTGGGTTGAAGGACGTACCCATTCAATTCAATCTGCAGCTACAGAAAAAAATCTGACTTTTACCGAAAAGATGAAGAACAAGCATCAACAGCTAGTGTCGATCTACAAGCGTTTACTTAAATAACTTATTGCAGAAAAGGGACGAGCTCCAGGGTTAAACGAATCTTAAATAGTGAGGAGGCCTAGAGATGGCCTATGATGCAAAAACGAATTGGCAGTTTGATGAGACTGTCACAGAAAGTGACTTGAACCGCATTGAGCAGGGAATAAAAGATGTTTATACAGAATGTCTAACTAGTTCTCAGCCGCAGGAAATCGTACTTAACGCAGGTGTGCAGATCGTCGATAGCAAAACTATTGCGCCACTGACCGATATCCGCATTCGCGGCCGGATGTTGATCAATCTGCTAGGACGAGATGGCGGTTGCGAAGTTGCATCGCGTATCGCATCGTACAAAGCTACTGTTGTGCTAGACTCGACGAAAAAGATATCTGGATACTTTAGCGCCAAGGTGACGGCTACTGATGCCACAGGTGAATCCGTGGCGGGGACCGCCATGGCAATAAAGTTGCAAAAAGACAAGTCGTATCTACTGCGAGGGTGGGTATATAACGAAACTTGTCCGACTACACGGTTATACTATGGAAATACGGCGCAGTGGGTGGAAACGTCAATCCAAGGCAAGTGGGTCTTCCTATACAAGAAATTTCGTCCGTCTATTGATGTAACAGGAGTACAAGGCTTAGTATCTCCACGCGCTACGTCAGCGGGGCAGACGGCATATATGGATGAAATTGCTATATACGAAATAAGCGCTGCCGAATTCGACGAAATCGACAGTATGACACCGGAACAAGTTGCTGCCCGCTGGCCTTATGTAGATGATGCGAAATCGCTTTACGGCCCATATGTCGAGAAATACGGCAAGAACGTATTGCCACCGTTCGAGCAATGGAACCTTTCTGTAGGATATACTGTCGGTAACATACAGTCGGATGGCTACAAACTTACGTTTACCAAGCCTGTGATAGGTTACGCAGCCAGATCGTTCGGTTTTCGTGCCAAGCCGGGCGAGGTATACACGTTCTCCGTCGATGTCGACGTCGAGAATATCGCTGGTAATCCGAACGTCGGTGCGTATTATCAAATACTTCCGTATGATATCGATGGAGTGCTATTGCAGCCGAGTTTGCATGGGCCGCCGTACGCGTCATCAAATGGGCACCATATATTTTGTAAAACGTTCACCGTGCCGCTGAACGCTGTTCGGATTGTAATTAACGTAGGCGTGGAGAACAATGTTACGGGCAAATTTACTTTCTCGAACCCAATGCTTAACGTTGGGGCCGAGAAGCTTCCATTCACAGATGAACATAAGACGGAGCGTATCATATTCGGAGGTGTAAGGTTGGCATCTAACATAGATGGCTCGGTATATGACTCGCTTTATTTTAAAAATGGAAAATTTTATAAAAGTATACGTATCAACACCACGTCACTGACAGGAGATCTGAACTGGAGAAGCGAGGAACGATATGCAGGGTACACTTGGCTACGTACTGATAACAATTTCCTCGCCCCCCCGATGAGTGATGCCGGCTATCTGATCGATCCAGACGGCGGATCAATGGAACGTGGTAAGCAGGGGATAGCACCTGTCGCGGGACAGTTTGTTGTATTGGATTCAAGCGACATCAATAGAAACTCCGTTCTCCTTTCCTTGGCTGACTCGATAAGCGGATGGGGCGGCCAATATAAGCCGTCTAAGGAAGAGATAAAGGCATACTTTTACGGTTGGCAATTGCGAGACATGGCGGGCAACGTATGGGACGGTTCTGATAAGTACGACAATAAGCGTTGGTATGCAAAATGGTCACCGGGAGCAGTTTGGGCACCTGTTGGCGGTAATGAGTACACGAAGCTTACAGTACCAACCGAGCCAGCACCGGGATATCGTCCGCATCTTCTGATATACCAGTTGGCCAATGCCGCCTATGAAGAAGTTCGCTATGAGGGAAGCGTAACATTACACGAGGGATTAAACCGCATTTTATTCGGAGAGGGTGCATTGACTCGGGAGAGGGTCCGACCACTGCTCGGTGACCCAGGAGTTTATCGTTTTAACAATACGTACATCGGGGATTCACGCCTTGGGTGGACCGCGTTGCGTTTTTTTGAAATCTATAAGAACGGCCTAGTAGACGGATCCTGGCAGATCAGAGAAGAGCTAGACGCGGACCACGCGCACGGAAAAGTATGGGCATCCATACCATCACTGCTTTATGATCCGGCCAACGTCTACTCGGTCACTTACGAGACGATAGACAAGTGGGCCTTAACACCAAGCATTGTACATGCTTCAGCGCATAGTCCTGCGAACGTCAAGTCTGTGGTCGATACGCTTGTGGCAGAGCACTCTGGCATGGCTGCGCGTGTAGGATCGATTGAAAATGCGTTTGCAGTACGTCAACAAATGCGCTGGATCACTCCGTCGTTGCTAAATGGATGGGTAAATTACGAGAACGCTTTTAGTTTAGTCGGCTATTACAAGGACAGCACAGGCGTCGTCCATATCCGCGGGCTAATTCGAGGAGGTGCTATTGGGAAGGCGATTTTCAGGCTCCCGCCTGGTTACCGCCCTGCCTACACCTTAATAATTGCGGCATGTACAGATGAGGGCGGACAATTCAAACCTGGTCGTGTCGACGTAGATTGGATGGGGTATGTATCCGTCGCTATCGGAAGTAACGGCTATGTCTCGCTCGATAACATTTCATTTTTAGCCGAAAATTAAACAATGGGGAAGCACAAATGAGGCGCTGCTACTTGATATCTTCTGGTTTATTGTGGACGTTATGCTAACAACAGTAGAAACTAATAGCCTCTATTCAGTCTACCGGCTCGTGAAGAAGCGGAGCAAGGTGACAAGAAAAACGCCTCGTTAGCTTCCGCTTTAGACGATAAACACGACGTACTGACGGGCTATAACGCAGCCACTGGAAGAAGCCACGGCTCGACCTTACTGAATAGGAGAAGAAGAATGTCATGAAAGTAGAATATTGATCGAATATGTAGCTTACCTGCGTGAACTATACTACGCCTGGAATCGGAACAGAAACCGTCCCGGCAATAGCGCCTAACTATCCGTGTGTGGTACGAAGGGCTGAGAAAAAATTATGAATTAATTATGTGGCTCCGAGTAGGAAAAACCAGCGGCTATGACTTTCAGGCATTCATGATAGTCAACAAGTATGATATAACATGCTTTAAAAACGCATGCAGATCCGCACCTTCGTTTTGAATCACTATTCAAGGTTAGCCCCGATCCCATCGGGGCTATTTTGACGCCTTATTTGGGCTGAAAGGAGGAATACATGGACAAATCCGCGATTGTCAAAACGGGTTTCGGCGTCATTGGCAGCTTCATCTCATGGGTCGTCGGAGGATTTGGATTGGCTTTTACCATCCTGCTGGGACTAATGCTATTGGATTATGCAACGGGGCTCATGGCGGGATACGTCAGAAAAGAACTCAGCAGCCGCACTGGAACGAACGGCTTGCTTCGAAAAACCTACATTATCATTCTTGTTGGCTGCGTGTACATGATTGAACTGTCGGTTCTTAACTCAAACGGAGTGATTGGGGACGGCGTCGTTATCGCGTACAGCGTCATTGAGTTTCTAAGCATCGTTGAGAATGGCGGAAAGCTCGGGGTGCCCCTCGGGCCACTGAGTAACGTCATTTCAGCGATCAAAGGGAAGGAGGAGCGTCATTGACAAGGGAGCAATTTATCGCTGTGGTTGCACCTATCGCTGCGGAACTGAAAAGGGAAGGTTCTCCGATCTTCCCTTCGGTTCGGATCGCTCAGGCTTTGCTCGAAACCGGCGGCAAAATCCATGAGTGGAACAATCTTGTCGGTTATAAAGTTGGCAGCGGCCGGCCCAATGAATTTTGGAAAGGAAAATCGGTAAGCACCAAGACGTGGGAAGTATATGACGGCGTCCGAGTAGATGGTGTGCAAGCCCACTGGCGAGCCTATGACTGCCTCGAAGATTGTTTCCGCGATCAGGATTTACTTTTTCAGTGGAGTCGGTACGATCGTGTACGAAGTGCCCAGACGCCGCAGGAACAGACGGAGATGCTGCGCGTTTGCGGCTATGCCACCGACCCGGACTACTCTAAAAAGTTAAACCATTTGATCGCGAGCTATTCGCTTGAACAGTACGATAAGGAGGCAACAGAGGTGATGCTGGATGCAGGAGTGGCCAATACAATTATCGATACATGGATGAGTCCGGCTTGGAAGGAGTCCGAGGCAAAACGCTGCGAGGCGGAACAACAAGGAGACACGAGCACTGCCTCCGCTCATCAACAACAGGCGGATTATATTCATTGGCTCGCAAATGAGCTTCGGAAGGCATCCGGGCAGGTTTCGTAACAAATCGGATGTATAATAAATTGACGGACCCAGTCCCTACTGGCTTTGTTGGTAGGGATTTTTTTGTTTTACTATGATAAAAGGTACCCCAAACCGGAAAAACGCGGATTAGAGGTACCTTGGTTATTTTATAACAGAACTTTATTTTTTCTTCAACGCTTCGATATCGGCTTCCATACGAAGCTGGCGGCGATTAAGAATGTCTACGCTATGCTCAAGGGTATTTTGCTCCGCTCGAATCTCTTTATTTGCTTTGTTCTGTTCGTCAACATATGAATCAATTGACCGATTATGCGTTCATTGTGATCGAAGCGGGTATGAACCTTGCGGAACTCGTCGTCTACTTTCTCGAGCTTATCATCAATCTTTTGAAACTTCTCGGTGAATTCGTAGCGTTAATACGAACATGATGCGAACATCAAGGTTCCGAATCGCAAATGCTCACTCACGTCTCCCCACTAGCCCCCTTACCAAGAGTCCCCGCTGTACTCACATACATGCATTTACATTGCTTCTATCCAATGGCAGAACAACGACGAAGCCGCTTCCCCAACGCAACTGCTAGGTAGACATGCGCGGGAGAAACATGCTATCATTACACTGTTTCCTAGCAAATGTTTTCTATAATAATTTCATATCATAATAGAGCAGGTGCTGATATCCGTTGAAGACGGAATCGGCTTAAAAGGGAAGCCGGTGAAAATCCGGCACGGTCCCGCCACTGTAAGCGAGGAGTTTTTTCCGTATCGCGTACGCCACTGTTGCCAAGTCAATGGGAAGGCTGCGGAAAAAGCAATGAGACGCAAGTCAGGAGACCTGCCCGCTCTGTTGCGGCTGTTTCGTTCGACGACGGCCGGCAACGAAGTCACCACAAAACCTACGCGGATAGGGAGGTGTACGGGAGCGGTACAGGACAGGCAGCAAGGCTGGCGATCTGGCGTCACAGCGGCGCTCGTCGCATAGGTCAATGCTGGCTGCACTCGTCTCAGCAACCTAAGCTCGCACAAGCATCTTCCGACAAGGGAGATGCTTTTTTTGTTGCTCTCTCAGTTTATGGAAAAAGAAATCGGCATGAGTCGCTAGTTCTCTGAATAGGTTTATCGCATGGACAGCCGGCTGGAGTACGTCAGTTACAGGCCTCGGGAGCCTTGTACTCCAGAGGAAGCATACTTAACAGGAGGCGGCAATGATGAAGGGAAAATTGTCAGTCATCGGGTTCGGCCCGGGCAGCTTCGATCATATTACGAAACGGGCAAGGGAAGCGCTCCAGGAAAGCGACGTCGTGATCGGCTACAACACGTATGTGGATCTGATCCGGGGGCTTTTGAACGAGCAGCAGGTGGTCCGCACCGGGATGACGGAAGAGGTTAGCCGGGCGCAGGAAGCGGTGCGTCAAGCCGAAGCGGGAAAAACGGTGGCGGTCATTTCGAGCGGCGATGCGGGCGTGTACGGGATGGCCGGGCTAATTTACGAAGTGCTGATGGAAAAAGGCTGGCGGCGCGAGGAAGGCGTCGAAGTGGAGGTCATTCCCGGCATTTCGGCGATCAACTCTGTGGCTTCACTGCTGGGCGCGCCGGTCATGCACGACGCATGCACGATCAGCTTGAGCGACCATTTGACGCCGTGGGAGATCATCATTCGCCGGGTGGAAGCGGCGGCTTCCGCCGATTTCGTGATTGCGCTATACAATCCGCGCAGCGGCAGACGCACCCGGCAGATTGTTGAGACGCAGCGCGTGTTGCTCCAGTACCGGTCGCCGGATACGCCGGTAGGGATTGTGAAAAGCGCCTATCGCGAGCGCCAAGACGTGGTTATAACGACGCTTGGCAAAATGCTCGAGCACGATATCGGCATGCTGACGACGGTCATCATCGGCAACTCTACAACGGTCGTCTACGATGGACTGATAATCACGCCGCGGGGATACCAGCGCAAGTATACGCTGGACGCCGACGTGCAGCCGCTCCGGCCACACGAAAGGCTGCGGACGGAAGCGGAGCCATGGTCGCTGGACGCGCAGCAAGAGGAAGCGTCCAAGAGCGTGAGCGAGGAAAATAAAGCGCTGGCAGTCGAATCTCGTTCAGACGGGCTGAGCGAGTCTGTGAAAGGTCCCTACGTCGTCGATTCGATGCTCGATCCGCTGGGCGGACCGGTTTACGGAGCGAGAACGGAAGGCGAATCGCCGTTGGCTCTTGCACTTGAAGCGCTGCGGCTTGTCGATGCGCACCGGGGCGTTCCCGAGTCGGCTCAAGGCGAGCGGAACGGCTACCTGTTTAAGCAGGAGCAAATCCTTGAGTTTGCCGTAAGCCCTGGGCTTGCGGAGAAAAAGCTGACGGCGCAGCAGCTCATGCTGCTTGCGGAAGTCGTCGGCGAGCATGGGACCATGGAGTATACGCCGCATCATCAGATGCTCGTGCGCATTGCGACGTCGGACCCGGAAAGTGTAACCGGACGGCTTAGGGCTGCCGGACTGCTGCTCGCTCCGGTCGGCGATGTTGCGCAGATCAAGGCTTGCGATTTTTGCAATATGGATAAGGCCGATTCGGTGCCGTACGCCGAAGAGCTGCACCGTCGTCTGGGGGGCATGCGCGTACCCAAGGAGCTCAAAATCGGCTTCAACGGCTGCGGCATGGCCTGCTACGGTGCAGTGAAGGAAGATATCGGAATCGTGTACCGCCGGGAGAAATTCGATTTGTTCCTCGGGGGCAAAACAGTTGGACGCAACGCCCATGTGGCGCAGCCGGTTGCCGAAGGAATCGAGCCGGAGCGCCTGGTCGAAACGATCGAGCGGATTGTAGCGCGTTATGCGGCGGACGGGCATCCGAACGAGCGGTTTCATAAATTTTATAAGCGCGTCAAGGAGCTGGAAGGCTACCGGTATCAGGAGGTACCGGCGTTTCAGATCGAGAACGCGGTATGCGGGGATTAAAGGCGTACGCGCTTTTTTGAAGCAACTGCTTAAAAGCAATAAGCAACAATGAAAATGAGGAGGAAGCGCATGAACGCAGTATTGTTTGTTGGCCACGGCAGCCGGGACCCGGAAGGGAATGAGGAGATCCGGGAGTTTGTCCGTTCGGTGGAAGGCCGTCTGGGGGAGCCGATCGTGGAGACGTGCTTCCTGGAATTCGAGGCGCCGTCCATTTCAAAAGGCATCGCCACATGCGTAGCGAGGGGAGCTACGCGGATCGCGGTGGTGCCGATTACGCTGTTTGCGGCCGGCCATGCCAAGCTGCATATTCCAGCAGCCATCGATGAAGCGAGACTGAGGTACCCAGCGGTGCAGTTTATGTACGGCCGTCCGATCGGGGTGCACGAGCTGGCGCTGGATATTTTGATCTCCAGGCTAACGGAAGCGGGTGTGGACGGCTTGGCAGGGGCGGACGATACGGCGCTTCTCGTCATCGGACGCGGCAGCAGCGATGCGGATGCCAACAGCGATTTGTACAAAATTACACGGCTGCTCTGGGAGCGGCTTAAGGTGAAATGGGTGGAGACGGCGTTTATCGGCGTGACGGCGCCGCTGGTGGACGAAGGGATCGAACGCTGTATCCGGCTTGGGGCGAAGCGGGTCGTCCTGCTGCCGTACTTTTTGTTCACCGGCGTGCTGATCAAGCGGATGGAGCAGATGACGGAAGCTTTCGCGGAAAAGTATCCGGATCAATCTTTTATATTGGCGGAATACTTCGGGTTCCACCCGACGCTGCAAACGATTCTGCTGGAGCGGGCCCAAGAAGCGCTCCAAGGCGAAACGCGGATGAACTGCGATATGTGCCAGTACCGTCTTGAAGCAATGAAGCATCTGGACCATCATCACCATCACGATCACGAGCATGGGCATGATCATCACCATCACCATCATCACCACCATGACCATGATCATCATCACGACCACGAGCACCATCATGCGCATTCTCATGATCATCACCATGATCACGATCACGCGCACGACCACGACCACGATCACCATCAGCCGGAAAGCAGCGGCGGGAAGCCTGCAGGATCGTCAGAGGCGGCTGCGTCGAAAGAGGTGCTGTCATGATCGTGGTGCTGGCCGGGACGAGCGATGCCCGGGAGCTTGCGCTGCTCATTCGCGCGGCGGGCTATCCGCTCGTCGCCACCGTCGTGACCGAGAGCGCGGCCAAGAGCCTCGAAGAAGCGGGGCTCGAGGTGCGCATGGGCCGGCTGGACGCAAACGGCTTGGCCGATTTGATCCGCAGCCGCGGCGCCCAAGCGGTGGTCGATGCGAGCCATCCGTTCGCGGAGGAAGCCTCCCGCAACGCGATGGCGGCGGCCGAGCAGGCGGGAGTGCCTTACATCCGGTACGAGCGCGAGCGCGGATCGTACGATGGGCACCCGCGGCTGTTTTTCGTCGACGATTACGAAGAGGCGGCCGAGCTTGCGGCGCAGAAGCGCGGCGTCATCATGCTGACGACGGGGAGCAAGACGTTGCAAATCTTTGCCGAGAAGCTGATCGGACTACCGGATACGACGCTGGTGGCGCGCATGCTGCCGCGCAAGGACAATATGGAGAAATGCGAGCAGCTCGGCCTGGAGCAGAAGAACATTATCGCGATGCAGGGGCCTTTTTCCAAAGAGCTGAACCAGGCGCTGTACAAGCATTACGGCGTCAATGTCATCGTTACGAAGGAAAGCGGCAAGGTCGGCGCGGTGGAGGAAAAGCTGTCGGCGGCGCTCGAAATGGATATCGATACGATCGTTATCGGCCGGCCGCAGCTGGAGTACGGCGAAGTATATTCGGATTTTGAAGGTGTCACGAACGCGTTAAACGCATTATTTCAGGAGGTGCGCGATTAATGGATTTTCGCACGGAATTTAAACCGCTTACCGTTCAACCGCAGGAAATCGAAGAAAAAAGCTTCGAAATGATCACGGAGGAGCTTGGCGAGCACAACTACACGGAAGAGCAGTTCAAGGTCGTGCAGCGCGTTATTCACGCATCGGCGGATTTTGAGCTCGGGCGCAGTCTGGTGTTCCATCCGGACGCGATCCGCGCCGGAATCGAGGCGATCCGCAGCGGCAAGCCGGTGGTGGCGGACGTGCAGATGGTGCAGGTCGGCATCAGCAAGCCGCGGCTGGCCAAATACGGCGGAGACGTGCGGGTATACATTTCGGATGCAGACGTGATGGAGGAAGCGAAACGGCTGAACACGACCCGGGCGATCATTTCCATACGGAAGGCGGCGCGGGAAGCGGACGGCGCGATTTATGCGATCGGCAATGCGCCGACGGCGCTGCTGGAGCTGATTCGCCTTGTCAAGGAAGGGGAGGCGCGTCCGGGACTGATCGTCGGCGTACCGGTCGGCTTCGTATCGGCGGCGGAGTCCAAGGAAGAGCTGCTGAAGCTGGACGTGCCGTTTATTACGAATATCGGGCGGAAGGGCGGCAGCCCGGTCGCAGTGGCGACCGTTAACGCACTGTCGCTGCTCGCCGAACGGCAGGGATAACGCGATGGCGGACGGCGGGGAAAAGGAAACGAAGCCGCTCCGGCATGGCTATACGACGGGCGCCTGCGCGACGGCGGCGGCTCAAGCGGCGCTCGAGGCGCTGATTGTCCAGGAGTCCCAGACGCAAGCGACCATTCGCCTGCCGATCGGACAGGACGTGACGTTCGAAATCGTCGCCTGCGCTTATGCGTCCGATTGGGCGTCCGCCGAGGTGATCAAAGACGGCGGCGACGATCCGGACGCCACGCATGGCGCGCGGATCATCAGCGAGGTGTTCTGGCGCGAAGCGCCGGGGATTGAGATCGACGGCGGCGTCGGGGTCGGCCGGGTGACGAAGCCGGGGCTGCCCGTCGATGTCGGACAGGCGGCGATCAATCCGGTGCCGCGGAAAATGATCCGCGAAGCCGTCGAAGCGGTGCTGAACCGCTATGAGCTGCATCGTGGCGTGCGCGTGGTCGTCTCCGTGCCGGACGGCGAGGAGATTGCGAAGAAGACGCTCAACGGGCGGCTGGGCATCCTCGGCGGCATCTCGATATTGGGGACGCGCGGCATTGTGGTACCGTTCTCGACAGCCGCTTACAAAGCGAGCGTCGCACAGGCGATCCGCGTGGCGGTCAAGGGAGGCTGCAGCCACGTGGTGCTGTCGACCGGCGGGCGCAGCGAGAAGTTCGGCATGGAGCTGTATCCGGAGCTGCCGGAGGAAGCGTTTGTCGAGATGGGCGATTTCGTCGGCTTTGCGATTCAACAATGCGCACGGCAGGGCATTAGCAAAATTACGCTTGTTGGAATGATGGGTAAATTTTCCAAAGTGGCGCAGGGCGTCATGATGGTTCATTCGAAGAGCGCCTCGGTCGACTTCGGATTTCTGGCTCGTATGGCCGAGGAAGCGGGAGCGCCGGAGGCGGCTGTCAAGGAAATTTTGGAAGCGAATACGGCGGCGCAGGTTGGTGATCAGATGCAGGCGCTCGGCTGTACCGCGTTTTTCGACGTGATGTCCGGCCATTGCTGCCGGGAGTCGCTGCGGGAAGCGGGAGCGTTTGGACCCGAAGCGAAGCTGCGGACGCCGCTGGAAGTCGAAACGGTGATCATTTCGATGAAGGGCGCGCTGTTGGGGCGCAAAAGCATGACGAACGAGGTTTAACGGTCTGCTTGTGCTTGTATAGAGGGCTGCGAATGACCGGACTTGGACTCCGGCAGGCAGGCGAGCGAGAAGGAAAGGGGTACACGCATGGGAGAGAAAATCGCAGTGATCGGGATTGGCGACGACGGAGCGGCGGGTTTGCCGCAGGCGTATCTCGACCGGATTCGGCAATCCGAGCTATTGATCGGCGGGGAGCGGCAGCTGCAGTTTTTTGCCGATACCGCGGCTGAAAAGATCGTGCTCAAAAGCGGGCTGTCCGAGCTGACGGAGCGCCTGAGGTCGGAAACCCGGAACACGGTGGTGCTGGCTTCGGGCGATCCGTTGTTTTACGGGATCGGAGGCTATTTGGCCGGCAAGCTGCCCGGGCGGGTGGAGGTTTACCCGCAAGTGAGCTCGCTGCAGCTTGCTTTTGCGCGGATCGGCGAGAGCTGGCAGGACGCCGTAGTCGTCAGCGCGCATGGGCGCAGCATGCAAGGTTTGGCGCAGCGGATCGACGGCGCGAAGAAGGTGGCGCTGCTCACGGACGAGCATAATACGCCGGGGGCGATTGCGCGCTATTTGCTGAATTACGGCATGACCGAATACGACGTGTTCGTCGGCGAGAACCTCGGCGGACCGGGCGAGCGGACGGGCTGGTTCGGGCTGCAGGAGCTGGCCGATACGGCGCAAACGCACTTTTCGCCGCTCAATGTCGTTGTGCTGCGGATGCGCAAAGACGCCGAACCGCCGCGCTGGGCGCTCGGCATCGAGGATGGAGAGTTTGCGCAGCGGAAGCCGGACAAAGGGCTCATCACGAAAAAGGAAGTCCGTGTGCTCAGCCTAGCGGCCCTGCAGTTGAAGCGGGACAGCGTCGTTTGGGACATCGGCACCTGCACGGGCTCGGTCGCGATCGAAGCGGCGAAAATATGCCGAGAAGGCGCGGTGTACGCCATCGAAAAGAACGAGGGCGACCTGGATAATTTTCACGAGAACGCCCGCAAATTCCGTACGGACATTACCGCCGTACACGGCAAAGCGCCGCAAGGTCTGGAGCAGTTTCCCGATCCTGATGCGGTCTTTATCGGCGGCAGCGGCGGCGAGCTGCGCGAGCTGTTGGCCGTGTGCTGTGCCCGGCTGAAGCCGGAAGGGCGGATCGTGCTGAACGCGGTGACGATCGAGAACTTGTCCGCCGCGTCGCAAGCTTTTGCCGCAGAAGGGTTCGTGACGGACATTACGCTGACCCAGGTGAGCCGCAGCAAGCCGATTTTGGACATGACGCGGTTTGAAAGCTTGAATCCGGTATACATCATTGCAGCGCGGAAGCGGACGGATAAAGGAGAGGACGGAACGGATGAGTAAGCTGGGCACGTTGTACGGATTGGGCGTGGGGCCGGGGGACCCCGAGCTGATTACGGTGAAGGCGTTCCGCCTGCTGAAGGAATCGCCGGTCATCGCCTACCCCCGCAAGAAATCCGGGGCCAAGAGCTACGCTTTGGCCATTACGGAGCTGTACGTCGATACCCGGGAGAAGGAAATGGTCGGTCTGACTTTCCCGATGACGAAGGACCGCGAAGCGCTGGAAAAGCAGTGGAACAAGACGGTCGACACGGTATGGGGCTATCTCAGCCAAGGGAAAAATGTCGCGTTCGTCACGGAAGGCGATCCGATGCTGTACAGCACGTACATTCACCTGATGCGGCTCATGAAGGAGCGGCATCCCGAGGTGGAAGCAGTATCCATACCTGGGATCTCTTCCGTGCTTGCCGCCGCGTCGAGGCTCGGTCTGCCGCTGGCGGACGGAGACGAGCAGGTGGCTGTCGTGCCGGCGACCGATGATTACGACGCGATGCGCCGGGCGATTGAAACGCACGACTGCGTCGTGTTCATCAAGGTAGCGAAGGTCATCGACCTGATGCTGACCGTGCTGCGCGATCTGGGGCTGGTCGACAAGGCGGCCGTCTTGACCAAAGTAACCTCTGCGGAGGAGCTGATCTGGCGCAACATTGAGGAGCTGGCCGGACGGGAGCTGGAATATTTGACGCTGATGGTGGTGAGAAAATAGATGAAAATTTATATTATCGGAGCAGGTCCCGGAGACCCTGATTTGATCACTGTCAAAGGACTGCGCATTCTGCAGGAAGCGGACGTCGTATTGTACACGGATTCTCTTGTCAATGAAGAGCTGATTGCCCGGGCGAAGCCGGGTGCGGAGGTGCTGCAAAGCGCGGGCATGAGCCTGGAGGAAATGGTCGCGGTCATGTCCGACCGGGTCAAAGCGGGCAAGCTCGTCGCCCGGGTGCATACTGGAGATCCGGCGGTGTTCGGGGCGATCATGGAGCAAAAGGCGCTGCTCGCCAAAGAAGGCATCTCCTGCGAGATCATTCCGGGCGTCAGCTCGGTGTTTGCATCCGCAGCCGCGGTCGGCGCGGAGCTGACGATCCCGGATCTGACGCAGACGCTGATTCTGACGCGGGCCGAGGGACGTACTCCGGTACCGGACCGCGAGCAGTTGAAAGAGCTGGCGTCGCATCACTGTACGATCGCGCTGTTCCTCAGCGCGACGCTGACTAAAAAAGTCGTGCGCGAGCTGACCGAAGCCGGATGGAGCCTCGATACGCCGGTAGCGGTCGTGCAGCGGGCGACATGGCCGGATCAACTGATCGTCCGCACGACGCTGGAGAAGCTCGACGAGGATATGCGGGCGAACGGCATCCGCTCGCATGCGATGATTTTGGCCGGGTGGGCGCTTGACCCGAATATCCACGAAAAGGACGAATACCGCTCCAAGCTGTACGATAAAACGTTCACTCACGGCTACCGCAAAGGAGTGAAGGAATGATGAGCGCGAAGGGCGGAGACGGAGAGCGGAACGATATGGTGTCGGAGGTGGTGTCGGAGGTGGTGTCGGCCGCAGCTTCGAAAGGAGCGGCGGATAACGCGTCCGAAGCTGCAGCGGACGGGGCTCAGCCCATTGTTCTGCAAGAAGGCGTAATCCCCATGGTCCGCTTGAACGGCGATTACGCCGTCGTAGCGATTACGAAGCACGGCGTGGAGCTGGCGCGCCGTTTGCAGAGCACGTTTTCCCATGCCGACGTATACTATATGTCCAAATTCGCGCGAGGCGACGAGGCGGCCAAAGGCATTCAATTGTTCGAGGGCAGCGTGCGGCTGCTGTTTCCCGCGCTGTTCCCGGCGTATAAGGGCATCATTTGCATCATCTCGCTGGGCGCGGTAGTCCGGATGATCGCACCGCTGCTGGAGGATAAAAAGAAAGACCCTGGCATCGTCGTCATCGACGACAAAGGGGAGCACGTCATCAGCGTGCTGTCGGGCCATCTGGGCGGAGCCAACGAGCTGACGCGCGAGGTGGCGGCGGCGCTGGGCGCAAGACCCGTGCTGACGACCGCGTCGGATGTACAGAAGACGATCGCCGTCGATCTGTTCGGCCGCCGCTTCGGCTGGACGTGGGAGTCGGCCGACAAGCTGACACCGGTCAGCGCGTCCGTCGTCAACGAAGAGCGCGTCGCCGTCGTCCAGGAGTCCGGCGAGCCGGACTGGTGGCTGTACGATACGCCGCTGCCGCAGACGATCCGGGTGTACGGCGACGTGCGGAGCGCGCTGGCCGAAGAGCCACAGGCGGCGTTAGTCGTCACGCACAGGTTGCTGGGGGCCGACGAGGAAGCGATTCTCGCCAACGGCGTGCTGTACCGGCCGAAGGTGATCGCGCTCGGCATCGGCTGCAACCGCGGAACGGCGGCGGAGGAGATCGAAGCGGTGATCCGGGAGACGCTCGAAGAGCTGCGCTTCTCGATCCGCAGTGTCAAGGCGGTCTGCACGATCGATCTGAAGAAGGACGAGGAAGGGCTGCTTGCCGTCTGCGCCAAATACGGATGGCCCCTCGAATGCTATACGCCAGGCGAATTGAACGAGATGCCGATGGAAGAGCCGTCGGACACGGTGTTCAAGTTCACCGGCGCTTACGGAGTCAGCGAGCCTGCGGCTAAACGGTACACCGGCGCGGAACGGCTGGCGTTGACCAAAAAGAAAAGCGGCAACGTGACGATTTCCGTCGGTCTGATGGCGTTTGGGAAGTAATCTCACGTACACGACTGCTGTATAGAAGTAAAAACGGAAATTTTAGCTTAGCCGCGGAAGGGAGCCGATAAACCTCATGAGCGAATCTAGAGCGCACCGAAGCCTCGTCGTCGCCGGAACGGGCAGCGGGGCGGGCAAAACGACCGTCACCATCGGACTCATGGCGGCGCTCCGCCGCCGGGGCATGACGGTGCAGGGCTTCAAATGCGGCCCGGATTATATCGATCCGACCTATCATAAGGCGGTGACGGGCAGACCATCCCGCAATTTGGACAGCTGGATGCTGACCGCAGATACGGTGAAGGAAATTTACGACCGGGCTTCCCGGGATGCGGATATTTCGATCATCGAAGGCGTGATGGGATTTTACGACGGCAAAGACCCGCTGTCCAATACGGGAAGCACGGCGGAAATCAGCCTGCTGCTCGATTGTCCCGTCCTCCTCGTCGTCAACTGCCAAAGCATGGCCCGCAGCGCCGCAGCTATCGTCAAAGGCTTCCAGTGCCTTGAACCGCGCGCCCGCATCGCCGCCGTATTCGCCAACAAGGTCGGCAGCGACGGGCATTACCGGATCGTGAAGGAAGCGATTGAGCAGGAATGCGGCATCCCTGTTATCGGATACATGAAGCGGGAGGACGCGCTTTCCGTCCCCGAAAGGCATTTGGGGCTGGTGCCGTCCATCGAGCGCGGGGAGCTTGGCGGCTTGTTCGAAACGCTGGCCGACCGGATCGACGAGACGGTCGATATGGATCGGCTGCTGGAGCTTGCGCAAGCGTCCGAGCGTCTGGCCATCCCGGAGCCGCGCTTGTTCGCCGAGCCGTCCCGCCGTTACCAGGTACGGATGGCGGTTGCCCGGGACGCCGCATTTCATTTTTACTACCCGGAAAATTTGGAGCTGCTGGAGTTGTACGGAGCGGAGCTTGTCTATTTCTCGCCGCTGGCGGGCGAACCGCTGCCGGAAGATGTGCAGGGCTTGTATATCGGCGGCGGATTTCCCGAGGAGTTCGCCGAACGGCTAAGCGCGCAGACGCAGGTCACCGACTCGATCCGCAGCGCCGTGGAGCGCGGGCTTCCGACGCTGGCCGAATGCGGCGGCTTTATGTATTTGACGGGAGCGATCGGAGATACGCAGGGGAGAAGCTACCAGATGCTGGGCCTCGTCCCGGGTCAAGTGACGATGCAGACGAAGCTGGCGGCGCTCGGACTGCGGGAAGTCACGGGGGCGGAAGGCAACTTTTTGCTGCCCGCAGGGGAGACGGCCCGCGGGCACGAATTCCATTACTCGGTCTACGAGCCGCAGTCAGAGCTGCCCCACGCTTACGAGACAAAGGGACTGCGCGGCGCGAAAAAGGACGGCTGCCTGCTCCATCGGACGGTAGCCGGCTACACGCACTTGCATTTTGCTTCGAACCCCGGCATCGTGGCGCGCTGGCTGGAATGCTGCGAAGCGTACGGCCAATAGAATGTGAAAAGAGGGCTAACCGGCGGTCGGTCGCACGACGCGTCGATTGGCCCTTTTTGGCGTATATGGCGTCGTCAAAATGGCTAAATCGTCCATTGGTCATGAACGATACCGGCCAAATACCAAGTATCAGCGTGCTTTTGGAAAACGAGCCTCAGACTGCTCCAGCCCATTTCGTTATGGTCTGCATCGCGGCTGAAATGGTACTCGACAAAGATCGAATGCGGATACGCCTCGCGAAGGTTAATAACCGAGTTGCCCTGCCTCACGAGCTCGTTGTACCCGATTTTTTCCGGCTGCGCATAATCCCGGTCATAGATGAAACGTTTGTAATAATCCGGGAACGTCAGTTGGATCGGAGCACCGCTGCCGTCATAGGTCCCCCAAGTATACACGATTTTGTCTTGAAGGAGTCCCGGAAGCTGCTCGGCTTTAAAAACCAAGTCGTGCTTTACATCGACCGTCGCATAAGGAGAGAATCGGACACCTTTTTCCGGATGGATGTACTGCCGGAGCTCGTTCGTATCTTGATGCTTGATTGCAGTAAGGACGGTTTCTGCTTGTTTGGTAATAATCTTCTTTGCCTCATTCGGCGTCCCGGTTCGTCAAGGGATAGGGTCTTTGAATAAGAACCGGGTGGCAGGGAGGAGGCGACCGGAGCGAGAAGCAGCGTCAGCACCAAAACAACCGTCTGAATAAGCACGTAATCTCACCTCTTTTCTCATCGGAAATTGGACTAGTACACGATGGCTCAATTTAGATAGTCATGATTAAGAAAACGCTGTGGCGTTGCTGACAAAATCGTTTTGTGCATGTATTGTATGCTTAAGAGACTTAGTAAACGTCTCGGAGGATCAAACCATTGCTAGTCAACGAAGCACCCGTCATTGTACTTGGTTCCAAACAACGAAAAATTTTGGAAGCGGTTAGAAAGGAAACACATAACCCTTGGCATTGGATTCAAGGCTCAACGATCATTTTAATGGCAGCAGATGAATCATCGGTCCGCAAAGGGAGGTTGAAATGATGCATTCCTATCGTCCTATACAATCGCCGAAATTGCAGCCGGAGCTGCATGGCCCCGGGTACGTCTACCAGGAATATGTGCCGAGCCGTCAGTTAGCGTCGCATATTGCTTGCTATTGGACGATGGATTTTCAGGCCGGCGCCGGGAATCCATGGCATCGGGTCCTCCCGGACGGCTGTGTCGATATTATCGTGGATCTTCATTCCCCCTCTTACGGGAAGGCCGCGTTTGTCGATGGGCTATCGACCCGTTACAAAGTTTTACATTTCACCAAAGCGCGTTCGGTGTTCGGCATCCGGTTATATTCGGAGTCGGCCCGGGCTTTTTTGAAATATCCCCTCTCGGCGATTGTTGGACACCATGTTTTTCTGGAAGAGCTCTGGGGCGTGGAAGGGCGGCTGATGGCCGAAGAAATAATGGCCGCAAATATCGCTTCGGAAATCATTGCAATCGTTGAACGCAAATTAAGCCAAATGCTGGCTTGCAGCGATACGTCTACCCCTTCCCTGGTGTACCAAAGCACGCAGTATATGTACGAGTTCAAAGGGAATCTGTCCGTAACGGATTTGGCCGAAAAAGTTAATTTCAGCGAACGGCATCTAAGAAGGGCATTTGATCGGGAACTCGGCTTGAGCCCGAAGGAGATGCTGGGAATCATTCGGTTTCAAAGCCTATTGCAGGAGTTTTCTAGCGGTAGCTATTCCAGCTTGACGGACCTGGCACTGAAATACGGTTACTATGATCAGTCGCATTTTGCCAAAGACTTTGCACGTTATTACGGGCTGCCGCTAAAACGAATGATGAAAAAGGGCTGAAGAAGTCCGTTTTTTACTATTTTGACTGTCAGTACAAGATATAGGATAGGGAGGTGAAAAGAAAATCAAATCGCAACGATTGGAGTGGTGAAGCATGGCAGTTCAATTGAAAAGAATCGGGATTTTCGTGAAGGATATGAGAAAGGCGTTGGAGTTCTACCGTATGTTGGGTTTGGAAATACCGGAAAGCGCCGACGAAGAAAAGCACGTTGAGGTGGAACACAACGGGCTTCGCTTGGCCGTGGCCACACGGGAATCGGCGCAAGTAGTTTATGGTAGCTGGGAAGAGCCTTCCGGATATCGAATCGAGCTTGCCTTTCAGTGCGCCAGCCGCGAAGCGGTGGACGTGCTGTACCGTCAATTGACGGAGCATGGATATATCGGACATCGCGGGCCGTTGGATGGGTTCTGGGGAGAGCGCTACGCAATCGTGCAGGACCCTGACGGCAATCTGATTAGTCTTGCCGCTTAGCGTAAATATATGATAATAGTAAAGCCACTCCGTCTGGTCGGAGTGGTTTTTTTGACATGAAAGGAAGTAAATCCGTTTCGGCTTTTGGAAATCTGGATATTAAAGCCTTCGTATATATTATATACCCGCAATACGATCAGATAAAACGGCCCCGCCGCGTTTCTCCTGCGACAGAGGAGTTCGCACCGGAACTAACGATTCCCGGAGCGGAACAGCGTCTCGCCGATAAATCCGCCTTCTCCCGCACCTGGCGGACAAGCGAATACGGCGCTGGACACATGCGAAGTGAATTTATTGAGTGCATCCAGCTTCGCAAGCAGGGATAGCATGGGGATGAACTGCTGCTTGACGCTCCGCTGAAAGCTGATAAAAAAGAGACCGGCATCCCACTCGCCTGTGCCAGCGTCGAGCCCTTCGACGTAGGAATAAGCCCGGCGAAGCATTTTCGTTCCCGCGCTGCGGGCCAGCCATACATGCGAGCTCGCCGGAAATTGGCTCAGCGGAGCAGGGTCGAATTCGTTCTTTTTGCCGAAAGGAGCGCCGCTCTCTTTAAGCCGGCCGAAGGTGATCTCCTGCTCGGCCAGCGTAGCCCGGTCCCACGGCTCCAGAAACATGCGGATTTTACGCGTGACCAAATAAGTGCCGTTCGCCATCCATGCGGGTGCGTCGGACGGCGCTACCCAAACGTGCTGCGATCTCGCCGCATCCGAATCGAGCTCGCGGTTGGCCGTGCCGTCCTTGAATCCGAAAAGATTTCTCGGCGTCTGCCCGTCAGGCGCTCCGATGTAGCCGTTCTGAACCCAGCGGATGACCGCGGTGCCTTTGGAGGCTTTGGCCAAGTTACGGATTGCATGGAAAACGACGCCCGGATCGTCCGCGCATGCCTGCACCCCGATAT
Organism: Paenibacillus oleatilyticus; assembly: GCF_018998565.1. Classification (GTDB taxonomy): domain Bacteria; phylum Bacillota; class Bacilli; order Paenibacillales; family NBRC-103111; genus Paenibacillus_G; species Paenibacillus_G oleatilyticus. Next base: position 65,025 of record NZ_JAHNZO010000020.1, on the reverse strand, counting down.
CTCCGCCGCTCCATTGCGGGTTGAGCCGGTCGTCGGGCATGGGCGGAATGTCGGATAGCTCGGCCGGCTGTTCGGAGGCGAGGCCGAAGCGGTCTTTGCCGTTGCTCTGGAACAACGTAGGTCCGAACCCGAACGTGAGAGTCAGATTTGAGGGGGAAAGCCCCTTTGTTTCTCCGGTATCCGCCGGCGGCGATGTCACGTTTCCGCCTTCTCTCAAAGGCTTCCCGGCTGTCATGAGCGCGCTGGCAGCAGACCATTCTTGCAATAATTTCAATAGCTGCCCGGCATCCTGATGTAAAATATCGAATGCGGCGAAGCATACGTACTGCTGCTGAGGGGTGACGATCCCGGCCTGCTGCGGACCATAAAATGGGGTGACATCGCCGGCATCCGCTTGCTTCGTCGCCGACATGCCGGAGCCCGGGCCCGGATCGGCACGCTTAAGCGACATTAGGGTTGCCATCCCGCTCATGCCCAGCACAACGCCGGTTCCGGCAATGGCCGTCAGCTTCAGCATCTCGCGGCGGCTGATCGATTCATTCTCCGTCTCCGGGCGCTTCTCCTCGGCTGCGTTTTGTTCTTCCTCTGGCGTACTGTTCATTGAAAAAGCCCCCTTTTTATACATTCAATCCCGGCAAGTCCGGTGAGGTTTCGGTGCAAATGGCGTCGAGCCGCAGCTCTGTCTGCATTAACCGTTATCATGGCTCCCGCGGCATGAGGACGGATAAAAGAGACCGGATGGTTTCTTTTTTACAGTAATTCAGAATCCAGCTGTTTTCAACCGTCCCATGTTACGAATTTGCGACAGTCGTAACGCGGCACAGAGATCTGCGAGTGAAAAGGGGGACCGGGGTGGTAAGCTGAAAAATGTCATTGACTGCCAATGATAACACGTGTTATTTTAAGCTCAGGAGGGATTGATCTTGAAACGCGTAACAAGCTTTGATGTAGCGGCGAAAGCCGGCGTCTCCCGCAGCGTCGTCTCTGCGGTGCTTAACGGCACGCCGGGGATTGGCGTCAGCGAGGAGAAGCGGCGTGCCGTGCTGCAGGCGATCGAAGAGCTGAATTACGTCGTCGATGCGCAAGCTCAAGGGATGCGTACCGGCCGCAGCCGCTGTATCGCGGCTTGCGGCGATCTGCGCAATCCGCTGTTCGCGCAAATGCTGGAAGGACTGCAAAAGGCTTGCGCCGAGCAAGGATACCACGTCCTGCTATACGGAGGCACCCAGCTTGCCTCGGATCGGCAAGGTTTGGTGGAGCTGTTCCTGCAGCGCCGGATCGACGGCATCGTCACCAAGGACTCGACGAGCTTCCAGGACGACGAGTGGCGGCGGCAAGTCGAACGCCACCGCATTCCTTACGTGTCGGTAGAAGGCTATCCGGAAACCGCGGAGGTAACCTCCGTACAGATGGACTATGCCCAAAGCATCCAGACCGCGCTCGATTATGCGTGGAGCAAGCTCGGCAAACCTTTGACCTACGTCGAGCTGTACAATGGTCCCGAGCATCGGCCGAACTGGGGGGATCGCCAGCGGACGAGTGCTTACACCGAGTGGATGCGGGAGCGGGGCCTGGAGCCGCGCATTCGGGTAAAGCCGCAGGCCGAATGGCCGGAGGACAGCGACTGGTGGCGGGAGCTGCTGCGCAGCGGGCCAGAATCGCCCGGCTGCTTGACGAACTGGTCGCGTGCGGCGGTGTCTTTGTACCGCGCCGCTTTCGAGTCGGGGATGCGCATCGGTCAAGATTACTTCGTGATGGCTGCGGACAATACGGAAAGGCTGAATGCGGGGCTGGTGCCCTCGCTAAGTGCGGTGGAGGTTCCTTATGCGGAAATGGGCGAAGCTGCGGGAAATCGGCTGATCGAATACATCGAGGAGCAGAGAGAACGGACCGATACAACCCGCATATGGCTACCGGCCAAGCTGATGGCGCGGGAAAGCTTGTAGCTCCCGTGCCGTCGCACAGCATCGGCTGCTTTGTAACACATTATTTTTTGTCACGATATAACACGTGTTATAACATGCTTTAACCATTCATTTTGTACTGAGAAGGGATGATTGTCATGTTATGGACGGAAGAAAAGCTTGCTGCGCGCATTCGGGAGCTGGACCCGTTCCGCTACCGCGATGAGCGGGATGTTGCTGCCATGCTGCGGCAGTACGACGCGGAGGGAAGGATCGCCGCCTATCCGCCGGAGGAAGGCGAATGGGAGCCTGTGCAGATTGGCGACCGTTGGGCGGGGCGCGATCTGTATATGTGGCTTGTCTTCGAAGCGGAGATTCCTGCCGCTTGGGCGGGCAAAAAAATACTCGGCCGCTTCGATTTCGGCCGTACGGGCGGGGGCGGCAACAGCGGCTTCGAGTCGCTGCTGTTTTTGAACGGGGAACCTTATCAAGGGGTGGATACGAACCACGGCGAAGTGTTCCTCCCGTCAGACGCTGCAGGCACCACGGTACGCTTCCGCTTCCGGCTGTGGTCCGGACTGAACGGCTATGGACCAGCCGCTCCGATCGAGCATCGGCTCCGGCTTTCGAAGCTGTGCTGGCTGGATGAAGCTGCGGACGACTTGTTTTACACCGCCCGTGCGGCGCTTCAAACCGTGGAACGGCTCGGCGAGCACCAGCCGGAACGCCACGAGCTGCTGTCGGCGCTCGACCGGGCTTTCCTGCTCATCGACTGGTCGTCTCCCGGCTCGGAGCCGTTCTATGCCTCGCTCGAAGCCGCGCGCAATCTCCTGCGCCAGCAGCTGGACGATATCCCCAAGCATCATCCTGTTACGATCCGCTGCATCGGGCACACACACATCGACGTCGCCTGGCTGTGGCGGCTGAAGCATACGCGCGAGAAGGCGGCGCGGTCGTTCTCCACCGTGCTCCGCCTGATGGAGCTGTACCCAGATTACGTCTTTTTGCAAACGCAGCCGCAGCTTTACGAGTACCTGCAAACCGATTACCCGACGCTGTATGAGCAAATTCGCGAGCGGGTTGCCGAAGGGCGTTGGGAAGCGGGCGGCGCGATGTGGCTCGAAGCGGACTGCAACTTGACGTCGGGCGAGTCGCTGGTTCGCCAGCTGCTGTACGGCACGCGTTTTTTCCGGGAGCAGTTCGGCGTCGAATGCCGCTACTTGTGGCTGCCGGACGTGTTCGGCTACAGCTGGGCGCTGCCGCAAATATTGAAGAAGTCCGGCATCGATATGTTCATGACGACGAAAATCAGCTGGAACCAGTACAACCGCATGCCGCACGATACGTTCCGTTGGCGGGGGATCGACGGCAGCGAGGTGCTGACCCATTTTATCACGACACCGGACCCGGGCGGCAATGAAGGAGCCTTTTATTACACATATAACGGCAGCATTACCCCCGACTCCGTGCAGGGGATCTGGGAAGGCTACCGCGACAAGGAGCTGAACCGGCATCTGCTGCTGTCTTACGGCTATGGGGACGGCGGAGGCGGGGTGAACCGCGAAATGCTGGAAATGCGCCGCCGGCTGGAGTCGATGCCCGGGGTGCCGCATGTGACGACAGGACGGGTAGACGAATATTTCGCCGAGCTGCAGGAGCGAGTGGCCGCGACCGACCGGTATGTCCATACATGGGATGGGGAGCTGTACCTCGAGCTTCATCGGGGGACCTACACAAGCCAAGCCTACAACAAGCGGACGAACCGGAAGCTGGAGCTGCTGTATCGCGAAACGGAGTGGCTGAGTGTGCTCGCTGCGTTGCACGGAACAGGCTGGTCAAGCTACCCCCAAAGCCGTCTGTACGAAGGCTGGAAAATCATTTTGCGCAACCAGTTTCACGATATCATCCCGGGCTCGTCGATTGGCGAAGTGTACGAGGACTGCCGGGAGGAATACGCCGAAGCGTTCGGCATCGGTTGCGGTGCATGGATACAGGCGGCAAAAGGACTGATCCCTGTCGGAGCATCCGCAGCCGGGCATCCTGAGGAGGCGGCATGCGGCATACTGGCGGCGGCTTTCGAATCAGCGTCTTCGGGATGCGCCAAGCAAGTCTCCGAGGAGCCTTCCAGTGCGCCGGACGGCCGCTATGTCACGCTGTTTAACGGAGCTTCCTGGGAGCGGGCCGACACCGTCCGCCTGACGACTCGTCCCGGCATGGAGCAGGGCTGCTGGCGGGACGCCCAAGGCCGCACGCTTGCGTCTCAGCGATCGGGTAGCGATTGGCTAGTCAATGCGGACAGTCTGCCGTCCATGGGCTACGCTGTCCTGCAGTTTGAAGCGGGCGAGGCCGAACCGGCAACCGGAAGCTCGCCTTTTCAGATTGGGGCCAGCAGCCTGTCCACGCCGTTCTATGACATCGAATGGAACGAACAAGGGCATCTAATCAGCCTTTTCGATAAGGCCGCAGAGCGCGAGGTGCTGGCACAGGGGCAAGCGGGCAACGTGCTGCAAGTGTTCGAGGATAAGCCAAAGGGACGTCACGAGGCATGGGACATCGATATTTTTTATCGGGAAAAAATGGAGACGGTCAGCATCCTGACCCGGGCCGAGGTGACGGAAGCCGGCCCTGTCCGGGCGGTCGTACGCTTCGAATGGACGTACCGGCAATCGACCGTTGTGCAGGACATGATTTTGTACGCCGCCAGCCGCCGGATCGACTTCGTGACGAACGTCGATTGGCACGAGCAGCGGAAGCTGCTCAAGGTTGCTTTTCCGGTCGAGATCCGCGCCACCGAAGCGACATACGATATTCAATTCGGAAACGTCAAGCGTCCGACGCATTGGAACACGAGCTGGGATTATGCGCGATTTGAAACGGTTGGGCATCAGTGGGCCGATCTGTCCGAGCGCAATTACGGTGTCAGCCTGCTGAACGACTGCAAATACGGCTACGACATCAAGGATAACGTCATCCGCCTGTCGTTGATCAAATCGGCGATGGTGCCGGACCCGCGCGCCGATCAAGGAGAGCACCGGTTCACGTATGCACTGCTGCCTCACGAAGGAGACTGGCATCAAGGCCGAACCGTGCAGGAAGCATGGTCGCTGAACAATCCGGTGACCGCCGTGTACGGCAAGCCGGAGTGGAGTGCTTTGTCACTGTTTCACTTGCCAGGGGCCGCGTCCGGGCACGTCATGATCGATGCGGTCAAAAAGGCCGAAGACCGCGAAGCCGTCGTCGTGCGGCTGCATGAATTCGCCGGAATCCGGGGCGAGGTGAAGCTGGCAAGCGATTTGCCGGTCGAAGCTTGGCAGGAACTGGACCTGATGGAACGCCCGGCAGGCGAGAGGCAGGAAGGGAGCGCAGTTGCTTTTGCCATCAAGCCGTACGAGATCAAGACGCTGCTGTTGCAGATGCAATAACAGCAATCGAGCTGACTTAGAATAGGGGAGAAGCAGTCGCTTTTCCCCGATAAAGTAACAAGAGTTTTAACATACGAACTTTAATTATTGAAAGAGTAATTCACCGAAAAAAACAACCAAATTTAAGTTAAAATTAAAAATATATACAAAAATATAATAATTTGGTGAAATATGTTTAGACAATAAATGTAGAAATTTGTATTATCCTATTCTAGGAAAGCGCAAATACAAAATATGGAGGAAAGTGCTCATGAAGTTTAAAAAAGGATACTTTTCATTTTTGTTTCTGGTATCATGTATTTTTTTGTTCAGCAATTTAGCTTTAGCCGATGCCGCAGAAACATGGAAAATAGAATCGAATATGCCTAATCCGAGAGCTGCAGCAGCGACTGTTGAAGTCAATGGGAAAATCTATGCCATCGGAGGCTCAGCCGGATCGGCTTCATATCAAGACGTTCAAGTATATGATATAAGCACGAATAGCTGGGAAACAAAATCCAAAATGCCGACCGCCCGTTCATCGGCTGCATCGGTTGTCTACAATGGAAATATTTACGTATTCGGCGGTTATACCGGCAATTATTTTACTTGGACAGGAGGGTCTTCGCTAAAAACGGTAGAGATGTATAATCCTTCGACGGATACGTGGACTACTAAAGCGAGTATGCCTTCGGAACTAGGATTAAGAACTGCTGTTGTATACAATAATAAAATTTATCTTTTTGGTGGCATGACTACGGGTACAAGGTCAGTCACAAACGTGGATGTATATGACCCGGCTACCGATACTTGGACTTCAAAATCCAATATGCCTAAAGCTATTCATGGTTCTGCTGCCGTAATATTGAATGATAAAATTTATTTAGTAGGCGGAAGATTGATAGACAATTCGACCAACGTTTCGTTAAATAGCTTTCAAGAATATAACCCGGCTACCGATAAATGGACATCAAAACCGAATATGTCTGCAAATAGAGGAATAGGCAATGCCGTTGTATTCTCAGGAAAAATCTTTGCAATTGGCGGAAATGATCAATCCTATGAAAACAATACTGTCGAAGCGTATGATCCAAAAACAAATACATGGACGCCAAGAGCCAAATTGAATCAGGCTAGAAGCGGTTTGGGCGCCGTGACTTATAATGGGAAAATTTACGTTGTTGGTGGAAGCAACTCTAATACATCTAATGCGCCTGTTGGAAGTGTAGAGGTTTATGGTGAAGCGCCCTCTGCTCCGTTGAATCTTACGGCAAACGGCGGGGATGCTTCCGTTGTTTTGAACTGGAGTAGCCCCGAAGGAGCAACAAGTTATACTATAAAAAGATCTTTAACTCCCGGAGGTCCCTATACGACAGTAGCAACAAACGTGTATAACGGTACTAATACTTATTTGGATAAAGATGTTGTCAATGGGACTACCTACTACTATGTTGTTTATGCAGTTAATAGCATTGGAGAAAGCGGAGTTTCAAATGAGGCATCTGCTACCCCGCAAGCCTCCCAGGCAAAACGGGCTTTGCTCGTCGTAACGATGAATAACGGCCTTGAAAAAGAGTTCGATCTAAGCTTGGCCGAGGTTCAGGCATTTATTAGTTGGTATGAAGCAAAAGCGTCCGGTACAGGTCCGGTATCGTATGCTATCGATAAACATAACAACAATAAAGGCCCCTTTGTAAGTCGAAAGGATTATATCATTTACGATAAAGTCTTAACCTATGAAGTAAACGAATATGTGCAGAAAGACTAAGCAATGATTAAAAGAGCCGCAACCGCGGCTCTTTTGTGTGTCTTTGTTGTTTTAAATCAAAACCCCGGCGTCGGCCAGACGTTTGGCGATATCGTCAAACGAGCCTTCGTATTCCCAATACACTTTACCGGCCGTCTGCGTCATCGGTAAAAATATATTTTTCGCTGACGGACTTGATTCGGTTAACGATTTTATTTGCCCGACTGCGGGTCGAGGCAGCCCGGGAACATACCGGTGGAGATGGCAAGCCGGTTCCAGCCGTTGATCGTTACGATGGCCATGATCAGCGCGACATACTGTTTCTCGTCGAAATGCTCGCGTACCCGCTCGTACAAGTTTTGCGGCACTCCGCCATCCGAGATCAGCGTCACGGCTTCCGTCAATTCCAGAGCTGCCCGTTCCGCTTCCGTAAAAAATGGCGCTTCCCGCCAAACGCTAATGAGATGAATCCGGCGTTCATTGCCGCTCACTTTCAGCAGTGACTCCGTATGCATATCTAGGCAAAAAGCGCAGCCGTTGATCTGCGACGCCCGGATTTTGATCAGCTCATAGAGCGTGTGGTCCAGCCCGCTTGCGGCAAATTTCTCCAAGCCGAGCATCGTTTCATACGCTTTCGGGTTCACTTCGTAATGATTCATTCTTGCTTTCATGGAAATTCGCTCCTTCGGTTTTTGTTTTGTTTGCTAACACTCCTAAGACGATGCAGCGATTTTTTTTGTGACCGAATCATTTTCCGCTTGCCGCTTTCCCGCCGATTGCTTATAATACCCATTAATTCCATACGCCAAATGCGTTGACGGAGAAAAGTAAGCAGTGCTTCTTCACAGGGAGGAGACGCCGGAGATTGAGAGCGTGTCCGAAGAATCAGGCTGCCGAAGTTCGCTCCCGAGCAGTCCTTTGAAACCGCGCGGTCCATCCGGCCCGTCGGTAAGTAGGAGGAACCGGTCCGAACGCAAGTTCCTGAACCGTTACGTTCTAATGAGGAAGAAGACGACAGGCGGCATAGCCGGTCTTCCGAAACAAGGGTGGTACCACGGCTTTTTCGTCCCTTACCGGGATGGAAAAGCTTTTTTTTCGTGGTCAAATTCATGCACAATCAAAGAGGAGGCCTACCTATGAACAACGAGCAAAAAGAAGCGATGATCCACGCGTACGTGCAGTATTACAATTCCTTTGATGTTGACGGTATAGTGTCGCTTTTGCACGAGGAGGTCCGGTTTCGCAACGTATCGAACGGCGAGGTGACGACGGAGACGGCGGGAATCGAAGCGTTCAGGAATTTGGCAGAGCAATCGGCCGCTTTGTTCGAGAGCCGCAGTCAAAAGGTGCTGACCTTCCGATTTCACGAGGACCAGGTTGAAATTGAAATCGACTACGAGGGAACGCTCGCTGCCGATCTCCCGGGCGGGCCGAAGGCCGGCGAGAAGATCAAATTACGGGGCTCCTCGCGGTTTGCTTTTCAAGACGGAAAAATCTCCGCCATCGAGGACCGTTCATAAAAACTCTCACTGCCATCTTTCCCGCATGAACATGCTGTGAACTGTGCCGTTTGCGCTTGCATTCGGCTGCCCGTTTGCATATAATACTTCTCATATACTGAATACTGCCAAATGCGTTGACGGAGAAAAGTAAGCAGTGCCTCTTGACAGGGAGGAGACGCCGGAGATTGAGAGCGTGTCCGAAGAACCAGGCTGCCGAAGTTCGCTCCCGAGCAGTCCTTTGAAACCGTGCGGTCAAATCCGACCCGTCGGCAAGTAGGAGGAACCGGTCCGAACGCAAGTTCCCGAACCGTTACGTTCAATGAAGGAAGAAGACTCAGGCGGCTTAGCCTGTCTTCTGAAACAAGGGTGGTACCACGGCTTTTTCGTCCCTTACCGGGATGGAAAAGCCTTTTTTGCGTTCGCGGACACGGCGCAGGCGGAAATCATACAAGGAGGGAATGCAGGCATGAAAGAACGATTGCTTACACTGAAGGAAGAAGCGCTGCGCGAGCTGGCCCAAGTGGAAAACCAGCAGCAGCTTGCCGACCTTCGGATCAAGTATTTGGGCAAAAAAGGCCCGCTGACGGAAATTTTGCGCGGGATGGGAGCTTTGAGCGCGGAGGAGCGTCCAGTTATCGGTCAGGTGGCTAACGAGGTTCGCGGCGCGATTGAGGAAGTCATCGAGGCGAAGCAGGCGGCCTACAACGAGGCAGAGACGAATGCCCGGCTTGCGGCGGAGCGGATCGACGTGACTTTGCCGGGACGTCCGGCGGCGCGCGGCGCGGTGCATCCGATCAGCAAAGTAATTGAGGAGATCGAGGACATTTTCATCGGGATGGGCTATACGGTAGCCGAAGGTCCCGAGGTGGAGCAGGATTACTACAACTTCGAAGCGCTCAACCTGCCGAAAAACCACCCGGCCCGCGATATGCAGGATTCGTTCTATATTACCGACGAAATCTTGATGCGCACGCATACGTCTCCGGTGCAAGTCCGCACGATGGAGAAAATGAAAGGCCATGTTCCGGTCAAAATCATTTGTCCGGGACGCGTATACCGCCGCGACGACGACGATGCGACGCATTCCCACATGTTCACGCAGATCGAAGGTCTCGTGATCGACAAGGGCATCCGCATGAGCGATTTGAAGGGAACGCTGCTGCAGTTTGTGCAGGAGCTGTTCGGGAAGCAGACGCAAATCCGGATGCGCCCGAGCTTCTTCCCGTTCACGGAGCCAAGCGCCGAGGTCGACGTAACCTGCGCGATGTGCGGCGGCGAAGGCTGCCGGGTGTGCAAGCACACGGGCTGGCTCGAAATTCTCGGCTCCGGCATGGTGCATCCGCGCGTGCTGGAGATGGCGGGCTACGATCCGGAAGTATACAGCGGCTTTGCGTTCGGCCTCGGCGTCGAGCGGGTGGCTATGCTGAAGTACGACATTGAAGATATCCGACATTTCTATACGAACGATCTGCGCTTCTTGAAGCAGTTCGTGCATTTGTAAGCGAGAGGAGCGTGGGCTAAATCATGAAAGTATCTTACCAATGGTTGTCGCAGTATGTGGATGTCAGCGGCTATTCGGCCGCCGAGCTGGCGGAGAAGCTGACCCGCAGCGGCATTGAAGTCGATATCGTGGAAAGCCGCAACAAAGGCGTGTCGCAGGTGTTTGTCGGTTTCGTCAAATCGCGCGAAAAGCATCCCGACGCCGATAAACTAAGCGTCTGTATCGTCGATGTAGGCCAAGGCGAGGATCTGCAAATCGTGTGCGGGGCTAAAAACGTAGCCGCAGGGCAAAAGGTGCCTGTCGCCATCGTCGGCGCGAAGCTGCCGGACGGTCTCGTCATCAAGCGGGCCAAGCTGCGCGGCGTCGAGTCGCAAGGCATGATCTGCTCGGCCAAGGAGCTCGGCTTGAACGACAAGCTGCTGCCGAAGGAAATTCAAGAAGGCATTCTGGTGCTGCCGGAGGATACGCAGGTCGGCACAAGCATCCTCGATGTCCTGGCGTTAGACGACGAAGTGATGGACTTCGACCTGACGCCGAACCGTTCTGACTGCCTCAGCATGCTGGGTGCAGCCTACGAGATCGGGGCGATTCTGGGCCGCGGGGTGAAGCTGCCGGATGCGGAAGCGGGATTGAACGACAGCGCGGCAGCCGTCAAAGCGGCTGACCGGATTTTCGTGGAAATTTCGGCCAAAGAGCAGTGCTCGCATTACGCGGCGCGTCTGATCGAAGGCGTAAAAATCGGGCCGTCGCCACTTTGGCTGCAAAACCGGCTGATGGCTGCCGGCGTTCGTCCGATCAACAACATCGTGGATGTGACCAACTACGTCATGTTCGAATACGGTCAGCCGCTGCATGCTTTCGATGCGGATCAGCTGAACAACGGCCATATCGACGTACGGCTTGCCCGCGAAGGCGAGAAGCTCGTGACACTGGACGATGCGGAGCGGACCTTGGAGCCGCATATGCTGTTGATCACCGACGGGGTGAAGCCGGTCGCGATCGCGGGCGTCATGGGCGGCGCGAACTCTGAAGTATCGGACGGAACGACGCGCATCCTGCTGGAGTCGGCCAACTTCGCCGGTTCCTCGGTCCGTAAAACGTCGCGGCAGCTCGGGCTTCGTTCGGAAGCGTCGCTGCGCTTCGAGAAGGAAGCGAATCCGGAAGCGGTTATTCCTGCGCTCAACCGCGCAGCGGCCCTCATCGCCGAGCTGACCGGCGGCCAAGTGGCGTCGGGTATCGTTGAAGCGGTAGCGGGAGAGCGCAAGCCGGTGCAAATCGAGTTGACGGTAAGCCGCATCAACGGGTATCTCGGCACGGAGCTGTCGGTTGAAGAAGTAAAGGCGATCTTCGAACGGCTGAATTTCACGGTCGAGCCGTTGGAGCAGGACGGACTGCTGGTGCATGTGCCGAGCCGCCGCGGCGATATTACCCGCGCCGTTGATCTGATCGAGGAAGTGGCTCGTCTGCACGGCTACGACAACATTCCGACTACGCTGATGAACGTGGTCACGACGCCGGGCGCGCTTACCCGGGAGCAGGCGATCCGCCGCTTGACGCGGACGCTGCTGACGGGCAGCGGCCTGCACGAGGCGATTACGTACACGTTCACGCATCCCGAGCAAATCCGTCAGTATGCGGGCGCTTACCCGGACGCGAAGCCGATTGCTCTGGCAATGCCGATGAGCGAGGACCGCAGCGTGCTGCGTACGAGCCTGATCCCGCATTTGCTCGATGTGGCGGTATATAACCGGAACCGGAATCAGGACGATGTCGCCGTGTTCGAAATCGGCCGCGTATTCGTTACCGGAGATGCGCAGCTAAGCCGTCTTCCGGAAGAAAAGCTGCAGCTTGCCATCCTCCTGACCGGCAAACGAAGCGAGCTGCATTGGACCGGCAAGCCGGCTGATGTCGACTTTTACGATCTGAAGGGTATTTTCGAAGGAGTTGTGTCTTATCTCGGAATCGACGGCGTCCGGTACGAGGCCGCCCAGCCGGAAGGCTTCCATCCGGGACGGACGGCGCGGATCGTTGTCGAAACGGCAAACGGCAGCCGGGCCATCGGAACGATCGGCCAGCTTCACCCGTCGCTTCAGCAGCAAAAGGACCTCGCGGACACGTATGTCCTTGAAGTCGAGCTGGATACGCTAGCGCAATTGGCAAGCGAGAGCTTTGCCTATCGTCCGCTGCCTCGTTTCCCGGCCATCGGGCGGGATATGGCACTCGTCGTCGACCGCAGCGTTCCCGTTGGCGATTTGCTTGCCAAAGCGCGGGAAACCGCAGGCAGCCTGCTCGAATCGATCCAGGTGTTCGACATTTACACTGGCGAGCGGCTTGGTGCCGATAAGAAAAGCGTGGCTATCTCGCTGGTCTACCGCACTCTGGAGCGGACGTTGACGGACGAAGAGGTCAGCGAGCTGCACGGCCGTGTCGTAGCGGCTCTTGAGGCCGATTTTGGCGCCGAGCTCAGGAAATAATTCCCTTGTGATTTGTCCGGCAAAAGTCTGAAAACGACAGCAGGAAAAGCGATTCTCCGTATCGAAGTCTATAGGATACGGAGAATCTTTTTTTGTGTTTCGGAAAGGGGAGCAAGGCGCATGAGCGGTGAAGACAAAGTCCGGATGACCGTCGATATTTATGGTACCCAGTACAAGCTGGTTTCGAAATCCAGCCCTTCCTATATAAAGCAAGTGGCCGCACTGGTGAACGATCAAATGCACAAGATCGCGGACAGCAGCCCGCGTCTTGATTTGCCTAAAATCGCGGTGCTCGCGGCTGTCAATATGGCCGACGAATGGAGCCGGATGCGTCAGGATTTTGAGTCGGTATTGGAACGTCAGCGGCAGCTGGAGCAAGCCAGCGAAGAGTTGGAACGGTTAAGTGAGCGTCATGCGCAGCTTCAGCAGGAGCTGGAGACGGAGCGTGACCGGTTGGCCAAACTCGAAGCGGAGCGCGGAGAGCAGCAGGCTTCGCGGGAGCGCGCCGAGGCGGAAGCGGCCGCGCTGCGCGCCGAACTGGAACCGCTTCGCGAGCGTTTGACCACGCTTGATAGCGAGCTCGCCGAAAGCCGGGAACGGTTGAACGGCCAACTGGAGCTGAGCGGCGAATTGGAGCGCAAGCTGGCTGAGACGCTTGAGCGGGCACGCGAGTTCGAGGGGCGCTGCGCAGCCGAAGCGCAGGAAGCGGAGCGTCGCGGACAGCGGATTCACGAGCTGGAGCAGGCGAAGCAGGAGCTAGAGCGCCGGGCGGCCGAGCAGGCCAAGGAACGGGACGGCCTGCGGGCGAAGATCGCTTCGCAGGAAGCGCAGCTGAGCAAGCAGGCGGAAGCGGAGCGTCAGACGCAGGAGCGGCTGACGGCGCAGGAGAAGCGCGCAAGCGAGCTGGAGCAGCGGCTGCAAGCGACCGAGCAGGCGCGCGGCGAAGCGGCGAAGCGGCTCGCGGAGCGGGAACAGCAGTACGCCGAGCTGAGCGACCAGCTCGACGGGCTGCAGGAGCAGCTTTCCGGCCAGCAGCAGGAGATCGAGCTGCAGGTGGCGCTCTATAACGAGTTGCAGGAGCTGAGCGAAGCGAAGGAACGCGAGCTTCGAGAGCAGGCGGCCTCAGCAGAGGCGAAGCTGGCGGAGCAGGCGCGCGAGGCGGAGGCGCAGGCGGCAGCGGCGAAAGCGCAGCAAGCGGAGCTGGAGCGGCAGCTCGCGGCCGAGCGGGAGCGCAGCCGCGAGGAAGCAGCGGCGGCAGAGGCGAAGCTGGCGGAGCAGGCGCGCGAAGCGGAAGCGCAGGCGGCCGCGGCAAAAGCGCAGCAAGCGGAGCTGGAGCGGCAGCTCGCGGCCGAGCGGGAGCGCAGCCGCGAGGAGGCAGCCGCGGCAGAGGCGCTGCTGCAGGAGCTAAGCGAAGCGAAGGAACGCGAGCTTCGAGAGCAGGCGGCCTCAGCAGAGGCGAAGCTGGCGGAGCAGGCGCGCGAAGCGGAAGCGCAGGCGGCAGCGGCGAAAACGCAGCAAGCGGAGCTGGAGCGGCAGCTCGCGGCTGAGCGGGAGCGCAGCCGCGAGGAGGCAGCGGCGGCGGCGGCGCTGCTGGCGGAGCAGGCGCGCGAAGCGGAGGCGCAAGCGACAGCGGCGCAAGCGCAGCAAGCGGAGCTGGAGCGGCAGCTCGCGGCCGAGCGGGAGCGCAGCCGTGAGGCAGCCGCCGCGGCGGAAGCGCTGCTGGCGGAGCAGGCGCGCGAAGCGGAGGCGCAGGCGGCAGCGGCGAAAGCGCAGCAAGCGGAGCTGGAGCAGTTGCTTGCAGCCGAGCGGGAGCGGAGCCGCGAGGCAATGGCCGCGGCAAAGGCGATGCTGGCAGAGCAGATGCACGAAGCGGAAGCGAGCTACGCCGAGCGTCTAGCGGCTCGCGAGGCGGAGCTGAAGGAACAGAAGCGCCGCCTCGAGGTGCAGCTTGGCGAGCAACTAGAGAAGACGCGCGAGCAGCTGCAGCGCGGCGACGGGCTGCTGGCGGAGCTGGAAGCCCTGCGCGGAAAGCGGCGCGAGCAAGAAGACGAACTTGCACTGCAGCAGGAGCTATACAACGAGCTCGAAGGCGAGCTGGCCGCTTTACGGGAGCGCAGCGCGACCCAGGAAGCGGAGCTTCAGCGCAAGCTCGAAACGTTGGAGCAAAAGCGCGCCGCAGAGCTTGCCGAAGCAGAGCAGCGCCAAGCGGAGCTGGAGGCGCGGGCAGCCGAGAGCGATGCACGGCTGGCGGCCCGCGAAGAAGAGCAGCGGCGGCAGCTGGAAGCGCTGGAGCGGAGGCGGCAGAGCGAGCTGGCCGAAGCGAAGCAGCGGTTCGACGAAGAAGCGGCTGCTTTGGCGACGCGCATCGCGCAGCTTGGCCAGCAGCTTAGCGAGCGGGAGGCTGAGCTGGCGCGCGAGCTTGCCGAACGGGAGCAGCGCAGCGAGACGCAGGCGGCGCAGGTCGACGAGCTGCGGGCGAAGCTCCGTGAGCAGGAGGAAGAGATTGGCGTGCATCAGGAGCTCTATGACGAGCTGCAAGGGCAGCATGACGAGCTGGCGCGGCGTTTGGCCGAGCAAGAAGCGGGGCTGCGCGAAGCGGCGGCTGCGCAGGAGGCGCGTCACGAGGAGTTCCAACGCCTTCTCGGCGAGCGCGAACGCGAGCTTGCCAAGCTGCGTCAGGAACGCGAAGCGGCCGTAGAGCTGAGCCGCGCCCTGCAGGAACAGTGTGCCGCGCTAGAAGATCGGCAGCAAACGGCGCAGAGCGAGCGGGAGACGCTGGAGCAGCGGCTGGCTATGCAGGAAGCGAAAATCGCCGAGCTGACCGAGCAGGCCGCGCAGGGAACGCAGCTGCGGATCGAGCTGGCTGAGCAGAAGGACGAGCTGGAGCTTCAGGTCGAGCTGTACAATGAGCTTCAAGAGCAGCTCGCCGAGCAGATAAAATTGCACAAAGCGCTGCAGGCCGAATACGGGCAGCATCAGGAGAAGGCGGAGCAAGTATTCGAGGAATTGCAGAACTTGAAATCCGAGTACGAGAAGCTCCAGATCGAATATAACGAATGGATCGAGCTCGTGGAGAAGGAATAGCGAATGAACGGATTGGATTACACCGTTCTGGCGGTGCTCGCCGTCGGAACGGTTCTAGGGTTCGCGCGCGGCTTTATCGGCCAGCTGGTATCGGTCGTCGGTCTTGTGGCCGCGTACTTGATTGCCTTTTTCTTTTATGCCGATCTGGCGCCGCTGGTGGGTAGTACGCTTGCGCTATCCGGGCACGAAACGTACCAGAAGTATGAATTTCTAGCAAAAGGCTTGAAGTTGGACACCTACGTGTATAATGCGTTGGCGTTTGCAATCTTGTTCTTCGGGGTCAAAATCGCGTTCAGCATCGGCGGGCGGCTGCTGAACTGGCTGGCGGCGGCGCCGGGACTCAAGCAGGCCAACCAATGGAGCGGCGCGGCGCTCGGCTTTGCGGAAGCAGCGGTCATCGCAGTGATCGCCGTCCATGTCATGACGGTTATTCCGAACGACGGCGCGCAGAATCAGCTCAAAAACTCCATGCTGACCCCGTACGTCCTGGAGCATACGCCGATTTTGACCGATAAGCTGCAAGAGCTTTGGAACAACCGGGGCGGCCGGGTCAAAGCGGGGGAATCCTGAAACCGCAGAATGGAATAACTGAAAAAAGGGTTTGCTTCACGGTTGGAATAAACCAAGCCGCGGAGCAGGCCCTTTTTTATATGGGCTATGTTAAACTTTGTTGTTGATATATACGAACTAATGTTCCATAATTAGGGTAATATCACTGTTCAGCGATGATTTACCCATGGATTTAAAGGAACTGAAGAGACTTGCTGATACATTGGATGATAATGGTAAGCGAGAGCTTATCTACTTTTTGCAGTCCCGAACCAAGGATGTGGCGGTTCCAGATCGAGCGATTGATGAAATTCAAGAACAGAAGCATAAAGAGGGACTCGTTTGCCCGCATTGCAAAAACCATTCTGTTGTGCGATTTGGGAAGTACGCTGTAAAATCCCGTACTGGAGAGGTTAAACGTCAACGTTACCGTTGTAAGTCCTTTCGCCAAATGTTCAATGACCTTACAAATACCCCTCTGAAACGAACGAGGAGACCTCATATTTGGATTCGCTTTATTGAATGTATGATTAGGGTTATTCACTGAGAAAATGTGCAGAGCAGTTAAATGGTGAAGTCACGCACGTCACCTTGTTTTACTGGCGACATAAGATTCTTGCCGCCCTAAAGCAGATTCCAACTGAAGCGTTAACGAGTACACATACTTGGTGATTACTAATACCACGATATTTGGCTTTTCCGCCGCGTTTACGTTGCTTACAATCGGCAATATTCCGTTTGTCCTTTTCGGAGAATAAGAGATACGTTTCGTCCATTTCAACGATTCCTTGGAGAATAAAAGTTAATATGACATATCCGAAAACCAAATTTCACATTTTACTATAATGTGACAGGTAATAAATTTGTACACATAAGGAGATAAAACTATGGCAAAAAACAAACTGCTAAGAATGGATAATGTTGGCATCGTTGTAGAATCCCTTGATGATGCAATCTCTTTCTTCGAGGAGATTGGCTTGAAGCTCGAAGGGCGAGCTACTGTCGAAGGTGAATGGGCTGGTCGCGTAACCGGGCTGGGTTCACAGTGTGTAGAGATTGCTATGATGGTTACCCCAGATGGCCACAGCCGACTTGAACTTTCGCGATTTCTCACCCCACCTACTGTATCAGATCACCGAACTGCTCCTGTAAATGCCCTCGGTTATCTACGCGTCATGTTCACCGTTGAAGACATTGACGAAATGGTATCCAGACTCACTAAGCATGGTGCTCAGCTCGTTGGCGAAGTGGTTCAGTACGAGGACTCGTATCGGCTCTGCTACATTCGTGGAAATGGAGGACTTCTAATCGGTTTGGCGGAACAACTCGGTAATAAATAAGTGACGTTTAAAAGAAGACTTAACTGAAATATACATTACTAGAGTAAAATATAGAAACAGAAAAGCAGTGTGAAAGTATATCGAAGAAGTCGGGTGCATCATATAAACACCGCATTCACTCTCCGGATCTGGGCGACCCTAGGTCCCGGAAACAAGAACGAGGAAGTAATTGCCGGGACACATCCGCACCGACTAACCGCATCGCGGCCGGCAGCAAGCCGCCTTAACTCGGTGGGACTTCGTGATGCATGAACTTTAACGGAAATCAATGCAAAACCAAATTAAAGAGACTCAACTAACGGGTAAGATAGCTCAATAAGCCGCCTCTTCAACGAGGCGGTTTTCTTATCGTAAAAATCAACAACAAAGTTTAACATAGCCTTTATATTAAATAAAAAACGGCCCCGTCCATCCCGCAGGACAAACGGAGCCGCTTTTGGAATTATTTGTCGTCAGGCTACCCTTATTCCACAATAAGCGTGGATTTCATCGTCGCATGGCCTTGGCCGCAAGGAAGCGAGCAGACGATATCGTAGGTGCCGGCCTTGTCGATTTTTACCGTTTTGGTCTTATTGTTGTTGTCCAAACCGACGTTTACACCGCTAATTTGCACGGCATGCATGCCTTGCTTGTTTTCCAGCGAAAACGTAACGTCCTCGCCTTTTTTCACTTTATATTCTTTCTGATCGAACTGGAAGTTCGTGGCTACCAATTTTACCTGCTGAGCCGCCGGATTGCTGTTGGCCTGCTCCGAAGCTTTCGGGGTTTCTTTGGCTCCGCACGCGGACAAGGCGAAAATCATCCCGACTGCTGCCATACTGACGATCCATTTTTTCATCTGGTAAGTCCCCTTTCAAAACCATCATGGAATATTTTTCTTATCCCATGATACAGCAACCGCCGGCCTTATGGCTGTGTCGGAGCGGTGACAACAATATGAAAACATCGTGTCATTCCCTGCCGAACCTTACCTTGGCTGGGAGCTCAGTTCCCGGATCAATCCGGCAAGCTTCCGAAGGCCAAAATTCAGACGTTCCGCCGATTCATAGGAATAAGAGAGCCGGATATAGGGGCCGCCGAGCGAGTCGTACACCGTCCCGGGGTTGAACAAGATGCCCTCCTGGAGCGCACGAGTAAATAGCGCATTCATCGAGACGGGAGGCACGATTCGCAGCCAAATGTAAAAGCCGCCCGCGGGCACACTCCATACCGCAAGCCCCGATAAATGCTTCTGCAGCATGTCCAACACGTCGTCGCGTCTTTGCCTTAATACGATACGCACCCGGCTTAAATGCTCTTCATGAAAGCCGCGTTCGAACCATTCCGTCAGCGCCCATTGAGAAAGCGAGCTTGACCCGTAATCGGTCTGCATTTTGAGATCCGCAAGCCGCCGGATGACCGGCTCCGGCCCGGTGATCCAGCCGGTGCGCAGGCCCGGGCCGACCGTCTTGGAGACGCTGCCCAAGTAAAGGACGAGGCCGTTCGGATCGCGCGCTTTCAAGGGCGGAGGCGGCGGGGCGTCCAGCCATAGCTCGCGGTAGACGTCATCCTCGATCACCGGCAGCTGCAGCCGCTCGCATTCCTGCAGCAGCTCGACGCGCCGCCGCTCCGACATGACGATGCCCGTCGGATTGTGGAAGGACGGAATCGTATACAGCATCCGGTTCGGCTGGGGCTTCAATTCAGTCAAACCGCGAATGCGAATGCCCTCCGAATCCATCTCCAGCCCCGCCAACCGGACCCCGGCAGAATGAAAGACATGCAGGGAATGCAGGTAGGAGGGGCTCTCCGTGATCATGGTGGCTCCCGGTTTGACGAGTCCGAGAGAAATAAGCTGCAGGGCTTGCAGCGCTCCCGAGACGATCAGGATGGAGGCCGGAGAAGCAACGATACCGAGCGCCTGCAGGTGGCGGCTTAGCTGCTCCCGCAGCGGCAGCAGCCCGCGTGGCTCTTCGTACCCGAGCGTGTGAATGCGGGAGGCAAGGCGGCCGAACACCTCCCCGAGCAACGGCTGCGGATACAGCGACGGAGACGGCTCTCCCGTGCTTAAACGGATCATGCCGGCTTGAAATTCCGTCTCATTGATCGTTTGGATGGTCGGCAGATTCGGCCGATGCCAGCCGGCCTGGACATACGAATCCCAGTCGGGCGGGGTGCGCGAGGTTAGCAGAGACCACGGATTGTTCACCACCTTCGTGCCGCGGCGACCGTCGCCTTCAAGCAGCCCGTCGGCGATCAGCTCCTGAAGCGCCGTAACGACGGTGGAACGGTTGACATCGAGCGCCTCGGCCAATTGCCGCTGCGTCGGGATGCGGCTGCCGACCGGCCATTCGCCGTTTTCGATTTTGCGTTTCATATAGGTTTTGATTTGCAGATAGAGCGGCAGCGGCGAACTGTCATCCGGCTGCCAGTCGATGCGGTACATCAGCGGTCATCCCTCCGTACGAAATCGGTTACTCCGATTGTAGCAAAGATCGTTTTGGTTGGGTACTCAACCAACCGTTTGGTTGAAGACTTTTCCGCCGGGGGAGGTATGATGGAGGAAGACCGGATTTATTCAGATAGCTTCAGGAGGAGAGAGGGCATGCAAGCGGTACTGCACGGATTTGTTTTAGCTCTGGGATTGATCCTCCCATTGGGGGTGCAAAACCTGTTTATTTTTCAGCAAGGGGTTGTTCAGCGGAGGTTCGTCCTTGCGCTGTCTGCATCGATCACAGCGGCTCTATGCGACACGATTCTGATTTTGGCCGCCGTTTTAGGCGTTTCCGTCGTCATTCTGGCGTTTGCTTGGGTCAAGACGGTGCTGCTCATCGCGGGCGCCGCATTTTTGCTCTATTTGGGCTGGAACGCCTGGAAAGCCGCTTCCGCTTCCGGACCGTCTATTCAAAGCTCGCCCGAATCGTTCCGGATTTCGAAGCAAATTGCCTTTACGGCGTCGATTTCGCTGCTTAATCCGCATGCGATCCTTGATACTGTCGGCGTGATCGGAACGAGCTCGCTGAACTATGCGGGAGCGGACAAAGTCGGGTTTACCGCTGCGGCGATCGTCGTATCGTGGCTGTGGTTTATCGGGATGGCCAGCGTCGGTCGGATGACCGGAAAGCTGGTTACTTCCGGACGTTTCCATGCTTGGTTGAACCGGATATCGGCTCTGATGATTTGGGGGACGGCATGTTATTTGATTTACTCCTTATTTATTTGACCGTATTCCGTGAAAACGAAGAAAATCGGCCGCAGATGCTTTTGCCTGCGGCCGACTTGCTTACTTGGCGTTCCCACGGCCGGAACGGCCCTGCTCAAACGGTGTTTTCACCGGAATGAACAAGTCGATGATTCCGATAACCAAGGCAGCCAGGATTGCACCGATAATGCTTGTCGATACGCCGCTCACGATAAACTGGGCGAGCCAAATGACCAGCGCGCTTGTTAGAAAACCGACAATCCCCCGGCCGAACGGAGTAATCCTTCTGCCAAAAATTCCTTCAATGACCCACGCTGCGATCGCGATAACCAAGGCCAGGAAAAAGGCGCTCCAGAATCCTCCGACCCTAAAGCCGGGAACGATCCAGCTGACAATCAGCAGCATTAATGCGGAAACGATAAACCTGACGAGATGTCCAAGCAAGTGCATCGTGCAGTTCCTCCTTCGTGTCTTTGCGGGTTTCGTCAAACGCTTTCGGTGCACCTTATAGGTTTTCCCAAGTCATTGGCTTTATGAATGGCAATCCTTAGCGGAAATTCATTAGCTTTACTACCCGGACTTGGATATAATAGCAATGGAGAGCTTTTTCCGGTAAGAAAGGCAGGTTTCTAAAACGAAAGCGATGAATACGAACAAGACATCATACAATCAAAAAATATTGGCGACGCTGGATTTCCGGGCGGTGCTCGAGCGCTGTGCGAACCATGCCGCGACTTCGCTCGGCAAAGGCCGGGTGGAAGAGCTTGAACCGAGCGGCGATTTTCATGAAGTGAAGCGCAGGCTTCAGGCGACTGACGAAGCGGTCAACGTGGACCGCCTGAAGGGCGGAGCGCCGTTCGGCGGCATCCGCGACATCCGGGCTGCGGTCCATCGGGCGCGGATCGGCGGCATGCTGAACCCGGTCGAGCTGCTGGATATTGCGATGACGAGTCAAGGCGGCCGCAGGCTGCGCAGGTTTCTAGAAGCGACGAATGAGGATTACAGCATTCCACTGCTTCTTGAGCTGCTCGAGCCGATGACGGACCATAAAGATTTGGAAGAACGGATTCGCGGGTGCGTTGACGAAAATGCGCAGGTCATGGATACCGCAAGCCCGGAGCTGCTGAAAATCCGTCAAGAGCTGCGGTCGAGCGAATCGAAAGCCCGCGAGCGACTGGAGCAAATGGTGCGCACGCCGTCCATCCAAAAGATGCTGCAGGACAATCTGGTAACGATCCGGGGAGACCGGTACGTCATTCCCGTAAAACAGGAATACCGCGGTCATTTTGGCGGCATGATCCACGATCAATCGGCTTCCGGGGCGACGCTGTTTATCGAGCCGGAAGCGGTCGTGCAAATGAACAACCGCGTACGCGAATTAAAGCTGAAAGAAGAGGCGGAAGTCGAGAAAATTCTCCGCATGCTGTCCGCCCTCGTAGCGGATAGCGCGGATACGCTGCTTGTCAACGTAGAGTCGCTGACGGAGCTTGACTTTATTTTCGCCAAAGCGGGCGTCGCACGCGAGATGAAAGCGACGCTGCCGCTGCTCAACGACCGAGGCTTCATCAAGCTCAAGCGCGGACGGCATCCGCTCATTCCTGCGGAAAAAGTCGTTCCTCTTGACGTGGAGCTGGGCAACCGCTATTCGACGATCATTGTGACCGGACCGAATACGGGCGGCAAGACCGTCTCGCTCAAGACGATCGGTCTGCTGTCGCTCATGGCGATGGCGGGGCTGTTCGTTCCGGCCGAGGAGGGCAGCCAGCTTTGCGTGTTCGATGCGATCTATGCGGATATCGGGGACGAGCAGAGCATCGAGCAGAACCTCAGTACGTTCTCCAGTCATATGACCAATATTATCCGGATTCTCAAAGAAATGACGCCCAAGAGCCTTGTGCTGCTTGACGAGCTCGGGGCCGGAACCGACCCTGCGGAAGGCTCGGCGCTGGCGATATCAATCTTGGAGCATATGCACCGGATGGGCTGCCGGATCGTAGCAACGACGCACTACAGCGAGCTGAAGGCGTATGCCTTTGACCGGCAGGGCGTCATCAACGCCAGCATGGAGTTCGACGTGCAGACGCTGCGCCCGACGTATCGGCTGCTTGTGGGCGTTCCGGGGCGAAGCAACGCGTTCGCGATTGCGGAGCGCCTCGGTCTGGCGAAAACCATTATCGACCATGCCCGGGGGCAGGTCGGCGAGGAGGATCAGCGCGTCGAATCGATGATCGCCACGCTCGAAGAGAACCGGCTGCAGGCTGAGGCCGAGCGCGAATCGGCGGAGCGCAACCGCCGCGAAGTCGAAACGCTGCGCGAGCAGCTTGCCGCCGAACGCCTGCGCTTCGATGAGCAGAAGGATAAGCTGTTCGAGCGTGCGGAGCGCGAGGCACAGGAGGCGGTGGCGAAAGCCCGCCGCGAAGCCGACGAGATCATCACCGAGCTCCGCAGAATCCAGCGCGAGGAAGCGGGCGGGGTGAAGGATCACAAGCTCAGTGAGCTAAAACGGCGGATGAACGATGCCGCTCCCGAGCTCCGAAGCAAGTCCAAGGCCGGCGCGCCGCGCAAAAAGGCCGACCGGATCGAGCCGGGCGACGAAGTGCTGGTGACGAATCTTGGCCAGCGGGGACATGTGGTCGAGCTGGTGAGCGAGACGGAAGTGACCGTACAGCTCGGCATTCTCAAGATGAAAGTGAACAAAGCGGACCTGGAGCTGCTGAAGCAAGCCTCCGCCCAGAAGAAACCGCAGCAGCAGGCTACTTCCAGCCTGAAGCGGACGCGCGACGAGAACGCCAAGATGGAGCTGGACTTGCGCGGGGCGAATGTGGAAGAGGCAATCATCGAAGTGGACCGTTTCCTGGACGAATCGTACTTGGCCAATTTCGGACAGGTGTTCATCATTCATGGTAAAGGCACCGGCGTGCTGCGGACCGGCATTCAAGAGTTTTTGCGCAAGCATAAGCATGTCAAGAGTTTCCGGATGGGAGCTTACAACGAAGGCGGCGCAGGGGTCACGGTAGCCGAGCTGAAATAGAAGAAGCCCGCTCTTCCTTCCGGTCGCAGCGGGCCCGCACTTATCCTTTGAAAAAATTTGATTCGACATTGAAACTCCGGCCCGCATCTTCCGTATATACGAGTGTAAGCATCGATGTTTGTGAAGCTCTGCAGGCTGAAGCGATATTTAAACAATCGTACAGGAGGAATTTTAACATGGGAATTTTCAAAAGACTGCGTGACATGACGATGGCTTCGATTAACGATCTTCTGGACAAAGCGGAAGACCCGGTAAAAATGCTCAATCAATTCCTTCGGGATATGGAAGAAGATATTTTGGAAGCCGAGTCGGCGGTTGCCAAGCAAATCGCGATCGAGAAGAAGTTCAAGCAGCAGTACGAGGAAGCGCAAGAAATGGTTCAAAAGCGCGAGGAGCAAGCGCTCAAGGCACTGGAATCCGGCAACGAGGATTTGGCCCGCCGCGCGCTGCAGGACAAGAAAGAGCATCAATTGCGCTACGACGAAATGAAGCAGCAATACGATACGGCGAAAGCCAACGCCGACCGTCTGCGCAACCAATTGTCCGAGATGAAGGACGAATTCAGCAAAATGAAGAACAAAAAGGACATTTTGGTAGCCCGTGCAGAAGCGGCCAAAGCCCAGAAGCAAATCAACCAGGCAATGACCGGCTTTGGTACCGACAATGCGGCAAAAGGCTTCGACCGGATGAGCCAAAAGGTGATGCAGCTTGAGGCGGAAGCCGAAGCGAGCAACGAGCTGCGCTCCAAAGACAAGAGCCTTGACGACGAGTTCGAAGCGCTCAGCAAAAACGACGGCGTCGACGATGAACTGGCAGCGCTTCGTGCGAAGCTGGCGGCCAAGAAGCAAGCGGAGTAAGCAACATATGGAGACTGAAGGCTCTGCGCCTTCAGTCTCTTCGGTGTTAAAACTCAACTTGATTGAGGCGAAAGGCAGGGTGGATCGATATGGCGGATAAAGAGGTGGATTTTTTGTTGAGCAACCCTTATGTTGAGACGCTGGCGTTTTTTTCGATCGCCGTGCTGGCGCTGATTGTCTTTTTGGCGATTTTCGAGCTTGTCACCAAGTATAAGGATTGGGACGAGATCAAGAAAGGTAACTTGTCGGTAGCAATGGCGACCGGGGGCAAAATATTCGGGATCTGCAACCTGTTCCGTTTTGCGATCTTGAATAACGATTCGGTGCTGCATTCGTTGATTTGGGCAGGGTACGGCTTTTTACTGCTGCTGGCGGCTTATTTTATTTTTGAGTTTTTGACGCCGTATTTCAAAATCGACGAGCAAATCCAGAAGGACAACCGGGCCGTGGGCTTTCTATCCATGGTAATTTCGGTATCGTTGTCCTATGTTATCGGCGCTAGCGTGACCTGATGCCGGGGGCCGGCGAAGAGGGCCGGCCACAATCGGATCGTTCTTCAAGACCGGAGGAGGAAGAGTCCTTGTGAAATATTTATGGGGCACCTTATTTGCGCTTGCGCTTGTTTTTTTGGGCGCGGGCGTTTACTATTTTATTAAATTTGCATAGCGTGAAGGCGTAAGCGGACCTTCACCCGCCGCCGCTAAGGGGGATGACGCGTTTGTCGCAATCAGAGAATCAGGTTTGCCCGTGGTGTCACACGGAGATCGTATGGGACCCGGAAATCGGTCCTGAAGAGGAGTGTCCGCACTGCTTCAACGAGCTGAGTGATTACCGGAGCATTAATCTGAAAATGGAGAGTTCCGATTCGGGCATCCAATATGACGATGAGGAAGAGCTGAATGATGACCTGGAACTGTCGGACGAGGAGCTGCAGCTGGCAGATGACTACGGAGAAGGCGTTCAGCAACTGCTGGACAGTCAAGAGGAAGCGCCGGAATGTTCTTCCTGCCACAGCTTTATGCTGCTGGCCGGCACCGAACCGGTTTCGGAAGCCTTTGTTCCGTTCGTGCATCCGGCGCTTGGCAAGCCGCTGCTGCAAGCGTCATTCAGCGTTCAGGTTTACTTGTGCCCGTCCTGCTTCAAGGTCGAGCGGCAGCTCGCGGAAACGGACCGGCTCGCGTTAGTCGAGCAGCTTCGGGAGCATGGAGCCAAGAAATAAGAACGACGAAAAAAGGAATTCGAAAGCAGGCATTTGCCGGCTTCCGGGTTCCTTTTTTTGGCTTTCATTCATGATTTCCGTCGAACAGGGAAGCTTAACTAAGACATTACGGATACAAGGTGAGAGCATGCATTCCGGAGCTAAACATTTTCCGCACGATTGGGTGCGAGGCAAGGATCGTGCGGAGGAGCACAGTTGGCGGGATATCGAGCAGGCAGGCCCGGCCGGCGGAAAGCCGAAGAAGAAAAAAGGCGGCCCGTTGTCGGCGCAATCCCGGCTTCTGCTGACGGTGAACGGTTTGTTTGCCGTGGCCAATGCCCTTTCCGGCACGTTCGTCAATGTGTATCTATGGAAAGCGAAGCATGATTTTACGGTTATCGGATGGTTTACGCTCATTCATCATTTGACGATGGCGCTAACGTTCTGGATTGCGGGCAAATGGGTTAAAGAACATAACAAAATGAACTGCTTGCGCACGGGGGTTGCAATTGCGGCGGTCTTTTACATGCTGGTGCTGTGGTTCGGAGGGAGGGCGGCAGACTATTTCGCGCTGCTGGGAGCCATACAGGGGTTGTCATCGGGCTTGTTCTGGCTTGCATTCAACGTCGTCTATTTCGAGGTGACGGGCCCGGACGACCGCGACCGGTTCAACGGATGGGCGGGACTGCTCGGATCGGGGGCGGGGATGATCGCGCCCTGGATTTCCGGTTTTTTAATTGTCCGGATGCATGCGGCGACGGGGTATCGGCTCATTTTTACCTTGTCGCTGATTGTGTTTGTGGTCGGGGTGATCTTCAGCTTTTTCCTGAAAAAGCGTAAAACGTCCGGGACCTACGAATGGTTTCTCGCCTGGCGGTGCTTGAGACATCAGGATACGGCTTGGCGCAAGGTCGGGCTTGCGCTTGCGGCCCAAGGCGTCCGGGAGGGCGTGTTCGGCTTCATGATCGGACTGCTGGTATATGTTCATACCGGGAGTGAGATGTCGCTGGGCAATTTCTCGCTCATTACTTCCGCGGTAGCGCTGCTTAGTTTTTTGGTGGCGGGCAAGCTGCTGAAGCCCCGATTTCGGGGGAGAGCGATGCTGCTCGGCGCGGTGATGCTGGTGCTTGTCATTTTGCCGTTTTTTTGGAAGGTCAATTTCGTCACGCTGCTGCTGTTCGGGGTAGGCGCGGCCGTCTTTTATCCGCTATACGGCATTCCCATGACCTCCATCGTCTTCGATCTCATCGGGCGGGAGGAGGAGAGCGTGAAGAAGCGGGAGGAATACATCGTCATGCGGGAGCTCGCACTGAATGCGGGCCGATTGCTCGGCACCGCTGTTTTTATTGCCGTCGTTTCGCTTACCAAGTCGCCTGCCGCTATGAACTGGCTGCTGCTAGGCATCGGCAGCTCGCCGCTCGCCGTATGGTATTGGATGCGCAAAGCGGAGATGGCGTGAACTCCCGTGCAGCTTGCTAAAAACATACCTTCCCGATAAAATAAGAGGGATAGGGAAGGGAGCGGCAGGCAGCATGAAGAGAACTAACGGAAAAATGGTGAACAGCATTACGGAGCTGATCGGCGATACGCCGGCCGTGCGCATCCGCAGGCTGGTTGGGGAAAACGATGCGGAGCTGTATGTGAAGCTGGAATATTTCAACCCGAGCGGAAGCGTCAAGGACCGCGCGGCGTTCAACTTGATCGCGCAGGCGGAAAAGGATGGCCTGATCGGCCCGGGCGCGACGATTATCGAGCCGACCAGCGGCAATACCGGGATCGGCTTGGCGATGAACGCCGCGGCCAAGGGCTACAAGGCGATTCTGATCATGCCGGACAACATGACGAAAGAGCGGATTAACCTGCTGAAAGCGTACGGAGCGGAGGTTGTCCTGACGCCCGCTGAGCAGCGGATGCCAGGAGCGATCCGCAAGGCGGTGGAGCTGCAGGCGCAAATTCCGAACAGCTTCATCCCGCAGCAGTTTGAGAACAAGGCGAATCCGGACATTCACCGGACGACGACGGCGCTGGAAATCATCGAGCAGATGGAAGGGCGGCTCGATGCATTCGTCGCGACCGCCGGTACGGGCGGCACGATTACAGGCACGGGCGAGGTGCTTCGCGAGAAGCTTCCGGAAGTGCAAATCTACGTCGTCGAGCCCCAAGGCTCTCCGGTTCTGTCAGGCGGCGAGCCGGGACCCCATAAGCTCGTAGGCACAAGCCCCGGCTTCGTGCCGAAAATTTTGAACATCGGCGTTTACGATGAAATCGTGCAGGTATCCGACGAGGATGCACTGCAAACGACGCGGGACTTGGCGCGTCTCGAAGGCATTCTGGTCGGTCCGTCCGCCGGAGCGTCGGTCTGGACGGGGCTTCAAATTGCCCGCAAGCTCGGCCGCGGCAAGCGTGTGCTGTGCATTGCGCCGGATACCGGAGAGCGCTATTTGAGCATGGGGATCTTTTGATCCGATAGGGAAGACAGGCTTGTCCGATAAGGGCAGGCCTGTTTTAACGAGAAGTGGTCTTATTCAAAAATAGAGAAATATACAGAGGTGGGGTATCTACTGGAGGAGCGATAGCGTTCGCCTTTGTCTTCGGGAAATATCCGCTAATAAGCGGCTTCCAATCAAATTTCCCGATGACAACAGCGACCGGAAGTAGATACCCCACCCCCTCGTGCACCTCTATTATCTCAATGGTCCACTTCCTCGATACTTTTAGGCTGTCCGACAAAGGACAAGCCTATTTTATTTGCAAACTCCGTCGGATATGTTGAATAAATATGCAATTAAATGTATAATAATCAATAGAGATCAATCTCGACATTGAAAAGCAGTATGGAAGAGAGGGAGCCAAGGATGAAAATCGCGCTGCATAACGAGCTTCCGGGCGAAGCGCAGTTTCAGCAGTTGATAGACTCCGTGTCCGAACGGACCGGCGAGCGCCGGCCGCTGGCTTACGAAGCTTTATGCGACGGGGGCCCTGTCATTGCGGCCTATGATCAAGGGGTACTGGTCGGCCTTGGGCGGCTGGTAGGCGACGGTATCGGACAGCAAGCGTTTGAATGCAAAATCAAGCCCGGCTACGAACGGCGGGAAATCGAAGCCTATATGCGCAAGCTGCTGGCCGTTTCCCCGGTAGAGAGTCATTGCCATTGCTGATACGGGCTTGCCATAAGCCGTTATTGACCTCCGAATGGGTTTCGGAGGTTTTTTGCTATGCACGGGAAGATGGTTTCCGTTAGCCGCGGGATGCGGGCCCGCATAATTTTACTTTGCCAAAGCGTGGCTGACGGGTGTAATATGGAGTAATAAGCCATCGGTTCCGGCACTCGTTGCGAGGCTGCGACCCCGCAGGCTTCCCGGCTCACGGTGGATTCGCCGGGTGAGGCCGTTTGCTTCGTATATCTAGTAGGAGGGCGTTGTCATTGGAACAATTCAAAATGAAAATCATCGAGCTGCTGAAGGAAGACGCTAGACGTACGCCGGCTCTGATTGCGACTATGTTGGGGGAGTCCGAAGCCGAAGTGGCGGAAGCGATCCGCGAGCTGGAGGAAGCGAACGTGATCGTGAAATATGCGACGGTCGTCAACTGGGCCAAGGTGGATAACGAGAAGGTCACCGCCTTGATCGAAGTGCAGATTACGCCGGAGCGAGGACGGGGCTTCGATGCGATTGCCGAGCGCATTTACTTATATCCGGAAGTCAAATCGGTTTATTTGATGTCGGGGGCTTACGATCTGCTGGTGGAAATCGAAGGGAAGACGCTGAAGGAAGTGGCGTCGTTCGTTTCCAACAAGCTCTCTCCGATCGACCGTGTGCTTTCGACCAAAACGCATTTCATTCTTAAAAAATACAAGCAAGACGGAATCGTCTTTGAAGATCATGAGGATGACCGCCGTCTTTTAATCTCGCCGTAAAGGACGCTGAAAAGCAATGATTGAGTCAAAACAGGTACAGCAGGTCAAGTCAATGCACGGGTATTTGGCGCCGCTCGTGCAGGAAATTCCGCCTTCGGGGATTCGCAAGTTTTTTGACTTGGTAAGCGGGAGCAAGGATATTATTTCTCTTGGCGTCGGGGAGCCTGATTTTCACACGCCTTGGCATGTCCGGGAATCGTGCGTTTATTCATTGGAGCGGGGGAATACGAAATATACGCCTAACGCCGGCCTGCTCGAGCTTCGCGAGGCGATCGCGGAGTACTTGTACGAATCGTTCCAACTGCTCTACGAGCCGTCGGACGAGGTCATGGTGACGGTCGGAGGCAGCGAGGCCATCGATCTTGCGCTGCGCGCTTTGATCGCCCCGGGAGACGAAATTTTGATTCCGGAACCGACTTACATTTCCTATAGTCCGATCGCGCGGATCAGCGGAGGCATTCCCGTCGGAATCGAAACGTTCGCCAAGGACCAGTTCAAGCTGAAGCCGGAAGCGCTGAAAGCGGTCATTACGCCCCGCTCGAAGGTGCTCATCTTGTGTTACCCGAGCAACCCGACCGGCGGAATCATGACGTACGAGGACTGGCTGCCGATCGCGAAAATTGTGGAGGAGAACGACCTGATCGTCATTTCCGACGAAATCTATGCCGAGCTCACCTACGAGCAAAAGCATGTCAGCTTCGCGTCGATGCCCGGCATGCGGGACCGCACGATTCTCGTGAGCGGCTTCTCCAAGGCGTTTGCCATGACCGGATGGCGGATGGGGTATGCTTGCGGGCATCAAGATCTCATTTCGGCGATGCTGAAAATCCATCAGTATACGGTCATGTGCGCTCCGTCCATGGCGCAAGTGGCTGCGCTCGAAGCGCTCACGAACGGGATGGAGGAGAAGGACAAGATGGTCGAGTCCTACAACCAGCGGAGACGTTTGGTCGTCCATGGCTTCCGGGAGATCGGCCTGCCGTGTCATGAGCCTCAGGGCGCGTTCTACGCTTTCCCTTCCATCCAGTCCACGGGACTGACTTCGGAGGAATTCGCGCAGCGGCTGCTGTTTGAGGCCAAGGTCGCGGCGGTGCCCGGGCAAGTATTCGGCCTTGGCGGCGAGGGCTTTATCCGCTGCTCGTATGCGACATCGGTCAATCAATTGACAGAAGCAATCGACAGGATTGGAAATTTCATAAAAAAGTTGTAATTTCGTCAAAATAAATCATTTTCAAATCCCCCAAAAACTGGTATCTTATAGGTATAAAAGGTTAAATCTATGACTTACCTATAAAAACTTGTCAGCTTAGGTCTGATGACGACGACCCGGTGGGAGGGATGGGGATGGCTTTTCCGGAATATCAGCTTCGGCAATATTTGAACGTCGGCTGGATTCGCGACAGCGAGCACAAGGCCAAGTGGACTTTTGGAAAAAGAAAACAGGCCTCAGCCGCCGTTTCGCTGGAAGATGACATCTACAAGCTCCGGCGTCAGCTGGAACAGCTTGTACAGAACGGGAACAGCCTCACGTCCCCTGAAGTTGTCGAAATCAGCATGCAGTTGGATATTAAAATCAATGAATATATGAATCGCCCTAAAGGGGACCGACGTTGAGTGGTCCCTTTTTGCTTTGTCGAAAAAGCTTTGAAAGCGCGGCCCCGACTATGGTAAGATACAAGGATAGAGAGCTGCGGAGACGGGCTTCCGGCGGCACGGATAGAGGGGGAGACAAAGGGACGATGCGAAGGAGATGGCTTCTTGGTTTGCTGCTGATCTTCGTGCTCGCGGGCTGCGGAGGACCGAAGGCGGACGTGACAGTATTTTTGATGGGGAAAAGCGGCATTCCGACGGAAATCGGGGAAAAACTGCAAGCGTCGCTGCAGAGCAAAATCGGACAGGCGCCCACCGTACAAGTCGTGACGTCGCCGTTGTTTTCGCTCGAGAAAATGATGGTCGAGATTGCCGCCGGAGGGCACGGGGTATTGATTATTCCGGCCGAGCAGTTCAAGGGTATGGGGCAGCAAGGCGGATACGTGTCGCTTGACGACGTGGCGAAGCCGGAGGATTTTGCCGAAGGCGTCATGGAAATTCCCGTGGGCGACAAGAAGGAGAAGCATCTGTATGGCATCCCGATGGAGAAGTCTCTTTGGTTCACGGAGCTTCAATTGAACGGCAAGGATCTGTTTGCGTTCATTCCGCAGAATGCTCCAGACCCAGAAAAAGCAAAGCAAGTGTTAAAAATCATTGCGCAAAAGTAATCGTTCGTAAGGCAGGCTCCATGTAGGAGCCGGCGGCGGACGAATAATCGAATAGCGGTTCGGGTGCTTGCGGGCGGAGGAAGCCTGCGAGTTAAAAGGGAAGCCGGTGCGACTCCGGCGCGGTCCCGCCACTGTGAACGGGCGAATGCTCTCCGGGAAGCCACTGCTTGATGCCAAGCGGGAAGGCGGGGAGCTCCGGAAGGAAGCCCGTAAGCCAGGAAACCTGCCCGAACGGCAAGCGAAGCGTCCTTCGAGGAAAAGGAGCGGAATCGGACAGCCGGCAGGCGGTGTGCCGTCTTTGGACAGGCGGATCGCGGACGGCGGTCCGTCTGTGCTCTTTTCCCTGGAGATGCTCCAGGGGTGAAGGGCCTTTTTCGTTTTAGGCGGAAACAAAATAAACCATATATCCAGAGGAGTTTTGGAAGATGAAAGCTAAACTTACCACCAAGAGTTTGCGTAAAACATGGTTAGCTGCGATCTTGAGCTTGGCGTTGGCCGCATCGCTGGCCGGCTGTGGAAGTGCGGCGAAGACGCCGGGGCAGGGAGAGCTGGCCAACCCGCCGAAGGCCGACGGCACGAAGCAGGATGGGGCGGCGTCGACCGCCAAGCGAACGTCGTATCCTTTGAAGGTGAAGGATGCTACGGGCAAGGAGTTCGTGTTTGAGAAGGCGCCGGAGCGAATTGCATCCACCTCGCCGAGTGAAACGGAAGCGCTCTTCGCTCTGGGTCTTGGAGATAAGGTGGTCGGCGTCTCGGACTTCTGCGATTACCCTGCGGAGGCGAAGGCGAAGCCGAAGATGGGCAGCATCGTCAAGCCGAATGAAGAAGCGTTGATCGGGGCCAATGCGGATCTGGTCATGACCGGGGTGTCGATGAAGACGCAGGTGGTCGACAAACTGCGCGAGCTGAAAATCAACATGTTCAAGGTCGAGCCGAAAACGCTGGACGACGTGATGAACAACCTCTTGATGATGGGGCAAATCTTCGACCGTCAGGAGCAGGCGCAAAAGCTCGTCGATTCGATGAAAGCCGACCGTCAGAAAGTCGTGGATGCCGTGAAGGATTTGAAGCCGGAGCAGAAGAAAAAGGTGTTCATCGAATTTTCCCCGGGCTGGACGGTCGGCAAAGGCGAATTTATCGACGAATTGATCACGCTGTCCGGCGGAATCAACGTAGCCGGCAGTGAAAAGGGCTATGTTCGAATCAGCGAAGAGAAAATTATCGCGGATAATCCACAGGTGATCATTTACCCCAATGGCATTATTGACGACAAGTCGAAAAAGCCGATGGACCAGTTGATCCGCGAACGCAGCGGCTGGGACAAAATCGAAGCGGTCCGGTCCGGCAAGCTGGCCGGTGTCGACAAAGATTTGATCAGCCGTCCGGGGCCGCGCATTACGGCCGGGCTTGTAGAGATTGCCAAAGGGATTTATCCGGATCTGGTGAAATAAAATGAAGCGTAAGCTGTGGATATGGGGCGGAGGCGCCATCGTCCTGCTTCTGCTGTCCGCGACGGCTGCCCTGTCCGTCGGTTCGGTTAACGTGCCGTTCGGGCACGTGTGGGGTATCCTCCTGCATCAACTTCCATGGCCCGGCGAGCGCATCCCCGAAACCTGGAGCATGGCGTCGGAGCAGATTATATGGAAGGTGCGGCTGCCCAGGGTGGCGCTGGGACTGCTGGTTGGGGCGGCGCTCGGGCTGGCGGGCGCGGCATTCCAGGGTGTGCTGCGCAATCCGCTTGCCGATCCGTACACGCTCGGCGTCTCGTCGGGGGCATCCGTAGGGGCTTCCTTCCTGATACTGTTCGGGCTGCAGTTTTCGCTGCTCGGGGAATGGAGCGTGCCGGTTGTCGCGTTTGCGACAGGGACGCTTACGCTGAGCGCGGTGCTGCTGCTCGCCCGGACGGAAGGCAAGCTTCGGATGGAAACGGTTATTTTGTCCGGCGTCGTGATGCAGGCATTTCTCGGCTCGTTCGTTTCGCTGATGGTTTCGATGTCCAAGCAGGTCATCAATGAAATCGTATTTTGGATGATGGGCAGTCTGGCGCTGCGCGGATGGTCTTATTCTCTTATACTGCTTCCTTATCTGGCCGTCGGAGCGGCGATATTGCTCGGATTCGGGCGGGCCATGAATCTGTTTGCTCTTGGCGAGCGGCAGGCGGCCCATCTGGGCGTTCACGTGGAACGGACGAAGCTCGTCGTCTTGATCGCTTCTACTTTGATAACGGCGGCTGCGGTATCGGTGTCCGGCGTCATTGCTTTTGTCGGCTTGCTCGTGCCGCATCTTCTGCGTTTGCTGGTCGGTCCGGACTACCGTCTGCTGCTGCCGCTGTCGCTCATCGGAGGCGCCATCTATGTCGTGTTGGCGGATACGCTGGCGCGTACGCTGCTTAGCCCGACGGAAATTCCGCTAGGCGTCGTCACGGCTTTTATGGGGGCGCCTTTCTTCGCTTATTTGCTGCGGCGGCGGAAGCGGGCGATTCGGGGAAGATAAAGCCGGAGCTGCTGTGTCAAAAGTCAGGGGGAATTAAAGGGGGGAGCCAAGCGGGTGATACGGGTGGAAGTGGAACAGGCAGCCAAGGCGTTCGGCGGCAGGCCGGTGCTTCGACAGATCGGCTTCTCGGTAGAGCCGGGCGAATGGTTCGGCATTCTCGGCCCGAACGGCAGCGGGAAGTCGACGCTGCTGCATATGATATCCGGCGCCGAGCGCGCTGACGCCGGAACGGTGAAGCTGGACGGACGTTTGGTGGAAGCCGTCTCCCGCAAAGAGCTGGCCCGGCAGCTCGCCGTGCTGCATCAGGATGCGCTGCCCCCGCTCGGGTTCACGGTGCGCGAAATCGTCGAGATGGGACGTTATCCGTACCAAAACTGGTTGGGGGACGAGACCGGGGATTCCGCAGCTTTAATCGAGCGAATTCTTGATTGGCTGAAGCTCAGGCCCTTGGAGGAACGTACGGTCGACGGGTTGAGCGGCGGCGAGCGGCAGCGGGTGGCGCTGGGTAAAGCGATGGCGCAGGAGCCGAAGCTGCTGCTGCTGGACGAACCGACGACCTTTCTGGACATCGGGTACCAGGTGGACCTGATGGATAAGGTTCGTCAATGGCAGCGGGAATGCGGGATGACCGTCATATCGGTGCTGCACGATTTGAACTTGGCCGCGCAGTATTGCGATCGGCTTATGCTGCTTTATAACGGCGAGGCAGCCGGAATCGGCACGCCGGAGGACGTGCTGCGCGCCGATCTTTTGGAGAACGTCTACGGCACGCGTCCGTACGTGCTTCGGCACCCGGACAGCGGAGTGCCGCAAATTTTGCTCGGAAAAGGGGAATGACCGTGTCGGATCAAAGCCGGTTACAACAAGTGTTATCGGACATTCGGCCGCTTGATGCGGAGATCATGGAAGAGGCGGCCCGCAGACTGGACCAATTGACCAAGCCGCCGGGCAGCCTCGGCCGGCTGGAAGAAATCGCGAAGCAGCTTGCAGGCATTCATGGCGAGGTCATGCCGGAGTTGACGCGAAAAGCCGTCGTCGTGATGGCGGGAGATCATGGCGTATGCGAGGAAGGGGTTAGCGCCTTTCCGGCGGAGGTGACGCCGCAGATGGTGCTCAACTTCCTGAACGGCGGAGCGGCCGTCAATGTGCTCTCAAGGCAGACCGGGGCGGATGTCGTTTGCGTGGACATCGGCGTCAACGCCGAGCTGTCGCATCCACTACTGCGCTCGCGCAAGATTCGCATGGGAACCGCCAACATGGCGAAAGGACCGGCGATGACGCGGGCGGAGGCGGAAGCCGCAGTCATGGTCGGCGTGGAATTGGCCCGGGAGCTGGCGGGCGAAGGCTATCGGCTGCTCGCTACCGGCGAGATGGGCATCGGGAATACGACAGCCAGCTCGGCGCTCTTGGCTGTACTCGGAGCGACCGATCCCGCCGCTGCGGCTGGACGCGGAACCGGAATCGACGACGAGCGGCTGCGGCACAAGCAGGCGGTCATTCGCCGGGCGATTGAAACGAACCGGCCGGAAGCTTCCGATCCGCTCGATGCGCTCGCCAAGGTAGGCGGCCTTGAGATCGCCGGACTGGTCGGCCTGATTCTCGGTGCGGCGCAGAGCCGCATCCCCGTCGTCATCGACGGCTTCATCTCGTCGGCCGCGGCTTTGGTTGCGGCGAGGCTGGCGCCGCTCAGCGTCTCGTATATGATCGCGTCGCATCTCTCGCAGGAGCAGGGCCATGAGCGCCTGCTCACGGAGATCGGCTTGACGCCGATGCTTCGCATGGATATGCGGCTGGGCGAAGGCACCGGCGCGGTGCTGGCTTTCCCGATGATCGAAGCGGCGGTCCGCATTATGAAGGAGATGGCGACCTTCGCGGATGCCGGAGTTTCGGGCGCAGCGGAGCGGGAAGGCATATGAATGCCGGTCAGCGGGAAGGAAACGCGCCGATGAAAGTGCTTGTAACCGGAGGGGCGCGCAGCGGCAAAAGCGGCTTTGCCGAGAAGTACGCGGCGGTGCTGGGTCATGAGGGCTTATACGTCGCCACCGCGCAAGCGTATGACGACGAAATGCGGCGGCGCATCGACTTGCATCGCCAAGCGCGCAGCGAGCGCGGCTTCCGCTGGACGACGGCCGAGGAGCCCTTCGCCTTGGCGGAGCTGCTCGAACGCTCGGCTGCGCCGGTCGTGCTCGTCGACTGCCTGACGCTCTGGCTGTCGAACTGGCTGCTGCGGCTGGAACAGGAGCCGGATGCGGAAGCGCAGCTCGAAGCGAAGATCGACAGCTTGGCTGCCGTCTTCGCGGCGGTGAAGCAGCCGACCGTTCTCGTGACAAACGAAGTCGGAGCCGGGTTGGTACCGGAATATAAGCTCGGACGCATGTTCCGCGATTTGTCCGGACGGATGAACCAACGTCTTGCCCGCGAGGCCGATCAGGTATTCCTTGTCGCCTCGGGCATTCCTCTTGAACTTAAGAGCCTAGCTTTTAAGCTGTAGGGGTTTTCGGTTTAGCTTTTGTTTTTTGGGCGGGTGGGTGCGTTTTTCTTGGGAGCGACTTTTGACGAAGTCAACGGAGCGAACCAAGAATCATGCCCGGCTCCATGCCCGCCGCGGGCAGCGCATGAAAAATAAGCGCCCTGTAAGGCGGCGCGTCAAGCTTTTTAGTCTTTTATAGGGAGGAGGTGTATCTCTTTGAGAGCGACTTTTGACGAAGTCAAGCGGAGCGAACAAAGAGATACACCCACCAAAGTATGAGTGAAACGCTAACAATGGTGCTGGCCGCCATCGTCATCGATTGGGTGCTCGGCGATCCGTCATGGCGCTGGCTGACGCATCCCGTGATCTGGATCGGGCGATGGATTTCCGCCGTGGAAAAGCGGCTGTGGCCGGACGGGGCGCAATCGGCCGGCGTTCACGGCAAGTGGGCCGTACGCTGGCGCGGCATTGCGCTTACCGTATCGACGGTAGGCTTGGCGTTCGGCGCGATGTATTTCATCGTCTGGGCCGCGTCGCAGGTGCATCCGTGGCTCGGCTATGCGGTGAACACATGGTTCATTTCGACCACGATCGCCATCAAAGGACTGAAGGATGCGGCTATGGCGGTCTATCGCCCGCTGGTCGAAGGGCGTCTGGATGAAGCGCGTAAATATGTCGGCTATATCGTCGGACGGGATACGACGCGGCTGGACGAGCCGGAGATTACGCGGGCGACCGTAGAGACGGTCGCTGAAAATATCGTAGACGGCGTCGTATCGCCGATCTTGTTTGCTTTGCTCGGCGGAGCTCCGCTGGCGATGCTGTACCGCGCGGCGAATACGCTGGATTCGATGGTCGGCTACAAAAATGAGAAGTACCTGCACTTCGGCTGGGCCTCGGCCCGGTTCGACGATGTGCTCAACTGGATTCCGGCGCGGCTGACCGGGGGGCTGCTCGTCTTGGTTGCGCTTGCAAGTCCGGGACTGGATGGCATTCGCGCGGCGAAAGCCGTCCTGAAGTTTGCGCGGCTGCATCCGAGTCCGAACAGCGGGATTCCGGAGTCGGCGGTGGCCGGCGCGCTCGGCATCGAGCTTGGGGGCGTGAACGTATATCACGGCCGGACAAGCGAGCGGGCCCGGATGGGCTGGCCGCTGCGGGAGCGCACGCGGGAAGATATTAAGCGGACCGTGCGCATGCTGTACGGAGTCAGTTACGTCATTGCGGGGGGATTGCTGTGCGCGCTTTTATTCGTTTGATGCGGCTTTGGGGCGAAGCCTGCGCGGCTGCGTTTCAATTTTTAACCCGATTGCCCGTACCGGTGAAGCTGGATTATAACGACGCTTTGTTTCGGCGGAGCGTCGTTTTTTATCCGCTTGTCGGGCTGGTGCTTGGACTGATCATAGCGGCAGTCGGTCTGCTGCTGACCAGCTTGCTGCCCCCGCTTCCGGCAGCCGCTTTGCTGCTCGGGATCTGGGTGCTGCTCACCGGGGCGCTGCATCTTGACGGGCTGATGGATACGGCCGACGGCATCTTGAGCCACCGTTCGCGTGAGAGAATGCTGGAAATCATGAAGGACAGCCGGGTTGGCGCGATGGGCGTCATCGCCGCCGTGCTGGTGCTGCTGCTGAAATGGTCGCTGCTGACGGAGCTGCTGCCTGCTGTGGCAACTGGCAGCCAGGGGAAGCTGTGGCTCCTCTTGGCGCTGGTTCCGTTGTGGACCCGTTGGTACATGGTCGTAGGAATAGCCTGCTGGCCGTATGCGCGTCAGGCAGGAAGCGGAATGGGCGGCTTTTTTCGCGGTGTCGGGGCCGGGCATGCCGCAGGCTCGGGACTGGTGGCGCTGCTGCTGTCATTATGCGTTGTTGCGGCGGGAGAAGCATTCGGAGGGCTTACGCTTCCGTTTTGGCATATGGTAGGTATAGTAGGTATTCTGCTCGCCGTGACAATTGGGGCAGGGGTTTTGATGAGCGTTTCGATTCACCGGAAATTAGGCGGACTGACGGGCGATACGTACGGCGCGATGAACGAATTGCTGGAAGCGGCTCTGCTGCTCGTGCTTGTGTTGATTAAGGGATAGGAGAGGTTGCGATGCTGGAACGATACGGACACGGCGGCGATTTGTGGACGGCCGCGGAAGCTTTCGGCAAGCCGCGGGAGCGGTTTGTCGATTTTAGCTCGAACATGAACCCGCTCGGACTGCCCGAGGCGGTAGGACGCATTTTGGCTGAGCAATGGCAGGAGGTCGTCCATTATCCGGACCCGGCGGTGCGGGAGCTGACCGGCAAGCTGGCGGCCAAGCACGGCGTTCCGGTCGAATGTGTGCTCGTCGGCAACGGGGCCGCGGAGCTGATCGATCTAGCCGTCCGGGTGCGCCGTCCCCGGGTGACGGGACTGGTTCGTCCGTCTTTTGCCGAATACGAGGAAGCTGTGGAAAAAATCGGAGGGCGTACGGTCGACATCCCGCTTGATGAAGCGAACGGCTTTGCGCTTCGTCTGGCCGACGTGCAAGAGGCTGCGGGCCGGTGCGATCTGCTGTTTCTCGGACATCCGAACAATCCGACCGGGCGATTGCTGCCGGATGACGTGGTGCAGGCGCTGGCCGGCGGGCAGATTCCGGCTATCGTCGATGAGGCATTTTTGGATTTTTGCCCGCGGGAGGAGGAGCTGACGCTGGTCCGCGCTGCGGCGCAGAGCCCCAACTTGACCGTCATTCGCTCGATGACGAAGTTTTATTCGATTCCCGGACTTCGTCTCGGGTACGTAGTGGCGCATCCGGAGCAAATCCGCGAGATGAAACGGCTGCAGGTGCCGTGGAGCGTAAACGCTTTATCCCAGTGGATCGGCTCGGCCGTCCTGGAGGAGCGGGAGTTTGCGCGCCGGACGCTGGAGTGGGTCCAGGAAGAGAAGGAGCGCTTGCGAACCGGACTGGAATCGCTGGGCCTGACCGTGTACGAGAGCGATGTGAATTTTGTGCTGTTTTCGCTGAGGCCGCTGGGACTCGCTGTGCGGGCGCTGCAAGCAGCGATGGGGCGGCGGGGCATTATGATCCGGGACGCTTCGCTGTTCCCCGGGCTGGACGAAACGTACTGCCGAGTGGCGGTCAAGCTGAGGGAGCAGAACGAAGCGCTTCTGGACGGTCTCCGGCAGTCGATTGCCGACCTGCTCGAAGCGCGGGATTGCGTGACGGCGGGCGAAGCGGTAGCCCGGAGGGCGGAAGGCTCACAGAGCAGTGGCGTGGCCGTACCCGCTTCCGTATCGCTGAAGCTCGCCCCGACGTTCATGCTGCAGGGAACCGCCTCCGATGTCGGCAAAAGCTTGCTGACGACGGCCTTGTGCCGCATCCTGCTGCAGGACGGCTTCCGCGTGGCGCCATTCAAATCGCAAAACATGTCGCTCAACTCCTACGTGACCCCGGACGGCAAAGAAATCGGCCGAGCGCAGGGAATGCAGGCGG
The DNA here is from genome assembly GCF_018998565.1 of Paenibacillus oleatilyticus. Classification (GTDB taxonomy): domain Bacteria; phylum Bacillota; class Bacilli; order Paenibacillales; family NBRC-103111; genus Paenibacillus_G; species Paenibacillus_G oleatilyticus. The sequence goes on along the minus strand of NZ_JAHNZO010000020.1, from coordinate 24,665 downwards.
ACGCCTGCCGGATTCCGGCGACGACGGATATGAACCCAATTTTGCTCAAGCCCAAAAAAGACATGGTCTCGCAAGTGGTCGTTCACGGCAAGCCTTACTGTGACCTGGATGCGCGGACTTACCGGGAAAAATATTTGCCGGAAGCCGAAGCGGTGGTGAAGGAAGCGCTCGCCCGCTTGCGGCAAGCCTATGACGCGGTCGTGATCGAAGGGGCGGGCAGCCCGGCCGAGGTGAATCTGAAAGACCGGGATATCGTCAACATGCGGCTGGCCGGCTGGGCGGACGCCCCGGTGGTGCTTGTGGCGGATATCGACCGCGGAGGCGTGTTCGCTTCCCTCGTCGGGACGCTGGACATCTTGTCATCGGAGGAACGTGGCCGGGTGAAAGGCTTTATCATCAATAAGTTCCGAGGCGACGTTACGCTGCTTACGCCGGGGATCGAATGGCTGGAGAAGCGGACGGGCAAGCCGGTGCTTGGCGTTATTCCTTATTTGCCGCAGCTTGGGCTGGAGGATGAGGATTCGGCTTCGCTCGATCGCAAGCTGGCGGAAAGCGGTCTGGGCCGCACGGATACGACGCTGTCCGAAGACATGCTCGATATCGCGGTCATCCGGCTGCCGCGCCTGTCCAACTTTACGGATATCGACCCGCTGGAATACGAGCGCGATGTCCGGCTCCGTTTTGTGGATTCGGCGGAGACGTTCGGCTCCCCGGATGCGGTCATCGTGCCGGGAAGCAAAAATACCGTCGACGATCTTTTATACCTTCGCGACTGTGGTCTTGACCGGAAGCTGCTCGATTTTGCCAAGAGCGGCGGATGGGTGACGGGCATCTGCGCGGGGTATCAGATGCTTGGTGAAAAGCTGCTCGATCCGAACGCGGTCGAATCGGATCAGCCAGTGCTCGACGGACTCGGCTTATTCCCGACGCAAACCGTCTTTGCCGCGGAGAAACGGACCGTAAGAGCCGCAGGTACGACAAGGCTGTATGCCGATCCCGAGCAGGCGTTTGAAATCCAGGGCTATGAGATTCACATGGGCGTCACTTCGTTTTTGCGGCCTGTCGACCACCCGTTCGAGTTATCGCATCCCGATACCGGACCGGACGAATCCGGTTTGTCGCCGGACGGCGCGGTTTGCGCGGACGGACGGCTGTGGGGCACGTACGTGCATGGCATTTTGCATAACGACGATTTCCGCCGCGCGTGGCTGAACCGGATTCGCGCAGCGAAAGGATTGGAGCCGCTGCCGGCGGAGCTGCGCTTTCAGGAGCGCCGGGAGGCGGCCTTCGACCGGCTCGCGGCCCATGTGCGGGAGCACTTGGATATGGAACGATTGTATGAGATGATAGGGTGGAATAAAGGCCGGGAGGGATTCCAGTGAAAATTTATACGAGAACGGGCGATGCCGGGAAAACCGGGGTGATCGGAGGTCGCGTAGATAAGGACGACGCCCGGGTCGAGGCGTATGGCACGGTCGACGAGCTGAACTGTTTTATCGGCCAGGCGATGGGATTTCTGGATGCGGAGCGCGATGCGGATCTGCTTGCCGATCTGCTTCAAATCCAGCATGAGACGTTCGATTGCGGCTCCGATCTGGCCCTGCTGAAGCAGGAGCTGCGGCCGTATAAGGTGACGGCCGAGATGGTGGACCAACTGGAAGCATGGATCGACAAATACGATGCGGAGACGCCGGATATCCAGCGCTTTATCCTTCCGGGCGGGAGCCAGGCGTCGTCGGCGCTGCACGTATGCCGGACGGTATGCCGCCGCGCCGAGCGACGGGTCGTCACGCTCGCGCGCACGCAGCCGATCAACGAAGAGGTTCGCCGTTATTTGAACCGGCTGTCGGACCTGTTCTTTACGATTGCCCGGGTGGCCAATCATCGGGCCGGCAACGGCGACGTGGAATATATTCGGAGCGCCGAGGTGTTCAGACGCAAGTCATGAGCTATTATAAACCGCTGGAATATATCGTCCCGACAGAAGACGACGGCATGGTGCTGAGGACGATTTTGCAAAAACGAATGGGCGTATCCCGCAAGCTGCTTTCGCGGCTGAAGCTGACGGAACAGGGCATAACGGTCAACGGGGAACGCAAATATATCGATGTGAAGGTACGCGCCGGAGACCGGGTCGCCGCGCGGATGGAGACGGAAGCGTCCGACGATATTTTGCCGCAGCCGCTTCCGATCGACATTTTGTATGAAGACGACGAGCTGCTGGTGCTGAACAAGGAGGCCGGGATGATCGTGCATCCGACGCACGGCCATTACACGGATACGCTAGCGAACGGTGTCGTTCATTACTGGCGGGAAAAGGGCGTCAGCTTCCGCTTCCGCCCCGTGCACCGGCTCGATCAGGAGACGTCCGGGGTGCTGGCCGTCGCCAAAAATCCTTACGTGCATCAGCAAATTTCGGAGGAAATGCAGGCGCACGGGCTAAAGAAGGAATACATCGCGCTCGTGCACGGCGTGATCAGCAGCGACGAAGGCACGGTCGATGCGCCGATCGACCGCAACCCGCTTGCGCCGCATGTCCGCATCGTCACGCCAACCGGCTATCCGGCGGTCACGCATTACCGCGTGGAGCGGAGGTTTCACGAAGCGACGCTTGTGCGCTTGTGGCTGGAGACGGGGCGGACGCACCAGATCCGCGTGCATATGCGGCATCTCGGCCATCCGCTGCTCGGCGATAAGATGTACGGTCCCGGCGGAACGGCGGACGAGGTAGAGTTGGCGTCCGTCGAGGGCGTCCCTGTCGCCGACCGCAGCGCAACACAGCAGCAGGCGGCGCCAAGCGTCTGTCAAGCGGGCTCGCCCGCATCTGACTATGGAATGGAGCGTCAAGCGCTGCACGCCTGCACACTCGGGCTGACGCACCCGGTCACGCGCCGGCGGATGGAATTTCACGCGCCGCTGCCGGCGGATATGGAGCGCTGCATCAAGCAATTGGAGCAGTCGGAAGCTGCACAATAAGCATAAAAAATCCGCCGTTCCCGAGATGCGTTCGGGGAAACGAGCGGATTTTTTGCTTTCGTTCATTTCTGCAGCAGCCCCAAATACTCTTTCAGCGCGAGGCTCAGATCATCCATGGCCGCTGAGGTCGGAATCCATAGTCTCCCCGTCCAGCCTGTGCCGCGGCTGATCTTGTAATCGACCGGGTACGGAACGACCTGAACGTGCTGCGCGGCAAAATGCTTCACCGAGCGCGGCATATGAAAAGCCGACGTCACGAGGATCGGCCGCTTCCAGCCGCCTTCGTCCAGCAACTGCTTCGAGTATCGCGCGTTCTCTTGAGTGGTGCGGCTCCGGTCGTCCAACCGGATCGCTTCGGCCGGAACGCCCAGCGCAATAAGCTTGCTGCGGGCCAATTGGCCCTCGTTGGCCGTATCGGCGTACACCTGCCCGCCGGAGACGATGATCGGCAGCGGCTTAGCGGCGTACAGCTCGGCCACCGCGACGACACGGTGCAGCGTGCTGCCGCTCAAGTGGCCGGTACCGCTCACGTCCGGGGTCCCCGACACCGCTCCGCCGGTCAGCATGACGTAGACATCGCCCTGCAGGACGGCCGGCGGCGAATAACGATTTTCGACCGATTGCAGCGCCGTTTCGCCGACAAGCGGGATCGAGGCCAAATAGACGAGGCAGGCCGAGGCGAACAGAACGATGCCGGCCGAGCGGCGGACGCGGGCGTACAGCCACCAGCCGATCAGGAGCAGCAGCGGAACGAAGCAGCCGGGAGGCATCAAGAAACTGTAAACGAGTTTAAGAACATAAATCATGGCCTAAGTTCCTCCTGTGGGACTCTTTTCCATTATCTGCGCATGACAGCCTTTTTTCAACCTTTGGCCGCACCGGCGGCGATTTGCAGGACCTGCGGATTCATCGGTATAATGAATACATGTCATAGTTAACCATTTCAGGATAGGATAAGGATGAGAGAAATCATGAGCAAGAACAAATCGATCAAAGTTTTTCAATACCCTGCTTGCAGCACCTGCCGTAGCGCGTTGAAGTGGCTCAAAGAGCACGGTTGGGAAGTCGAGGCGATCCACATCATGGAGCAGCCGCCAACCGTAGAGGAGCTTCGCACGCTGATCCCGCAAAGCGGGCTCGACATCAAAAAGTGGTTTAACGTCTCCGGCGAGGTGTATAAGGAGATGCAGCTTAAAGATAAGCTGCCGCAGCTGAACGACGAGGAGAAAATGAAGCTGCTCGCATCGAACGGCAAGCTGATCAAGCGGCCGGTCGCGACAGACGGGAAGCGGGTGACGGTCGGCTTCAAGCCGGAGCTGTACGAGGAAAATTGGGGGAACGAATCGTAAGGTTGTCTAAGGAGTGTGAGCCTTGTTGCAGCAAAGACCCAAACCGAAAAAACAAAATCCGCTTTGGTATATCGGCGCGGCCGCGACCTTCATTCTGACGCAGCTGAAAACGCTGCTGCCGCTGCTGAAGCTCGGCAAATTCGGGGGAGCGATCATCTCGATGGCGGTGACCATCGGCGCGTATGCGATCGTGTTTCCGTGGCAGTTCGCTATCGGCTTAGTCCTGCTGCTGCTCATCCACGAGCTCGGCCACGTCATTGCCGCCAAGCAAAAAGGGCTGCCGGTGACAGCCCCGGTGTTTATCCCGTTTCTGGGCGCGCTGATCACGATGAAGCGGAATCCCCGGGATGCGGTGACGGAAGCGTATGTCGCTTTGGGGGGACCCGTTCTTGGAACGGTCGGCGCCTTGGCCGTGTTCGGTGCAGCCTATGCGGTGGATAACCCGGAGTATAGTAAACTGCTTTATTCGATCGCTTATGTCGGCTTTTTTCTTAATCTGATCAACCTGCTGCCGGTTCATCCCCTTGACGGAGGACGGATCGCGACGGCGGTAACGCGTTGGCTTTGGCTGGTCGGCCTGGTCGGAGGTTTGGTTGTAATTATATACCTGCGCTCGTTTTTGTTCTTCATCATTTGGGCGATGTTCGCCTACGATCTGTACAAAAAATTCGTCAAATACCGCAAGCAAGGCGAGGAGCGGTTCGTCAACGCGAGCTTTCTGGTGGCGGCCGAGCCGCTGCTGGCACAGGGCTATATGATTCCCGGCCCGGAGCATAAGCGGGAGCTGCCTTTTGTCACGTTCTCGGATTTGGACGGGCAGCAGTATGTCAACGTCCTCTGGGAAGGTCTTCATTTTCAAGGAACGGTGCCGCTCATGCATCAAGGAATCATCAAGCGTGCTCATGTGACCCGGATAGAGCATCTCCGGAAAGAAGACGGTCTGCATCTGATGATCCACTGCCAGATCGATTACCGTCTATACGAAAATGACAAATACTACGAAGTTCCTGCGGCGTCGCGGTGGAAGTTCGGGACGGCGTATGCGCTGCTTGCGGCGTTTCTCATTGGCATGATGTGGTACGTGCATGAGGTAACGGGACTGAAGGTATAATCAACATTCCGAATCGGCGTTCGGAAGGAAAACGAGGTAACGCATAGATGAAAAGATGGGAATCGAAACGATTGGCCGAACTGGGTTCGGCTATTTTTTCTGAGATGGCGGCGTGGAAGAAGGAAGTGACCGCACGCGGCGTCGATGTGATCGACCTCGGCATCGGGAGCCCGGACCGGGCGCCGTCTGTCCGTGTCATGGAAGCGCTGACGCGCGCGGTGAACGATCCGGGCCTATACGGCTATCCGACATCGGAAGGGAGCGCGCTATTCAGGCAAACGGTCGCCCGCTGGTACGCCCACCGGTTTGGGGTTGCGCTCGATCCGGAGGACGAAATCGTCACGCTGATGGGCTCGCAGGATGGCCTTGCGCACTTGGCGATGGCAGTGACGGACCCCGGCGATACCGTGATGGTTCCCGATCCGGGCTATCCGATTTATTCCGCGAGTCTGGTGCTGGCCGGGGTGCAGCCTTACTATATGCCGCTGCGCGCCGATAACGGTTTTTTGCCGAAACTGGAGGACATCCCGGAGGAAGTGGCGCGGCAAGCGAAATTCATGCTCTTGAATTATCCGAGCAACCCGCTGTCGGCGGTGGCCGACTTGGCGTTCTTCGAGCAGTTGGTGGAATATGCCCGCGAGCATGAGCTGCTGCTGGTGCACGATCTTGCCTATTCCGAGATGTCGTTTGACGGCTTCAAGCCGCCCAGCATCCTGGAAGTTAAGGGAGCGAAGGACATCGCCGTGGAGTTCCATTCCTTGTCGAAAAGCTTCAATATGGCCGGCTGCCGCATCGCCTTTATGGTCGGACAGCGTGACGCGGTCCGCGCTCTGCGCGTGCTGAAGTCCAATATCGACTACGGCGTATTTTTGGCGGTGCAGCAGGCCGGCATCGCAGCGCTGGAGGAGGATATGATGCCGGGAAGCCGGTCGGTCGCAGCGCTGTACGAACGGCGGCGGGATATTGTGATCGAAGGGCTGAACGAAGCCGGCTGGAGCATTCCGAAGCCGAAGGCGACGATGTTCATCTGGGCACCGATTCCCGAAGGCTGGACGTCTCGACAGATTTCCCGGGAAATGCTGTATTCTGCGGGAGTCGTCGTTATTCCGGGCGACGCGTTCGGCAAGGAAGGCGAAGGCTATGTCCGCATCGCGCTCGTTCAGGAAGAGGGCAGGCTGCGGGAAGCGGTCCGCCGGATCGGCCAGTTTTTGCGGGAGGCTTCCCTCTGACAGACGGCTGTCTATTTTTAATGATGTCGCAATATCTTACTTTTTCCTGTCGCCAAATTGCAATTTCATCGCCGCCTCAATCATGCTACTATGAAGGCATGTCGTACAAAAATAGGAGGCGTATCAAGTGTCCCAGAAGCTCAAAATAGCCATTATCGGATGCGGCGGCATCGCGAACGGCAAGCATTTGCCGAGTCTGTCTCGTTTAGAGCAAGTTGAACTTGTCGCATTTTGTGATATCATTTCCGATCGGGCCGAGGAAGCGAAAGCGAAGTACGGCAGTGCGGAAGCGAAGGTCTATGAAGATTATAAAACGCTGCTGCAGGATGCGTCGATCGATGTCGTGCACGTATGTACGCCGAACGATTCCCATGCGGAGATTACGATTGCGGCGCTGGAAGCAGGCAAGCATGTGATGTGCGAGAAGCCGATGGCCAAGACGGCGGCCGATGCGCGCCGGATGGTCGAGGCGGCCAAGCGGACGGGCAAGAAGCTGACGATCGGCTACAACAACCGGTTCCGGGCGGACAGCCTTTACTTGAAGCGCATTTGCGAGGAAGGCGAGCTTGGCGACATTTACTATGCGAAAGCGCATGCCGTTCGTCGCCGCGCCGTGCCGACTTGGGGCGTCTTCCTGGACGAGGAGAAGCAAGGCGGAGGACCGCTGATCGATATCGGCACGCATGCCCTCGACCTGACGCTCTGGCTGATGGACAACTACGAACCGAAGGCCGTACTTGGAACGGCGTTCCATAAATTATCGGGGAAAGAAAACGCTGCCAATGCTTGGGGACCTTGGGACCCGAAGAAGTTTACGGTGGAGGATTCGGCCTTCGGCATGATCGTGATGAAGAACGGCGCGACCATCATGCTGGAATCGAGCTGGGCGCTCAATACGCTCGATGTGAAGGAAGCGAAGAGCACCTTGTGCGGAACGGAAGGCGGCGCGGATATGGAGGACGGTCTCCGGCTGAACGGCGAGAAGCTGAGCCGCTTGTACATGAACAAGATCGAGCTCGGCAGCGGCGGAGTCGATTTCTACGACGGCCAGAGCGAGAGCGCGCCGGATACGGAAATGCGCCTGTGGATCGATGCGATCCTGCATGACAAACAGCCGGTCGTCACGCCGGAGCAGGCTTGCGTCGTGTCTGAAATTCTCGAAGCGATCTACGAATCGGCGAAAACGGGCAAAGCCGTATACTTCGACTAAACGCCGGAAGGAAGGATGGGAACGATGATCAGAGTAGCGATGCTCAGCTTTTGGCATGTGCATGCCGCCGATTACGCGAAGCAGGCGACGGAGCATCCGGACACGGAAATTGTGGCCGTATGGGATGAGCTGCCGGAGCGCGGACGCCGGGAAGCGGAAGCGCGGGGCGTCCGGTTTTACGACAAGCTGGATGAGCTTCTCGCCCAGCCGGATATCGATGCGGTGATTGTTGATACGCCGACCAACCTGCACCGGGATGTGATGGTGGCAGCGGCGCAAGCGGGCAAACATATTTTTACGGAAAAAGTCGTCGCGCCGACGCTGAAGGAAAGCAACGAGATTATGGAGGCGGTCCGCAAGGCCGACGTCAAATTAACGGTGTCGCTTCCGCGATTGAACGAAGGCTATACGCTGGCCGTACAGGACGTGCTGAGCCGGGGGCTGCTCGGCGAGGTGACGCTAGTCCGCACACGGCTGTCTCATAACGGCGCGATTCCGAACGACCATTCGGCGAACGGCTGGCTTCCCGCGCATTTCTACAATGCCGAACAATGCGGCGGCGGCGCGATGATCGACCTCGGCTGCCATCCGATGTATTTGGCCCGCTTGTTCCTCGGCATGCCGGAGAGCGTAACGGCCAACTACGGCTACGTCACGGGCCGGGAAGTCGAGGACAATGTGGTGTCCGTGCTGCGTTATTCGAGCGGGGCGCTTGCCGTTGTGGAGGCGGGCTTCGTCAACCGGCATTCGCCGTTCATTATTGAAGTGCACGGCACGGAAGGCAGCTTGCTCTATTCGACGCACGACAACCGTTTGCTCGTGCGCACGGCGAAGGGCGGAGCGGCGTCGGACGAGGAATGGCGGGTGCAGGAGCTTCCGGTCGGCCGCCCGTCGGCGTTTCATCAGTGGGTAGCCCATATTCAGCAGGGGACGACGGCGGAGGAAAATATCGGGCTTGCGCTGGACCTGACGCGGTTAATGGAAGCTTCGAACTTGTCCGCACGCTCCGGGGCGGCCTGCCGGCTTAGCGATTTGCAGTCATGAACGGCCAGTCCCGAATCGGCGCAAGGCCGTATCCGTTTGAGCTGATGCTGGAAAACCCGACGGCGCTTGACCGGCTGGAGGTGGAGTTCAAATGGGGTCGTTACGGCATTCGCATGCTGAATTTTCACCATACCAGCTTTGCTCCGGGCCGGATCGTTCATTTTCATAAGCATTCGGACTTCGAGTTTCATTTTATCCCGCGCGGCAAAGGGAAGGTCATTCTCGGCAGCGAGCCGTATTCGCTGCAGGAAGGCCAGATGTATTTGACCGGCCCCGGTCTCCTGCATTATCAGGAGGCGGACGCCTTCGAGGCGATGGATGAGCTGTGTCTGCATATCGATATTCAAAAGCTGGAAGCGGAAGAGACGGAGGAGTGGGGAGCCCGCTGGGAGCAGGCGGAGGCGGAAGCGTGCATCCGCCGCTTGGAGCAGCTGCCCCCGCGGCCGATGGCCGACAAATACAAGGCGATGGAATGCTTTATGACCGCATACCGGGCCTGGTACGAGAATCAGCCGGGCGTGCTGACGGTGATCAAGCAATCGATCATTCAGGTGCTGCTGCGGATGACGCGCGCATACGACGATACGCCGCAGCGGGACCTGCCGTCCCGCGATATGAAAAACTACCGCTACCAGCTTGCCGCCCAGTTCATCAAGGACAACTACATGGCGCCGTTAACGCTGGAGGTGGTGGCGGAGCGGGTGCAGGTCAGCCCGAGACAGCTGCAACGCATTTTTCGCGAGCAGACGGGGGGCACGTTCAGCGAGTACATCGAGCATGTGCGGCTGGCGCAAATCTGCAAGGAGTTGGCCGAGAGCGAGCTTACCATCGATCAGATTGCGTTTCAGAACGGCTTCTCCAGCGCCAACTATTTGCATTACGTGTTTAAGAAAAAGCTCGGCACCACGCCGATGCAGTACCGTTTGCAGCATGACGTTAAACAGAACACCTGACGCCGTTCTCCTTTGTTCGCATATCGAATGGGGGAAAACACCTGTCAGGTGTTTTTTTTCGCCTTCTTCGCTTTTTTCTCGGAAAGAAATAATCCCGCCAGCGTAAGAAACGTGCCTAATAAAGCGGTTCCGGTGATGTTCTCATGCAGAATCAGGTAGGAGGCCGCTACGGTGATGACAGGGACCGGGTAAATGTAGATGCTTGTTTTGACCGCGCCGAGAACGCCGACGCTCCAGTTCCACGTCACAAAGCAGAGCGCGGAGGCACCCATGCCAAGAAATAATAGATTGAGAAGATGGCTTCCTTCGGCAAATCGTTCCAGATCTAAACGAAAGTCGAATACGGGCAGCACGGGCAGCATGAAGATCAATCCGTAAAAAAAGACACGGCGGGTGCTGCCCACGGCGGGATAGCCGAGCTTGCTGATATGACGCATCAAAATGGAATAGGCTCCCCAAAACAAACAGGCGAGAATAGCCAGAACATCGCCCAGCGGATTCAGCTTTAAAATATAGCTGCCATTCAAGGTGATGAAGACAATACCGAGGATCGCGACGATGAACCCGATGAAAAACTGCAGATGCAGCGGCTCCTCTTTCAGCAGAAAATGCGCTAAAACGGCAGTGATAAACGGAGCAAGGGAAACGATAATCCCTACATTTGAGGCCAAGGTATGGACTAACGCGATATTCTCAAGCAAAAAATACATGGTAACGCCACAAAGCCCGGCCCCTGCGAAGAGCAGCTCCTCCCGGATGCGTCCCATTTTGAAGAAGCGCGGATAAACCGCCCACAGCACGATATAGCCGAGAATGAAGCGGAAAAACAAAATTTCAAGGGGGGTAAATTCCACCAGCAGAACCTTGGTCGAGATAAAGGTTGTCCCCCAAATCAATATGGTCAGAAGCGCCGCAAAGTGAGCGGCGGCTTTTTTTTGGGAATCCGTCATACGTCCTCCTTAGGAGCGGAGCGCTCCATCGGGTTGGCGCGGAGGAAGATGCGCATATACTGCCGGGGGGTTAAGCCAATAAATCTTTTGAAAAAATTCGTAAAATGACTTTGATCGCTGAATCCGGTTTGATGCGCTGCGTCAACGGGAGCCATGCCTTGCTCCAGCAGCTTTTTGGCTCTGCCGATCCGTATCGTCTCCAGATAATTATAAGGGGAAATTCCTCTCTGCCGGGTGAAGGAGCGTAGAAAATGATATTTGCTGAGGCCAACCATACCGCTCAGCTCATCCAGCGTGATTTTTTGGGAATAATTTGTTTCCATATAATCGCAAACCGCTTGAAACTCGGAATCACGCTCCCGGCCCGTTTCCTCCGCGGAAGTATCCGAATATTCCTGTATAAGCTGCCCGATCAGAAAAAAGAATAATTCCTCTTTGACAAAGTCCGTCTCCTCTTCGCAGATCATGTGGTGCAGTTCCTGTAATGAAGATGCCAGCTCGCTTCGGCAAATCACGTTGTGCATGAAATCAGGCAAATAATTGCGGCCGGTGACCTCGAATACAACCTGTCTCATCCGATCCTGCTGTATATTAATACAGCGGTAATCCAATACTTTCTCATCCATCTGCTCGCAGGAATGAATATCCCTTGGATTAAAAATAAGAATATCGCCGGGATGAATGATATAGTCCTGATGGTTACACTGTAAATAGCGCTGACCCTCTTCGATAAACCCAATCACGTATAGTCATGGAAATGATTGGGGAATTTCTGCATAATCCCTTCAAAACGGTAGGCTTCTATCTGCAAATCCGTGTCATAGCACACGGTTCTAATCTCATTGGGCATGTCTTCTCCTCCTTAACAGTTCCTCCTTGTAACTATATCAGAATGCCCTCAAAGAAGAATTGGATGATATTGCTCAATCGTATTCGCTTCATGCCAATGGGCTTGATATTTGTATATAATTGGAAGACGGAATCCGCAAAAGAGGCGAGTTTTTCCTGGGTCTTTAATAAAGCAATAAAAAAAGCGGTTGAGGAGGATAATCCCTTCTGCAACCGCTTTTGCCTTTTCTTTTTGTTCATTCCAAGAGTTCAACGTATGTAAAACTTTTTGCTTTTAGCGTTGGTACCCGCGTACAGGCATATGCTTGATTCCTGAAATAAAATTAGAGCCCAGGTATTCAACAGGGCCAACCACATCAAAATGAGTAAAATTTGTTGTAAGCTCATCAAATAAAAAGGTCATCGTATGCTTGGCTATTTTGCTTCCGATGCAATGATGGACGCCTGTGCCAAAGGAAATATGAGGATTGGGATGCCGATGCATATTAAAGGTATAAGGATCTGCGAAAATCTCCTCGTCGCGATTGGCCGAGCCTACCCAGACGGCAACAGCATCTCCCTCTTTAATCGGCACTCCCCGGATTTCCGTATCAATCGTGGCATATCTCAAAAAGTGGCTGCCCGGAGAAGACCAACGAAAAGCCTCTTCGACAAAGCTGTCCATAGATTCAGGATGTGCGGCAAGCTTCTCAAGTCCATTTATTTTCGTCTGCTCCAGTAACGTTGAGCTAGCGACATGTGGAGTCGTAGCAGTGGCTCCTAGCAAAATGCTGTAGCAGTTGGAAATGACCGTTGGGATGTCCATCTTCTCGCCATCGATCTCCAGCTGCAACAATGCGCTAACCAGGTCATCTCCCGGAGAACGGCGGCGCTGCTTGACTATATCTTGAAAGTAACCAAACAACTCCCTGTGTGCCAATTGCAAAGTCGCTGTGATATCGCCATCTGCCAATTTAAATTCCTCATCCTCAGGAGCAACGGACATGATGGTTAGCCGTGTCAGTGTTGGCCAATCCTCCGAAGGCAGCTCCAGGATACATCCGCCTACGCAAATCGATAAAGCAAACGCGGCACGAGCAAAATCAATCCCCTCATCTTCTAAGCTTGGCAGAACCAGCTTGCGGATTTCCTGGCGAATCTGATCTTCATGCTTGAGGATGGAGTCAGGAGTAAAGAATTGGTGCATGGCACGTCTCATTTGGGTATGGCGGGGCGGATCTGTCACGGCCATTTGCTTGCCGCCGGAGGGATCATCCTTTCCAAGCAAACTGAGCAAATTTCCCCGTTCGGAGGTAAACGTCTTATAATCCTTCAGTACCTGCACAACATCCTTATATTTCGTAATCGACCAGAAGCCCAACTTGTCGTCGACCTGCTGCCAATGAACAGGCGCCTGATGGCGCAGTGCGGCCCATACCGCATGAGGCTCTCCATGGCTGTATAAATAAGGATCGAGCAAATTGACATCCCTGATGTTGACTTGAGAAAAATCAATAGAAGCCGTTGCTGTCATTTTCGTTATCTCCTCCAACTGTAAAATTCTTGGAACGTTAGCCTTCTTACCTCCAAAGAGCGAGTTCTGCAATCAGTCGGCTTTACATAGAGAAAACGTGCTGGATGCTATCCTCCTTCCTTCTTTTTAAAATTCTTCGCCAGCAATCAACAAATCTGGCCGTATCCCTTCCTGTCCTTATGCTTGTCCGCTAGACGCACAACCCCTTTTGGCGTACAAGCAGATCCTGATGTACAGCTCATCTATGCCGGATGCTTCCAGACTATCTATATCCAAGAGTCAAGCGATTACATTTTTCGATGAATTTTTACAAATAATCCTATTAATCTCATTTATTTTTACATAGAGTGACTAAAAGAATAGAAATTCCAATATTTGCATTATAAGGTTTTTAATTCATATAATCAATATAATAAGCAAAAAAACGAAACGGAACCCGCAGATAGATTGTTCTGCCAAGCCTGCAAAGTTTTTTTTAAACCGCTTGGTTCCCCCCGGGGTAAACAATTTTTTGAGCCGAACCAAACCATAACTTTATAATATTGCTTGTAATTATTTTGTGCTCCGTTATAATGTTAATATATACTTTATATGGAAATAACACAACGCTTACAAAATGAAGTTACAATGTTCGTATTAGCAAGAGCTAATGACAGAGAAGAAAGGGTGAGGGGTAAGGCAAGTGTCGAAAAAAATAATTCGGGCTTCAAAGGTTATGACTTCATTCGTCATGAAACGGGCCACAGACTTGTTCATCTGTGTGGGCTCAACATTTTCTTGCCAGTCACCTCCTCCCGCAACATCGCCTAGCAAAAGTTGAGGCCAGATCATCGGGCGAATTATTCCCCAATAGAAAGTATTAGAAAGGCACTTGAGCAAATTAGGACGAAATCGTAAAATTCCCCAATTTTGGAAAATATCCATAGAGATACACGAGGAAGTATTTCCGATTATACAGATATGAAAAATAATAAATTAGCTGAGCCGAAATGGATGATGGGGGAAGCGATGCAATGAATATTTTTGAAGAGCACGAATCTAATGTGAGGTCATATTGCCGGAGCTTTCCAATTCGTTTGATCATGCAAAGGGGGAGCTGTTACATTTGCACAACGGAAGGCCCATATCGATTTTTTCGCTGTGACCTGCGCGCCGAATTAATTACGGGCACAACCTTGAAGGCTGCTTGCAGCATGATGAAAGACTCAATTTCGCAAGTAATAGGCGCTGGCGAATTGGTGGTCAGTTGATACTTCATGAACGGAGGAAGATATGTTGACTGAAAGCTCGCCGGTTTTTCGCAGACTCGTGCGTTATGTGAAGCCATACTCGTTCTGGGTGGCGGTAACAGTCGTTGCTTCGTTGGGGCTCGCTGCCATCGAGATCATACTGGGCAAGTTTTTCGAACGGATGGTGAATGGTGGGGCAGCCTCTGCCTCTATGATTTTATTCCTGCTGGCGGGGATGATCGTGATTGGCATGCCATGCCGGTACCTGATCAAATATGCAACAGCCCGCTTTAGTGTCAAGGTGCTTCGCGATTTGCGCAACGAGCTTGTGCGCAGATTTGGCGATATGCCGCTTTCCCAAGCGGAAAGCAAATTAACGGGCGATTTGATTTCCCGGTTAACGGGCGATACGGCGCTGCTGCAAAACTTTTTCATTCAGCACTTCGCCAATTTGTTTTATTTGCCTGTTGTTTTTATCGGCGCGCTGACCCTGCTTTTGCTTACACACTGGAAGCTGGTGCTGTTCAGTCTCGTGCTGTTTCCTTTTGGCATGCTGGTTGCCGGACTGCTGACCCATACGCTGCGTTCGACTTCCGAGCAGATTCAGGACACCATGGGTCAATTGAATGCACTGGCGCAGGACTCCATCGGAGGCTTGGCGGTGATGAAAGCATTTAATGCGCAGACGATATTTTATCAAAAGTATAGCGAACTGACGCAGCATGCCGTAAAGCTGGGCTTGCGGCTTGAAAAGCGGTATGCGGCACTCGGGCCCATCGCTATTCTGTTCCTGGCGGTACCTGTTATTTTCGTCGTTGTGTATGGCGGGCATTTAATCCGAATCGGTGAATTGAATGCAGGTAGTCTCATCTTGTTTCTTTACTTGCTGCCACTTGCCTTGCAGCCGATCAGCCTGGCTCCTGCACTGATTGCCCAATTGCAGGAGGCTTCGGGTGCCTCCCGGCGGCTTTTCCATGCGCTTGACTGGCCTGTCGAAAGGCAAACGGGTTCCAAGGAGCAAGCTGGCACGTGGGATGTTCCGGTCCGCGTCGATCGTGTATCCTTTTCCTACGACAGTAAAACGAACGTATTGGACGACATCAGCTTTCAGCTAAGCCGGGGAGAAACACTGGCTATCGTCGGCTCAAGCGGCGGCGGGAAGACGACAATCTTTAAGCTGCTGTGCGGCTTTTACGAGCCCAAACCGGGCGAAGGTACGATTCGTATGTTTGGCAGGCCTTTGTCCGAGTGGGATTTATCTGCGCTGCGGTCAAATATTTCCGTTGTATCCCAGGATTCTTATCTATTTCCCGCTACGGTCGCTGACAATATCGGATTTGGGCGGCTGGGAGCTACTCGTGAGGAGATTATGGCTGCAGCCGAGGCAGCGAATGCCCATGACTTCATCGAGCAGCTTCCGCAAGGCTATGATACGATGCTGGGCGAGCGGGGCGGCGGATTATCCGGGGGGCAACGGCAGCGGATTGCCATTGCCAGAGCGATGCTCAGGCAGTCCCCGCTCATCCTGCTGGACGAGCCTACTTCGGCGCTTGATACGGTGTCCGAGTCCCTTGTGCATAGCGCCTTAAAGCGTTTGGCTGACGGCCGCAGCGTTATGGTGATCGCCCATCGGCTGTCAACGATTTCGCGGGCTGACCGTATACTTGTCCTTGATCAGGGACGTATTGCGGAAAGCGGTACGCATGATGAGCTCTTGGCGCAAAACGGTGTTTATAAAAAGCTGTATCTCTATCAATTAACGAAGGAAGATGAGTCAGCGCAGGGCGCAGCAAGCAAGAAGGGGGGAGCGGACTATGTCTTTCAAACAAGCGCTCCTTGATTACAAGCAGCTTATGAAGTTTATGCGCCCCCGACGCCGTCTTTATTATACCGGACTGATCGGCGATAGCTTGGTCAACTCTGGACTTTCGATACTTATTGCTTTTGTGATCAAAGACCTGTTGAATTTTGCGGTCAGCGGGCAGCTGGAAGATCTGTATGCGGCTATTACGATTGTGATCGGCTCCGTTGTCGGATTGTGTATCTTATCGCCTATATTCAGCTATTTGTATTTGCGAAGCATCAGGCTGACCTTAGCGGATATGCGGATGCAGTTATACAAGCATATTGGTAAAATCACGTTTTGCGCTGCGGAAAAATACCACTCCGGCGACCTGCTTTCGCGGATGACCAGCGACGTGCAAGTAGTCGAAAAAACGTACCATGAGCATTTAAGATCGATTGTTTCACAAATCACCATGGTAGCCGGATCGATTATTGTCCTATGCGTGGTCGATTGGCGTTTCGCCCTTGTCCTCGTCGTCTTGGCACTGTTGACTATAGGCATTAACGCGCGTTTTTCTCCCCGGATGCGTGCGATCGGCGACAAGCTGCAAGCGCAAATGGGCATATTGACAGAGCGCGTGGGGGATTTAATCGGCGGTCTCCAGATCACGAAGCTGTTCGGTTTGAGGGACCAGATCGGCAAGCTTTGCGAAGAGGCCAGCGAGGAAGTAAGCGAGTCCGGCCTGAAGCAGGGCCATCAATCCGGTGTGCTGGAAGCCTGCAATTTCGCCGTTCAGTTTTTCAGCATGGGGGGGATTCTCGCCATCGGCTTATTTCTCGTGTCCAGACAGCAGCTTGAACTGGGGACGCTTGGTTTAATTCTTTACCTGCAAATAGGCATTTCAAGCACCTTTCTCCAGGTTGGGGCTGCGATTACGCTGATGCAAAACTCGTTCGCCGGTGCTGCCCGAATCCATCAACTGCTGGATCAGCCTGCGGAGCCGGAAGGTGACCGGGCTACCGCTGGTCTGGAGGCTGAGCCGGTCTGTCAAGAGGCATCCGGCAATGTGCCGGCGCTGGAGTTGTGTAACGTTACGTTCGGTTACGAGCCGGGCCGCCCGGTGCTCCGGTGTCTGTCCATGTCTGCAACGGAGGGGAAAGTGACTGCAGTAGTCGGACCAAGCGGGGGCGGTAAAAGCACGATCATGAAGCTGCTGCTCAGCTTTTACGAGCGGGAGTCTGGTGTGATACACATTCAAGGCAAAGCTTTAGAGCATTATAGGATTAAAGAACTGCGCGAGCTCATTGCGTATGTTCCTCAAGAAGCATTTCTTTTCCACGATTCGATTGCCGGGAACATCCGACTCGGCCGCCCGGATGCCAGCGATGAAGAAGTGGAGAATGCAGCCCGGATGGCGCAAGCCCATGCATTCATTACAGAGCTGCCGGACGGTTATGCGACGATGGTCGGGGAACGCGGTTCAACCTTATCCGGAGGGCAGCGTCAACGGATTGCGATTGCCAGAGCCCTGCTCAAAAATGCGCCCATTCTGTTGTTGGACGAGGCTACATCCGCTTTGGATGCGGAGTCGGAGCATGAAGTCCAGCTAGCGCTTCAAGAGCTGATGAGGGGCAGAACAACGCTGATCATCGCCCATAGGCTGTCTACCATAGAGCAAGCCGATTGTATTTGCGTGGTTGCCGACGGCAGCCTGGTCGAGCAAGGAACACACGAAGAACTACTGGAAAAAGGTGGCGTGTATTCCAAGCTTCACGATTTACAATACCACGCAGAGCAGGTTTTGGTGTCTGTATAACATCTACAGTATCACTTTACTATGCGAACGGGAGTGTGTGAATTTGTCATGAAACAAGAGCCGGCAAACAATCAGATCTTTGATCGCGAGAATGTAAAGCGGTATCCGTTGACGCAACCGCAGCAGCGTATTTGGTATACGGAACTGCTGTATCCAAATCGCAATGCGTCAACGATCATCCTTAACGCCAAAATTAATGGGGCTGTGAATATAGATATCTTGAAACAAGCGATCGGTGTCGTCGTGCAGCGCAACGACTCATTCCGTATTCGCATTGCCTGTGATAACGGCGTCCCTTGGCAGTACATCGTGCCTTATGCCGAAGAGGATCTCGTGATTGGACACTTGGAGATGCCCCAAGAGCAGGCGGCCGAGTGGCTAAAGAGAAATAACGTTGTGCCGTTCAAGCTGCTGCATGCACCACTGTATGAGTTTACGATTATCCGTATCCACGAAGAGGAAATCTGGCTTAGCTTTAGAATGCATCATATCGCCACTGACGGTGTGTCGATGCACAAGGCGATCGATCAAATGACGGGCTTTTACCAGGAGCTTGCGAATGGGACCTTCGATGCCGCCAGCAGCTTGACGGCCAATTCCTATCTTGATTTTATTCAAGCGGAGCAGGAATATGAGCAGTCGGACCGGTATCAGAAGGACAAAGCCTATTGGTTAGATAAGTTTAGTGAGTTTCCGGAGACGATTGGGCTTAAAACTTACAATCCCTTAACGCTTAGCACAGCAGGCAGAAGGAAGGGCGCCGAACTCAGCGAGGAGCTCCACAAGGGGATAAACGCATTTTGCGAGGAGCACCAAATCAGTCTCTTTACTTTCTTTTTATCGGCCTTATATATTTACGTGCATAAGGTTACGCAAGAGCAGGATATTCCGATTGGTACGCTTTATGCAAACCGGACAAGCAAGAAAGAAAAGGATACGATCGGCATGTTCGTCAGTACGGTAGCGACCCGGGTTCGCGTGGAGCCGGAGACCGGGCTGCTGGCTTTTTTGCAAAGCGTTGCGAAAGAGCAATCCTCGATTTTGCGCCATCAGCGGTATCCGTATAATAAAGTCATTCAAGATTTGCGCGAAACCCGTCGCAGTCAGGATATACAGCGTTTGTTTGGCGGGTCCATTCAATACCGGACGTACAGCTTTGCCAAATTCGGCGAATTCGCCATGCAGCCGAACAATAATTTTTGCGGCGATATCGTGAACGACTTTGACATTCATATGGTGGATGAGCTCGACCGGGGAAAAATGATGCTCTATTTCGACTACCGGACCGAGCTGTTCGATGAGCAGGAAGTGGCGCAAATTATTCGTCAATTCCTTGCCGTTGCGGAGGGCATGATTCAAAGTCCGACGCAGACGATCCAACAATTGTCTCTCCTAAGCAAAACGGAAAAGGAAACGATTCTTAACGTATTTAACGATACAGCAGCCGATTATCCAAGCGGACAAAGCATTGCTGCGCTTTTTGAAGAACAGGCGGGACGAACGCCGGAGCAGACGGCCGTGGTCTGCGCAGGAAAGGCCTTGACCTACGGGGACCTAAACGAGCAGGCAAACCGGTTGGCCCGCACGATTCGCGCCCTTGGCGTTACGGCGGATGATACGGTTGGAATTATAGCGGAGCGGTCCGCGCAAATGGTCGTCGGCATCTTGGCGATATTAAAAGCCGGTGGCGCCTATGTACCGGTTGATCCGGATTATCCTGAGGAACGCGTGCGTTATCTGCTGGAAGATTCCGGGGTCAAAGTGCTGCTGACCGAGCGGAAGGAGTTAGTTACCGAACACTTTAAAGGAACGATCCTGGATATAAGCAGAAAGGAAGTTTATGACGAGAATGGTTCCGACCTGGAACCGGTAAGCGGACCTAACCATTTGGCTTATGTGATTTATACGTCCGGAACAACCGGTAAGCCAAAAGGAGTTATGGTTGAACAGAGAAATGTAGTCCGGTTGGTTAAAAATACCGATTTTGCCGTGCTGGACGAAACAACGCGCATCCTGCAAACCGGATCGGTCGTCTTTGACGCGTCCACATTTGAAATCTGGGGCGCGCTGCTGAATGGCGGACAGCTTCATTTGGTGAATAAGGACATGATCTTGAATGCGGCCAGCTTGAAGCAGACGATTCAGGAAAATGGCATTACCACGATGTTCTTGACCACTGCGCTATTTAATCAGCTCACGCAGCAGGACAGCCGCCTGTTTGCAAGCCTGGACACACTGCTTGTCGGGGGCGAGGCGCAGTCCGTGCCGCACATTAACCGCGTGATTCAGGATAACCCCGGCTTCCGGCTCGTAAACATTTATGGTCCGACGGAAAACACAACCTTCTCAACGGCGTACGTGATTCCTGCGGAGCGCTCCAATACGGTGCCGATTGGCGGTCCGATCCGCAACTCAACGGCCTATGTTGTCGACAGCGCGATGAGGCTTCAGCCTGTCGGGGCTTGGGGCGAGCTGCTGGTCGGCGGCGATGGGGTAGCCCGTGGCTACTTGAATCAACCGGAGCAAACGGCGGAGAAGTTTATCGACAGCCCGTTCCGTCAAGGCGAGCGCTGCTACCGGACCGGTGATCTGGTACGCTGGCGGGCGGACGGTACGCTGGAGTATAAGGGACGGATTGACCAGCAGGTGAAAATCCGTGGATACCGCATTGAGCTTGGCGAGATTGAGGAGCATCTTCTGCAAGTGGAGGCGGTACAGGAAGCGGTGGTCATCGCGCGCGAGGATGAAAACGGACAAAAGCAGCTATGCGCTTATTATGTGGCGGAATGCGAGCTTGGCGCCAACGAGGTCAGAAGCGCGCTGTCCCGGGAGCTGCCGGGTTACATGGTGCCATCGTACTTTGTACAAGTTGAACAGATACCGCTTACATCAAATGGCAAAGTTGACCGTCGGGCACTTCCCGCTCCGGAGGGCAGCCTGCAAACAGGTGCGGAGTATGTGGCGCCACGCACCGCTGTCGAGCAGGCGCTCGTCTCGGTCTGGCAGTCTGTTCTTGGCGTGAAGAATGTCGGTGTGCTGGATAATTTCTTTGAGCTGGGCGGCGATTCGATTAAAGCTATCCAGGTTTCTTCACGATTGCTTCAAGCCGGATATAAGCTGGAAATGAGAGAGATGTTCCAATATCCAACCGTGGCGGAACTGGGCAGATATGTGCAAGAAGCCAGCCGGATTGCCGATCAAGGCGAGGTTCGTGGACCCGTTGCGCATACCCCGATCCAGCTCTGGTATTTAGAGCAGAATCCGGCTGAACCTCACCACTTTAACCAGGCGTTTCTGCTTTACCGGAAAGCGGGCTTTGAGGAAGCTGCGCTTCGCTCGGCGGTGGAGGCCATCGTCAAGCATCACGATGCCCTTCGCATCGTGCTCCGCAAGACGGAGAACGGCGTTTACGAAACCTGGAATCGCGGTGCAGACGGGGAAGGCAGCGGACTGTACGGGCTGGAGATCTTCGACTTTAGGCAGGTAGAGCATGTAGCTGAAGCGATTGAAACGCAAGCAAACGCGATTCAAAACAGTATCCAGCTTCATGACGGGCCACTGGTTAAGCTGGGCCTATTCCGCTGCGCAGATGGGGATCACTTGCTGATTGCCATTCACCACTGGGTTGTGGACGGTATATCGTGGCGCATACTGCTCGAGGATTTGACAGCGGGCTACGAGCAGGCACTCAGCGGTACTGTGACGATCAAGCTTCCGCCAAAAACCGACTCGTTCCAAACGTGGGCAGACAAGCTGCTCGCCCATGCCGGCAGCCCTGCTATGGAGAGCGAACGCCAGTATTGGCTGGAGTCGGGCGCTGCCGGATTCCTCCCGCTGCCCAAGGACTTTTCCGACGTCGGGACGCCAACCGTTGGCAGGAGCGAGGTTGTGTCGATCCGCTGGACCAAAGAGGAGACCGAACGGCTGCTGAAGCAAGCGAACCGCGCTTACAATACAGAAGTCAACGATCTTCTGCTTACTGCGTTTGGCATAGCCGTCCACGATTGGACCGGGCATAACCGGATTGCGGTCAATCTGGAGGGGCACGGACGTGAGCCAATCCTTTCGGATGTGGATGTGACCCGTACCGTAGGCTGGTTTACAAGCCAGTTCCCGGTCGTGCTTGAAATGGGAAGCGGTGAAACGAAAAAGAACATTTCGCACCGTATCCGTACGGTGAAGGAAGGGCTTCGCCGGATTCCTCACCGGGGCATCGGGTTTGGCATACTGAAATACTTGTCGTCTATGAACAATGGGGAACGAGTATTCGTTCAAGAGCCGGAGCTTAGCTTTAACTATTTGGGCCAATTCGATCAGGACTTGGAGCAAAGCGGCTTGAGCTTATCCCCGCACCCAACCGGCGAATTTGTTAGCGCGCAGACGGTCATGAGGTACCCGGTTGACGTGAACGGCATGATCGTTGGCGGGGAACTGGAGATGACGATCCGCTATGATGCGGAAGCGTTTCGGGCAGATACCATCGAACGGTTGACAGGACTTCTGCAAACGAGCTTGCGTGAAGTGCTAGACCACTGCACGTCCAAGGAACAGCCGGAACTGACACCAAGCGACCTGCAAATGAAAAGCCTTTCCCTGGCGCAGCTTGAGCAAATTACGGAGTTGATGCGCCACGTCGGTGAGCTGGAGGATGTGTTTGCCCTGACGCCGCTGCAGAAGGGGATGCTGTTCCACAGCTTAATGGACCGGCAAGCCGGTTCGTACTTTGAGCAATTGACACTGGATCTGGAAGGAAGCTTTCAGGTGGAAGCATTCCGCCGCGGCTTTGAGCTTCTTGTGCAAAGACACCAGGTTCTGCGTGCCAATTATTTGACAACTACGCTGACCGACGAGCCGATTCAGGTGGTCGTCCGCCATAAACCGGTCGATTTCAGCTACGAGGATCTGCGCCCGCTTGAAGCGGATGAGCGGTTGGCATACGCCGAAAGCTTCCTCCGTCAGGATAAAAAACGGGGCTTTGATCTTGAGCAGGGCGCGTTAATGCGCGTTTCCGTGCTGCAAACCGGCGATCAGTCATACCGCATTGTATGGAGCTTCCATCATATTTTGATGGACGGCTGGTGCTTATCGCTCATGTTAGGCGAGGTGTTCGAGAGCTACCACGCTTATCTTGGCTCGAAGCAGCCGAAGCTTGCCCCTGTTACGCCTTACAGCCGGTATTTTGATTGGCTGGAAAAGCAGGACTACCGGGAAGCGGAGCATTTCTGGTCCCAGTATTTGTCCGGTTATGAGCAGATGACATTACTCCCTCGGTCGGACCACGGGGATGCCGCAAGCGGATTTGCACCCGTTAAGCATATCTTCTTGCTGAACCGCGAACTGACCGAGAAGTTGAACCGTATGGCCAAGCAGCACCAGGTCACCCTATACACGTTGATACAAACGGCATGGGGCGTCATCCTGCAAAATTACAACAACAGTTCCGATGTCGTGTTCGGCAGCGTCGTGTCGGGCCGTCCGGCGGAAATTCCGGGCGTGGAGAGCATCGTCGGTCTGTTCATCAATACGATACCGGTCCGTCTTCAAGCAGTGCCGGGCGAAAGCTTCGCCCGGGCGATGATCCGCAGCCAGGAGCAGACCTTAAAAACGCAAAGCTATGATACGTATCCGCTCTTTGAGATCCAGAAACTGACGGAACAGAAGCAGGATTTAATTAACCATATTATTGTGTTTGAAAACTATCCGATGGAAGAGCAAGCCGAGCAACTGCTGATGAAAGGCGGCGGCGAAAGCGGATTTGCGATTTCGAACGTCGTGATGTCCGAGCAAACGACCTATGATTTCAACATGATTGTCATGCCGGGCGACGAGCTTCGCTTCCAGTTTGAATATAACGCGAACGCTTTTGATTTGGCTGAAATTGAGCAAATGCAGCACCATTTCGTGCATGTGCTGGAACAGATTGCAGCGAACCCTGCTATTCCGGTGGACAGGCTGGAGCTGGTAAGCGGGCAAGAGAAGGAGCTGCTGCTGCACGGATTCAACGACACGGCCGCGGAGTATCCTCAGGAGCGGACGATTCATGAGCTGTTCGAGGAGCAAGCGGCCCGCACGCCGGAGCGGACAGCAGTGCTGTTCGAGGACGAGCGGCTGACGTACCGCGAGCTGAACGAGCGGGCGAACCGTCTGGCGCGGACGCTGCGCGCTGAAGGCGTTGGCGCGGATGTACCCGTAGCGATCATGGTCGAGCGCTCGCTGGAGATGATCGTCGGCATCTACGCGATTCTGAAAGCGGGCGGTGCTTACGTGCCGATCGATCCGGAGTATCCGGCCGAGCGCATCCGCTACATCGCCGAAGATTCGGGGGCACGGTTGCTGTTGACACAAAGCCGCTTCCTGGACCGCGTGCCGGCGGAGCTGGAAGGCCGGGTTCTCGATTTGAACGAGGGGGCGGTTTACGCCGAAGATGCGACGAATCTGCCCCATGGTTCCGGTCCGCGCGACATGGCTTACGTTATCTATACGTCGGGCTCGACCGGCAAACCGAAAGGCGCGGCTATCGAGCATCATTCCGTGCTTAACCGTATCCTGTGGATGCATGAGCGCTACCCGATGGGCGAGGCGGACGTGATTCTGCAAAAAACGACCTTTACGTTCGACGTGTCGGTGTGGGAGCTGTTCTGGTGGGCCAT
>NZ_JAHNZO010000208.1 GCF_018998565.1 Paenibacillus oleatilyticus | reverse complement strand
CCGAGGAGATCCTCGGTTAATGCGTCATAACGGCCCGCCCGGTTTTCCGGCGGGTCACACCGCATGAATAGCCGTGCGTGTCGCCGGAGGCGTTAAACGTGAATAACGCTCCCCCTGTTTGAGGGGTTGGGTAGAATAGGCGGGATTTTTTTGAAAAGGGATTTTTACGTTGAGAAAATATGCCGTTATCACCGCCGGGTTGATGATGTCTTCCTGCGCCACGCCGGAAAAGTGGGAAGCGCAAACGGCGGCTCCGACGCCCCTTGAAGCCGCCAGAGCAAGCTGCCGACAAGAAGCCGAACAACGCTATCCCGTGAGC
>NZ_JAHNZO010000207.1 GCF_018998565.1 Paenibacillus oleatilyticus | reverse complement strand
GCGCACGGCTTCGGCCAGCACCTCGGCGGGAAGCTGCTCGATCACCTCCTCCCGGATCGACTCGTCGATCTCGGTGAGGATTTCGCCGTCCATCTCGGCGCCGTAGAGCTTGAGCAGGTCGCGCCGCTCGTTCGAGCCCACCTGTTCGAGAAGGTCGGCGATATCGGCGGGGTGAAGCGGTTCGAGAAGCGCCGTCAGCTCCGCGGCATTCTGCGCCTCGGTCGCGGCAAGCACCTGCTCGACCAGATCGCCCGAAAGCGCGTAATCCTCTTCGAAATCGTCTTCGACCCGCTCTTCCGTCATTCCGCCCCCGTTGTTT
>NZ_JAHNZO010000206.1 GCF_018998565.1 Paenibacillus oleatilyticus | reverse complement strand
TGGTGGAGGCTGACGGGATCGAACCGCCGACCCTCTGCTTGTAAGGCAGATGCTCTCCCAGCTGAGCTAAGCCTCCAGCAGAACAATGACCCGTAGGGGATTCGAACCCCTGTTACCTCCGTGAAAGGGAGGTGTCTTAACCCCTTGACCAACGGGCCGAAATATGGAGCTTCCAACCGGGATCGAACCGGTGACCTCATCCTTACCATGGATGCACTCTACCTACTGAGCTATGGAAGCATATGGCTCCCCGAACAGGACTCGAACCTGTGACAACTCGATTAACAGTCGAGTGCTCTACCAACTGAGCTATCAGGGA
>NZ_JAHNZO010000205.1 GCF_018998565.1 Paenibacillus oleatilyticus | reverse complement strand
GCGCTTTCTTTATCGACAGCGGCCGCCGTGGCCGCTGTTCAGCCTTGCCCGACGAGCCCGCCTGAGGGGCGGCATGCAGAAAAACCGTTTGATAACGGCGAGAAAAATTAAATCCACAAAGGTTCACGATTGAAACATTCTTCACCATATTGATCTTATTGCTCACCGTCTCGTTGTCCGGCGTCGTGACGCGCATATTGCCCTTCCAAATCCCGCTTCCGCTGATGCAAATCATCGTTGGCGCCGTGTTGGCCTGGCCGCAGTTTGGGTTGCATATCGACTTCAATCCCGAGCTTTTCTTGATGCTGTTTATTCCCCCGT
>NZ_JAHNZO010000204.1 GCF_018998565.1 Paenibacillus oleatilyticus | reverse complement strand
GAGAAGAGTAAATGTCCAAACTTCACCTTACTGTTATCAGTACATTATGCCTGGCGTTGTCGAGCCAGGTCGCTTTTTCAGCCAGTTTTACGCTGACAAGTCATGAGCTTGAAAAAAACCGTTTCCCCGCAGCTCAGACCCTGAGTTCACCTTATGGATTTGGGTGCAGCGGTGGAAACCTTGCCCCCTCTTTTAACTGGAGTGGCGCGCCGGCAGGAACTCAAAGCTTCGCTCTCAAAATTTATGATAGGGATGCGCCGACAGGCCTCGGTTGGATCCACTGGCAGGTGGTGAATATTCCCTCATCTCTTCACTCGTTACC
>NZ_JAHNZO010000203.1 GCF_018998565.1 Paenibacillus oleatilyticus | reverse complement strand
ACCGCCCGGTGGAGCGAGTTGCATCAAGCATTGGGCTACCGCCACTAACGGATCGATATTCGCCATGCGAATCAGGCCGATGGAGACTGTCTTACCGTTTGCATGCTGCTGGCAGTGATGTTGATGCAGTTGGATAATGGCAGAGTGCAAACAGGCCGCGACAGCCTCCAACACCACCTCTTTTTGCCGCCCCGCCACCACGACGGGCAACAATTCCGCCTGACGTAAAGGCGTAAGCTGTTCCAGCTTGCCGATACGCTGCGTGACAAAACGGGTGTGCTCATCCAAAAACATCGACGCTTTATCTATCTCAGCACTGACA
>NZ_JAHNZO010000202.1 GCF_018998565.1 Paenibacillus oleatilyticus | reverse complement strand
ACCCTGAACTGGTTACCCAAACAATTCCAACCCCTAAATACTTGGCAAACCCTTCGGCGATTTGAGAATAGATTGAGTTTGTGCTGCAAATAAACATGACGCGCTTCATAAATAACGACAGAAGTTTATTGCAATCAACTAACGATAAGGACTGACGCAGCGAGGATCTCGTAGAGTCGCCTTCTCTGGCTCTCGCGGAAACCACATCGCGGTACGTTTACAAAATTCAACCAACATCAACATCACAGGCACTTCAATTAGCACGCCAACAACGGTTGCTAAAGCCGCACCAGAGTTCAACCCAAACAACACAACAGCGGTGG
>NZ_JAHNZO010000201.1 GCF_018998565.1 Paenibacillus oleatilyticus | reverse complement strand
AGAACAAGCTCGAGTTGCCTTTCTTGAAGCCAGAAGGCGAGATTGAGCCAGTAATGCCCGGTGGGCTCAACACCGATAAGCACCTTCGTTTTGTGATGCTGATCCATTACAGCTTGTATCCATTGGAAGAGGTTTTTAAAGCCGTTGTGATCGTTAGAGAAGGCAAGATAGTGGCCACGTTCAATCCCACGAAAATCGACAGTACGGGCAACATGAGAAAACTTGGCAATATCGATGCCGATAACCAGATGGTCGGTTGTAATTTTTTCAATACGTTGATTTTGTTTGTCACTTTGTTTAAACTTCATAATAAGAGCGCCTCC
>NZ_JAHNZO010000200.1 GCF_018998565.1 Paenibacillus oleatilyticus | reverse complement strand
AGAACAAGCTCGAGTTGCCTTTCTTGAAGCCAGAAGGCGAGATTGAGCCAGTAATGCCCGGTGGGCTCAACACCGATGAGCACCTTCGTTTTGTGATGCTGATCCATTATAGCTTGTATCCATTGGAAGAGGTTTTTAAAGCCGTTGTGATCGTTAGAGAAGGCAAGATAGTGGCCACGTTCGATCCCACGAAAATCGACAGCACGGGCAACATGAGAAAACTTGGCAATATCGATGCCGATAACAAGATGGTCGGTTGTAATTTTTTCAATACGTTGATTTTGTTTGTCACTTTGTTTAAACTTCATAATAAGAGCGCCTCC
>NZ_JAHNZO010000199.1 GCF_018998565.1 Paenibacillus oleatilyticus | reverse complement strand
GATAAGCACCGACCGCCTGCATGCCACTCCAGCGGTTTTCGCACCACAGCGGCGCCAGCAGCGTCGGCCGACGGGCGCTGGCGGAAAGACGGTGATACACCACCTCGCCCGGCGTGTGGCGGATCATCTCCCCGGCGCTGACGGCGTAGTCCTCCAACGCCAGTTCGGACAAGCGCCCGGCGCGCCACGCTCGTGCCAGGGTACTGCCGGTCACGACGTGCAGCGGATGCAGTTTGATGCCATCCACGCCAGTCTCCACCACCCGCTGCAGCGTGAGCAGATGATCGCGCTGAGTTTCTCCCGGCAGCCCGACGATCAGATGGC
>NZ_JAHNZO010000001.1:77773-756423 GCF_018998565.1 Paenibacillus oleatilyticus | reverse complement strand
AGCCCCCCTCAAGATGAGATTTCCCAGTATGTAAGACCCCTTGTAGACGACGAGGTTGATAGGTTCGGGGTGGAAGCACGGCAACGTGTGCAGCTGACGAATACTAATCGGTCGAGGGCTTATCCAAAACCATAAGCTAACCATTGAAGTTGAATAAATTTCGCATCTAGTTTTCAAGGTACAAGCCTTGATTATGTTTGGTGATGATGGCGGAAGGGAACCACGCGTACCCATCCCGAACACGAACGTTAAGCCTTCCAGCGCCGATGGTACTTGGACCGCAGGGTCCCGGGAGAGTAGGACGTCGCCAAGCAGTAACCCCATTCGGGGGTTATTTTTTTTATAAACTTCGGAATTTATCCGAATTCTGATATTCCCCCCCTCCCCCGTGATATTGGATAAAAAATGATCGGCGGCATTACCCATATCGGCAACAAAAAGAAGATCGCCGAACACCTCCAGGCCATTGGGCTGTGCACCTCCTTTGATATTTGCATTTATGACTACCCTCCTTCGAGAATTTGTCAATCACGAATTTATATTCGTAATAGTCGGTTTTCAAGACTTTTTAACTGAATAAATGGAATTGATTATATGTAAGGCGTGTGGTAAAGTTACTACAAGCATTAACGAAAGGGTGACTCAAAAGCCAATGATCTACTAATCCTATCTTTTCCAAGAAAAAATCGTGATACACGATGCTTTCAGGATAGGATTAGCATGGGCTTTTTTGCATGTGCAAAGAAGAAGAACGACTCTTCATGTAAAGGATGAGTACGTCTTTTTTTGACCGTATGTGCCTGCCTCCTATCCGAACATCGGAATAGGAGGTTTTTTGCGTTTATCTTCTTTCTTTAGCATCAAATTTTCTTGTACCATTATGAGGTCATCGGGACAAAATTGATCATAGCAAGCTTTGTTCCATTGCTCCCGAGGTCAGATTTATGATGGATGGCGGGAACCACAGAATGGACGAATCAACTTTTCCATTCAACATTTTTAGAAACGGGTGGAAAAAAAATACGCCATCTTTGGAACAATTGCCGATTAAAGGAGATACGATCGTTGGCAACGACGTCTGGATCGGCAGACGTGCAACCATCATGCCGGGCGTGCGTATCGGCGACGGAGCAATTATAGCGGCTGAAGCCGTAATCGTAAAGGATGTCGAACCTTATACCATGTCGGTGGAAATCCTGCAAGGGAGATACGGAAGCGTTTCTCGCCGGAGGTGATTCAGGAACTATTGGACATATAATGTCGGGATTCCGACATCGAACTCATCAACCGGTATATTGGCGCAATCGTAAGCGGAGATATGGATACGCTGAGAAAAATGAAACAGCATCTTTGATGCTTGATGGGGAGGTCAATTGTATGAGGTTTACGATACACGAATATGCGGTCAATGGACAAAATTCAGGGCCCTACGGAATAACCGCCGGAAAAGACGGGGCGATGTGGTTTACGGAACAGAAGGGAAATCGAATCGGACGAATCCATGCCGAAGGTGAAATATTTTCATTTCTCGTTCCGACAGCTAATGCAGGAGTAATGTCCATCGTTTCGGATCGGACCGGCGACTTATGGTTTACAGAATATCGTGCAAACAAGATCGGGAGAATGTCGATGGACGGTCATTTTGCCGAATATGACCTTCCTGCCGCGGATTCCGCGCCTTTTGGCATAACGGAAGGTCCTGATGGCGCCATGTGGTTTACCGAAATGAATAGCGGCAGAATCGGAAGGATAATAAAATCAGGGGAAATCACGGAGTTTGAATTGCCTCATCCCAAAGCCTTTCCCTCTTTTATTACTCCGGGTCCGGACGGGGCATTATGGTTTACACAGAATCAGAGCAATACCATCGGGAGAATCACCACCGGAGGCGAGGTAAAGGAATATTCGATTCCAACGCCTAACTCCGGGCCTGTCGGCATTACGCCCGGACCTGACGAAGCATTATGGTTTGTGCAAATCATGGGAAATAAAATCGGTAGAATGACGTCCTCGGGCGAGGTTAGCGAATTTGTTATACCGACGCCGAATGCCCGGCCTCATGCGATCCTTTGCGGGAGAAACGGGGATCTATGGTTCACGGAATGGGGCGGTAACCAAATCGGCCGAATTACAACGGAAGGGGTTATTACAGAATACGCAATACCGGCAAAGAATGCTGAGCCCCATGGTATCGCAATGGGTCCTAACGGCGATATTTGGTTTGCTGAAGAGTGTAATCAGATCGGACGTCTGGTACTTAACTAAAACTTTTACAGCCAATCGCGGCAGCCTGGGCTTATCAAAGCCCTTGGCTGCCGCTTTATCATATTAATCTAGCGTTTGCATGAACGTTCGCATAATCTATCAGAGAGTGATTCTTTTGTTGGGATCAATTCCTATTATTTCTGAAAATTTGTCCGCAAATAACTTCAAGTCGTTCACATTATTTTCAAAAGTAACAATAGCTGTATCGCCATCTTTATTCGTGTAATTAATGACGAAAAAATGACGAATTACTTTTTTTCCTTTTGTCCCTACACCGCTTAAGCCACCGACGATAGCCCCCAAACCACCAAGAAGAATCCCGCCCACCACAGCACGGCCGATCACGCTTTT
This sequence comes from Paenibacillus oleatilyticus, assembly GCF_018998565.1. GTDB lineage: Bacteria > Bacillota > Bacilli > Paenibacillales > NBRC-103111 > Paenibacillus_G > Paenibacillus_G oleatilyticus. The sequence goes on along the minus strand of NZ_JAHNZO010000001.1, from coordinate 753,807 downwards.
TTCAATTTGCTTAACATCCTCTTCGGAAAGTGCTGCGAAATTTATGATTCGATCGTTCGGAACTTCGAAGTTTCCATTTTTAGATTCAATCACTACTTTGTCTGGGCAAGCATAAAGCCATGTCGCTGTTCCCTGTGGAATAGGTAATCCTTCAATGTGAGAAACATATATGGATTCAACTGCATTCAGTTCTTCCATCTTATTTCGATAGTTGCCTCTGAATTTTCTAAGTTTCATCATTCCTAACCACAGTAACACTAATATGACTACAGTAATAGCAATTCCCAAATTAATCCACCTCCTGTATGGGCATTATTTCCTACATTATACACGATTTTCGTGAGAGAGATCATTTTTTTCACATTTATATTCGGGATGCATTCGTTCGGAGATAGAAGAATTTTCACTTTTCTTTTCAATTTGCCTATAAAGACATTGCGATTTTATCACAACTCCTAACCCCCTTTTACAAATCATTTAAAAGATCATGAACTCCCGTTTACAATTCTATCGATCGAATTTTACAATCGTCTTCTATTCTTAAAATAGAAATTGCGAAGCAGGGAGGCTGAAAAGTTAAGCATATGTTGTTACGGTCAAAATTGGTATCGATACCAGAGTGCAGCTGTGAAGTAGGCGCTTTTTATTTTTCGAAAATTGGTATCGATACCAATTTCGTGAGGAGGTGAAAATTCCATGAGTTGGTACTTCAAAAGCTTGGGAAAAAGAAAAATCGTCGAGTTTGTCGTTTTTGCCCTGTTCGTCTTCTTTTTTCTGGGACCGCTAATCAATTTGGCGCTGCTCGCCTTTTCGGGAAAGTGGCAGTACCCGGCGGCGCTGCCGCAAAGCTGGTCTCTAACCTGGTGGAAATTCGTATTGTCCCAGCCTGAAATTTTAAAGTCGATCGGCTTGTCTTTTCTGATTGCTTCCGTCGTCACGGCGCTGTCGATTGTCATCTGCGTTCCCGCGGCCTATGCTTTCGCGCGCATTCAATTTCCGTTCAGCCGTTGGTTTCTATTCTCGTTCCTGCTGACCAATGCGTTTCCGAAAATGGGCTTATATGTCGCCATCGCGGTGCTGTTTTTCAAGGTCGGCTTGATGAATACCTTTGTGGGCGTTGTTCTCATTCATGTGATTAACACCTTGATGTATATGACATGGATTCCGGCCGCTTCGTTCAAGAGCGTGCATCAGGCACAGGAAGAAGCCGCAAGAGACGCGGGGGCGGGCCCGTTTCGCGTGTTCTGGAATATTACGCTTCCGATGGCGCTGCCGGGCATTATTGTAGCTTCGATCTTTACGTTCCTGTCCTCTTTGGACGAAGCGCAAGGAACGTTTATGGTAGGGATGCCCGACTTCAAAACGATGCCGCTGATTATGTACGGAGCGGTACAAGACTATCCGGCAACGGCCGGCGCCGTATTTTCCATTATTTTGACGCTGCCTACCATTATTTTGCTGATGGTATCACGGCGCTTTGTCAGTGCGGATGTGATGTCCAGCGGCTTCACCATGAAATAGCAAGGAGGCAGGACGATGACTACTCCAGTTCAATTATCGATTCGAAATTTATCCAAACGTTACAAAACAGGTGAAGGCGTGACCGGGATATCGTTCGATATCCATCATGGAGAACTTGTTACTTTGCTGGGCCCGTCGGGCTGCGGCAAAACGACGGTGCTCCGCTCGGTCGGCGGATTTCTGGAACCGGACTCCGGCGATATTCTGATTGCGGGCAAGAGCGTGCTGCATCTTCCCCCGGAGAAGCGTCCGACCGCGATGGTGTTTCAAAGCTACAATTTATGGCCGCATATGAATGTGTTCGAGAATCTGGCCTTTGGCCTGAAAATCCGCAAAATGAAGAAGGATCAAATTCAAGAAGCGGTGGACCGGGCACTCAAGCTCGTCCGGCTGCCCGGCGCGGAGAAGAAACGGCCGACCGAGCTGTCGGGCGGACAGCAGCAGCGTGTGGCCGTGGCGAGAGCTTTGCTGCTGGAACCGGAGGTTCTGCTGCTGGACGAGCCTTTCTCGGCGCTGGACGCCAAATTGCGCGCAGAGCTCCGAGAGGAGCTCCGGGAAATCCAATCGTCGACGAAGCTGACGATGATGTTCGTCACGCACGATCAGGAAGAGGCGCTGTCGCTGTCCGACCGGATCATCGTCATGAACCGCGGTCATATCGAGCAGTCCGATTCGCCGCAAGCCATCTATGACGCTCCGCAGACGCTGTTTGTCGCGAATTTTATCGGACGCATGAACATGCTGGAGGGGGTGGCGCATAACGGAAGCATTACGCTGCAAAACTTGGAGCTTCCCGATTCCAGACATCTGCACGGAGATGTCGTGATCGCGGTCCGGCCGGAGGACGTCCGATGGAAGGATGCGTCGTTCCCCGGTCTGGCGGCCACCGTAAAACAAGTGATGGTGCTCGGGCATTATGCTGAGATCACGCTGCTAACCGAAGCAGGCGTCCTGCGCATGTTCCTGCCCCGGGAAGAAGCCGTTGAACTGTCCGGCGGACAATCGGTTTCGCTTACGTTTTCCAAGCACGCTGCTTATCCTAAAATTTCGGCATAGCTGCCGGCCCAACTTCAAGGAGGATGTCTACCATGAGTATCCATTTCGGCGGTTTCAAGCACAAGGGTAAAAGTTTCGTTCTTGCTTCTCTCTCGGCGTTTACGCTTCTGGCGGGTTGTTCGGCGGGGGCGGGAGGCGGGGTTAACTCTGCGGCTCCTGCCAAGAATGAAACGGCTGCAGCGGCAAACGGCGGTACGACGGAAATTGCGTTTTATTTCAGCGGATCGCAAAACGTACAGGAACTATGGAAACATCTGAAAGACATGTATGAGAAAAAACAAGATAAGGTGAAGGTCAAGCTCGTCTATATTCCGTCCGGACAAGGCGAACAGGCGACCATGAACCGTATTGTAGCCGCCAAAAAAGCGGGGAACAACACGATCGACGTGGATCTGTACGAAGCCAATGGTGGGTCTGATTTAGCCGCCGACAAAAAGGACAATGTCTTCGAGCAGCTCGACGAGAAAAAAATCCCGAATCTCAACTTGATGAATCCGGCGAATATGAAGGATGCGGGCTACAAAGTGGTGCCTTACCGCTCTTCCTCGGTCCTTCTTGCTTACAACAGCGCGAAAGTGCCGACGCCGCCGAAAACGCTCGATGAGCTGTACGACTGGATTCGCAACCATCCGGGCCGATTCGCTTACAACGATCCGGCTACTGGCGGTTCCGGCGCATCGTTCGTGATTACGGCCTTGTACAAGTCTCTGCCGGAAGAGGCGATCCATAATGAAGATAAAGGAATTGAACAGGAATGGGGTCCGGGCTTCGAGCTGCTCAAATCGTTATCCAAAGACATGTACCAGCAGGGCGTATATCCGAAGAAAAACCAAGGGACGCTTGACTTACTCGCTAACGGAGAGGTGGACATGATTCCGGCTTGGTCCGATATGGCGCTGGAGCAAATCAACAAGAAGCTGCTGCCCGAAACGACGAAGCTTGCGCAGATCGAGCCGGCATTTACCGGCGGACCGGGAAGACTGGCCGTACCGAGCATGTCCCAGCATAAAGAAGCGGCTTACGACTTCATTAATTTTGTGCTGAGTCCGGAAGCGCAGGCCGAGGTTGTCAATAAAATTTACGGTTTCCCCGGTATCGAATGGTCGCATATGCCTGCCGATCTGAAGAAAAAGTTCGAAGGCGTGTCCGTTAACTACCGCTCCTTTAATCTCGGGGAACTGGAAGCCAACGCGATGAAACGTTGGCAGAAGGAAGTCGCCGGTCAATGAGCACCCAGTCGCTGGTCACCGGAAAATCGTTAAGACCAGCCTTGTTCGGACGCGGAGCGGGACGTTCCGCGCTCGGACTGGTCATGGTGCTGCCATCCTTTTTGCTGCTGCTCTTGATGATTGTGGTGCCGATCTTCACGTCCGTTCAGGAAAGCTTGAGCGGACGCGACGGCCGGTTTACGTTGGAGCATTACCGCTTTCTGTTTACCGATCCTGCCATGCTGGCGAATATCAAATATACGCTTTATTTGACGCTGGTTTCGTCGGTGCTGGTGCTGCTTATTGCTTATGTGCTTGCCGTGTTTTTACGGTTTAGTACAGGCATTCTCGCGAAGTGGATTGAACGCCTCTACTATATTCCGATGTTCATTCCGTCGGTGATCGCCACATACGGAATTATGAATATGTACGGCAATCACGGCTGGCTGGCCCGCATCCTGCTGCTGTTCACCAATGAGCCGATGATGAAAGTGCTCTTCGATTTCAAAGGGCTGCTGCTCGCTAATTTATGGTTTCATATCCCGTTCGCCACCATGCTGCTCAGTTCCGCGCTGTCGGGTATTCCGAACGCCGTCATTGAAAGCGCGAAGGACGTGGGAGCGGGGAAAATTCAAGTTTTCACTCGCATTATCGTTCCTTTATCGTTCAAGTCGCTGCTGGTGGCTGCCACATTCGTCGTGATGGGCATTGTCGGAAGCTTCACGGCTCCGTTTCTAATCGGCCCGAATGCGCCGCAAGTGCTCGGGGTAGCGATGCAGCAGCAGTTTTCGGTCTATTTTGAAACCGGCATTTCCAGCGCATGCGCCGTATTTATGTTTGTTCTATGTTCCCTCGTCGGCTATTTCTATATTCGCAGCATGATGAACGAAGAAAAGTGAGGGGATGTTGTATGAAAGATCAGCTCATCGTCGAAGGGAAGCTGACTCCGCTCAGTTCGAAAACGCATATTACCTATCAGTTTTATATGCCTGAACCCGAGGAATGCCTGGTTATTGATTTTCGCTACAGCCCTAAAAAATTGGACGACCCACGCGCCTCCCGCGAGCTGATTGAAGACGCGATCGACCGGTATGTGAACCCGTCTTTACAACCCGTCTACAAGGAGCAATGGGAAAAGTTCGTTCCGCTGCAAAATCTGCTCACGCTATCGATCGACGACCCGGAAGGATTCCGGGGATCGGCGCACCGCCATCCGAACGAGCAGCATCATGTCTTGTCGCGGGAGGAAAGCTCTCCGGGCTTCATTGCTGGCCCGATTCAAGAAGGGATTTGGCGGGTTACCCTTAGCGTTCATTGTGTCGTGACCGAAACATGCCATTATACATTAAGCATCCGGGGAGGAGCGTCGGCGCATGAACTGGCTTCCGTTTGAACTGCATACCCACACGCCTCACAGCGACGGCATCCATACGCTGCACGATATGTGCAGGAAAGCGGCAGAACTTGGTCTCCGTGGCATTGCCTTGACGGATCACAACACCACATCGGGGCTGGCCGATGCGGCCCGGGTGACGGATGAGACCGGAATATGCATCGTACCGGGGATGGAATGGACGACCTTCTACGGACACATGCTGACACTTGGCGTGCCATATTGCGAATGGCGCGATCTGGGCCCGAAAGATATTTTGAAGGGCATTGACCGGATTCACCGGCAAGGGGGCGTGGTCGGCATCGCGCATCCGTTCAGTATGGGCAGCCCGATTTGCACGGGATGTCATTGGGAGTATGACATCCAGGACTGGCATCAAATCGACTATATGGAAGTATGGCACGAAACGCTGCCTCCGCTGCGTAACCATAACGCCCCGGCTTTCGAGCAATGGACGAGTTTGTTAAATCAGGGAGTGCGCATCGCCGCTACAGCCGGCCGGGACTGGCACCATTCCTCTGAGAATAGCGATCCTCCGGCTTTTACGTATCTGGGCATCGCCGGAGATGATCGCGCTGTCACGACGGAAGCCGTAGTGGAGGCGATTCGTTCAGGGCGCATTTGCGTGAGCATGGGGCCGCTCGTCACGCTGGAACTGAGGGCAGGCGGACAGGCTTATGGCATTGGCGATGTCGTTCCACAAGCAGCGGGAGAATCCGCCGAGGTTTCGATTCGAGTGCATGCCCCGTTTCAGACAAGCGGACGAAATTTGCTGCAAGGACCAAGCTATAAGTTGATTGTCGAATCGAACCTGGGGGAGCTGTGCCGCGGCACCGTAACGGAAAGTGAAGCGGCGTTCTCCCAGACCATTTCCAGCAAAGGGCTGACCTGGCTGGGGGTTCGCCTGCATGGCTTGCTAGGCATGGCGTTAGCAGATGTCGCTTTTACGAATCCGCTTTATTTTGAAGCGAGGTAACGGCAGCGAAGCGATCACACAAAACAACGCAGGAGGCGTGCAGGTTATGAATATGCCCCTAATTATCGCGCATACCGGCTGCGAAGGTACGCCGGACAATACTCTGGAGTCGGCTATCGTCGGACGGAGGGCAGGCGCGGAGGTGCTGGAAGTCGATGTAAGAGCGACCAAGGATGGCGTATGCGTGCTTTATCATGACGATAATCCTTGGATCTCCGAGCTTACTTACGCCGAATTGAAGACAAGGAATCCCTTTATGCTTCCGGCAGGACAGGAGCTGGAACGGCTGGAGACGGTGCTGCTGGCTTTTAAAGGGCAGCCGGTCTTGTTTAATTTGGATATCAAGACCGATGCCGCAGCGCTTCCAACCATCGAGCTGCTGAACGCATTGAAGATGTGGGAGCAGATTTATTTTACGGGCGAAACAAAAACGATTACAAATCTTCCCTATCTTGATAGAGTAATGTGGAATACGCCGGAAGTGTTAAAAGAGATGGACGGCGTCGCTTATAAAGCCGCTGTACATAACCTGTGCAGCATGGCCCAGCAAAAAGGATTCGCCGGAATCAACGTGGACTATCCTTCGTGCCGCGAGGTTCTGGTGCAGTGCGCCCACGAACACGGATTGCTTGTTTGGGTATACACCTTGCCCGATAGCCGGATGTTTCCGGCTTATGCCGAGATGAAGCTGGACGCGATCTCCACGCTGGTCGTGAGCTCCACTGCGGCTTTGCGGGAGCGGATGTACGCGGCGCTCTGAATTATTGTTTTGAAATGAGGACATCAACGTATGGGCGTGAAAATCAAGGATGTGGCACGTGTGGCGGGTGTTTCGGTCACGAGCGTGTCCAGGGTTTTGAATAAGGGCGAGCATGTGAGCGAAAAGCTTGAAAAGAAAGTGCGTCAAGCGATCGAGCAGCTTAATTATTCGCCCAGTTTGATTGCCAAGAGTCTGAAACGGAATAAAACCAATCTGATCGGAGTTATTATCCCCGATATTACGTCCAACTTCCAGGCGACAATTCTGAGCAACATCGAGGAGACTTTGGGGCGCAAAGGCTATAACCTGCTTGTTTCCAACATTGTCGAAGATACGGATAAGGTCGTCAAATATTTGAATGTGTTTCAGGAGATGCGTGTGGACGGCATAGTGCTCATGCATGAAAAGCTGAACGATCATATCCGGCTTTTTTTGCAAAAAAATCAAATTCCGCTGGTGGTCCATGCTGAATTGGGCCTGAATCTGCCGACGGTGATGATAGACGATTTCAAGGCCGCTTACGACGCCACAGCGCATCTCATCCGCAAGGGTCATCGGCGGATCGCGATGATTGCGGGGGACATGCGGGACTTATGTGCGGGAAGAAAGCGCTACGAAGGGTATCTCGCCGCTTGCAAGGACTACGGCATTACAGTAGACGAATCGATTATCCGCTTCGGTGATTACAAGCTGGCCAGCGGCTACCGGTTAATGGGCGAACTTCTGTCCGAAGCCGGCGGTTCGTTTACATCCGTATTTGCGGCGAGCGACGATATGGCGGTTGGCGCCATCAACTGTATGGCGGATCATCAATTGCGCGTGCCGGATGATATATCTGTCATAGGCTTCGACGGCAACCAAATGTCCGACGTGATCCGGCCGAGGCTTACGACCATCCAACAACCGATGGACAAAATAGGACAAGCGACCGTCGAACTGCTCATGGAGCTTATCGAGCAAAACGATCATGCACAGCGGTCGCACCCGGCAAGAACGATCATGCTGGAGCACGAACTGGTGGAGAAAGCCAGCTGCCGTGACATTCATGAATGAGGTGGCTTCCTGAAGAGCTAGAAGGCGGATGGTATGGAAAAACAGCAAGATAAACGGTTTACCTTATTTCGGTTAATGGGTCCCATTTTCGTGGAACAACTGCTTCAAACCATTATATTGAATATAGACACGCTGATGCTCAGCAACTATTCGGATCGTTCGGTGGCCGCCGTGGGCGTGGCCGCTCAAGTGTTAACTGTGGCCCAATTGATGTTCGGATTTGTTACCGTAGGGCTCAGCGTGCTGATTTCGCAATTGCTTGGTGCGGGAAAAGAACGAGAAGCCGCCAGAATGGCTTCGATTGCGCTGGGGATGAACCTTATGCTAGGGCTCGTCGTCAGTCTAGCTTTATTTATTTTTGCCAAGCCGTTATTGGGCTTGATGAAGCTGCCGCCGGAGCTGATGGGGGACGGATATACGTTTTTATCAACGGTGGGGATGCTTTCTTTCACCGTAGCGATCATTAGTACGGCAGATGCGGTGCTGCGGATGCACGGTTTTCTGAAGCCGATGCTTCTGCTGTCTTTCTCTGTCATTATGATCAATATTGCCGGGAACTTTTTGTTCTTATACGGCCCTTTCGGTATTCCGGTTCTAGGTGTGGAGGGGGTTGCTTTGGCGACCAACGCCAGCCGGGTATTCGGGGTAGGCCTTGCGCTATTTCTGCTGATCAAGTATTTACCGTATCCTCTTTCCTGGAAGGACATGTTTCGGCTGCCGGTCAACGAAGTGAAGGAAATGACCAGAATTGGCATTCCATCGGCGGGGGAAAACATTTCTTATAACGCTTCGCAAGTTTTTATTACGTATTTTGTTACGATGCTGGGCACTTCGGCGCTGACGACCAAAATTTACACCCAGAACATTACTACATTCGTCTTTTTGGTTTCGGTCTCGATCGGACAAGCGACGTCGATGATGATTGGCCGTTTGATTGGGGCAGGTCAGCATGATTCCGCTTATCGTATGTGCTATCGGAATTTGCGTATCGGATGGGCGATTAATTTTGGCATAGGCTGCTTGCTCGTCATTTGTTCCCGCCCGTTGCTCGGCTTGTTTACGAACGACCCGGAAGTGATCCGGCTCGGGCAAACCCTGATGCTGCTGTCGCTGCTGCTTGAAGCGGGGCGCGCATGCAATGTGATCGTCATCGGAGCGCTGAATGCTGCCGGCGATGTTAGATTTCCGGTGGTTGTGGGACTCATTTCCATGTGGGGGCTTAGCATTCCGTTGGCTTATCTTTTTGGGATCGTTTGTGAGCTGGGCATCCCCGGAATATGGCTTGCTTTTATTGTCGACGAATTTCTGCGCGGCGCGAGCATGCTGCTGCGCTGGCGTTCCCGAAAATGGCAGCACATCCGGTTCGCGTTGCTTAGCGGATCGGCGAAGATGTAATGGAGCTGAGGGCTTAAACTTATCAAGCTTAGCCGTATTCCCTAGAGGGGGCGGCTAAGCTTTTTATTGTTCGCGTCAACCGTTCGTGTCCAGCTTGCGCTTCGTGCGGATAAACGCAATGCACTGCTTGACTTCTTCCTCGTTGAGTGGCGCTCCGTCCAGAATTAGCTCTACATCGAACCGCGTACGCGCTTCGGTTAATTTCAGTTTATCGTGCAGCTCGACCTTCCACGCTTTCGGATAAAACGCCGGATTGTCGATTCGGCCGAGCAAGTAGTCCACGGACGTTTCCAGCAGGTCGGCGAGCTTCTTTAACGTTTCCAGCGGCGGTTCCCGATACCCCGATTCATAGCCTGCGTAGGTGCTTTTTGCAATGCCGAGCCGGTCGGCTGTATATTGTAACGACCATTTTTTGCTTTTTCTCAGTCGGGATAGTCGTGTCAGCATGGAAAATACCTCCTCATACCCATCCATTATAACACGTTCTGTTCGCGTAACGCATAAGAATATTGTTGTTTTTCGCAAGTCTATTCACTATAATGAGAATATGGTCGCGTTACGCGTACTTTTTCGGATGGATTATACTAGGTCAGTATAGTCCGCTCAGATGAAAGGGTGCTTGGATAGATATGAAAAAAATACTGCTGCTATCGACCGGAGGAACCATTGCTTCCGTTCCGGGCGAAAACGGGCTGGCTCCCAAAATGAGTGCGGACGAGCTTCTGCATTATTTGCCGGAACAGAACCGGTCCTATCAGGTGGAAACCAAAATTATCATGACGATCGACAGCACGAACATGCAGCCCGAGTATTGGGTCACGATCGCCAAGGCCGTCTACGAGCATTACGATCAGTACGACGGTTTTGTCATTACCCACGGGACTGATACGATGGCGTATACTTCCGCTGCGCTTTCGTACATGCTGCAGAATCTGGGGAAGCCCGTCGTCATCACCGGCTCCCAAGTGCCGATTGTGTACAAAAGAACCGATGCGAAAAAAAATATTATCGATGCGATCCGTTTTGCCTGCGAGCCTGTGGGCGGGGTCTACGTTGTGTTTGACGGGCGCGTTATCATCGGTACAAGAGCGGTGAAGATGAGGACCAAAAGCTACGACGCGTTTGAAAGCATTAATCATCCTTATATCGCTTATATCGAGGAAAGCATTACGTATCATCATCCGGTCCGGACGGTGCGGAGCAAGGAGCCGGGTCTGGATTGTTCGCTTTGTCCCGACGTCTTTTTGTTAAAGCTGCTTCCGGGGACGAAGCCGGAGCTCTTCGATTACCTGAAGGGGCTGTACAAAGGCGTTGTGATCGAAACGTTCGGGAGCGGAGGATTGCCGTTCCAGGAAAGAAATCTGATTCCGAAAATCAACGAGCTGATCGATGCGGGGATCGCGGTAGCTCTCACGACGCAATGTCTGGAAGAAGGGGGAGACCTGGGCCTGTATGAAGTCGGGCGGAAGGTGAATCAGGACCTGATTATTAATTCCAGAGATATGAACACGGAGGCAATTGTTCCTAAATTCATGTGGGCGCTGGGGAAAACAACCGATCTCACCGAGGTTAAGAAAATCATGGAAACGGTGATTGCCGGCGATACGACGCCCTGACACGGGATGGAGTTCAACGTTTCACAGGTTAATCGCTGCCGTTGGCGAGTGGGGAAAATAGGGCCGCGGCCATATAGGTTAGTATCTTCTGTAGGCAGGAGTTCGGTATTTGTACTGAGCTCATGCCTTTTTTTTGTCTTTTATTCGAAGCGCGCTGCGGCCTTTGATCATAAAAAATGCACCTCCAATTGTTAGGGGGGCTAACAATCGGGGTGCAATCTGGCTGATCCGGCTCCCGGCGCAACGTCAGCCGGTATTTCTTGCCCAGGAGAAGATGGAGCGGATATCGTCGGGAGTGGTGCGGCAGCAACCGCCGATTAATCGGGCTCCTTGACCGTACCAGGCTTTGGCACTGCAGCCAAGGCTTTCTTCGGACGCCGCTCCATGCCAGGTGCGCGTGCCGGCTGCATACTGCTCGCCGGAATTCGGGTAAACCAGAATAGGTTTCTGTGTTTTCTTTCCGATTTCATGGATGAGCGAAGGGATATACTTAGGCGGGGTGCAGTTAACGCCCAGGGCCGCAATCTGGCGCTGCTTGTCCAGCCACTCGGCGCATTCGTCCATACGCTCCCCACTGCTTATACGCTCTCCGTCTTTGGCGCTGAAGCTCATCCACGCACACATTTGCGGAAACTCTTGCAATAACGCAACGATCGCTTTCGCCTCCAGAAGGCTGGGGATCGTCTCGCAAGCGAGCAAATCGGCTCCGGCTTCGACCAGCGCTTTAACCCGCGGCCGATGAAATTCAATGAGCTCCCGTTCCGTCAGCCTATAATCGCCCCGATATTCTGACCCGTCCGCCAGATAGGCTCCGTAAGGGCCGACGGAAGCGGCAACGAGGGGCCTGGGCCTAGCCGATTTGTCCTTCCATGTATCCCAGAAAGCATCCCGCGCCCGTACCGCAATACGTACGGAATTTTGAATCAAATCGGTCGCCTGGGCTTCGCTGAGGCCCTGTTTGACAAAGCCGTCAATGCTGGCCTGGTAGCTTGAAGTGATGGCGCAATCCGCTCCGGCCTCAAAATAATCGGTGTGTACTTTTCCTATTAATCCAGGGTTCTCCATCAAGATTTTGGCGGACCACAAAGGATCGTCGATATTGCAGCCATGGCGTTCAAGCTCGGTTGATAAGGCCCCATCAAGGATGATGACAGGAAAGTCCTTGAGGATGCGCTCTATTGGGTTCAATTTCTTGCACCTCGCCCAGGGGATTTGTTGTACCGGTCTGCTGTGTTTAGCAGCTAGATCATATCCGTATAATTGATTTTCCAATGAACATTCTTGATGAACGCTTCGACCCCTTGGGTATCCTTGGCTTTAAAGTATTGGATAATTTGCCGGTGCTCCTCATTCATTTGAGCCAAGACGGCAAACAATTTTTCCTTGTCGTCGCTTAAATAAATTTGCCTGACGAAGCTGTGCTGTAAAGAATTCAGCAGGTCGATCAACGAACTGTTGTTGCATTTCAATAAATATACTTGATGAAACTCGTTTTGATGCGTCTGGTAATCCGAAAAATTGTGCTGCTGTATGGCGATGTCGATCTGATCGGCCAATCGGGTCATTCTGGCGATATCTTCATCCGTGAGATAGTCGACCGACAAGGAAGCGGCCAACGCATCAAGCACGCCGACGATCTGGAACACATCCAATTTTTTTTTCGTATCGATTTCTTTGACAATAAAGCCTCTGCGTGGAATATTCTCCAGAAGATTGTCCGATGCCAGCTGAATAAGCGCTTCCCGTACCGGGGTCCGGCTTACGCCCAGCTTTTCGCAAATGGAGGCTTCATTCACTTTCTGATTGGGCAGCAGAGAACCGTTCTGGATTTCCTCGGCTATATAATTGTAAACGTGATCTTTCAACGATTGATATCTGTGAACCGTGATACCCGAACACCCCTTCCGCCGTAAGTTTTTATACAATATACAATATTTTTTCAATTCGTAATCATAGTAGCATTGTAAGAAATTTTAATCAAGAAGCAGGCGTCCAATGTGAAAGCGCTTTATTTTTTTTGTTGATTTTTAAAAAAAGCCATGTTATGATCTGAATCACAATGTATAAAGTATATTGTATACAAAAACTATTGTAAAAATAGTAATTAGGCCGGAATGAACCGGAAGCAGGAGGGGATCAAGATGAACGCGCATATAGGTACCAAATCAGTATGGGCGGGTGAAAAAGAGTTCAGGGTTTTCGGAGGGACGCAAGTTCCTGTCGTCATGAGTGTGGCTTACGATTATCAGGATGTGGATGAATGGTACGACGTGGCGCTGGGTCTCAAGCCGGGCTATACGTACAACCGCATGTCCAATCCAACCGTGAAAGCGTTTGAAGAGAAGATAAGAATGCTGGAAGGGGCCGAAGCGGCCATCGCTTTTTCCTCGGGAATGGCGGCCATCAGCGCCTCTTTGCATACCTTTCTCAAGCCTGGAGACCGGGTTGTATCCGTGAAGGACACGTACGGGGGCACTAATAAAATATTTACGGAGTTTCTGCCCCGCATGCATGTTCAGTCTGTGCTCTGCAATACGGAGGACTATGTGGAGCTTGAAGCCGAAATCGCCAAGGGCTGTCAGGTAGTTTACCTAGAATCCCCGACGAACCCGACGTTGAAAATTACGGACATTGAGCGGCTGGCGAAGGCCGCCAAGGCGGTGGGGGCTCTGGTTATGGTGGATAATACGTTCGCCACGCCGATTAACCAGAATCCGCTGAAGCTTGGGGCCGATCTCGTCATTCATAGCGCAACCAAATATTTAAGCGGCCATGCCGATGCGATGGGCGGCGTGGTGTGCGGTGCGGCCGGGCTAATGGAGAAGGTCTACCACTACCGGGAAATCAATGGAGCGGCATTGGACCCATGGGCGGCTTACCTGATTATCCGAGGGATCAAAACACTACATCTGCGCGTACGGCAGCAGACGCAAAGCGCGATGGCGATCGCCCGGTATTTGCAGCAGCAGCCGCTGATCGAGGCCGTGAACTACCCGGGGCTCGAGACGCATCCCCATCATGACGTAGCCAAGCGGCAAATGAACGGCTACGGGGGCATTCTAAGCGTTGTATTAAAGGGAGGCATGGAAGCCATCAAGCTTCTGCTGCACAAATTGCAATATGCGAATCGGGCAGGCAATCTGGGTGCTGTTGAAACGATCTACGGGCCAGCGAGAACGACAAGCCATGTAGAATGCACTCTGGAAGAACGCCAAGCGCTTGGCATTTCGGAAGGCCTGCTTCGCATCTCGGTCGGCATTGAGGATACCGAGGATTTGATCGCCGATTTGGCTCAAGCGCTCGCACATGTGGAAGCCAATTTGCCGGTAAGCACTCATAACAAGTAAGGAGGAACGAGAAATGACACTGAATATCGCACTGCTTGGCTTCGGCGTGGTAGGACAAGGCTTGGCGGAAATTTTGGAGGATAGGCGGAAAGAGCTGGCTGACCATCTGGGATTCGAGGCAAACGTCGTGGCGATTTCCGACAAGATGAAGGGCTCAATCTACCATCCCGGCGGTTTGAAAGCAGCGGAAGCTCTTCGGGCGGTCAAAGAAACGGGGAGTCTGGACGCCTACCCGGAGGAGCCGGGCCTGATCAGGGGCTGGGACAGCTTCAGGACGATCCGGGAAACGAATGCGGACGTCATTGTTGAGCTTACATTTACGGATGTGAAGACCGGCCAGCCCGCGATTGACCACTGCCGCGCCGCCTTCGAATGCAAGAAGCACGTCGTTATGAGCAATAAGGGGCCCGTCGCGCTCGCCTACAAGGAATTGTCGGAGCTCGCCCGCCGGCATGGAGTGCGCTGGGGCTACGAGGGAACGGTGATGAGCGGCACGCCTGCGCTTCGCATGCCTATCGTTGCATTGGCGGGCAACCGCATCGATGAAATCAAGGGTATTCTCAACGGAACAACGAACTATATGCTGACCCGGATGGAAGCGGGAATGAGTTATGCGGAGGCATTGGTCGAAGCCCAGACATTGGGCTACGCGGAGGCCGATCCGACGAACGATGTGGAGGGCTACGACGCCCAATATAAAATTACCATTCTGGGCAATATCGTCATGAAGGCCCCGCTAAGACGGGAGGACGTAGCCGTTCAAGGCATCAGCAAGCTGACCCCGGCCGATATTCAGCGGGCCAAAGACGAAGGAAAGCGTTGGAAGCTGATTTCCAGATGCTCCCGGGACGGCGATCGGATTACGGCCAAGGTAGGCCCGGAAATGCTGCCGCTTGAAGACCCGCTGGCCGGCGTCGGGGGCGCGGTTAACGCCGTCACGTACGATTGCGATTTGGCCGGCCCCATCACGCTGATGGGAGCGGGAGCCGGACGCAAGGAGACTGGCTTTTCCATCCTGATCGATTTAATTAACATTCACCGCAACCAATTGTAAGCAGCCGATCCGGCAGTCCTCGAAAACCAAACAAAGGATGAGGTGCAGAGCATGATCATGGAAACGATGACGAAGAAGAACAAAATGTATTTGGCCGGCGAGTGGGTTCATCGGGAGAAGACGCTGCCTGTAAACGATCCGCAGGACAACCGCTTGATTGCGACCGTGCCCGCGGCTTCCGCAGCGGATATGATATATGCCATCGAACAGGCGAAGGAAGGATTCCGCATATGTTCGGAGATGCCGGTTCATGAACGGATCGCCGTTCTGCACCGGGCTGCCGATTGGATCAATGAAAAACGCGAAGCCTACGCGATTACCATCGCCTCCGAAGGCAGCAAGACCATCAAGGAGGCGCGCAAGGAAGTAAGAAGATGCGTGGAAACGCTGCGAATCAGCGCCGAGGAAGCCAGACGCTTGAATGGGGAAACGATTTCGTTCGATCAAATGCCCGGCAGCGAAAACCGGCTGGGCTATTATTACCGTTTTCCTATCGGCATCATCGGCGCCATCACTCCGTTTAACGATCCGCTGAATCTCGTTGCCCATAAAGTTGGTCCCGCTATAGCGGCAGGCAACGCCATCATCGTGAAACCGGCGACGGTTACGCCGTTAAGCGCCCTTATGTTGGCCGAAGCGTTCGACCATGCCGGACTGCCGGCAAAAATATTGTCCGTGATTACGGGAAATGCGGGTGAAATAGGGGATGTGTTGGTAACGCACCCGGATGTTAGAATGATTTCCTTCACAGGTGGTTTGGCCACTGGGAAGGCGATCATGCAAAAGGCTGGGTTGAAAAAAATGAGCATGGAGCTGGGGTCCAATTCGCCGGTTATCGTACTGAATGATGCGAATTTCGACGATGCCGTGGAATCCAACGTTTCCGGAGCTTTCTGGGCGGCGGGACAAAATTGCCTGGGCGTGCAGCGGATATATGTCCAAGACGGCGTATACGACGCCTTTGTTTCGAAGTTTGTGGAAAGAACCAAGAAGTACAAGACCGGTGCCAAGCAGTCCGAGCAGACGGATATGGGGCCCATGATCAGCGAAAAAGAGGCGAAGCGTGTGGAGCAGTGGGTACGGGAGGCGGTCGAACGCGGAGCCAGACTGCTCTGCGGGGGGAATCGAAACGGTGCTTTTTACGAGCCGACTGTGATGACGAACGTTCCGGAAGATTGCAGGATCGTGAAGGAAGAGGTATTCGGTCCGGTTGTCTCCATCTTCAAGGTGACCGGTCTGGAAGAGGCGATTGAAAAATCGAACCGTGTGGATTACGGACTGCAGGCCGGGATTTTCAGCCGGGATATCGATAAGGTGTTCCGCGCCGTACGCAAGCTGGATGTCGGCGGGGTGATGGTCAACGACAGCTCGGATTACAGAATCGATGCGATGCCGTTCGGCGGAGTAAAGGGATCCGGCATCGGAAGAGAAGGCGTCAAATTCGCCCTGCAGGAAATGACCGAGCCTAAGGTTGTTTGCTTCCGGTTGACACCGTAAGAAAGCATTCTTACGGTGCACCTCTTTATCGATAAATGCCATGTCAAAATGAAAGCGATTTCTTTATTCTGGTATGCTAGTAAAATGCTTTAATTTCTGTTATCTATAAGATGGAATCAAGATCATGCCCAAAGGTGAAAATACGGTATTACTTGCGAGGAAGAGGATAAGCTACGATCCCGGAAACGGCCTAACTTGGACAAGGGAGAGAAGAAGGATGAGCGGCATGGACGATAACAGACAAAATCGTTTGAAACGAACGATGAAAAGCAGACACTTATTTATGATTTCTCTTGGCGGGGTTATAGGAACGGGGCTATTCTTAAGCACGGGTTACACGCTGAATCAAGCGGGCCCCGGAGGAGCCATTCTTGCTTATTTGGTCGGCGGACTTATTATGTACCTGGTTATGCTTTGTCTTGGCGAGTTAAGTGTAGCGATGCCCGTCACAGGCTCCTTCCCCGCTTATGCCGCCCAATTTATCGGCCCTGCTACCGGGTTTGCCGTAGGCTGGCTTTATTGGCTGACTTGGGTGGTAACGGTGGGGTCCGAATTTACGGCAGCCGGGCTTTTGATGCAGCGATGGTTTCCCGGGGTATCCGTTTGGATATGGAGCGCTCTGTTTGCCGTATTACTGTTTGCGTTAAACGCTTTTTCAGTCAAATTTTTTGCAGAGTCCGAATTTTGGGTGGCCGGATTTAAAGTTGTCGTTATTGTTTTGTTTATTCTGCTGGGCGGCGCGGCTATGTTTGGGATCATCCCTATGAAAGATCAGGCAGCCCCGATGCTGAGCAATCTTTTTGACCAAGGCGGTTTGTTCCCGAATGGGTTTCTTCCAGTGCTGTTCACCATGATTTCCGTGAATTTTGCCTTTTCCGGGACGGAGCTGATCGGAGTTACGGCTGGGGAAACGGAAAATCCGGACAAGGTGATCCCGAGATCCATTCGTACCGTCGTATGGCGGACTATGTTCTTCTTTATCCTTGCCATCTTCGTATTGGCCGGGCTTGTCCCCTGGCAGGAAGCAGGTGTTGTTGAAAGCCCTTTTGTTCTCGTGTTCGACAAAATTGGTATTCCTTATGCCGCCGATATTATGAATTTTGTTATTTTGACGGCGCTTTTATCGGTCGGCAATTCGGGGTTGTATGCTTCGACGCGTATGCTCTGGGCCTTGGCGGAAGAAAACATGATCAGCCCATGGCTCGGAAAAACGACAAAAAGCGGCGTACCGCTGAACGCGCTGATCATCAGCATGCTGGTGGCCTGCCTGTCGCTTCTCTCCAGCGTCATCGCTGCGGATACCGTCTATGTTGTGCTTATCGCCATTTCAGGCTTTGCCGTCGTCGCCGTTTGGATGGGCATCGTCGCTTCACAGTTTATGTTCCGCAGGCAATTCCTGAGGAACGGGGGGGATATCCGTAACCTCAAGTACCGTACTCCCTTGTACCCGTTCGTTCCGATTTTGGCATTTGTCTTGTGCTCTGTTTCCTGCATCGGATTGTACTTCGACCCGGAGCAGCGAGTCGCCTTGTATTACGGTATTCCGTTTGTGGTGCTGTGCTATTTGATTTACTATTTGAAAAACAGAAAGAAAAAAGGTGCTGCGCTGCGGTCATCTGGCGGTGGGCCAGAATGAAGGAGCATTTCAAGAACGGTGCTGCGATATGCATCGGCTCGGCAGTCATGGGCTTCGGCATCAATTATTTTAATACGGCAAACGGGCTGGCCGAGGGCGGCATTACCGGAGCCAGCCTCTTGCTGAAGTACATGTTCGGCTGGGAGACGGGTTTTACGAATTTTGCGATGAACCTGCCTTTGTTTCTTGTCGGCTGGAAAGTACTGGGACGGAAATCGTTTGTATACACGGTCTTTGCCACGCTTATGTTTTCACTGTTTGTCTACATCTTCCGAGGGTTCCGGTTTCCGATGAACGACTTGCTCCTAGCTTCCTTATATGCTGGCGCTACGGTGGGAGTGGGGTTAGGTATTGTTTTCCGTTATGGAGGAACGAGCGGAGGAACCGATATTCTTGCCCAGATGTTCAAAAAGTTTTGGGGATGGCCCATAGGAAGAAGTGTGTTTCTATTCGACAGCCTGACGATCCTTCTTTCCCTGATCTATTTGGACCGGGAAAGGGCTATGTATACGATTGTTGCCGTATTCATAGGCTCCCGTGTGATCGATTATGTAGTTGAAGGGACGGCGAAAGGGAAAGCGGCGTTTGTTGTGAGCCGGTATCCGGAGCTGATATCGGAGCGGATCCATCAGGAACTGGAAAGAGGAACCACCTTTTTTTACGGCAAAGGCGGCTATAGCGATTCGGATAAGAAAATTGTTTACTGCGTCGTCAGCCGCTCCGAAGTTAGCCGTTTAAAGAAGCTTGTTATGGAAACGGATCGGCAGGCCTTTGTCATCGTGAACGAGGTGTTCGAAGTGATCGGGGAAGGCTTCACCCCCGTGCAGGAGAAGCTGTAAGCGGCGAAGGCAGTCCTCCATGTTGGAGAACTGCCACAAAAGTGCCGGTTCGTTTGCTTTACTTCGACAGCACGGCCTTCGACGAGGCGGTTCTGCCCAGCGAAAACGACAGCCATGCGAAGAAAAGGCCAAGGAGCACGGTCGCTCCGCCAACCCAACCGAGAGGGGCGGCCGTATAGCGGTCCACGATCAGTCCGCCTGCGCCTGCTCCGACAGCCAGCCCGAGCTGAAAGACGGAAGTATTGACGCTCAGGGCAATTTCGGACGAGTGCGGGGACAAGGTGATCAGGTAATACTGCTGGGCAGGTACCGTCGTCTGCACGGCACCGATCCACACCATGGTCGCCAGCATCGCCCCGATAACAAGCTGGGCTGCGAAGGGAAAAGCGATCAGAATCGCGGCATGCAGAAGCAGGCTCACGTACAGCGTGGGCCGAATCCCCCATTTATCGGTGGCGAATCCTCCTATACGCGATCCTGCGGCGCTGGCGAGCCCTGCGAGCAACAGCGTCGTGCTGACAAGCGCCGTGGACATCCCCGCTGCGGATTGCAGGAGGGGCGTAATGTACGTATACACGGTCGAGTATCCCGTCACGAACAGGAATGAGATCAGCAGCGCCGTGACGACCCGGCTGTTCTTGAGCGCAGCCAATTGGGTTCGCAGCGGGACGGTTTCTTGCTTCGGCAGCTTGGGAAGGTACGCCATAACTGCCCAAGCCGCAACGATGCTGCACGCCGCGATGATCAAAAATACCGAACGCCATCCCCACAACTCCCCGGCCATGGTGCCTGCAGGGACCCCCAGAACGAGCGAGACGCTAAAGCCCATGAGAATCGTTCCGATCGCGCTTCCCTTTTTCTCCGGCGGAGCCAGATTGGCCGCAGCGGCGAGCGCCACCACCGTGTAGACGCCTCCGCTTAACCCGAGCAGAATTCGGGAGGCCATTAGCACCGCAAAGCTTGTGCTGAAAAAAGCAAGCAGATTGCCTGCAATAAAGAGGAGAAGAGCTGCCGCGAGCAGCTTTTTTCGCTCCATCCGGGCGGTGAAGGCGATCAACAGCGGCGAGCCGAAGGCAAACGCAAGAGAGAAGCCCGTGACCAACTGCCCGGCGAGGGAGAGCGGCACCTGCGTATCCTTGGCGATCATGCCGATAATGCCGGTAATAATCGACTCTGCCGTCCCCACCATAAATTCCCCTAGAGCAAGCAAATAAATTCCGATATAGCGAGACAAACGCTTCACTCCTTGCATGAAAAATACTGTTTTTTATTTTGCCGATTCCCGCGCGGATGCGACAAGCGATGTACTAATGACATTTTACAAAAACGATTTTATAATTTACATACATGAATAAAGGTATTTGCTCCTCATCAATTTAACGATTGAAGTTAATTCGCGATTTTCACTTATATATTTGAAAGGATGATTTGGATGGATCAGGTGGACTACAAAATCTTAAGCCTGCTGCACGAAAATTCACGCATTCCGATGGCGGAGCTGGGGAGGATCATCGGGATGACGCAGCCGGCCGTGAAGGAGAGAGTGAGGAAGCTGGAGGAGCAAGGCGTGATTACGGGATATCACGCGGCGATCTCCATGCCGAAGCTGGGCAAGAACACGACGGCCTTCGTCATGTTCCGGACGAAGAAATGCGCCGCTTTTGTCGAATTTTGCAGGCAGTCGCCCGAGGTGACGGACATGTACCGGATTAGCGGGGAGTACAACTACATGCTGAAGGTCGTTACTGCAACGACCGAGGAGCTGGTGGATTTTTCGGAAAGATGCGGGGATTTCGGCTACTCCTATACCTTGATGATGCTCACGGCGCCGTTCGAGCAAAAGATGATGATCGGGGAACCGCCAATCGTCGAAACGGCGGAGTCTTCTTCAAACTAACGAGGCGCGGCGGGAACGCTTCATCTGATGAACAAAAAAAGCTTGGCCGTTTTCCTTTGCAGGTAAAGCGGCTAAGCTTTTTTGGGAGTATCTCCTAAGCTACTACGCAATCTACGCAAGCGGGTTCTCGCCGTGGGCCGCACGCACGTATACTCGCTGACGGTGCTTTTCGACCTCGACGGGGGCCTCGAAAAACTCGCTCAAGATGTCCGCCTCCAATATGCTTTCGGTGGGGCCGCTGCGGACCACCTCGCCTCTGCGCAGCAGCAGCGTATGGCTGAAGGCGGGAACGATTTCCTCCGTATGGTGGGTGACGTAAATGAGCGTCGGCGACTGCTCCTGGCAGCTCAGCTCCTGGATGCTGTCCAGCAGCTTTTCGCGCGAGAACAGATCCAGCCCGTTGCAGGGCTCGTCCAGAATTAGCAGGTGCGGGTCTGCCATCAGCGCCCGGGCGATCAGCACCTTCTGCTTCTCTCCCTGCGAGCAGGTCCGGAATTCCCGGTCCCACAGATGCGTGCAGCCCAGCGTGCGCATCAGCGCCTGCGCCCGGTCCAGATCTTCGTCGGACAGCCGCTCGTATAAGCCGATGGTCGCGTATTTGCCGCTGATGACCACATTTTGGGCTTTGTCGGAGGCGTACAGCTTCTCCTGCAGCGAGGAGCTGACCCAGCCGATGGATCGGCGCAGCTCGCGCAAATCGACTTCCCCGAACCGGTGGCCGAGCACGGACACCGACCCTGTTGTCGGCCAGAGATAGCCGTTAATCATGTTCAGCAGCGTTGTTTTTCCCGATCCGTTCAGGCCCAGCAGCGCCCAATGTTCTTTGGGACGCACGGTCCAGCTGACATTGTGCAGCAAATAGTTGTGGCCGTTTTTCCAAGTTACATCCTGAATGTCAATGACGTGTTCCATAAGCTGACCTCTTCCTTTGTTCGCGATTGTTTATTTCCTCATCATAAAACATGGACGAAGCCGTGTCGATGCGAAAAGTGCTCATCCCGAAGCGCAATTTTTGCTACATTTCATTTTTTTGTGTGATAGCGGTTACAAACCAGTAATATACATATAAAGTAGGTTATTTACACTTCCCTTCGACCGATGTACTATTATGGATATAGGCAGGGAGGAGAATTTATATGGTAACGACCATTCAAAGTATGAGAACGGTAGTTGAGAATGAGTTGCAACTCCACGGGTTCACACCTTCGCAATTCAGCGAACTTGCAGGAATCCGTATTGAGCAGCTGGATTACCCCCGGTCCGTCACCATAGACCAGCTCGACAAGATAGCATCCGTATTGGGTCACGGCCCCGGTTGGCTTTACGAATTGTACTTGGGTCAATGTTTCTTGAACGATAAGCTAACCTGTTCGCAGCAATTTTCCTTAGCGGAGAGCTTGTTTGAGCAAGGAAAGAAAAAAGAAGCTATTCCGCTTTACCGCCAAATTGTCGATAAAGGAAATACAGAGGACCCGCAGTATGTCATGAGCCAGTTCCGGCTGTTTCAATCGCTCATCGGAACCGGGGTGGAAGAAAACAGAGAAGCCGTGTTTCGTTTTGAAACCCATTACAAACATCTGCCGGAGGATGTCCGGCTGGACGCTCTTTTGCAGATGGCCAACGTTTATTACACCTTCGAAAGATGGGACAAAGTCGGACAGTACGCCGACGAACTCAGAGAACTGGCAACTGTGATCTACGAAAAGCTGATACATAATGAGCTGCATAAGCCGCTGCAAACGGAACGGCATTTAGTCGTGTACTATGGTCAAGGCTGTCTGATGAAAGGGGTGGCTCTAACCAAACTGGAACAATACGAAGAGGCCAAGCGTTGCGTGCAGGAGTATTCCGATCTTTCATGGTTCCAAGGTCTTGACGAGGTCGGTAAAAAGGAGGTTGAGAAATTCCGGATATGGGGGAAAGGAAACGGGCTCATCCTCGAATTGAATACGGGGAATCTCAAAGTACTGCCCGAATTATCCGCCTATCTGGACGAATATCCGAATCAAATCCTTCCCAGTTTATCGGTCGTCGTGAAAGCCGCGAACCGGTATCATTTTTCCGTTGACGCGGTCCTTGCCAAATTCGAAAAGAGAATCCCGACCGTCGGGACGATTTGCGATCACATCAATGGCACGCAGCTGTTCCACTTTTGGTATGAGAAGGTCATTTACAGCTTCAAAAGAGGAGGGAAGCACCAAGCGTTAAACGAATTGATTCACGCCTTGGGTCTAGCCCAAAAATTGCGTTATTATTCGGGGTTCGAGAAATGCGTTTCTTTGTTCTGGAAGTATGTTGACCATGCAACAGAACAGCAGAAGAAGGAATATGAGAAAATTTTGGAGGGAGTGTCTGCTTGATGAAAAAAATGATGGTGCTTCTGACTTTGGGGTTCATTTTCTTGAACGGCCTGTCCGTATCGTATCAACCGCCGGCTAACGAGCCGGTAAAAATGGAGTACTTTCACGATAACGGTGTAGGAGGCTGACATCGGATCTCAAGGAGTCCCGGCCGGTTCATGGAACCGGTCAGGGGCTCTTTTGGTTTGGCCGGATCTGAGCCCGGGAGTACGCTTGGTTCGCCTCCCGACTTCTAGTATAATGGTACGGGTAACCAATCGATAGGACAGGAGACAGGGACATGGAAGCTTTTGACCGAAGTCTGGAAAAATACGCGGAGCTTGTCGTCCGGGTCGGAGCGAACGTTCAGCCCGGACAAGTGCTTCACATCGAATCGCCGCTGGAAGCTGCGCCGTTCACCCGTAAAGTCGTGCAAAAGGCATACGAAGCGGGAGCGAAATACGTGCAGGTTCAATGGGATGACGAGGAAGTGACGAGAAACCGGTTCTTATATGCGCCCGACGAGTCGTTCGACTACTACCCGCAGTGGATGCCGGCGATGATGGAGCAGCTGGCGGAGAACGGCGGGGCGTTAATCAACATCAAGGTGCCCGACCCGGAATTGTACAAGGGCATCGATTCGGACAAAGTGACGCGGGCGACCAAAGCGGCGGCTGTGGCGAGAGAGAAATTCCAAAGCTACGTGCGCAACAAAAAGTTCAGCTGGTGTCTCGTGAAAGCGCCGACGCAGGCTTGGGCGGCCAAGGTGTTCCCCGAGCTTCCGGAGGAAGAGCGCGTCCGGGTGATGTGGGATACGATCTTCAAAATGAACCGGGTCGACGCTGATGATCCCGTGGCGGCTTGGAAAGAGCACATCGGCCGGCTGAAGCAGGTCAAGGAGAAGCTCAACGAGAAAAAGTACAAAAAGCTGCATTACCGGGCTCCCGGTACCGACTTGTCGGTCGAGCTGCCTGAGGGGCATATTTGGCACGGCGGCGGGACGACGGACGACCAAGGCGTATACTTCGTAGCCAACATGCCGACGGAGGAAGTGTACACGATGCCGCTGCGCACCGGCGTGAACGGAACGGTGACAAGCACGAAGCCGTTAAACTTGAACGGCCGGCTGGTCGACAAGTTTTCGCTCACGTTCGAAGGCGGCAAAGTGGTCAGCTATACGGCCGAGGTCGGGCTGGAATATTTGGATGCCCTGCTGAAGACGGACGAAGGGGCGAAATATTTGGGAGAAGTGGCGCTCGTACCGCACGATTCTCCGATTTCGAACCTGAACCGCGTGTTTTACAATACCGGCATTGACGAGAACGCGTCCTGCCACTTTGCGGTCGGCAGCGCCTATCCGTTTACGATCGAAAATGGAACGAAGATGACCAAGGAGGAACTGCTGGCCAAGGGCGCGAACGTCAGCTTGACGCACGTCGACTTTATGGTCGGCTCGGCGGAGCTGGATATTGACGGCGAGCTGCCGGACGGCACCTGTGAGCCGGTGTTCCGCCAAGGCAACTGGGCGATTGGGTAATCCCCGCCATAAGCAGCGGGGGCGGCCAGGGAGGACGAGTGAGGGGAACGAACCAGTTCCATCGGGCCGGCGTTCTGTAACCGTTCCTCCGGCGGGGAAACGCAAAGGCTTGCACATCAAAAGAACGTCCGACTTCATTTGCGAAGTCGGGCGTTTTTTTTAGAAAATAGGAGTGACATGCATTTAGTTTTCACAATAAATATGAATTTTGAATTAATACCTATAAAAAAGAATATTTCACCTATTAATTTCGGTTGATTATAATCGGATTGTAACCTGAAAGGAGGTAGATTAGATGAACTATCGAACATTGGGCGTGAGCGGCTTGTCGATAAGCGAGATTGCTTTTGGAAACTGGATTACCCACGGCGCTCAAGTGGACAACGACACGGCCTATGCTTGTGTCCGAGCCGCGCTGGATGCAGGAATTACTACCTTTGACACAGCGGATGTTTACTCGGATACGAAGGCGGAAACGGTGCTGAGCCAAGCTTTGAGAGGAGTGCGCCGCGAAAGCGTTGAGCTGTGCACCAAGGTTTTCCATCCGACAGGAACCGGACAGAACGACAGAGGGCTTTCCCGCAAGCATATTATGGAAGCCTGCCATGCTTCGTTGAACAGATTGCAGACGGATTATATCGATGTTTATTATGCGCACCGCTTTGATGAGAGGACGCCGCTTGAAGAAACCTTTTTGGCTTTTTCGGATCTGGTTCGGCAAGGAAAAGTTCTATATATCGGGATAAGCGAGTGGACGGCGGGACAAATTGCGGAGGGGGCGGCATTGGCTCGGGAATTGAAGGTTCCGCTGATCGCGAGTCAACCCCAATATTCGATGTTATGGCGAGTTATCGAAGCGGAAGTCGTCCCGGCCTGCGAGCGGGAAGGAATCGGGCAGGTAGTCTGGTCGCCGCTTGCACAAGGAATTCTTTCCGGGAAATATATGCCGGATAAGCCGATTCCCAAAGGCTCCCGTGCTTCGACGCCGGCTGGGGCTTCCTTTTTCGAGCGATTGGCAGGGCAGTGGATGCGTACCGAAGTGCTGCAGGCTGTTTCCAGGCTCTCTTCCCTTGCGCACGATGCCGGGTTGACGCTGCCGCAGCTTGCCATAGCATGGGTGCTGCAAAATCCGCAGGTGTCAGCCGCCATTATCGGGGCATCGAAGCCGGAGCAAGTACAAGAGAACGTCAAGGCTGCAGGGCTTCGTCTTGACCCTGAAACGATGAGGAAAATCGACCATATTTTAGAAGGACTGGTTGAGCGCGATCCGGAAAAAACCGGTTGATTGGCAGGTTATCCGCGAGCCATAGCCGCCATACATACGGCTTCCATGGTCTCGAGAAAAGCTGACAAGACGGCCTTATCCGTATCGGTTCTCCAAGCGGCATAGAGAGGGACCGGGGGGGCGCTTTCCTTAAAGGGCCGGAATACGACGCCGCTGCGCCGAAATTCGGCAACGGAAGAAGGCACGATGGAAACGCCCAGGTTCGCGGCAACCAAGTTAACGATGGTGTACATCTGAATTGCTTCCTGTACGACATTCGGATAAACGCCATGTTGGGAGCAAAATTCCATGATCAGGCGATGAAAATCGGCTCCCAGATGACGCGGAAACAAGACGAACGGTTCACATTCCAACGAGCTGACGGACAGAAGCGGCTGCCTGGCTAACGGATGCTGTTCGGGCAGTACGGCCAGGAGCGATTCTATTGCGAATGTACGATAAGCCAGATGCTTCGCCGGTTCAATGGCACGGAGAAAGCCGACATGAACGCTTCCGTCAAGTAAGCCCTGCTCTTGCTGGGCGGAAGTCATCTCGCGCAAAGTAAGCTGTATTTGCGGGAAATGTTCCCGAAAACCTTTTAGAATATCGATCATTAAACCGCCCGCAGCCGAGTCCACGAACGCAATAACCAAATGCCCGCTTATGCCTCGACCGGCAAGCTGCGTCGTCTTAATCGACCGCTCCAATTGAGATAAAATCGTTTTGGCCTCTTCTAAAAAAACGGCTCCCGCCGGCGTAAGACGAACCTGCCTTTTGCTGCGTTCCAGCAATTTCACCCCAAGTTCCTCTTCCAGCGCTTGAATTTGCTGGCTGAGGGGAGGCTGTGTCATGTTCAATTTTTCCGCGGCACGGTTGAAATGAAGCTCTTCCGCCACTGCAATAAAGTAGCGCAATTTCCGTATATCCATTCTTTTGCTTCCTTCGCATAAATGATTGTTTCTCCTGATAAGTATACATTAAAATCGCCCTCTCCGGAGACGGCTTACAATAACGTGCGGAAGCTCTGCCAGGCTTGCCACATTCGTTCTTATCCCTGATCCGGCCAATGACCGGTTTGCGCATGGTGCTGGCATAAGAAGCCGATAAACTGCTCCATGATCTGGTTCAGCGACATGTCCTTCAAATAGATCAGCTCGAAATTGCGGTTCAGCTGCGGAAGTCCGGCGACTTCCACCTCGTGGAGCTCGTCCTGCTCCAAATCGTGGAGGATCGAGAAACGCGGCAGAAACGCGATGCCCAGCCTTTGCTTGACCATCCGCTTGACGACCTCAATGTTATCCGCCTCCATGACCACGTGCCGATCCAGCCGGTAGTGGCTGAACGCTCCGTTAATCAGCGTCCAGTCGAGCGAGCCGCGATTGAACAATATGAGCCGCTCCTTGGCGACATCCTCGATCGTTACCTGCTTGCGGTCGTGAAACGGATGGCCCGGGTAAACCGCCAGCAGCATATCGTCCTTCAGGATCGGAATGCGCCGGATCTGCGGATGATTGACGGCACGGGCGATCCCGAAGGATACCTCATGATTCAACACCATATCGAGGACCTGATGCGAATGCCCGGTCAAAAGCGTCAGCTTCACCTTCG
Organism: Paenibacillus oleatilyticus; assembly: GCF_018998565.1. GTDB lineage: Bacteria > Bacillota > Bacilli > Paenibacillales > NBRC-103111 > Paenibacillus_G > Paenibacillus_G oleatilyticus. The sequence goes on along the minus strand of NZ_JAHNZO010000001.1, from coordinate 725,811 downwards.
GGTAAATCGTCTGGAATTGCTCCACAAGCTGAGGCAGCAGATAAAAGGCCGCTCCGAATACGGAAGCGACGGACAGCTCGCCTTCCAATTTCCCGTGAATCCGCTGGATCGCCTGCTGCCCGTCCTGAAGCGCTTGCAGCATGCTTTTGGCATAGGGAAGGAAGCTTTCGCCTTCCTCCGTCAAGGCGATGGCATGGCCGGCCCGTTGAAACAGCCTGCAGTTCAAGTCGGCTTCGAGCGCTTTGATCCTCTGGCTGACCGTGGGCTGGGACAAATACAGCAGATTGGCCGCTTTACTAAAACTTCCGGTCAGAGCCACCATGATAAAACATTCAACATGATCCGTATTCATAAAATGCCTCCCATGCTCGTATTATATTTTCTTATAGCCATCATGTCATTATCCTATTGGACCGACCTGAGGAAATCGATTAGTTTGTTAATAACATGGGAATTTAACCAGGGAGGAGCTACATCATGGCTTTGGCTTATTTTAACGGGAGTTTTCTCCAGTCGGACGAACCGGCCGTTCCGATCGACGAACGGGGACATCAATTCGGGGACGGTGTATATGAGGTAATCCGGATTTACAAGGGGCGTCCTTTTATGCTCGACGAGCATTTGGACCGGTTGTTCAAGAGCGCCGCGGCGATCCGTCTGGAGATCGGGCACGACGGCGAGTCGCTGAAGCGGATCATCGGCGAATTGACGCAAAAAAGCGGGCTGTCGGATCTCGATCTGTATGTGCAGGTAACCCGTGGCATCGCCCCCCGCAATCATTTGTTTCCGGCCTCCCCGGCGTCCGTATCGATGACGGCGAAGCCGTTTCGGGAAATACCGGCCGACGCAAGGGCTACCGGCGCCAGCGTCATGCTGCATCCGGACGAGCGCTGGCTGAACTGCTGGATCAAGTCGCTCAACCTGCTGCCCAACATTTTGGCCAAACAAGCTGCGTCCGACCGCGGATGCCTTGAAGCGGTTCTCGTAAGGGACGGGGTTGTGACGGAAGGAACAAGCTCCAACGTGTACATGGTCAAAGACGGAGCGATCCGGACGGCGCCGCTGTCCAATCAGATTTTGGCGGGTATTACGAGAATGGCGGTGCAGCGGATTGCGCACGAGCTGCGCATCCCGTTCATCGAGCAATCGTTTACGCCGGAGGAGCTGCAGCAGGCGGACGAAGCGTTTATCACCAGTACGACGACGGAAGTGATGCCGGTCGTTCGTTTCGAGGACGGAAGCCTGATCCGGGACGGCAAGCCCGGACCGGTCGCGCGGACGCTGTACGAACGGTTCCGTACAATGACGGGACAGGACTAGAAAAGGCTGGATCAAGAAATGAGGGGAAATATGGATATCATCGACTTTCATTGCGACGCGCTGTATAAGCTCTGGAAAAGCGGCGGGCAGCTGTCGTACGGCAGCTCGGAGGAACTGGCAACGAACAAGGCAAGGCTGCAGCAGGGTGGCGTGAAGGCCCAGTGCTTTGCCGTCTTCGTTCCGCCTCATCTTAAGGCAGAGCAGAAGTTTCAAGCGGCGCTGGATCAGATTCATTATTTCTACGACGAGGTGCTTGGGAAGCATCCGGAGATGAAGCAGATTCGAGACTGGGCCGATTTCGACGCGCTCGGACCGGGGCAGATCGGAGCCATGCTGACGCTGGAAGGTGTCGATCCTATCGGCAACGACCTGCGCCAGCTGAACATTTTATACCAGCTCGGCGTGCGTGCGGTTGGCTTGACCTGGAACTACGCCAATCTCGCGGCCGATGGCGTGCTGGAGCCGCGCGGTGCCGGGTTGACCTCGTTCGGCCGGGACATTGTGCGCTTCAATAACGAGCACCGGCTGCTGACCGACGTCGCTCATCTGTGCGAGCGGGCGTTCTGGGATGTGGTTGAGCTGGCGGAATATCCGATGGCGAGCCACGCCAACGCGCGTGCGGTTTGCGATCACCCGCGCAATTTAACGGACGAACAGGCCAAGGCGCTGTTTGCGAAGGGCGGGACGGCTCACGTTATTTATTGTCCTGCCTTTGTGAAGCGGGAAAGGCATGTAGCGATCGCCGATTTGTTAAAGCATATCGATCATTTGTGTGCGCTCGGCGGCGTGCGGCATATCGGGCTCGGTTCGGATTTTGACGGCATTTCGGAATTTGTCGCAGACTTGGAACACGCGGGCAAAAGCCAAAACTTGATCAATGAGCTGCTAAAATATTATAAGGAAGAAGAAGTGCGGGGATTTGCCGCCGAGAACTTTTTGCGCAACCGTCCGAAGTAAGCGGACCGCGCAGTTTATGGAGGTGCTGTGATGACCGGCAACTGGTCCGGATTCGAAGCCTATATGAAGGCGATGATGGAGAAAGAAGCGATCCCCGGGGCGGCCGTGGCCGTCTCGCTGCGCGGGGAGACCGTCTATCAGCAGGGGTTCGGCGTTAGAAATATGCAAACGGGTGAGCCGGTTACCCCGGATACGGTGTTCGGCATCGCGTCCGTTACCAAGTCGTTCACGGCCTTAGCCATCATGCAGCTCGCGGAGGAAGGGAAGCTTTCGCTGGACGATCCTGTCACGAAGCACCTTCCCGAGTTCACGCTGCGCACTTCCGGCGGGAGGCAGAGCGAAGGGATTCGCGTGCGGCATTTGCTTTCCCATACGGCGGGCGTCCCGCCCATGCGCCGCCGGGAGGAGCTTCGGCAGTTTACCGAACACCTCGACTATTTGGCGAACGAAGAGATTGAGCTTTTGGGAGCACCGGGGGACTATTTCAGCTACTGCAACGACACGTTTCTGCTGCTCGGGGCGATCATCGAACGGCTGACGGGCCGCCCGTTCCGAACGGCGATCACGGAGCGGATTCTGGAGCCGCTGCAGATGCAGCGGTCGACGTTCAGTCTGGACGAGCTGGCCGCTTGGGATAATGTCTCCGTGCCGTATGTGAAGCGCGGCGGCACGCGGACGCTGGACGAGGTGCCGTGGCCCAAGCTGGGGAACTACGAAGCGGGCGGGGGTATCCGGTCGACGGTACGCGATCTGCTGAAATACGGGCAAATTTACTTGGACGAGGCCGAGCCTTCGAACGACCGCCCCGTGGCGCGGAGCGAAAGCTTAAGGCAGATGCGGGAGCCGATTCACCGGATCGGAAGAAATGTGTTTTACGGCTGTGCGCTGCGGGTGACTCCCGATTACTCCGGCGTTACGCTTGTCGAGCACGGAGGCGGTCAGCCCGGGGTATCGTCGTATTTTGGCTTCGTGCCCGAACGCGGGCTTGTGGCCGCCGTCTTGACGAACGTGGCGAACGTGCCCGCAAACGAGCTGTGGCTGGCGGCCGTCAACACAGCGCTCGGCTTCCCCTTGGAGCAAAAGAGCAGCGTGGAGCCGACGTACGAGGCCTCTCCGGAGGAGCTGCGGCGTCTGGCCGGCGCTTACCGGTCCGCCGAGGGCGGCAGCGTCGAAATCGTGCTTGAAGGTAATTCGCCTGTTGCTGTCATTGACGGCAAAGCCTTGGCGCTGCGGGCCAGCGACGAGCGTACGCTTGTTATCGCAGACAGCGGCTATCCGATCCGCTTCTTCTTCAAGGATGAGCCGCAGGCTTGGGCGGCCTTCTACGGCTCCCGCATGCTGCGGCGCGTAAACGAATAGAGGGAGAATAGCTTATGAGCAGAAAACGACTGCGCGATTACGGATTTACCATCGGAAAGCTGCCGACCGGACAGTATAACAGCATCACGGATGTCCCCGGAGTATCCGTAGGGCATGTGACATTAAAAGAGGACCGCCCCGATGCTTGCGTCCGGACGGGGGTCACGGCGATTTTACCGCATTCGGGTGATTGGTTTCGCGAGAAAACGGTTGCTGCGGCGCATGTGATCAACGGCTTCGGCAAAACGGCCGGTCTGGTTCAAGTGGACGAGCTGGGCGTCATCGAATCGCCGATTATGCTGACGAATACGTTCGGCGTGCCGGCGGTGACCGAAGGGACGCTTCGTTACATGCTGGCGCAGGATGACGGGATCGGAGACCGCGACGGCTCTCTAAACGTCGTCACGGGGGAGTGCAACGACTCGCTGTTGAACGATATGAGAGGGCTTCACGTCCGTCCGGAGCACGCGATGGAAGCGATCCGACTGGGATGGGCAGCCAAGGACCACCGCGTCTCGGAAGGGTCCGTCGGAGCCGGAACCGGGATGGTCTGCTTCGGCTACAAGGGAGGAATCGGGACATCGTCCAGACAGGTGGAAGTCGATGGGGCCATTTACCATTTCGGCGTCCTGGTGCTGACGAACTTCGGCCTTGGGGAAGACTTGACCATACTTGGAAAGCCTGTGGGCGAATCCCTTCGGGCGAAGCCGGAGGAAGCGCGGGACAACGACGGCTCGATCATCATCGTGATTGGCACCGACTTGCCGATGGACGCCCGCCAACTGAAGCGGATTGCCAAGCGGGCGGGCTTCGGCTTGGCGCGTACCGGCTCGATCGCCCATCACGGAAGCGGCGACATCGCGATCGCCTTCAGCAACGGCAACCGCATTCCGCATACGCCGGCTTCCGGTGTGCTGGAGCTCCGCGTCGTTCGCGAAGACGGCCGACTGATGTCCGACTGCTTCCGTGCCGTCACGGAGGCGACCGAGGAAGCGATCTATAACTCCCTGTTTATGGCGGAGACGACCGCGGGGCGCCAAGGAAGAACGATTGCTGCTCTGCCGGTAGAAGAAGTGCTGGCTGTACTGGAGCGCTGAGCAGCCAGGGTTCAGGGCTCATACCCGACCAGCCAATCCAGGCGACGGATTTGCATCCGGGCGGGGAGCAGGCGAAGCAGCCGGTTTCGGACGGCAATGGCGGAGGGGGGCGCGAGCTGCACCATCCGGCCCATCGCGCGCGACCTGCGGACGACCAGCGCGGTCCGTCCGAACCGCTCCTGCTCATATTGCCGCAGAGCAGCGGCGACACCGGGCGTGCCCGGCGTGCCGTATGCCTGCCGCAGGCAGCGGGTTAGCGCAAGGGCGTCCTCCATTGCCTGCGCCCCGCCTTGCCCAAGGTTGGGCAGCATCGGATGCGCGGCGTCGCCGAGCAAGGTCACGCGCCCCCGACTCCAGCCGGCGAGCGGCCGGCGGTCGAAAATATCGTGAGAAAGGATGGAGGCCTCATCGGTCGCGGCGATCAGCGCCTCGATCGGCTCCATCCAGCCGCGAAATTGGCGCATCGCGGCCGCCTTTCTCTCGGGGGGAGGGAGCTCTTGGCCTTGCGGCGCGTTGACGGCGGCGAACCAGAAGAGGCGCCCTTGTCCGATCGCCGACACGCCGAACCGCTTGCCCGGCCCCCAGGCCTCGAAGCCGCCGCCCTGTTCGAACGGGTAGCGTTCGTCGTACCAATGTGCAATGCCCCGCAGCGCGGTATATCCGGCATAACGAAGCGGGGCGCTCTCGCCGAAGAGCTGCGCCCGAACGGCGGAGTGCAGGCCGTCGGCGCCGATCAGCACGTCCCCTTCGGCGGTCGTGCCGTCCTCGAAGACGGCCTTGACGCTTCGCTCGTTTTGCTCCCAGCGGAGCAATTTCTTATCCGTACACACCGTCCCGGGCTCCAAACGGCCGAGCAGAACAGAATGCAGATCGGCCCGGTGGATCAGGTAGCTCTGCGACCCGTAGCGTCGGGCTTGCTCTTCTGTCGGCAGCGACACCAGCAGCCGTCCGTCCGATGTATAAATATCCGCTTGCCGTACAGGGGCTCCGAGGCGACTTACCTGCTCGTCCGCTCCAAGCTGCCGCAGCGCTTTCATGGCATTGGCGGCGAGCGCGATGCCGGCGCCGATGCCTGACAGGGAGCGGGTCCTCTCGTAGACTGAGACGTCCCACCCTGTGGTTTGCAGCGCAATGGCTGCGGACAATCCGCCGATACCGGCGCCGATAATGACCGCTCTTGGGCGGGATGAAGCCGATGCCATGCGGGACTCTCCTTTCGGGCAGCTAACGCTGCTGTTAAGCGATACCCTGATTATAAGGCGAAGCCCTGGGTCTAACAATGGCGCCTTCATGAAAAAAAGCCGTCCTCCGTTGGCTTTTCAACGGAAAGGACGGCTTTCGCCTTTTTTAGCTCGGGCTTACTTCACATACGCCCACTTGAGTTCATATTCAAGCGCGTACGGCGGGAAGACCACACCTTGCAGCTTCGGGTCTTTGAGCCAGCTCAGGGAGCGGAAGTAGTTCGGGATGAGCGGCATTTCCTCCATCAGTATTTTTTCGCCGTCGACCATTAACTGGGAACGTTTCGCTTTGTCCATCTCGACTTGCGCGCCTTTAATTAACTTGTCGTATTCGGCATTGGACCAACCGGCATCGTTGAATTCGTTGCCGGTCACGAACATTTCGAGGAACGTCATCGGATCGTTGTAATCGGCGCTCCAGCCGGAGAGAGACGCTTCGTATTTGTGGTTGTTCTCGTTGTCCACCCGGAGCTTGTGCGGAACCGGCTCGCCGATGGCGTCGACGCCGAGATTTTGCTTCCACTGGGCGAGGATGAACTCGACGGATTTCGGTCCGACCCCGTTGTCGTCCGCTTGAAGCTTGAACTTCGGCAGCTGCGCTACACCCAGCTCTTTCAAGCCTTCTTGCAGCAATTGCTTCGCTTTGGCCGGATCGAATTTCGGCCGTAGGTCGCCTGCTTTTTTACGGAACTCTCCACCATTGCCGTCGCTCGTTCCGTTCGGTACGAAGCCGGTAGCCGGTACGGGGCCTTTGCCTGTAACCGTTTCGATGAATGCTTTGGAATCGATGGCAAGCGCCAGCGCTTGACGGACTTTTTTGTTTTTGAAGGCCGGGACGTTATCCTGGCTCATCTTAATATACCAGGAAGACAGCTCGGGCTGCAGGACGAATTCCGGCTTTCCTTCCCATTGGTTGATGCTCTCGCGGGTGATGTTTTGCAGCTGGGTCGCTCCGGTTTGGAACAGGTTTAGACCGGTGTTTTCGTCTTTGACGATGTTCAGTGTAATTTTTTCCAGTTTGACTTTATCTTTGTCCCAATATTTATCATTTTTCACTAAGACGAGCTGCTGCTCATGGTCCCATTGAGCCAGCTTGAACGGACCCGGGCCGATGGCAGATTCTGCGTCTCCGCCGTTTTTGTCGCCGTATTTCTCGACGATGTCTTTGCGTTGCGGGAAAAATTGCAGGAACGATAATTGCTCGGTGAAGAATGGAATCGGACGTTCCAAGGTGATTTCCACGGTTTTATCATCCAGCGCCTTGACGCCGAGCGCCTTCTTCGCCGCTTCGAGCTCTTGGGGGGTCTTGGCTTTTTGCACGTCCGCCCCGCCCTTAACCCAAGCCACCATAAACGCATACAACGCCTTGGTCGAAGGGTCCAACGTACGCTGATACGAGTAGACGAAGTCTTCGGCTTTGACCGGCTGGCCGTCGGAATAGACCAAATTGTCTTTGAGCTGGATCGTGTACGTTTTACCGTCCTCCGAAATTTTCGGCATGTCTTTCGCCAGCCCCGGCTCGGCTTTGCCGTCCTTATTCAGACGGTACAGCCCTTCGCTAACGGCGTTCATGACGGTAAACGCTGCCACCTGCGTCGATTTGGAGACGTCCATCGCCCCCGGTTCCGTCCTGAAGTTAAGGGTAATTTCTTGCTTGGGGGCAGCGCTCTTCTCGCCGCCTTCGGTTCCCGTACCGGGGGTCGTACCGGTGTTGCCGCCAGTACATCCGGCTGCCGTTGCGCCGACAACAGTCAGGATGACCGTTGTAGCCAGCCATTTGCGAATCTTCATAAGCTCGCTCCTTTTTCATTATTTTATATAATCAAGAACGACGATGAATCGTTCTGTGATCCCTTGGCAAAAATTACGCAAGACGCATCGACTGCCGCGTTGGTTATGCAGGTTCTAATGAAGTAGGGAGTAGAGCAGCAGGACTAGCGGCTCGGGGACGGCGGGAGCATGGAGGAAGGCCCGGATGGAAGTGAATGCTCGTCCCAAATTCTAGGTGTGGTGAAAGATTACTGGGTGATTTGTAATATTAAGATTGTAAAAATATATTACCAAGCTACCACAATATACCAGTGTTTTCAATACAATTTTAATAAAATGTATTCGTTTTCAAAAAGAAAATGACGGGAAGGCTGTTAATGAAATAACCATAGGTTAAACGGGTGGAGGGCGACCGCAAAATTATCGGATGGCGTGTGCCCGGGAGGATGAAAGCGTAGGTCAAAAGAACGACGTGCCGAGGGGGCGTTCGGAAGGGAAGGTTGATAGTGGGAGAGGGAAAAGCTTTTTTTTGGGATAAAATGTATAATTTTGACGAAAAAGCTCGATAGTGTGCAAAGGCTACCGTGCAGCGGGAATCGAGCGTATGCTTGGCGACATCCGCAACACATCAAGGCCGAGTTGAATAATGTTTTTTCAAAACTCTGAAACCTAAATGCGCTCTCACCGGTCTAAAGGGTATACACGGGAGGGGAAGGACATGAACCAAAGCGACCGGGTCAGAGAAGCCCAAGCGGGAAATCACGCGGCCTTTCTGGCTTTGATCGAGGAACAGCAGGACCGCCTGCGCCGGATTGCCTATTATTACGTGCGGCAGGACATGGACGCGGAGGATGTGGTCCACGAGGCGATCTACAAGGCGCTTGTTGGACTGCCAAAGCTGAAGCAGCCGCAGTTTTTCGCCACGTGGCTGACCCGCATCGTCATCAACTGCGCGTTGACGGCGCTGGACAAACGACAGCGGCTGGTGCCGGACGATAGCCGTGCGGCCGAACGTCAGCCGGCTCTCGCGCCCGATCCCGACGAACGTCTCGACTTGCGTACGGCGGTCCAGCAGCTAGAGCCGAAGCAGAGACAGGTGATCGCGTTTAAATATTGGCACGATATGACGATCGAGGAGATCGCCGTTTTGCTCCGCAAGCCGGCAGGCACGGTGAAAACCATTTTGCACAGGGGGTTGAAGGAATTGCGCAAACGATACGCCGACCCGAACGAACCGGCAGGCTCAAGACCGTCTCCATCGGCTGAACCTTCCGAATTATCCGCCGAGGAAGCCTTGCAGCACAAGCTGGCCGAGTTAAAGCTGCGGACGGAGGAGCTCTTTGACATCCCGGAAGCGTACGAGCTTACGATTGCGGATTATCACGAAGACAAGCGCGAAGGCAGCCGGGCGATGTTCGTCTGGACCAAAGCGGGCGAGGATCCCGTATGGAGCAAGCCCGGCAAGGAGAGCGGCATGTCCGTGGAGCTTAACGGTCAAGGGGATCTGATCGAGTATACGATCGATGTGGAGGAGGCGGCCGGCGATTTGCCGGAGCTGACTGTGGAACAATTGCGGCTCCGGGCGGAGAAGTTCGCGCTCGACCATTATCCTGGTGCGCTGAAGCCGTTTTCCCTGACGCGTACCAAGTCCGCAGACTCCGGGATGTTATTTTTCTACGAGCAGGAGATCATGGGGCTGCCGCTGCCGATGTCGGGCTTCCGGGTCAAGGTTCACCGCAGCGGCATCGTCAGCGACTTCCGGTATTTCGGGCGGCAGACGAAACCGAAAAACCCGGAGTCTATTGTTCCGAAGGAGCAGCTTCTGCGCCAGATTGCGGATACCGCCAAGCTGGACCTGCGGCTGCACTTCCTTCACAAGTCCGTCGACGACGCGGAAAAGGATGAGCTGAGGCTCGTCTACGAACCGGGAACCCGCTGGATGCATTTCCGGGCAGATGGGGTAGAAGAGGCCCGCGAAGCAGCCGACGAAGACACGGAATCCGAGGAGCCAGCCGTATGGCTGCCTGTTCCCGAGCTGCCTGCGGTCGAGGCTCCGGCCGTCCGGACGGCGCAGGACGTTCAGGAGCTGCTCGGCATCGATCCGGAGCGGTACGAGCTGCTGAGGGAAGTGGAAATGGACGACTGCATGACCGGTCTCGTCTGGCGGCGGCGCGATTGGGAGCCGGTGGCGTCAGAGGACCGTTCGCTGGATGCCTTTTTCCGGCAGCGGTCGGAGGAGACGCTGAAAGCGAAGATCGATCCGGTCGGCGGAAGGCTGGTGTCGTTTATTCGTTTTGAAGAGGAGATTCCAGGGGAGCTGAGTCTGTCACGGGACGCGTGCTTGGACATCGCGCTTGGATTTTTGACCCGTATGCAGCCCGGGCTGGCGCCGTTTTTGCAGTTGCGGCAGCAGGAGGAGGCACCCGATTCCGATAGGGAGCATTTCGATTTCCGCATCGGGAAGCAGGGCGTCTGGCTGGAGCTGGAGCACATCCGGTTGTCCGTCAACAAGACGTCGGGACGAATCGGACACGTGATGGGTCCATCCGTCGATCCGGTTCAGTTGCAGGCCGTCGAGGTAACACCGCTCATAGACGAGCCGGAGGCGCGCCGGATTTATGCGGAAGCTCTCGACCTGAAGCTGAGGTGGGAGATCGATTACTCGGGCAACGGCAAAAGGCGCCGCTACGCTTTGAAGTACCGCTTGGTGCACAAGGAAAAAGGCCTGGAAATCCGATGGATCGATGCCCGAACGGGCGAGCTGATTTGTTCGAGGCTGGAGTAAAGGGGAGGGGACGGTGGATGAACAACCAAACAGGGCGCGGGAACAACATGCGCATGCTGAAGCTGTGGATTCGTATGCCCCGAAAGCTTCGTTACCTGGCGATTATCGGGTCGCTGGTCTTCTTGCATTGGTTTTTCAGGTGGCTTAACGGGTGATTCTGCGGGTTCAAACGATGCCCTCCCCGGGTAAGGAAGGACACATCTTCCTTTTCCGAAGGAGGGCTTTTTATGGCGGATTTCGCCTATATTACCGTCAAGCTGGCGGCCGGACTTGCGGGGTTGTGGGTCATCACAAGACTGCTCGGCAAGAAGGAAATTTCCCAACTGACCGCCTTCGATTTCGTCTCCTCGTTAATGCTCAGCGAAATTGTCGGCAATACGCTATATGACCGCGACGTCGGGCTAGAGCAGCTGCTTTATGCGCTCGCGCTATGGACCGTGATGTCGTTGGCGCTGGAGAAGCTCGTGCAGTACGTCCCGTGGCTGTCCAAGCCGCTGAACGGGACGGCCGATCTCATTATTGACAACGGCCGGATCGATTGGAAAGCGATGAAGCGGAATAACCTTGATTTCGATCAATTGCTCACGATGCTCCGGGAGCAAAACGTATTTTCCATACGAGAGGTCGCCTTCGCCGTGTTCGAAACGAACGGGAGCATCAGCGTGATGAAACGGTCTGAAGCCGAAAGCGTGACGCGAAAGGACTTGCGTCTACCCGACGTTCCGGTATCCCTGCCGGTCGTGCTGATCGAGAACGGGAACATCCAACGGCAAGGGCTCGAAGCTCTCGGCCGGAACGAGGCGTGGCTGCTCGGCGAGCTGGATGCCGCAGGAATCGGGCGGCTGCAGGATGTGCTATACGCGGAATGGACGGACCATGACGGGCTGTACTGCCAGCAGAAGCCGGAGACGGCCGGTCAATAACCGTCCGTTCTTTGCCCCATCCGACTCGCCAGATCTGCGCCTTGCTGCGCGGAAACGGAGCCGAGATGCGGCGAACCGGCATCGGCCTGGGCCAACCTTTCCGCAACGCGCCGCCCATACTCGGGATCGGCTTGCGTAAAATAGTCGATCATCCGCTGACGGATCGGAGGCCGGCATACTTGAAGCGCAGCGACCAGATTGCCGATCAATTCGTCGCGTTCCCAATCCTCGAATTTCCGGTACGTTTCTCCCGCTTGCTTGAAATCGTTCGTCCGGTCGATCTTTTGGCGCACAAGCTTCGCCTGATAAGCGGGTTCGTGGTCTTTGCCCTGCGGCTTCGCTTCGGTCAGCCCGTCCAGCAGCGAGGGCTCGTAGTTGACATGCGGACTTTGCCCCTCGGCGCGATCCACGTAGTAGGTCATTTGTCCGTCGCGCTGATTGGTGGCGACGTGCTTCTTGGGCGCATTGATCGGAAGCTGAAGGTAGTTGGTGCCGACCCGATGGCGCTGCGTATCCGAGTAAGAGAACGTCCGTCCTTGCAGCAGCTTGTCGTCGGAGAAATCCAGGCCGTCTACCAGGACGCCCGTCCCGAAGGCTGCCTGTTCGACCTCTGCGAAATAGTTCTCGGGGTTCCGGTTCAGCACCATTTTTCCGACCGGCAAAAAGGGAAAACGCTCCTGATCCCACAGCTTGGTCGGGTCCAGCGGATCGAAGTCGAGCTCGGGATGCTCGTCATCGCTTAAGATTTGAACGCAAAGCTCCCATTCCGGGAAATCGCCGCGCTCGATCGCCTCGTACAGGTCCTGGGTCGCATGGCTGTAATTTTTGGCTTGAATCTCCTCGGCTTCGCGCTGGGTCAAATTTTTGATCCCCTGCTTCAGCGGTTCCCAGTGATATTTAACCAAGACCGCCTCGCCGTCGGCGTTGACCCACTTGTACGTATTGACGCCGGACCCCTGCATCTGTCTGTAATTCGCCGGAATTCCCCAAGGAGAGAAGACGAAGGTAACCATATGCGTCGCTTCCGGCGTGCCCGCGAGAAAATCGAACATACGCTCCGGGTCGTTCAGATTCGTCACAGGGTCCGGCCGGAACGAATGGACCATGTCGGGAAACTTGAGAGGATCGCGAATGAAAAAGATTTTCAGGTTGTTCCCGACCAAATCCCAGTTCCCGTCCTCCGTATAAAACTTGGTCGCGAACCCGCGGGGATCGCGAAGCGTTTCCGGCGAATGTCCTCCGTGAACGACGGTGGAGAAGCGGACGAAGACCGGCGTGCGTTTGCCGGCTTCCTGAAACAGCTTCGCGCGCGTATACCGCGCGACCGGTTCGTCTCCGACTTTGCCGTAGGCTTCGAAGTACCCGTGAGCCCCCGCTCCGCGGGCATGGACGACCCTCTCGGGAATGCGTTCCCGGTCGAAATGCGAGATTTTCTCGATAAAATGGTAGTTTTCGAGGGTGGACGGCCCCCGATTGCCCACGGTCCGGATGTTCTGGTTATCCGTAATGGGATGGCCCTGCCGATCCGTCAGCGTCGTACCGGTTTCGCCCGGCGAACGCCGCTCGTCGAGCGATCCTCCGACACCCTCAACCGAAGTTCCGTTTGAATGGTTATCGTTCATTTCACTTTTGCCTCCCAGTAATGAAAGCTCTTCATGACATATCCATTATTTGACTTGCTTGCTGAAAATATGCGCATGAGCTTGCCTGAAGGTGCGGGAGGTGTTGGGAGGATCGCTTTGGATTGGCCCGCGCCGCATAGAGCGCTCCACGTACCTTTAGCGGGGTCTGCCCCTTAGATATGGCGGCCCGCCCCCGCTGCAGGTCTGCGAAAGGGTGCGATCCACCGTCCGAGCGTGAACCCGATACCGATCAGAAAAAACACGAGTGGAAGCACGATGGTGATGCCGAGCCATAGGGCGGCCGGCTCTACCAGGTCCGCCTCAAATAAGCGGTAAAGTGCGTACGAGGCGTACGGGATTTCCACTAGCGCGGCTGTTACGGCTCCGACGGTATAGCTCCGCTTCTGCAGGGATAAGCCTACATGCTTGATGCCGTCCAGCAGCATGACCGCGACCATGCCAACGAAGACGGGGCCGAGCTTCCCGCCGTCCTCCACTGCCGCTGCGGCCACGCCAGCCCCAAGGCAGATCAGCGATCCGATCAGCACGACCGCTGTCGCGAATTGAACGGTAATGCTTTTGTCCCAGTTCAGCGCCCGCTGCATCAACGGGGGCAGGGCGTGCTTGCGCGGCCGTATCCAGCGTTCCACGGTGACGATTTCCTCGCCGTCATGAAGGAAGAAGGCGACCGGCAGGAGCCAGATCAACGTATGCAGGGAAATCCAATCATTCAGCAAAGCGAGCATGTTCGGTTCCTCCTTGGTTTGTTTCTTGTTGAACTTAATTTGAGTGATCACTCAAAAATTACTCAAAAAAATTTGGCCTTTCAACGGAACGCATTACGCATCACCCTTGTAAAGGCCGTGGAGCAGCACACCGACCAGTTGACGAATATAAGCTTCTTCATCGCCCAGCACGGCCATCTCGCTGCCGAAGCGGGAATGCAGCGCGAAATAAAGCAGAATCGATGCATTAAGCATCGTTGCGGCAATATGATAGGTTTGCTCATTTATTTGGCCAACGGGGGCCGACTGCTTCAAAATGCTGCTGCCGGAAGCGCCGATGCTTCCGATGAGCCGGAGCACTTCTTGAGAAACGGCTTCATCCCGCATCATCTCCGGGGACCAGATCAGCAGCAAGTACTCCCGGTTCTCCTTCAAAAATTGCAGGTACCGGCATCCGTACTGTGCCAGCGCTTCATCCAGGGGCAGCCGTTTCCACCGGTCCGCGCCGTCCTGCGCCAGCAGCGCGAAGGAGAAGCTGTGAACGATATGCATGAGCAGCTTGCGCTTGCCGCCGAAGTAGTAGAAGATTAAGCCTTCCGTTACACCGCTTTCCTCGGCGATTTCCTTGGTCGTCGTCGCATGGTAGCCTTTCCCGGAAAAAAGGCGGAGGGCCGCGGCGACAATTTTTTGTTTTTTCAGCTCGGGATCGTTCTTTTCGCCTCTCGCCATCCTTCGTCCTTCTTTCAAAAAAATTGAGTATATACTCAAAATTAAATTATAGTGAAGCCTCTTCAATTGTCAAGCCGCGCACGCACAAGGGCTGTAAACTACAAACGGCAGCAAGCCCGCCTTCAGGGACGGATTGCTGCCGTGCTATCTACTCGAAGTCCGATTCAACGTCTGACCGGTATCCCGAAGTTCGGGCTCAGCCTTTGATCGCCGCGATGACAAGGATCGCCCCGATCAGCACAAGCGGCGCCAGCATAACGACCCACGCCATCGGCCTGGCTGCGTTGATCGTCCAGCCGATGCCGACCCGCTTCTCGATAAACAGCGAAGGATCGTCGGGATTATAGTAGATCGATCCCAGCTTCCAGTATTTGTCGTCGTCGGTCACCCCGGGCACCAGCTTCTCGCCCGTTGCAGTCGATCCGCCGAGCCGGCTCCCGCCTTGCCCGGTAATGAACGAGACCGCGAGAACCAGGATCAGCATCAGAGCGGGAATCGTGATCGATACGGTGACGAGTACCGAGCCGTCAAAGGGGAATAGCAAGAAGAATTGAATGAATGAGAACAGCACGAGCATCAAGAAGCCCATGACCATTAACACGAGAGACCAGATCCGGCGGAAGCGGATGTTCTGCTCGCGCGATTGCTCGGGCGCATTCGCGTCGATCTGCTGTTTGCTTTTGCGGATCACCGTATTGATGGACGCGAAGATGAAGATCAGGACCAACTGCATCACGTTCGGGAAAAAGACGTTCCAATACGTTTTCGGCTGGGTGGCTGTCGGGCTGCCCTGCATATCGTACCGCGACACGAGAACGTCTGGAAGCTTGTCGTAATTCCACAAAGCGATGAC
The DNA here is from genome assembly GCF_018998565.1 of Paenibacillus oleatilyticus. Lineage (GTDB taxonomy): Bacteria > Bacillota > Bacilli > Paenibacillales > NBRC-103111 > Paenibacillus_G > Paenibacillus_G oleatilyticus. The sequence goes on along the minus strand of NZ_JAHNZO010000001.1, from coordinate 710,430 downwards.
GGCGCACAGAGCGACGAAAGCCAGATGAACCAGATACCACCAGTCGGAATATGTCGTTTTCCGGTTCCGGAACGAGGTATCGACGGCAATGAACCGGGCGCTGGCGTTTTCCGCGGGACGCGCAGCCTTCCACCGCTTCATTTTGTTATAATAAACGAGAAAGCTGACCGTCGACGCCGCCATAAGCGCCAAGGTGACGCCGATGATGAACATCCCCTGCTGCGTCTCGTTCGTCCGCTGTATGCCCAACATCAAGACGATGAGGAGCACGGCTCCGAACGCCCCGTTCCACCGGGCATAGCGGCGGCGCATCGATTGCAGCTCGGGATCGTGATAGTGCCGCGAATCGATCGATACGCCGAAATGATTCGTCGTTCTTGTAAAATACGGTAAACCGGCCAGCATCACAATGACCGGCACAAAAATGGCCGCGACCAGCGACGCGATTCCAATATGCATGTAGCCCCCTCCTTAGTTTCCGGCACCTTTGATTTCGCTGAAAATGCCCTGGATAAACCCGAGCAGCTCCTCCTCGCGCATGCCGCGGCAGATGGCTTCGGCTGCGATCGGCGTCAGTTGCTCGCGCAATTTATGTTTATACGCCTCGGTTACCTGGGGCATGCCGTCCGGTTGGACGACAACCCCTTTTTGGCGGTGAACTTGAATGAAGCCTTCCTGCTTCAGGAGCGTGTAGGCTTTATTCACGGTATGCAGATTGATGCCGATATCCGAAGCGAGACTGCGCACGGAGGGAAGCGCCTCGCCGGGCTTCAAGGCGCCGCTCGCGATGCCTTCGAGAATCTGGTTCATCAACTGGGCATAAATTGGAGTCTCCGATTGTAAATCCAATTTAATAATCATGAAATCCCCTCGTACCTTGGGCTTCCGGGGTTAACCCCGTAGTCCTGCCTAAAAATTAGTTTTTGCCTGTCAGCCACCCGGCGATATCGTCAATCACGTAGGACGGCACGTTGCCGGGAAGGGCGTATTCCTTACCGGTGGAAGGCTGGTCGGACTCGACGAACCCGTGGTTCAGCTTCGGATAAAGCTTGTAAACGACGTCTTGGCGCGCAGACAGGGAGGACTTCCAGCCGTCCAGATTGTTTGCGGTCACTTGAAAATCGTTGTCGCCCTGCAGGATGAGGAGCGGCGTCGATTGCCGCTTGGCGATTTCGCCGCCCCGATAATTCCGGAAGTCAAACCACCAGACCGGATTGCCCAGCGCAAAATCTTTCGGTACGTTCGCCGTGGAATATTGCGGGTCCTTCAAAAGAGCGACTTGCTGCTCCATCGCTTTCACCTGCTGCTCCAGCCCTTCGGTCGGCTGCCCCGCTTCCTTCGCCCATGCGAGCGCCTGTTTATTTTGCTCCAGAACAATGTCCTCTAACGGTCGGGAAGGGCCGGCCATCACAATGGCTCCGGCAATGCTTTTCTGCGTGTCGGATTCGATGATGGACGGGACCAGCATCCCGCCCTGGCTGTGACCGAGGACGAAGATTCGTTTCGCATCGATGCGGCGGTCCTTTTGCAGCGTATGCACCGCGGCGATCGCATCGTCAACCGTTTCTTCCTTGACGGTAAAAGCCGGATGGAGCGCGCTCTTGAGCGTGTGTACCCGCGTCCGCTTCTCGTAACGGAGCACGGCGATGTTGTTGGCGGCCAGACCGACGGCCAGATCGCGGAATGTCTTGTAGCTGCCGAGCGTTTCATCGCGGTCGTTCGGCCCGGAGCCGTGTACGAGCACGACGGCGGGGAACGGCCCTTCGCCCTTCGGCAGCGTCAACGTGCCGGGGAGCGGCGCTTCGTCTTCGCCGACCGTCACTTCCTCCTCCGAATAAAGCTCCGGCTTGTCGTAGTCAGGCTCGTTGTAATCGCCTGCGGGAGGAAGCGGCATGAAAATATCGTCGATTTTGCCGTTTGCGTCGAACCGGACGGCGATGCCCAGCGGCGTCGATTTTTCCGTCATATAGCCGAGCAGGGCGTTGCGCTGGACCGCCGTAATTTCCCGCTTGAGCGAGATGAGCCGTTTCGGCGTCCCTAAGATGCCGGTATTGCCGGTCCAGTACCCCGCAAGCTTCGCTTCCGGCAGTCCCGCCCGCAGCTTGTCGCTCAGCATCCGGCTTGCCGCTTGAAACTGACCGCTTTGCAGCAGGTAAACGAAGTGGCTCCCCGCTGCGGTCACATCGGAAGGATCGATGGTCAGCCCGTTTGCGTCGTCCCAATCGACGGAGACTCCAAAGGTTTTCCGGATCGTCTCCAGCGGAATCAATGCCGTATCGTTAACGATAGTGGCTTCCTCCGTCATGGAGATCGATGGGATTCCATTGACTTTTGCGTTCCGTTCGCCGATTTTTACGGAGAGCTGGTTTATGCCGCGGGTGACGGTAACCAGCCTGTTCTCCGCGTCCCATTCGACCTCCGCGCCGATGGCTTCGGCGACCGCACGCAGCGGGACCATCCGTACGAGTGTGCTGGAAGAGCCGGAATCGGCTTTCGTGGCTGCTGCCGCTTCTTGGGCGCTCTTCTGCTCCGCAGGTACGCTTTCCGCCAGGGCGTTTACCGGTTGGACGATCGCCGCTGCAAGCAGCGAACCGACGGCCAATTGTTGCATGCTGTGATTCCATCGTTTTTTGCTCATATGCTGTTCCTCCCCCAGTTCGCAGTTATAACTGTTATACTATATATATAACAGATAACCATAGAGAGTCAAGGAGCGGTTGCAAATTGAAGATGCTAAATTATAATTATTACTACTAAGCTCGAAGGCGATCCGACAACCCGTTCGGTTTTCTGTTATAATGGGAACAACGGATAAGCTTGATTAGGATGAAGGCGGTGTTATGTCTTGGAAAAAGTGCTGCAAGATCAATGCGATGAGACCTGTGAAGGCACCTCTCAGATTGAAGATTTGAAGGAAAGTCTAATCCCGGAAGCGACGGCGGCCGGACTGGCGGACGTATTCAAAGCGCTGGGCGATCCGACGCGGGTGAAGATCATATATACGCTGCTGCAAAAAGAGCTCTGCGTGCACGACCTGACCTTGGTTCTGGAAATGGGGCAGTCGGCGATTTCGCATCAGCTCCGCTATTTGCGCAATTTACGCATCGTCAAGCGGCGCAAAGTAGGGAAGACGGTATTCTACTCGCTCGACGACGAGCACATCGAGCAAATATTTGTCCAGATGCTGCAGCACGTCAAGCACGGCTAGCGGTAAGTGAGCATACTAAAGCAGGGGGAGATCCTCCTGCTTTTTTATATTTCTTTTTCATTGCTGCTTCAAAAGAAGGGCGGACGACGGTTGACAGATCTGCAATGGATGACATAAGATGGTAATAAACGTATGAACAATTAATCATGTATTGTATAGAGGAGATGGAGATATGTCCGGCAAACCATCCTGCTGCGGGTCCGGAGCACCGCACGGCAGCAAGCCTGACGTTCATGGAAACGGCGATCCCCAGCACAGCCAAGAGCTCAAGCATACGCATGATGCCGGTTGCGGACACGACCACGATCATGGCCATGATCACGAGCATGGTCATGATCACAGCCACCATCACGATCACGGCCACAGCCATGACGCCTGCGGCTGCGGGGAACATCACGATCATGACCATAGCCACGGCCACAATCATAGCCACGATCACGGTGCTTGCGGCTGCGGAAGCGGCCACGAGGCGGAGGATGCGGCCAACGCCGCCCTGGCGGCGGCTGCTGCGGAAGCGGCGGCGGCCGGAGCGATATCCAGCGTGTACCGCATCGAAGGAATGGACTGCGCGGATTGCGCGCGGAAGCTGGAGAAACGGGTCGGGGCGCTGGCGACCGTTCAGATCGCTTCGGTCAATTACGGGGCCGCCAAAATGACCGTCATCCATGACGGGACGGCCGGGGAAGCCGTCATGCAGACGGTAAGGCAGGCGGGCTACACGGCCATCGCCGACAACGGTGTGCTGTCCGGGACCCCTGGCGAGCTGCCGTTCTGGAAACGCAACAAAAAAGCGGTGCCGACGGCGGTGTCCGGAGCGGTGTTTTTGGTTGCTTGGCTGCTTGCTTTAACCAAAGTCGCGCCGGAGTCAGCCGTCACGCTGCTATACGCCGCGGCCATGGTGATCGGCGGCTTCCGCATCGCGCGTACCGGCATATACGGGCTCAAGTCGGGGACAATCGGCATGGATCTGCTGATGACCGTAGCCGCGATCGGCGCCGGCTGCATCGGGCAGTGGGAGGAAGGGGCCGCCGTCGTGGTGCTTTTCTCGCTCGGCGAGACGCTCGAAGCTTTCACGATGGACCGGACCCGAAGGTCGATCCGCGGATTGATGGATTTGTCGCCCAAGGAGGCGCTGGTCCGCAGGCAAGGCAGCGAGATGAAGCTGCCGACGGGGCAGATCGAAGTCGGAGACATTCTGCTCGTGAAGCCCGGCGAAAAAATCGCCATGGACGGGATGGTCGTCCAAGGAACTTCGTCGGTGAATCAAGCTCCGATTACGGGCGAATCCGTTCCGGTGCTCAAGGAAACGGGCAGCGAAGCGTTCGCCGGCACGATCAACGGGGAAGGGGCGCTGGAAATCCGGGTAACCCGGCGCGTGGAAGACAACACGCTGTCCCGCATCATCCGCATGGTCGAGGATGCCCAGGCGCAGAAAGCGCCGTCGCAGCGGTTCATCGACGCGTTTGCCAAATACTATACTCCCGCCGTGCTCCTTATTGCGCTTGGCATTGCGGTGATTCCCGCGCTGGCGCTCGGCCAGCCGTTCGAGCCGTGGTTTTACCGCGCGCTGATGATGCTCGTCGTGTCTTGCCCGTGCGCCTTGGTCATTTCTACGCCTGTCAGCATCGTATCGGCGATCGGCAATGCGGCGAGACACGGCGTATTGATTAAGGGCGGCGCGTATTTGGAACGGCTCGGCGCCGTAGAGGCCGTCGCCTTCGACAAAACCGGCACGTTGACGGCGGGCGTGCCCGAAGTAACGGAATGCATTCCGCTGGGGGGAAGAACCGCGGAAGAGGTACTGACGGTCGCAGGAGGGATCGAGGCGCGGTCAGGCCATCCCGTCGGCGAGGCCATCGTCAGGAAAGCGAAGCGGGAGGGCGTGCCGCTTGCGGACATCGCGGATTTTGCCGCCGTGCCCGGCCGGGGGGCCAAAGCGCAAGTCGGCGGCAGCTTATTCTTTATCGGGAGCCCCCGGTGGTTCGTCCAAGAGCTGGGGATTTCCCTGGACTCGCTGCAAGGGGAACTGGAGCGGCTGGAAAGCCAAGGAAATACCGTCATGGTGCTGGGCACCGTGGAGGAGCCCTGGGCCGTATTCGCGGCCTCCGACGAGCTTCGTCCGAACAGCCGCACGGCATTGGAGCAGCTTCGCGCCGCAGGCATTCGTCAAGCGGTGATGCTGACCGGCGACAACCGGGGAACGGCAGAGGCGACCGCCTCCAAGCTGGGCGGGATCGCCTATCGCGCCGAGCTGTTGCCGCAGGACAAAGTAACCGCCGTCCGCGAGCTGATGAACGAGCATGGGTATGTCGCGATGGTGGGGGACGGCGTCAACGATGCGCCTGCACTGGCCACGGCAACCGTAGGCATCGCGATGGGAGCGGCCGGTACTGACACGGCGCTTGAAACGGCCGATGTCGCCCTGATGGCGGACGATCTGTCCAAACTGGCGTACACAGTACAGCTAAGCCGCCGCGCACTGCGGATTATTAAGCAAAATATCGCCTTTTCCCTGCTTGTGAAGGCGGTCTTTCTCGCTCTCATCTTCTTCGGAGCTTCGACGCTCTGGTTGGCGGTGCTCGCCGACACGGGCAGCTCGCTTATCGTGATCGCCAACGGCATGCGGCTGCTCCGCATCAAGCCGTAAAGCCGCGAGGCTCCATGTCCAACCGCCTTTCCCTGCGAAAGGCGGTTTTTTTGTGCTTCAGCCTGAAAGCCGTGCCGCACGTTTCCATCCGCTCCGTCTTTTTCCCGGCTAGCCCGCATAGGCTGTAACAGACGGGCCGTACAGGCCGGGGAAGGGGGAGCCGCGGTGCTGAGGCGCAGATGGAGAAGCAGCCCCTCGGGCAAAAGCAAGCTGAAGCGCACGCTGTTGATCGTGCTGGTCGTTCTGCTGCTTCTCTGCATGCAGGCTTATTTGTACGTCGAGCGAAATTTAAAGGAACCGCTGGTGCATTTGGCGCGGGTGCGCGTGAAGCAGATCGCGACGGAGGCGATCAATTCGGCGATCGCGGACCGGATGGCGCAGAACACCAATTTCGAGAAGCTGATCGATTGGCGTACCGACAACAGCGGTAAAATTACGGGCTTCATGTTGAATTATGCGGAGCATAGCCGGATTACCGCCGATACGGTCAATATTGTCACCAAGCAGCTCGAAGCCGTAGGCTCCGTTCCGGAGCATATCCCGCTCGGTCAGGCGATGCATTCGCCGCTCCTCGCTTCGTTCGGGCCGAATATTCCGATCCGGCTCGTGCCTGCGGGCACGGCCAAGGTGGAGCTGAATACGCGCTATCAGAGCGCCGGCATCAATATGATTTTGGTGGAGGTATACGTTCATGTGACGGTCGAAATGACGGTCATTATTCCATTCGATTCCGCGCCGGAAGTGGTGGAAACGGAGCTGCCCGTATCCTACTCGCTTGTGGTCGGGGATGTGCCTACCTATTATTTTGACGGCCGCGGCAATCCGGTAGGCCAGTCGGGGCCGCTGCCCCCGGGGATCTCGCTCCCGAATGTAAACGTTCCGGCGGCCAAGCCCGACGCTTCGGAGACGCGAAGCAAGGAGTCGTCCGTCGAGCCGAAAAAATAAATCCGGTACGGGATTCGCGGAAGCTTCCGCGTTTGCGCACCGGATCATTTGCAAATGTATACCCCTTAGGCAAAAGGAAGCTCCGTCACGGCGTGGTTGTCTTGCGCCGCATACGTTCTTCCCGCTCCCATTTGCGCAAGTGGGGGTACGGATCGAAAGACCATTCCGTCAGCCCATTGTCTCGGTATAATCCGTAATGCAGATGGGGCGGAAACTTCCCGGACGTGCCGGGCTTTCCATAGCCGGAGCTGCCGACCCAACCGACCACTTGGCCGGGCTTCACGATACTGCCCTGCTGCACTTCTTTTTTGTTAAAGCCGGACAAATGCGCGTAATAATGATACACGTTGTTCAAATCGCGGATCCCGATGCGCCAGCCGCCGTATGGATTCCAGCCCATCACTTCGATGACGCCGTACGTGACGCTGCGCACCGGAACGCCGTAACCGGCGAAGATGTCGGTTCCTTCGTGGATGCGGTATCCGCCCCAGCCGCGGCTGGCCCCCCATGTGCTGCGGTAGGAATAATCGGCGCCAAGCGGCATCACGAAGCAGTGCTCGTACAAGTCGAGCGTATCGAAATGGGCGTAGATACGGGCGAATTGCCGAATCCGCTCGACGCTTCGGGTATTTTGGTAGTAGTCCCAAAGTCCGATGCGGAGGTCTTCCTCGGCGCTCCCTTTTTTGAGCATGTTGGCAGCCATGGCATACAGCCGGTCAACATCGTTCATCCGGTCCGCCAAGCCATCTCCGGAGCCGTCCCTGCCGATTCCTCCGAACCATTGAATGCTCTTCACATTTTTGTCCTCGTGGTCGGGGTTGAGCATGCCGCCCCACTGCAGATCGGTAAAATAAATGGCGACTAGTCCGTCAGGGGCCGGGCGCTTTTTGGCCAGGTTGATCGTCCGTTCGTATTGATCGACTGCGGCCAAATAATACCAGGGAATGCCGGTAACCGCACTGACTTTGTCGAACAGATCCTTGCGCTCGGCCAACACGGCTTTCATTCCATTCACCGTCTTGCTTGCTTTCGGGAATGCAGGAGTTTGGGCTGCGGGAGCATAGGCGAACCCCCGGTTTTCCAGGCTCCCCCATACCGGACCAACGAGCAGAGCGGCACACAAAGCCGCTGCGGTTAACCATCGTGCGTGGGATGCCGCCATACGATATAGCTGCCTCCTTCGTTCGGGTATCGATACGCTGGTTTCATTTAACTGTAGCATGTGCGGGACGCTGCCTTTTTATCCCTTGTCCGGTTTGATATGATGAAGGCATGGGGGGGATGCCGGATGCCGTTTGATCACCGGGAAGAGCATGTAGATGACCGCATGCTTATTTTGCAGGCTAATATCGACGACATGAATCCGGAATATTGTTCGTACGTGACCGACCTGCTGCTGGAGCAGGGGGCCAACGACGTATACTGGATTCCGATTATAATGAAAAAAGGACGTCCCGGCGTCATGCTGAACGTACTGACCGACGATGCCGGCGCGAAGCGAATGGAGGACGTCATTTTCAGGGAAACGACGACGCTTGGCTTGCGTTATTTGCGGGCCTCTTGCCACCGCCTGGGAAGAGAGCTTCACAGGGTCGATACGCCCTGGGGGTCCATTCAGGTAAAAGCGGGGTTCCATCAGGGAGAGCTCGTCCAGTTCGCCCCGGAGTTTAAGGAATGCGAGCAGGCGGCCAAAACGCACGGCGTGCCGCTCAAGCAAGTGTACGATGAGGTGCGGCGGCGGTTTATGGAGCGCGGCCGCGCTTAAACAAGCCAACGGACGACTCTGTCGAAGCAGACCTTACGCAGTATCTGCCGGCGGAAGCCGTCCGTTGGTCGTTTTACCGTAGGGAAGTAGAGAGTGAAAAAGCCGCCTTTCCCGGAGGAAAAGCCGCTCGTTTTACCTATTGCCGTATGCAAGTATCGTCCGGACCGTCATTGTCATGCTTGTGGTGAACGTGAGGATGCTCCTCATCGTGCGAGTGATCGTCATGGCTATGTTTTTCGTGCCCATGCTCATGGCCGTGTTCGTGCGAATGCCCATGATGATGGTGCTCATGGCCGTGCTCGTGCGAGTGCCCATGATGATGGTGCTCATGGCCGTGCTCATGCGAGTGTCCGTGATGATGGTGCCCGTGCTCGTGTTCGTGCGAGTGCTCGTGATGATGGTGCTCCGGTTGATGATGTCCGTGCACGTGCTCGTGCGAGAACTCTTCGTGGTGCACCTGCCACTTGTTCAAATAGGGATCGGCTTGCCCGACGACGACGCGCAGCACGTTAGGCTGGTTCGGCAAATCGCGCGTTCCGGCCCCGTAGCCGATCGACTCCACGATCATCGGCGGAAGGCCTTTGGCGAATTCGTCGACGAGTCCGGAGACGATGCCCGCGCCTGTCGGCGTCGTCATCTCCAGCGAGTACGAGGTCGGCGCGATAGGCAGACCTTTCATCATTTCCAGCGTAGCCGGGGCCGGCACCGGATAAATGCCATGATCGCAATGCACCGTGCCGGAGCCGAGCGGTACGGCGGAGGACAAGATTTTCTCGATCTCCAGCGAATCGATGGCCAAGGCTACCCCGATCACATCGACGATCGAATCGATTGCGCCGACTTCGTGAAAATGAACGCGATCGATCGGGATGTTGTGTATTTTCGCTTCCGCTACCCCGATTTTCTCAAAAATCGCGAGGCTCAGCTTGACGACGCGCTCGTTGAAGCCGGCACGATGAATCAGCTCCACGATTTCCGAGTAATGGCGATGGTGCGCCGGCGGCGTATGCGGATCAAGCACGACGTCGAGCTTCAGCGCGGATATGCCGCGCTTGTTCACGCGTCTCCATTCCAGCGAGAACGGCTCGATCTGAATTTTACGAAGCTCTTCTTCGATATAGTGACGGTCTGCGCCGGCGTCCACAAGCGCGCCCAGCGTCATATCGCCGCTGATTCCGGAGAAGCAGTCCAAATACAAGATTTTCACGTTTCATCCCTCTTTGTCCCGTTTTGGTGGATTAATGCGGCGTTATATCCGGCGCCGAAGCCGTTGTCGATGTTGACGACGGAAATGCCGGGCGCACAGGCGTTGAGCATGGATAGCAGCGCGGCGACGCCTTGAAAGCTGGCGCCGTAGCCGACGCTCGTCGGTACCGCTATGACCGGCACGGACACCAGGCCGCCCAAGACGCTGGCGAGCGCCCCTTCCATCCCGGCGACGACCACGACCGCGCTCGCTCCGCGGATAACCGGCAGCCGGCGGAACAGCCGGTGAATACCGGCCACGCCGACGTCGTAGACGCGCTCCACGCGGGAGCCCAGGCACTCGGCCGTCACGGCGGCTTCCTCCGCCACAGGCACGTCCGACGTGCCCGCGCAGACGACGGCGATGTAGCTGTCGCCGTCCGGCACGGCTTCGCCGCTTCGCAGCCAAGTCAGCGCCCGCGCCTCGGGGTGATGCTTCACTCCCGGAATGCGCTGCATGACATAGGCGGCTTTATCCGCATCGACGCGCGTCGCCAGCACGCGGTCCGTATGGGCGGCCAGCCGCTCGAAGATCGCGGCGATTTGCTCCGCCGATTTGCTTTCCCCGTAGATGACCTCGGGGAAGCCGGTCCGTGCCGGACGGCTCAGATCGAGCTGCGCGTAGCCGAGACTGTCGTCCACAGCGTCCTCCGAAAGCGACAGGAAGGACGCCTTGCGGCGCATCGGCGTTTCTTCGGCTGATTTTTGCCCGGCGTCTTTTACCGTTCTATCAATTGCCGGCTGCTCCGGCGTTCTTCCGGCCTGTATTATCGTTTCCGGCCGGCCGGCCGGGGCGGTATGCGCCCCGGATAGCCCTTCCTCCAGCAGCCGTTTGGCTTCGGCGATGTCCAGATCGCCGGATTGTACCAGCTTCAGTATGTTGTCGATGTTCATCATCGTGAATGCTCGAACCTCCCGCTCCCAAAAACCTTACTTCAGTGTACCATATTTCAACTCCCAAAGTAATTTCGAAAGTGGATTGTTAGCCTATTCGTGATATAATAGCTTCAAATCCAAGCGCAAGAAAAGCTTGCTGCGGAACAGGAGTGCATCCATGGCGACTCATCAAATAGAACGCAAGCCCGAGTGGCTGAAAATCAAGCTGACGACGGGAGACAACTACAAAGAGCTGAAAAACATGATGCGCGGCAAAACGCTGCACACCGTATGCGAGGAAGCGAAATGCCCGAACATCCATGAGTGCTGGGCGGCCCGGACCGCCACCTTTATGATTCTGGGCGACATCTGCACACGGGCATGTCGATTCTGCGCCGTCAATACCGGGATGCCGACGGAGCTGGATCTGCAGGAGCCGGAGCGCGTCGCGGAGGCGTCGGAGCAGATGGGCCTGCGCCATGTCGTCGTGACTTCCGTCGCGCGGGACGACCTGAAGGACGGCGGGGCTTCGGTGTTCGCCGCGACGATCCGGGCGATTCGGGGGCGTTTGCCGCTGGCCGGGGTCGAAGTGCTCATTCCCGATTTTCAAGGGGACGAGGAGGCGCTTCGCACCGTGCTGGAAGCGAAGCCCGATATTTTGAACCACAATGTGGAAACGGTGGAGCGGCTGTCCGATAAGGTGCGGGCCAAGGCCAAATACCGTCGTTCGCTGGAGCTGCTTGAGCGCTCCAAGCGGATTGCCCCTTCGATTCCGACAAAATCGAGCATCATGCTCGGCGTAGGAGAGACGTGGGACGAAATTTTACAGACAATGGACGATTTGCGCGCCGTCGATTGCTCCATTATGACGATAGGCCAATACTTGCAGCCTTCGCTCAAGCATTTGCCGGTGTCCAAGTACTACACGCCGGAGCAATTCGCAGAGTTGAAGCAGGAGGGCTTGAAACGCGGGTTCAGCCATGTGGAGTCCGGTCCGCTCGTCCGCAGCTCGTATCATGCGCATGAACAGGTCCAATCGGCGAAGCAGTCGTAAACTTGGGGAGGTGACACGGTGATTCATATTGCGGGCAAAACGTACGAAGTAGTCGTTGACCATAAGAACGGCTGGCGTTTCGAGGCGTTCCGCGACCGGTACAGCGAGGTGCTGGAGCGGTACGATTATATTGTAGGCGACTGGGGCTACAGCCAGCTCCGGCTGCGCGGTTTTTTTAAGGACAACCATCCGAAAGCGACGAAGGACAGTATGATCTCCACGCTTCAGGATTATTTGAACGAGTACTGCAATTTTGGCTGTGCCTATTTCATCATTGAGAAGGTGCCGAACAAGAGCGGAGTGGAACCGACCGGGGCACCCGGGGACTTCTACGAGGATAGTCCGGCAGCCGAGGCAGACGCAGGGACGGAACAAGGCGCACAGCCCGCTGTAACGGCCGATGCTTCCGTGCACCGGCATGAGGACACGGCCGCTGCTGCGGCCCCCCGCACGCCACAGCATCAACGGTACAATCCGTCCGGCAAATCGTATGGCTCCCGCCACGGGCAAGGCCAGCACTCCGGCGGCCAAAACCAGTCCAAATCGCAGCACGGTTCTGCGCGGCAGGGCGAGGGAAGATCAGGAGGGCGGCATCAAGGTCAAGGCCAGAACAGGCAGGGGCACGCGTCCAAGCCTAAAGGCGGACAGCCCTCCCAAAATCCGCCGAAGCCCAAGCCGGAATCGTCTCGTGTAGAGGCGTAACGACAAATAAAGACCCGATGCTCCGTCTCCCTGCGAAAGTGCGGGGAGGACGGGACACCGGGTCTTTTTACACCAGCCCATTGCAGCGTGATCAGACCATGTCATAGCCGATGAACGCCTCGCGTACGCGGCTCCAGAACGGAAACGGGCGGAAACGGGCGAACTTGACCTTTTTGCCGGCGGCGACCAGGCTGCGGATCGAGATGATATCGTTGCGCTGCATGTACAAGTGATCGAGCGACAGCAAAATATTTTGGTTCGCGCGCGGATAAATGTCGCAGTGATGATGCTTCGGCAGCAGGATCGGCGAACCGAGCGTACGGTATACGCGATTGTTGATCGAAGCGATCTCCGCAATCTGAATGGCATCGAGCGACGGATGCACGATGGCGCCGCCCAAGCTTTTGTTGTAGGCGGTGCTTCCCGACGGCGTGGAGATGCAGATGCCGTCGCCGCGGAACGTCTCGAGCAGCTCGTCGTTAATATGCAGCTGGGCAACCAGCGTGGCGTCGACGCCTTTCAGCGTAAATTCGTTCAGCGCAAGCTCCGTTTCAATCCCTTGCCGAGTCGTGATCTGGATCTCGACCAAAGGATATTTGACGGCACGCAGGTCGTTTTGGTTGGCGCTCTCGCCCATCAGCTGGGCAAGCAGCTCGACTTCATCCGGCTTCCAGTCGGCAAAAAAACCGAGTCTTCCGGTGTGAATCCCGGTAAATGCAATGTGATCGAGCTGGTCCTTATATTGATGAAACGCATGAAGCAGCGTCCCGTCGCCGCCAATAGACAGTACGATATCGGGGGACGCTTCTTCGTGAATGAGCCCGTACTGACGGATCAATTCGTGAAACCTGTGCATCAATTGGATGGAGATGTCATCGCCACGGTGTATCACATTGTATTTCAACCGGTTATCCTCCTATAACTATCCGCTTTCGTCAGCTGTCGGCTCCCGAAGCGGAGCAATACTCCTCCATAAGCGCGGCAGTGCTGTCCGGAACACGATGGAACTGCACGGCTACCCGGTAAGCATCGCTGCTGAAATGGGCCACGCGCACGATTTCCCCATAGACCGTAATCTTCTGGGCAATGCCGGGAAGAACAAAAGATAATTCCAATTCGAGCGGGCAAAACACGCGGGTTGACGTCATAAACGCCATCCCTCCGCTGGACAAATCCAGGATTTGTCCCGTAAACGCCACGTTCTGATGCGATATTTGCTCCCGTACCCCGACGATCCGGGAAGTGACCGGCGTGCGGGTAGGCAGGGCAATACGCGGATAGCGCCTTTTCTGCGACTGCTTCAGCTCCAGCGGCGCGGTTAAGGTTAACGTGCATACATTGCGCTTCGTTTCCAAATGCAGCAAATCAACCAAAGCATAATACAGAATGCCCTGCTCGCGGAAAGAAAATTCAATAAAGCATACATGATGCAGCTTCTCCAGCGGATGGATCGACGCGGCATCGAGCGTGACCGTCAGTTGCTCCGCGGAAGCTTTGAGAAGCGTAAAGCTGTCCTCGTAGCAAAAGGGCGAGCCCTCTTTGGTTTCGCCTACCACGATGAGACTGCAGCTTCTGGGGAAAACAACCGTTTCGTTTGCCAAGGCCAAGGACCAGTTCATCAGTTATCACCACACGGTATGATTTTCTGAAACTTTCATTACCGTTTACATCCATAATAATCAATAATGTAAAATAACACAATGCCGGAAGCGCGGAGTTCGAGTTCGTTCCAGCGTCTTCCCGGCTTTGCGCGCGCGAGTCTGCCCTCCTGACGCTTTCGGTCGGAGAGCAGGCTCTATTGTTTTGTGCCGTTCCGAGCACGAGATGATATTTATCACCCGAAAGAGATGATACGAATAACTACAGCCTCAGGCCGCGGAATTATATGATTTAACCAAGGAAGTTAACCCGAACAGCAAAGGTGATGAAATCATGAAGTACGCGATCGAACTCGAACATGTAACCAAGCAATACCGCGAGAAAAAAGCCGTGGACGACATGACGCTGCATATCGAGCAGGGCAGCATCGTCGCACTGCTTGGGCCCAACGGCGCAGGTAAATCGACGACCGTCAACATGATATTGGGGCTGACCGCCCCCACGGCAGGCACCGTACGGTTGATGGGCGGCAGTCCGCGGGATCGGGCCGTCCGCAACCGGATCGGCGCGATGCTGCAGGAGGTAAGCGTGATCGACAGTCTGAAGGTGGAGGAGACGATCAATCTGTTCCGCAGCTATTATACAAACCCGTTATCGACCGGAGAGCTGCTGCGAATTTCCGGGCTCGAAGACGACCGGGGCAAGTACGCCACTTCGCTGTCCGGGGGACAGAAGCGGCGTCTGGGCTTCGCACTGGCGATGGCCGGCGATCCGGAATTGATCTTCCTGGACGAACCGACGGTGGGGATGGATGTGACGTCGCGGCAGTTGTTTTGGCGGACGATCCGCTCCTTTGCCGGCAGTGGGCGGACGATTATTTTGACGACCCACTATTTGGAGGAAGCCGACAGCATCGCCGACCGGGTCGTCGTGGTCAACCAGGGCAGAATCGTTGCCGACGGAACATTGGCCGAAATTAAGGAAAGCGCCGGCAACCGGCACGTGTCGTTCACCGCCGGATCGAATGTGATGACCAACCGGCTGCTGGACCTGCCCGGCGTCACCGACGTGCAGTGGACGGGCCGCCGCGTGAAGCTGTACGGCAATGATACGGATGGCATGTTATATGCGCTGATTCGCAGCGATCTCGACATTCAGGATATCGAAACGCACAAGGGCGGGCTGGAAGACGCTTTTCAATCGCTGGTCGGCTTGCAGGAATCGGAAGCAACGGTCTAAAGCACTCGGAAGCACAGGAGGATACGAAAATGAACATGTTTATCGCCCAATGCAAGGCAGAGCTTCTGCGCTCGCTTCGCAACAAAAAGGTCGTTATATTTTCCATCGGCGTTCCGATGCTGTTTTATCTTATTTTTACGAACTCCGCCGGGGGTGACTCCGGTGCGGGCGGAACCGCCTGGAAGACGTATTATCTCATGTCGATGACGGCCTTCGGCTTGCTGTCCATCAGCATTAATACGTTAGGAGTCCGCATGTCCCAGGAGCGGGCGCAAGGCTGGGTGCGCTGTCTGCATGTGACGCCGCTGCCTTCCGGTGCGTACGTCGGCGCCAAAATCGTCTCTATGTCGGTTGTGAATGCGGCGATTATCGCCGTGATGTTTTTGGCGGGCGGCTTGATCAAAGGGGTTCAGCTCAGCGCAGCTCAATGGGTCGGCTGCGGCTTATGGCTGCTGATCGGTTCGCTCACGTTCCTTGCGCTCGGCACGCTCGTCGGCATGGTCAAAAAGGCGGAATTCGCCCAAGTGATCGCCAGTCTGCTGCAAATCGGACTGTCGCTGATCGGCGGCCTTTGGATGCCCGTCGATGCGATGCCGCCGCTGATGAAGGCGATCGCCGTTTGGACGCCGTCTTACAATTTCGGAAACGGGACCTGGTCGCTCATTGCCGGCCATCTGCCCGAATGGACCAGTTTGACCGTTTTGGCTGCGTATTTGATCGTTTTTGTGTTACTATCTTCTTATCTCGCCAAAAAACAGGAAGCGGTGTAAATGAAGCTGCGTTTGCCATTCCGGTTATTTCCGGAGAATATGAAGCATTTCGGATTCATTTGGGTCATCAATATGACGATCCCTCTATATTACTTGCTGCAGCTGCCTTTCCAGAAAGCGTGGATCGGCTACGCGGCTGTAGCCATCCTGGCGCTTGCCTTCCGGCAGGCGCTTTGGAACACGGAGGGGCGGCTCGTTTATGCGCTGATTCAGATTACCTCCGTCGCGATTTTGGGGTACGTGTATAACCCCTCTTTTTTATATTTCGGCTTCTACTGCATCATGGCGATCGGCATGCTTCCTACCGTCCGCAAAGTGGCGTTTACCGTCGCGTACATGGTGGCGGCCTTCGTCTTGACGATGTATTTGTTTTATCAAAAAGCGGGCGAAGCGGTGCATCTCGACTTTATTCCCAGCCTGATCATTCTTGCCATTCTGCCCTTCGCCATGAACTCCCACCGGAAAGCGGAACAGCTGCGCAAGCAATTGCGTTCTGCGAACGACGAGATTGAGCGGCTGATCAAAAACGAGGAGCGCCAGCGGATCGCGAGAGACCTGCACGATACACTCGGTCATACGCTGTCTCTGATTACACTGAAGGGCGAACTGGTTGAGCGCCTCATCCCGCACGATCCCGAAAGGGCGGTGCAGGAAGCAAAGGATATCCAGACGACGTCGAGAACTGTGCTGAAGCAGGTCCGGGAGCTCATCTCCGATATGCGGGCGGTGCATCTCGTAGACGAGCTTCGGCAGGCCGGGCAAATTTTGAGCTCGGCCGGGATCGGCTTTGAGACGGCGGGGGATGCGGAGCGGATTCGGACCACCCCCGTCGTCATGAACATCCTAAGCATGTGCTTTCGGGAAGCCGTGACCAATGTGGTCAAGCATAGCAGGGCGAAGCATTGCAAGGTGGAGCTGATGGAGAAATCCGGCTCCTATGTGCTTAAGGTGCATGACGACGGCGTCGGGATTGACGGCGCTGGAAGTAAGCTCGGACAGGCGGGAAGCGGCCTGCTGGGGATGAAGGAGAGGCTGTCGCTCATTGAAGGGACGCTGGAGTTCTCCAAGCGGGAGGAGACGGGAACGACGTTGACCATTACCGTTCCGAACGTTGTTAAACGGCAGCAAACGGAGGAAAAATGATGAAAATCGTCATTGCGGAAGACCAGGGCATGCTGCGGGGTGCGATGAGCACGCTGCTCTCGATGGAAGAAGATATTGAGGTTGTCGGTCAAGCCGGGGACGGGGAAGAGGCGCTGCGGCTTATCCTGAGCCTGGCCCCCGATCTTTGCGTCATGGACATTGAAATGCCGGTGCTCAGCGGACTCGACGTGGCCGAGCGCTTGAAAGCGGAGGGAAGCCGGTGCCGAGTCGTCATCGTGACGACTTTTGCCCGGACCGGCTATTTTCAACGCGCGATCCGGGCGGGGGTACAGGGGTATCTGCTGAAGGACGCCCCCGTATCCGAGCTGGCCGGCGCGCTGCGCACCATTCATGCGGGCGGCCGGGTCATCAGTCCCGAGCTCGCCTACTCGATGTGGGAACAAGAAAACCCGCTCACGGAGCGGGAGCAGGCTATTTTGCGGCACTTGGCCAAAGGATCGACGGTGGGCGAAATTTCCGGCGCCTTGTTTTTATCTCCGGGCACGGTGCGCAACTATATTTCCGAAATCATGCAGAAGCTCGAAGCCAAAAACCGGATCGATGCGGTGACGATCGCCCAAAACAAAGGCTGGATCGAGACGTGACCCGGCGTTCCGTTAAAAGGTCGTCACCAGCGGCAGCTCGAAGCGGCGGGCGAAGTTCGCACTTACCGGATACACGCGCACGCTGTAATGGGGGCCGTGCTGAAGATGAGGGGGAATCGTGGCCCGGTACAGCACGGTATTGTCTCCAAGCTCGCGTACGGGCTCCATCGTTACGATCACCGGGTCCCAGCGGTCCGCTTTTTCCTCGTAATAGACGATCTCGACCGCCGTATCCTTATACCATACCGGTCCGAATTTCACCGTAGCCGTAACCTCCTTCGGGGTGGTCGCGTTGGGGTGGGCTTGCGGATCGTTCAGCTCGGCGACGCGGACGTAATGCCAGTTTTTGCGGATAAACCTTTTGTAATCGGCGACTTTGGTCGCTTCGTCATAGCGGTTGGCTACAAAATGCTGCGTCCGCTTCAAGGCGGGGACGTAAAATTCGTTCACGTACTCCATGACCATCCGGTCCGAATTGTACACCGGCGCGAGCGTGCGGATCGAGCGCTTCATCCGGGCGATCCATTGGGCCGGGATTGGGCGTTGATTGTAATAGAGCGGCACGATCTCCGTTTCGAGCAGCCGGTAGATCGCTTCGGTGTTCTCGCGCTCCTGCGTACCGGCATCCGCCCCGTCGCTCGATTCGATGCTCCAGCCGTTGGCGCCGTCGTAGCCTTCCTCCCACCAGCCGTCCAGCACGCTGAAGTTGATGACGCCGTTCATCGCGGCTTTTTGGCCGCTGGTGCCGCTCGCCTCGTACGGCCGCCGCGGGTTATTGAGCCACACGTCCACCCCCTGCACCAGGTGGCGCGCCATGTTCATGTCGTAATTTTCAAGCAGCACGATCTTGCCGCGGAACCGGTCTGTCTCGGACACTCTGTAGATCTCGCGGATCATCTCCTGCCCGGGATGGTCGGCCGGGTGTGCCTTGCCGGCGAAGACGAACTGCACCGGACGGTTCGGATCGTTCACCAAACGGTCCAGCCGGTCCAAATCGTTGAAAATCAGATTGGCCCGCTTGTACGTCGCGAACCGCCGGGCGAAGCCGATGGTCAGCGCGTCGGGTGATAAGTAGTTCCGGACCTCCTCGATCCGGTCCGCCGGCAGGCTGTTGCGGCGCCGCTGCTCGCGCAGGTTGGCGCGGGCGAGCCGGATCATCCGCTGCTTCAGCTCCATATGAACGGACCAGAGCGATTCGCTTGGCACCAGATCGACCGTTTTCCACGAGTCTTTATTGGCTTGATGGCGCAGCCATGTCCCCGGCAAAAAGCGGCCGAACAGCTCCTTGAGCTCGGGGGCGAGCCATGTGTTCAGGTGGACGCCGTTGGTCACGTGCCCGATCGGCACCTCCGGGACGTCGATGCCGCCGTGGAAGGCCCGGAACATCTCGCGCGACACGTGACCGTGCAGCTTGCTGACCCCGTTGCGCAGCGCGGAGGTGTTCAAGGCAAGGTGGGTCATGTTGAACAGCTGCTTCGGTTCGTCGAGCCCAAGCAGGGTCCATTCCCGCCGGGCGGACGGATAATCGGTGAACAGGCGGCTGAAATAATATTCGAACATCGGGAGCGGAAACGCATCGTGTCCGGCCGGTACCGGCGTATGGGTCGTAAATACGGTGCTCGCGCGGATGACCTCCAGCGCGACGTGAAACGGCAGGCCTTTGTCAAGCTGCTCGCGGATTCGCTCAAACGATAGAAACGCCGCATGCCCTTCGTTGATATGAAACGTGCCGGTCGGAATCCCCAACGCCCGCAGCGCTTTGACGCCGCCGACGCCGAGCAGCGCCTCCTGCGCAATCCGGATATCCTGGTTCCCGCCGTACAGCTGAGCTGTCAGCTCGCGGTCCCAGGGGCTGTTTTCCTCCAGATCGGCATCGAGCAAATAGACCGGCACACGGCCGACCTGCACCTGCCATACCTTCAAGCGGACGGTCCGTTCGGCCAGCGGCACGTCAACGGTCAACTCGCGCAGCGGAGGCGCGCCGTTCCCTTGACCTTCGGCCGGCGCTTGGCCTTCCAGCACGGGAACGTAGGCGGGGACGATCGGCAGCTTGTTGAAGTCGTAGGCGATATTTTCGGCCAGCTGCCCTCCCTCCGTATCCAGCTTTTGATCGAAGTAGCCTTTCTTGTAAAGCAATCCTATACCGACCAGCGGTACACCCAAGTCGCTGGCCGATTTGCAGTGGTCCCCGGCCAGAACGCCAAGCCCTCCCGAATAAATCGGAAGCGATTCATGAAAGCCGAATTCCGCCGAGAAGTAAGCGATTGCCTGGCGGGTATGCTGCGGGTATTCCTTCTGAAACCACGTTTCCGCCTCCCGGTATGCGTCCCACTCGGCCATGACGTCACGGTATCGCTGGAGGAAGGCTTCGTCCTCCGACCGTTCCTTCAGCACGGCCGCATCCGTTTCCGTCAATAAACGTACGGGATTGTGCCGAAACTGGTCCCACAGCTTCGGCTCGATCGCCGCGAACAGCTCTTTGGCCCCGTCGTTCCAGCTGAACCACAGGTTGAAAGCAAGCTCGGTCAAACGCCCGATCGCAGGCGGCAGTGCCAAATCTCTTCGATGGAACATCGTATACATCGTTTCACCTCGACCCTGAATTTGGTTCCTCGACTGCGGAAGCAGGGAACCGGATACGCTTCTGTTGGCTCCTAGTAGTATCTTATGATCGAATCCGCTTCATACATCTTTTCCCTATAAGAAAGCAGAAGGATAGGAGCAGCGATGCGCCCAGCACCGCAGCAAACGTAAGTCCGGCCGCCGGAAGCGTGTGCTGCGCCAGCGTCTCCAGCGGGCGGTTCATATCCGGCACGGGGAAAAAGGCGGCAAGCGCAGCATGATAAGGGGCAAGCGGCCGCCACAAAGCGATGACAAGCCCGGCTGCCAGCAGGCCATGGACGAATCGGGCCGCGACGAACGGCGCGTAGCGCAGGTTCGTATGGTGCAGCAGGCTGATGATCTGCGCATGCACCGAAAGTCCCGCCCAGGACAGCACCCAGGCAGCGATTGCCACCTGATACACCAGCGGGACGCCGGCTGCCGAACCCGCGGCTTTGGCCCCGAGCGTCACCTCGAAGAAGCCGCTCGCTACCGCTTCGGCGAGCGGGAGCGGCAGTCCGAAGACGCCCAGCACCGATTCGATGGCCGCATCGAACAAGCTCATTACCTTGGCGGAAGCCATCACTTCCATGACGACGGAAAAAAAGACGACGAGCCCGCCGATCACGAATATCATCGACAGCCCCGAGGCCAACGCCTGCTGCAGCATCGTGCCCAGCGTCCGGCCGTCGTTCATCCGGGCATGGTGCATCGCTTCGAAAGCGCGGCGCCACAGCGGCTGGCCGGGGGAGGCTTCCAGGAGAGACGTGAACGTCTGCTGGCGGTATTCGTCTGCGTGCTTCCCCGGCTTGCCGTGAAACCGCATCAGGAGGCCGATCAGCAGAGCCGAGCCGTAATGCGCCGCGGCAAGCACGCCCGCAAGCGCGGCATCGTGGAAAAAACCGACGGCTACGGCGCCGATCAGAAAAATCGGGTCGGACGATGTCGTAAAAGCGACCAGCCGCTCGCCTTCTTCCCGGTTGACGAGCCGCTGCGTCCACAGCTGCGACGTCAGGCGCGCGCCGATCGGATAGCCGGAGGCGAAGCCCATAGCCATGACGAAGCCCCCGATGCCGGGAATGCGGAATACCGGCCGCATCATCGGATCGAGCAGCATGCCGAAAAAATGCACGATACCCAGCCCGAGCATGATTTCGGCGATAACGAAGAACGGGAACAGCGCCGGAAACAGCACGTCCCACCAGATGGATAATCCTTTCAGCGAGGCGTGAAACGCCTCGGCGGGGAAAGTGAGCATCAAGCAGGCCAGCAGGACGGCGAGCGATGCGGCGATATGGACGGATATTCGTTTGCCAAGCAAAGGTACCACTTCCTTTCGAGAAAGGCCTGTCATTCTGATATATGAGCCGCCGCGGGGAGACATGCCTCCCGGACGCGCCGGCATGGAGACGAAAAAGTTGCCGGGCCGTCAGAAAAAGGCTGAATTTTCGAGCTATGTATGGTACAATAGTACCAATATGAGAATGGGAGTGATTTCAGATGATGGGTATCATTGCTGGAATTCTCGTATGCGCTTTTGTGTATGTCATTAGGGAGACGTTGATGACGTCGGGCGAAGAGGATGTATAAAGCGTTTTACAAAATAACGATGCTAAGGTGCAAGGCAGCTTAGCATCTTTTTTCGTTGGGAGATGAACTGCATGACCCGGGAAGAACGGGAGTTGACGTTTTACGAAGCGATCGGCGGGGAGGCGGCCATCCGCAGCATTGTGGAGGCGTTCTACCCGAAGGTGCAGGCGCATCCGCTGCTGGGGCCCCTGTTCCCGGAAGACATTACGCCGGTCATGGAAAAGCAGTACTTGTTCCTGACGCAATTTTTCGGCGGACCGCCGCTGTATTCCGGGCAGTACGGGCACCCGATGATGCGTGCGCGGCATTTGCCGTTTCCGATCACGCCGGAGCGTGCGGACGCCTGGCTCGGCTGTATGGCGGAGGCGCTGGAAGAAACGGGGATGGAACGGGAGCTTCGGCTTGCCGTACTGGAGCGGCTGAAGGGCCCGGCGTATCATTTTGTCAACAGCCATAGCAATAGCTAACGAAGCTTATCGAAACCAGAAAACGAAGCTGAGGAAGTGTGTTCCGTGGTCGAACCTTTATTTCAAATCAGCGTCAGATGTCATCACTGCGACGCCGTCTTTCAAACGTCCCGCGTCCGCCCGAGCTTCAAGAAGGCGTCCGGCACCGACACCGATTTCTGCGTTCATTATAAGGACATTAACCCCGATTATTATGTCGTGCGCATCTGCCCCCACTGCGGGTTTGCGGGGACGGAGAATTCCAAGGACCGGCTGACGCCCGCGCAAAAAACGGCATTCCTTGAAAAAGTCGCCGATCATTGGACGTACAAGGACTACGGGGGCGAACGGACGTGGGAGGAGGCGCTCTACGCCTACAAGCTTGCGCTCGTTACGGCCCAGACGGTCAACGATAAAGGGCGCATTACCGCCGGGCTGCTGCACCATATCGCCTGGCTTTACCGCTACCGGAACGACAAGGAGCAGGAAGCCCGGTTTTTGCAGCATGCGCTGGATGAGTATACGCGGGCATTCGAGACGGAAGCGGCGGAGATGAACAATGC
Source organism: Paenibacillus oleatilyticus (assembly GCF_018998565.1). GTDB lineage: Bacteria > Bacillota > Bacilli > Paenibacillales > NBRC-103111 > Paenibacillus_G > Paenibacillus_G oleatilyticus. The sequence continues at coordinate 687,432 of NZ_JAHNZO010000001.1, read as the reverse complement.
CCGTCTCATGTACCTAATGGGGGAGCTCAGCCGCCGGCTGAAGCAGTATAACCAAGCGGTCAAATGGTTCTCGCGCGTCATCAACGACAAGCGCATCATGGATGCGGGCATGATTCGGGCATGCCGCGAGCAATGGGCCGTGACCCGTGAGGATATGCTTGCGGATTCGGTCGTGCTCGAACCCGAGGCCCAGGAATTGACCTGACGTCTTCAACTCAAAAACGCTTCAAGCTTCCCGGCATCGATCCGAGAATGCTTCAAGCGTTTTTTTGCTGCGATTGATCCGTCCGGTAGAACGTATAGCGGTTTTTGCCCGATTGCTTGGAGTCGTACAGCGCCTCGTCCGCTTCGGCAATAAGCCGGCGGAGCTCGTCTCCCGGCATGCGGGAAATGGAGATGCCGATCGAAATCGTCGTTCCGGCCACGGAATCCCCGTAAAAACGGTACTCTTCGATGGTGTGGCGCAGCCAGTCCGCATAGTGCGACAGCTGGGTTTCATCCGTCATGTGGCTTAAGACAATGAATTCTTCTCCACCGTATCTGGCGATGTAGTCCTGCTCATGGACGGCTGTTTTCAGCAACTGTCCGGCCTCCCGAAGAAGCTGATCTCCGTGCAGGTGTCCGAACGTATCGTTGTACCGTTTGAAATTGTCGATATCGATCATCATGATCGCGATGCGCCGGCTGCGGACGGTCCGCTTGGCGATATCCATAAAGCCGCGCAGATTCGGGAGCCGGGTCAGGTTATCCTGCTTCGCTTCCAGCTCCAGCTTCCGCTGCATCATCCAGATTTTGTTCTCGTCGTTGAACATATAAATCAAGGCCATGACCGCCAGCCCCGAGAAGACGAGCATCAGCAGCTGCGACAGCCAGAACAGCGAGGTTTGGGCCGTCTCCAGCTGGACATGCGAAACCAGGCGTACCACGGTGAGAATCGCGCAGATGCTCCACCCGTCGGTTATTCGAATGAAAAAATAACCGGAATCGTATTCTTTACGATGAAACAGCGAGCTGATGATGGCGGGCAGCAGAAGCGCCTGAACGGCTTCGATGCCCCAGTCCGGCTTGTGCTCCAGCAGCATGTACCCCGCAGGAAGCAAGGTAGACAGCAGTGAGGAGACCCAGCCGAAGCGAAGGCCGGCCATGACGATCGGCGCGAATTTCAAGTCGCTGAACAGGGAGTCCCCCGGCAAGGGCAAGAGCATCATCACGATGCTGGCGGCTCCCGTCAGCACAGGCACGGCTATTGCTTGTAAGCGTTCGATAACCAGCAGATTGCGTATCTTAAGTGCCATATAGCTGAGCGCTATCAAGGTACAAGCATGCGTAAGCGCAATGAAATCCATGAAGATGTCTCCTGGGAAGGCGGGAACGCTTACTCTTTGCCGTATCGGCGCAGCGGACGGCCCGCAAGCAAATAATCTTGGTCGGCATCGACCAGAGTCTCTTTATTTCGGCAGCAGGGGAAGACGAGCAGTTTTTTGACGCCTTCGCGAAGTTCCGAGAGGTCTTTAGGTTTGAGCGGCAGCAAAACATTGGCAGCGTGGCAAAAGGGGCAGCTGTGCACATACACGTCTTGTCCGATCCGTTCATAGGGCCATGTATTCTCAAAAGGTATCATAGGTCTACTCCCGGCCGGAATTGCCGGAATTTTTATCCGGTGCCGGAGCCGTAGAATTGTCCTTCGTCTGTCCGGCAAGCTCGGCCAGCTTCTGCAAAAGAATATGCTGAGGCATATGCATCAGGTGTTCGATCGGAACGTTCAATTCCTTCGCGAGTTTCTGCGCCGTCTCAGGTGAAATCTGCAAAGGTCTCATTCGCAGTCCCTCCAGTCTATAGATCTACAGTCTCCATTTAATCATATCCGAGACCTAAAATTCAACCAAAAAATGGGGCCGCAGCATTTTGGTTTTGCGCCAAATTGTGGTTTAATGGAAAGAGATACATAATGTATAAATAAGGAAGGTGTTTATCCATGCGTAATCCTTTGCCGCAAACCTGGAATTTGGAGCGTTTTTTTCCGGGAGGCAGCGGGTCTGATGCTTTTATTCAATTTTTGAAAGAGCTGCAATCGAACATCTCCGAGCTGGACGAGACGTTAAGCGGGCTGGCCGTACCGGAAACGCCAGAGCAATCGGCATCGCTGCTCCCCGTGATTGTGTTGGTGCAAACGGCCTTATTGAAAATACGCGAAGCGGAGTCGTTCACCGGCTGCCTGACGGCGGAAAATCAAAACGACAAGCGTGCGGTCCAGCTCACTGGGCAGGTGAAGTCGATTCAAGCCGCTTTCGCTTCCGCCTTGACGCGTTTCGACGATTTCCTGCGCCGCATTCCCGAGCCGGCTTGGCAAGGCTTGCTTGCTCACGCGGAGCTTGGTGAAATCGCTTACCCGCTGGAAGAGCGGCGCCGGCTCGCCTCGGAGAAGCTGCCGCCGGAGCAGGAGGCGCTTATCCACGACCTTGCCGTAGACGGCTATCACGGTTGGGGCGAGCTGTACAATACGACGGTGAGCAAGTTCAGCATCCCGTTCGAAGAAAACGGGACTGTAACGGAGCTCTCGGCCGGACAGGCCGCCAACAAAATGTACAGCCCGGACCGCAGCGTACGGCAGCGGGTATTCGAGCTGTGGGAGCGGGAATGGGCGAAGCATGCCGATTACTGCGCCGACGCGCTCAATCATCTGGGCGGCTTCCGGCTTAAGCTGTATGAGCGCCGGGGCTGGGATGAGATTCATCGGGAGCCGCTAACCATCAACCGGATGTCGAAGGAAACGCTGGATGCGATGTGGGGCGTGATCGAGCAGAGCAAAGACGTGTTCGTCCGTTACCTGGAGCGGAAAGCCAAGCTGCTGGGCGTTGAGAAATTGGCATGGCACGATGTCGACGCGCCGGTCGGCCAAGGGAATACCACGTTCGGCTACGACCACGGCGCGCAGCTCATCGTAGAGCAGTTCCGCCGCTTCAGCCCGAAAATGGCCGAATTCGCTGTGATGGCGTTCGAGAACAGCTGGATCGAAGCGGAGGACCGCGCAGGCAAGCGTCCCGGCGGATTCTGCACGTCGTTTCCTATCTCCGAAGAAACGCGCATCTTTATGACGTATGCGGGCACCGCATCGAACGTATCGACGCTCGCGCACGAGCTCGGACACGCGTACCATCAGCATGTGATGAACGATCTGCCGGCGTTGGCTCAGGAGTATGCAATGAACGTCGCCGAGACGGCTTCTACGTTCGCCGAGATGGTCGTCTCCGATGCAGCGGTGAAGGCGGCCGCGACCGATGAAGAGCGCTTAACGCTGCTGGAGGATAAAATTCAGCGCTCGGTCGCTTTCTATATGAACATTCATGCCCGGTTCTTGTTCGAGACGGACTTTTACGAGGCGCGCCGCCACGGGCTTGTGAGCATCGAGCGGTTGAACGAATTGATGGAGGCCGCTCAGAAGAAGGCGTACCGGGATGCGCTTGCCGAGTATCATCCGCACTTCTGGGCATCGAAAATGCACTTTTACTTGACGGACGTGCCGTTCTACAATTTCCCGTACACCTTCGGCTATATGTTCAGCACCGGTCTGTACGCCGAAGCGCTTCGCCGGGGCGCGGCGTTCGAAGATCAGTACATCGCGCTGCTGCGCGATACCGGACGGATGACGGTCGAGGATCTGGCGAGCAAGCATCTGGGCGTCGACCTGCGCAAGCCGGACTTCTGGCAGCAGGCGATGGACGTCACGATCGAGGACGTCAACGAGTTCTTGCGCTTAACGGAGTAATCTTTAGCCCCGCCTCTTTTTAGGCGGGGCTTGCTTTTTGAAAAACCCGCTTCGCATAGAAATTCTCTGCATATGCCGGTGGGGTATATCCCTCCAGCCGCTGCCCTCCCCCGGAAAGTGAAGTAACTCTTAGAAGCTTATTCCGATTACTTTCCGGGGACCCCCTATCTACCCGTGAACTTGATTAGAATTAGTGGTACTTTCACGTGTCTCAAAGGCGGACGCAAACTCTTACGGGATATACCCCACCTCTATTGGTCTGAGATTTTCTCCATTCTGGTTTCCTCAAAAGAGCTGGGCTCCGCCTATTTTAGGCGGGGCTTGTTATTTTAATAGGGTTCCTAGAGCTGAACAATAGATAAACGGGTCCGCAGGAGCCAGATTTTTGAGTGTTCAGAGAGATTGATTTTTTGACTGAAATAGAGACACATACGGAGGTGGGGTATCTACTGGAGGAGCGAGAGCTTCGCCTTTGTCTTCGGGAAATATCCGCTGATAAGCGGCTTCCAATTAAAATTTCCCGATGACAACAGCGACCGGAAGTAGATACCCCACCCGCGCCAAAAGCCCCGCCTAACGCTACAATTTAAAGATGCTCATCGTCTGCTGAAGCTTCGTCACCAGCTTCGTCATTTCCTCCGACTGGGCCACGATGGCTTGTACAGCCGAGATCTGGTCGATCATCGAAGCGGATACCTCCTCGGTCCCGGCAGCGGATTGCTGCGTAATGGCCGAAATATTTTCCATCGTAGCCGAAATATGCTTGGCTCCGGCCAGCATTTGCTCCGTCCCATCGGCGAAAGCGGCGATTTGCTCGGAAATGAACCGGACGCTGCTGACGATTTCCGCGAAGACCCGTTCCGTTTCGCCAATAAGCTTCGTCTGCTCCGCGACGATCTGCTCGTTCTCGGCCATGGACGCAAGCGCGTGCTTGATCCCTTGTTCGATACTGCGAACAAGACCGAACACCTCTTTGGTCGAGGCGGTGGCTTCCTCCGCCAGCTTCCGGACCTCCTGGGCGACGACGGCGAAGCCTTTGCCGTGCTCGCCTGCGCGTGCCGCTTCGATGGAAGCGTTCAACGATAACAGATTCGTTTGTTCGGCAATGTCCGAGATGGTTCGGGTCATTTGCGAGATGCTGCCGGTCTGCCGGGCGAGCGAATCGATCGTTTGAGATACGTTGGCCGTAGCGTCGACATTTTTGCGCATGCCTTCGCTCTGGGTTTCCACCGACTGAAGTCCTTTGTCCACGAGCGTTATCATTTGTCTGGCCCGCGAGTTCATCTCTCGGGTCGATTCCGTATATTTGGTTACCCGCTGCTCGATATCCTTCGTCGCCGAGGAGACGCCGCCGATCTCTTCCGAAATCTGATTGGCTCCGGCCGCAAGCTCTCCGGCGGCGACGGACGCTTCCTCAAGCACTGTTTTCATCTTCTCATTTTTAAAATAAATATCCCTGCTGGAGTCAAAGACATGCTTCGAGGCGCGTCCCGTTTCCTGCAGAAGCTCGCGCAGCTTCTCCGTCATACGGTTAAAGGCCGTTCCCAACTCGCCAAGGGCGTCGTCGGAGCGGATGAGGATCTTTTGCGAGAAATCCCCTTTGGAGATGCTCAGGGCGGCGCGGGAGATGTCGCTAATCGGTTCTGTAAGCGCTCTCTCCAACCAGCGTATAAAAGGATAGCTGAGTCCTGCCATCACAGCCAGAAACACGAACCCGAGAATGGGACTTAAGGAGGATTCGAAAATAAGCAGAAGCATGGCGGCGGAATAGACGATAACGAGGGTGTAGCAGCCGATTTGCAGCTTCTTCTTGAACGAAAGGCCCAGAAACCAGTTCATAAATTAACGACTCCTTTGAAGTATAGGATAAAATGCTTACGTCATCGCCCTGGCTGTATGGGTAATTATACCACCCCGAAGAATGCCTGGTCCATAGTTTTCCAGCGGGAGCGGCCGTTCAGTCATTCGGATGAAGGCGGTCCCATCCGCACGGAGCCTTGCGATGTAAAATTTTGTTGAATTAACGTGTATTTTATGAAAAAATTTGTTGTCAACTTAGTTATATTGTCCTATAATGGGTCTAGAGCCTCAGATATACATAATATTCCAATTATACTACATGAAAGGAGGAACTCTGTGATTTTAGAACAGTTGCCTTTAGCCAGACAGTTGGATTTGGTGTTTCGGGAATTGAGAGAGGAGCTGGCTCAGCTTACCTCGGGGACGGTTTTTGTCCAGATTCGAAATAACATGGTCGGGAAGTTCGGCATCCGGCATTTTCCTCTGGAGAGCAAGGGTACGGAGATCAAGGTGGCAGAGCGTGGCCTGTCCGAAAGCCATCAGCTTTCGTTCCGCCAGACCGCTCTGGAATCGTTGAAGCTGAAACGTTGGACGCACGGGGAAATTCAATTTGAATTCGCGATGCGCCAAGACTTGCTTTGCACCAGCGTGACTTTCGAATCGAACTATAACATGGCGAATTTGGTTAGCGAGTCCAATAAAAACAAACGCGATTTTTGAACGATATAGAATTTATAAATTTTCAGCAAAGCTGAACAAACTCTATATCCCAAGAAAAACTTCCGCTAAACCGCGGTCGTTCATCCATGAATAGACTTCGATAGAAGTTTTTCTTATTGACCAAGCTTACTGCACTCATACCAAGGTTTCTTTTTATCCCATTATAACTTTTGTTAATTTTTTTATGTTTTCAACTAAATTCAATCCTTCTGATGCTCTAAATGTTCGATATAACTTACAGCCTCCCTTGATGGGGAGGTTTTTTTGAATTTTAAAGGAGGTGACCGTATGGAACTTTTTGGATTGGTGGGCGTATAAACAATTCGGAGGTGATTAACATAGTTGTCGATTTTGCTAATATATTCGCACTGTTGATTTATGTGATTCTAATCGGTCTTTCGATTTACTGTTTAATCTTATTTATTAAACTTGCGCGCAGAGGGATTGAAGCGCTCGATCTGTACATCCAAGACAAGAAAAATAACAAGCCTAATCCACCTGATGACACACCTCGTTAAGACCGCGGGGTGTGTTTTTGCGAATGAAAGGGGCAACGATGATGATCGTACTCGAAACCGACCGGCTGATTCTTCGCCACCAGACCATAGAAGATGCGGCGTTTATTCTGGAGCTTATGAACGATCCTTCCTGGATCCGGTACATCGGCGATAAAGGCGTGAGAACGCTTGATGACGCGCGGAGCTTTATTACCAAAGTGCCGCTGGATATGTATGCCCGTTTGGGGTTTGGATTTTATTTGACGGAATTGAAGGATGGGGGCACTCCGATCGGCATCTGCGGATTTGCAAAACGGGATTTCTTGGAGGATGTCGATGTCGGATATGCATTTCTTCCCCAATTCCGGGGGAAAGGGTACGCCTTCGAGGCGGCTTCCGCCGCGATGGCTTATGCCGAATCCGAACTGGGGCTAAAACGCATTGTCGCGATTACGACGAAAGACAACCATGCTTCGGCCAAGCTGTTGGAAAAGCTGGGAATGCATTTTGAAGGCACGATCCCATATGCGGATACGGATGAGGAAGTACGGCTCTACGCGATTAATTGCCGGAAGCACTCATAGAAAACGGTCCCCCCACTAATCTTGGCCGGTGGGGGGTTCTTGCCATTTGCTGGACAGGCGGGCGTATTCGTTCAAAGCATCGTCCAATTTTTTACTGGCCTTGATGAGTTCAGGGTCTACCAAGGATGTCTTGTTTTCGGATAAGGCATTGAGCCCTATTCTAAGCTGTTCTATTTCTTTCAGCATGTCTGCAAGCAGCTTATTGATCTCGGACATCGTTACCATTTTTGGCTCGACTTAAGCTATTACTTAAGTTTGTGGCCGGAGAATGAGCAAACCTAATTTGCTCTTTACCGTTTACCTGTCTCCCATTCCCATTCAAAAAGATCATCCATATAACAATTGAGGTAATCGGCCGCCATCTTCATCTTGAGAACGGATAGCTTGCTTTTCCCTTTGATGACTTGTGAAATGTAAGATTCAGTAACTCCCAAATGCTTTGCTAGATCTGCCTGTGTCCTGTTTGTCTGAGCCAGCAATTCAGGCAAACGGCTTCTCCCGAACCGGAGAGCCAAAAGCAATCCTCCTTTTGAGGGACTATGCACTCCATTATACTTAAGTCATAGCTAAAGTAGCAAATAGAAAGCAAATGATAGTTTTGCTATAATGAATGGCAACGGAAAAAGGCGGTCCCTAAGGAGCCGCCCGGTTAAGTATTGAGGTCGTGCATTATCTTGTGAACTTGCCTGCCAGCTGCTGCTCGGCGATTTGAACCAGACGACGAGTGATGTGACCCCCGATTGCCCCAGTATCACGAGTTGCCATGAAGCCGTAGTAACCGTCTTGAGGAATCTGAATGCCCAGCTCTTGAGCAACTTCATACTTCAGCTGATCCAAAGCCTGGTTAGCTTGAGGTACGACCAATTGGTTGCTGCTGCGGGATTGTCCTGCGCCCATCGATATCACCTCCGTTCACTAGGTAGTATGTTCCACGCGAACGAATATACACGGACTGGAAATTGGTAAATGTGACCATAGAACGAGGAGGGATTGTATTGGGATTCGTACTGAAGTGCAGCAATTGGTCCTTCGATGCGGACCTGCAAATCGTGCATGCCGACGTTAAAATGGAGATTGAAGGCGAAACGCTGGTCGACGAACCGCTGTGCATCGACGTAGGGCTTCCGGCGCTGCTGCTCAGCGTTCATGAAGATGTGGAGCCGTTTCGTTGGGCGCCGGCGGACGAATGGCAGCGCGTGCCGTTCTTCTGCTGCGGCTGTGGTGATCCGGAATGCCGGGCGTTCTCGTTTATCGTACGGCATAAGGCCGACGACCAGTTGGAATTGACGGAAGTGGAGGAACGGGAGGGGAGGTCCCCTCGCCAATTGGGCACGTATGATATTGATCGGTCGGATTACGCCAAGCAGGTAAGGGAGATCGGGGAGACGTTTTTGCGTTTTGTCGAACCTTTGGATTACCGGCCGTATTTCAAGGATACCGTCGAAACGGTAAAGCGGCAGCTTGCCCGGGGCTAGTTGTTATTTTTCGGCTTCTTGAGCGCTTCCATCTGCTTCATTAAAGCGGTCATTTCTTTCTCCAGTTTTTCCATGTCCTTGAACATGGTTTTCATCTGTTTGTCCTCGGTCAACAATTTGGTAATTCCGTCGAACCAATCGGATTTGCTGATGCTCATCTGTCCAGCCTGCCTTTCCGCGTTCTTTTTCTATATCGTACGAAGAAGAGCGGGGCAGGTGTGTGTTCCGGATGCGAAAAGGAGAAAAAGGCTGACGCCCTGCGGCTCAGCTTTTTGTCATTGTACCGCTAATCGACGAGCAGTTCCGGCATCCACCGCCGCATATGGGCTGCGATTTTCTCCCGTATGCCTCGTACGCCGGGAAGCTCTGCCTCCGAGGCTTGGCTCAACGGAATGACGCGGTATCCCCGCCAGGCCTGAAACCGGATATAGGTTGGCAAAAAGCGAACTCCGCCGACCGTGACGGCCGCTTTGCCGCCAGACGCCCCGCTCGGCTTCCGCAGCTCCGCCTTCAAAATACCGCCGATCCGCACATACGGCGCGGGCCTCTTTTGCGCAGCCAGGAAGTTGCCGAGAGAATAAGCGACGAGCGTCCTCCCGCCGTTTCCGTTATCGATCCATTCCGGCGGCTGGAGCACGTGCGGATGATGGCCGAGGATGACATCGGCTCCAGCGGCTGCGGCCAAGCGGGCCCATTTTCGCTGCTGCTCCGATGGAAGCCGGGCGTATTCGGTTCCGAAATGAAGGCTCGCCACGACAGCGTCGGCTTGTTTTTTCGCCTCGGCGATTTCTTGCCGGAATGCACGCTCCTGTTCGAGCAAATGGACCAAATAAGGCTTGCCCGGGGGCCGGGAAATCCCGTTCGTCCCGTACGTCCAAGCGACGAAAGCAAGCTTCAAGCCGTTGCGCTCCACGATCCGGAGCCGCTTGCGGTCCGCTTCATTCTCGCTCGCGCCCGCATATTCGATGCCAAGCCGCTTCCAATGCCGGATCGCTTGATGCACCGCCCGTTCTCCGCGATCCAGCGTATGATTGTTCGCCATCGAGACGATATCGACTCCCGCGTCACGGAGAGCGTCGGCTGTCTCGAACGGACTGTTAAAGGCCGGGTAATCGGACAGCCCGAGCGCGGTTCCGCCCGTAATACTCTCCTGATTGGCGAACGTGACGTCGGCCCCCTGCAAATGCGGCCGCACCGCCTCGAAGACGGGTCGGAAATCGTAGCTAAGCCGTGTCCGCGCGTCCTCGTAGATCGTACGGTGAATGAGCACGTCGCCGGCGGCGGCCAAGGTCACCCGGCGTTCCGCAGGGGCAGCCGGTTCGGATGACGGCAATGGGGGAGTCGCGGGAGTCGCTTTCGTGTCGGTCCCCGTCTGAGGTTCGCTTGAAGACGGTGCCAGAGGCGCGCTACGGTCGGCCGCAGGAGAACACGCGACCGAGAACAGAAGAATCAGAAGAGCGGAATAACGGCAATATCGTTTGGCCATTGGGCGGGTCCTCCAGAACGCTGAATTCCAAGCTATTAGCTAATATTTGCGTACGGACTTGGAATTATCGACCCATGTAGGAAAAGGAAAAGAATGGGGGGCGGGGGGCTTTAAACCATGCGAAAAGGCCCGTGTCGCCCGGTTTCGTTCCGGGCTGCACGCGAGCCTTTTTTAGCCGTTTGATATTCAAGTTATTTGTAAGTAACTTCAAGCTTTACTTCCAGCTCCAGCGAGCCTCCCGGTTCGATGGCGCGGAAGCCCGTCACCTCGGCCGGTTGATCGATATTCGGCGCGTTCGTAACCCAAGTGTAGGGCTCCAGGCAGATGAAATCCCGGGCTTCGCCCTTCGTATAAACGACCCATTGCTTGAACAGATCCGAACCGCTGTACCGGATATCCGCCTTGGGGCCGGACAGCACGGCGAGGCATGGATAGTCTCCGATCTGGAACACGGTATCCATGTCATGGCCTTTCAGCACGTCGCCTTCGGGCAGCTTCGCGTACCTGTCGCTAAGCGGCGCGATATGGCCGAGAGGCACATTCGTTTCGTCCAGCTCCCAGATGCCGCTCGCCGGCAGCTGCAGCGTCCAGTTCTCCGGCTCCCCGTCCAGTAAAAACCAAGTATGCAGCCCGTAGCCGAACGGAGCAGACGTTTGTCCCCGGTTAGTCGCTTTCAGCAGGTGACGGAGCGTACTGCCCCGCAGCTCGTACGTCACCTCAAGCTCCAGCTCGTGCGGAAATTGATGCTGAACGTGTGCATCGTCGGCCAAACGAAATACGGACGTGATGAAGAGGGCCCCGTCCTTTTCGCCGGTGGCAAGTACCGTCCAGGGCTGGCTCTTGATCACGCCATGAATATGATTGCCCTGCGCGTTGTTGATCTCGAATTGGTAGCTGCGGCCCTCGAACGTGAAGCGGCCATCGCGGATGCGGTTCGGCGGCATCAGAATCGGCGTGCCGTATTGGACCGGCTCGTCGGCCATCGCGGCTGGCGAGGCCGGGACGCGAAGCATTTCGCGCTCCAGCGTTTTGTCCCAAATGCTGTAGACGTTGTTGCCGACGGATGGACAAATGCTGACGATCAGGTGGTCGTTTTCGAGCGTGTAGGCCGGTGTTCCCTGCCAGTCGATTTGCTTAATCATCATTCCGAAAGTTCTCCTTTACCCGGTAAAATAGTCCGATCGTAAATCGCTTCCATTGTACCAGAGGAGCCGGGGACTGTCACCCGGGAAAATGGTTTGGATCAGGCGCCGAAATCGAAGTTCGGGTAGACGTACGGCACTTTGGCCGGCTCGGCTTTGGCGATGTTCTCCACCTTCAGCACCATGATGTCGGTATCGTTCAGCTTTGTTTTTTGAATCGTGCCGGTGACCGTAACCCAGCTGTCGTCTGCGAACGTATTGGCCCGGTCATATTCGGCCAGCACGCCGAACGGGGCGGCATCCGCGGAGCAGCATTGGATGGAGAAGCGCGCCACCACGAACTGGTTGCTTTTCATCTCCTCCTGCCGGTAGACGAAGCCGGTGAGCTGCAGCTTTTTGCCGACAAACCGGTCGAGATACAGGTCGACGGACGTCAGCGTCTCGATGAATAAATCTTCTTTCACCGTAATCAAATCGGATTTGTAGAGCTGCTTCGCATAGTTGGCGTACTGCTGGGTAAATTTGTCCGCGGGAAAAAGCTCCCCGTCCGCAGACGCTGCCGCCTCGGTCCCGGGTGCTTGAACGCTTGGAGTAGCGGGGGCGGCATCCGTACCTGCGGGAGTTCCCGCCGGTGAGCTCGTGGTTCCGGTCTCCGCACCGGCGGCTTCGCTGTCCTTTTTCACCGAGCTGGCGCTGCTGAGGTTCATCCCTTTTTTGGCGGCAAGACTGCTGCCCATCGTGCTGTCCGGAAGCAGAAAGCCCAGCAGCAGCGGGAAGAAAAACAATCCGTACACAACGATGTTTTTGAGCAGCGACCGCGACGGGGTGTGATCATGGTCGCAATCGCAGACGACGGCGGCCCGACCGCGCCAGGCGCGAAGCGTCAAGTAGAGCTGGTAGGCGGCGACGGCATACAGGGCGACGGCCGACCATTTGACGTAGTCGACCATACGGGGAGCTATGTACAGCAGGATGCCGTCGGTTTTAACCAGATAGGCGATGTAGACGGCGAAGCCGAGCAGAATAACGGTTTTCAATGCATGATGCAGGCCCAGTACCCGAGAATTCACAACACACACTCCTTTTTGCCTTGTTGAATGTCAATTTACAGGAAGAAAAGCCGTTCGTACAGCAACGATGCGGCGAGCACGACAATGATCACCAGTGCGGACAGCAGGAGCACGAAGCGGGCGCGGAAGGCCGACAGCAGCATCAGCGTGCTTTTGATATCGAGCATCGGACCGAAGACGAGAAACGTCAGCAGCGAGCCGGTCGAGAAGGTTGCGGAAAACGACGAAGCGACGAAAGCGTCCGAGGTGGAGCAGAGCGACAAGACGTACCCGAGCCCCATCATGAACAGATGGGAGGTAAAGTCGCCTTGGCCAATGGACACGAGGCTTTCTCGCGCGACGAGCGTTTGAATGAGGGCGGTCAGAAACGCGCCGAAAATCAAATATTTTCCCATATCGAAAAATTCGTCCGAGGCGTGTCCGAGGACGCCGAGCAGACGGCTGCTGCGGCTATGTCCATGATCGTGCGCAGCATGGCTATGGGCATGCGAATGATCGTGCGTATGGTCGTGGTCTGCGTGGCTGTGTGGATGCGTATGCCCGTGATGGCGAGTATGGTCATGATGATGCATATGGACATGGTCATGCTCATGGGAATGGCCATGCTTATATGTATGCTCGTGCTCGTGCGCGCTATGCTGGGCGTCGTGCCCGCTTGGATGAGCTCCGTACCCGTTGGCGCTAAGATCGCCCGCCGCCCCGCGGATCGGATTGCGCTTCACGAACCGATACACGATAAGGCCGATCGCCGCCGCAACGACGAAGGCGAGCGCCATCCGGGAATAAGCGATCTCCGGCCGCGTACGGAACGCCATGAAGGTCGCCGCGTACACAACGGGATTGATAATCGGACCGGCGAGAATGAAGACGACGGCCACATAGACCGGCATTCCCTTCAGCACCAGCCGGCGGATGACCGGCACCATGCCACATTCGCACAGCGGAAAAATGATCCCGACGACGCAGGCGAACAGGATGCCGAGCACCGGATTTTTCGGCGTCAGCCGGCGGATGGTCTGCTCGGACACGAACATCTGCAGCAGGGCGGACACGAGCACGCCGAGCAGGACGAACGGCAGCGCTTCGAGAATAATGCTGATGAACAGCGTCTTGAAATTTTGCATGCCGGCACTGCTTAAAAAGGACAAGTCCGGCGGCTGCTTTTGCGTATAAATGAGAACCAGCATCAGGATGCACAGCACGGCGAGAATGTTCGTCACCCACCGTTGGACGATTGTTTGCAAGGGGCATGTCTCCTTATTATTCGTAATTATTATTATATAGTATGCTTTCCGATTCGTACATAGGACAAGTTTTTAAAGCTTTATGAAGGCTGGAAAAGCGCGTGGCTGCGGCGGTGGACGTTCCTGTTCCGATTCCGAGGTTGACAAGGAGGATGGCGTTTAGGTACAATGACGTCTAATAAGAGCGATGACGGGAATAAGTAGGCGGCAGGCAAGCTCTGCAGAGAGCCGGTGGGTGGTGCGAACCGGCGGGCGGCGGCCGAACGAATGGGTCCCTGAGCTGAAGGTTGAACGTGCGCAGACGCACCCGGGCCCGGGTAAGCTTCGATTCAGCGTTGCGCGCCGGTAGGCCGGTCCGGTTTCCTCCCCGTTACAGGAGGCTGAAGGCCCGTGGGATCTGTCTTGGACAGACGATTGCGGGTAAATTAGGGTGGCACCACGGTCTCTCGTCCCTTGCGGCGGGAGGCCTTTTTGTTTTTCTCGGGAAGCTTACAGGCGAAATAAAATAAAGGAGGCGGACTGCAAAATGTCCAAATTGAGAGTATTGTCCGGCATGCAGCCCAGCGGTCAGCTGACGCTCGGCAACTATATCGGCGCATTGAAAAATTACGTGAAGCTTCAACATACGCACGATTGTTATTTTATGGCGGTAGACCTGCACGCCGTCACGGTGCCGCAGGAGCCGGAAAAGCTGAGGGACCAGTCGGAAGCCGTCGCTGCGCTGTACCTGGCGGCAGGCATCGATCCAAACGTAGCGACCGTGTTTCTGCAATCGACCGTCTCTGCGCATGCCGAGCTCGGCTGGTTGATGACGACGCTCACGTATATGGGCGAGCTGGAACGCATGACGCAGTTCAAAGACAAGGCTGCCGGCAAGGAATCCGTCGGAGCGGGCCTGTTCACTTATCCGTCGCTGATGGCCGCCGACATTTTGCTGTACGATACGGCTCTTGTTCCGGTTGGCGACGACCAGACGCAGCACTTGGAGCTGACGCGCGATCTGGCGCACCGCTTCAACCAGCGCTACGGCGACACGTTTACGATTCCGAAAGGCTACTTTCCGGAAGTGGGTGCACGGATTATGTCGCTGGACGACGCGTCGAAGAAGATGAGCAAGAGCAGCCCGAACGCCGGTAGCTTCATTGCGATGCTGGACGCCCCCGACGTGATCCGCAAAAAAATAAGCCGGGCCGTAACCGACTCCGGGCGGGAAGTAAAGTTCGACCCGCAAAACAAGCCGGAGGTCAGCAACTTGATCAGCATCTACGCCCAGTGCGCGGACAAAACGATTGCCGAGATCGAAGCGCAGTACGAGGGGCAAGGCTACGGGCCGTTCAAGAAGGATTTGGCCGAAGCGGTCGTAGCTGCTTTGGAGCCGATCCAGCAGCGGTATGCGGAGATCCGCAGCTCGGGCGAGCTGTACGATGTTCTGCGTCAAGGCAAAGAGCGCGCGGGAGCGCAAGCGGAGCAAATGCTGAAGCGGGTAAAAGAAAAAATGGGCTACGTCGTTCTGTAGCCCATCCCCAGAGCTTGTCCGGACGAATCTTCTTTCGTCCCGGGCAAGCTCTTTTATTCGTTTCGTTTTCTCAGTTTGGCTTTCACGATAAAGCCGGCTCCGATAAACAGCACCGACACCAAGCCGGACAGCGCAGCCAGCCAAGGCTTGCCCGTGGCCATAAAGAAGCTGATGCACGCGAGGAGCGCCGTGCCCCCGAAGGCAAAAAACAACCCTAATCCTTTCGTCATGACGAGTCCGCACCTGCCTTTCCGATAAAATTTGAAACTCCGATTGATTTTTTCAAAAGGGAGTATAAGTTCAGACATACGACACATAATAAGCTTGCAAGCTTGCAAATACATCAAATCAAAGACATCATCCCGTTGAAAGGAGTGCTGAACATGGGTGCAGGACAATCCCGCAGCAGCAATCAATTAGTTGTACCTCAAGCAAACCAAGCTTTGGAGCAATTGAAGTACGAGGTTGCTCAAGAACTGGGCATTCAAATTCCGCAAGACGGCTACTACGGTTACATGGCTTCCCGCGACACAGGTGCAATCGGTGGTCACATTACCCGCCGCTTGGTCCAAATCGCCGAGCAAGCCATCTCCGGCGGCGCAGCTCGCTAACCGCAGGGCTTTGGAACAAAGCTTCACGAATACAAGCTCAAGGAGAAATCCTTGAGCTTTTTTCCGTGGCAGCAGAAAAAGAGGAGGATGAGCCCGCCTGTTAAGCGCCGCCCATCCGAAGCTTCTTTTCGAGCCGGGATTCGCTGACCCAGCCTACGTACGAATCCATCGGATTCAGCTTTTTGTCGAGCAGCAGCACCGCGACGAACGGATACTGCTTGCGGTGCCGGTAGCGCACGTCGGCCCAGCGCACCTCGTACCCCCAGGCGTGCTCCTTCAGCTCGGCGCAGGCGTAGGAAGTAAAGTACAGGAAGCAAGCGACGTTCGGGTGCGTCTTGGATGCCTCCACGGCAGGGTGGACGGCGCAGGAAACCCGGTCGATCCAATTGATCTTGCGGTTTTTGAGCTCCCCGAGCTGGAACGAGCCGTCCTGCTTCCGCTTGACGATCTGCCATTGGTGCAGATGGACCGTCGGGATCAGCGTATACCGGTCGCCGGGCTCGTAAGTCGAATCCTGCTGGCGCAGCCCCGACTCCAGCCGGTAATGGGTCCATGAGCGCCATATATAATAGAGGGCGAGAAATGCGTATAATATAGGAAACAGAATTTCCGGACGCATCAGATGCACCGACCATATAAAAATAGCGAGCACGTGAGACGAGAAAATGACCGGGTCGAAAATGTGAATGATATTCCACGAGACCCATCGCTCCGAAATCGGGCGAAGCGCCTGGGTTCCATACGCATTAAACAAATCGGTGAATACGTGAAACGCAACCGCGATAAACACCCACATCGTTACATGCCACATCGGCAAAGCGGGAAAGACAAGCCAAAGAATCCCGGAGATGAGCGCCGTCCAAAGCACCAAAGCAGGCAGCGAGTGGGATAAACCACGGTGATTTTTAATGTAAGCGGCGTTACCTTTCAGCCGCAGCAGCGTATCGGCATCGGGGGCCTGAGAGCCGGCCACCGTTCCGATCAGTACGGCTGTCGAAACCATCGGATCTGCTGCCACAACCGGATCGACATAAGCCAGGCCTGCAAGGCCAAGCCCGATCACGAGGTGTGTTCCGGTGTCCATGGACTAACCTCCTGAACATCTAATTTTTCAATAGTCTACTCTAGCCCATTACTATTAGTGTATCATTTTCTTGTCCAAAATAAAGCAAAGGCTGTGAAAAAAATGTGTATCGTTTTTGTCGAATACCGAATTGATGCCTCCTATCGCCTCCCGTACTTAGAATGGTCTGAGCGGCTGCGCGACGATTTCCCCCAGGTGGAGCTGTATGAGGGAACGGATCAGCCGGGGCTGTTCGTGGAGCTGTGGAGCGGGCTTAGCGATGAGCAATACCGGTTCATGCGGGCCGTTCGTACCCGGAAGGACGAAGTTGCCGCGGAACCGGGAGCGTGGGACGGAACCGATCCTAGGCGTTGGGCGCCACTCGAACAATGGGTGCCGGGCGGGAGCGCCAAAATTCATATTTGGCAGTTCCAAAAAGTCAAATAGTCCATTTTATAAGGTAAACATATCCATGGTTTCTTCCTTCCGATCGCGGTACCCTTACAATAGTCTTCAATTGCGACGGAGGAACACGGATGGAGAATAACAATATATTCTGGTCTCATATCAAGCGCAACCGTTTGCCTTACCTAATGGGCTTTGCATTATTGTCCATATCGTCCATCCTGCAGTTGGTTATTCCCTGGCTGCTCGGACGGTTTACGGACAGTCTCCAGACAGGCGCGCTGACCTACGATCAGGCGGTCCGTTTCGGCGTCTGGATGATTGCCGCAGGATTTGGGATTGCTTTCTTCCGGTCCGTTTCCCGCATTTATTTGTTCCGGCTGTCGCGGCAGTTGGAGATGCGGGTGCGCGGAGAACTGTTCGTCCACTGGGAGAAGCTGTCGGCGCAATATTTCAACAATCAGCGGATCGGGGACTTGATGTCGCACGCGATCAGCGATGTCGGGGTCATCCGCGAGGTGACGATGCAGGGGTACTTCAACGTGATGGAAGCGGTGTTTCTGATCGTCGTGTCCGTGGCGGCCATGACGAGCTCGGTCAATCCATGGCTTACGCTGCTGACGATGCTGCCTCTGCCGCTGCTCAGCCTGCTTGCCTACCGATTCAACAAGCGGATCATGCAGCAATCGAAGGATATGCAGTCCGCGATCTCCGATTTGACGAGCCGCGTGCAGGAGTTTACCGCGGGCATCCGGGTCGTCAAAGCATTCGTACAGGAAAAAGCGGAACGGGAGCTGTTCACCCGGGACAACCGGCAGGCTGTCGAAATGAACCGGCGGTACGTGCGCTCGAACTCGTTATTCGGAGCGCTCAGCGCCGGGATTGTCGGGTTCAGCTTTCTCGTCTCGGTCGTGCTTGGTGGCATCATGGTACTGAAAGACATCATTACGCTCGGCGAATTCGTCGCTTTCAATACGTATTTGTCGCTGCTTATGGGACCGATCGAAAGCTTGGGCCGGGTCGTCAATTTGCTTCAGCGCGGGAAGGCTTCGGAGCAGCGGCTGCTGGAAATCTTCAATACGCAGCCGGACGTGGTGGACGATGTTATCGCAAAGCCGGAGATTCAAACGATCGGCGGCGAGATCGAGATTCGCGACTTGACGTTCTCTTACCCCGAAGCGAAGCGGCCCTCCCTACGGAACGTCTCCCTTAAGGTGCCGAAGGGCTCCAGCCTTGCCATCGTAGGCCGTGTCGGCAGCGGCAAAAGCACGCTGGTGCATCTGCTCGTGCGGCTGTATAACCCGCCGAAAGGGACGGTATTTATCGACGGGCACGATATTCACGAAATTCCGCTGCGGACGCTGCGCGGCCAGATCGGCATCGTGCCGCAGGACCAGTTCCTGTTCTCATCCACGATCCGGGACAACATCGGATTCGATCCGAAGCCTTACAGCGACGAGCAGGTCGTCGAAGCGGCCAAGATCGCCCAAGTGTACGAAAATATCGTCGAGTTCCCGAACCAGTTCGAAACGGCGCTCGGCGAGCGCGGCATCTCGCTTTCAGGCGGCCAGCGCCAGCGGGTAAGCATCGCGAGGGCCGTGATCAAGAAGCCGTCGGTGCTGATCTTCGACGACAGTTTGTCGGCGGTCGATACGATCACGGAGGATCTGATCCTCGAAGGGCTCAAATCCGTCATGAATCGGCGCACGACGATCATTATCGGACACCGGATCTCGTCGGTGCAAAGTGCCGACCAGATCGTCGTCATGGACGAAGGCCGTATCGTCGAGCGCGGCAATCACGAGCAATTGCTGGCCCGGGGCGGCATTTACGCCGACATGTACCATAAGCAGCTGCTGGATCAGGAAGCCGAGCGGGAAGACGGACAGGAGCAGGACGCCGCTTCTTCGCGACAGATGCGGGGAGGGGCGGGCGCATGAATATACACGCGGAAAAAAACGTCAAGACGATGAAAGACACGCAGCTGCTTACGAAGCTGCTGTCCTACGCCAAGCCGTATTGGCGAATGATCTTGCTGTGCATCGCGCTGGCTTTTCTGATCGTCGTCGCCGATCTGGCGCGGCCTTATCTCATTAAGGTGGCGATCGACGGCCATATCAACGGGCTGCACAAGCCGATGCTGTCGGCGGAAGCGTCGCAGGCCGACCGTTTGCGGAGCTACGGAGCCGTGACGGAGTGGAACGGCAGAGCCTACGTCCGGCTCGAACCGGACGCAGCCGGGCGGATGGCCCGCCAGCTGGAGCCTGGAGCGCAGCAGGCTCAGATCGTCCGGATCGGCGGCAAAGACTGGCTCATTGCCGGCTGGATCGCCAAGCAGCCGGAGCAGGCGACCGTCGTGGAAGCGGGCGGCAAAGCGGAAGTACGCGCCGGAGGGCAGACGTTCGCCGCCCAGCCGCTGGACGCCGCCGTGCTGGAGGCGTTCCGCAAGCAGGATTACACCGGCTTTCTTTGGCTGGGCGTCGCTTTCCTTAGCGCAGTCGTCGTCGCAGCGCTGCTCAGCTACCTGCAAAGCAATCTGCTGCAGTATACGGGGCAGACGATCATTTTCAACATCCGGCAGCAGCTCTTTCAGCATTTAAGCCGCATGTCGATGTCCTACTTCGACCGCAATCCCGTCGGAAGGCTCGTCGTCCGCGTCACGCAGGATACGGAGTCGCTGAACCAGCTGTATTCGCAGGTTGTCGTCAACCTGATCAAAGACGTCATTGTGCTGATCGGCATCGTCGCCGTCATGCTGCAGCTCAGCGTCAAGCTGGCGCTGCTGTCGTTTGCGGTGCTTCCTTTTCTGGCCGTGCTGACGTTCTGGTACCGGTCGGTCATCCGGGACGCCCAGCGAAAATCGCGGGTGATCCTGTCGCGGCTCAATTCGTTTCTGGCGGAGAACTTGTCCGGCATCCGGATTACGCAATTGTTTATCCGCGAAGAGCGGCAGTGGGAGCAGTTCGATCATCACAATACGGAATATTACCGGGCGGGGATGCGGGGAACGGTCATCAACTCGATCTTCCAGCCGGCGATCGGCTTTCTCGGCAATCTGGCGATCGCGCTGCTTCTCTGGTATGGCGGCGCCAGCGTTATCGACGGCGGCTTGACCTTCGGGATCGTGTATGCCTTCACGCATTACGTGCGGCAGTTTTTCCAGCCGCTGCAGAGCCTGGCAGAGAAGTACAACCAGATTCAGACGGCGATGGTCGGCGCGGAGCGCATTTTCGAGACGCTCGGCGAGAAGCCCGCGATCGTTGACCCGGAGCATCCCAAGCAGCTTCCGAAGGAGATTCGCGGGGAAATCGCATTCGAGAACGTATGGTTCGCCTATATCGGGGAAGATTGGGTACTGAAGGATGTCAGCTTCACGATTCAGCCGGGACAGACGGTGGCGTTCGTCGGCGCAACAGGGGCGGGCAAAAGCTCGATCATCCAATTGATCAATCGTTTCTACGACATTCAAAAAGGCAGCATCAAGCTCGACGGCGTTGACATCCGCGACATCCCGCTGGACGACCTGCGCCGTTACATCGGCATCGTGCAGCAGGACGTATTCCTGTTCACCGGAGACATCGCCTCGAATATCCGGCTGAACCACCCGGAGATTACCGACGAGCAGGTCGTCGCCGCGGCCCGGATGGTGCATATGGACGAATTTGTCCGCAGCCTGCCCGGCGGCTACAAGACGCTGCTCGGCGAGCGCGGCATCAATCTGTCGCTCGGCCAGCGGCAGCTGCTGTCGTTCGCGCGAGCGATCGCGTTCCGTCCGCAGATTCTCATTCTCGACGAAGCGACGTCGAACATCGATACGGAGACGGAGCTTATCGTGCAGGACGCGCTGATGAACATCTCGGAAGGCCGGACGACGCTGATCGTAGCGCACCGCTTGTCGACGATCCAGCATGCCGACCAGATCATCGTCATGCATAAGGGCAAGGTCCGAGAGACCGGAAACCACTACCAGCTTCTCGCGCAGCGCGGGTACTATTACCGTCTGTTCGAGCTTCAGTACAAGGAGCAGAAGCCGGTGCCGAAGGCAAGGTAAGGGATCGAAGACGCGCTCGATGCATTGAGGCTGCCTACCTGATCTAGGGATTTGGCACGGGGAATTGTTCCCGCTCCTCGGGCCGAACGGCACCGACAAGACGACGACCCCATATACTGACGACGATGCTGCCGGATGGGGGACGGTGCGCATTTCCGGCTGCGACGTCGAGTCGTTCGGTCCAGCGGATGCGGTGTGCCGATAATTGAACGGAGAACTGGCGAATATGGCGCCTAGTAAGTCTAATGAGTTGAAATGGTTTGACCTTACTGAATTGCCTTCTAATGTAATCCCATATATTAAGAAAGTAACGATTACCAGATGTTCCTGGAGACTCATTAAAGAAGTAAGATCGCCCTATCCGGTCAGCTTGGCCAGGTGGTTGGCGATCTTTTTAACGTTTTGGGAGATAGCAGTCATGAGCGCTCGCTCTAACTTTTTTTACGCTATTGATGACTTGTACTTCGGGGCCGTTACGCCGTCCTTTACTTCCTGCACGATCCGATCGGGACCGATAAGGAAGGAAACGAGATTACTCTGATTGACTTTGTAAAAACCATCTTCAAAATGATATAGTATTATGACCTTAGTTAGAAATTTGTCGATCGATGTCGAATTTTGTGTATAATACAATAGCTATAAAGGCCGATCGATTCTCCGTTTGTGGATGAAGAACTCCGGGCTTCGGTATTTTTGAACATTTTTTTTGGAAGACCGTATCGTTTGTTTTCAACAATTCATATCAAATTAAGAGCAATATATGTTAAGTGGGCACAATTTGAGTATGTTATATTTTGAGTGAAAAACATCACTGTAGTTATGCTTGGTGTTGAAAGGAGGCCCCAATTGGTAATTCATACGCCCACGAATCTGGCTCTTCGAAAATTAGGGATGTATGTAAGGGCGGACGCAGATGACTGGCAGTACAACTGGCCTGTTCATACCCATGAAGGACTCGAAGTTTATTATTTCATACGCGGGGATGCGAATTATATTATCGGGGATAATATATACGATCTATCTCCAGGAGATATGCTTCTATTTCGGGGAAGCACCATTCATAGGGTTAATCCGTCGAAAGATGTTCCCTATATCCGCAGCTATGTAAATTTTACGGAGTCTTTTTTGCAAGAGCAGATGTCGGGAGAGATGTTTGAAAAGCTAATGTCTTTGTTTGAATCGCCCAGCGGAAGGTTGATTCGTTGGTCATTGGAAGAGCGCAAAGAAGTAGAAGCGTATTTCCGGGCACTGCACCGGGAAAACGAACGCGAGTCGTTCGGATACGAACTGATTTTGAAAGCGCTTCTGATTCAATTGTTGGTTGCCATTTATCGCAAGGCCAAACGTTTGCATGAAATTGCGCCTGCCGTACAGCCATCGCACAGCCAGGAGAATGTTCGACGCATTTTGCAATATGTAAATCAGCATTTTACGGAGAATTTCTCGCTTCAGGAATTGTCGGGGGCACTGCATTTGAACAAATATTATATTTGTCACTGTTTTAAAGAGGTTACGGGATATACGATTAACAACTATATCATCAGTAAAAGGATCGAGGAAGCCAAAAAAATGCTTCGAACGACCGATGAGCCGGTCGGATTAATATCAGAAAAACTCGGGTTCAACACGGCGGTTCATTTCAGCCGTTCTTTCAAGAAGTACGCCGGGGTGTCACCGCAGAGTTACCGTAAAAAAGACTTTGGCGCATAATGATTTGAGCCGCAGAGAGCAAAAGGTTCAATTATCCAGACGAAGAAAAGGGGTAGAAGCGATGAATAAGAAAATGAAAGCGATATCTATTGGTATGGTCATGGTTCTGTTGACGCTTACGAGTGCTGCTTGCGCCAAGAAGGAATCGGGTGGAGGAGCGGAAGCCGGCGGTAAAAACGTAAAGCTGGACTTTGTCTGGTTTTCAGATGGAAATGAAGGCGCAATCATGAAAGATATTATCAAAGATTACGAAGCAAAAAATACGAATGTAAAAGTAAATATGATCGAAGTCCCTTATAAAGATCTGTCGACGAAATTGAAAACGATGATCGCAGGCGGAGAGCCTCCGGCATTGGCCCGAATCAGTACGACGGAGCTTGGCGGATTTGCCAAACAGGCGGTGGACTTAAGCGAGAGCAACGGCGGAGTGGAGAAGTATACCGGACAGTTCATCGATTCCCTTAAACCCTTCTATGTGGTGAATAATAAAGCGGTAGCCGCTCCTATGGATGTTACGGCTAACGGATTGATTTACAATAAAACCTTGTTTGATAAAGCCGGAGTGAAGGTGCCGTCATCTCCCGACAATGTCTGGACGTGGAATGAGTTCTCCGCCGCCTTGAAGCAGGTAATGGAAAAAGGCGGGGCTAAATACGGTCTTGTGTGGGATTTTACGCCGCAACGGTGGTCGACTATTCTGTACCAATTCGGAGGCAGCCTCATGAGCCCGGATGGAGCAAAAGCCACAATCAACAATGAAGCGGGTGTACAGGCGGTTGAATACTTCAAAAAGCTGCATACCGACGGCATCGCTCCCACATCCGTATGGCTTGGCGGGGAAAACCCGAATAACTTGTTCCGCAGCGGGACGGTCGCCGCACATTTGGCAGGAAATTGGATGATTAGCAATTATAAAGATATTTCGAACTTCGAATGGGGCGTAACGTACATGCCGAAAGCCAAACAGCGTTCCTCGGTACCGGGCGGCAAATTCGCGATGGCATTCAAAAATTCCGGCGTGGAGAAGGAAGCAACCGATTTCATTAACTATATCACCACGAAAGAAGTAAATGCGAAATATACCCAAGAGGCATTGTTCCTGAGCCCGCGCAAAGACAACGCGAAGCTGGACTATGCTTTCGGTAAAGAGATGATGGAAGTTTTCTCGAACGAACTGAACAACACCGTTCCGGCAGCAGCTGAGGATTGGTCCAAGCAAACGATTGTGCCCAAATTCAGCAATGAGTTGAAGAAGACGATCTCGGAAATTATTGTTGGAAAAATAACGGGACAAGCAGGCTTAGATAAAGTTGCGGGATTAATTGATAAAGCCATCGGCGAAGAGAAGAAATAATCCATGCATCGGTACGGTTGAAGGGAAAGGAGTAAGCCTGATGTCTGCACAAACCTCTGCCGTAAAGACAATAAGGAAGCCGGGACAATCTAAAAAATGGATTCCTTATTTGTTTGTACTGCCTAACTTGTTGATTTTTACCACTTTTATCGTGATTCCCATGGTAATCGGATTCGTTTATTCTTTCCACGAATATGACGGATTGAATCCGATGGAGTTTATAGGCTTTGACAATTACAAAGAGATCTTTTCGAACAACGAGTTTTGGAGCGCACTGGGAAAAACCGCCCTGTATGCACTCATTGTAGTACCGTCGATTTACTGCCTATCCCTCGCCGTAGCGATGATGCTGATCCAGCAAATCCGGCTTAAAGGACTATTTCGCTCCATATTTTATTGGCCTACGATGATTTCGTATATCATTGTTGGTTTGACGTGGAAGTGGATTTTCGGCGATTTCGGTGTTTTGAATTACTTTATGACGATGTTCGGCC
Source organism: Paenibacillus oleatilyticus (assembly GCF_018998565.1). GTDB lineage: Bacteria > Bacillota > Bacilli > Paenibacillales > NBRC-103111 > Paenibacillus_G > Paenibacillus_G oleatilyticus. The sequence goes on along the minus strand of NZ_JAHNZO010000001.1, from coordinate 662,444 downwards.
TGGAACCGATTCATTTTTTATCGGATTCTTTTTTCGCGAATGTATCGGTGGTGATCGCAACGGTTTGGTCGCGTCTTGGATTTTATATGGTCATTTTCATGGCCGGCTTGCAGGCCATACCGAATGATTATTATGAGGCGGCCAGATTGGACGGGGCATCCAAGCCTCGGGTATTCTGGAGCATTACGCTTCCGCTGCTCAAGCCTACGACCGTACTTGTCGTGATGCTGACGCTGATCGAGGCGTTTAAGGCATATCCGTTACTGTTTGCGCTCACGGGGGGCGGACCGGGCAAAGATACGACTTATATCGTGCAATATATATACGAAACCGGGTTTGCCAAGCAGGAGCTGGGCATGGCCAGCGCAATGTCCGTGTTATTGTTTGTTCTTATTTCGCTGTTTACCGCTCTGCAGTTCAAACTGTCAAAGGGAGGCTCCGATTAGCGTGGAATTGAAGGCATCCGCCAAAGCCGTCTTGTATATTCTTCTTATTGTAATGGCTGCCATGTGGTTGTTTCCAGTGCTTTGGATTGTCATCTCGTCCTTCAAGACGAACAATGATTTGTACAGCTTTCCCCCGAGATTTTGGCCGGAGCCGATGACTTTTGAGCACTTTACGGCTGCCTTTCAGAAAGGCAACTTCGGACGATACTTCATCAACAGCACGATCGTCACGGTCAGCTCAACGATTCTGCTGCTGCTGATCAACTCGATGGCAGGGTTCGCGCTGGCTAAATATAAATTCAGAGGGGCTGCGGTGCTGCTCGTCGGGTTCGTGTCTACCCTGATGATCCCTCTTGAGGTCATTATGATCCCGATCTTTAAGGTGCTCAGCTTCCTCGGATTGTTCAACAGCCTGCTGGCTCTTATCATTCCGCCGGCAGCCACGCCGACAGGCGTTTTCTTGATCAGGCAGTATTTGCTTACCGTACCGGATGAACTGCTTGAGGCGGCCCGGATGGACGGGGCATCGGAATGGCGGATTTATTCGCAAATCATTCTGCCGATCTGCAAGCCGATCTTGGCGGTGCTTGCGATTTTCTCTTTCATGTGGCGATGGGACGATTTCTTGTGGCCTCTTATCGGAATTAGCGATCCGTCCTTATATACGATTCAATTGGCCTTGTCCAACTTTATAGGAGAATTTAACGTTGATTGGGGCAGCTTGCTTGCCATGTCCGTCATTACGATGATTCCGGTGCTTGTGGTTTTCGTCATATTCCAGCGTCAATTCGTCAGCGGTATGGTGACATCCGGGATGAAATAATTGCAAAAATCCAATTCCCTTCCACCACAGGGGCCGGTTGTCTCTGTCGGTGAAGGGATTTTTTAGGGGAGCTTGGGGATGGAACGCTTCATATTGTCATTAGATCAAGGAACCACCAGTTCCAGAGCGATATTGTTCAACCATGACAGCCGGATTGTTTCAGCGGTGCAAAAGGAGTTCACCCAGTATTACCCGCAGCCCGGTTGGGTTGAGCAGGATGCGGAAGAAATTTGGGAATCGGTCGTTTCTGTCATCTCATTGTGCTTGTCGAAAGCAGGTATCGGACCGAGTCAAGTGGTGGCAATCGGTATTGCCAACCAGCGTGAAACGACGATCGTCTGGGACAAAATGACGGGAAAGCCGATCTACAACGCTATAGTATGGCAATCCAGGCAAACCGCTCCAATCTGCGAGCGGTTAAAATCCCAGGGATGGCAGGACCTGGTCCATGAGAAAACCGGCCTCCTGATCGACGCGTATTTCTCGGCGACTAAAGCAGCCTGGATTCTTGACGAGGTGCCCGGCGCCAGAGCGCGTGCGGAGCGGGGAGAATTATTGTTCGGTACCGTCGATACTTGGCTGATTTGGAAATTGACCGGAGGCAAGGTTCATGTGACGGACTACTCCAACGCTTCCCGTACGATGATGTTTAATATCCGGGAATTGAAGTGGGATACAGAGCTGCTGAAACGGTTAAACATTCCGGAATCGATGCTTCCCGAGGTCAAGCCCTCCTCCTGCATCTACGGCGTAACGGATAAGGAAATCGTTGGCGGGGAGATTGCGATTGCAGGGACGGCCGGCGACCAACAGGCCGCGTTATTCGGACAAGCGTGCTTTGAGGAAGGAGCGGCCAAAAACACCTATGGAACCGGATGCTTCATGCTGATGCATACCGGCAGTAAAGCGGTCTACTCGAAACACGGGCTGCTCACGACCATTGCCTGGGGCATAGGCGGCCGGGTGGAATACGCGCTTGAGGGCAGCATCTTTGTGGCGGGCTCTGCGATCCAATGGCTGCGTGACGGGCTTAGGATGATCAAGAGCGCCGAGGAAAGCGAAGCGTTTGCTTCGCGTGTGGAATCTGCCGAAGGGGTGTACGTGGTACCGGCGCTCGTCGGGCTCGGAACCCCTTATTGGGACAGCGATGCCAGGGGAGCGGTATTCGGGGTTACCCGCGGAACCACCAAAGAGCATTTCATACGCGCAACCCTCGAAGCTCTCGCTTATCAAACCAAGGACGTACTCGCCGCCATGGAAGAGGAATCGGGGATTACTTTGCATTCGCTGCGTGTGGATGGCGGAGCGGTAAAAAACAATTTTTTGATGCAGTTCCAGAGCGATATCCTGAATGTGCCTGTCGAACGCCCGGTAATTAATGAAACTACAGCTTTGGGTGCGGCCTATTTGGCCGGACTGGCTGTAGGGTATTGGGCCGATCAGTCGGACATCGTGAAACAATGGAAACGAGATAAAACCTTCATGCCGAATATGGACGATGCCAAGCGTCGTAACTTGTACGACGGATGGAAAAAAGCCGTTCATGCAACGAGGGCTTTTAAATAACGGATAGGAATGTGGAGGTAAATCATGAGAGTAAGCAGTAAGTTATTGCAGGTCGTGGAAGGGCATCATTATTTGGACCTCGTGACCGATGAAGCCAAGTATCGCATCTATCTGATGAATGATTATGTGATCCGAATCCGCTGCACCTTCGACGAACAGTTTGCCGAAGAAGCTTCGTATACGCTGACCATGACCGCATGGGATGACAAGATGGATGGGATGGTCGAGGATCGCAGGAGAGTGGCGGCTCTTCCGGCTCAGTATGAAGATTTGGGTACCCGCTTGCTGCTCCGCACGAATCAATTACGGCTGATGATACACCGGGAGCCTTTTGCCATTGAAATTACGGATGCGGAAGGCCGAATGCTCCATGAGGATTTGAAAGAGCGCCCCTATGTGAAAGATAAGCACGGCCGATTGTATCATTATTCAAACCTGACGGATGAAGACCATTACTACGGCTTCGGTGAGAAAAGCGGGCATTTGAATAAAAAGAAGAGAAGGCTGCGGATGCATAACGTGGATACGATCGGTTACGATTCGGAACATACGGATCCGCTGTATAAGCACATCCCGTTCTATATTAAATTTAACGGAAAGACGCAGTCTGCAACGGGTTTGTTCTATCACAACAGCCATGCATCCACTTTTGATATGGGATGCGAACGCAGCGGCTACTGGAACAAGTATAGTTATTTTAGCGCGGACGGCGGGGAACTGGATCTCTTCTTCATGTACGGTCCGCAAATAAAGGATGTCGTCCGCCACTACACGGATCTAACGGGCAAAACGATTTTGCCGGCGCAATACTCGCTTGGATATATGGGCTCCACCATGTACTATACCGAACTGGACCGGGATTCGGATCAAGCGATTTTGAACTTTCTGGATAGATGCAAGGCGGAAGGAATTCCCTGCGACGGATTCTTCATGTCTTCAGGCTACACCACTGGCGAAGACGGGAAAAGGTATGTCTTTAACTGGAATAATCGACGATTCCCTCATCCGCAAAACTTTATCGAACAAATGCGAAGCAAGGGGGCGGCATTGGCCCCTAATATAAAGCCGGGTATGCTGCTTACTCACCCGTTATATAAACAATTTGACGAGGCGGGTGCCTATATAAAAGACGATAAGGGGGACAAATCCCAAACCGACCGTTATTGGGGAGGACAAGCTTCTTTCGTCGACTTCACCAACCCGAAAGGCAGACAATTATGGAAGGACCAGTTGAAAGCATCGTTTATTAACTTGGGGGTCACTTCCATCTGGAACGACAATAACGAATATGAAATTAACAATCCGGATGCGTTGTGTGAGTTTGAAGGCGGCAAGAAAGAAATCAGCGCCTTGCGGCCGCTTCTTCCCAATCTTATGGCTCAAGCGGCCAAGGAAGCGATCGCCGAAGCTGCGCCGAATACGAGACCTTATATTGTCAACCGCGCCGGATTTGCCGGCATTCAGCGTTATGCCCAAACCTGGGCCGGAGACAACAATACGAGCTGGCACAGCTTAAAATTCAATATTCCTGTTATTTTAGGAATGGGACTGTCCGGTGTAGCGAACCAGGGCTGCGATATTGGCGGCTTCTTCGGCCCTGCCCCGGAACCGGAGCTGTTCGTCCGTTGGGTACAGAACGGGATTTTCCAACCGAGGTTCTCCATCCATTCCTGCAACACGGACAATACCGTCACCGAGCCGTGGATGTATCCTTCGTATACTCCATATATCCGGGAGGCGATTCAGCTTCGTTACCGTTTGATCCCTTATTTCTACTCTTTACTGTACGAAGCTTCCGTCCTGGGCTCTCCGGTCATGCGGCCGATGGTGTATGAATTTCAGCATGACCCTGCCACTTGGGAGGAAAGCTTCGATTTCATGCTGGGAAGGTCGATCCTGGTCGCCAATGTTCTGGAAAAAGGGGCGGAAACGAGAACGGTGTACCTGCCGGAAGGCAGCGAATGGGTTGACTGGCATACAAGAGAGCGTTATGCAGGGGGACAGACGATTCGGCTTAAGGTTTCCTTAGATTCGATTCCGATGTTTATCCGCAGCGGGGCTGTTATTCCGCTCGCGCCGTATGTGCAGAACATTCATAACGACCGTATAGAAGAGCTGCATTTGCTGATCGAGCCGTCCGAGAACGCAAGCTTCGTTCTGTATGAGGACGACGGGGTAACGAACAATTACAAGAACGGCGACTATCTGAAAACAACGATCAATGTCGAAACGGATGGAAACACCGTGATTTCTTTCAAGAAAGACGGAGCGTACGCCAGCACAGTGAAACGAATCGTCATTGATTTGGTATGTAACCAAATTGCTCCGGTTCAAGTGATGCTGCAGGGCAGAAAGCTTCCGATGTTTCTCGATCCCGCCGAGTGGAAAGCGAAGGAAGAAGGCTGGTACTACGATCTGGAGCTTAAAACGGCAAAAATCAAGTACGACAACAGCCAAGCCGATTATGAAATTGCAGTTAACTTCGATATAAAAGACTTGATTTCCATTTAACTCGTGATCATCGAAGGAGGGATGCAAGATGGGGGAAGCCTTTTCAAGTAACAGAAGGACAGAAATATTACAAGCCTTACCCAAGCAAACGTTCGATGTCCTTGTCATCGGGGGCGGGATTACCGGGGCCGGTATTCTGCTTGATGCGACGACCAGGGGGATGAACACGGTGCTGGTGGAAATGCAGGATTTCGCAGCGGGAACCTCCAGCCGATCCACCAAGCTGGTCCATGGAGGGCTGCGTTATTTGAAGCAGCTTGAGGTAAAAATGGTCGCCGAGGTCGGGAAAGAACGCGCGGTTGTGTATGAGAATGGCCCTCATGTGACCACTCCGGAATGGATGCTGCTTCCGTTCCATCAAGGCGGTACGTTCGGAAAGTTCAGTACTTCTCTGGGACTGAGGCTCTATGATTTTTTGGCGGGAGTGAAGCGGAGCGAGCGGCGGAAAATGCTCGGCGTTCAGGAAACGATACGGCGTGAGCCGCTCGTCAAGCGTGAAGGGCTAAAGGGAAGTGGCGTCTACGTCGAGTATCGTACCGATGACGCCCGTCTCACCATCGAGGTGATGAAAGAAGCGTTCGCGCGTGGAGCGAAGGCCGTAAACTATGCCAAGGTGGAGCAGTTTATTTATCAAAACGGCAAAGTTGTTGGAGTGAAAGTCAGGGATACGATCCACGGAGCATGGTATGAGATCTTTGCCCGCAAAATCGTGAATGCCGCCGGGCCTTGGGTAGATACGCTTCGGGAGATGGATCAATCGAAAACCAAGAAACATTTGCAGCTGACCAAAGGAGTACATTTGGTGATCGACCAATCCCGGTTTCCGCTGCGGCAAGCCGTCTATTTCGATACGCCGGACGGGCGGATGGTATTCGCTATTCCGCGGGACGGTAAGGCGTATGTAGGCACCACGGATACTGTCTTCAAGGGAGATATCGCTCATCCGAGAATGTCTTCCGAAGATCGCAACTATATCATTAATGCCGTTAATTATATGTTTCCCACATTGAACCTTGGCATTCAGGATATTGAATCCAGTTGGACGGGACTTCGCCCGCTTATCTTTGAAGAAGGTAAAACGGCGTCGGAAATATCCCGCAAGGATGAAATCTGGCAGTCGGAGTCCGGATTAATTACCATTGCGGGTGGCAAGCTCACCGGTTATCGCAAAATGGCGGAAATGGTCGTCGATCTTTTGAACGATTTGTTCAAGAAAGAAGGAGTAACCCGATTTACCCCCTGCGTCACCAAAACCATGCCGATCTCCGGCGGACATGTAGGCGGACCGGATCGATTCCCAACCTTTATCGAGCGGAAAACGGCGGAGGGCATAAAGCGGGGGTTCAGCAAGGAGCAAGCGGAGAAGCTTGTTCGAAAATACGGCTCGAATATTGATCGTTTGTACGAGCTGGCTTTTACCTATGGAAAAAATGGTTCGGACTTCGGGCTTCCTTTAGACGTGCTGGCCATGATTGTCTACGCTATTGAAGAGGAAATGACGGTGAAACCGATCGATTTCTTTAACCGGCGTACGGGCGCGCTGCTCTTTAATATCTCATGGGTGCATGAATTCAAGACGCCGGTTATTGCATTTATGGAGCAGTATTTGCATTGGAGCGAAGAGGAGACACGACAGTACAGGGAAGAGCTGGAGAAGCAGCTTCTCGAGGCTGTTGTCCCTGTAGATGTTAGATAACAATTCAGATTGTGCAGTCATGGGTCTCACGTGAAAGCCTGCTTGGGGCTGCCAGTGCGCTGCGGGCGGAACGATTTTCAATGCTCAAACATCGGAAAGAGGCATTGACCAGGCTCTTTACCTACTGTATATTTCTATATCGCATACAAAAAGTGCTTGCCATTGGCTTTCTGATAAGTCAAAGGCAAGCACTTTTTGTACTTCCGCCTCCAAAAACAGCATGTTTGAAACGCATAAATATACATTCCACACTTAGCGGATATTCTCATCAATTATGACAATCTGCCCTTGTATGCTCGGTGATGGAAATAAGGGTAAATTCTCTATCTATTTTTACCGAAATATTAAAAGATACCCAGTAAATTTGGGCAGTTAGCAGCAGGAAAGGATGTTTAGGATGATTAGGACAAGCAGGAATATTTTGCCCGGAGTGCTGGCAGGCATACTGTTAGCGGGATGTTCCACAGATACGACGACTCGGATAAATAATAACGGGTTGCCCGCCCAATCCGCTGTTGAAAAAACCGAAAGTGAAAAGTCGAATGCCCCAAAGGATGCGGGGACGGCACCGAGTCCTACCTCGGTTCCTCCGGCGGCACCTGATCCCGTAGTATCCAATGCCAATTCCAGTTCCCAGTCTCCATCCAATGGAGATGAGATCCAGCCGAAGAATGAGGACCCGAGCAGCAGCGGCAATACCCTTGGAAGCGAACGGGAAAAGCCTGACTCCTCTCCTCCCGATAGGCAGCAACTCTCAGGTGTCAAGGGGGCAAGCCTGAAGGAGGCGGAACGAATATTAAAGCTGGAGTTCAATGGCGAAAATTTGTTGAGATACGGAGAAGCAATGTATGACAACGGATTGATTTACGATGCGATTCATTACATTCATCGGGCAATGGAGCGGGGGAAGGAGAGCAGCCGGCTCCCTCAACTTATGAATGATTTGGGAGCCGGCAGCGCGAAGGTCGAGCCACGCAAGCTGGTTGATGGCAAAAATGCCGTTCTCTCATATGACGGTAAGTATATCGCTTACTACGAGAGTGGAGGATTGATGATTTACGATGTTAAAGCTGATAAATCGAAGCGGGTGTCGAGCATAAGTGATTCGCTTTTTCCGGAATGGAGGTGGAGCCATGACAATCGGCAGCTGGCTTATATCAATGGCAGCAGTTTATTTGTTTATGACTTGCCGAAAAATGAAATCTGGGAAGAAAAGTTCGATTCTTTCTTGGACCACTTTATTCTTTGGTCGGCAAACAGCCAAAAAATACTAGTGGGAACCTATGATAAAAAGAAGGAGAGCTACGTGCCCCAGTTGTTTGATATAAGTACCCGAAGTCATATTCAGCTTGAGGGGAGCTTTGGCGGCTATCTGAAGCCTTTTGAGGATACACCCCAAATATTTCGGCAAATCCGGAGGGATGGCCAGGTGTTTGACGTTGCCGTGCAGGACAAGAAGGAAACATGGGTTGGAACGATTCCCGTGGGCCTGAGCAGCCTCACTCTGACGTCGGATTTGAGCCAAGGCGCCGGATTTAGCGAAATGAATTTTGATCATGGGACGAGCTTTGGCAGAAATCCGCAATATTTTAATTTTCGATCGGCAAACACGCTCATGACATTTGATTATTCCTACAGTTTACGCGAAAGCTTAAGAATAACAGACAATGGCCGCTGGATCGCCTTTAACCAAAGTGCAACCATGCCTCAGGAGGGATCGAGCATAAGTAATGATGTTCCTTTTTCGACCTTGTGGCTGGCAGAAACCGAAGGTAAAAAGCGTATCCCGGTCGATTACGGATATATCAGCACAACCATGCATTCTTTTTCGGACGATGTCTCCTTGTTCGTGTATACCAAAGAAACGAGAATAGACGGTTATCCCAGAAAATTTGAGATTTATCAAGTTTCCTTATCGGGGGTAACCAAATAAATGGGGGGAGTCGGACGGATGGATAAGCCGCTGATTTATTTGTTCATCATTTTGATTTCGATCACGGTCTGCTCTTGTCAAGCTGTGCAGCCACCAGTCGCGGGTGAGAAATCCGTGGAAAAATATGCGTCTAATCAAGATCAGTTTGCGGAACAAACGGAAGCTTTACCAAAAAGTGATGTAAAGCCGAAATCGGTTGAATCTGAACCATCGCAACAGACAACAAGCGCTGACGGAGAGGCCGTGAAACCGCAACAGGCGGCGCAGCAAGCAGATGGGGCTGAGGAAGCGGCTTTACCGGCTAACCAAGCCCAAGAGCCGCCGAAGCCTTTCAGAGAAGGCAAGCAGAGTACTCAAGAAACGGACATAGGGTTTACTTCCGAGCCGCCTTTGCTTTTACATAATGCGAATATTTCGTTTCAACAAATTGAGGATGATTATTTACGCGAGGGTAACCAGGAAAATACTTTGAAGTATGGAGAAGCCATATATCGTCAAGGTAATATAGACGATGCTGTCATTTATTTTGCTGCAAGCGGCACTAAGGGAACGCTGGGCAAAGATATCGCGGCGATCAAGGAGGAGGCCGCCCGCGGATATTCCTCCTTGCAGCCCGTAAAATTGGGTGATGGACACATGCCGTCGCTCTCTCACGATGGAAGACATATAACTTATTTGACGAACGATTCTTTTAACGGTGAGCTCGTCATTTACGATACAAAACAGGGTTCCCGGGAGACAGTCGGAGAAGGCGGCTATTCGAAGGATGCTCCACCCGTCTGGAGTTGGGATAACAGGTTCGTTGCTTTTGGCGAGTTCAAGTCTTTGTATATTTACAATATGGAAAGCCGCAGTTTAACTACAGAGCCGTTAGACGGACGCATTAAGGAGCTCGTCTGGTCGAAAGACCACGACCGAATCGCTTACAGTACGGCGGAGGGGCGAAAAATCCGGGTTTATCAACTCAGTACCCGCCAGCACCAGGTTATTGCCGAAGGCAGCGACCTTAACCTTATAGGGTTCAGCGAGGATTCAAAAGCATTGCGTATTATGAAGAAAGATCGTGTATATGACGTCACGCTGAGTGATTTGAAAGAAAAGGACATTTATACGCATCCGTCTTCCGTAGAGAATCCGGTTTGGTCAGTAGACGGAGAAAAGGGTGTCGGGCAGCTGCATGGTGTACGCGTGAGAGCGAACCAATTTCATGAGGCCAGGAATAATCCTGTGTTTTTTCAAGGAACCGAATTTAAACCTCTGCTGAGTTTTTCTTATTCCAAGGTTTCCGCTCTTCGGCTGAATCGAAGCGGGTCGGTTATGGCTTTCATCCAGCAAGAGTCAACCGCCCAAACCTCCGAACACGGAATGCTGTGGGTGGCAAGTACGGATGGCAGCAAACGCAATCCCGTTGATTATGGAACGATCATAACGACCCCGCAAGCATTTTCGGATGATGGTACTGTATTCGTTTATTCCAAAACTAGATATAAGTCGGTCCAAAAATCGGATCACGAGCTGTATATGCTTAAAATCAAATAATCCTCAATATCAGCGAAATCAAGCCTTAAGCGGCAGCGAGCTGGCTGGAAGAAGCCCCGTCCCTATTGTCGAATTTGAAAAGACAGACTGCAAAGAATGACCTTGGCAGTCTGTCTTCCTCATTTATTTGGAAGCGGGCAGCTCGATTTTGGTTTCCAATCCCTGGATGTACTGATCTTCCTTTACATTCTCCGTGAAATCATCCTTGATGACAAATGGCTTCAAAATCAAGTATTTGGTCGTCCCGGACGTTGAGGCGTATCGTCTGTCATAGTTCAGCCGGTTTCCTTCATACTTCCCGTCCCCGTGCAGGGCAGGCAGTTGGCGGCCTTGATCGTCGAAAGCGGCTATTCCGACACGCCGTAACTTGTTTTCGTCCCCCTGTTCCAATGATTGCACGTTGTTCAATGCAATCGAATAGTTAACGCGTGTCGTCAACGGTGTCACCTGCAAGTCGGTGACGGAGAAAGTAAACTCGTTCTTGGTTACAACCGCATTCGGATGAACATTGATTATGTTGTCCGTGGTTTTACGGAAGGGGACATCCAGTTTAAATTCATGGTCGATTCCCTCCAGGATGATCGTGACCTCGGCGTTGAAAGAATCGGGAACGGACCCGCCGCCGGACGTATCCAGCACCTCTTCGAAGATCAGCATGTCCGGATGTGCTTCTCCCGCACCCATGTAGCCTCCGCCTTTCAGAATGGAACCCGGATCGCCCTGCCGTTTTCCGTTTACTGTGAAAAATACATTTTGAATTGCGCTGCTGAGTTTTACCAACTTTTTTCCGTTATCATATTTTCCGTTTTTCAGATTGGGAGCCGTCACATGAACCAGAAAAGCGGCCCGGCTGCCGTCGAAAACCGTCTCGCTCACCTCAAGCTTAACGTCCTCATAGGAAACGTTTCGGTTTACAGTGGCAGCAAGCCCCAGATCGCCGGCATTTCGGAGTCCGATGTCCCCTTGGATAGAGCTGAAAATACTTCCTATCAAAGGAATACTTTTGATGGAGTCCGCCATAACCGGGGACACCAAGCCGGAAGCGAAGAACGCTGCTCCGAGGATGACTGCTGCTGCAGTGGCGGTTGTTGTCCGGCGGAACCGTGACCGTGTTGGTCTGCTTATGCGCTGGGTAGGCCGCTCCGGGAGTGAAGCATAAGTCTCATCCAGACGCGAACGGACAACCGATGACATCACCATATCTGCGCTATTTGTCTTTTTCAGTTTTATGAATTCCTTCTCAAGGTTAAATCGTTCCATAGTTCATCTTCCCTTCATCAGGTGTTTTGAAATTTTGCATAAGGGTATCGCGCGCTCTGGAAAGGCGCATCTTGACGGCGCTTTCCGAGATGTTGAGGACGCTGGCGATCTGCCGCACCGGCAGATCTTCAAAGTAATGAAGAAGGATAACGATACGCTGCTGCTCATCCAGTCGGTCCACCGCTTCTCTCAAATCCACGTTATCGTAATCCTTAGAGGGCGAAGAAGGTTCTTGAGCCTCTGAGTAAACTACGGTACGCGAGCGGCCTGCGAGAATCGTATTGCATTGATTGATCAGAATACGGAAGATCTAGGTTTTGAAAAATTTAGGCTCGCGAAGGGTATGGATCGATTGATAGGCTTTCAAAATGGTTTCTTGCAGGGCATCCGCGACATCCTCGTCTTTACCCAAGATGGATTTGGCCATACGGTATAAAGATTCCTCAAAGTGCTTAACAAGGCTGATAAAAGCATCACGGTTACCCGTTGTCGCTTGAATCGCAAGGTTTGTTACATCCACTTCACACACTCCTTTTTTTAAAATTTTGTATTTATACTAATTAGACAGATCAAGTCGCTATATGGTCACATTTCATTTACACTATTCTGCTTATCCATCCTCCAAAATCGTTGACCATAAATAATTTAAATAGTAACAATAGACGATTTCAATTTCAGAATCCGCCGAAGCTATGATACATTCGAGATGTCATCGAGCGGGATGACCTGGAAAGAAAGCGCTACCTTTGTTGGAAAGCATCATATTATGTAAAAAAACTATATGAAACCGAGGGGTTCTCTATGATTACTACAAAAAACAGCAACGATATTTCACTTATCGGAGTGCCGCTTCAACTCGGTGCCAATCGTTCTGGTGTAGACATGGGGCCGACTGCGATTCGAAGTTCAAATATTCAAGCAAGGCTGGAAACGTTGGGTTTCCACGTCAGTGATTGCGGCGATATCGAGGTTAACCGCTTGCAGGACAGGTGTGATCCTGATGAAAAATTAAAGTACTTGGCGGAAATCGTTCGCGTTAACACGAAATTGGCTGAAGTGGTGACCCAAGAGATGGGAAAAGGCCGGTTTCCTCTCGTTATCGGCGGAGATCACAGTATTGCTATCGGTACAATTAAAGGTATCCTGCAGCATGTGAACAAGCTTGGTGTCATTTGGTTCGACGCGCATACCGATGTGAATACGGAATTTACGACCACTTCGGGTCACATTCATGGAATGTCGCTGGCTGTATTGTTAGGTCACGGGCATCCGAGTCTTACTTCCATTGGGGGAGCGCACAAGAAATTAGATCCGCGCAACGTTGTTATTATCGGGGCGAGATCGATCGATCCGGGCGAAAGGCTGTTCTTGAAGGAGCAAGGCATTCGCGTATTTACGATGTATGACATCGACAAATATGGCATGAAAGCGGTCATGGATGAGGCGTTAGAGCGGGTTTCGGCAGGTACGGACGGTATTCACCTCAGTCTGGATTTGGACGGGATGGACCCTCGGGAAGCGCCCGGTGTCGGAACGCCTGTGGAGGGCGGGATTACTTATAGAGAGAGTCATTTTGCTATGGAATATCTGCATGAACATGGCGCTGTTGTCTCGGCGGAAATTGTAGAAGTGAATCCGATGCTCGATGTGAACAACAGGACGGCCAAATCCGCTGTCGACTTGGCCGGCTCGCTTTTTGGAGAACGAATTCTATAAATAAAATCATTTTGATCGGGGAGGCCCTACCATGACACAAACAAAGCAAATTATTGAACAGACTGAAAAATACGGAGCTGCAAATTACCGTCCGCTGCCTATCGTGATATCTAAAGCGGAGGGAGTATGGGTGGAAGATCCCGAAGGCAACAAATATATGGATATGCTAAGTGCCTATTCCGCGTTGAACCATGGGCACAGACACCCGAAAATCGTTCAAGCGTTGAAGGATCAAGCGGATAAAGTCACTTTGACATCCCGCGCGTTTCACAATGACCAGCTAGGGACCTTTTACGAAAAACTGTCGCAGCTGACGGGGAAAAGTATGATCCTTCCGATGAATACAGGCGCAGAGGCCGTGGAAACGGCGATCAAAGCCATTCGGCGCTGGGCGTACGGCGTGAAAAAAGTGCCTGCCAATCAAGCTGAAATTATTGTTTGTGAAGGCAATTTCCATGGACGCACGATTACGATTACTTCTTTTTCCTCCGAGGAAGAGTATAAGGCTGGATTCGGGCCGTTCACACCCGGGTTCAAAATTATTCCGTACGGCGATCTGGAAGCTTTGAAAAATGCGATTTCGCCGAATACAGCTGCATTTTTGTTCGAGCCGATTCAAGGAGAAGCGGGCATCAATATTCCGCCAGCCGGATTTATCCAAGGAGCGCAAAGGCTTTGCAAGGAAAACAATGTCTTGTTAGTTGCCGATGAAATCCAAACGGGCTTCGGGCGTACAGGCAAGTTATTCGCTTGCGACTGGGAGAATGTGAAGCCGGATATGTACATTTTGGGTAAAGCGTTGGGCGGAGGGGTGTTTCCGATTTCTGCGGTCGCTGCCGACCAGGACGTTCTCGGCGTGTTTAACCCGGGTTCTCACGGCTCTACTTTTGGCGGGAATCCGTTAGGCTGTGCCGTTGCAATTACGGCATTGGATGTACTGCAAGAAGAGGATTTGGTTCGTCGTTCCGAACAATCGGGGCAATATTTTATAAATAAACTAAAAGAGATCAAAAGCAGCAAATTGAAGGAAATTCGCGGCCGCGGCTTATTTATCGGGCTTGAATTGAACGAACCGGCGCGTCCTTATTGCGAAAAGCTGAAGGAGCTGGGCCTGCTGTGCAAAGAAACGCATGAAACGACGATTCGGTTTGCCCCGCCGTTAAATATTTCGCAAGAAAATTTGGATTGGGCGATTGAACGAATTGTATCGGTTTTTCATGAAGTAGAAGCTGCAACCCCGTAAGGATGTAACGAGGGGAATTCGCTCCAAACAATCGGCTATTTACTTTACGATCAATCGCCAAAACTCAGGAGTGTATGGTTCAGAATAAGGAGGCGAATTCACCATAGAACAGAGGATTCATGGTGTGACCGAGCTGCAGCGCACGATGAAGAGCAGGCATGTCTATATGATTTCACTCGGCGGAGTTATTGGCACAGGGCTGTTTATCAGTTCAGGGTATACGATTAGTCAGGCGGGACCTGGCGGTTCTATTCTCGCGTATTTGGTGGGCGGACTCATCATGTATCTCGTTATGATGTGCCTTGGCGAATTATCCGTTGCCATGCCTGAATCAGGCTCTTTTAAAACGTATGCGACCAAATATATCGGACCTGCTACAGGATTTACGGTCGGTTGGTTATATTGGTTTGGTTGGGTGATTACCTTAGGCTCTGAGGTTACGGCTTCCGGATTAATCATGAAGCGCTGGTTTCCTGACGTACCGACTTGGATCTGGTGTACTATCTTTGTTATTGTGCTTTTTTTGCTGAATGCTCTTTCTACAAGAGCATACGCCGAGACGGAGTACTGGTTTGCAAGTATTAAGCTATTTACGATCATCGCATTTATTGTTTTAGGCGGCGCTGCTATGTTCGGTTTTATTCACATGAAAGGTTATTCGTCTGCTCCTATGTTTTCTAACTTTACGGGAGCAGGCGGTTTATTTCCTAATGGTTTAGGCGGCGTGTTGATGTCGATGGTCACGGTTAATTTTGCATTTCAGGGCAGTGAGCTCGTTGGAATTGCCGCGGGAGAAAGCAAAGATCCGGAGACTTCCGTGCCTAAAGCCATTCGAAATACAGTCTGGCGAATTATTTTATTTTTCCTGCTATCCATTTTTGTTGTCTCGGGATTAATTTCGTGGAAAGAAGCGGGGGTCATAGAAAGTCCGTTTGTTATGGTTTTTGACAATATCGGTGTTCCTTATTCTGCCGACATTATGAATTTTGTTATCTTAACGGCTCTCTTGTCCGTTGCGAATTCGGGACTGTATGCTTCATCCCGTATGCTTTGGGCTCTTTCAAGAAGTAAAATGGCTCCTGCTGCTCTAGGAAAATTAACAGCAAGAGGAGTACCGTTAAATGCGTTAATCATTAGTGTCGGTATTGCCTGCTTGTCGCTGTTATCCAGCGTTTATGCGGCAGATACCGTTTATCTGTGGCTAGTTTCGCTTGCCGGATTGACCGCTATTATGGCTTGGATGGCTATAGCCGCTTCTCAATATATGTTCCGCAAAAAATTCCTCAAGCAAGGGGGACGTCTTACTGACTTGAAATACCGTACCCCGTTGTATCCCTTTATTCCAATAGCGGCCTTCATCCTATGCACGGTTGCTTGCATCGGGCTTGCCTTTGATCCGAATCAACGGCTTGCGCTGTATTGCGCAGTGCCATTTGTTACTTTTTGTTATGTTATTTATCATATGAAGTATAAGAAGAAAATGTAAAATAATAAAAATTGAAATCGCTTACTGATACATTTGGGCAGAAAAAATGGTAGAAGGGGACGCATGCTCCTTCTGCCATTCTTTCTGCCCAATTTCAATCTTCCAAAGGTTTCCAAGCCTGCTTGAGAAGATCGCTAAAGCTTTGAATATTTGCTTCTTCCGACCTGGATTTGAGGTAAATAAGAGAGGTTTCAACCCGATGTTGAAAACGATGGATCGGGACAAGCTTACCCGTAGCCAGCTCCTCCTTGATTCCGTCTGAGCTTAGCAAAGCGATGCTTGTCTGATTGATTGCCGAACGCTTGATCGCTTCATCGCTGCCGGACTCAATGATGTTCGTAGGTTGATATTGTAATTCGGATAGACATCCTTTAATGACGTCTTCCAAATTACAACTTTCTCTATAAGTGATCAGCGGGTAATGGGAGAAAACCGTGGACAAGTCATATTGCTCGGAGATCTCTTGGGTCGTAACCATCATAACCTCTTCTGTGTCCAGGTTAATCGATTCCATCTCGGATGAATTATACTTTCCTGCGATGATTCCGATATCGGCTTGATGGGAGCTTACTAGCTTTATTGTTTCTTTACTATTGTAGCAAGCCAAATCTAATTTAACCTTTGGATGGTCTTTAATGAAAGAACTGATTAACAACGAGAGATGTCGGCCGTAGTAATATTCAGGGGCTGCAATGGCAAGTTTGCCGTACGGTTCGTCAAGCGTTTTTAAAGCGGTTTCCAAATCGGTTATAGCGTTCAAAATGATATCCGTATGGTGTTTCACCAATTTTCCGGTAGGGGTTAAGAACGTTTTTTTGCCGACACGATTAAATAAAGGATGTCCCAATTCTCTTTCCAATGCTTGAATTTGGACAGAGATCGTAGGCTGTGTATAGGATAAAATTTCGGCTGCTTTGGACAAATTTAATTGGTCGGCGACGACTTGGAAGGTTTTAAGGTTTCTGAGCTCCATTTTATACCTCCAAATGAACTGCAAACAATCAACAAAAAAACCAGACAATTCCTCTTTATTATATCAATGAAATAGTTCCGTTGCCAGAACTCCAGGTTCGTCATGAGCGGCACGCGGTTGCACTTGGACCATTTTACTATGCTGCCTGTGAGTTCAGCGCCGCCGTGTGAATCTTATACTTATTGCAACCTCAAGGATCGACGATTGTTGTCTTGAGAACGCGTAAAGTGTAGTCGAGAGAAAAAGCTTGTTATTAGATAAATTCAGGCGTGCGGGGGATATGTGATGAATTGGTTTTATAATTTAACCATGAAAATCTTAATCATTTCTTCATGGTTTAATAACATTGCGAAAACATTACTGAAGTAAAGTTTAACCCAGCGTGACAGATATCCATTTTTGAGCCATGCTTATGCGACTATTTACGGGAGATGATTGGAAATGGTAATGGTAGTGCCTAAACTGGAAGATCGATTGATCGAATCAACGCAGCCAATCCGCTATTTTACTCTGGCTGTTAGTATTTATCATCTCTTTGATACAGGGTTATTCGACGTTCTCGTCGAGACTGGCTCCGCATCTGTCGGCGAACTGGCGAACAGGCTGGAATTGGATGAAGAGAAATTAGAGGGGTTTCTCAAATATGCAAAGAACGAGCAGATTGTGATCGAGGAGAACGGCCGATTCCGATTAAGCCCAAAAGGGGTTGAACTGGGAGATTTTCGGGGCTGGTATACAATGATGATCGGCGGGTATGCGGAAACGTTCCTCCAGGTCGGAGGCAAGCTGAAGGCGAACTCCGGGTGGGCCAGTCGCGATTCGATGAAGGTAGGGGTGGGAAGCTGCGGCATCAGCCATTACGATGCGATACCTTTGACTCAAAGCCTCATGTCCCGCATTCCAGGCGGATGTCATCGGCTTTTGGATCTGGGGTGCGGAAACGGTCTGTATTTGGTTGAGTTTTGCAAGCTGTACCCTGATATCCAGGCTTGGGGAGTCGAGCCGAGCGAAGGGGGCTACGCGGAGGCGGTCAAGCTCGTGGAGGAGTATGGTTTGCAGAATCGGATTCGCTTGACCTGCAGTCCGGCCATCGAGTTTTTTGAAGGCGATTTTGATTATGAACCGGATTTCATCGTATTGGGCTTTGTACTGCACGAAATTCTCGGACAGGACGGCGAAGAGGGCGTCATCCGCTTTTTGACACAGATCACGGATCGCTTCCCGGAGATCCATATTATCATTATTGAGGTTGACAACCGCATCGACGACCCGGACATGATGAATCACGGTTTAGCTAAAGCGTACTATAACCCCTATTATCTTTTGCATTATTTTACACGTCAGCGTTTGGAGACGGAGAAGTACTGGGACAACCTTTTTGCACGTCTCAATCTCACCGTGAAGGCGAAAGAAACTGTGAACCACCATGTCGACTCTACTGATTTGACCATTGGTTATTTATTACAAAGGGGGAAATGAGCGGATGCAGCGGATTACCACTTCGGATAGCCCCTTTACTTTGCTCCAGCAGCGGTTGCAATACGTCAGTCTTCAGCAGGAGAAGCCATGGCGGGTATGGGTAGAAAATGTCCCCCAATGGGAGACCCAATCGCCTACAGCGCAATTTGAATTCCCGCTCGTCAGCGAATACGCCCCTTGCGAAGGCTATCCGTTTTTGTTAGACGCCATTCGCAATCGGGAAAACGGGATGTACGGCTTGCAGCTTGAGCAGGACCAGATCCTTGTCACCAACGGAGCTCTTCACGGGCTTTCGCTTATTTTCCGTTCCTTGTACCGGCCTCATGCGGTCGCTCTTTGCCAGGCTCCTATACTGGGAAGCATCGCTACAATTTTGGAAAGCTATGGTTATACAATTAAGTATTTTACTTCGCATCAAGGCGAGCTTGATATCGAGAGGCTTAAAGCGGAATGTGCCGACCCGAACGTGAGCCTGGTTTATGTCAACACGCCCCATAACCCGACCGGAGACATCCTTTCCCGGAATACCCTGGCTCAACTTGCTGAACTGGTTCAACGCAGGGGGATTAACCTGGTTGCAGACATGATTTACGACAGTCTTACCTTTGATGGCGCGCAGTCGTTCACACCGCTCGCGGCAACCTCTGTATGGAAAAACGTCTATGCGGTAAATTCGATGTCCAAAAATTACGGCTCTCCCGGTCTGCGGATCGGTTGGGTGATGTCGGACCGGGAAAATATACGGCGTATGGCCGGCTTTTTTGAGCAAGAATGTGTCGCCATCTGCGGCATAGCGCAAAAGCAAGCCCAGCTTTTACTAGAACGCGGCAACCGGGATTTGGTAGAGACGATCGCCGCGCGAAAAAAATATATAGAAGCGAAGCTCGCGGCTTTTCAAGGTATCAGCTATATGGTCCCTCGAGGCGGAACCCAGTTCTATGTGCAACTGCCGGTGGACGATATCGACTTATTTGCAGATTATATGCTGGTCAATTACAGTTTTGCGATTACAACCATAAGCAATTATCAAGGCGGAACAGGCTCTTATATCCGAGTTCCAACCGTGTACCCGATAGAGACGACTGAAGCTGCATTGGAACTTCTTGCGGAAGGGATCAAATCTTTTAGCTTCCATTACATAATGTCTCCATAAAGGGTGAGTAACCGTGACGAAATGGCCGTTGACCAATTCGCAGAAAAGAATTTGGTATGTGGAAAACATCTACCCGAATTCGAATATTCATAATGTTGCTCTTGCGATGCATTTTAAAGGCTGCATTGATTTTAGAACTTTGGAGATGTGCATTCAGATCTTTATTAGCAAACATCCGGGCATACGTATTCAGATCGGACATAGCAATAATGAAACGCATCAATACGTCGTTGAGCAGCAAAAGCCTGTGGATTTTATTGATTTCAGCAAGCAGGATCAGCCAGAAGCGGCTTTCCATGCATGGGTGAAGAAGGAAATGGCTGCGCCGTTCCGGCTGGAGCATTCGCCGCTGTATCACATGACGATGTTTCGCATTTCAGACGAGAATACAGGATTCTTCTATCGGTTTCACCATATCATTGCTGACGGCAAATCATTGACGCAAATCATCGTCGATCAAATCGTCGAGCTGTATGAGAAGCTGACGGCCCGGGAACCGGTGAATAAGGAAGTGGAATTCTCCTTCCTGGATTCGATTGACAATGAGCAGGCGTATCTCAATTCGAAGCGATTTGAGAAAGGCCGGCAATTTTGGCTCGATAGATTCAAGGATTTGCCGGAAGCTTTCCCCATTCGTTCGAGTTCAATGATTAGCAAGCGGACAAGGTTCAAGCTCAGTCTTGAACAAACCGGGCGAATGAAACAATTTGCCGACCGGCATCAGATATCCATGAACACCTTCTTCGTGGGTGCGATGCTGCTTTATTTGAATAAGTTCGTTCAGCAAAATGATTTGATCATTAACACCCCTGTCTTGAACCGCTCGGGACACCAAGAAAAAAATATGTTCGGTATGTTTACGAGTACCATGCCACTACGAATTTACATCGACGAGCAGCAGTCCATTTTAGCTGTATTGCAAAGCGTTCAGAAAGAATTAATGAGATGCTACGCGCATCAAAAATATCCATACAACCTCCTCCATCAAGATCTACAACTCAAGAAAAAAGGAATCGATTCGTTGTTTGAGGTAATCGTCAACTACCTTGGCACGAGGCCTCCACGAGAAATGAACGGCGTTCCGCTGGAACTCGTGGAATACACCAGCGAAAAACAAGCGGAATCGCTTCAGTTTATTATCAAGGATTGGTCCCTGGACGGGAGCTTGTTAGTCGAGTACGACTACAAGACGGACCTGTTTACGGACGAAGAAATCCGTTTCATGCATACCCGGCTGCTGTTTCTGATGGATATCATGATGCAGCACGAATCTGTCACGGTCTCTGATCTTAGTCTCGTGAGTGAAGAAGAGAAGCGAACGCTTATCTTTGACATGAACCGTACGGAATCGGAGTATCCCCTACATAAATCGATCAGTGAATTGTTTGAAGAGCAAGTGAACAGGACGCCGGAACGCCAAGCGGTAACGTTCGGTCAACAAACGTTAAGCTACCTCAGATTGAACGAACAAGCGAATCAAGTGGCATGGGGTCTTATTGGGCAAGGCGTAAAGCCCGAGCAATGCATAGGCATCTTGTCGGAGCCCTCGCTGGAAATGATGATTGCCATTCTTGGAGTGCTCAAAGCGGGATGCGCTTATGTGCCTATCTCCGCAGCATATCCTAATGAGCGCATCGATTACATCATTCAAGATAGCGCGCTGGAAATCATCCTTTCGACCAAAGCGCAGTTTGAAATCGCAGGATATTCGGGCAAATGGCTGGTAGTGGATGACGTTTTGCAGAAAGTGGAGCTCACGGATAATCCCGCTATTCGCGTGTACCCGGAGCAGCTGGCTTATGTGATTTACACATCAGGCACAATGGGCTATCCCAAAGGCGTCATGATTGAAAACCGGAATGTCGTCAACCTGGTCGGCACTCTGCATGAAACGATCTACCACAATGACGATCAACCGCTGCATATTGCGCTTGTCGCTCCCTTCGTATTCGATGCTTCAGTGCAGCAAATGTTTGCCGCTTTGCTGGGAGGATATCATTTACATATCGTGCCGGAGGAAGCGCGCGTAGACGGCAGGCAATTGTTAGCTTTTTACAACCATTATCGAATCGATGTTTCCGACGGGACGCCGGCGCATATCAAATTGCTGGTTCAAGACGATTCTACGCGGGGACACGCCATTCACGTGAAGCGACTTATTATTGGGGGAGAACCGCTCTCCTCAGATGTCATTCGCGCGTTCTATGCGCATTTTCAGATGGAACAAACCCAAATCACGAATATATACGGCCCGACGGAATGCTGCGTCGATGTCACTTCTTACACGGTCACCAAAGAATCGTTGGATCAGTATAAGATCCTGCCTATCGGGACTCCACTGCATAATTCCAGTCTGTATATCATGAACAAGGACATGCAGCTTAGGGGGATCGGCGAGGTCGGAGAAATTTGCATTAGCGGGACCAATGTAGGCAGGGGATACCTCAATCGTCCTGATTTAACGGCTGCCGCCTTCCTCCCTAATCCGTTCATTCCCGGTCAGCGCATGTACAGGACCGGTGATCTTGGAAGGCGCATGCACAACGGCACGGTGGAAATTTTGGGACGCAGCGACGATCAAGTGAAAATCCGCGGCTATCGGATCGAGCCGGGTGAGATCGAAGCTCAAATCCGTCAGTATCCCGGCGTCAAGGAAGCGGTGGTGCTTGCCCGAGCGGGGCGGGATTGGAATAGGCAGTTATGCGGTTATTATGCGGCTAACCATGAAATCGAGACGAGCGCGCTCCGGGCGCATCTGTCCCGTATATTGCCCGACTATATGGTGCCTTCCTATTTTGTGCAGCTCGATCGCATTCCTTTATCGCAAAACGGCAAAATCAACCGGCATGAATTGCCCGATCCTGATCTCAAAAAGGAATCGTCCGCCGCATTCGCTCCTCCGGAAACGGAAAAGGAACTGTTGTTGGCCGGCGCTTGGAGAGACGTACTGGGTGTGGAAACAGTGGGCCGTCACGATAACTTCTATGCTTTGGGCGGCGATTCCATTAAAGCGATTCAAATCGCCTACAAGCTCCAAGATTGCGGATTTTCGGTCAAAGTAGCGGAAATGCTGTCCAGCCCTGTATTCATGGAGATGTCGGAAGTGATGACCGCAAATGGAACCGGCCAACAGCAAGGTTATTTGCAAGGTGTTGTTCCTCTCACTTCTTTGACGGAAGGCGTGGAATCGATCATCTTACATCTGACAAGCGAATCGTCTACCCATCAAGTGGGCTCGTGCCTGACGGAGCTGGTACGCCACCACGATTCCTTGCGGCTTGTTATGGACATCGTAGGGAATGGATTAAGGTACGATGACCGCTACACCAAGGAAGAGCTGAAACCGGAATCGATCGATCTCGCGAATGTGCATGCTGACGATTTGGAAGAGCACCTTGCATGCCATATTGGGCGCATTCATTCCATGATTCAATTGAACGGCTCACCCTTATTCAGAGGATGCTTGTTCGATTTGGGCGAACAAGGAAAACGGCTGCTGTTGGCCGCTCATCGCCTCATTGTCGATCCGACTTCGTGGAGAATCATCATCGAGGATTTGGCCGGCATGATCGACAGCATCCGGCGGGGAACCCCCATTGCCTTGCCGCCTAAGACGCATTCTTACCAAGAATGGGTATTAAAGCAAAGCGGGCTCTCTACGGAATCTGGAGCCGTTAACCAAGAGCAGGAGTATTCGGCATCCGGCACGGGTTACCGCGTCGTCAAAGACTTTTCTCCTCTGCATACCGAATGGCTGCTGTCCAAGGCTAATGAAGGTTACAACACGGAACCGGATGACTTGCTGGCCATGGCCGTCGCTTTTGCCGCGAACGACATGTCTGACGGCAACCCCATGCACATAGCGCTCGAGATCGACGGCCGACAAGACCAGGCCGGGCAGTTGGACGCGGCCAGAACGGTGGGCCGCTTTACAAGCTACTGCTGTCCGGTGCTGACTCATGATCCTTCCGGGTCTATGTCCCAACGAATAAAAGCAGCCAAGGAGCAGCTGCGTCATGCGTCCGCCTCTCCTGTTTTGCGGCTCTCCGAGCAGCCTGATATTTGCCTTCAGGGCGTAAGAAGCTGGGATCATATGCCTTCCTATTCTTGGGTCTCCATCGATCAGGAAGGAAAGTACCGGGAGATAAGCCCGGGCGCGCCGATGACAGGCTTGCTGGCTATTGCGCCAATCGTCGAAGAGGGGACGCTTCAAGTTATCTTCACCTCGAATGCCGGCCTCTATACCGAAGACGCACTGAGCAAGCTGGCGGCATTGTTCGCCCAGCACCTCATCCGGATTATGGAGCACTGCTTGAGCTTGAATCATACTGAATATACGCCGTCGGATTTTGATTCCGCAGATATTTCACAGGAAGATATCGATCATATATTTTCGTTATAAAAACGAAGGAGAGTCGCTATATGAGCTTGGATGCTATTGCGATTATCGTAATGAGCCTTGCGGGGAGCTTTGCTCTTGTCACTTTGGTTTATATGCTCCTCGTCCTTGCCCAGATCGCAGGCAAAACGAGAACCTATCGGAGCATAGGACGACGGGCTATGGCAAGCTTCCTGCTGACTGTCACTTTTATGGCGAGTCTGGGATTCGGCATTTATAGAATCCCTGCTCTGCTGGGGCATGATCCATCCTGGCAGCGCCTGTCGGAATGGGCCCCGCCAAGCCTACTGCCGGCGGCTATTATC
Organism: Paenibacillus oleatilyticus; assembly: GCF_018998565.1. Classification (GTDB taxonomy): domain Bacteria; phylum Bacillota; class Bacilli; order Paenibacillales; family NBRC-103111; genus Paenibacillus_G; species Paenibacillus_G oleatilyticus. The sequence goes on along the minus strand of NZ_JAHNZO010000001.1, from coordinate 637,916 downwards.
CTCTATGCAGCTATGGTGATCTTCTACGTGTATGCGGTATTGATCGCTTATTTTCCCCGGAAAAACGAAAAGCCGTGGTTTTACTTAGGAACTTTAAGTATACTGGGCGGCGTAAGCAATGCGTTAATCATCTTCTGCATCAATATCGCCGTCGCAGGCGGCCGCGCGGAATTAAACAAAATGCTGCTGTATTTCACGCTGGCGCTGACCTTTTACGTCATTTCCCAAGTATTGGTCAGAAAAAAACTAATCTCGATTGCGAACGAGCTCATCTACGACAAGCGCATGACGATGATCGACACTTATCTTCGTTCTCCCTACGAGAAATTGGAAAATGTCGAGAGTGGGCGGATCTATTCGAGCTTAAACAATGAAATGGAAGTCATTAGCGAATTCGCGAATACACTCATCACGGTGTTGACGAGCTCAATCACGCTGATCAGCTGTTTTGTGTATCTAGGGGTGTTAAACCCTTATGCGCTGCTGCTTCTGTTTTGCGTACTCGGGCTTATTGTGCTGATCTTTCACAGACAATCCGGAAAGCTGGACGCGATTTGGGAGAACGTCAGAGACCTGCAAAGCATGTTTCTCGATTTTATCCAGGATATGGTCGGGGGCTCCAAGGAGCTCTCGATCAATAAAAAGAAAAACGACCAGTTCCGCGGGGATATCGAAGCTAGCTGCAACGTTTACATGGAGCGGAGAATTGTTGGAGAAGTCAAGTTTGCCTATGTCACCATCATGAGTGAGATCAGTTTTATTGTCATTATCGGAACGGTTGTTTTTCTATTCCCGCATCTGTTTCAAAGCCTGGATGTCGCCACGCTGCAAAGCTTTGTATATCTATTCCTGTTCATGATCGGGCCTATTACCGTGTTATCGGGCGCGATGCCCAATATGATGCAAATGAAAATCAGCTGGCAGCGCATCAACCAATTTATGCATGATCTCGGAGCTTTGCCGAGGTCTCAACCGGATGTCTCGGATTTGGCCGGTGCCGATCAGACTACCCCTGTAACCTTGGAATTGGTAGATGTCCATTTCAACTATACGGGCGATAACGGCGAATCGTTCATGGTAGGTCCGATTAATCTTCGCTTTCATTCAAGTGAAATCTCATTCATCACGGGAGGGAACGGCAGCGGGAAGTCAACGCTGGCCAAGCTTATCACAGGGTTGTACTCGCCAACCCAAGGCGAGATTCGCATCAATGGGCGCCCCGTCGGGTCCGCGCAATTGGGAGAATATTTCTCTACCATTTTCAGCGACTTCTACTTGTTTAAGAGAATGTACGGCGTTGACCTGGAACGGAAAGGCCCTCTGGTCGCAGAATACTTAAAGCTGCTTCGCATTGAAGACAAGGTCGAAGTTAAAGACGATGCTTTCAGTACGGTTAAGCTGTCTACCGGACAAAGAAAACGGCTTGCTTTTCTCATCAATTACTTGGAAGATAAACCGCTTTGTCTGTACGACGAATGGGCGGCCGACCAGGACCCGGAGTTCCGCCGGTACTTCTATGAGGTGCTGCTGCCCGAATTAAAAAAGGAAGGCAAATGCATCATTGCGATTACCCATGATGACGCTTATTTCGATTTAGCGGATCAACTCGTCAAAATGGAGTTCGGAAAGCTGCAGAAAGTTGAACATCGTAAGGTTCGACGCACAAAGCCGGCGGAATTACATTTCTCCACTAATCTCAATGCGTAAGGGTGAAACTTTATGAACGTATTTGAAGAATGGGAATCGAATGTGCGATCTTATTGCAGAACCTTTTCAGATGTTTATAGCAGCGCTAAAGATAGCGTCATGGTAGCGGAAAACGGGAAACGTTATATTGATTTTTTTGCTGGCGCCGGCGCCCTGAATTATGGGCACAACAACGCGTATATCAAGCGAAAAATTATGGACTATCTCGAAAATGACGGCGTTATTCACGGATTGGACATGTTTACCAAGGCGAAACAGGCGTTTATTGAAACCTTCCAGAGGGAAGTTCTCGCTCCTGGCCGTTATCCGTACAAAATGCAGTTTTGCGGTCCGACGGGTACGAATGCGGTGGAGGCGAGCATCAAGCTGGCCAGGAAGGTGACGGGGCGTACGGGCGTATTTTCGTTCATGGGCGGATTCCACGGCATGTCGCTCGGAAGCCTGGCTTTGACCGGCAACCTTTACAACAGGGCGGGTGCGGGAGTTCCCCTCTCGCATGTGACGTTCATGCCTTACCCATACGGCTTCATGGATACGTTCGATACCATCGCCTATATGGAAGCTGTTCTGACGGATGAAAACAGCGGGATTGAGAAGCCGGCAGCCATCATCTTCGAGACCGTGCAGGCGGAAGGCGGCGTGATCGTCGCCCCGGTTGAATGGATGCGCCGACTGAGCGCTTTGTGCGAACGGCACGGCATTTTATTGATATGCGACGATATTCAAGCGGGATGCGGGCGAACGGGAACTTTTTTCTCCTTTGAACGCGCAGGCATTGTCCCTGATCTTGTCATTCTTTCCAAATCGATCGGCGGCTATGGATTGCCGATGTCGCTCGTTCTGATGAAGCCTGAGCTCGATATTTGGCACCCTGGGGAGCACAACGGCACCTTCCGAGGCAACCAGTTGGCCTTCATTGGCGGCACGGCTGCCCTGGAATACCGCAAACAAGTGAATTTGGAGCAGGAGGTAGCAGCGAAAGCCGCATTCCTTGACAGCTTTTTGCATAAAGAAATTACTCCTCTTGACGCCAACATCCAGATTCGCGGCATTGGGATGATCTGGGGGATTGATGTCTCCAATCTTACGGATAAAGCGATATCGAAGAAAATTGTCGCAGAGTGTTATGAGAGGGGACTCATTATCGAAAGGGCGGGAAGAGGCGATACGGTCATCAAAATAATGCCGCCTTTAAATATCGAGACCGAGCTTTTGATGCAGGGCATGGCGATCATTAAGACGAGCATGCAAAAGTTTTGTGCGCAAGAAGTTTGCAGCGAGAGACAAGGCGTTTATGCCTAATCATAGGGGAGAGACCATGAGCAAGCCAGTGATTACGAAAGAGAATGTCGAAGATATCGTTAATTTGAGTCTAATGCAGGCCGGCATGCTGTTTCACTATATCAAAAACCCGGATTCGAATATGTATTTTGAGCAATTCGGGTTTCGGATAACGGGTGTCATCGACATTGATAAAATTAAGCAAGCCTGGGGCAAGGTCGCTGCCGACAATGAAATGCTGCGCACGGTTTTCAAGTGGGACAACATCGATCGGCCGGTTCAACTGGTCCTCAAGCAATTCGATCCGCCTGTGCTGACGATCGATTTGACCCCTTATTCCGCGAATGATCAGCTTGCGCAGCTGCAAGTCATCAAAGAAACGGATCGGGCGCAAAAGCTGGTCCTGGAGTCTGAGCCCTACCGCATTCTGCTCTGCGTACTGTCCGACAATGAAATCGAAATGATTCTATCCAATCATCATATTTTGTTTGACGGCTGGAGTATGGGGATTCTGCTCAAGGAGTTCCAGGACGCCTATAATCGTTTGCTTGATGGGAAAGAGCATCAGAAGCCGAGGAAAGGAAAATACAAGGAATTCGTCAAATGGCTGCAGGTCCAGGACAAAGGCAAGTCGTTAACCTACTGGAAACGTTATTTGGCGGCATTCGAGCCTACCCGGCTGAAGACCAATCAGGTCCATGAATCGGACGATTATGCCGTGGATCACTTGACGTTCAACGTCCCGGATACGGTGTACCGCGAGGCCCAGGATTTGGCGATAGCCTCCAACCTTACTCTAGCTCCCCTTCTATATGCGGCTTGGGGAGTGCTGCTGCAGCGGTATACAGGCGTGGACGATGTGGTTTTTGGCTCGGTGGAATCGGTGAGACCCCATCAGCTGAGGGAAATGGAACAAGTCGCAGGCTTGTTCGTTAATACGCTGCCGACAAGAGTGAGCTTGACGGCGGGCGCGAGCGGGAAGTCCCTCATCCATCAGATTTCCGAAGACATGAAGGCGCGGGAAAATTACCGGTATACGTCTCTTGCCGACATCAAAGCGGAATGCGGTTTGAAAAATAATGAATGGTTTGATTCCATCGTCGTACTGGAAAATATCCCTTTTGAACACATTTTTCATACCGAAGGCAGCCGCCTTCAAATTCGCTCCTTCGCCGGCAGCGGCAAGACGAATTACGATATTTGCCTGAAAATGTTTCTGCACGAAGGGCTATCCTTACATTTTGAATATAATCAAAATTTGTTTGACCGCCCTGCTATGGAGAAGCTGGCTCACCATTTTAGCGTGCTTTTGCATGCAATCGTCCGCAATCCGGACGGTCTCGTGGCCGATCTCACGATGATAACGGACGCCGAGCGGCGGCAACTGGCCGCTTTTAATGATAGGAAGGCCGACTATCCGCGGGATAAAACCATTGACCGGCTGTTCGAGGAGCAAGCGGAACGAACGCCCGAACGAGCAGCCGTCTCCTTAGGCCAGGAGCAGTTAACCTATCGGGAATTGGATGAAAAGGCGAATCAGATGGCCCGGGCGCTGCGCAGGCGCGGGGTTGGCTCCGGCAACATCGTTGCCATTAAGCTGGAACGTTCGTTAGAGATGATTGTCAGTTTTCTCGGCGTATTGAAGGCGGGAGCTGCTTTTGTACCGATCGATCCCAAGTATCCGTATGAAAGGGCCAGGCTGATCCTGGAGGAATCTCAGGCCGCTGTTCTGATCACGCAAACCCGTTTGATGGACCCGGGCTTGACCGGGACGCCGGTACTGGATGTGGAGACGGAACCGCTGGAGGAAGAAAGCAAAGCTCCCGTAGATTATGTCAATACGCCGAATGATTTGCTCTATATCATCTACACATCGGGTACGACAGGCAAGCCAAAGGGCGTGATGCTGGAGCATCGCAACCTGGTGAACCTGCTCTATTTCCAATTTACTCAGACGAATATCGACTGCAGCGGCAGCGTGCTGCAATATACGACCTTGAGCTTCGACGTGTGCTATCAAGAGGTCTTTTCCACCTTATTGTCCGGTGGGAAGCTGCATCTCATTGATAATGATACCCAAACCGATGTCAACCGGCTATTGGAAGTCATTGCTGGCAATCAAATCGAGGTGCTGTATTTACCCGTCTCCTTTCTCAAATTTGTTTTTCAGGACAGCGATTTTGCGGCCCGTTTCCCGACCTGCGTCCGGCATATCGTGACAGCCGGAGAGCAGCTCGTTGTCAGCGACGAGTTAAAAAAGATGCTCCGTGCGCAAGGCATCTACCTGCATAATCATTACGGTCCTTCGGAAACTCATGTCGTGACGACGTATACGGTCGACCCGTCGAATCCGATTGCCGATTTGCCGCCGATCGGCCGACCGATTGCCAATACGTCCATTTACATTCTCGATGCGCACCGTCAATTGGTGCCTCAGGGCGTAGCGGGCGAATTGTATATCGCCGGGGATAATGTAGGCCGGGGATATGTCGACAATCCGATGCTGACAGCGGAGAAGTTTTTTCCCGACCCGAATCATCCGGGAGGAAGAATGTACAGCACGGGCGATCTGGCGCGCTGGCTGCCTAACGGTAACATTGAATATTTAGGCAGAAAAGATGATCAGGTCAAAATTAGGGGGCACCGGGTTGAGCTCGGTGAGATCGAATCTCAATTGCTGCGGCATCCGCTCGTTAGGGAAGCTTCCGTGAAAACATGGCTGGAAGCGAACGGCAGCCCCTATTTAGCAGCTTACATCGTACTGGAAGAAGAAATGAGCTTCGGACAGTTGCGGCAAGATCTGGCGTATTCGTTGCCGGAATACATGCTTCCTTCTCATTTTGTGTGGATGGAGAAGCTGCCGATTACGTTAAACGGGAAGGTCAACAAGAATGCACTGCCGCAGCCGGCCGAGGATTTGCTTAACGAAACGGCATACATACCGCCTAACAACCCGGCGGAAGAAGCGCTATGCCGCATTTGGCAAGAGGTGCTTGGCGTTGCGAAATTGGGAATCAGGGACAACTTCTTTGAACTTGGCGGCCATTCGTTAAAAGCGATGTCCCTGATGTCGCGTGTTCATAAGCTTATGAATGTGAAGATCGCCCTGCGGGATATATTCGAGCATCCGACGATTGAGCAATTGGCTAAAGTCATTCAACAACAGAATAGTCATCAATTCATATCTATTGTCAAAGCGGAACAAAGGGACTACTATTTGCTGTCGTCCTCGCAGAAGCGGCTGTTCATTCTTCATCAACTGGAAGGCGCCGAGCGAGCATACAACATGCCGGAAGTGCTGCTGCTTGAAGGAAAGCTGGATCGCGGACAGCTGGAGCATGCCTTTGCCGGTCTCATTGCAAGGCATGACGCGCTGCGCTCTTCGTTTGAACTGATCGATGGCGTTCCTGTTCAGCGCATTCATCCGACCGGCGATTTTCGCATCGGTTATCTCGAGGCGTCGGAAACGGAAGCGAAGGCAAGCATTGACGGCTTTGTTCGTCCATTTGATCTGAGCCAGGCGCCGCTTATGCGCGTGGATTTGATCAAGATCGGAGAAGATAAGCATCTATTGTTGTTCGACATGCATCATATCATTTCGGACGGCATGACGATCGGCCTTCTTTTGCGCGAATTAAGCGAGCTTTATGCGGGGAACACCCTGCAGCCGCTTCATCTTCAGTACAAGGATTACTGCGTATGGCAGCAGGATTTCATGCAAACGGATGAATATAAAAAAGAGGAAGCCTACTGGCTGGACGCGCTGGCCGGGGAAATCCCGGTTCTGGAACTGCCGACGGACCGTGCCAGACCGGCGCTACAAAGCTTCAACGGCGACCATATTCAGGTTGTGTTAGATCAGGATTTGTCTGAGCAGCTCTATCAATTGGCCGGCAGGACAGGAACGACCATGTTCATGGTGCTGCTGGGGGCGTATGCAGGTCTCTTGCACAAATTAACCGGCAAAGAAGAATTCATCGTAGGATCGCCGATTACGGGAAGACCGCAGGACGAACTGACGAACATCATGGGGATGTTCATCAATACGTTGGCGCTGCGCATGTTCCCAGCAGGGAATAAACGGTTTTCGGACTTTTTGAAAGAGGTCAAGCACACGGCATTATCCGCGTATGAGCATCAGCAATATCCGTTTGAAGAACTGATTGAGAAGCTGAACATCCGCAGAGATATAAGCCGTAATCCAATCTTCGACACGATGTTCGAGCTGCTGAATGTGGAGCTTGCTTTGGAATTGACGGATGTTCAGGCAAGGCCGTACAAATTCGGCTATTGCGCCTCCAAGTTCGATTTAACCTTTAGCGTGCTTGAAGAAAAAGGCGGCATTAAGCTTATTGTTGATTATTGCACAGCCTTATTCAATAAGGAAACGATTGAACGATGGGCCCGGTGCTACGTACAGCTGTTAAGGCAACTGGTTCATGAGCCGGACGCCGTGCTGGGCGACATCGAACTGTTGTCCGAAGCGGAGCGGGAGCACATTCTGGTTGGATTTAACGATACCGCTGCGGCTTATGACACGGAGAGCAGGACGTTTCATGAAATATTCGAAGAGCAAGCGGCAAGAACGCCCGATCAAACGGCGCTTGTCGTCGGGGAAGCGGAATGGACGTATGCCGCTTTGAATGCGCAGGCCAATCGCTTGGCTCGCGCGCTACGGGCCAAGGGCGTGCGGCGCGAGACGATCGTTGGCATTATGGCGCGCCGCTCCGCGGATACGATCATCGGGGCGCTGGCCGTCATGAAGGCGGGTGGGGCGTACCTGCCGATCGATCCTGCCTACCCGGCGGGGCGGATCGCGTACCTGCTGCGCGACAGCCAGGCTGCGCTGTTGTTAACCCAGCGCGAGCTGCAAGGGCAGATCGCGGAGCTGCTCACGGGCAGCCGGGCGGAGGAGTCCTCTGAAGGCGCAGGCTTCAGCGGAGAAGTGCTTTATTTTGAGGATGACGGTTTGGAGGCGGAGAGCTCCGCCCCTGTAGAGCTTCTCAGCGGGCCGGAGGATTTGGCCTACGTCATCTATACTTCGGGGACGACGGGCCAGCCCAAAGGCGTGATGATCGAGCACCGAAGCTTCGTCAACGTCGCCATGGCTTATCGGACGGTCTATCGATTGGATCAATTTCCGGTGAGACTGCTGCAAATGGCAAGCTTCTCTTTCGACGTGTTCTCAGGGGATATGGCGCGTACCTTCGCGAACGGCGGACAATGCGTCTTATGCCCGGAGGAAGTGCGGGCCGATATTCCCGGACTGGCGAGGCTGCTGCAAGAACGAGGCATCACGATCTTTGAATCGACGCCGGCGCTGATTACGCCGTTATTCGACTATGTGCAGGAGCAGGGCATCCCGCTGCCGGAGCTGAAGGTTGTGATTGTGAGCTCGGACAGTTGCTCCGTGGAGGAGTATGCCAAGCTGCAAACGCGGTTCGGCGCGGACATTCGGATTCTGAACGTGTATGGCGTGACCGAAGCGAGCATCGACACGAGCTACTACGAGGAGCCGCTGGACAAGCTGCCCGGCGCGGGGTATGTGCCGATCGGCAAGCCGATGCCGAATATGCGCATGTATGTGGTCAATGACCGCATGCAGCTGCAGCCGGTCGGCGTGCCGGGGGAACTGGTCATCGGCGGCGCCGGCGTAGCGCGGGGATATTACCGGAAGCCGGAGCTCAGCGCGGAGAAGTTCGTAGCGAATCCGTTCGTGCCGGGCGAGCGCTTGTACCGGACGGGCGACCTGGTCCGCTGGATGCCGGACGGCAATCTCGAATATTTGGGCCGGATCGATAACCAGGTACAGCTGCGCGGTTACCGCGTGGAGCTGGGCGAAGTGGAGTCGAGGCTGCTGCAGATTGCTTCCGTGCGGGAAGCGGCGGCTATCATCCGCGATGACGGGCAGGGAGAGCGGTATTTATGCGCGTACGTGGTGGCGGATGAAGACCTGGCCACCGCGGGGATGCGGGAAGATTTGGCGAAGACGCTACCTCATTTTATGATCCCGTCGTACTTTGTGCGGCTGGAGCGGATGCCGTTGACGCCGAACGGCAAAGTCGACAGAAAGGCGCTGCCTGCGCCGGACCGGGAAGAGGGCGACGTATCCTATATAGCGCCTAGGAACGAACTGGAAGATAAGCTGGCCGCGATCTGGCAGGATGTCTTGCGCCTTGGGCGCGTGGGGGTCCGCGACAATTTCTTCGAGATCGGCGGGCACTCGCTCCGAGCCACCGCGATGATTTCGCGCATTCATAAGGAATTGAACGTCCAACTGCCGCTGCGGGAAGTTTTCCTGTCACCCACGATAGAAAAGCTGGCTTTCGCGATTGAAGGGCTGAACGGCAACTCGTTTGCAACTATCGTCAAAGCGGATTCCCGCGCGTATTACCCGCTCTCCTCCGCACAAAAGCGTCTCTATATACTGCAGCAAATGCCGGGGTCGGAGCTCATTTACAACATGCCGCATGCGATGATGCTTGAGGGAAGGCTGGAGCGGGGGCGCTTGGAAAAAGCCTTGTCCGCGTTGATCGAACGGCATGAGGCCTTGCGTACATCCTTCGAGATGGTAGACGGCGTGGTGGTGCAGCGCATTCATCCGGCGGTAGATTTCCAAGTGCGGTACAGGCAGTCAACGGAAGAGCAGTTGGACGCTCTGGTGAAAGCTTTTGCGCAACCGTTCGATTTGGAGCAAGCGCCGCTGTTCCGGGTTGAGCTCATCGCTTTATCGGAAGAGCGCCATTTACTGCTGTTGGATATGAATCATATGATTTCCGACGGTTTTTCTCTGGACATTATTCATCATGAGCTCGGCGAGCTCTATGCAGGGAAAGATTTGCTCCAGCTGGACATTCAATATAAAGACTATGCGGTTTGGGAGCGGAAATATTTCGACAGCGACATCTTCAAGGTTCATGAAAATTATTGGTTGTCCGCTATGGCGGGAGAACTGAGCACGCTGCAGGTACCGACGGATTATCGGCGTTCCTCCGTTCAAAGCTTTGCCGGCGATACGGTCGCTTTTAGCATTGACAAAGAGCTCACCGACAAACTCCGGCAATTGTCTATGCAAACGGGAACCACATTATACATGGCGCTCATGAGCGCCTATCACATCTTGCTCCATAAATATACCGGACAGGAAGATATTCGCGTGGGCTCGCTTATTGCCGGAAGGTCCCATGCGGATCTTGAGCCGATTGTCGGTATGTTCGTCAATACGCTGGTGATCAGAGCGGCGCTTTCCGGAGAAAAAACGGCAGCTGGTTTCCTTCAAGAGATGAAGCAAACGACGCTTGCCGCGTATGAACATCAAGATTATCCGTTTGATAGGTTGGTGGAGAAGCTGGGGCTGAAGAGGGATCTAAGCAGAAATCCGCTCTTCGATACCTTGTTTGCCCTGCACAATACGGAAAATAGGGAGAAGAAGCTGTCGGATGTCGCCATGAAGTACTTCCCGCTTCCTTTTGCGGTATCGCTGTTTGATCTCTCCTTGGATGTGGTGGAACTGGGAGATACCCTTTATTGTACGTTGGATTTCATGACATCGTTATTCAAGAAAGAAACCGTTCAGCGGATGAGTAACGACTGGATCTTCATTCTCCGGACGATGACCGCAAATGTGGAAGTTCAGATCAAGGATATCCACCTGCAAACGTTCAATCCTTTAACGAATACCGTGGATGAACCGATTGAGTTTATTTTTTAACAACCTTGGAGGTTAAACGATGTCAGATATGCTCTCTCAACATATTTTGCTGGCAAGCGGTCAGTTCGATAAAGAAAAACAGTATTGGCTACAGCTGCTTCAACCTCACGATGCTGTATCGGGCTTCCCCAGGGAGGCGCCGACCGCCCAATCCGGCGAGAAAATCGGGCGCTATTCGCGTGAAATTCCGCTTCCCTTGATCGAGAAGATCGACAAGATTTCGAACAAGTCCAATATTGCGCGCTATATGATTTTATTATCGGGCGTTAAGTATTTGTTAGCGAAGTATACGGACGAAGCCACGGTGATCGTGGGGATGCCGACTTTCGCGCAGCAAAGAGAGCATGACGGATGGCTAAACCAATTCGTGCTGTTAAAAACAGACTACGATTCCTCACTCACGTTCAAACAGTGGCTGGGGCGCATGAAGGAAACCGTGTTGGCTGCCAACGAGCATCAAAACTTTCCTTTCGCGATCATAGCGGAGCATCTTCAATTGCCTAAGATGGCGGAGGGGCTGCCTGCCTGCACGACGATAGTCCGGTTGGATGCGATTCATGATGATGCCTATCAAGCTGCCGTCGGCTCGCTGGCGGCGTTTTCCTTTTTGACCGGGAATAGCTGTGAAAGGCTGACTCTGCAAATCGAGTACGACATTAGCCAGTATTCCGCTCGCATGATTGAGCAAATAGCGAAGCATTTTGAGGGATATCTGGAAAAAGTTCTTCATGAGCCGGACGCCGTGCTGGGCGACATCGAACTGTTGTCCGAAGCGGAGCGGGAGCACATTCTGGTTGGATTTAACGATACCGCTGCGGCTTATGACACGGAGAGCAGGACGTTTCATGAAATATTCGAAGAGCAAGCGGCAAGAACGCCCGATCAAACGGCGCTTGTCGTCGGGGAAGCGGAATGGACGTATGCCGCTTTGAATGCGCAGGCCAATCGCTTGGCTCGCGCGCTACGGGCCAAGGGCGTGCGGCGCGAGACGATCGTTGGCATTATGGCGCGCCGCTCCGCGGATACGATCATCGGGGCGCTGGCCGTCATGAAGGCGGGTGGGGCGTACCTGCCGATCGATCCTGCCTACCCGGCGGGGCGGATCGCGTACCTGCTGCGCGACAGCCAGGCTGCGCTGTTGTTAACCCAGCGCGAGCTGCAAGGGCAGATCGCGGAGCTGCTCACGGGCAGCCGGGCGGAGGAGTCCTCTGAAGGCGCAGGCTTCAGCGGAGAAGTGCTTTATTTTGAGGATGACGGTTTGGAGGCGGAGAGCTCCGCCCCTGTAGAGCTTCTCAGCGGGCCGGAGGATTTGGCCTACGTCATCTATACTTCGGGGACGACGGGCCAGCCCAAAGGCGTGATGATCGAGCACCGAAGCTTCGTCAACGTCGCCATGGCTTATCGGACGGTCTATCGATTGGATCAATTTCCGGTGAGACTGCTGCAAATGGCAAGCTTCTCTTTCGACGTGTTCTCAGGGGATATGGCGCGTACCTTCGCGAACGGCGGACAATGCGTCTTATGCCCGGAGGAAGTGCGGGCCGATATTCCCGGACTGGCGAGGCTGCTGCAAGAACGAGGCATCACGATCTTTGAATCGACGCCGGCGCTGATTACGCCGTTATTCGACTATGTGCAGGAGCAGGGCATCCCGCTGCCGGAGCTGAAGGTTGTGATTGTGAGCTCGGACAGTTGCTCCGTGGAGGAGTATGCCAAGCTGCAAACGCGGTTCGGCGCGGACATTCGGATTCTGAACGTGTATGGCGTGACCGAAGCGAGCATCGACACGAGCTACTACGAGGAGCCGCTGGACAAGCTGCCCGGCGCGGGGTATGTGCCGATCGGCAAGCCGATGCCGAATATGCGCATGTATGTGGTCAATGACCGCATGCAGCTGCAGCCGGTCGGCGTGCCGGGGGAACTGGTCATCGGCGGCGCCGGCGTAGCGCGGGGATATTACCGGAAGCCGGAGCTCAGCGCGGAGAAGTTCGTAGCGAATCCGTTCGTGCCGGGCGAGCGCTTGTACCGGACGGGCGACCTGGTCCGCTGGATGCCGGACGGCAATCTCGAATATTTGGGCCGGATCGATAACCAGGTACAGCTGCGCGGTTACCGCGTGGAGCTGGGCGAAGTGGAGTCGAGGCTGCTGCAGATTGCTTCCGTGCGGGAAGCGGCGGCTATCATCCGCGATGACGGGCAGGGAGAGCGGTATTTATGCGCGTACGTGGTGGCGGATGAAGACCTGGCCACCGCGGGGATGCGGGAAGATTTGGCGAAGACGCTACCTCATTTTATGATCCCGTCGTACTTTGTGCGGCTGGAGCGGATGCCGTTGACGCCGAACGGCAAAGTCGACAGAAAGGCGCTGCCTGCGCCGGACCGGGAAGAGGGCGACGTATCCTATGTAGCGCCTAGGAACGAACTGGAAGATAGGCTGGCCGCGATCTGGCAGGATGTCTTGCGCCTTGCGCGCGTGGGGGTCCGCGACAATTTCTTCGAGATCGGCGGGCACTCGCTCCGAGCCACGGCGCTAGTCTCCCGTATCCATCAGGAATTGAAGGTGAATGTGTCGCTACGGGAAATTTTCCAGTCGCCCACGGTAGAGGCGCTGGCCAAGGCGATTGCCATGCTGGGCGGCAATGAATACACCGCGATTCAACCGGCGGAGCAGGGCGAGATGTATCCCGTCTCCTCCGCGCAAAAAAGAATCTATTTGCTTCACCAGCTTGATTCCGCTCAAGCCGCTTATAACATGCCGAATGTGCTGCTGCTTGAAGGCAAGCTGGACCGGCAGCGGGTTGTCGGCGCATGTACCCGCTTGGTTGAACGCCATGCCTCTTTGCGCACCTCTTTTGAGTTCAGCGATGGAGAGTTGATGCAGCGCGTTCATGGCCATGTCGATTTCGAGGTGAACTTTGCCGAAGCGAAGGAAGAGGAGGTTCCTGCGTTCATCCGCCAGTTCATACGCCCCTTCGATCTGGCATCCGCGCCGCTGTATCGGGTCAGTGTCATCTGCCTCGGAGAGCAGCGTCATGTTTTGCTGACCGATATCCATCATATTGTGAGCGACGGCGTGTCTCTTCAAATTCTGGAGCAGGAATTCTACGAGCTTTACCGGGGAGCTTCGCTGCCGGAGCAGCGCCTGGCCTACAAAGATTATTCGGTATGGGAGCAAGGACAGGAAGGTTCGAAAGAACGGGAAGATCAGGAAGCCTACTGGCTGGAAGCCCTTTCCGGGGAGCTGGCCGTTCTGGAATTGCCGACGGATGAGCCGAGACCTGCGGTTCGCAGCTTCGAGGGCGAGCAGATCATTTGCCGGGCGGATGCCGGGCTGACAGAAGCGCTTCGTCGGCTGGCGCAGCAGACGGGGACGACGCTTTATATGGTTTTGCTTGCAGCTTTCAGCGCTTATTTATCACGTATAACGAATCAGGAAGAGATGATTGTCGGGACCGTATCGTCGGGCAGATCGCGCTCGGAGCTGTCGGATATCGTAGGTATGTTCGTGAATACGCTGGCCATTCGCAGCTGTCCGGAGGCGAGCAAAACTTTTGTTTCCTATTTGAGCGAAGTTAAACAAACCTTGCTATCGGCCTACGAGCATCAAGATTATCCGTTCGACGATTTGGTCAGAAAACTCGGCATTCAGCGCGATCCCAGCCGAACGGCGATTTTCGACGTCATGTTCACCATGGAGGAAGTACTTGATCCGAATGCGATGTCCGGCGAATTGAGCATTCGTACGTATCCTGCCACGCATCCGATTGCCCAGTTTGATCTAACCTTGACGGCGATGGAACTGGAGACGGATATTGCTTTCCGGCTGGAATATGCCAGCGCATTATTCCATTCGTCAACGGCAGAGCGTTGGGCCAAGCAGTTCATACGCTGGCTGGAATCCATCACCCAGGAAGCCGCTGCGCCAATAGGCCGCATCGAGCTGTTATCAGATAGCGACAAGCAACAATTACTGGTCGAATTTAACCGTACCCATCTGGATACGCCGCCAAACCACGCCACCATACACGGCCGGTTCGAGGAGCAAGCGGGGCGGCAGCCGGACCATCCCGCGGTCATTTGCGGGGAAGCTTCGCTTACTTTTGCGCAGTTAAACCAAAGAGCGAACCGGTTAGCCCGAATTTTACGGGATAAAGGTGTGACGAAGGACCGGATCGTCGGCATTATGGTCCGGCGATCCGTGGAAATGATTGTCGGATTACTCGGGATCTTAAAAGCCGGCGGCGCTTATTTGCCTATCGATCCTTCTTATCCCGACGACCGAATCAAGTATTTATTGAACGACAGCGGGGCCGAATGGCTTATTACGCAAACGGGCTTGCAGCCTAACGCGGATTTTTCGCTCGATACGATATACCTGGACGAGCTTGAAAAGGATCCTGTCGGGGCAGAAGACGGCGTAAACCTGGAACCGGCCGCCGCTCCGAATAATTTGGCCTATGTGATCTATACCTCAGGAACAACCGGCATGCCGAAAGGGGTTATGATTGAGCATCGCAGCGTTATGAACTACCTGACATGGCGAATGGGCGAGTACGGCTTCAATGCTTCCCATCGGATGGTTCAACTCTTTTCCTTTGCTTTCGACGGGTTTCTATCTTCCTTCTTTGCTCCGTTATTGGCAGGCTCCACTTCCATTCTGCTTCCGGACGAAGGGGCCAAAGATCCGCTTGTGATTCGCAAAGCGATTGTCGATCACGCCGTGACCCATTTCATGTGTGTGCCGAGCCTGTACGCAGCGCTAATAGAGTGTTTGAGCGCAGAAGACAGCCGTTCATTAAAAGTGATCACGTTGGGCGGGGAAGCCCTCCCGCAGCGCTTGGTCGATGAGCATAACGCGAAAAACGGGCATATTGAGTTAACCAATGAATACGGTCCGACGGAAAATAGCATCGGCGGCACGATCACGCGACATGTTCAGCAGGAGAGTCCGATTACAATAGGCCGTCCAATCGCTAACAATCGGGTGTATATCTTGAATGCCGATTATCGTTTATCGCCGATCGGGGTAGTCGGTGAACTGTGTATCGGTGGGGCCAGCCTGGCGAGAGGGTACAGAAATCAACCCGAGCTGACCGCTGCCAAATTTGTGGCGAATCCTCTTGTGACCGGCACGTTGATGTACAAAACAGGGGACTTGGCAAAATGGCTTCCTGACGGGCGGATCGAATATGTGGGACGCGCCGACGAGCAGGTCAAAATTCGCGGCTATCGCATCGAATTATCGGAAATCCAGTCTACCCTCTTGCGAATCGAAGGGGTCAAAGAAGCCGTTGTCACCGTATATACGGATGATAGTGCCGTAAGGCATCTTTGCGGCTATTTTACCGCGGACACGTCCGTGACCATGGATGATGTGAAAAGCTCGCTGGCCAGCTTGCTGCCCAATTACATGATTCCGTCCTTTTTGGTCAAGCTGGACCGGATTCCGCTGACCCCCAATGGCAAGGCGGACCGGAAAATGCTGCCGGTTCCTAACCATCCGTTGGAGGGCGACAGCAGGGTCGTAGCTCCCAGAACGCCGCTGGAAGAGGAGCTTGTCCGCCTTTGGGAAGAACTGCTGGAAGTTAAGCCTATCGGCATTCGGGATAACTTTTTCGAGCTGGGTGGACATTCGTTAAAAGCCATGATGCTTGTGGCGCGCATATACAAGCAATTGCAAGTGGAAGTCGCCTTGACCAGCGTATTCCAGGCGCCGACAATCGAGGCCTTGGCCCAGCTGCTGCAATCCAAGCGCCAGAGCGGCTTTGCGCCGATTGCTCCGGCTCCGCCAAGCGAACGGTACCCTGTATCTTCGGCACAAAGGCGGCTCTATATTTTGCGACAGCTGGAAGGGGCGGAAGAAAGCTATAACATGCCGGCTGCCTTCCTGGTTGAAAGCGCGCTGGACGTGCAGCGGCTGAATGACGCATGCGCCCGGTTGATGCACAGGCATGAATCGCTGCGCACTTCTTTTGAAATGGTGGACGGAGAGACCTTCCAGAGGATTCATCCGGCGGTTGATTTCCAAATCGAGCATGGCGCCGCCACGGAGGAAGAGGTCCCCTCCCTGCTCGCATCTTTTATCCGTCCCTTTGATCTGGATCGGGCTCCGCTATGGCGGGTGGCTTTGTATCAAGCCGCGGAGGATCGCTGCGTCCTGCTGATGGATATGCACCATATCATTTCGGACGGCGTTTCAGTGAACCTGATGATGGATGAGCTGTTCAGGCTTTACAACGGCGAAGAGATCCCGCCTTTGCCTTTGCAGTACAAAGATTACGCTTGCTGGCAGCAAGAAATGCTGCAATCGGAAGCGATGAAAAAGCAAGAAGCTTACTGGCTGGACTCGCTCTCGGGATCCCTGCCTGTGCTGAGCCTGCCGGCGGATTATCCGCGTCCGGCGATACAAAGTTTCACCGGCGGCGAAGTCGAATTCGCCACTGATCGCGAACTGACTGCCGCTTTATACCGAATCGGGCAGCAAACAGGCACAACCCTGTTCATGGTCCTGTTCGCGGCCTACAACGCCTTCGTGTCGCGCATGGCCGGTCAAGATGACATCATTACGGGCACGGTGATTTCCGGCCGCCCGACCGTCGATGTTGAAGGCATCGTCGGCATGTTCGTCAATACGCTGGCGGTTCGCACTTTCCCGGAGGGCGAGAAAACCTTTGCCGCCTATTTGCAGGAAGTGAAGATGACCCTGCTCTTATCGTATGAGAATCAGGATTATCCGTTCGAAGAGCTGGTGAAGCAGCGGGTGGCGCAGCGGGATATGAGCCGCAATCCTTTGTTTGACACGATGTTTACCTTATCCCATAAGCATGAGGGCGGGGATCACGGTGTGCGGATGCGCTCCCTTCCTTTCGAGCATGCCGTCACGCAGTTTGAACTGACTTTATCCGTAATAGAGGAAGAGGACATCTTATCCTTCAGCTTCGAATATGCCGCGGCACTGTTTAAACGGGAAACGATCGAGCGCTGGAAGGATTTGTTCAGCCAATGGCTGACATCGTTGGTCATGGATACGGATCTGCCAATCTCCGCGGTAGAACTATTGCCACCGCAAGAAAAGCATCGTCTATTGGTTGAATTTAACGATTCGGCTGCCGCCTATCCGGCGGAGAAGACCGCCCATCAGCTGTTCGAAGAGCAGGCGGAACGCACGCCGGATGCCATCGCTTTGAAGCAGGGCGCTGCTCGAATCAGTTATCGGGCGCTGAACGATAGAGCCAATCGGTTGGCCAGAACGCTGCGGCGTAAAGGCGTCCGGCCGGAAACCGTGGTCGCCGTCATGGAAGAACGGTCTGTCGACATGATTGTCGCCGTCCTGGCGGTGCTCAAGGCCGGAGGGGCATACGTCCCGATCGATCCCGACTACCCGCAAGATCGGATCGATTACATGCTTGCGGATAGTCAAGCATCGATTTTATTGACAAAAAGCCGGTTTTTGCAGGACAGGCAGTGGGACGGGATTGTGCTGGACCTTGCGGAAGAAGCTTCGTATGCGGAAGACGGCTCGAATT
Source organism: Paenibacillus oleatilyticus (assembly GCF_018998565.1). Taxonomy (GTDB): domain Bacteria; phylum Bacillota; class Bacilli; order Paenibacillales; family NBRC-103111; genus Paenibacillus_G; species Paenibacillus_G oleatilyticus. The sequence continues at coordinate 619,691 of NZ_JAHNZO010000001.1, read as the reverse complement.
TGGCATCGGTGACGGACATGCATCATTTGGCTTACTTCATTTATACGTCCGGATCAACAGGCAGACCTAAGGGTGTTATGAATGAACACCGCAATCTTGCCGCTTATCTGTATACCTTTATTCAGCGGTTTCAGCTTGACCATCGGGATACGGTCCTGCATCTGCAGTCGGTTTCCTTTGACGGCGCTGTTGACGAAATGTACCTGGCGCTATTATGCGGAGGCACTGTCTATATCGCCAATAAGGAAGAGGGGCTGGATGCGGATTTGCTGGAGGCTGTCATTGAACAGGAAAACGTCACCGTCCTATTCTGCTCTTCGCTGCTTTTAAGCGAGCTGAATCAACGGTTGTCCCCCGGTCATCCTGTTCGGCTGTTCTATCCGGGCGGGGATGTCGTGAAGCCGTCTTATTACTCGAATTTGACGGACCGGCTCGTGTACAACATGTACGGACCGACGGAAGCAACGGTGACGACGACTTCTTTCAACTGCCTGGAGTCAAGCGGCCACAATGTTCCGATCGGAAAGCCCATGCCGAATAAACAGGTCTATATTTTGGGGCCTCAGGGGCAAATGCAGCCGATAGGCGTGCCTGGTGAGCTCTATGTCGCCGGCGTGGGATTAGCCAGAGGCTATTTGAATCAGCCTGAGCTCACAACGGCCAAATTCGTGGCTAACCCGTTTATCCCGGGCGAGAGGATGTACCGGACAGGCGATTTGGCGAGATGGCTGCCGGACGGTAATGTGGAATACTTGGGCAGAATGGACCAGCAGGTGAAAATTCGCGGGTACCGGGTAGAATTGGGCGAGATCGAAGCGCAGCTCCAGCTGCATGCAGGGGTCGGCGAAGCCGTCGTGCTTGCGGATCAAAGCCCAGACGGCGAAAAAATACTGGTCGCCTATATCGTCGCGGAAGAGCGGCAATCCGGCGCGTACTGGCGGCACTATTTGGCGCAGTCGCTGCCGTATTTTATGATCCCCAGCGCTATCATTCAGTTGGATGAGATGCCTTTGACGCCGAACGGCAAAATCGATAGAAACGCTCTGCTTGCCATTCGCATGCGCGAGGAAGCCGCCTATTCAGCGCCTTTGGATGCCATCGAAGTCAAGCTTGTCTCGATCTGGGAAGAAATACTGGGCAGAGACGGCATTGGCCGAATCGATCATTTCTTCGAGCTGGGCGGACACTCGCTCAAGGCGATGGCGGTCGTCAAGGCGATCTCTCGGCAGTTTCAGGTTGACATGCCGTTGTCTCAAATCTTCAAGCTGCCAGTTCTTCAGGATCAAGCGATGTTTATCAGAAATCATGAAGCTTCCGTATATACGCAGATCGACCGTATCGACGACAAAATGGACGTTTATCCGTTATCCTCCGCGCAAAAGAGGATGTACATGCTGCAGCAGATGCAGCCGGCGTCCATCGTCTACAATATGCCCGATGCGCTGCTGATCGAAGGGAATTTGGACATCAACCGACTGGAGCAGGCGCTTTGGAAGCTGATTCGCCGTCATGAATCACTTCGAACTTCCTTTGTACGGGTTGAAACGGAGGCTTTTCAGCGCATTGAAGACGAGGTGGTCTTCGCGTTAACCTATCGTGAGCCGGAGCATGCCCTTCATCACGACGCAGACATCGAAGCGGCTATGGCCGGTATGATGCAAACATTCGTGAAGCCTTTCGAGCTTGACAAGGCTCCGTTATTCCGTGCGGAGCTGGTACAAATCAATCCGAATCAACAGATTCTCCTGCTCGACATGCATCACATTATTGGCGATGGCCTGTCCAATGATATCCTGATGGAAGAATTAGGAATCCTTTATGCCAACGCGGATTTGCCGGAATTACGGCTTCACTACAAGGATTACGCCGTATGGCAGAATAGGCTGGCTGCGCAAGGCGAGCTGGCTAAACAGGAAGCCTACTGGCTGGGTCAATTTGTGGGCAGCCTGCCTGTTCTCCAACTGCCGACGGATCGTCCGCGTCCCAAGGTGTCGGATCACCGAGGGGACGTTATCCAGTTTCGGATCGACGTCGACGTAACGTCGGGGCTCCGCAGATTAGCGGCCGAGACGGGCGCAACGCTGAACATGGTTTTGCTGGCGGGCTACACCCTATTGCTGCATGCTTACACAGGACAAGAAGATATCGTGGTAGGAACGCCCGTTGCGGGGAGATTGCATGCGGATCTCGATAAAATCATCGGGATGTTCGTCAATACGCTGGCAATTCGCAGTCAGCCGACTAACCGGCATACGATTCTAAGCTTCATTCATGAGATGAAGACGATCACGCTAGAGGCATACGAGAACCAAAGCTATCCCTTTGAAGAACTCGTGAAAAAGACAGTGACGGTCCGCGAAGCCAATCGCAATCCGCTGTTCGACACCATGTTCACCCTGCAAAGCGCGGAGACGGACGTGCTGCCAAGCCTGCCTCTGCCCGTGCGGCCACTGGATGTCAATGTGAAAACGGTGAAAGTAGATTTGACCGTGACGGCGAAGGAAAGCCATGCGGACGGCATAGTCTTCGACATCGAATACGCCACGGCGCTATTCGAACGCAGCACTGTCCAGCGGATGGGCCGGCATTTGGCGCAGCTGTTAAGCGTCATGGCGAATCGGCCTGAAGAAACGATCTCCGCTATCACACTCATCGAAGAGGAGGAGAAGCGGCAGATCTGTGAAGTCTTCAATAACACGCAGACGGCTTATCCTAGGCATCAATCGCTGGCCTGCCTCTTTGAAGAGCAGGTGGAGAAAACCCCGGATCGAGTGGCAGTCGTATTCGGAGAGGAGCAGCTGACTTATCGGGAGCTTGACGCAAAGTCCAATCAAGTAGCCGGCGGATTATTGGAGCAAGGCATAAAGCCGGGAGGCATTCTGGCGATTCTGATGGACCGCTCGCTCGATATGGTCACGGCGATCCTGGCTGTTTTAAAAACAGGAAATGCCTACTTGCCAATCGATCCGGAATATCCGCAGGGGCGTATCCAATATATGCTTCAGGACAGCGGAGCGCGTGTCCTGTTGACCAGAGAGGCTGTGTTTGCACAAGCGGCGTCTGCCGCAGGCTCCTTGGCGGAGATCGTGCGGATGGACGCAATAATGCTGGGAGATCAAGAGGCCAGACCCGCCATTGCGCATGGAAAAGGCTCAGATCTCGCCTATGTGATGTATACCTCCGGCACGACCGGCAAACCAAAGGGCATCATGACGACGCACGCGAATGTGGCCCGAGTCGTGAAGGGAACGGACTACATTGAGATTGGAGAGGACGATGTCGTCGCTTCCTTGTCCAACTATGCTTTCGACGGGTTTACTTTCGACTTCTTTGGCGCCTTGCTGAACGGCGCCGCGCTTGTCGTCGTGCCGAAATCCGACATTCTCGATATCCATCGGCTCAGCCGAATCCTGATCGACCGGCGGGTGACGATTATGTTTGTCACAACCGCTTTATTCAATCTTCTTGTGGATACCCGATTGGACAGCTTGACACGGCTGAGAAAAATATTGTTTGGCGGGGAACGCGTATCGGTGAATCATGTGCGCAGCGCTCTGGCCGCTCTAGGACCTGACGTCATCGTTCACATGTATGGACCGACGGAGAGCACCGTCTATGCGACGTTCTATCCGGTAGACGACATTGCCGCCGACGCCGCGACGATCCCAATCGGCAAGCCGCTGAGCAATACGGAAGCCTATATTCTGGGGGCTGGCGGGCAACTGATGCCTATTGGCATCCCAGGGGAGCTTTGCCTGGCCGGGGACGGTTTGGCGCTAGGTTACCTGAACCTGCCGGAAATGACGGCGGAGAAATTCGTGCCGCATCCTTTGGAGCAAGGCCGCATGATCTATCGAACCGGCGATTTGGCGAGGTTCTTGCCCGACGGGAATATCGAGTTCATGGACCGCATCGATCAGCAGGTCAAAATCAGGGGTCATCGCATCGAATTAGGGGAAATCGAGAGCCGGATGCTGGAGCTTCAAGCTTTGAGAGAAGCAACGGTTCTCATCGTCGAGAAGGCGGGGGGAAAATCGCTTTGCGCTTATTACGTGACGGACTCGCCTATTTCGGCAGGCGAACTGCGGGAAGAGCTGGCCAAGCGCTTGCCGGAGTATATGATTCCCGCCTACTTTGTCCCGCTGACGACCATGCCGTTAACGCCAAACGGGAAAATCGACCGCCGGGCGCTGCCGGAGCCTACGTCGGCTCATGTCGCTCTCCGCGAACAAGAGCAGCCGCAGAACGCAATGGAAGAGACGCTTCTGGCGATCTGGAAGAAGATACTGGACAAAGACGAAATCGGGATTCACGACAATTTCTTTGAAATCGGCGGACATTCGCTGCTGGCCACGAGGCTTGCCTTCGATATATTTGATGCGCTTCAGGTGAATTTCCCATTAGTCGAAATCTTTAACCGCCCGACCGTCTGCAAATTGGCGGAATTCGTCAGCACGCTGCTTCCGGCGGCAGAAGAGAAAGGGCAGGACGAACAACTGCTGCTGTTGAAAGAAGGCGCGGCCAAGGACAAGCAACTCTTCTTCATTCATGCCGGGGACGGCGAAGCGGAGCCTTACGTGCCGTTCAGCGGGTATTTGTCCGATAGCTTCCAATGCTGGGCAATCAAAGTTGCGCCGCTGCAGCATCATGAGCCTGTCGCGTTATCCATGGAGGAGATCGCGGGATCGTATGTTGACAAAATCCGCAGCATCCAGCCTGACGGCTGTTACTATTTGGCGGGATGGAGCATCGGCGGGACGATTGCCTTCGAAATGGCCCGACTCTTGGAAGCACTGGGCTTTACGGTTGGATTTTTAGGGCTGATCGACTCCCCGTTCGTTCAGGGGGACGCTGGGGACATAGCGGAGGACAGCCCATTCGAACCGGCAGCGGAGATGGAGCTTTTAACGAATATGTTCGCCCCGTATCTCCATTCGCCGCTTGTCGTGGGATTATTGGAGCAAACCGCCGGTTCGGAGCAGGTATGGCATACGTTCCTGACCTTGGCGGAGCAAGAGCAGGCTGGCGAAGAACTCTTGGCGATGCTGCTGTCCAACAAAGAGCTCATTGCGAGTATGCCGGAGGTTGAGAACTGCAAAAGCTTGCCTGAGCTAATCAAGATTTATAACGTATGCCGTTCGTTAACTTATGCTCGCGATCATTATGCTGCTGCCAATCCGATTGCGGCAAGAATAGATTTCTTCCAGGCGTTGACGAGTCCGGTGGAAAATATGGGCATGAGGTGGCGCGCCCTCTCCAGTCAGCCGGTCAATATCCATGAGGTCGCGGGAGACCACTATTCCATGTTCCGCAAACCGCTGCTTCAAGGACTTGCCTCTGCATTTGACCGCGTGCTGACGGATACCGTCTTTGCTTTGAATCGGAAATAAGAAGAAACGAGGAGGGTCCTATGAATCAGCCGATCACATGGGACGGATTGAATCCGTTCCCTCTTTACCGGCAAATGCGCGCTGCCAATCCTGTCTACAAAGACACCAATCATGCCTGGAATGTGTTCCGGTATGAGGATGTCAAGCAAGTGCTGACCGATCATTCTACCTTCTCTTCCCAGGTTTCTTTTGAGGAGAGAAGCATCCTGTTTATGGACCCGCCGCGGCATCAGAAATACCGTTCCATGGCGAGCCAGCTGTTCACGCCCAAGATGGCCATGGGCATTGCTCCGCGCATTGTCGCAGTGGTGACAGAATTAATCGACGCTTTGAGGGGACGGGAAGAAACGGATCTGGTCCGCAGCTTCTCGATCCCGCTGCCGCTTCATATCCTAACGGACTGGTTGGGCATTCCCCCTGAAGATCGGCTTCCTTTTAAAAGGTGGTCTGAACTGGAAATAAAGTATAACTCGTTCACCGGGGGAATGGATGCGTATGAAGAGGAAAGCGAAGCGCTTCAAGACGAGATTTGCAGCTATTTCCAATGGATGATTGACAGCCGGCGGAGAGAACCCAAGGACGATTTGGTGAGCGCGTTGCTGTCTGTCAAAGGAGAGACAGGGGGCGGGTTTACCGACAAGGAACTGGTTGATTTTTGCTTCCTGCTTGTTATCGGGGGCATTGAAACGACAGCGCACCTTTTGACGAATACGGTGCTTACGCTGGACGAACACCCGGAGGTCATGCAGAGGATTTGGGAGGACCCGGAGACGGTATCCAAAGTGATTGATGAAGTTCTGCGGTATCGTTCGCCTGTTCAATCGACGTTCCGCATCGTCATGAAGGACATTGAAATCGGCGGTCATTTGATGCGCAGGGGAGACCCGGTCAACGTGTGGCTGGGAGCGGCGAATCGGGATGAGCGGGTGTTTGAAAACGCGGACATCTTCGATATCGATCGCAAAAACAATGCCAATCATCTGGCATTCTCGAACGGCATCCACTACTGTCTCGGCGTTCATTTGGCCAAATTGGAAGTGAAAATTGCCCTTACCGAATTGTTCGGACAAATGATCAAGCTAGCGCGAATACACGCGAAGGAACTAGTGCCGATTCACAGCACGGTGCTGCTTGCCCCGGAAAGCCTGCCGATTGCCTACAAATTCGCGGCAAAGTAAGAGCGAAAAAATCGAGACTACGGGCTCTATGTCGCGTTTAACATGATTCACGGTCGGATTCGCCGAATAACGCGAGTCGGGAAATTCAATTATTCTTTAACGGCAAGTAAAACGCGGCGCCATCGTGGAGACGATAGGACAGCGGCAAACGGAAAGAAGGATAGAGCTTCGGGAACCCCCTGAAAATCTATCCTTTTTTGCCGGAAATCCGGCTTTTATTTTAATTCCGGAGGCACATCTTACAGCGCTTGGCGTATTGGTAATCCGTTAATGTACGGCTGCCTTTCAGAAAAACAACCCGGGAAACGAAAGCGATACTGCTTTGTTCCCGGGCTTATATGTCATCATCGGCCAATGCCCGTCGCTATCTACCCGGCACAACCCGATAAACGTTTTTCTTCCCTATATTTTGCAAAATGCGGGTTGGCACACGTGACATTTTCAACACATCCGTTACCCCTTTTGCATTTTTCGTTAAGGTTAACCTCAAGATGGTTCCTCGCAACCTAGCGGTATGCCGGGGAAGTTCGGTCGATACGAAATTTCCCAGAGAAGACGCCGCTACCCGATTTCTAATAAGTCCGTCGATGTCCTTCATCTTAAACATTCTTATCGGATGCAGCACATGGGGATGTGCTCCCAGCACGACATTCACGCCATTCTTAAACAGCAGCCGCATGAGCCGGATTTGGTTGCGGTCGGGATAAGTTCGAAATTCTTTTCCGAAATGCAGGCAAGCGATGATAAAATCTGTTCTACTCTTCAAGCCGTGCACATCCGCTATTATTTTTTTCCGGTTTAGCCTGTTGACTAGCCACGGCTCCGGCACGGGGATCCCGTTCGTTCCTTTCGTATAAGCCAATATTCCGATTTTTATCCCCTTTACGTTAACAATCAGTTTCCGGCGGGCTTCCCGGGCGGATCGATACGTGCCCGTATGCCGCAGGCCGTATCGATCGAGGACGTTTAATGTCCGCTTCAATCCGGATCGTTTCCCGTCCATACAATGGTTATTGGCTGTGCCTAATACATCGAAGCCCACGTTCCGGAGCGTAGCAGCGAATTTGTCCGGGGAGCTGAACAACAGCTTTCCGGGCTCTCCGCGAAAATGGTTGCCGGAGAAGGTCGTCTCCAGATTGCCTATCGTTAAATCGGATTTCCGCAGATAGGGTTTCACTTTGGCAAAAATCGGAGCGAATCCGCCTTCCCGTGCGGCCGAGGCGATCATCTTCTTTTTCATCAACAAATCCCCGACTGCAGCGATTGTGATTTTCGTCAATCCACCCACTCCTTTCATTACACCTTATGCGAAAGAAAAGCGAAATGCTTGTAAGTTGGGCATCTATGATTTCGTCACTTGAGAGGATGCCGATTCTAAAGGCAGTCCGATAATAGTGATTCTCAGGTCTGTGACACCTATTCTGCCCTTTAGCGCAACAAAGCTGCCGTTCATCGCGGCAGCCGTGGATATCTTTCCAAAAACGAAGCAGTATGATAAATTGACCAATAGATGAGCGGAGCCATGCCTGTTTTCAACTATGGACGCGGTATAAATCTTGGAAAATTCGCCAACTTATATGTTTCAGTGGACCCAATAATGGGTAAATACCTTAGGAAGTGTGTCCTTTGAACGAAATAACGAAGTTATTTGTAGAATCTACGGAGGTAAGCCGCATGCATCGCGTGAATTTGAATCAAGTCACCTTCAATCAACAAGTGTTTGACCATGCTTCTTTTGGAATTTCCCTTGTTTCGCCAGATGGGCTTATTTTGACGGTCAATCCCGCAATGGAAAAGATGTTGGGATATTCCAAAGCGGAGTTTGACGGCAAGCGAATAGGCGACTTTACTCACCCCGATGAAGCGCAAACCGGCATTGACGATCTAAAGGCGTTATTGAGCAATGACGGTGAAGTACAGATTGAAGGCAGATACATCAAAAAAAATGGCGAGATCATGTGGGGACTGCTCTTCTTCAAGCTTTTTTGCGACGAGACGGACACTCCTATGTATTACATTACCCAAATGATTGATATCACGAAACAAAAAGAATCCGAGCGACAACTTCACGAGTCCGTCGAACGGTATACTTCGCTCAAAAAATACAACCATGATGCCGTCATTTCCTTCGGCCTCGACGGCCGCATTATTAATGCCAATACCATGGCCGAGAAGCTGACCGGGTACCGGATCGAAACGGAATTGATCGGTATGAAGCTTGCGAATCTGATTGGAAATGAAAATGTAAGCAAGATACTTGAGAAGTCACTTTACGATAATTCAATTGAGCATGACATCGGCAGGGTAGTTACCAAAGATGGCAATACCGTCGAAGTGCTTGCAAGTATAGCGCCGATTTTTGTAGGCGGGAATAATATCGGGTTTTACCTGATTTGCAAGGACATATCTGAACAGAAAAAATTGCTGCTTGCCAAGGAGGCGGCCGAGGCCACAAATAAAGCAAAAACCGAGTTTTTGGCCATGATGAGCCATGAAATCCGTACACCGATGAACGGGGTGGTCGGAATGACGGATATTCTGCTTGATATGACCGATTTAAGTGAGGAGCAGCGGAGCTGTGTAGAAATCATCCGCAAAAGCGGGGAGACCCTGCTCAGCATCATTAATGACATCCTTGATCTTTCCAAAATCGAAGCGGGGCGAATCGAACTTCAAGAGGAGATTTTCGATCTGCGAAAATGCATCAAAGACAGCTTTTCCGTCATTTCCGGCAGAGCTGAAATAAAGAACTTAAGCCTGACGTACACCCTCAATCACGATGTTCCCGACTATATTTATGGCGACCACGAGCGACTGAAACAGGTGCTGATCAACCTGTTGGGCAATGCTGTAAAATTTACACCAAGGGGCAGCATATCGGTAAAAGTGGAGCAACGAAAGGGAGATCCGAACAAGCTGGTCTTTACCGTTACAGATACAGGGACGGGCATTGATCCCGCGTGGCTTAACCACATATTTGAGCCGTTCGCGCAAATCGGCAGCTTTATGACCCGCAGACACGAAGGCACCGGCCTTGGTCTTGCGATCAGCCGCAGGCTGGTCGGTATGATGGGCGGAGAAATTCACGCCGTCAGTGACGGCACCAACGGATCGTCGTTTATTTTCACCATCAGGCTGAAGGAAGCGCCGGAACTTCCGGGCGAACAGGTTTTTGAGCCGATGCCAAATCATGCGATGAAGACGAGCATCTTGCTCGCTGAAGACAATCCGATCAATCAACTTGTGATGAGCAAAATGCTTGAAAAAATGGGGCATAAGGTTACCGTCGTCACCAACGGTAAAGAAGCGACCGAAGCCGCCGGCAAAGAGCATTTTGATGTCATTTTTATGGACCTGCATATGCCCATTCTGAACGGCCTGGAGGCAACACAAATCATAAAAAAGAGTCTCAAAGAGAAGAGCCCCCGAATCATTGCCGTCACGGCCAACGCCTTGAAGGGCGATCGGGAAAAATGCCTGGCGGCCGGAATGGACGAGTATATCAGCAAGCCGGTCAAGAGAGAGACCGTTATGAAGCTTCTGCGTCAGTTTGCCCTCATTTAATGGACGGTTGCCAATCCGGACGTGCCAATCCCGATTATGGCCATGGTAATTCCCGTATACAGGCAGGCTGCAACCAAACCTATGTGAGGCGTTTTATTAACGTCGCATATAGGTTTTAAATTATTTTAGAAAGGGAGTGTATTGGAATGGACATGAGCATTTTCATTGTAGAAGACGATACCTCCATCTTCGATTCACTGAAGGAAAGATTAGAGAAGTGGTCTTTTCGTGTCGCGGGGCCCGATCATTTCCATGATATTATGGGACCTTTTATAAAGGAGCAGCCTCATCTTGTCATCCTGGACGTTCAACTCCCAAAGTACGACGGCTTTCACTGGTGCCGGGAAATTCGAGCGGTATCGAAGGTGCCGATTCTTTTTATATCTTCGCGGGATCACCCGATGGATATGGTCATGGCCATGAACATGGGGGCGGATGACTACATCCAGAAGCCGTTCAACATGGAGGTGCTGTTTGCCAAAATCCAGGCCATCCCTCGCCGCACATACGCTTACGTGGAAGAAACGGCCGATATTATCGAATGGAACGGCGCACTGATCGATATGAAACGCGGCGTCATCCGCCTGGACGGCCAAGAGGTTGAATTGACGAAAAACGAATTTTTCATACTTGCCGTCCTCGTCAAGGCGAAGAACGAGATTATTACACGTCATGACCTCATACGAAAGCTATGGGAAGACGAGCAGTTCGTTAACGATAATACCCTGACTGCGAATATCACGCGATTACGCCAGAAGCTGGCCTTCCTCCAATTGGAAGACGCCATCGTAACGAAAAAAGGATTAGGCTACATGGCCATCACGTTATAGGGGAGGAACGCGAGAGGGGTGTTTATACGCTACGTTGGCAGTATGAAAAGTTGGATTCTGCTGTTTATGATGCTGCTTGGTTTTACAGACTTGCTTATTTGGCTGGATAAAGGCATCCATATACAAACTAGCTCCATCGTTTATTTGAATACCTTGTTTCTTCTTTCGTTTATCGGCTTCTTCCTGTGGCGTTATCGCAAAGAGACGAAATATGCGGCTGCGCTTGCCGCACTCCCCGAAGAGATGAATGACGATTGGATCGAAACCTTGCCGATGGCCGAAAATGTACGGGATGAGGTAACGAGTGAAGTATTGCGTGCCGCAGATCTCTTCTTTAGACGAAAACTGTCCGAATGTAAAAAGGCGCAGTTCATCGAAAATGAGTACACGGCCTCTTGGGTGCACGAAGTAAAAGCGCCTCTCACCGCCATGAAGCTGATCATCGATGCCAATCGCAGCGATCCGGCGATACGTAAAATCGAAGCGGAATGGTTACGGATCTATTTGCTTATCGATCGGCAGCTGTACATTACGCGTCTGCCATCCCTGCGGTCGGATTATGTTTTGGAAGCAGCCGCGATTCAGCGGCTTGCCGCGAAAGAAGTTCGCGATTTGGCCTCGTGGTGTGTGGAGAAGAACATAGCGGTCGACTTCGAAGGGGAGGATACGGAGGTCATCACCGACAGCAAATGGTGCCGGTTCATGATCCGGCAAGTATTGACTAACGCAGTGAAATACAGTCCGGATGGCGGAACGATCGTGATTTCGACTGAAATGACGGAGGCTGGCCATGTCATCCTCGCTATCAAGGACGAGGGGCCCGGAATTCCGGCGCACGACCTGCCCCGCATTTTTGACAAAGGATTTACAGGCGGAAACGGAAGACTTCAAAATGCGGCGACCGGCCTTGGATTGTATCTTGCGCAGACTGTTGCCGCCAAAATCGGGATTACCCTGGAGGCGCAATCCGGACCGGGTAAAGGAACCGTGATGCGTATGATTTTCACCGCGAAAAATGACTTCGAATCCATCCGAACCGGATGACCAATAGACGAACACACCTGGCAGTCGGGATATTCCTGACTGCTTATTTTATGGAAAATGGCAGCCCTATAGCGGAACATGACAATATTGTCACCTTGCCGTTCCCGTTTATCATCTAAAACGTGCGACAAAGGATGAGGGACACCTTACAATAAGGCTAACGCAAACTTGGAGGTTAAGTATGAATCACATAGATACACAAAAAACGATGCTGCACGCTCACGATGTCCGCAAATCATACGGAACGAAGGGAAGCGCCCAGCAAGTGTTAAAAGGCATCGAGCTTCGTGTCATCGAGAGTGAATTTGTCGGAATCATGGGACCGTCCGGATCGGGTAAGACGACCCTGCTAAATGTTCTCGCCACCATCGACCGCCCGACGGAAGGGACGATTCTTATCGAAGATACGGACATTTCCAGAATGAAAGATGCCGAACTGTCCGCTTTCCGCCGCGACAAACTGGGGTTCATTTTCCAGGACTATAATCTGCTTGACACGCTGACGGTTAAGGAAAATATTCTCCTTCCCGTCTCCCTTGGAAAGATGAATAAAAAGGAAGCGGAAGAAGAGTTCCGTACCATTGCCAATATTCTCGACATCAACGACCTGGCGGACAAATACCCGCATGAAATATCGGGCGGCCAAAAACAGCGGACTTCCGCCTGCCGCGCGCTCATTCACCGGCCGGCAATCTTATTCGCCGACGAACCGACGGGGGCGCTTGATTCCAAATCGGCTTCCTCGCTGCTCGGAACGATGGAAGCTCTCAATCAAAAACGGAAGGTCACCATTGTAATGGTCACCCACGATCCCGTGGCTTCAAGCTATTGCAGCCGTGTTGTCTTTTTGAAGGACGGGACGATCTATTCCGAATTATACCGCGGCGACAAAACGAGGCAGGCCTTCTTCAAAGATATTATGGATGTGCAGGCTGTTCTCGGGGGTGACACGGTTGACGTTATTTGAGCTTGTCGCCCGCAGCATGCGGAAAAATATTAAACACTATTATCTTTACTTTTTCGCACTCATCTTTAGCACGAGTCTGTATTTCGTCTTTGCCACGTTACAGAATGACTCATCCATTGTCCGTACGTCGAGCTCGGATGTGAACTTCGCTACTTCGTTCCAGGTGGCGGGAATTTTGCTCCTGCTTATCGTGGCCGTGTTCACGGTTTACGCGAACCGCATCTTTCTGAAACGCCGCAGCAGGGAAATCGGGTTGTATCAATTGATAGGTTTGACCAAGAAGGGGGTAGCCCGTCTTCTTATCATCGAAAATGCGCTGCTGGGTGCGGGCGCGCTTCTATTGGGTATCGGCAGCGGCGCGCTCGTAGCGCGTCTGTTCCTGCTCATTCTTATGAAGCTTCTGGGATTCGAAGGATTTATCGCGCTGACGTTCTCCGCTCCGGCCGCGCTTCAGACGGTTATCGTGTTTGCCGCGCTGATTGTGCTCACTTCGGTCCAGATGCTGCTAACGGTTTATCGCAGCACCTTGCTCCAACTGTTTCATGCGGACCAGCAAAGCGAGCATCCCAAAAAGCCGAATTCCATCGTTGCGGTGCTCCTGGCCTTATTGGGCATCGCGCTCATTGGTTACGGCTATCGGCTTTCGGGACACATGTTGAACGACATGCTGTTTTTTAACATGCTATTGGTCCTCCTATCGACCATCTTGGGTACGTATCTTCTGTTCCGCGTCACGATTAGTTGGTTTTTCTATATGTTCCGGAGGAGCAAAAACGGACATCTCGGGCTGGCCAACAGTTTGTCCCTCGCCCCGCTGATGCACCGGATGAAAGCGAATGCCAACTCGCTAACCTTAATTACCGTGCTGTCGGCGATGACGCTCACAATGGTCGCGATGGCCTACTCGCTTTATTTTTCTGCGGAAAGCGATACCCGGATCTCGCTGCCGTACGATTTTATTTTCGAGAATAGCGAGAAGGAGTCAAGGTCGTTCAGCGAGGAGCTGAAGAAGGAGGGAATAACCTTCGTTCATAAACCGGTTGAAGCCGTGCGGCTGATGGGCAAAATTTCCGACCCGGACAATCGTTCGAAAAGCGATGCCCAAGGGCTGCTCTTTCTCCCTGCCGAACAGCTTCTGGAAGCCGGAGCGGACATCAAGGTGCCTGGAAAAGGAGAAGCGGTTCTTTACAACGGCCGGGCAAATCTCGAAGGAAAGAACAAGGGAGAGGAAAGAAATTTTTCAAAAGAGATTAAGCCGGGGAAAAACGGAGGTACGGAGACGCTTCGGCTGACAGGACTCGTCGTTAAGTTTGTCATGAATTATAACGTGTATGGCGCTCAACTGGTGATAGCGAAATCAACCTTTAAGGAACTCGGAGAGAGCATGCGGACCTCACCCGATTTTGAAGCGGTTCGCTTTGACACGTATCAGGTTCCGGACAAAAAAGAGCGTGCCAAGGCATCCGGTCTATATGCGAAGTATAAAAAGGAAGATAAATTTATGCCCGATTTCCATACGCAATACGAAGCCTCTCTCCAGTCGTTCGGGTTATTCATCTTCATTTCGGGATTTCTCGGACTCGTCTTTCTCATTTCGACCGGCAGCATTCTGTATTTCAAGCAAATGACGGAAGCGGAGCAGGAGAAGCGGAGCTTTATGACCCTGCGGCAGCTCGGCTTTGACGTGAATGCCATCATGAGGGGAATTGTGCGCAAGCAGCTATTCGTCTTCGCCATCCCGCTCTTGATCGGGCTCTTGCATTCCGTATTTGCCGTCAAAGCGGCATCCATCTTAGTGATTTCCAGCATCGTCGTGCCATCGGCGATTGCGATGGGAGTGTACGCATTGATTTACTTTGTGTTTGCCGTTCTAACCGTGGGCTATTACAGAAACATCGTCAAAAATGCCATGAGAGCATGAATAAAGGGTGCAAGGGAAAGGAGAAAACAAACCATGAAAAAAGGCGGCGCGATAGCAGCTTTAGTCATTGTGATTCTGGCGGTTCTGGTTGGTATAAAGTACAGGGACGTAGTCGATCGCTTCAACCCCTTAATTACAAAAGAATATGTGTATGTCCAAATTACGAAACCGGGAGAGCCTGACCAGGGCCGATATAAGTACGTGCTGGCCGGTTATAATGCCCAGGGGGAACAGAAAGAGGTAACGTTCACGGCAAGCCTTCCGTTATTGCAGGGGGCGTATCTAAAAGTACTGGCAAAAGGCGCTTACGCGCAGGAATGGGAAAAAGTGAACGAAGAAGATATTCCTAAAGCGATCAAGTGGTAACACATGCATCGATGACATGCTCAGGAACGACTGTTCCATGGGCGCGTTGTCTTGTTTGGATATTTGAATCGAGCGGAAGCCATATTTATTAAAAAAAGTGTCTTCACAATGTTCGATTCTGGTGGTAATCTTGGAAGTAAGCGGTTTTATACGCGGGGTTAAAAGTGATTCGGTGTTGTACGCAACACTGGGCTGCTTTTCGAATACAACGCCTCTTTTAACCCAAAAATATAAACGTTTATATTATAAACGAAGAAGGGAGGGAATGGTATAAGCTGTAAACCAGCTGGTTAACCGATGCACGAAAGTATAAACGTTTATATGTATTGAGGAGAAAGGAGAAGATAATTAGATTTAAAAAATTGCCTGTAAATCGGCAAGCAGCCTGTTGTTTATTCATGCGGTCAACATTTTTAGGAGGGATTATTATGCATATGTCCAATGCTAGACCATCCAAAAGCCGGACCAAATTTCTGTTAGCCTTTCTTTGTTTTACCTTAGTGGCTTCCTTGTTTGGCGCAACCGCTTTGTTCGAGCCATCCAAAGCAGCGGCAGCTTCTCCTGACGACAATTTCTCTCCGGAAACCCTGCAATTTCTTCGCAATAATACGGGGCTCGATGGCGAGCAGTGGAACAACATCATGAAGCTCATCAACAAACCGGAGCAGGACGATTTGAACTGGACCAAATACTACGGGTATTGCGAAGACATTAAAGATAAGCGCGGGTATACGATCGGCATTTTCGGCGCTACCACAGGCGGCTCCAGAGATACCCATCCCGATGGCCCGGACCTCTTCAAAGCCTATGACGCCGCCAAAGGAGCCAGCAACCCGTCGGTCGAAGGCGCATTGAAGCGCCTTGGCATCAACGGGAAAATGAAAGGCTCGATTCTGGAAATTAAAGATAGCGAAAAGGTGTTCTGCGGCAAGATTAAAAAGCTTCAAAACGATGCGGCTTGGAGAAAAGCGATGTGGGAAACATTCTATAACGTGTATATCCGGTACAGCGTTGAACAAGCGCGTCAGCGCGGTTTTACCAGTGCGTTGACAATCGGATCGTTTGTCGATACGGCGCTGAATCAAGGCGCTACCGGCGGCTCGGATACGCTTCAAGGCCTGCTCGCGCGTTCGGGCAGCAGCTCGAATGAGAAAACCTTCATGAAGAATTTCCATGCCAAGCGTACCTTGGTTGTGGATACGAACGAATACAATCAGCCACCTAACGGTAAAAACCGCGTAAAACAATGGGACACTCTCGTGGACATGGGGAAAATGAATCTGAAGAACGTCGATTCCGAGATTGCTCAAGTCACGGACTGGGAAATGAAGTAAGCCCTTCATATTTGTAGGACCCGTTATCAAGGACGGTCGCATTCTGCGGCCGTCTTTTTCACCAATGTGGCTCAAATTCGGCTGAGGCAACTTGCACAAAACGATTATTCACACAAGCTTACTCGACGGCTATCCTCTCAAATTATCGGACGAATGATGGGACGATCGAGATTCATTGGACAAAAAAGGAGCAATAATGATAATCTACATTTAGAAATGAAAGAGTAAATAAATAACAATATTGTATGATATATGAATGTCGTTTCGTTATCGGGCAATCGTCCGCAAATGGAAGCATGGATGAACGGGAGGTAGTAACGATGCAGGAGGAGGCGCAATTGCTGCAAAGGATCGGAAACAAGGCCGGATACCCGCGGGAGAAGACGATTTTTCAACTGTTCGAGGAACAGGCGGAGCGCACGCCGGACCAACCGGCTCTCGTATTCGGGGACCGGCAGCTGACGTATGCCGAACTGAACGAGCGGGCCAACCGGTTGGCGCGGACCTTGCGGGCGGAAGGAGTGCAGCCGGAACAACCGGTCTGCATCATGATTGAGCGTTCCTTGGACCTGATCGTGGGCCTCCTGGCCATCTTGAAAGCCGGCGGCGCGTACGTGCCGATCGATCCAGGTTACCCGGCGGAGCGCATCCGCTACATGCTGGACGACTCGGGCGCGAAAATTTTGCTCACCCGGGGCGGGTTATCGGCACCTCCGGACTTTAGCGGGAAAACGGTACGTTTGGATGATCCGCAAGCGTACGGCGGGAACGGATCGAATGTCGGGCCCGCAGCGGGGCCGAACCATTTAGCCTATGTCATCTATACGTCGGGTTCGACCGGCAAGCCGAAAGGCGTGATGGTCGAGCACCGCAGCGTCGTCCGTCTGGTGAAAAATTGCAACTACGTCGCACTGGATGAAACGACGCGCATTTTGCAAACGGGCGCTATCGTTTTCGACGCCTCCACGTTCGAGATCTGGGGAGCGCTGCTGAATGGCGGACAGCTTTATCTCGTGAGCAACGAGGTCATCTTGAACGCGGAAAAGTTGAAAGAGGCGATCCGGCGCTGCGGGATCACGACGATGTGGCTCACCTCGCCGCTTTTTAATCAATTGTCTCAGCAGGACAGCGCGCTGTTTGGCGGCCTGCGAACGCTGCTTGTCGGAGGCGATGTCCTATCGGTGCCGCACGTCAATCTTGTGCTGCGCGATAACCCCGGGCTCACTGTCGTGAACGCCTACGGCCCGACAGAAAACACGACATTTTCTACGACGCATCGGATCGTCGGCAGGCAGACGGAACCGGTGCCGATCGGCCGTCCGATCAGCTATTCGAAAGCCTATGTGACGGACCGTTCGATGAAATTGCTGCCCATTGGCACATGGGGCGAGCTTCTCGTCGGCGGGGAGGGCGTTGCGCGCGGGTATTTGAACCTTCCCGAGCTCACGGCGGAGAAGTTCGTCGACAACCCATTTCGGCCGGGAGAGCGCTGCTACCGCACGGGTGATTGGGCCCGGTGGCGTTCCGACGGCACGCTGGAATACAAAGGCCGGATCGACGGCCAGGTGAAAATTCGCGGATACCGGATCGAGCCGGGCGAGATCGAGTCGCAGCTTGCGAAAGTGGAAGCGGTCCGGGAAGCCGTCGTAGTCGCCAGGGAGGACGAAAGCGGGCAGAAGCAGCTATGCGCCTACTTTGTGGCGGACCGCGCGTTCACCGCAAGCGAGGCGCGAAGCGCTCTGGCGCAGGAGCTGCCGGACTACATGATCCCGTCCCACTTCGTGCAACTGGAGCAGATCCCGCTGACCATCAACGGCAAGGTAGACCGCAAGGCGCTGCCGGCTCCGGAAGACAGGCTGCAGACCGGCGCAGAGCACGCCGCTCCCGCGACGGAGCTGGAAGCCAAGCTGGCGGAAATTTGGCAACGGGTATTGGGCATTCCGAACCTCAGCGTGTTGGACGGCTTTTTCGATCTCGGCGGTCATTCGCTGAAAGCGCTGGCGCTGATGGCGGAAATGGGGAAAGCGGGATGTTACGTTACCTTAACCGATATTTATCACTATAATTCGGTCCGGGCGCTGGCCGGTTACCTTCAATCGGCCAAGGAGCAGGAATATCTTATCGAAACAAAAGAAGAGCTGATTTCCTGGCTGCACCGGGAAACGGAGGGCGTATACGAGCTGGTCTCGTACCAAGTACGCGATTTTCTTCACGAAACGAAAGAGATTTACGTTCTTTACAGCGATACTGCAGATGAGGAGTGCGTTGAAAGTCTCGTACGGATGATGAACGGCAAAGTGGCCAGAACGCTCCTGCCCCACTATATCGTGCCTCTGCATCAAAGGATCGAAACGGACCCGAATCAAGCGATCGACGAAGAGGTCTTTTGCCGGCGTCTCGGTTTAACAAGGGTGGAAACGGATGAGGCCGCAGCTATTCGCAGGCAGCTTCAAGACGATTACGATCAAACGGACCACTGGATCAAATCGGGGCAAGTGACGCGTGAATATCCGCTCGGGGCGATACAACAAATGCAGATCAAGTTCCACACGCCGCCCAGTCTGGTTTTCTTCAAGCTGGACGAGTATGTGGATAACGGGCTTTTAGACCGGGCTTACGCTTGGCTCGTGCAACATCAAGGTCTGCTGAGAAGCGTTCCCGTCCAAGGGGAGCCGGGCGTTTGCTGGAAGGAATACAAGCTTCCTTCCGCACGTCCGCCGAAGCTTAGTCTCATCGACGTTTCGGGCCGCGATCCGAGCGGTCCGTTGATGGACATGCTGCAGGATTTCGTTGAAAACACCAGGTACGTCGGGGAGCATATTTTGCATCAAATGGTCGTGCTGAAACGAAACCTGCGCGAGCATTATGTCATCGGGCTCCTGCATCATGTCCTTTGCGACCGGGTGACAACGGAGGTCATCGAGCGGCAGCTGGTCTCTTGCTACAGAAGTCTGCTTCAGGGCCAGGCCCCGCCTTCGGAGGAAGTAAAGCCGTTTGCGCAATATGTGCATCAAATTCAGCAAGGCCCCAAAGGCATGACGGAACAAGAATGGATCGCGGCCTTCGAGCTGGAAACGTTTCATCAGAGCAAGCGGGACATCTTGCGGCGGCTGGCGCATCGAACGAGTGACGAAGCTTTGTTGTTTAACGTCAATATTCCGGCGAAGGAGCATTCTTTGGGGGCTGCGCTTTCCATCTATACCAAGGGGCTGCAAACTTATTTGGAGACGAATTATTTGCCCTTGCTGTTTTTATATGACGGACGAAGATACGAAGATGTGTCGTACTACAATACGGTCGGGGAATTTATCGATTTCGTGCCTCTCTTGATCGATGCGAGGCTGCATCAGGACGAGATGCTTCGTACCGTAAGAACCCGGCTGGACCTTTTGAAGGACAACAACATCAATTTTATGCACCTGCTTACCGATCCCGCCTGCCGTGGCCATTGGAACCGTACTAAGGAGCTCGTGCAGTTTGGGGAGCAGTATGAACACCTCGATTTGTTCATGTTTAATTATTTGGGCAACAGCACCAAGGAGCGTTTGCAGGAAAGCCTGTACGATGAAACCGTCGTGAAACAGCCGAATCCGCTGCCGATTTATTCGCTGTTTAACTGCATCGCCGCGACTCACGCCGACGGCTTCATTTTCTCCATTCGCTGCAGCTACAAGATTGACGTGGAGGAAGTCCGGTCGGCGTTTTACGAGGCGGCATGTGCGGAATACGGAAAATGCTGACGATCCCTGAAGCAGTCATTTGAGTTGATAGCTTGACCGGAGAAAAGCGACGTTCGAAGCAACGTTGCTTGTTTCTTCGTGGGGGATGAGTGTTTAGCGTGCAGATTTAGGCAAACCGGGTTCGGGTCAACTTATATTTAAAGCCAGCCGTGGTATTTGCCAGATATTCGCTAACAATCCAATCGTCATGACCTTGCCAGGTCTGTCCTAACGCCCGACCAAGCTGGAGCTCGTCAGGTGAAAAAAAGTCTGCCGTTTCTTCAAATTCCGGCAAAAATTGAGGTGTTTGCGGTTCCGTATCGGAATCGGAAAAGTCCACTTCCTCGTCGCTTCCGAAAAAATGCTGCTGAGGCAAATCGTCCGGATCGATTTTGTTTTCGTCGGTATAATCATTCCAACCGCCGGCATCTTCTTTTTCGCTGTAAACCGGGGCATATTGATCGAATACGGCGGCCTTTAAAGGCTTACGATCCTGGGAAGCGGAGGCATAATATTTTTTGCCCGGAATGTCCAGCCCGCCTTTGGTCGTACCGGAGTCCAAAGTAAGTTCATTGACCTCGAAATATACCCCTTTCTCTTTACGGGTCGGCGTCTCGAATTGCGTACGTCGGCCATGCTGCCCTACATCATATTGCTCCGGACTCATGGCAGATGGAATCGTTCCACTTGGAAGTGGTTCCTGTTCTTGGTCCGTTGTGCGAATGTTGTTGCTTTTGCTCGCCTTGAAAACTTGCTTCTGGCCCGACCCCAAGATCAATCTTGTCTTCTCGCTTGGTTTCGTGATGGTATCTTCATAGGCTTGTTGATGGCCACGGGTCGCTTGAGGCGCTTTCTTGGTCTTCTTTTTCTTGTAGTGGTTATTCCGATCCGTAAGGTTCATGCTGGTAGGTCCGATGGAATCTTCAGCAAATTCTTCTAACGTTGCTCCTCCATATTCCGATTTACGCTTGCCGGAAGGGCGGCTCTTGATATCCGTATCGGTGAAGCTGGAAACCGGGTTGGAACCGGCGTGGGCGGTCCAGTGAACTTTACCGCTTTTTTTCTCCTCAATGACGGTTAACGACATTTCGTCCAGTTCCTGTTCCTGGGATGCGGTGAGATCGTTGCTCCGAAACAGTTCATATTGATTGGTCATCGGGTTCCTAGTCCATTGCACTGATTTTTCATCCAGGCCTTCGTGGGACATTGGATAAAAGACGGGCAGCATTCCCTTGTTTTCAGGCTTGTTGAAATGGGCATTATCGGTGACGGAACCGATTTTCTTGTGATTTCGGTAGAAAGCTGTCCGGTTTTTCCTACGCTTGGCTTTTTCCAGATTTTTGGGGTCTACGGCCGTGATTTTCGGCATTTTAGCAGGATCGGTATCTCCGCCAACATGGGCATAAAAAGAAGCCTGATCCGCATAATCGTAAGTTTGGGTGCGATCCTCATGCTGATTCCGGACTTTTGTTTGTTGATCGGGGGGAAGGTTTTTGAAATCATCGTCCTCCTCGTCCAGCTTGGCAAGGGCTCCCTTATACGTTACGAGTCTTTGTATGGTGTCCGTCCGTGTTGCATTGGAATGAGATGCGCCGGAGTTGGCGCCGTTGCGATGTCCTTCTGTCGCAGCTTTCAATAGCTGTGCCGTATGCCGGTTGCCGAAGGTTCGCTGCAGGTAAGCGACATCCCGCGTCAAGGAAGAACCGGAAGAAAGCATGACCCTTTGCTGTATGGAGTGAAGGTCCATGGGTTGCTCGATCGTTTTGCTCCGATCATTCCCGGCGGTGTTCTTTTGTTTTGACCTCGTATCGGCCTCTGTAGACGGCATCCTCTTCACGAAAGGCACGCCCTTCCTTAATAGTGGACTTTATATTCCCATTGTATCAAAAAACAAAGACGGGTCCAGCACGAAAGAGATACGTCTTCACCGAAGGGGCGCCGTTATTTCTGCATGTTCGGAAATGACGATGAAATGAATATCAACGTTAAGACCGGGCGGCGATTCCAAATGCATGGATATCGGGATATCCTCTTTCGGAGGTTGAAAGAATATATTTTCTTGAACGGGATTGACTGGAAATAAAGGGATATGATACCTTACTGATAATGATTATCATTATCGCGAAGTCATCATGTGGATACCGGGAGGAGGGCTATTATGCTTTTAAAAGAAAGGCTGCCGAGGGAACGAACCGCGTCTGCGAGGAGCCGGAGTCCGAAGAAAAGCCTGATTGAAATCCGCGAGTTTATGAATGAGCACTATAACGAGCCGCTGTCCATCGGACAGCTGGCGCAGATGGCCCATATTACCCCCAAATATTTTGTAGATCTATTCAAGAAAACGTACGGTCAGAGCGCGATGGATTATTTGACGGACCTCCGGATTACCCGGGCCAAGCGCTATTTGATGGAATCGGAGGAGCGGCTGCGGGAAATCGCCCAGAAGGTGGGGTACAAGGACGAGTTTTATTTCAGCCGCAAATTCAAGAAGGAGGTGGGCGTATCCCCCTCCGACTATGTCAAAAAAGCCAGGCAGCAAATTGCCGCATGCTCTTCCTCGGTCACCGGCCAACTGCTGGCGTTGAATATTATGCCTGCGGCCGCGCCGCTCGATTCGAAGTGGACTCCTTATTACTATAACGCGTATAAAGAGCGAATCAAACGCCCCCTCAAGCTGACGGACCCTTATACGAGCTGGTCGTTCGAGGAAAATTTGGGGACGCTGGTGCAGGCGCGCCCCGACGCGATTATCGGCACCGACCGGCTGGGCGAGGACGAGAAACGGAAGCTGGAGGAGATCGCGCCGTCTTTGTTCGTTTCCGCGGAGCGGGACGGATGGCGGGAGCAGCTTCGCCTGATCGCCCGGTTCCTGGAACAGGAGGATAAGGCGGAGCAGTGGATCGCCGGCTACGAACGGCGGACGGAGCTGGCCCGGGCGCACATCGGCGAGGCGCTCGGCGACGATCGTATTCTGGTTCTGCGTATTTTCGGGCAAGGTCTCCATGTTTATTGCAACCGCGGCATAGAGGATGTGCTGTGCCGGGATTTAAAGCTGAAATTGGTTTACCGGGCCGAGCCGTCCGGCCACCTGCCGCTTACGATGGAACGGCTTGCGGAGCTGAATCCCGACCGTCTGCTGCTTCTCGTATGTCCTGAGGCCGCTTCGCGGGCGTATTGGCTGGCGCTCCAGCATTCCGCGGCATGGCGTCAGCTCCAAGCCGTCCGAAACGGGCAGGTGCACTTGATTTCCTCGGACCCCTGGTTCGAGTATTCCGCCGTGTCCGTTGCACGGATGCTGGATGAAGCGCAGCTCCTGTTTACAGGGAATTGTCCAAATTCATTACAGGATAGCGTCCATGGTGCCCGCTTCGGACCATGATGTATAATCCTCGTGAATGAGAATTATTATCAACGAAGGAGAGATTCCATGCGTGACATGCTTCATCGATTAAGACTGGCGGGCAGGTTGCCGATGTCCGTCTTGCTGTGTCTCGTCGTAGCGGGTGGGCTGGTGGCCGGCTGCGGCACGGCGAACAAGGGGGCAGCCCCTGCGCCGGAGGCCAATACAAACGACAAAAGCGCTGCCGCAGACGGTAAAAGTCCGGCTCCTGCCCAAGAACAGGTCGTCAAGGACGAATTGGGACATGAGGTCAAGGTGCCTGCCGCGCCGCAGCGGGTGTTTGCCCCGTATCTGGAAGACTCTTTGTTGAAGCTGGGGATCAAGCCGGTCGCCCAATGGTCAAGCGGTACGCAAGGACAAGATTATTTGCAGCAGGAGCTGAGCGGCGTTCCCCGGCTCGATTTTTCGGGCGGCCCCCCTTCTCCGGAAGTGCTGATGGCTTATAATCCCGATTTGATCATTTTGCAAAATAACAGCTATTCGGGCAACGGCAATTACGAGAAGTACGCCAAGATTGCGCCGACGTACGCTTTTACGAATGCCTCCGGCGACGTGGAGAAATCGCTTGCGACTCTGGGGAGCCTGCTTGGCAAAACGGCGGAAGCGGAGCAAGCGCTCAAAGCGTACCGTCAAAAAGTGCAGGAAGCCAAGGAAAAGCTGGATCAAGCCGCAAAAGGGAAAAAGGTGGCGGTCATCCGTTTCGCGGCCAGGGGCGTGAGCCTGATGGGCGGCAACTACATGAGCGGACAGGTTCTGTACCAGAAGCTCGGCCTGGGCAAGCCCAAGCTGGTGGAGAAGGAGAACAGCGCCGCCATTTCCCTGGAAATTCTTCCCCAGCTCGATGTGGACTATATTTTCATCATCAATCAATATGGTCAAGGCACAGAACGGATCAAAGAAATAACGGACAGCCCGATTTGGAAGGCGATGCCTGCCGTCAAGCAGGGACAGGTGTTCGAGGTGAGCGATAAATACTGGCTCGGGAACGGCCTGATCGCTTACGAGAAAATTATTGACGATACGGTCAAGCATTTGGTCAAATAAGCGGAATTCGCCGATGAACGGAAGCGTAGCGGTTCAGAGCGTAAGCATTGAAGGAGATGGAAGCATAGTGACGTTCAAGCCGAACGAACAAAGCGAAGTAACGCTGAAAGACCTTGCGCGCGGCAAAGTCGATATTCCGTGGGCGGAGCAGTGGATCATGAAATCGCGCGATCCTCACCGGAGGTACCAGATCCTCGTGGCGAAGCCTCCGGAAGCGCCGCCTCCTGCCGGATTTCCGGTCATTTATTTGTTGGATGCAAATTCGGTATTCGGCACGATGGTGGAAGCCGTGCGGCTGCAAAGCCGGCGGCCCGATAAAACCGGGATCGTCCCGGCGGTTATCGTCGGGATCGGGTATCCGGTGGACGGACCGTTCGCGCCGGAGCGGTTTTACGATCTGACGCCGGCGCCTGCGAAGGAATATTTGAACAGACCGGACAGCACGCCGCTTCCCGAGCAAGGCGGAGCCGCTCATTTCTTGAAATTCATCGAAGAGGAATTAAAGCCGCATATCGAAGGCGAGTTTCCGGTGGACCGCAGCAGACAGACGATTTTCGGACATTCGCTCGGCGGGTTATTTGTGCTGTACGCGCTGTTTGCGAAGCCGCATGCGTTTCAAAGCTATGTCGCAGGCAGTCCGTCGCTGCACTGGAACGAGCCGTTCCTGCTTGAGGCGGAGCGGAAATTTGCGAAAGGTTGGCAGCCTGCGGCCAATCGGATCGAGCTGCTGCTGGGCGTAGGCGAGCTGGAGAAGACGCACGTCTCGCGCAATTGCGACCGCGCGCTGGCGCTCTCGGAGCGGCTAACCGCCTTATCCGGGCGTGGATTGGACGTGGAATATAAGGAGTTTGAAGGCGAGGGGCACGTATCGGTGCTGCCCGTGCTGATCAGCCGGGCTTTGCGGCTGGCGCTTCGGCCGAAGCCGTGACGGCGGCCGAGTATCGGGAAGGAGATGCAGGGGAAGCAAGGACATCGAGATTAGGGGAAAGGACGGAGATGAAGAGGTGGAGCTTGGAATCAAAGGAAAAGTCGCGCTCGTCACCGGAGCGGCCCAAGGCATAGGGGAAGCCGTAGCGCGTGCGCTGGCTGAGCTCGGGGCTTCCGTGGCCGTCGTAGACCGCAATGCGGACGGACTGGACAGCCTTGCAGCGGAGCTGAAAGCCCGGGGCTATCAGGCTGCGGCTTATCCGGCGGACGTCAGCGACAGCTCGGCGGTAGAGGACGCGGTGGAGCGGATCGAGCGGGAGCTTGGGCCCATCGGCATTCTCGTCAATGTCGCCGGGGTGCTCCGGATGGGCGCGATCGAATCGTACAGCGACGAGGACTGGGAGGCGACATTTGCCGTCAACACGAAAGGCGTGTTTTACGTATCCCGCGCCGTCGTTCGACGCATGGCCTTCCGGCGAACCGGGGCGATCGTGACCGTAGGGTCGAATGCCGCCGGGGTACCGCGCATGCATATGGCGGCTTATGCGGCCTCCAAGGCGGCGTCGACGATGTTTACCAAATGTCTGGGGCTGGAGCATGCCCGGCACAATATCCGCTGCAATATCGTCTCGCCGGGCTCGACCGATACGGCGATGCAGCGTCTGCTGTGGGCGGATGAGTCCGGGGAGCAGGCAGTCATCGCGGGCTCGCCGGAGTCGTTCCGGCTGGGCATTCCGCTCGGGAAGCTGGCCAGACCGTCCGATATTGCGGATGCGGTCGTTTTTCTCGTGTCCGACCGGGCGGGTCATATTACGATGAGCGATTTGTGCGTCGATGGCGGTGCAACGCTGGGAAAATAATTTCATTCTAAAAGAGAGGGATGATGGACATGGTGAATCTGGAAACGGTGCCTGCCGCATGGGCTTCCGAACTGATCGATATGTACGAAGCCGGCTCGTCGTTTTTCCTGGCCTCGCCGCAGCGTACGCTGCTGGCGAAAGGGGAGGCGGCGAGACTGTCCGTGCAGGGTGGCGCGGATCGGCTCAAAAGCTTGCCGCAGCGCGTGGCCGAGCTGCTGGCCCGCACGCAATTTTCCGGAGGGGCGCCTTCCGTTGTCGTGGGAGCGATCCCCTTCGATCCCGCGAAGCCTGCGGAGCTGATCGTACCGCAGACCGCCCGGTGGGCCGGCAAACTGCAGCTGAACAGCGAGGCTGCGGAAAGGCAGCCCGACGCCTCGGACTATAAGCTGCGCCCCGTGCCGGAGCCGGAAGTCTACGAGCGGAGCGTGAGCCGGGCGTTGGCGCGTTTTCGGAAGGGGGACCTCCGCAAGGTCGTTCTCGGGAGAACCTTGCATTTGACGCTGCAGACGAAGGTTGATGTCAATCGGCTTCTTCGCAATCTGGCCCGGCATAATCCGCACGGTTATACGTTTGCGGTGAATCTGGCTCCGGGAGAAGCCAGGGCCGCATGGACGCCGGACAAGTCGAACGGCCGGGAGCCGCGAACGCTGATCGGCGCCAGCCCGGAACTGCTTGTGACGAGAACGGGAGGGCGGCTGAAGGCGAATCCGCTCGCGGGCTCCGCACCCCGCAGCAGCGATCCGGTCGAAGATCGGCGGAGGGCGGAGGCGCTGCTCGCTTCGGCGAAGGACCGGCATGAGCACGCGGTTGTAATCGAAGCCGTCGCTGACGCACTGCGCCCCTATTGCAGCCGCTTGGACGTACCAAGCGAGCCTTCGCTCGTACAGACGTCCACGATGTGGCATCTGTCCACAGTCGTTACCGGAGAGCTGGCCGATCCTTGGGTATCGTCGCTGGAGCTGGCTTTGGCGCTGCACCCGACACCGGCGATTTGCGGGACGCCGACCGATTTGGCGCGGGAAACGATTCGCGACAGCGAGCCGTTTGACCGGGGCTTCTTCACGGGAGCGGTCGGATGGTGCGATGCGAGCGGTGACGGGGAATGGGTCGTGACGATTCGCTGCGCCGAGGTGGAAGGGCGCGAGCTGCGGTTGTTCGCGGGTGCCGGGATCGTCGAGGGATCGAGCCCGCAGGCCGAGCTGGCGGAAACGTCCGCCAAATTCCGTACGCTGCTGCAGGCGATGGGGCTGAATCAGCCGCAGCCGGCATATGTAAGGGGGGATAAATGATGCGTTCGCAATACCCTTCGTGGCCGAAAGAGCTGGCGGATTTTTACCGGGAGACCGGCTGCTGGCAGGGCGAGACATTCGGTGAGATGCTTCGCGGGCGCGCCGCCGCTTACGGGGACCGCATCGCGGTCGTCAGCGGAACGAACCGGATCAGCTACGCCGAACTGGATGCGAGAGTCGACCGGTTGGCCGCCGGATTTTACAAGCTCGGCATTCGGCAGGACGACAAGGTGATTTTGCAGCTTCCGAATATCGCGGAGTTTATCGAGGTGTGCTTTGCGCTGTTTCGGCTGGGCGCGCTGCCGGTATTCGCTCTTCCGCTCCATCGCAGGAGTGAGATTGTTTATTTTTCCGAGTTTACAAATGCGAATGCTTATATTATTCCGGATGTCGAGGCAGGCTTCGATTATCGGGAGCTGGCGGCGCAAGTACAGGAGCAGGTGCCGACGCTGCGCCACGTCATCGTAGCCGGCGATCCCGGGAAGTTTACGGCGCTGCGCGACCTGTACGCCGATCCGCTGCCCGATTTGCCGGGGCCAAGCTCAGGAGATGTGGCGTTTCTTCAACTGTCCGGCGGCAGCACCGGGCTGCCGAAGCTGATTCCGCGCACGCACGACGATTATATCTACAGCTTGCGGATGAGCGCCGAAGTGTGCGCTCTCGACGAGCAGAGCATTTATCTTGCCGTGCTCCCTGCGGCTCACAACTATCCGCTGAGCTCGCCAGGCGTGCTGGGCACGCTCTACGCGGGCGGGCGCGTCGTGCTGTCCCGCGGCTCCAGCCCGGACGAGGCGTTCCCTCTCATCGAGCGGGAACGCGTCACGATCACCGCTCTCGTGCCTCCGCTGGCTCTCGTCTGGCTGGACGCCGCCGAGTCGCACCGCAGCGACCTTTCGTCGCTTCGGCTGCTGCAGGTCGGCGGGGCCAAGTTCAGTGCGGAGGCCGCCCGTAAGGTCAAACCGGTTCTGGGCTGCACTTTGCAGCAGGTTTTCGGGATGGCGGAAGGGCTGGTCAACTATACCCGGCCGGACGATCCCGAGGAGATTCTGGTGAATACGCAGGGCAGGCCGATGTCGCCTTATGATGAGATCCGCATCGTGGATGACGAGGATGAAGAGGTCGTTCCCGGTCAGGTCGGACATCTGCTGACGCGGGGACCCTATACGATCCGCGGCTACTACAAAGCCGAAGAGCATAACGCCAGGGCGTTCACGGCGGACGGCTTCTACCGCACAGGGGATATGGCGAGAATGACGCCCGAGGGATACCTTGTCGTCGAGGGCCGGGCCAAGGACCAGATCAACCGCGGCGGGGATAAGGTGGCGGCGGAGGAGGTCGAGAACCATCTTCTCGCGCATCCAGGCGTGCATGACGCCGCCGTCGTTTCGATGCCCGACGCTTACCTTGGCGAGCGCAGCTGCGCCTTCATCGTTCCGTATTCACCGGCGCCTACTCCGGCCGAGCTCAAAGCGTTCCTGAGGGAGCGGGGGCTGGCCGCTTACAAAATCCCCGACCGGGTCGAATTTATGGAGTCGTTCCCCCGAACCGGGGTCGGCAAGATCAGCAAGAAGGCGCTGCGCGAACTGATAGAACAGAAGCAGCAGGCTCTAGCTGCGCCTCCGATAAAATAACGTGAGAAAAGAGGAGATAACGATGGCTCTTCCTGCCATAACGCCTTATCCGATGCCGACGGCATCCGACCTGCCCGCCAACCGGGTGGATTGGACGCCCGATCCCAGACGTGCGGTTTTGCTGATTCATGACATGCAGCAGTACTTCGTCGACGCTTTCACGGCGGGGGCATCCCCTATGATTGAGCTGCTAGAGAACATCCGCGCGCTCCGAAGCGCTTGCGACGAGCTGGGCATACCGGTCGTCTATTCCGCCCAACCGGGCGGCCAGACGCCGGAGCAGCGCGGATTGCTGCAGGATTTCTGGGGTCCGGGGATCAACGACGGGCCCTATCAGAAGCAGATCGTGAAGGAACTGCCGCCGGGCGAGCGCGATATCGTGCTGACCAAATGGCGGTACAGCGCCTTTCAGAAGACCGATTTCCGCGCCAGACTGACCCAGCTTGGCCGCGACCAGTTGATCGTATGCGGCATTTACGCTCACATCGGCTGCCTCATGACTTCCTGCGAAGCGTTCATGCAGGAAGTGGAGCCTTTCTTCGTCGCCGATGCGGTGGCGGACTTCTCGTTGGAGAAGCACCGGCTGGCGATCACTTACGCGGCTGAACGCTGCGCGGTCGCCATCACGACGGAACGCTTGATCAAGGCGCTTCGCGGTGAAGCGGTAACCGCAGACGAGCCGGAAGCTGTATCGGAAGCGGCTCCGGCGGCAGAAAGCGGGACGCTGACCAAGGACGGCTTGCGGGAGCTGGTGGCGGACTTGCTGCAGGAAGCTCCGTCGTCCATCGCGGAGCACGATAACTTGATTACGCAGTGGGGCCTGGATTCGATCCGGATCATGAGTCTGGCCGAACGGTGGCGGCGCTCCGGGGCCGAAGTCACTTTCGTGGAGCTGGCGGAGCGTCCGACGCTGGCCGATTGGTGGGCGCTGCTGTCCGCTCGCTTGAGCAGGGCTTTGCCGAACGGGGATTATATTACGACATGAAGGAGGGAGCGCAAATGTCCGAAGCTCGGCAGGCCCGCCGGCCGTTGACGGGGGCGCAGCTGGGGATTTGGTTCGCCCAGCAGCTTGACCCCGGGAGCCCGATGTTCAATACGGGGGAATATATCGATATTCGCGGACCTGTAGACCCGGTTCGTTTCGAAGCGGCGCTGCGCCAAACCGTGGCGGAGGCGGAAACGCTGCATCTGCGCTTCGGCGAAGACGGGGATGGGCCTTGGCAGCGTCTGGAGCCGTCGTCGGACTGGATGCTGCATTATATGGACTTCAGCGGAGCGGATCATCCGCTGGAAGCGGCGGAGGCTTGGATGAGACAGGATTTGGCCGAGCCGATGGATCTGACGCGCGGACCGCTGTTTACACAGGCGTTGTTTAAGCTGGCCCCGGACCGGTTTCTCTGGTATCAGCGCATCCATCACCTTGTCATCGACGGCTACAGCTTTTCTTTGCTGGCCCAGAGAGCCGCTCAACTCTATACCGCCTTCTTCCAGGAGCAGCCGCCCGGGCCGGGAGCCTTCGGCGCGCTGCAATCGATCTTCCAGGAGGATGAGGCTTATCGCGCTTCGGAGCAGCAGGAGCGGGACCGGGCCTTCTGGCTTGCCCGCTTCGCCGACGCGCCGGAAGCGGTGAGTCTGGGCAGCCGGACGGCCAGAGCCGGCGCGGGCTTCCTGCGCCGGACCGTTCAGCTGTCGCCGGACGATGCGTCCGCACTGCGGGACGCGGCCGACCGGACGGCAACGACGTGGCCCGATGTCGTGATTGCGGCGGTAGCGGCTTACGTGCACCGGATGACAGGGGCCGACGATGTGATTCTCGGTCTGCCCATGATGTGCCGTCTGGGCTCGGCTTCGCTGCGCATTCCGGGCATGGTCATGAACCTGCTGCCGCTGCGTTTGGCCGTACGGCCCGAGATGCCGTTGTCCGAGCTGCTGCGCCAGGTTTCGCGGGAGGTTCGCGAGGCCCGGCGCCACCAGCTGTACCGGCAGCAGGATATGCGGCGGGAGCTGAAGCTGCTTGGGGAAAACCGCCGCTTGTTCGGGCCGATGGTCAACGTGATGCCGTTCGATTACCGGCTGAGCTTTGCCGGCTGCCCCGGCATTCCGCATAATCTGTCTGCCGGGCCTGTGGACGATCTGTCGATCCACGTCTATGACCGGTCGGACGGCAGCGGGCTGCGGGTAGACTTCGACGGGAATCCGGCGGTGTACGGGGCGGAAGAGCTGGCGGCCCATCAGCGGCGGTTCCTTGGCTGGCTGGAGCGGCTTGCTTCGGCCGATCCCGGGCAGCCGATCTCGCAGATCGACATGCTGCTGCCCGAGGAACGGGAACAGGTGCTCATCGGATGGAACGAAACGGCCCGCGAATTGCCGGAAGCTTCCACGTCCGCGATGGTCGAGGCCCAATCGGCCCGCACGCCGGATGAGGTCGCCGTCGTTTTCGAGGACACGATTCTCACGTACGCCGAATTGAACCGGCGCGCCAACCGGCTAGCTCATGCGTTAATCTCGCGGGGCGTCGGTCCGGAAGGCATCGTGGCGCTGCTGCTGCCGCGGTCGGCGGAAGCGGTCGTGGCGGTTCTGGCCGTCCATAAAACCGGCGCCGCGTATTTGCCGCTGGACCCGGACTACCCGCAGGACCGGTTGGCCTACATGCTCCAAGACGCCGCCCCTCTGTGCGTGCTGACGGACAGGGAGACGGCTTCCCGGCTGCCTTCCGGAGCGGCAGGGCCTCTGCTGGTGCTTGACGAGCCTGCCACCGAAGCGCAGCTGCTGCGCCAGCCGGAAACTTCTCCCGGCGACGAAGACCGTACCGGCCGTCTGTCGCCTCTTCATCCTGCCTATATTCTTTACACGTCGGGCTCAACCGGCAAGCCGAAGGGCGTGATCGTGACCTTCGGCAGCTTGACCAACCTGCTCACGGCTATGCAGGACAAGTTCCGCCTGAGCGTCCAGGACCGGCTGCTGTCGGTGACGACGATTGCTTTTGACATCTCGGTGCTGGAAATGTTCCTGCCTCTTACGACGGGAGCCCGCATCGTTCTCGCTCCGAAGCCGGTGATCATGGACCCGCCTGCGCTGGCGAGGATGATTCACGAATCGGGGGCTACGATCATGCAGGCGACGCCGACCTTATGGCAGGCGCTCGCGTCGAGCAAGCCCGAGCCGTTCCCCGGCCTGCGGATCATCACGGGCGGCGAGGCGTTTCCGCTGGGGCTGAAGCTCGCGATGCAGTCGCTCGGCTGCGAGGTGCATAACCAATACGGCCCGACGGAAACGACGATTTATTCCACCGCCGGGCGTTTGGGCGATGAGCGCACGGGAACGCCGCCGATCGGCGGGCCGATTGCGAACACGCAGGCTTATGTGCTCGATGCGGGGCTGTCTCCGGTACCGCCGGGCATAGCGGGCGAGCTGTATCTGGCGGGGGCGGGACTGGCTAGGGGCTACTTGGGGCGCCCGGACCTGACGGCCGAGCGATTCGTAGCCGATCCGTTCGGACCGCCCGGCAGCCGGATGTACCGTACGGGCGATCTTGCCCGGTGGCTTGAGGACGGCACCCTCGATTACATAGGACGCGCCGATCATCAGATCAAGATTCGTGGCTTCCGGGTGGAGCTCGGCGAAATCGAGTCGCTGCTCTCGCGGCATCCCGCCATCGATCAGGTTACGGTCGTCGCGCGGGAGGACCGGCCAGGAGATAAACGGCTAGTCGCTTATTTCACAGCCAATGCCCCGGAAGGTCCCGATTCGGCGGAGCTTCGGCAGTACGTGGCCGAAGAGATGCCCGATTACATGGTACCCTCCGCCTTCGTACCGCTGGACGTCATGCCCTTGACGCCCAATAAAAAAATCGACCGCAAGGCGCTGCCTGCCCCGGATTTCCACGCAGCCGTCAGCCGCAGTCCGAGAACGCCGCAGGAGGAGGTGCTGTGCGGCTTGTTCGCGGAGGTGCTCGGCTTGGCGAAGGCGGGCATCGACGACGACTTCTTCGCGCTCGGCGGTCACTCCCTGCTGGCAGGGCGGATCGTGGCCCGAATCCGGGAAGTGTTCGGCGTGGAATTCGGTATCGGAGGCCTCTTCGAGTCGCCTACCGTAGCCGGTCTCGCCAAGCGGCTCGATCAGGCGCAGGCCGCCAGACCGGCCGTATGTCCGGCCGAGCGGCCGGAGGCGGTCCCGCTTTCCTTTGCCCAGAACCGGCTGTGGTTTCTGTATCGTCTGGAAGGCCCGAGTCCGACCTACAACATTCCGTTGGTCGCCCGGCTGTCCGGCCCGTTGGATGCGGCCGTGCTGGAAGAGGCGCTCGGCGATGTGGTAAGCCGGCATGAGACGCTGCGCACGATTTTCCCGGATACACAGGGCTCTTCGCAGCAGCTCATTCTGGATGCGGCGGCTGCCAAGCCCCGATTGCTTGTGACCGAAGTCCGCGAAGACGAACTGTCCGAGAGGCTGGCGGAGGCGGTGCGCTACGGCTTCCGGCTCGCCGAGGAGCCTTCGCTGCGCGCCGAATTGTTCGTGCTTGGCGAGAACGAATACGCCCTGTTGCTGCTGCTTCACCATATCGCGGGCGATGGCTGGTCGCTGGTGCCGCTCACCCGCGAGCTGTCCGCCGCCTACGCGGCCCGTCTGCGGGGCGAATTGCCCGCCTGGGCTCCGCTGCCGGTGCAATATGCCGACTATGCGATCTGGCAGGAGCGGCTGCTTGGCAGCGAGGGCGACGCCGACAGCCTTATTGCGAAGCAGCTCGCCTATTGGACCCGAACGCTGCAGGGCTTGCCGGATGAGCTGACGCTGCCGACCGACCGTCCGAGGCCTGCGGCGGCAAGCTATCGGGGCGGGGTTGTCCGCTTCCGGATCGGCAGCGAGCTGAACCTCCGGCTTGCGGAGCTTGCCCGCGAAAGCAAGGCCAGCTTGTTCATGGTGCTGCAGTCCGCGCTTGCGGCGCTGCTTACCCGGCTCGGCGGCGGGACGGATATCCCGATCGGCAGTCCGATTGCGGGGCGGAGCGACGATGCGCTGGACGGCCTGATCGGCTTGTTCATCAATACGCTGGTGCTTCGCACTGACACGTCCGGCGATCCGTCCTTCCGCGAGCTGCTGGCCCGCGTCCGCCGGGCGAGTCTGGCCGCTTACGAGCATCAGGATGTGCCTTTCGAACGTTTGGTCGAGGTGCTGAATCCCGTACGCTCGCGGGCCCGGCACCCGCTGTTCCAGATCATGCTGGTGCTGCAAAATACGCCCGATGCTGCGCTGGATCTGCCCGGAGTAGAGGCGCGTCTTCAATTGGATAGCCCCGGCACGGCCAAGTTCGACCTGACCTTCGAGCTGAACGAGCGCCGCAGGCCGGATGGCACGCCGGACGGGCTGGAAGGGCTTCTGGAGTACAGCTCCGATCTGTTCGAATGCAGTACGGCGGAAAGGCTGGCCGCGCGGTTTGTGCAGATGCTGGAGGGAGCGGCGGCCGAGCCGGATCAGCCGATCGGACGGTTGGACATCTTGATGCCCGACGAGCGGAGCAGCCTGCTGGAGCAGTGGCGCGAGCCGCTGCCCGTGACGCCGGGGGCTCATCTGCCCGCGCTGTTCGAGGCGCAGGCGGCCCGTACTCCCGATTCGGCGGCCGTCGTCTACGAGGAGGAGAGCCTCGACTATGCGGAGCTGAACCGCCGCGCCAACCGGCTGGCGCATCTGCTGATCGCCGAAGGCGTCGGCCCCGAGCAGATGGTGGCGCTAGCGCTGCCGCGTTCGGTAGAGATGGTGGTCGGCGTGCTGGCCGTGCTGAAGGCCGGGGCTGCGTACTTGCCGCTGGACCCGGATTATCCTGCCGACCGGCTGGCTTATATGCTGGAGGACGCCCGGCCGGTGTACGTTGTCACAAGCGAAGCCGGGGCTTTGGGCTTGCCGGATACCGGCAGCCTGCCGCGTCTGGCGCTGGATGCGCCGGATACGGCGGAACGGCTAAAGGCGTATTCGCCGGATAACCCCGGCGACCGCGATCGCAGAGGGCCATTGTCGCCGCTTAGCCCCGCGTATATGATCTATACCTCGGGCTCGACGGGCAAGCCGAAGGGCGTCGTGATCCCGCATCAGAACGTCATACGGTTGTTTGCTTCAACGCAGCATTGGTTTGGCTTCGGTTCGGAGGATGCCTGGACGCTGTTCCATTCGTATGCTTTCGATTTTTCCGTGTGGGAAATCTGGGGACCGCTTCTCCATGGCGGCCGCCTCGTGGTGGTACCGCACACGGTCAGCCGGTCGCCCGCGGAGTTCCTGCAATTGCTCGTACAGGAGCGGGTTACGGTGCTGAATCAGACGCCGTCGGCGTTTTATCAGCTGATGCAGGCGGACCGCGAGCATCCGTCGCTGGGCGGGGAGCTGGCTCTGCGCTACATTGTCTTCGGCGGCGAGGCGCTGGAGCTCGGACGGCTGGAGGAATGGTATGCGCGCCATCCGGACGACGCCCCGAGATTAATCAACATGTACGGCATTACCGAGACAACCGTACATGTCAGCTACAAGGAGCTGGACCGCAGCAGCGCCGCTTCGGGGAGCGGCAGCCTGATCGGCGAAGCGATTCCGGATTTGCGGGTCTACGTTCTGGATGAAGCGCTGCAGCCCGTACCGCCCGGGGTAACGGGAGAAATGTATGTCGCCGGCGCCGGGCTGGCTCGTGGCTATTGGGGACGTCCGGGTCTGACGGCGGAGCGCTTCGTGGCCGATCCGTTCGGCTGGCCGGGCTCCCGGATGTACCGCACCGGCGATTTGGCCCGGCGCCTCGCGGACGGCTCGCTGGATTATTTGGGCCGGGCGGATCATCAGGTGAAGATCCGCGGGTTCCGCATTGAGCCGGGCGAGATCGAGGCGGTACTGGCAAGGCATCCCGGCGTCGCTCAGGTCGCCGTCGTGGTGCGCGAGGATCAGCCGGGCGACAAGCGGCTGGTCGCTTACGTCGTCCCCGCGCCGGACTCGCTTGCCGAGCCTGCCGAGCTGCGCCGGTATGCCGGTGCCAGTCTGCCGGATTATATGGTGCCGTCGGCTGTCATCGGCATGGACGCCCTGCCGCTTACGCCGAACGGCAAGCTGGACCGGAAGGCGCTGCCTGCGCCGGATTGGACCGTCGACCCCGACGGAAGAGGCCCGCGCACACCGCAAGAGGAAGTGCTGTGCGATTTGTTCGCCGAAGTGTTGGGGCTGCGGCGTGTGGGGATCGACGACGGCTTTTTCGAGCTCGGGGGGCATTCGCTGCTGGCGGTGCGGCTGATGAGCCGTATTCGCGAAGCGATGGGCCGCGATCTTGGCATCGGCGTCCTCTTCGAGACGCCGACGGTTGCCGGGCTTGCGGAGCGGCTGGAGATGGGGACGGATCAATCCGCGCTCCAAGTGCTCCTGCCGCTGCGGGCCCACGGTACCGAGCTGCCGCTCTTCTGCGTGCATCCGGCGGGCGGGCTTAGCTGGTGCTACGCCGGTCTGATGAAGCATCTCGGGATGGAATACCCGATCTACGGCCTGCAGGCCCGGGGCATTGCGCAGAGCGAGACGCTGCCGCAGTCGCTGGACGAGATGACAGCGGACTACATTGCGCACATCCGCACGGTGCAGCCAACCGGCCCGTACCGGCTGCTCGGCTGGTCGCTCGGCGGCAACGTAGCGCAGGCGATGGCTGTTCAGCTGCAGCAGGAAGGGGAGGAAGTCGAGTTCCTTGCGATGCTGGACGCCTTCCCAAGCCATTATTTGCCGATTCGCGGCGAGGTAGACGAGGAAGAAGCGCTGACTGCGATGCTGGCGCTCGGCGGCTACGACCCGGACAGTCTCGGCGACGTTTCGCTCACCATGTCCGCCGCCATTGAGATTTTGCGCAGCGACGGCAGCGCGCTGGCAAGCTTGGACGAAGCGATTATCCGGAATCTGCGCACGACCTACGAGAATTCAGTCCGACTGTTAGGGGCATACGTGCCGAAGCGGTACGAGGGCGATCTGCTGTTCTTCCATTCCACGATCATCCCGGACTGGTTCGATCCGATCGATCCCGAGATGTGGCGTCCGTATATTAGCGGGCAGATGGAGCGCTACGATATTGCGTGCCGGCATAAAGACCTGTGCCAGCCCGGACCGCTGACGGAAATCGGGCAGCAGATTTCAGTGAAGCTGCAGGCGCTGAAAAGCCGGACAGTCAAAACCTTCAGGGAGGAAATCAAACGATGACCAATCCATTCGAGCGAACGGACAGCGACTATCTGGTGCTGATCAATGACGAGGGGCAGCAT
Organism: Paenibacillus oleatilyticus; assembly: GCF_018998565.1. Taxonomy (GTDB): domain Bacteria; phylum Bacillota; class Bacilli; order Paenibacillales; family NBRC-103111; genus Paenibacillus_G; species Paenibacillus_G oleatilyticus. The sequence continues at coordinate 581,969 of NZ_JAHNZO010000001.1, read as the reverse complement.
TCGCTCTGGCCCGCTTTCATCCCGGTTCCGCAGGGCTGGACTGCGGCGTTCGGGCAGGCTGCTCGAGAGGCGTGCCTCGACTACATCGCTACACACTGGTCGGATCTGCGGCCTCGCAGCCTTGATGCCGAGCCTGCTTACGCCGACACGAAGCAGGGATGAAGGGAGGGCCGAGTCCCAAAGTCGTAGTGTGCATCGTCTATGTCGCCGCCATGTTTATGGCGGCGATGGACGCGACCGTCCTGAACGTTGCGCTGGGCACCATCAGCCGGGAGCTGAACATACCGCCGGCGGCTTCCGGCGCGCTCAACGTCGGCTATCTGGCGAGCCTTGCTCTTGTCCTGCCGGTAGCGGGCTGGCTCGGAGACCGCTGGGGAAGCAAACGGATATTGCTGCTGGCGCTCGGCTTGTTCACCGGGGCTTCCGCCTTGTGCGGGTTGGCCGACGGTCTGGAGGAGCTTACCGCGTACCGGGTGCTGCAAGGCATCGGCGGCGGCTTGCTCGCGCCCGTCGGTATGGCGATGCTGTTCCGGGCCTTCCCGCCGCAGGAGCGGGCGAAGGTGTCGCGGGCGCTCGTGCTGCCCATTGCCGCAGCGCCTGCGTTTGGGCCGATCGTCAGCGGCTTGTTGACGGACCAGTTCTCCTGGCGCTGGATTTTCTACATCAATCTCCCGGTCGGTATACCGGTTCTGCTGTTCGGACTGCTGTATCTCAAGGAGCATAAGGAACCGGAAGCCGGCCGGCTGGATCTGCCGGGCTTCCTGCTCTCCGCTCCCGGTATGGCGTTGACGATGTACGCCCTCAGCCAAGGGCCGGTCCTCGGCTGGCGCTCTCCTTGGATTGCGGGCACCGGCCTCCTGGGCATGCTTTTGCTGGCCGCTCTCGTCGTCGTCGAACTGCGCGCGCCGAAGCCGATGCTGGATATGCGTCTGCTGCGCGACAGGCTGTTCCGCACGGCGGGGCTTGTCGGCATGTGCTCGGCCGCCGGTCTGCTGGGCATGCTCTACGTCTTCCCGTTGATGTATCAATACGTGCTGGGCGCCTCGGCGCTGGAGACCGGGCTGACGACGTTTCCGGAAGCGCTGGGGCTGATGGTATCGTCCCAACTCGTGCCTTGGTCTTATCCGAAGCTCGGCCCCAAACGGCTCATCATGACGGGGCTGCTCTGCACGACGGCGATCTTCGTGCTGCTGAGCTTCGTTCACGAAGGAACCGACCCATGGCTGATCCGCAGTCTGCTGTTCGGCGTGGGCGTCTGCCTGGGCCATACGGTTGGCGCGGTGCAGATCGCCTCGTTTGCCAACATTCCCCCTTCGTCGATGGGGCGCGCATCGACCTGGTTCCAGGTCCAGAACCGGCTTGGCTCCGCGATCGGTCTTGCGCTGCTGTCCGGCATTCTCGCAGCCGTAGGCACGGGAGCGGCGAACGCTGCCGGAGTCATGGAGCCGAATTTGACGGCTTATCGGTCCGCACTGCTAGGGGCGGCGGGCTTCCTGCTGCTCGGCCTGTGGTTTGCGTCCGGCATCCGCGACTCCGATGCTGCCGCAACGCTACGCAAGCGGGGCGCTCCAGCTCCGGTCAAAACTGTGGGTGAGCGAAGCTCACCTGCCGAAGGGTAATGTGTACGAAAAAGATTGCCGACGATCCTGCCGAAAAAGGCGGATTGCGGCAATCTTTTTATTTTATACGTTGTCGACTTTCATGCCGTTATGGCCAGGACACGATCAGAATGCCGGCGAGGGTGCAGCCTACCCCGATCCACTGAGTCCAAGCCGGCTTTTCGCCTCCCGCAAGCACTCCCCACAGCAAAGTCACGATGGCAAACAGCGAAGTTGCCGTGATGACGATAGAGGTGTCCTCCAGGCCCAATCCGGTGTTGTAGCTGACAAGAGCGACCGCATCCAGAATGCCGACGATGGCGACCAGTCCGGCACCGTTCCTGCCCGGAGGAGTGAGCTTGATCTTCAGCAGCCGGTAAAGGACCGGAAGCAGAATCGTCGCCTGCAGCCGTCCGATCCAGACGGGCAGCAGACCGCCGAGCGCTTCCTGCGCAAAACGGAGTCCGAAGAAGGCCGCACCGAGAAACAGAGAGGCCAGGATAGCCCAAAGCACGCCGCTTGCCAACGCAGTGCGGGACCGCTGTTTCGACTTCCCGGACCATACCATAGATGCCGATATGACGCCCGACAACGTGATGCCGATGCCGAGCCAAGTTCCTGTGCCCAACCTTTCCCCGGACAGAAAGGCCAGAACGACGGTGACGACCGAGAAGCTGGAGGCAATAGGCGCGACGACGGCGGCGCTTCCGGTAAGCAGACCTTGATACAGAAAAAGAATTCCGATCAGATCGACCGCCATCCACAGGCTGGCTGCGGCAGCATGCCGGAGCGACAGCAGAGCAGGCCACTGTCCCTTCCAGAAGACGGCGGCCGTCAAGAAGAGGAGTCCGACGAGCTGCATATAAAAGAGAGTGGAGAATACGCCGATTTTTTTGCTCGATTTTCCTGCGAAGAAATCGGCCGTTCCGAAGGATAAAGCCGACACAAGCCCAAGAAGCATGCCGTTCATGAAAACTCCCTCCTTATTTTTTGAAAATATAGTTGTTTAATCAACTATTTCTTATGCAACTAAATTAACACGGTTTAGTTGCTCCGTCAACGCGGAATCAAGTATGATGAACTTATCCGATGTTCAATTCAGGAGGAAGAACGGGATGCACCGACTTGAGGAGGACCAGCTTGCGGCTTGGCGGGCTTTTGTCAATGCCCATGCCGCCGTGATTAAACGAATCGAAGCCGATTTATCCGATCAACGAAGAGAGCCGCTTACGACTTATGATGTGTTGGTGGCCCTGTACCAGTCGCCGGACAAAAAACTGCGGATGAGCGATTTGGCCAATAAAGTCGTGTTAACCCGAAGCGGACTGACCCGGGTGATCGAGCGGCTGGAACGGGAAGGGCTTGTCGAAAGGGAACGGACGGAGGAAGACCGGCGGGGAGCCTTTGCGGTCCTGACCCGGGAAGGGAAGCGGGAATTTCTCCGAACGTGGCCGGTCTATGCGGAGGGGATTTACAATTACTTCGTAAGCGTGCTGGATGAAGAGGAACGGAAGGCCGTCGAGAAGGCGATGACGAAAGTATCCGAGGCGTTGAAAAAAGGAGAAGGCTAGAGGAGCTACAGACCGGACGGACAAGCGGACGCATTTACAAAACCAAACGAAAACCGGTGTAGAGCAAGCGGCGAGCTGCTCTTTTTTTGTTTTTGCTTCCCGCTGCGATTTTGTGAGTTTTTTGAGAGGCTGAAATGATAGAATGATCGCAGGGCGGCATTTCATGGGAAGGAGATAAGAAATGACAAGCGCACATTTCGATGAAACCGCTCCCACGGGAGAACTGTTCATTAACAATGGGGCGGCGGAAACCGCATCGTCCTCCGTTAAGCTTCGGCTCGTAGCCAACGATAACGTGGGAGGCATCCACATGCGTTTCTCCAACGACGGCGAAGCTCTTGGAGTCCGTGGAGAGCTTCGGAAAGACGATTCAGCGGCAAAAGCGTTCTAGCATGCACGTCCATGCTTCGCCGGCACTGTGCGAATAGCCCGATGGAGTCATATTCAGAAAAAGGCCGTTCAGTTATGATGATAAAAGAAGCATCCGGCTGCTGTTCGAGAAAAAAGTCTTTTACCTGGACCTTAGTCGTGGAAAAATATAGTCTTCGGGCGAGTTTATTAATTTGCCTTCTCTCCCTATACTTTAATTAAGAAAGTAAGTAATAATTTGTAATAAACTATAAAAAATCAAGGGAGAGAAGGCAATTGAAAAAAGTATGGCGTTTTATCGTGTATGTGTGCGTTTTCGTTCTGCTTGTGGGAGGAACCGGAACGATCGGTTTCATGAACACGATGCAGGAGGCTATGTCGGTTTACGATAAACCGGTGCCGGCTTCTTTACAAAGCATCCAAGCTCCTGCCTATGATTCGAAAAAGCCGACAGTGGCCGTTATTTTGGCGAATGAAGTGACCGAGGTGTTTGATTTTCTCGTACCGTACGAAATGTTCTCCATGACAGACTCGTACAATGTGTTTGCGGCAGCTCCCGACAAAAACATCAAATCGTTAACGGGCGGCCTTGATGTCGCGCCGCATTACACTTTCGACGAGTTGGACAAATTGACGGGCAAAGGTCCGGATATAATCGTGATCCCTTTCATGCCGATTTTGGATGAGGCGAAATACAAGCCTGTCCGAGATTGGATAAGGAAGCACTCCGGCAAGGAAACGACCTTGTTGTCCATCTGCAACGGGGCGGAAAATTTGGCGGATACCGGACTGCTGAACGGGAAGTCTGCGGCAACGCATTGGGGAGATATCGGCAGATTGGAAAAGAAATATACCGAGATTACTTGGAAAAGGGATTTGCGTTACGTGCCTGACGGCAATATAGTCTCCTCGGCCGGCTTGACTTCGGGGATCGATGCTACGCTGTACGTCATATCCCGGCAAATGGGAGAGCCGATGGCGAAGAAAGTGGCGAAGGAAATGAATTACCCTTCCTACGATTTTGTTGAGCATCCGCAAATGGAGCCTTTCGCGGCCGGATTGAGCGATATCGTCTATGTTTTGAACAATGCGTTTCAATGGAACAAGAAGAAGAACGGGGTCCTGCTGTATGACGGGGCCGACGAGCTGATGTTATCCTCGGCTTTTGACACGTACGGGGCTTCAGGCACGACGACAACATTGACGATATCAAGCAAACGCGGGCCGATCGTTACCCGGCACGGTCTGAATCTGATCGCCCGATATCAAATAGCGGATGCTCCGAAACTCGACAAAATGATTTTTGTGGGGCCGGACGTCAAGACGCGCGCTGCGGGAGATATCCGAAATTGGAACGAAAACGGCGGAAAGGCAGAGCAGCTTTACCTGCACAGCGATGCGTCGGAGCGGTTCGCGATGGAGCCTGCGTTTGAAGATTTGGCGAAGCAGGAAGATATCCGGACGGCGAAATTCGCCGCCAAGCGGCTCGAGTACCGCGCCACAAGCCAGCTTAAGCTTGAAGGAGCGCCATTTTCGTACGAAGCGTTCGGCATACCGATCGGTGTCGGCTTGTTATCTTTGTTCCTCGTTTATTTGGCAGACAGACGTTTCGTAAGGAGAAAGACCGTTTCCGCATGAGCCGAACCTGTTCGTATGGTCCCCGGAACGCCAAAGGTTTGTACTAAGGATTTGACGGTACAAGCTTTTGCCTATAGGAAATCGCCGTCAAAAATATAGACATTGACGTATCTAAAAAAATAGATATAGTAAAGCTATGGATACTACGATGATATTTAAAGCGTTGTCTAACGAAGCCCGTCGTCAAATTTTGGAATGGCTGAAGCATCCGGAGCAACATTTTGACCCTCAACTCTACTTGCCTAAAGACGCCGATTTCAAAGGGGGGATTTGCGTAGGCAGCATTCAAGCCAAAACCGGGCTGACGCAATCCGTTGTTTCGAGCTATTTGTCCATGATGCAAAAAGCCGGACTTTTGGAATCCAGACGTTACGGCCAATGGACCTACTACCGAAGAAATGAACAATTGCTGCGGGAATTTACGGAATATATGCGGAATGAATTGTAGGCATGCCTGTTCGTCGGGCACTGCCTGCTTATTTTTTGCAATTATACATCTAGATTTCTATATATATATATATATATTGGGAAAAACATACAAAAAGTTTTTTCTACGCGAAGCGGGTTCCTTAATACTCTTACCGCTTCTTGTTGACAGAAGCGGTATTAAATTTTATATTCTAATTGGGAACTATTAAGGAATTATTCCGTTAATAAATTGACAGTCAGGTTTCGCACAGGAGAGGATTATAAACTGATGGACATTAGTCAGGAAGTGCTGCGCATCAAAAGCAAGCTCATACAAAGAAGGCGGGACTTTCACATGTACCCCGAATCGGGCTGGGTGGAATACCGCACGGCGGCAATTATCGCGGAACAATTGAGCCGGCTGGGATACCATGTTCACGTGCGGGAAGAAGCGTGCAAATCCGCTTCGCGCATGGGCGTTCCCCAGCCCGAAGTGCTGTGGCACCACGAGAACCGGGCGATTGAGGAAGGGGCCGATCCGCGCTGGGTCGAACGGATGCGGGACGGTCATACGGCCGTTGTGGGAGTCATCCGGACGGGGAAGCCGGGTCCGGTTGTGGCGCTGCGCTTCGACATCGATTCCAACGACCTGACGGAATGCGCCGCCGCCGACCACCGTCCCGTCCGGGAAGGCTTCGCTTCGCGCCACGAGAACATGATGCACGCCTGCGGGCATGACGGGCATGCGGCGATCGGGCTTGGCGTAGCGGAGCTGCTGGCGGGATATAAGGAACGCTTGTCCGGAGAAATCCGCCTGCTGTTTCAGCCTGCAGAGGAGGGCAGCCGCGGCGCCAAAGCGATGGTCGATGCCGGATGGCTCGACGGCGTGGATTATTTATTCGGCGGCCACATCGCCTTCCAAAGCAAAATGCTGGGCGAAATCGTCGGCGCGGTTGGGGGCTTTTTGGCGACGACCAAAATCAACGCCGTCTTCACCGGCAAAGCGGCCCATGCGGGCGCGGCTCCGGAGGAAGGGCGCAATGCTCTGCTGGCCGCGGCCTCGGCGATTGTGCATTTGAACGGGATCAGCCGTCACAGCGAAGGGGCGACCCGGATTAACGTCGGCACGCTCAAAGCGGGCTCGGGTCGCAACATCGTGGCCGACAAAGCGGTGATGGAGCTGGAAACGCGCGGCGAGACGACCGAGCTAAACGATTTTATGAAAAAGGAAACGATCCGCATCCTGGAGCAGACGGCCAAATTGCACGACGTCGCCTGCGAATGGGAGATCGTCGGCGAAGCGCCGGGAGCCGAGAGCAGTCCCGGATTAATTCCGCTTATCCGGCAGGAGGCGGAGAAGATGGGCAGCGTCAAATCTTTCGTGCCCAGAATGGACTTGGGCGGCTCGGAGGATGTCGTCTATATGATGAACCGCGTGCAGGAGCAGGGGGGCCAAGCGTCTTACTTGCTGTTCGGCTCGCCGCTGACCGACGGGCACCATCAGGTCCGCTTCGATTTTGACGAGGACGTGCTGGTGATCGGGACGGAAATTTTGGTCCGGCTTGTGTTGGCATGTCAAGAAGGATAAATCGAAGCAAAAAAGGGGCCTAGAGGGAAAAAAAAGACGTATCGCTTTATGAAAGCGCTACCCTGACCGCCGTCCGCAAAAGCGGCGCCGTGCATAAGCGCCGTTCGCGGGCGGTAGTAGCTGCGGACGATTAGCGGAGCTCCTTGACGCGGAATATTTTGCGCGGACGGCCGCGGCTGGTCGGTGCTTCCTCGCCGATGAGCTCGACGAGGCCGTGCTCTTCCAGGTCGCTGAGGATGCGGCGCGCGTTCCGCTTGGTCATGCCGAGCCATTCGGCGATGTCGGGGGCGCTGATCGAATTTTGCCCCAGGTTTTTTTGGACGGACAGCAGCTTGTTGTAGGTCGTGATCGTCACGCCCGCTCTTTTCAGCAGCTCGCTTGTCTTGATATCCTCCGTCCGATAGTTGAAGTTGATGCTGCCGGTCTGCCGCAGGGGACCTTCGATATCGCCCGTGTCGGTGACCAGAATAGCGCAGAAATTGCCGGTTTTTTTGGCATGCTGCAGGGCGATCTGCGCATTGCGTTCGGCAGCCAACGCGGTGACGCCAAACCCGATGCCGATGTTCGTTTTCAGGTCGGTGAGCAAGGCTATTTTTTCGAGCAGCACGGAAGGATGGGCACTTTCCTCGGCCGTTTCGAACGCTCCCCGGGTCGTGAAGACGATATATTTTCCGTTCCCGAGGGCGACGAAGGAGCCGGACAGCGCCTCGACATGGCCCAGAATCGTCTCTTGAAGCTGGAGGTCCAGACGGCGCACGTCGTAGGAGCTTTTGTTTTGCCCGATCAGCTTTTCCGGCTCCTCGATATCGATGAACATGACCGCGATTTGCGATTTTTTGAAATGCATGGTTTCGCCCGCGGTGCTGGCCAGATGGAGCATCGTGCGGATCGTCATCCGATTGGGCGTAATCCGGTAGACGGGAATGCCTTGCGACTTCAGCTCCTCGTACACCCGGCTCAAGCAGGTGGCGCAGGCGTCGACCTTGCCTTGAGCGAACAGCCCGGAGTGGAAGGCGACCAGCTCTTCGGTCGGCTTGAAGCCGGTATATGACAGCAGCGGAATGGTGTCGTAAGCCAGATCCGACTCCGCGCAGGTTTCGTAGAAATGCTCCGGCAAGATCGTATCGAAGCTGACCCGCCCGAGCTGCAGCCGGTCGCGGTATACGATTTCGAGCAGCACCTTCGTCAGGGAGGACCCGTTCAACTGCGGGAAAAGCGCCGTTTGCTTAATGTTCTGCTCCTGAGCGATCGCGTAAGGGGCTTGCCCCGAAAAGACCCATAGGTCAATGTGATGTTCTTCGCGCCGGACGATATCCGCCGTTTCGCTTACGTTCTGATAGACGAACGGAACGATCGTCAACCGGTCTTGAAACTCTTGGCCGATCTCGCGGATCAGGTCGATCGAATCTTTCGGGCCGACGGCTCCAACTCTGGCAATCATATCGTTTGATGTCCTTTCCGAATGTAAAATGCCGGACCTATTCCAAGTTCGGAGCAGCCTGCAAAAATCCTTCTGAAATGCGGGTCCGGATCGATTTTTATTTGTTGACACTATCATAGCACATGTTTTATAGTTTATTAAGGGACTATTAAGGGAATTTTTCCACTAAATCGGGGGTGGTTATTCTTGCAGGACGTCTTTGACTATATCGAGCGGCACCGGGACGAGTATATCCGCTGGCTGCAGGCGCTGTGCCGCCAGCCGAGCGTTGCGGCGCAAAACCGGGGAATGGTGGAAACCGCGAAGATGGTGGAGGGGCTGATCCGGGAGATCGGCGGCCACGCGAAGCGGATCGATACTTCCGGCTACCCGGTCGTCTACGGCGAGTTTGCAAACGGTAAAAAGAAAACGCTCTCTTTTTATAACCACTACGACGTGCAACCGGAAGACCCGGTGGAGCTGTGGGACTCGCCGCCATTTGCCGCCGAAATTCGGGACGGACGCATCTACGCCCGGGGGGTCGCAGATAACAAAGGCAATCTGACCGCCCGGCTCGCTGCGGTGCATGCCTATACGGCGGTGCGGGGCGGGCTTCCGCTGAACGTGAAGTTCGTTATTGAGGGCGAAGAAGAGATCGGCAGCCTGCATCTCCGCGAATTCGTCGACGCGCACAGGGAGCTTGTGCAAGCGGACGGCTGCATCTGGGAGTTCGGCTACAAGAACGCGGACGGCAGCCTGCAGGCCAGCTTCGGAGTGAAAGGCATGTGCTACGTCGAGCTCGTGTGCCGGGGGGCGAATACGGAGATGCATTCCTCGCATGCTGCCGTGATCGAAAATCCGGCCTGGCGGTTAATCTGGGCGCTCAACACGCTCAAAACGCCCGACGAACGCATACATATCGAAGGTTTTTACGATAAGGTGGCTGCCTTGTCCGAGGCAGACATCGAGGTGCTCCGGCAGATGGCTTACGACGAAGAAAGCACCTTGGAGAAGTTCGGTCTGGACTCGTTCGTCCTCGGGCTGTCCGGTTTGCCGCTGAAAGAAAAGCTGATTTACCAGCTGACCTGTACCGTGTGCGGGTTTCAATCGGGCTATACCGGCCAGGGCAAGAAGACGGTCCTGCCGTCCGAAGCGAGGGTGAAGCTGGATTTTCGTCTCGTGCCCGACCAGGACCCGTTCGAAATATTCCGGCTTCTGCGCCGGCACCTGGACGAGCACGGTTTCGCCGATATCGAAGCGATTCCGTATACGATGACGTATCCGGCCCGTACGCCGCTCGATAACGCTCTGGCGCGATCGGTCGTCCGGACGGCCAAGCAGGTCTACGGGACGGAGCCGACGCTGAAGCCGATGTCGCCCGCGACCGGCCCGATGTACATTTTGTGCCAGCGCATCGGCATTCCTGCGGTTTCCGTCGGGGTTGGACATTTTGCTTCGAATAACCATGCCCCGAATGAAAATATCATCGTCGACGATTATATCCAAGGCATCAAGCATATTGCGGCCATTATCGAAGACTTTGCCATCCAAGAGCAATCCTGAAGGGGGACACACATTTATGAAAAGGTTTACATCCATCAGTCTGGCCTTGGTTTTTGCGTTGTCGGTCGGTCTTGCCGGCTGCGGCAAACCGGATGCGGCTGGTGCAGGCGGGCAGCAGGGAAGCGGACAAACGAAGGAGAAGGTGCTGACCATTGCCCGAAGCGGCGACATTCTCGGCTTCGACGTCCACAACCACGGCTTTACGAGCACGGAATCGGTTCACGTCAATATGTTCAACTATTTGGTCAAGCGGGACCGGGAAGGAAAGTTTCAGCCCGATCTGGCCGTATCGTGGGAAAATGTGAACCCGACCACCTGGCGATTCAAATTGCGCCCGGGCGTCAAATTCCAGAATGGCGATCCGTTTACGGCGGCCGACGTGAAATTTTCGCTGGAGCGCGTTGCCCAAGACGCCAAGCTGGTGGAGAACGGCAACTACAAGCAGATCAAGGAAGTGAAGGTCGTCGACGAGCTGACGGCCGACGTCATTACCCACGAAGCGGAGCCCGTTCTGCTGTCGCGCTTGTCCCGCCTCGGCTCCAGCATGCTGCCGTCCAAATATATTCAGGAAAAAGGCTGGGACGAGTTTCTGAAAAAGCCTGTCGGCACCGGCCCGTACAAATTCTCCGAATGGATTCGCGACGACCGCGTCATTCTAGTGAAAAACGACGATTATTACGGCGAAAAAGGGAAATGGGACAAGCTGGTGTTCCGCTCGATTCCGGAGGAAGCGACACGGGTCTCCGAGCTGCTGACCGATGGGGTCGACATCGCGGTGCAGATTCCGCCGACCGATATGAAACGGATTAACAACGTCAACTCGACCCAGACGATCAGCGGTCCGACGACACGCGTCATGCTGCTGTCGCTGCGCACGACGAGCGGCCCGACGGCCGATCCGCGCGTTCGCGAGGCCATCGATCTGGCGATCAACAAAAAAGCGATTATCGACAGCCTGTTCGAGGGCGACGGCAAAGAAACGCTGACGCCGATTATCCCGGGCATCTTCGGAGCGAAGCCGGATTTGTTCGGCAAGTCGAACTACAATCCCGAGCGCGCCAAGCAGTTGCTGAAGGAAGCCGGTTTTGAAAACGGTCTTACGATCAGCTTCACCGGCTCGGTAGGCAAGTCGCTCAAGGATAAGGAAACGTCGGAGCTGATCGCGGCGATGCTGGAAGAGGTCGGCATCAAGGTGAAGATGGAAATTTTGGAATCGAGCAAATTCAACGAAAAGCGCAATGCCGGTACGACCGGCGATATGTTCCTTGTCGCGTACTCCAACTCGATGTTCGACGCCGCGCTGCTGTACAAGCGTCTGAAACCGGATACAGGGTACAACAATCCCGAAGTGACGAAGCTGCTGGGTGACGCGGAGAAAAATATGAACGCCCAGGAGCGAGAGAAGCAGTTCCAGCAGGCGCAGGACATTTTGGCCAAGGACCGTCCGCAAATTCCGTTGCTGCAATTGGGCGCGAACTACGGCATCAACAAACGCATAGAGTTTACTCCGAGAATCGACGAAATCACATATGCGGACGAAATTATTTTGAAGTAGGCTAACCTAACTTGTTCGAGGGGTCTCAGTCGCAGACCCCTTTGTCATTCCATCCTGTCCTTGGGAGGTACACCGTGAGGCCATTTTTCGTGAAGTCGATTATGCAGTTCATCCCCGTGCTGTTTCTGATCTCCCTGATTGTGTTCCTGCTCGTCCACGTCTCCGGAGATCCGGTTGCGCTGATGCTTCCGGACACGGCGACGGACGAAGACCGCAGGGCGCTGACCGTGGCGCTCGGCCTGGACCAGCCGCTGTACATTCAATATTTCAAATTTATGGCGCAACTGGTACAAGGGGACTTCGGCAATTCGTTCCGCTACCACCAGCCTGCGCTGCCGATCGTGCTGGATCGGCTGCCGGCGACGTTCGAGCTCGCGGCTGCGGCGATGCTCGTCGCAACGGTCATCGCCATTCCGCTCGGCATCATTTCGGCGACCAAGCGCAATTCGTTCTGGGACGTGTTCGCTACCGGGGCGGCGGTGCTAGGCAAGGCGATGCCGCATTTCTGGCTCGGCATTATGTTTATTCTGCTCTTCTCCGTGAACCTGGGGATGTTCCCGGTGTCCGGCCGCGGCACGCTGCTGCATCTGGTTCTGCCCGCAGTGACGCTCGGTACGGGGATCGCCGCCGAAATGACGCGCTTGATCCGCTCCAGTATGCTGGAAATTTTAGGACAGGATTACATTCGAACCGCCCGCAGTAAAGGCGTAGCCGAGAAGCTTGTCATTTACAAGCATGCGTTCCGCAACTCGCTCATTCCGGTCGTCACGATCATGGCGCTGCAAATTTCCACACTGATCAGCGGGGCGCTCATTACAGAGACGATCTATGCGTGGCCCGGCATGGGGCAGCTTATTATTCAAGCGGTCAATACCCGGGATATGGCGATCGTACAGGCGGCCGTTTTCGTCATCGCGTTCCTGGTCATTCTCAGCAACATGCTCGCGGACCTCGTCTACCGGCTGCTGGATCCGCGTATCAAATTCAATTAAACGCAGGAGGCGAGCGCACACATGAGCGTATCGATTGAAGCGCAAAGCGGACAGGTCGGCGCAGCATCCGCATCGAAGCGTCCCGGCAGGGCGGCGCGCATCATCCGTTCGCTGCTGAAAAGCAAGACGGGCACCATCGGATTTATCATTGTCGTTGCGGTTGTGTTCATGGCGGTTTTCGCGAGCGCCGTGGCGCCGCACGATCCTGCCAAGACGAGTGCGGCCAAGCGGCTGCTGCCCCCAATGTGGATGGCGAAAGGCACGGCGGATCATCCGCTTGGCACGGACAATCTGGGGCGCGACGTCCTCAGCCGCATCATCTACGGCTCGCAAATCTCGCTGCTCGTCGGCGTATGCGCCGTGGCCGTCGCCGGAACGATCGGCGTCATTCTGGGGCTGGTCTCGGGATATTACGGAGGCTGGACCGACCGGATCATTATGCGGATCGTCGACGCCTTCCTGGCGATCCCGAATATTTTATTCATGCTCGTGATTCTTGCAGTGCTCGGTCCCGGCTTGTTCTCGCTCATTTTCGTGCTGGGGGTCACCAACTGGGTCAAATACGCGCGCATTATCCGCGGGGAAGTGCTCAGCGTCAAGGAGCGCGATTACGTGCGAGCGGCCCGCGCCGTCGGCTCGCGCGACATACGGATTATTTTCAAGCATATTTTGCCCAACGTCGTGTCGTCATTCATCGTCGTGTCCACGCTGAGCATCGCCACCACTATTATATTGGAAGCATCTTTAAGCTTTCTCGGCCTGGGCATTCAGCCGCCGACCGTTACGTGGGGCGGCATGCTGAGCGACGGAAGACAATATCTGGCCACCAGCTGGTGGGTCGCGACGTTCCCGGGCATCGCCATAACGATTACCGTGCTGGGGATCATTTTCCTCGGCGACTGGCTGCGCGATATATTGGACCCGCGAATGAAAACGAAAGAATCTTAATTCGCGGGATGTACACGACACGAATCGAGGTGAACCCTTTGGCGCCACTGTTGGAAGTTAAAAACTTGAAAACCCATTTCAAAACCGAGGGAGGCGTCGTCGCCTCCGTCAACGGGGTTTCGTTCACGGTATCGAAAGGGGAGACGCTCGCCATCGTCGGCGAATCCGGCTGTGGGAAAAGCGTCACGTCCCTGTCCATTATGGGACTCGTCGCTTCGCCGGGCAAAGTGGTCGGCGGGGAGATTTTGCTGGAAGGCGAGAACCTGCTCGGCAAGAGCCATAAAGAAATGCGCAAGCTGAGGGGCAACAAGCTTTCGATGATTTTTCAGGAGCCGATGACGTCCTTGAATCCGGTGTTCACGATCGGGAATCAGCTGGGCGAAGTGTTTCGCAATCACCAGAACGCGGACAAAAAGCAGGCGAGAGCGAAAAGCATCGTCATGCTGGAGAGCGTCGGCATCCCGCGGGCGGACAAAGTCGTCGATTATTTCCCGCATCAGCTCTCCGGCGGCATGCGGCAGCGCGTCATGATCGCGATGGCGCTGGCCTGCAACCCGGCGCTGCTCATTGCCGACGAGCCGACGACCGCGCTCGACGTGACGATTCAGGCGCAAATTTTGGAGCTGCTCAAAGGCTTGAGCAAGGACCGGGATACGGGCGTCGTGCTGATCACCCACGATCTCGGCGTCGTGGCGGAAATGGCCGACCGGGTCGTCGTGATGTATGCCGGCGAGGTCGTGGAGGAAGCGGACGTGTTCGAGCTGTTCGCCCGTCCGAGACACCCGTATACGAAAGGATTGCTCGGCTCGCTGCCGAAGCTTGACGAGCAGCGCGAAGAGCTGGACTCCATCTACGGCTCGGTGCCCAATCCGCTGAACATGCCGGGCGGCTGCGCGTTCCACCCGCGCTGTCCGATCGCAACCGAGCACTGCAAGTCCAACGTTCCGATGCTCGAACCGGTTGCCGCGGGCCATTGGGCGCGCTGCTTCTACAGTAAGGAGTGATTTGACATGAGTCAAACGAGCCAGCTACTATTGGAAGTAAAAGGATTAAAAAAGCATTTTCCGTACAAGCAAGGCTTGTTTTCCAGGCAAAAAGGGGTTGTGCATGCCGTAGACGGCCTCGACTTTACCGTGAACCGCGGGGAGACGCTCGGGATCGTGGGCGAATCCGGGTGCGGGAAGTCGACGGCGGGCCAGCTTATTTTGCAGCTGCTGGAGCCGACGGCAGGCGAAGTCTGGTTCGAGGGCCAGAACTTGACGGCGCTCGGCAAAGAGGACGTGCGCAAGGTGCGCCGCCATCTGCAAATCATTTTCCAGGACCCGTACTCGTCGCTCAACCCGAGAATGAAGGTTGAGGACATCGTCGCCGAACCCTTGGAGGTGCACGGTCTGTACAAAGGCGCGGCTTTGAAGGAGCGGGTCGTCGAGCTGCTGCGGCTGGTTGGCCTGGATGAGCACCACATGTCGCGGCATCCCCACGAATTTAGCGGCGGCCAGAGGCAGCGCATCGGAATTGCCCGGGCGCTCGCGCTGAATCCGAGCCTGATCGTGTGTGACGAGGCGGTGTCCGCGCTGGACGTGTCGATCCAGTCGCAAATTTTGAATCTGCTCAAGAAGCTCCAAAAGGAACTCAAGCTGACTTATATTTTCATCGCCCACGGGCTGCCGGCGGTCAAGCATATCAGTGACCGCATCGCCGTCATGTACTTGGGCAAAATCGTCGAGCTGGCGGACCGCGACTCCTTGTTCGCGCACCCCCGCCATCCGTATACGCAAGCGCTGCTATCGGCCGTTCCGGTGCCCGATCCGACGCAGCGGAAGGAGCGGATCATTCTGCAGGGCGATCTGCCCAATCCGGCGAACCCTCCGAAGGGGTGCAGCTTTCATACGCGCTGCCCTTACGCGCAGGACATTTGCCGCAACGCGCCGCCTGCCTTGGAGCGGCAAGCGGACGGCCATCTGGCGGCTTGCCATTTTCCGCTATAAAGGAGCGACCAACCGATGGAATCGAAAGCTTTGACCGAGCAAAACGATAAGCTGCACGCGTATCTTACTGTACTGTCCGCCTCCCAGCCGCAAGTGGTTCCGGGGCGCGGCAGGGTGACGTTTTTGACCAAGAAAACCGGCCTGCCCCAGCTGTGGAGCTGGGATGCGGCGACGGACCGCTGCGAGCAGGCGATCCAGCTGCCCGACCGGGTCGTGGAAGCCAAGCACTCTCCGTGCGGCTCCCGGACGGTGATCGGGATGGATCATAAGGGCAACGAGAAGCAGCAGCTTTATGTGCTGGATAACGACACGCTGGACGTGCAGGAGCTGATGGTGTCCCCGCAGCATTTTCACAATGTCGGAGACTGGTCTCCCTGCGGGCGGAAAATCGCATATTCCAGCAACCGCCGGGGTCCCGGGCTGTTCGATGTTTTCGTGCAGGACGTCGAGACGAAGCAGGTCGAGGAGGTTTACCGGCATGAGGGCCGGTGCGTACCGCTTTGCTGGCTGCCGGACGGCAGCGGCTTGCTGATTTTGGCCGATGTGACGAATGTCGTCCAGTCGCTGCACGTGCTTGATCTGCGCAGCGGCGCGATCCGGGAGATCGGCGTGCCGGGGGCGGGTGATTACGCTTCGGTGCAACTCGCGAAGGATGGCACGGGATATTTGGTGACGAATGCGGCCGAGAACACGATGGCGCTGTACCGCTTTTCCCCGGAGCGGCCGGGGGCGGAGCTGCTCGTCCATGTCCCGGCGTGGGATATCGAAGGGGCGAAGCTGTCGCCGGACGGCGGCCGAATCGCGTACACCGTGAACGAAGGCGGCATTTCCGCGCTATACCTGTATGAGGTGGAAGGCGGACATTCCACGGCGGTGAAGCTGTCGCGCGGCGTGATTCAGTCGCTGTCGTGGCTGAATGACGACGAACTGATTTTCGCGCTGAAAAGCCCGGTGCTGCCGGGGGACATCTGGCGCTACGGGTTGAAGGACGAGACGCTCCGGCGCCTCACCTCGTTCGGCAGGTCGGAGACAATCGAGCATCTGTGGCAAGAAGCCGAGCTGTACACATTCCGTTCGTTTGACGGGGTGGAGGTGCCGTACTTTTACTACCGGCCGGCCGGGAGCGCCGGACAGACGGAGGAAAGCCGCCCTGCGCCTACGGTGGTGTACGTGCATGGCGGGCCGGAATCGCAGATCCGGTTCGAATTTCACCCGGTCATTCAATATTTGGTCGGGCAAGGCTTTAACGTCGTGACGCCCAACGTCCGCGGCAGCATGGGCTACGGCAAAACGTACCTGAACCTCGACAACGCGAGAAAACGGATGGATGCGGTGGCCGATCTGGCGTGGATGGTGAAGGACTTGAGCCGTTTCGCGACGGTCGACACCGGCAAAATCGGCATTATGGGGCGAAGCTACGGCGGATTTATGGTGCTGGCCGCGCTCACCCATTACCCGGATTTATGGGCGGCCGGGGTGGACATCGTCGGCATCTCGCATTTCCGCACGTTTCTGCAAAATACCGGGGAATGGCGCAGAGCGCTGCGCGAAGCCGAATACGGCACGCTGGCAGACGATTCGGACTTCTTCGAGGAGATCGCTCCACTCAACCATTCGCAGAACATCAAGGTGCCGCTGCTCATCTTCCACGGCCGCAACGATACGCGCGTTCCGGTCAGCGAGGCCGAGCAGCTGTATGCAGACATGCGGGCCCGCGGCCAGGAAGCGAAGCTGGTTATTTTCGAGGACGAAGGGCATCAAACGGAGAAAATGGAAAATCACATCGCGATGAATACGGAAATTGTCCGCTTTTTCCGGGAATATCTTGAAGCATAGGAGCGGCTTCGCCGCTTGAGCTTGTTGAGAACCGGCTTCGCGTATGAAATTCTCTGCATACGCCGGTGGGGTATATCCCTCCAGCCGCTCTTGAAACCCGTGAACTTGATTAGAATTAGCGGTATTTTCACGGGTTTCAAAGGCGGACGTAAACTCTTACGGGATATACCCCACCTCTATTTCTCTGAGATTTTCTACTCCTAGGGTTTCTCAACACTCTGAAACCGGCTCCGCCGCTGGCACTTTCTTCATGAATCCTTCATGTGACCTTAATCAAACCTTCATGCAACCTGTCTCCGAGGGAGATATGATAAAGCTTAAGGATAGGCAGTATGAAGGAGGAACACATCATGTACAATAGCGTAATTATCGGAACCGGCCCCGGAGGGTTGACGGCGGCTATTTATTTGGCGAGAGCGGGATTGAAGCCTCTGGTGATCGAAGGTCCGGAGCCGGGGGGACAACTGACGACGACGACCGAGGTCGAGAACTTCCCGGGCTTCCCGGAAGGAATCATGGGCCCCGAATTAATGGATAATATGCGCAAGCAGGCCGAGCGCTTCGGCGCCGAATTCCGGACGGGATGGGTGAACAAAGCCGATCTCTCCAAACGGCCGTTTACGCTTTCGATCGAAGGCATGGGTGACATTCAAGCGGAAACGGTGATCGTATCGACCGGAGCTTCCGCGAAATACCTCGGCATTCCGGGAGAGAGGGAAAACGTCGGCCGCGGGGTAAGCACCTGTGCGACATGCGACGGTTTCTTCTTCCGGGGCAAAAAAATTATCGTCATCGGCGGCGGGGATTCGGCCATGGAAGAGGCGAACTTCCTGACCCGCTTCGCTTCGGAGGTCGTTCTGGTGAACCGGCGCACCGAGCTTCGCGCGTCGAAGATCATGCAGGAGCGGGCGCGCGCCAACGAGAAAATCAGCTGGAAGCTGAACCGGACTCCGCTCGAAGTCATCGCGGGCGAACGGGGCGTGACCGGGCTTAAGGTGAGAAACAACGACACCGGCGAGGAAGAAATCATCGAAGTAGACGGCATCTTCGTAGCAATCGGCCACACACCGAATACGAAGTTTCTGGACGGCCAGCTGACGACCGACGAGCACGGCTACCTGCTGGTGAAGCCCGGCACGACGGAAACGAACATTCCCGGCGTATTCGCATGCGGCGACGTACAGGATAGCCGGTATCGGCAGGCGATCAGCGCAGCGGGCACAGGCTGCATGGCGGCGCTCGATTGCGAGAGGTTTCTGGAGTCGGCCGAGCTGAAGGAGCTTGCGCGGTAATCGAATCGGATAGGACTGACCCCGGCGTCTGCAACGGCGCCGGGGCAATTTGACTTTTATGTGTAAGGTGAAGATAAAGTTTTCTTAGTGCTTTATAGCTCAAACTAAAAACTACATGCTACTATCGTAGGAACTTAGATTGAAAAATGGAAATTTAATTTTCTAATTGTTTATGATTTAATATAAATGAACCAGTTTTACCCCTGTCTATAACGTGTAGCCTCAAAGGACTTCTGAATAAAGTTTGCATGAAAACTGGTTCAATTTTGAGATGTAGTGAAGGAGATTATAGTATAGATGTTGAAATATAATTTGTGCAGTGGCCTCTAGGGAAGCCACCGTCATAGGCATGGAGCCGGCTAATTAGCATACCTGGACTTCTATTATAGATTTGGGGCACTCCATTTAATGGCACTGCGCCTTACCTCAATATTCCAACCAAACTTGCCATGATCAGGCAAGTTTTATTTTTTTTATTTAAGAACCTTATAGAAGGAAAAAAATAGACCAGTTGTCGAAACAAAGAACCTTATAGAAGAAAAGCAGTAACCCTTGAAATAATTGGGGCATATCATGACCTCTTTGTATAATGTGAGCTTTACTGCACTATCGTTAAATCCTGACATGCTACATTGGGCCCTCAGGAGCTCTAAAGAAAACTTGGATAGATAGTGCTTAACTGCAACAATCTTTGGAGGGGTTATGAACAATCAAATTTCTATTGAAGTTGAAAAGCACAAATCAGAAATTAATAAATGGTATCAATTTTATGTGGGTTTAGGCATCGGTGCAGATTTTCATGTCGCTGCTTGTATTCCCTTTGAAAAATTCCGTAGTGAAAAGGAATGGAAACGGCAAAAGACTATGAAGTTTTACTCCGACGGAAAAGGAATTATTGATTTCCTAACACAGTTAAGGAATATACGAGAAGGTTTGGGTTTAGATCCATCAGACTTTTTTATTTTGTTAGAGCCTACTGGTGGTCATTACTCGTATTTAGTTATGAAAGTCCTTTTGGACGAAGGGTATCATTTGTTCCAAGTTGAAAATAAATCTGTAAAGGATTTTTGTGAACGTCAACTAGGCCTTAATGAAAAATCAGATGAGATAGATGCCAGGATCATGGCCTACATGGGCTGGCATAAAACACTACACCCAGATATGAAGGGTATACGATTAGTAAAACCTGCGACCCCTACACAGATTCTCTTTCGAACTTTAACGAGGGATAGATGGCTTCTTTCTACTCAATTAACTAGAAGGAAGAACCAGATACAACAGCTTTTTTCAGTTACGAATCCTGAGCTAAAGCGAGCATTTAAAAAACCTGGCTCAACAACTTTAAGTGAATATTTACCGCACACCTTAGCCGTCCAAGTACCACATTTAATTGAGAGACAAACATGGCTTATCAAAGAAGCCCTTCGAATTGAAGGGTAATCGGAAGCATCGATAAACAAATTTCGGTTTTATTACATGGAGACAAGGATAAACAGATCCCTTCTCATCCCTACACTGCTTTACTTAAGTCGATTCCAATTATGAGTGATGTAATGGCTTGTACATTAATTGGTGCTATTGGTGATGTTGAACGGTTTTCAAATTATCTTGAATTTAAAAAATACTTAGGCGTCGCTGCTGAAAATAAAACATCAGGAATTTCCGTTTCAAAATCTAGACAAATATATGAAGGTGTAAGGGATACTCGTCGAATTCTATTTTTAATGGTACTGGTGCTCATATCGCCTAATACATAATCAAATCTATTTAAACATTATTATGATCGTTTAGTTAATGGCAGGGGAATGAGTAAGTGAAAAGCTATTGGTCATGTATGTGGTAAAATCGCACAGGTGATGTATTCTTGTTTGAAAAATAATAAGTTGTATGATCCAGTCTTACATGCCAAACATCTGGGCGTACCTAGGGATGAAAAATGCATGGACATAAGAATACCCAAAAACGTTGATGAATTAGAATCTAAAGCAGCTGAGTTTTTATAACAAGAAGATGGCATACCGGATAATACTCGGATGCCATTTTCTCAACTAAAGGGAAGATTTCTTTAGAAAATATACGACTTATCTCATCGTTCCCAAGGTGATATATGCCTAACAGAAAAACGTGCCATACGCTGCACGCCTTCTCCTGTAAATTTAACGACCTTCGATTAAAAACTTTACAATTCGTGCCCTAATTGCGTCCCGAACCGCTCGAAATTGGTCCATAATTTCTTCTTCGGTGCCGGTGGCCTTAGCTGGATCATCGAAACCCCAATGCCATTTCACGACGTTTTGATTCGAAATCACCGGACAATGTTCGTCTGCATGGCCACACAACATAATTACATAGTCAGCCCGATTCAAAATCTCCGGATCGATGACATCTGATGTATGACCGCTAATATCGATACCGGATTCCTTCATCACCTGAACGGCGCGCGGATTCAGCCCATGTGCCTCCAACCCGGCGCTTTTTACTTCGTAGCGATCATTACCGAGCGCCTTCAACCAGCCATCCGCCATTTGGCTACGGCAAGAGTTTCCCGTACAAAGAAAATAGACGAGTTTTTTGTTATCTGACATGGTGAGTCCTCCTGTTTATGTTAAACTGCTTGCTTTGAAAAATACTTCCGCTGGAATCGGAGCGCGACGTTGACTAAGGCAATCATCACGGGGACTTCCACAAGAGGACCGATGACGGCCGCAAATGCTGCGCCGGAATGAATACCAAACACCCCGACGGCAACGGCAATCGCCAGTTCGAAGTTATTCCCCGAGGCGGTAAATGCCAGTGTAGAAGTGACAGGATACCCAGCCCCGGCTTTTTTGCCCATGAAAAACGAGATCAAGAACATAACAACAAAGTAAATCAAGAGCGGAATCGTGATCCTCACGACATCGAACGGCAATTGGATAATCATTTCGCCTTTCAGCGAGAACATGACGATGATCGTAAACAATAAAGCGATCAGTGTAATGGGACTGATTTTCGGAATAAAGACCGTCTCGTACCAGGATCGCCCTTTTGCTTTTACAAGCGAATAGCGAGTAATCATTCCGGCCACAAACGGTATCCCTAAATAAATGAACACGCTCTTGGCAACTTCGGCCATCGTAATGTCAACAACGACGCCTTCCAACCCGAACCATCCCGGCAAAATCGTAACAAAGATATAGGTGTAGACAGAGTAAAACAAAACTTGAAAGATCGAGTTGAAAGCAACGAGTCCCGCCGCGTACTCGGCATCCCCTCTGCACAAATCGTTCCAAACGATAACCATTGCAATACAACGGGCTAAACCGATCATAATCAGGCCGACCATATATTCCGGATAGCCTTGGAGAAAAATAATAGCCAGGAAAAACATTAAGATCGGGCCGATAAGCCAGTTTTGAATCAATGAAATGGTTAACACTTTGCCATTTCGAAAGACACGGCCGATTTCTTCGTATCGTACTTTCGCCAGCGGCGGATACATCATTAAAATAAGGCCAAGTGCAATCGGTATCGATGTGGTTCCAACTTGAAATTCATTCAAACCGGCGACAAAGTTAGGAAATACGTAACCCAAGCCAATTCCTATCGCCATCGCAACAAAAATCCATAACGTCAAATAGCGATCCAGAAATGAGAGTCGCTTTTTCTCTTGTTTACTCACTTGCATTGCTGTACACCCCCTTTACTCGCATGTAACTGTCATTCCTTGTTGCTCCAATTTCCGCAGCTCCTCGGATAGATCAGGCAAATGGGACAGAGCATAACCAATTTCCTCTAACCGCTTCTCATTGATGGAGTAGAACACCCATTGCCCCTTTCGCGTTTCGCGGACCATTTCAGCCGTTTTTAGACGGCTTACATGTTTAGAAATGGCTGGCTGGGAAATGTTAAAGATGGGAACCAGTTCGCACACGCAGCAATCGCGAATACGGAGCAAAGAAAGGATTTTTAGCCTTGTCGGATCGGCAAGAGCTTTCAGAATATCTGCTATCTTTTCAAATTCCATTGTCATGATTATCACCCCACATCAAAACCATATAACCATATTGTTATTTGTATATAAAAAAAAGTCAATACCGAAATTTCCGTCCCCCCTCACAACCCATTTCTTGAGATAAAGGTAAATTTAATATTTGCAAATTGCAAATAAATGCGGTATAACTGTTTCATGAGGTGAGGCACCGTGGAAAATGTACGTGAACTATTTCAAATCATGACTCGTCGCTTTGGCTTTCTGAATAAAAACTGCTGTTCTGCAGGTGGCTGCGACATCTCCTTAATTCAAAGCCATGTCCTTTACGAAATTGATCGCCAGCATAAGCCTTCCATACAGCAAGTAGCAGAGGCATTAGGGACAGATATAACGACATTCAGCCGACAAGTCCAATCGTTAATCAAGATGAAATTAGTGAAGAAAACGCCCGATCCAGAAGACCGGAGGGTAAATCTGCTTTCCCTAACGACGGAAGGCAAGTATATTGCGGCGTCGATTGACCAACAAATGAACGACTATTTAAACGAAATCTTTTCGCACATGAACGATTTTGAAAAAGATACCGTCATTCGCTCGATCAAGCTATTAAACGAAGCGATGGCGAAATCCGGCCAATGCTGTTCAACCCCTTCTTGCGGGTGATCTTTTTTCTGCAATATTTGCAATTTGCAAATAATTTAAGGAGAACTTGGAATGTCAGCGATTTTCTATGCAATCGTTATCGGGGGTGGGCAAGCCGGGCTTGCTTCCGGATATTACTTGAAGAAGAACGAGCTGCAATTTTTGATCTTGGAAGCAAGCGAACAGGCAACCGGTTCTTGGCCACATTATTACGATAATCTAAAGCTGTTTTCGCCAGCTCGGTTATCATCATTGCCGGGCATGAAGATACCCGGAGCTGCAACCCACTACCCATTGCGAAACGAGGTGATCCAGTATCTAAAGTCGTATGCCCAGCACTTTGACTTACCGATCCGGACCAACCAGAAGGTTGTTGCCGTGGAGAAAAGCGAGTACGGTTTTACGATCCGAACGGCAGCAGGAGCCGAGTATGAGACGCGAAACGATCATCAATGCGACAGGCTCCTTTCATAATCCCTATACGCCGCACATCAGCGGAAGGGAAGTCTTTCAAGGGGAAGTCCTCCACTCTTCCGCATACCGCAATCCGGATCGTTACCGAGGGCACCGAGTGATCGTCGTCGGGCGCGGAAATTCTGCGGTTCAAATTGCGGTAGAGCTTGCCGACAGCAGCCATACATCGCTCGCCGTTCTTCGGCCCGTTCAGCTTACGAAAACAAAAGTATTGGGAATTGACCTGCATTTTTGGATCAGAGCCGTCGGCTTGGATACTTTTCCATTCTGGCGATTTGGCAGAAAGACTCCAAGTCCGAGTTCCGTTGCCGATTTAGCCGATTACCGAGCAAGATTAAAGGCTGGGAAGCCGGATCAACGGGCTATGTTTACCTCTTTTTACTCCGAGGGCGTCGTCTGGCCAGACGGAACGAAAGAACCGGTACAAACCGTCATCTTTGCGACCGGGTATCGTCCCGATCTGTCTTACCTTCATCCCATCGGGGCGCTTGACGCCGAAGGGAAACCGTTACAGACAGCAGGAATCAGCCTTTCCGTTCCAGGATTGTATTATGTCGGCTTGGAAGGACAGCGTTCGTTTGCTTCCGCCACATTAAGGGGGGGGGGACCGGATGCGAAATATGTTGTTTGCAAGCTACGGCGTTACGTGAAAAATCCCCTTTAGGGAGGCTAGTTCCAATGAACTTGAATTGGTTCGCCGCGGAATACCTTATGAAACAGGAGCAGCGTGAAATAGAGCGCTCGGCACGGCAAGCTTGGAAATGGCAAAATCCCAAGGAGTTATCGAGCCGGTTCCTTTGGAGACGGCAACTCACGATTGCAAACATAGCAGCTTGTTGTCCCCCTAGCTGCTGCTGATTTGATAAAAAAATTGAAGGAGAGATGATTCATGAATCAAGTAACGAACGATCAAATTCGCCAAAATGTACGCAGCCGTTATAAGGAAATCGCCTTGCAAGAAGTGGAGTCGGGTTCGTGCTGCTCGCCAGCTTCAAGCTGCTGCGGATCGGCCAATGACGTTTCTTCGCAGTTGGGCTATTCATCCGAAGAATTAACTGCTGTTCCGGACGGTGCAAATCTTGGCCTCGGTTGCGGCAATCCGCAAGCCATCGCGGAGCTTAAACCGGGAGAAGTAGTATTGGACCTCGGCAGCGGCGGCGGTTTCGATTGTTTTCTGGCGTCTCGGCAAGTCGGGGAAACCGGCCATGTGATCGGGGTCGATATGACGCCGGAAATGGTGAGTCGCGCCCGCAACAACGCCATCAAAGGAGGGTTCGCGAACACGGATTTTCGGCTAGGGGAAATCGAGCATTTACCGGTCCCGGATCAAACAGTGGATGTTATCATCTCCAACTGCGTCATCAATCTTTCGCCGGATAAACAGCAAGTGTTTGATGAAGCATTCCGCGTCCTGCGCTCCGGCGGGCGTCTGGCCATTTCCGATGTCGTAACGATGACAGAGCTTCCAGAGGAAATCAAAAACGATTTGGATGTTTTATATTCGGGATGTATATCCGGGGCCTCGTCCGTTGACGAACTGAAAACGATGCTTACACAAAGTGGATTTCAAAATGTTGTGGTCGAGCCCAAAGAGGAATCCAGGGCGTTTATTCAAGATTGGGTTCCTGGGTCGAAGGTGGAGGACTATATTGCCTCTGCTGTGATCAAAGCAATCAAACGGTAATGAATGCATTGTTAAATTCGGCAACACTAGGGAGATTCTACATGTTCTTATGTATACTTAAATTAGTACGTTTATTTGAAAAATTGGAATTCACATAGCTTTAAACGGCATGCTAGCAGTTGTTACTTTTGATTTTAAGAACTACACTACATTATAGAATGCTTGATATTACGGGTTTTGAGAAACGGAAAATCGTTAACCGGCTAGAAATTAGTATTAGACTGACACCAGAAATCGAAACAGCGACAGTCTTGGACGAGAAAATAAAGTCCTAGGCTTGTCGTTGTATTCTTGAACTACCGTTCTTTGATAAAGGTGGTTGTAACCGTAGCGGGTATGATTCTGACGTTAGAACATAAGCCATGCGAGGGAAATCGGCGCAAGGCTTTCAATGTATTATTATATTGAAAACTAATTGCCGGGTAGTTGGATGCCGCGCCAGCCGCTTACATCGCATTGGCCATATTCATTATTACCCACAGCAACCACCGTGCCGTCCGATTTAAGACCGGCGGTATGAGTGCAACCCGCCGCAACCGCCACAATGTCGCGCCAGCCACTTATATTGATTGGCCATGCTTATTCCAACCCACAGCCGCCACCGTGCCATCCGACTTAAGCCCGATCGTATGAGCATTACCCGTGTTCGTCGCCATATGAACATTACCAGCCGCAACCGCCACCATATCGCGCCAGCCGCTTACATCACATTGGCCATATTTATTATCACCCACAGCCGTCACCGTGCCGTCCGATTTAAGACCAACGGTATGACGACGACCCGCCGCTATGGAAGGCAGGGGTTTCACAACGTTCATGAATCTTGCTCCTTAGTTGATGGTAGATGCTTCCGAATTTTGGGGTCCATCTCTATTAAACCATAGTTCTTTCTTCTTCGCATGTTTCGCAAAGGGAGCTAAAACTTTATTTTCCAAGTCCAAGGTCGTTCTTGCCAAAAGGGCTGTCGAGCATTGTTTTGGCAGCTTTTTTATTTGCCCTGCAATATTCATAGTTATTAACTATATATTTTATAACTTTAATATATTTTTGTTATAACTGTACTTTGCTTATACTATCGCTAAAGCAATTACTAATCTTTTTTCCGGAGGGAACCGAGATGGACCATACCAAAAAGCAGCTCGTAGAACAGTTTAACGAAGCAGCAAGCGTATACGACCGCCAAAGGCGCAAATTGATTCCTTGCTTCGACGACTTTTACCAGATTGCCGTGTCGTTAACGGATGAGGGGAGCGATGCTCCGAGCATTTTGGATTTGGGCGCGGGCACCGGCTTGTTTTCGGCGTTCATGCTGCAGAAGCACCCTCGGGCCAAGCTGACCCTCGTGGATCTCTCCGGCTCTATGCTGGAGGTGGCCCGGACGAGATTCAGCGGGGTGCCGAATGTCACGTATATTGTCGGGGATTATACAACCTGGGAATACCGGGAGAAGTATGACATCGTCATCTCGTCCCTTTCGATTCACCATCTTGCCGATGCCGAGAAGCAAAAGGTATACCGTACCGCCTGCGCCTTGCTGAACGACAACGGACTGTTTATTAACGCGGATCAGGTGTTGGGAAGCACGCTTGCGCTGGAGGAGCGGTATAAGCAGGATTGGAGACGCAAGGTAGAGAGCAGCGGGCTGTCCGCGGCCGAAATTTCGTCGGCTTACGAACGGACCAAGCTGGATCGGATGTCAACCTTGGAGGAACAGCTGGTCTGGCTGAAGCAGGCCGGATTTTCGGACGTGGACTGCATTTACAAATATTTTAATTTCGTCGTCATGGCGGGTTGGAAAAAGGATATGGAGAAGTGATTGACAAATCCGCAAATTGATACCATAATTTATAAATATAAAAGTATAAAAAGTATATAAATCCTTGCGAGAAGGGAGTGACCCTCATGGCACATCGTGGCGACAAGACGGCATGTACGCTTCATGACCGGTCGGAAGCGGGTGCTGAACCGGATTATTCCGATTGCTCGGCAACTTACCATTTTCTCGGGACGCGATGGAATCTGCAAATCATATCCGCACTGCTTAACGGCTATACGAGGTTTACGGAAATCGCCCAGCTGCTGAACCTGAATTCCCGCACCTTGGCCGAGCGATTGAAGCATCTTGAACTCGAAGGCATCGTCATCCGACAGGTGCGTAACCAAATTCCGGTACGTATTGCATATGGGCTGACCGCGAAGGGGCAGGCGCTGCACGAAGTGCTGAGTGAAATTCAGAAATGGGCGGTGTATGCCGACGGTCCGGAGGCTATAGAGGTCATCGGTGAAAAGAACGGAGGACGCTGCGCGGAACGCGGGATTTTGCAGATTGGATAACGGTTAAAAGCAAGCCGGGGTTGACCGAATTGCTGTACTGCAAGAAAGTGTGAAAGCATTGCGGCGTAGGCGTTATACAGCGAATTCGCGTTGCACTGCGCTCTTGCTGGGGTGTAGCATTCATGATAAAAAGATGAAGAACTACATCCAAGAGCAGGGAGTGTGCAAGCAACATGAAACAGGATCACGGCACTTCCGGGTATGGCCGTGCGGCGGCCTTCGGAGTGCAGATGGCTTACTTGACAATCGGTTGCCTGCTGATGGCAATCAGCTATAACATGTTTCAGCATCCGCATCAGATTGCTGCGGGCGGTGTGACCGGCTTGTCCACCGTCCTCGAATATGTAACGGGCTTGAAGCCGGCGATCAGCCAATGGCTGATCAACGTGCCGCTGCTTCTGGCGGGGTCGGCGGTATTCGGCCGGGGATTTGCGGTCAAAACGGTACTGGGCTCCGTCCTGCTGCCTTTGTGTATTCTGTTGACCGAAGGCGTGCCGCCACTGACAGACAACATCCTGCTGGCCGCCATTTACGGCGGTATCGGGACCGGGCTCGGGCTGGGCTTGATTTTCAAAGGCAACGCCTCCTCCGGCGGGTTTACAATCGTGGCACTGCTGCTGAACCGTAAGCTCGGCATCGGGCTGGGGAAGGCGCTGATGATCCTCGACTTTGCCGTAATTTTAATGGCTGCGATCGTATTTTCGCCAGAGAAGGCGCTGTATGCATGGATCGGATTGTTTTTAACCAAAAAGGCGCTGGAGCTGATCCACTCGGCATCGGATTCCAAGGTAGCCTTTATCATTACGGATCAAACACGCGAAGAGACGCTGCGCGCTGCGATTTTGCTGGAATTGGACCGCGGCTTGACCCGGTTCACAAGCTGGGGCGGCTATACCGGGGAACCCCGCGGGGTACTGATGGTCGTCCTGAGAAATGCCGACATTGCGCCGCTTAAGAGGATCGTCAGCACGGTAGACCCGCAAGCGTTCGTCATTTTAAGCGAAGCCAGCGAAGTGTACGGACAAGGGTTCCACAGCTATCCCTTGGTTCCGCGGGCAGGAAGGGACGCGTCGAAAGTCTTCTCGTGACCTATCGCGAAGGAGAGATCGAAATGAAAATACGCGAAGTGATTTTGCACTCCTCCAATTATGAGGCGACAAAACAGTTCTATCGCGATACGCTTCAGCTTCCCGTGCTGGAAGAGAATGCGGATTCGCTTGTGATTCAGGCGGGGGAATCCAAGCTTACTTTTGTCCCGAATGACCGGGAACAAGCTTATTATCATATCGCCTTCACGATTCCCGACAATAAAGCGAACGAAGCGTTGGAGTGGGTGCGCAGCAAAGGAATCGAGCCGATTGCCAAAGACGACGCCGTGCAATATCCTTTTCCGAATTGGAATGCCACGGCCTTGTATTTCTACGATCCGGACGGCAATCTCGTCGAATTGATCGCCCATCATTCCTTGACCAATGCAACAAGCGAGCCTTTCTCGTCCATGGATATTTTGCGCATTAGCGAGATCGGGCTTCCGGTTGAGGATCTGCCTGCCGCCCTCCGGCAGCTGCACGAATCGTTTTCGCTGGAGAAGTGGAGCGGAGACGGCCGGCAATTTGCTGCGGTCGGCGATGTGGAAGGTCTGCTGATCGTGATCGATCACAAGCGCCCTTGGTTTCCGGATGAGCGGATGCCCGGTATTTTTCCGACGACGGTTAAGCTTCAGACGGAACGGGCCGGCAGTATCGAGCTCGGACCGAAGCCGTATCGGATCGAGAGCATGAGCGGGCAGGCTTGATTGATTAAATAAAATTAAATTAAACATCGGTTAATTATTCAAAAGCGCAAGCCTCCCCGTGTTACGGAAAGATGGCTGCGCTTTTTTTCATTCGTTCATTCCAAAAATGCATACATATTTGAGTTGGCCGCCGCAATAAAGTAGAAGCGTATTACATTTCACAATCAAAAGGAGTGACATGATGAAAGGAATTTTTTGGTCGCGTTTTCTATTGGCAGCCAGCCTTTGCTGGGGATCGGGCGTAGGGTTCGCGTTAGCGGCTCCTCCGGAGGCCGGACCCGAAGGCGCTGTCGTCCATGGCTCGGCCAACGCCATCACCGTAAACGGAGACGCCATCTTCAACCACGTTTCGCGCTTGGCCATGTCTTCGAGGGTAGCCGGGACGCAAAATGAGTACAATGCGGTGCAGTACATTAAAGGCGAGCTCGAAAAGTACGGCTACACGGTTACCCTACAGTCCTTTACCTTCCCCAAATTTACCGCCCCAAGCAGCATTCAACTGACGATCGAAGGAGCTCATGGGCTGGCAAGCGAGCAGCTTGCTCCGCAAGCCCTGCAAAACACGCAAGGCGGCGATGTCAGCGGAGAGGTTGTCGATGCGAAAAAAGGCACGCCGCAGGATTTGAAAGGCCTGGAGCTCAAGGGAAAAATAGCTCTGATCGAAGCGGGCCAAATCGATACCAATGCCAAAATCGCCAACGTCGCAGACCAAGGCGCCGTGGCCGTCATTCTTTACAATCCTTCCTCCGATGCCCCAATTTCGGATACGCAATTTAGCACCCTTTCCGTTCCGACCGTCAGCCTGTCGGGCAAAGATGCGCAAGCCTTGAAGCAAAAGCTGGCAGCAAAAGGCGCTCCCCGGGCGCGTCTCAGTGTTCAAGGCGTAGCCGCCATGTCGGCCACCTCCTACAACGTCGTGGCTACGTTAAGGCCAAATACAACGACAACGACCAGCGATCTGGTTACGGTCGGCGCTCATCATGACTCGGTGTCCGCAGGCCCCGGAGCGAACGACGATGCTTCCGGCGTAGGCGTTGTGCTGGAAGTGGCGCGGGTCGTCGCAGGTACCCAGCGGGATTCGGAGGTCCGCTTCCTGACGTTCGGCGCGGAAGAATACGGCTTATACGGCTCTCAAGCCTATGCCAACTCGCTCAGTTCCACGGATATCGGCCGGTTCATCGGGCATTTTCAGCTCGATATGGTAGGCAGCAAAAATTCCGGCACTCTGGGCATGTACACGGTGAACGGACAGAAAAACGTAGTCACCGATCTGGGCGCGACCTTTGCCTCCAGATTATCCGGGGTCATTCCGTATGGCCGCTTCGGACGGAGCGATCATGTTCCGTTCTACCAGCGGGGAGTCGCTACCGCTTTGTACACGCATTCCCCAGCCGAGCCTGAATACCATACCCGGTACGACACCATCGATAAAATCAGCAAGGACAAATTGGCCAACGTCGCAACGATTGTCGGCAATTCCGTAGCGGAGATCTTGTCGCCGACGACACCGTCATTCAAACGATACAAGGATTTCTTTACGCCGGTGAACTATCCATACGATCCGAATCCGCCGGTTTGATCCGCTTCACGTTAAAATTCTCTTCATACGCCGGTGGGATATATCCCTCCAGCCGCTCTTGAAACCCGTGAACTTGATTGAAATTTGCGGTATTTTCACGGGTTCCAAAGGCGGACGTAAACTCTTACGGGATATACCCCACCTCTATTTATCAGAGATTTTCTAATCCTAGGGCTTCTCAACAAGTTCAGGACCGAGCTTATGCCCGGTCCTTTTTCTCGTTTCCGGCTAGCCGCCGTAAGTGTTATTTTTTAGGGAGGAGGATGTGGTAAACTAGTTGCTGACGGCACTACATCTATACGATACAAATGAGGGAATCGAATGAAGCAACCGCTTATCATCGGGGTCGCAGGCGGCGCAGGGAGCGGCAAAACGACGCTCAGTCGTTACTTGGAGGAGCGGGCGCAGCCCTTCCATATCCGGGTCATAGCTATGGACCGCTATTACAAGAAGGAACGGCCACAAGCGGTGGCGCCTTTTCATGGGAATCCATTTGAGGATTTCAACCGGCCCGACGCCCTCGATATTCATCGGATCATGGAGGACGTACGGAACGAAATCGCCGGCGGACAAGCACATCTTCTGATCATTGAAGGGTTCTTGTTGTTTCACTTCACGGAGCTGTTGGACCTGGCAGACCTCAAAATTTATGTCGATTGCCCGCCGGAAGAGAGGCTGCTTAGAAGAATCCCCTCGTTTGCGAAATGGGGCATTGCGGAAGAAGATGTTTCGGCGTACGCCAGCTTTGTTGCCTACCGTCACGCACAGTATGTCGAACCGACAAAATGGCATGCGGATATGGTGGTCAACGGGTTATGCACCCATAAAGGAGGCGAGGTTGTATTAGAATGGATACGGACCCGATTAAGCAGGCAGGAATAGAACAGAGACAGGGGATGAGTGAAATGGACTTGCTTTACCGGAAAGCCATGCCG
Organism: Paenibacillus oleatilyticus; assembly: GCF_018998565.1. Classification (GTDB taxonomy): domain Bacteria; phylum Bacillota; class Bacilli; order Paenibacillales; family NBRC-103111; genus Paenibacillus_G; species Paenibacillus_G oleatilyticus. The sequence continues at coordinate 549,787 of NZ_JAHNZO010000001.1, read as the reverse complement.
CAGGACAGCCTGGAGATTGCCCGGTTATCCGGTCAATTGGGCTACCCCGCTAACGCGGAGCAAATCGAAGCAAGGCTGGCTCCAATTCTGAGTGCGGACGATCATGTCGTGATCGTGGCGGAAGCGCAGAGCAAGCTCGTCGGTTGGGTTCATGCGCATGGGAGATTGCTGGTCGAATCTCCGCCCTACGCTGAAATCGGAGGCCTGGTTGTGGATCAGGAGTTCAGGGGCAAGCGGATCGGCCAACAGTTGGTACGGCATTGCGAGGAATGGGCAAGAACGAAGGGCTACCAGGAGCTTCGCGTCCGGGTCAACGTCACCCGAGAGGAAACCCACCTATTCTACAAGCACGCAGGATTCGAAAATACGAAGACGCAGCAAGTTTTCCGAAAAGGGCTGTAGCATGAAGAAAACAATAGCAATCGCCGCAGTCATGTTGTTGGCCGCAGTTGTCATTTACGGTGTGATCCGGCTCGAAATCGGGGGCCCGGAGCAGCAGCTCACCCGCGCCATTGAGAAAGAAGCATCCAAAGCCCGGGAAGCGGGCACGGCCGTTTATTTGAAGGAACACACCGACTTCGCTTGGGACAAAGCGTATATTTTTGGGGCCTATACTGATCCGCAAACCATCAATGCCGCTGTGGGCTATCATTGGACCGATCGACATTTATCCTACGATGATGCTAACAAAATCATCGTTTTTTGCAATGAAGGCAAAGTGGTCCGACATATCGTCTACTCGGGCCCGATGAGCAATAATTTATACGACAGGCCGTTGAGCCCGGAAGAAGCGGTGATTTGGCCGTAGGACGACGAGTTTCCGGCAAGGCAGGCTGTCACAACTATGAAAATCACGGCGATGGCAGGTTCAACCGATGGATCTGTCAGCGCTCTTTTTTGCGGCTTGGGGATACGAAATGAACCGAAATACCGGAGTTGACACCCTTCTTGCTTAGGGGTACGCTTAGAATAAAATTAGTACCTGATCCTATGATTACATACTAACTTTTCGTGGAGGCTGCGTGGGGAGAGGGTGAGTTTAGAAAAAAGATTGGAGGAAACATTGTGAGCCAGTCCAATGTTATGGAAATGACCGTCCCTCAGCGGCAGGAGGAGCTTGCCGATACTGATTACGCCATCGACGTGACGCCTGTCCGAAGGACAATTGCCGAACGCACGCTGCGGAGCGTGACGGAGATTCCACATGCCCTGACGGTTGTCGAAGCGGACGTAACGAATCTGGTCCTGCTGCGCAGCAAGCTCAAAGACGACTTTTTGCGGCAGGAAGGCGTCAACTTGACGTACTTCGCCTTTTTTATCCAAGCGGTCGTCCGGGTGATCAAGGACTATCCGATCATGAATTCCATGTGGGCGGACGACAAAATTATCGTGAAGCGGGACATCCACCTCTCGCTTCTGGTCGGGACGGAAGACTCGGTGCTGGCCCCGGTCATCCGGAACGCCGATCTCCGGAATATCGCCGGACTGGCGCTGGAGATCGACAGGCTGGCTCAATTGGTGCGTACGGGTAAGCTGTCGCCAAGCGACATGCAAGGAGGCACGTTCACGGTGAACAATACGGGGGCGTTCGGCTCGATCTCTTCTTTTCCGACCGTTATCTATCCGCAGGCCGCGATTTTAACGTTCGAATCGATCGTCAAAAAGCCGGTTGTTGTAGACGACCGAATCGCCGTGCGCTCGATGGTTCGTTTGTGCCTGGCGCTGGACCATCGCATCCTGGACGGGGGCGTTTGCGGGCGTTTTTTGCAGCGGGTCAAGGAAAGTCTGGAGGCGTACGGCCCGGAGGGCTCCTTGGATTGAACCTAAAGCTTGGGGACGCGGCAAATTTCACTTTACATTAAGATTGTATAGGATTCACGTTAAGTTTACCCGTTTATATTGTTGTTGTAGGGAAAAGACAACAAAAAGGAAGTGATTCTTATGAATCGAATGGGTAAATGTGGAAGCAAACTGGCTGTCGCTGCCCTGGCCGTTGCAGTATTGGCCGGGAGCGGCCCAGTGCCTGGCGTATCGGCGGAATCCGGTCCGGCAGGACCTCAGGCACCGGAGGAAGTCGAGCGATTTGTCGATGCTTTTTTTAACCAGCCGGATATTCAGAAACAGATGGCCGGTGCCGCGGTGGCCGTGGTGAAGGACGACCGGGTACTGTTAAACAAAGGCTACGGCTACGCCAATGTGGAGCAGAAACTGCCGGTCGACCCGGACCGAACCATATTTCGCGTCGCCTCGGTTTCCAAGGTGATTACAGCTACAGGCGTCATGCAATTGGCCGAGCAAGGGAAGCTCGATTTGAACGCCGATGTGTCGAAATATTTGGGGGAGGTTCGCATCGGGAATCGGACGGATGTACCGTTGACCATGAGGCATTTATTGATGAATGCGACCGGATTTGAGTACGGGGATTTGTCCGATTCTACAACGACCGACTTGTCCAAGGAAGTTTCCTTAAAACAATATCTTCTCAACAATTCGCCCACGATTATACGCCAGCCAGGACAATTTTATCGCTATGACAACCTGGGATTTACGATTCAAGGGTATGTGATCGAACAGGTTGCGGGCCAGCCGTTCGGCGATTACGTTCAGAAACATATTTTTCAGCCGCTGGGCATGACAAACAGCGATTTTCGGCTAACTTCGGAAAATTTAAAGCGGCTCGCCGTGCCCTATAACCAGCTCGGCGATATCCTCCCTACATTTGGGACGGTCCCGACAGAGTTTCCGGGAGGCGGGATGCTCTCAACCGGCTCAGACATGGCTCGGTTTATGATGGCACATCTGAACGGGGGGAAGATCGGGAGCACGGCGATTCTGAGTGAAGCAACGATTCGCGACATGCACAAGCCTCAGCTTGCCATCCATCCGAAGCTGCCGAATATGGCCTACGGCTTCGAATATTCCAATCGGCAAGATGCCAACGGGCAGTATGTGGTAGAGAAGTCCGGAGATGTAGACGGATACCATTCGGGGATGTGGTTGATTCCCGATCAGAAGGTCGGCGTTTTCATTACCGTCAATAAGGATTTTGAGTTCCGGAAGCCTTTTTTCAAAGCCTTCATGAATCATTATTACCCGGCTGCGGGCAAGCAAGCTGATGCTCATGGGCCGCTCTCCTCGTCGCTGGCGGAGTTTGCAGGCACATACAGCGATTTGCGAAACCGGATGTGGACATCGCGCATTCGCGCGGAAGACGGTAAGCTTATCGTGCAAGACCCGCTTGGCGAGCACGTGCTGCATGAAATCGAGCCGCTTCTGTTTCAGGACGATCAAGGTGTCAAAGCGGCGTTCAAACGGAATGAAAAAGGCGAGGTACAGGCGTTTTATTACGATCTGAAGCTCGACAGCTGGTCCGAAAAATTGCCGCAGCCGCGCCCCTATGACGATGTTGGTCCCCAGCATCCCTATGGAGCCTACATCAGCCATTTGCGCCAGCTTGATGTCATCGGGGAGGAAAGCGGCGACAACCTTTTCCGGCCTGAGCAGCCCATCACGCGGGAACAGTTTATCGGCTGGCTCATCCGGTGGTCGGGCATCGCCCCGTCGAAGCAAAAGCCGGTGTTCGCCGATGTCGCAGACAGTCCGTATGCCCAACATATCCAGGCCGCGCAAGAGCTTGGCTTGATCCAGGGATCAGGCGGCGACCGGTTCTTCCCGCAGCAGCCGATGACACGACAGGAAGCGGCGACCATTGTATGGCGCATGGCCTTCAATCATCTGCATGTTACCCCTAAAGAAGCCAAGATTGCAGGCCATACGGATTCATGGGCGGTGGAAGGTGTCCGCTTCGCTGTGGCGAAAGTATTATATGGACCCGAAGTTATCGAGGACCAGAACGGAGCGGCCGACTACAGATCGACACAGCCGATGCTGAGACAAGAAGCCGCCGTACTGTTGTCCCGGTTCGCCGATCATTTATTCTAGCCAGCGGATAGCTCTTTTCTCTCCTTAGCGGATAGCTGATGGATAAGGATACGGGTATAAGGCAATAGAGGTGAAGAGCCAATTAAAACGATATTGATCATCGACGATGAAGCGGAAATTGTCGAATTGCTCACCGTTTATTTAAACCATGCCGGTTACGGCACAATGGCGGCGGGCAATGGCGATGAAGCGTTGACGATCCTGCAGCGCGAGCAGGTTGACTTGATCATCGCGGATATTATGATGCCACGGATGGATGGATGGGAGCTGCTTAAGAAAGTGCGGCAAAGCTCCCCGATTCCATTTCTTTTTCTCTCGGCCAAGTCGGACGATATGGACAAAATATTCGGATTGCAGCTAGGGGCAGACGATTACGTGGGCAAGCCCTTTAACCCGCTTGAGGTCGTAAGCCGGGTGCAGGCGCTGTTCAGACGCCTGGATGCCTTTACCAAGCTGGATAAGCCCGTTCCCGCCATCATCGAAATCGGTGACGTCAAACTGGATTTGGAGAGCTGCAAGCTCTATAAAACCGGTATAACCAAGGAAGTGACATCCTACGAGTTCAAAATTATCGCTTTGTTGATGAGCCAAGCCGGCAGGGTATTCACGAAAGCGCAGATTTACGAGCAGGTATGGGGTGAAGAGTACATGGGGGACGAAAATTTGATTATGGTCTATATCAGCAAACTCCGCGAGAAGATCGAGCATAACCCAAGAAAGCCTGACTACCTGGTTACGATTAGGGGGTTAGGCTACCGTTTTGAGAAGAAACAATAGCATTCGCGGCCCAAGGCCGCTGAAGAAGTTGTTTGTCCGCAACTATATCGTCATTAGCGGCCTTTTGTTAGGCGCGATTGTCGTAGCGCTTGTGAGCACTGATTTTCTGATGAACCGGGTGGTAGACAGGACGGGCGATTTGCCTCGGATTACGGGGGAAGATATTTATCGGTATCCCTTCGAAAATATCGACGGGAAGCTGCTGGACCGGTACGGTGGCTGGTTTGAGGTGATCGACGAGGCGGGAGAGGTGATCTATGTCCGTGGAAATAAGGAAGACGATATCGTCCGTTACCGGGATGGACTGCTCTACGCAAAATTGGATATGCAGCGGAACGATGATTCGATCTACTATCACGCTTATTCGGTAAAGGGGCCGAATCAAGAGCCGTATATCCTGCTTTGGAAAATACCTATGTATACGGATAAAGTATCTATAGCCGCAGCCATTTTTGCTGCATGCTTCGCTGCCGGCTTGCTCGTCGCCGTGTATTTGTACGCCAAATACTCGGTTAAGCAAGTAGAGAAGCCGATCCGGCAAATTATAGAAGGGATTAAAGAAATGGAGCGGCTGAATTATACGAAGCGGCTGACGTTCACGGCCGAGCAGGAGTTCGACGAAATCCGAGAGGCTTTCAACGGGTTGGCCGAGCGGCTGCAGCGAACCTCTGCCGAGAAGGAAGCGGCCGAGACCAGCCGCAAAAACATGCTCTTGCATTTATCGCATGATTTGAAGACGCCTATGACTTCGATTTACGGCTATTCCCAGCTGCTGCTGGACGATCCGTCGCTGGAGGAAAGCAGGAGGCGCAAATATATCCAATACATTCACGACAAATCTTCCTATACGGCCAATTTGATTAAGGACTTGTTCGAATTGGCAAAGCTGGAAGATTCCAATCAAATGCTGAAAAGAGAAAAAGTAAACATCACCAAATGGTTTCAGCAGATTGTGGCGGAATGTTATTCCGAAATCGAGGACAAAGGGTTCGGACTGGATGTGCAGATTCCGGAAGAGCCGCTACCGGTGATGCTGGACCATGTGCATATGAAACGCGTCATCATGAATCTGATCGGAAATGCGCTTAAGTTCAATACAGCGGGAACGGTGCTATACGCGTCTTGCGAAAGCAAGGACGGCCGGGCTGTGCTATGGCTTGGAGATGACGGAATCGGCGTACAGGAACCGCGATCAGGGAGCACATCTTCGAGGAATTTACACGCGGGGCCGGGGCGGTGAAAGACAGTACCGGTTTAGGCCTCGCCATCTGCAAAAAAATCGTTACGCTGCATCAAGGCACGATTGAACTGGAAGCGGATCGGCGGTATTCCACGATGTTTCGGATCAGCTTGCCGCGTGCGGATGCATAGAAGGCAGCGGCAGTTTCGGACGCGAAAATAACGTTCCGGACGGCCGCTGCCTCTATTCGGCTTGCGCTCATTTAGAGTTTTACAATCTTGGTAGCGATATTTTTGCAAAATTCGCTGTCATGCTCCACAAAAAGAATGGTCGGTGAGTGCTCAAGCAGCAGTTCCTCGATCTGCATGCGGGAGATTACATCGATAAAATTAAGCGGCTCGTCCCAAATATGCAAATGAACCTTCTCGCAAAGACTTTTCGCCAGCAGCACCTTCTTCTTTTGGCCGCCGCTGAAGGCTGATATATCCTTGTCAAACTGAACTCTGGAAAAATCAAGCTTTCTTAAAATCGATTTAAACAGGCTTTCATCGATCTCGTTGCTTCTGGCGTAATCCGTTAAATTTCCCTGCAAATGCGAGGTATCCTGCGAAACATACGATATTTTCAGCTGGCTTCCCTTTCGGAACGTGCCGGTATGCGCGATATCCTCGCCGCAAATCAGCTTGATAATGCTTGATTTTCCGGAGCCGTTCGCACCCGAAAGCGCGATTCGCTCGCCTTGTTCAATCGTAAAGCTGATATCGGTGCAAACTGTCTTCTCCCCATAATAAATGGAAACATGGTCTAGTTCGGCGAGCTGATTTTTATGAAAAGGAAGCTGGGTAATCTTTAAGCTCTCCGAGCTTTCGATATTTTTCAAAAGCTGCGACTTTTCCTCGATCGCGTTTTGCTGCCGGTGCTCCATGGCTTTGGAGCGTTTCATCATTTTGGCAGCCTTGTGCCCGATATATCCTTTGTCCACCTTGGAGCCGGAATTTCTTGTGCCGTTCTTCGTTTTTTCCACCTCGTGCGACCAATTGCTCGTTCGTTTGGACGCTTCCGACAAACGTTTAATGTCTTTTTTCAGCTTTTCGTTCTCGCCAAGCTCAAATTGGTCTTGTCTCTGTTTATTTTCCCACCAATCGGAAAAATTGCCTTTTTGAATTTCGATGTCGGTTTTATTGATGGACAGAATATGGTCGACGCAGCGATCCAGGAACGACCTGTCGTGAGAGACGAGGATAAAGCCGCTTTTCGTATTAAGATATTGACTGACCAGTTTTCGTGCGTTCATGTCCAGGTGATTGGTCGGCTCGTCAATCAACAGAAAGCTGTTTTCCTTCAGAAATAAGGCGGCCAGCAATACTTTCGTTTGCTCGCCATTGGACAACGAAGCAAAGGGCCGGTATAGAACATCCTCCGACACCTTGAGCAGCGAAAGCTCGCGCATCAATTCCCAGTGAAGGTAATCCGGGTAGATGTCGCCGATGACATCGATTGTGTTCTGCTCCTTATTCTCCACATGGAATGGAAAATACTCGAAGCTGACTTTGGCGGAAATCGTTCCGCTGTATTCATACTTCCCAAGCAGCAGGTTGAGGAAGGTGGTTTTGCCTCTGCCGTTTCTTCCCGTAAATCCGAGTTTCCAATCGGTATCGATCTGAAAGCTTACGTCCTCGAATAAGTTATCGTAACTGCCGTCATAGGCGAACGTCAGGTTTGTTACATTGATTAATGACATAGATATAGATCCTCCTGTACAAAAATAGAAGAGCTGCAAGAAAGTTACCTTTCCCACAGCTCAAATAAATACAGCAAATCCAACCCTGATATAGAGTTAGATAAGGATATATTGTTTGAGTGAAAAGATATCGTAACTTTCTTGCATATAAATAATAAAACATGCGCTCGTATCGCTTGCTTGTTTTACTATTTTATATTTCTTAGCAAGAAAGTTATTTTACATTATATCTTTTCAGCTCCTGTCATTAATTTAAAGCCATCTTACCATAACTATTTGTTAATTTCAACAATTTGACATCGCGGAAGAGGGAGGATATAATTTCGAAATGACCATATGGTCATTTATAGAACTAATTGGTCAAATGGATTCGTGTGGAATTGAAATCTGCAAGAGAGGTGAATGTTATGACCAAGACCGGTTCGAATTGGGGACCGCTCGTCATTTTGATGGTGAACATGTTTATTACGATGGTGGGTATGGGACTGATCATCCCCATTTTGCCTAAATTCATTACGGAATTCGGGGCAAGCGGCCAGGACATGGGATATCTTGTCGCCGCTATGGGAGTGACGCAACTCCTATTTTCGCCTATTGCCGGCGAGATGTCCGATAAATACGGACGTAAAATTATGATTGTCGGGGGGATCGGGGTATTTGCCTTGTCCCAGCTCCTGTTCGGGCTTGCCGATCAGATGTGGCTGCTTTACGTGTCCAGGCTGCTTAGCGGAATCGGGGCGGCGCTTCTGACACCGGCGATGATGGCCTATGTGGCCGACATTACGCAGGAGAAGGATCGCGGAAAAGGATTGGGCCTGTTCAGCGCCTCCATGTCGCTGGGTGTCGTGATCGGACCCGGCATCGGCGGATTTCTGGCCGACTATGGGCTGCGGGTTCCGTTCTATGTGGCGACGGCCATTGCCGGCGTGTCGGTGCTGCTGTCCCTGCTGTTTCTGCCGGAGACGCAGAGCCGGGAAGCGAGGCAATTGGCCCGGACCGCGGAGAGGAAGCGGGAAAATCTGTTCAAGCAATTGCTTAGCTCGTTTCGCGCGCCGTACTTCGTGCTGCTTCTGCTTGTGTTCATGCTGACGTTCGGGTTAATGAATTTTGAAGCTGTGATTAGTTTATATGTGGACGTGAAGCACGGATTTACGCCGAAGGACATCTCGCTGATGATTACGCTCGGCGCGCTGGCAGGGGTTTTCACCCAAGCGGTTCTGTTCGAAAGGCTGCTGCGGAGGTTTAGCGAGCGTCAAATACTTATTGCTATGTTTTTGCTTTCCGCCGTTATGATGCTGGCGGTCCTTGTGGCGAAGTCGTACGTTTCCGTTTTTGCCGTGACCATTCTGTTTTTCGTCGCCACGACGATTATCCGGCCGGCCGTCAATACGCTGTTGTCCAAAATGGCCGGAAACGAGCAGGGGTTCGTAGCGGGGATGAACAACGCCTATATGAGCTTGGGTACGATTGCGGGACCGTCCATTGCCGGCATGCTGTTCGACGTTAACGTCAATTACCCTTATGTGCTCGGAGCGGCCTTCATGGTGGCAAGCACGGCCATGCTGATCGGCTGGAAGGAACGCAATCGGGTAGGAAGCACGGCACCGTTGCAAGAAGGCGCCGCAGCCGTCCGGGAATAGAGTGGAGCTTGCAAGTTACCTGCGTATCCGCTATATTCCCTATGACGGAAACGAAGCAGACCATACGAGTTTCGGGACGGTGTAACGGTGGAAGAGAAGTGGAACGAGAAGAAGCGGCACATCCTGTTTGCCGCGATGAAGCTGTTCGCTGCGAACGGGTATGTGCAGACGACAATGCAGGAAATCGCCGAAGCTTGCAAAATGTCCAAAGGCAGCGTGTACCAGCAGTTTTCCTCCAAGGAAGCGCTGCTGCTGGATATTTTTAAATTCTTTTTTAAGCGTTTGAACGACGGGATGCAGCTCGTGGAACGCGAACGGCAACTGGGCCCGAGGGAACGCCTGGAGCGGAAAATACTCGTCTGCCTTGGCCTGTGGATCGAATATCCCGAATTTTTCACCATGCAGATGCGGGAAAACGGAGGCTTCGTAAATCAGGAAATTCGGGATTACTTGAAGCAAATGGATACCGAGATCAGTATGTTTTTTATCGACAGCCTTGTTGGCATCTACGGGGACGGCTACGCGCCCTATGCGCCGGAAGGCGTATTGCTGTTAAGCAGCTTGCTGTCGACCTACATGGGCTTGCAGTTGGTCGAGAAGATCACGTTGGGACCGGACGAAGTGTGCCTCCATATTCTGCATATCGTCGATGCGGTAGCGGAACGCGTGCTGCGGGAGAAGCCGCGCCCTCTTTTGAACGAAACCAATTGGCCGAGGCTGAGAGAGGTATACGCGAGAAATGCGAAGTCGGCTCATCCGCTCCTGCTTGTGAAGCGGTGCCGGGAACGGCTGGAGCGGCTCCCCGAAGGGGAAGCGCGCAATGAGGCGCTCGAGTCTCTGGCGGTGCTGGAGCAGGAGCTGGTCGAGATCCGTCCGCGCAAGGTCATCGTGCTCGGCATGCTGGCGAATCTGAAGCGCTCCCCGGAGCTGGCCGATTTGCTGGCGGAGCTGGAGGCGGCGTGCAAACAGGCGGGACTTGTTCGGGGATAGTGAAAAAGCCTTGTTCTCTTCATGGAAAGAGGACAAGGCTTCTTTGTTGATTCCAGGCAAAATGCGATTAAGCCATAAATTCCGTAAACGCTCCGTCCAGTCCCTTCGGCCCGTAGTGCTCCCGGAACTCGTCGATGGAGCCCTGCCGCACCAATTCCCCGTTCCGCAGGAACATGGCCCGGTCGGCGACGGATTCGGCCACCTGCAGGTGGTGCGTCGAGAAAATGACGGCGCGGCCTTCGCGTTTTACTTCTTCGATCAGATGCACGAACGATTGCAGCCAGTACGGATCGAGGCCGTTCGTCGGCTCGTCCAGCACGAGCAGAGGCGGGTCGCCGAGCAGCGCCTGCGCGAACAGCAGCCGCTGCCGCATCCCTTTGGAGAAGGAGGTGACGGGCTTCTGCTGCACCTCGGCCAAACCGACCTTGTGCAGCAGCTCCTGGACGCGGGACGGCGGCACGCTGCGGAGCTTCGCCCAGAACGTGAGCGTCTCCCGCGCAGACAGCGCCTGGCCGAACACGTAGTCGTCGGGCATGTAGCCGACGGAAGCGGCGTAGCGCATCCGATCGGCGCGCCACTGAAGGCCGCACGCTTCGATGGAGCCTTCGGTCGGCTGCGAGCTGCCGACGATCATGCGCAGCAGCGTGCTTTTGCCCGCTCCGTTGCCGCCGCACAGCGCCATCACCTGCCCCGGGTACAGCTCCAGATCGACTCCCTTGACGATCGGCTGCTTGTTGATCGTTTTGCGGACATTCGTCAGCTTCAGCACCGGTTCAGCCACGTGACCGCCCCCTTTCCCAGAACAGGATAGCGGCTCCCAGACATCCGGCGATCCAGACGGCCGAGACGAGCAGGAACAGGAAAGTGCCGCCCGTCCCGCGAATCCATCCGATCCATTCGTAATATTCGGGCCCGAGCACGGACCCTCCGCTCAGCTTGACGACGATGAACAGCCGGACCAGCTCCGCCGGATTGAACAGCGTGAGCACGGCAAGCGCCGGCTTGATCCACAGGTACGGCAGCAAGCCCAGCACGGCGACAAGCAGCGTCGGCCAGCCGATGACGGTGAAGAACCAGATCGCCACGCCGTACGTCAGCGCCTGCCAGCGGTTTTTGGCGAGCGTGCCGACGATGGCGGCCACCGCCAGAAACAGCAGCACGATGCCGGCCGAGAAAGCCAGAAACAACGTGAAGGTTTTCACATCGAACGGCTTTCCTGTAAGCTGTCCGACGACGCCCGTCAAGCCGTAGCCGAAGGCGACGATGACAAGCAGCACGGCGGCAATGCCCGCATATTTGCCCAGCACGAACGCGGGCGTGCCGAGCGGGTAGGCGGAGAGCAGCTGCCAGCCGCCTTCTTCCTTTTCCGCGGTCAGCGAGAAGGAACCGAGCAGCAGCGTCATGAGCGGCAGCAGGTACAAGATCAGGTTCAGCATCGTGCCCGTGACGCTCGAATATCCTTCGACGACCCGGCTGGAGTGAATCAGCAGCAGAGCCAGGCTGAACAAGGAAAAGAGCGCAAGGAACGAGTATGCCCACGGGTTGCGGAAGCCGATTCTCATCTCGCGAATCGCCACAGTCAGCATCGGTTTCATTAGTGTGCGACCTTCGGCTCTTCTTTCTTCGCTTCGCTGCCGCCATGACCGTCTTTCATGTCTTGCTTGCCTTCATCGCCGGGCTTGTGGCTGTCTTTCATATGCTTCATCTTGTCCGAATTGCGTTCCCACGTATGAGAGCCCAGCTCGGAGCCCGTCATCAGCTTGCCTTTTCCGTTCTCCGCGATGAACTTCTCCGCCGTCGCTTTATCCTTGAACGAATAGATGCCGTAAGCCATCGGCGATTTGAACGATTTGTCGTACACGTAGTAAGCCTTCTCCAGCTCGATCCATTCCTTGGAATGGTAGTCCCGGACGAATGTCGCTCCGACCTGCTCGGTGCCGTTTTTGCTCTTCCATTCGTTGTAGCAGCCGATATCGTCGAATTTCAGCGATTTGCCGTCCTTCAGGACCGCTTGCGTGGCAAACTGGTCGTCTTTCACCTGCATGTTGCACACGGCGCATTTGTCCGTCGCTTCGTTGATGGCCTGCGGCTCGTATTTTTTGGCTCCGCATGCCGATAGCACCAGAATGATCATGACGATGGCCAGACTTAAAGTAATCTTTTTCATTTTCTTCGAACCCCCGTTACGAATATGGTTGTTACTGCACTCCCCAGCAGGAGGAGGCTGACGATTAGCGTTCCTGCCGTTTCAGATCCGGCCGGCAGACGGTAGGCGTCCGCTGCGTAAGGCTTCATCGCCGGTGCCCGGTCGGTTGTCCAAGCTTGTTTGGACGAGGTCAGCATGCCTTCCAGAAACGCCATGCCGGGCGACTGGAAGAACAGCTGGAACGGCGGAGTCGTTTTGGTCATCTTTTGAAAAAAAGGATTGATCGCATACGGCATATCGCTGAACCCGTCTCCGTCCAGATCGACGCCTTGGAAGCTGTCCCAATAGTTGCCTTTCACGTCGTTATTCTGGCTGTCCGTCGCTTCCGCCGGGATGACATTGCCCTGAAAATCGTTGCCCTGAAACCGGTTGTTCTCGGATTCTTTGAGCTGCAGGCCTACGTAGTTCACGGTCACCCGGTTGCGCTCCAGCACGTTTTTCTGCGCTTGCTCGACGTAGATGCCGACGCGGTTGCCCTCCAGACGGTTGTCCGCGAAGACGGAATCGCTCGCGTCGAACAGCAGCAGGCCCTGGGAGTTGACGTTCTCGCTCTGCTTGACGAACGTGTTGCCCGAGACCTCCACGCTTTTGACGGCCATCACCATCGCTCCGGTGATGTTGCGCGCCCCGGTGTTGCCCCGGATCGACGAGTCGTTGACGTACATGAAATGCACGCCGTACCGGGACTCGTTCACCTCGTTCTGTTCTACCCGGATGCCGTTGCTGTTCTCGATGTAGATGGCATCGTGCATACCGGTGACGGTGTTGCCTGCGATCACGTTGTCATGGGAGGCGTACAGGTCGATGCCGTTGCCTTTCTCCGTTATCTTGACGTCCGGCCCCGCCCAACCCACCGTTGTACGGCTGATCTTGTTGCGGCTCGCGTCTCGCAGATGAATGCCGGAGGACACCGTCTCGATCCGCAGATCCTCCAGCGTGCCTTCGGCGCCGGAAAGCAGCACGGCCGCCGTAGTCTTCGCTCCCGTGTCCCGGATCGCCAGACCCGCTAACGCGGAGCGGTCGGCACGAAGCTCTACCGCCGGCTGATCCGACTCGTTGACGATCTGCGCTCCGCCCGCGCCTTCGATCCGCAGCGGCTTCGCGACGACGGCGGGCCCCCGGTAGGTCCCCGCCGCCAGCTTTAGCGTGCCGCCCGGCGGCGCTTCGTCAATGAGCTGCTGGAGCGGGAGTTCCTTCCCGCTGCTTCCATTGTTGCCGCTGCTTGCTGCGCAGACCGCCGTGGACGGCAGCACCGCGAGCGAGAACGCCAGCAGCGCGGCGCGCAGGACGGACCCGGGCGGCATCAGGCTGCGGATGCGGTTGCGGCTCATGAAGCGACCTCAATCTTCTTTTTCTTGATGATGTGCAGGTCGCCGATGTACAGATGCACGTAGACGGTGTACGTTCCCGGCTCCTTCAATTCTTTTTCCGCGGAGTACGCGCTTCCTTCCTGCTTCGCATTCAAATACGACAGCGTATCGTTTTCGGACTTGCGAATGTCGAAGGCCAGGGTGGCTTTGGTCGATTCCGGCACACCGCCTAGCGTGGCGGTGAACTTGGTGACGGCGTTCACCTTGGGCGGCGAAGGCTCGGTCGTCAGCGTGACCTCCACCTCCGACGGGTCGACCGGACGCTCGGAGGTAGAGCAGGCGGTCATCACGGCAACCAGCAGCAGGCTGAGCAGGACCGTCAGCATTCGTTTACGATTCATCTCATCACTCCTTACAAAACAGGCAAGCACCCTCATTGTATAGAACGGAAAGCGGGTTGCCCATAGCCCGGTCGGGCTATCGGGGGCGGTTTCCTGTGAAGATAAAATGAACTTTTTGGCAAAACCCCCCAGCCGGTTGAGGGGAGCGGTCCGGAGGAGCGTATGGAAATTATTCCATGAGCTTGTTGAGAAAGTGGTCTAAGCAAAAATAGAGAAAAACATACGGAGATGGGGTATCCACTGGAGAAGCGATAGCGGCCGCCTTTGTCTTCGGGAAATGTCCGCTATGAAGCGGCTTCAATCAAATTTCCTGAAGACAAGAGTGGTCGGAAGTGGATACCCCATCCTTTCGTTACCTCTGTAATCCCGTTTGACCACTTTCTCAACACTCTGATGGAAATTGTTCCATTTTTATGGTAGGTTTAAAAATGGAAAACTTTTGGTTTTTTTGAAAAGGAGATGGACAACATGAATAAATGGCTCATTTTGCTGCTGGCCGCAGCGGTAACCTTCCCGTCGGGATCGCAGACCGCCCGTGCCGACCAGAAGCCTGCGGATCAGAAGCTTGCCGAACCGGGCGCGATGCCTTATATTACTTTGCTTGACGATTTTAAACTGTACGCCAGTGATAAAACGAAACCGAATGAAGTCCTCGGCTCCATCAGCGCTTACCAGTCTGTGAAGCTCGCCCCGATTGAAAGCGATAAACTGCTCTCTATTACGAGGATGGACAAAGTGCCGGTCGAGACGTGGCTTGGCAAAGCGTGGATTAACTTGAAGGAAGGGGCGTACAAGTACGGCCAACTGCAGAAGCAGGAACAGACCTTGACTCTGCTGGACCCCCAGACACCGCTTTATGACTCCCGGATGAAAATAACCGGGTACAGTCTTTCTCCGCAGCAGGTTCAGGCGGTTGCCTCCATCGATGCGTGCGATCCATACACGCCCTGCCGTACGTCGGCGAAGTGGCATTTGATCCGAACCTCCTGGCTCGGGGAGCAATGGATTCGTTCGGAGCAATATGCTGAGAATTACGCGGGCCAACCGGTTGAAGGCATGATCCCCATTGCGCGGGAGAGCGAGGTGTACAGTCAGCCATTTGAAAAGCCGTTGGCCGACGAGCCGAAGCTGCCCCCTCAAGTGTTGAAGCCTGTAGCGAAATATACCCGGTTGGCCGGCATGGCTCCTCCGAGTGTCTGGTACCAGGTCGAGACGCCGAACGGGCTGCGATGGATACGCTGCAGCGACGACTATGGGCTTGGTATTGAAGGATTGGAGCAGGTCGATCTGAAGCTGGATATTCCCGTTCCGTTCTATTATTATCAGACGCCTTTGGCTTTCTCTTCCGATCCCTATAAAACGGGGGGAGAACAAACAGCCCAAACGGTTCAGGTCATCGGGAAAAAAGGAAGCTGGTACTTTACGGTAAGCGAGGGCGTCGGAAAATGGATCAATCCGTCCATGGAAATTGCCTCCCGGTTGACCGGCGAGTTCGAGCATGACGCCAAGCTCGGGGTGCAGCTAAGCAGCGAACGGCTTGAGCTTACCGCGTCCTCGATCGGGTTCGACGTCCCTTATGTAGAAAATCAGCCTGCGGAAAAATGGCTCACGTTTACCCCGCAAACCGTTACGGCATCGCGGGTTTGGAACTCTCCCAACGGGGAGTCCTGGTATTACATCCACACTTGGCAGGGCGCCAAATGGGTCAGGCCGTAAAGCCCGCCTGCGATTGGACGATCGAACTGAAAAATAGGCCTTCGAATCCTACTTTTACGGTGGCTCGAAGGTCTGTTTTACTTTTGCCGGACACCGGTCTCATCGACAAGGGGGTAGCTTTTTGGTATACTTCAAAAAATGTATTGAGAATCATTATCATATAGGGCGGTGCACAAGCTTATGAATCCAGGCATCACGGAACCGGGAGATCGGGTGGTCACTTGGCTGGACGGTACATACTGGAAGCTTCGGGACGTCGAAGCGGTCAAAGGGGACGGCGAATGGCGCATGGAGCAGCAGCTCGCGAATTCGTACGTTCTGCTTGCGGTGACGAAGGGACACGGGCGGTTGATCGTGGACCGGAAGGAAGGCCGGCTCCGCCAGGATACCGCTTATGTGTGCTCTCCGGGCCAGACGTTCGGCGCCGCTTCAGATACGGCGGAAGGGTTGAGCCTGTTTTTGTTCCGGTTCGACTTGTACCGGGAGACGGAAGAGGACGAGGACGAGGGACAGCTCCGGTTCGAGAAGGAACAAGGCTTGTTCTGGGTGCAGGACGAAATTCCGATGATTCCCGCCGCGCAGATGATTACACTATGCGACGCCGTGAACCGCCGTTGGCAGAGCGGTGAGGACGTCGGACGTCCGCGCGCCCGCCTTGCCTTCCGCGAACTGATCTATGGCGTCATGAAAAATGTCGGGCTTTCCTCGAGAAAAGATTCGGAAGCCGCCATCCGGCGGACGAAAGACTATATGGAGCGTCATTTCAACGAAAGCTTGTCGATCGAGCAGCTCGCCCGGATGGCTGGGGTCAGTCCCAAATACTACGTGGAGCTGTTCAAAAAAACGTACGGCAGCAGCGCCATCGATTACTTGACGGAGCTGCGCATGACGCGGGCCAAGCAGTTGATGGCCGGTTCGAACGTCAGGCTGCGGGACATCGCCCAGCAGGTCGGCTACAGCGACGAGTTTTATTTAAGTCGAAAGTTCAAACAGGAAGTCGGCGTATCGCCGACGGTGTATATGAAGAACCGCAGCCGCAAGATAGCCGCCTACAGCTCGGCCATCACCGGCCAGCTTGTAGCGCTGCGGATGCTGCCTTATGCCGCACCGCTTCATCCGAAGTGGACGGCCTACTACTACGAAACGTACCGCAACGATATTCCCGTTCATCTCAGCGCCTACCGCAACAATATGGATTGGGAAACAAATATCGACACGCTGCGCAAAGCGCGTCCGGACGTTATTCTGTGCCGCACCGGGCTGGACGAGGAAGAACAGGATAAGCTGAAGCAGATCGCTCCGCTCCTGCAGGTGCCGTGGGCCGAGAAGAACTGGCGGGAACAGCTGCAGTTTACGGCAGAGTTTCTCGGAGCGTCGAAGGAGGCGGAGCTGTGGCTGAGAGAGTACGACCGGAAGGTGGAGTCCGTTCGGGAACGGCTTGCCCGCGAGGCGGGGGACGATACGGTTCTGATCCTGCGCATTTATAAGGACGAATGCCATGTGTTCAGCAACCGGAGCATGCGGGAAGTGCTGTACGGCGACCTGCAAGTGAAGCCGGCTTGCCCGGTTGGCCGCACCGTTCTCAATGAGCCGATTACGCTGGAAGACTTGGCGGAGATCGACGCGGACCGCCTGCTGCTGCTCGTTCGCCAGGAGCCGGAATCTCTGGCTCACGCCAAGCGGTTAAGCGGCGCTCCTGCATGGCAGGATTTGAAAGCGGTCCGGAAGCAACGGGCGCACCGCATTCCTTCCGACCCGTGGCACGAATATTCCGCCACTGCCCACGATCGGATCGTCGATGCGGCGCTGCATCTGTTTTCCGACAATTGTCCAAAGTGACTCCGGAAATCGTCCATGGTTTAAGGGGGGAGGGTAGTTTATAATCGCAAATGAGAATCGTTATCAATGAGAGGGGATTAGCAAGATGTTGAAACGCAGATGGTCAGGAATAGGAGCTGCGGTGCTGCTGGCGCTTGCCTTGTCCGCTTGCGGCACGGCAGGTCAGGGGAAAGAGCAGCCGGCCGCTTCGGCAGGAACGGAGAAACCGGCGGCAGCGGCCAAAGACGCCGCGGCTCCGGCGACCAAAACGATCAAATATCTCGGCAAGGATTACACGGTGCCCGGCAAAACGGACCGAATCGTCATCGCGGGCGCGATGGAAGCGATGGAGGATGCGCTGGTGCTTGGCGTGAAGCCGGTCGGCGCGATTACCGTAGGCGGCAAATTTCCGAAGATGTTCGAAAGCATCACGCAAGGCGTGGAAAGCACCGGCGAAAAAATGCAGCCGAATATCGAAGGCATTTTGAAGATGAAGCCGGACGTCATTCTGGGCTCTTCGAAGTTCCCGCCGGAAATGGCGGAGAAGCTGGCGAAAGTCGCGCCGACGTTCCCGGTGTCGCATATTTCGACGAACTGGGAAGCCAATCTGCTGCTGCTGGGCGAGCTGACCGGCAAGCAGGAACAGGCCAAGCAGGTGCTGCAAAAATATAAGGAAGATGTGACGGCAGCCAAAGCGAAGCTCGGCGATCGCTTGAAAGACAAGAAGGTCGTCTCCCTGAGAGTCCGGACCGGCAACCTGTACATTTATCCCGAAGGCGTGTTCTTCAACGCGTCGCTGTATGCCGATCTCGGCTTTACGGCTCCTCCGGAAGTGAAGGCGGCGAAGGCGCAGGAGCTCATCTCGATCGAGAAATTCAGCGAAATGAACCCGGATTACATTTTCCTGCAGTTCTCCGAGGACGAAAACAAAGACACGCCGAAGGCGCTGGAGGATCTGCAGAAAAATCCGATCTGGCAGAGCATCAATGCGGTGAAAAACGGCAAAGTATTCGTCAACGTCGTCGATCCGCTGGGGCAGGGCGGCACCTCGTGGAGCAAAATTCAATTCCTGAAAGCAGCTGTGGAAAAGCTGGCCTCCTGATTCCAGGCAGGCGAGCCGACAAACCATGAAACAAGCATACAAGCTTCACCCGGCGTGGATCTTATGGCTTTCGCCGGTTGCGATCGTCCTCTCGATCATTTTATCCGTCCGTTTCGGCTCCAAAACGATCGATGCAGGCACGCTCTGGGGGGCGTTCGCCAATTTCGACCCGGGCAACGTCAATCATCAAATCGTGATGCACTCCCGCGTCCCGCGCGCGGTCGGAGCGCTGCTCATCGGCGCTTTCCTGGCGATGTCGGGAGCGCTCATGCAGGGGATGACAAGGAACTACCTTGCATCCCCTTCGATCATGGGGGTGACCGACGGCTCGGTATTCGCCATTACGGTCTGCATGATCGCGCTGCCCGGCTCTTCTTCGATCGAAATGATCGTGTATTCGTTCATCGGCTCGGCGTTCGGCGTAGGGCTTGTCTTCGGACTGGCGTCCCTTCTGCCGGGCGGGATGTCTCCGGTCCGGCTGGCGGTGACGGGCACCGTGATCGGAACGTTTCTCGGCAGCATGGCGACCGCGTTCTCGACGTATTTTCAAGTTTCGCAAAAAATCGGCTTTTGGTATAACGCCCGCCTGCATCAGATGGACCCGAATCTGATCAAGCTGGCGATTCCTTTTGCCGTGGTCGGGGTCGTGCTTGCGCTGCTCATCTCGAAATCCGTGTCGATTCTTTCCTTAGGCGAAGAAGTGGCGGTCAGCCTCGGACAGCGGACGCTGATCGTTAAAGTGGTCGCGATGCTTGCCGTCATTTTGCTTACGGGCGTTTCCGTGGCGCTGGCCGGCAAGATCGCTTTCGTCGGCTTGATCGTCCCGCATATTACCCGTTTTCTCGTCGGCCTCGATTACCGGTGGATCGTGCCGTGCGCCGGTGTGCTGGGCGGGGTATTTCTTGCCTTGTGCGATGTCGCAAGCCGCTTCATGAACTATCCGTTCGAGATGCCGATCGGCGTCGTGACGTCCTTGGTCGGGGTTCCTTTCTTTCTGTATCTGATCCGGAAGAAGGGAGGGGAACAGCGTGCGTAATCAATCAACCGGCAAGTACATGGCGGTGCTGCTCGGAGGGGTCGCGCTGATCGTCACGGCCGCCTACCTGTCTCTGACGAACGGAGCCTTCGACATGACGGTGGGCGATATCGTTCGAACGCTGCTTCGGATCGACCCGCAGCCCGAGCACGACCTGGTCATCTTCGATTTCCGGCTGCCCCGGATCGTTATTGCCGCGTTGGTCGGCTTGGGGCTGGGCGTGGCCGGCGCGGCGATCCAAGGCGTCACGCGGAACGGGCTGGCCGATCCGGGAATTTTGGGCATCAACGCCGGAGCGGGCGCGGCTGTCGTCATCTTTATGTTTTTTTTCAGCGGGCAAATCAAGGGGGCGGGCTGGTTCTCCACGATGGCGATGCCGTTGTTCGGTTGGGCCGGCGGTCTGACCACGGCCGCGTTTCTGTACCTGTTCGCCTGGAAGGATGGCAAGCTGGACCCGCAGCGCGTCCTTCTGGTGGGTATCGCGACCGCTTCCGGACTCGGCGCGGTTGCCATGTATATCAGCCTGAAAATGAATCCGTCCGACTTCGAGATGGCCACGGTCTGGATGACCGGCAGCATCTACAACGCCAACTGGAAGTTTATCGTCGCGATGCTCCCGTGGCTGGTCGTTCTTATACCCGTCATCGTGCGCAGATCGTACGTTCTGGACTTGCTCCAGCTGGAGGAGAACAGCGTCAGAAGCTTGGGCGTCGCTGTGGAAAAGGAACGCATGATCCTGCTGCTCGGCAGCATCGGGCTTGTGAGCGCCTGCGTCAGCGTGTCGGGCGGGATCGGCTTCGTCGGCCTCATGGCGCCTCATATCGCCAGACGTCTTGTGGGCATCCGGCACGTCCGTATGGTTCCCGTCTGCGGCCTGATCGGCATGGCGCTGGTCGTCGTATCGGACTTTATTGCGAAGACAGTATTTTCGCCCGCCGAACTGCCTGTCGGCATTGTCATATCAATTATCGGCGTGCCGTATTTTGTATATTTGTTATTTAAGGCCAGAGCCTGATGCAGGGACTGGTCCCAACCCGGGAGGGCGTCATGCAGGGAAAAATCATAGTCGAATCGTTCGAGGGCAGGGAGATAGCCGTCTATCTCCCGCCTTCATATTTTACAAGCGGGGCGGCATACCCGGTCGTTTACGTGCAGGATGGAAGCTATTTGTTCGATTCCTCTATGGAGGAGCTGGAACGACGGTTTGAGAGCGGCGAGCTGCGCGAGCTTATCTTCGTCGGCATTACGCCATTCGAGCGGAATGACGAGTACACACCGTGGGTTGCCCCCTCGCTGGCGGACTCGTCCCGGAATTTTGGCGGACAGAGCGCCGATTATCTCGCCTTCGTTACCGGCCGCTTGAAGCCTTGGGCCGATGAGAAGTACCGGACATCCCGCCTGCCGGAGGAGACGGGCATCGCCGGCGGCTCGTTCGGAGGCTTGGTCTCGCTTTACGCCGCTTATTTGCATCCCGACGTGTTCGGCCGGTTCGGGCTGCTGTCCGCTTCCTTCTGGTATCCGGACTTCATGGAGTATGTGAGAACGAAGCCGATGGAGGCGGCGGGACGCAAAATCTATATGTATGTCGGAAGCATCGAAGGCATCCATAAACCGAGCGCCCAGAAAATGATGGTACCGTATACCCGCGAAGCGCATGCGATATTGACGGAGCGGGGGTTTACCGGGGACCGATTGCGGCTTGAGATCGAAGACGGCGCGGGTCACGAAGCGAAGTATTTCATCAAACGTTTTCCGGAAGCGATGGCTTGGCTGTTTCCGGCGGAAATCGGTTCTTGAAATTTTCGGCCGGTCCGCTTATAGTACAGTTAGTAATTAATAACTAACTGATCGAGGAGATCGGCCGGAGCACTCCGGTTTCGCAGGAGGAACGATGGGCAAGATGAAGTCGAAGAACGGTGAGCCTGCCGCAGCGAACCGCAGAGATGAAATATTGGAAGCCGCCGTTGCGGTGTTCTCGGAGCATGGCTACTACAGCGCCACTACGGCGCAAGTTGCGGAGCGGGTGGGCATTTCGCAGCCTTATGTGTTCAAATTTTTCAAAAGCAAAGCGGAGCTGTTCGCCGCTGCGCTGAAGCTGGCCTTCGAGCGCATCGTCCGTGCGTTCTCGGGAGTGGATGCATCTTCGGACCGGCTGGAGCAGGCGATGATACAAGCTTACGAAGAGCTGATGCGCACACATCATCATGAGATCGTTTTGCAAATGCAAGCGATGGTCATCAAGGAAGAGCCGATCCGCCAAGTGATGCGGGAAGGCATACATCAGGTGACGGCTTCCGTGGAGGCGCGCTTTCGTGAAGCGGGCATCGCACAGCCGGAGGTAGCGGTCAGCATGTTCATGGCGAACGGCATGTTGTGCAACATTTCAGCCGTTTTGGAGATGCCCGAGCTTAAGCCGAAGCACCCGGAACGCTAATCTTTATTTCTTCCTATTAGGTAAACACCGTGCTTCTTCTGGATGTCTCCCCATAGACTGATCTCATAAAGTTGATCATACGCCCTGGGAGGAGAATGCTGTATGGAGCCAACGACCGACTTGGAAAAACTTCGGATGAGATTATGGGATCGATACTTAACCTTACAGGACAGGAACAAAATTTCTTTTGATCAATACTGGTATGAACTTCTGATTAGATATTCGATAACGGATGAAGATTTGAATGGGGAAACAGCCGCGAAATGAGAATGGATATTAAGGAGACCCCTGTTCATCAAAGTAATCGTACTCATTGCTTCGACGAACAAGGGTCTTTTTTCATTATACAGGTATTCCACTGCAAGAAAACAAAAAAAAGCCGCACGCGGCGGCCCCATCAGAATAAAAAAACTTTTAATGTCAGATCCATAAACTGATGCTAACAATGACCAGCAAAATGAAAAGAACCAGAATAACACCTCACTAGAGCGTTTCACACGGCAAGTATATGAAGAAGAGGGGAACAAAGAAGGCGAATTGCTGTAAAGTGATTATCGAGACATGGATGGGCCAGGAATAGAAGGAGCTGGACGTAAAACGGCAGGAGGCGGAGCGTGCCGGGGAAGGCACCACGGCCGCGGCATATCAGCAATAATCAAACTCCCCGTATTTTGTTTGCAATTCAATATCGTACAGTCTCGCCTTGAAAAGATTTTACTTTTTGTTCTGTGAAGTTTGATCTGGCGAATATCCCAATCAATACCGAGCCCAAAGTAACCATGGCGGCTATGGCATAGATCGTCTGAATGCCGAAAGTATCGGCTACCCACCCAAGAGAAAGCAATGAAACACTGAAAACCACATTGTTCGTTACCTCAAGACAAGCCATGACCTTCGGCAGCTTATCTTTTTCAGCATTTTCTTGTAATAAAGTTCTCCTAATCACTGCCGTTACTTGGAGGGGTGGACCCATTATAAACATCAGTGCTATTGCCACAAAAGGGCTTCCGTTAAATGCGAATGCTCCTGCTATGGCTGCATAAATCGCCAGACCCCATAACATTAAGGGGAATTTCTTATTGTTAAAGTAATTCGACACTGAAACTACAAGCAACCCACCTATAATAGACCCCGCAAAGAAAGATCCATTTGCTAATCCCCACCAACTTTCGTCTTTTTGGAGGACTTGAACACAGAATGCTAAAACGAAGGCACCAATCCAAGCTGTACCTCCTATGGTGTCAATAGCATCAACTATAAAGACAGTTCTGATCCGCTTATCTTTAAACGATGCCTTCCATCCTTCCACAGCTTGTGTCCATTTTGACTTTTTATGATGTGATTTGTCTTGCTCGCTATTATCTTTGATCAGAGAAGCAAGTATTGTAGCAATAAACAATGATACTAAAACGATTATCATGGAATTAAATGTTCCAAGCATAATCACCAAAACACCGCTGAAAGCCCAACTAGAGCATTTAATGATCTGATCGGTTGTGGATACCAACCCATTTACTTTTATCAGTGCCTCTTTGGTGGCTAGTCGAGGAATGATGGAATTTCTGCAAGGCTTAACCCAACCATCGAAAAATGAAATACAAAAAATCAGCAAAAACAGGATGGCTAAGGGGATTGATTCCGTTAAAAAATAATAAATCATTAAGCATGAGAATATTGAGAATTGCGCTAATTGAGCGAATACCAATATCTTGACCAATCTGAACTTTGAAACTACTAACGGAAAAACCAAACCGCTTACGATCTGTGAAAGATATCGCATTAAAGGTACAATTACGGTGGACAACAATGAATGGGTGTTTCCAAAGACAAAAGAAATTACTGTCATTAAGTAAATGATGTCTGCAACGTTTGAAATAGTTTGACTTCCCCATAAAAGATAAAATGATCTCTTAATCATCACTTAGCTCATTTCCTTACATCTCATATTTACCTTCAATGTATATATATGTTAATTATAACATAAATAACACACCAGAAGGAAGCCCTACTGGTGTGTCTGCCTTGGGAAACCATAAGTCTTTTCAAACGCCGATAGTTGAGCCTTCGAAGGAGTCCCGGCCAAGCGAACTGGTCAGGGACTTTTTTCATTGATTACACCGCAGCACACGTATAACTTTGCCATGGAAACCACATCCTAACGTGTAACTTATTCTCTCTAACACACAGGATGATCGCCATGGCTTTTTTGCATAATTGGATTCGAGGAAAGAAGAGCTTTGCGACGCAAGCGCAGGCGAACCATAAACTGAATACCCCGATCAGCTCCGTATTAGCACAAAATATAGCCGATTTGCATGAGCTGTTCAGTCAGACGCCCGATTTGGTCGTACGTCATTTCGTGATCAAACAGACGGGCAATCAGGCGGCCATCGCTTATTTGGACGGGCTCACGGATAAAAACTCCCTTAACAACGACGTGCTGCGCCCGCTTCAATTCGAAGCGAATGAGGACGCGCTGGGCCATCTGCCCCGGGTGAACGTCGGGAATGTCCGGACGATCAGTCTGTGGTCCGAGCTCGAAATGGCCATGCTGCAGGGCCTCAGCATCTTATTCGAGGAGGGCCGCAGCGAGGCCGCCGTTTTCAATACGCAGGGGTGGCCGCAGCGAGCGATCGAAGACCCGCAGCTCGAAGCATCGCTTAAGGGTGCGCATCAAGGCTTTGTGGAAACCGGCACCCAGAACATCGCGCTGATCCGCCGTTACATTCCGAACCGCGAACTGAAAATTAAGGAACTGACGATCGGCCGCCGGGGGAACACCCTCGTATCCATCTTATATATGGCCGATATCGTTCATCCCGAAGTGTTGAAGGAAATCGAAGACCGCATTCGACAGTTAGACATCGATGCCGTTATTAACACGGGGGAATTGGCCGAGATGATCGAAGACAACCCGTACTCGCCTTTCCCGCAGTTTATCTCCACCGAACGCCCGGATTCGGCTGCCGCTCAATTGTTACAAGGGAGATTTGTCGTCATCGTCGACCGTTCGCCCAGCGTACTGATCGGCCCCGCGACATTTACCTCGTTTTTTCAAAGTGTGGACGATTACAGTACGCGCTGGATGGTCGCATCCTTTACACGTTTGCTGAGATTTATGGGCTTTACCGTAGCCGTCTTTTTGCCGGCGCTCTATATCGCCGTCATTTCCTTTAATTACGAGGTCATTCCGCTGCAGTTGTTATTATCGATCGGAGAATCCCGGGCACGCGTTCCGTTTCCTCCGCTTGTCGAGGCGCTGCTGATGGAGATTACGCTGGAAATGATGCGCGAAGCGGGGGTACGGCTTCCGGCGCCGGTCGGACAAACGGTCGGGATCGTCGGGGGCATCGTGATCGGGCAAGCGGCCGTATCCGCGGGAATCGTCAGCAACATTATGGTTATCGTGGTCGCTTCCACGGCGATCGCTTCGTTTATTATCCCGAATTACGATATGGCTTCCGGCGTCCGGCTGATTCGGTTCCCGATGATGATCATTGCCGCGATGTTTGGGATTGTGGGCATGGTCATCGGCATGATGACCTTGATCGGGCATTTGATTTCACTGGAATCGCTGGGCACGCCTTACGGCAATCCGATCGCTCCGATGCGGTTCGCGGATATGAAGGATACGTTCGTTCGGTTGCCCTTATGGCGCATGAAGGCTCGTCCCAAGAGCTCACGGGCCGTTAATTCGCAAAGAATGGGCGACAACCATCCGAAAGGTGACGGCTGAATGAAGAAGTATGCGTTTAACGAGATCACGCTGATGCAATATATTTTGGCGATTCACGGGATGCAGGTCGGGATCGGCGTGCTCCAGCTCCCCCGTCTGCTGGCGGAGAAGGCCGGAACCGACGGCTGGATATCCTTGGTCATCGGTTGGCTGGTTTCGATTATCGTCAGTCTGGTGATCATCCGGATCATGAAATATTATCCGGAGGGAACGATTCTGGAGCTCTTGTCCCATTATTTCGGCCGTTGGGCAGGGAAGCTCGGGGCACTCGTTTTTGGCGCATACTTCTTTTTCTTTTTCTTTATTGTCATTGTCCGGTCCGTGCTGTTTTTGAAGCTGTGGATTTTGCCGCAAACCTCGGATGCGTTGATCATGATTTTGTTTCTGATCCCGAAACTCCTCATTGTTCCGGGAGGCGTGCGCATTATGGGGAGGTATGCGGAACTCGTTTTTTATATGGCGTTATGGCTTCCGTTCTTCTACCTGCTTCCTTTGTCGGTCAGCCACCATTGGCTTCATCTCTTACCCGTGATGAAGGAAGGCTGGAAAACCATCTTGGAGACATCCCTGACGACCGTCTTGTCTTTCCTTGGGTTTGAAACGGCTTTTTTCCTCTATCCCTTCTTGCAAAAGAAACAGTTCGCTTCCAAAGGGATTATCGTCGCCAATATCCTTACCGTGATCGTTTATCTGGGGGTTACGCTCGTCTGCTTCGTTTTCTTCAGTCCGGACGAAATTGCGCGGTACAACGAACCGACGCTCAGCGTGCTGAAGGTGACGGAGTTCCGGTTTGTCGAGCGGATGGAAATTGTTTTCCTCGCGTTTTACCTGTTTATTCTGTCGACCACCGCGATGCCGATGATGTACTTCACCATTTTTTGCTCGAACTGGCTGTTCGGCACGAAGGCTTTCCGCGGACACTTTTTGGTCGTGGCGGCGGTTGTTCTTGCTTATACGCTTTTCTTTGTTCCGACATTTCCCCAGAGCGATAAGTCTCAGAAGATTTTCGGAAACATCGCGCTCTATCTTTGCTTTGTCCTGCCTTTTGCTCTATGGTTTCTGCTGTGGATGAAAACTCGTTCTGCTCGGAGGAAGCTCGCATGAAACGATGGCTTTCGCTCGGACTGCTGGTTCTTCTGTTCGTGCCCGGCTGCAGCAGCGATAAGATTAATGTCGAGGAGTTGACGCTTGGCTTAATGCTCGGCATGGATCTGGACCAAGATAACCATATGGTGTATTACTTGTCCAGCCCCGTGTTTAACAAGGAAGCGAAGAAGAAAAACGAAGAGTTCGGCCGCAAGACGGAAACGCTCCGCCAATCGATGACGGGGTTCGATGCCATGTCGACCGGGCTAACCATTCGGGGGAAGGTGCAGGTTATGCTGGTAGGCAAACGCGTATTGCAGCATCCCGATTGGTTCCGTCTGTTCGATGTCGTGTACCGGGACGCCAAGTATTCCGTGAACGCCAGAGTTGTCGCTGTGGATGGTCCGGTTGCGGAAATCATTAACTTCTACCCATTGGATAAGCCGCGGCTGCCCCTGCATATGACCAGATTGATCGATACGGCCAACCGAAGGAGCATCACCGTGAAAACGACGCTGCAGGAGCTGCACCGGCAAATGTATGAGAAAGGGGTGACGCCTTCGATCAGTGAAGTTAAGATGGGCAAAGCTATTGAGGTGAAAGGAACGGCCGTGCTGAATGAGCGTGGGAAGTATGCGGAACTGCTCAACTTGCAGGAGAGCACGTTGCTGCTTATTTTGCAGGAGCGCGCGAAGGAAATGAACCTTTCCGTTCAAATTCCGGGAGAGGACGAACGGGGACCGATCCGCCGCAGCGCGATCACCTTTCGGGTCAAAAGTGTCAAAACGAAAATTAAAACCAAGTACGTCCAAGACAGGTTTCAATTCGATATCGATGTTAAATTGCCTATTGCTTTGTCGGAGAAGTTATTCCCGTTTGACGTCAGAAAAGGGGGAGACAAGCTCCAGAAGGCCATTGACGAGCAGTTGAAGCAGCAATTCGACCATATAATCCACAGGTTTCAAAAGCATCAAATCGATCCAATCGGTCTCGGGCTACACGCCCGCGCTTTTGAGTACCAAGCGTACAAGAAGGTGCAGGAGCATTGGGGCGAAGCGTTCGCCAAGGCTGATGTGAAGCTTTCCGTGAAAACAGAAATTACCGATATGGGGCCGGTCAAATAAACGATGCCGGAAGCATGTTTAATCCGTAAAGCGGGTGATGATGAATGAAAAAGTATGCGTTTAATGATATCACATTGATGCAATATATTTTTCTGATTGCCGGTATTCAAATGGGGATCGGTCTGCTTCAGCTCCCCCGCGAATTGGCCGAGCGTGCGGGAACCGATGGGTGGATCGCCATCGTTATCGGTTTTGTCATCGCCACATGTTCCAGTTTAATGATTATCCAAGTGATGAAGCGGCATCCGGAAGGAACGCTTTTTGATCTGCTGAAGCGTTATGTGGGGAAGTGGGCGGGACAAGCCGCAGCGGTCGTTACCGCGCTGTACTTCGCTTTCTTTTCCTATACCATTATGGTAAGGGCGGTACTGTTTGTCAGATCGTGGATTTTACCGAAAACGCCTGATATCGTCATGCTGATTCTGCTCGCTGTCCCGTCGTATTTGGTTGCCCGGGGAGGCGTTCGCGTGTTAGGCCGCTATGCGGAGCTCGTTTTTTATATTACCTTGTGGATGCCTTTTTTCTACCTCCTCTCCTTGAGAGAGAGCAATTGGCTGTACCTGCTTCCTTTGTTTAAAGAGGGCCTGCAGCCGATCCTGCTCGCGGTGAAGCCTGCGTTGTTCGCCTTTTTAGGGTTTGAAGTGGCGTTTCTCCTGTATCCGTTTCTAAAATCGAAACAATACGCCTCCCAGGGGATTATCGTCGCCAATACGCTGGCGCTGCTCGTTTACCTGCATGTTACCGTGACCTGCAACGTCTTTTACAGCCCGGATACCATTACCCACTTTAACGAGCCGTCGGTCAATGTGCTCAAAACGATGGAATTCCGGTTTATCGAACGGCTGGAAATCGTTTTTCTCGCTTTCTTTGTTATTATCATTTCAACGACATGGCTGCCGGGGATGTACTTTACCGTTTTCTCGATCAATTGGATGTTCGGCAGAGAAGATCACCGCAAGCTGCTTCAATGGTTAATGCTGCTTTTTGTCACCAGCATGTTCTTTGTTAAGCCGTCGTTCAACAAGACCGATAAGTGGATTGAAGTTGTCAACTTGTTGGGGATATGCTTCGGTTATTTGTTCCCTTATGTTTTGTGGCTGTACGTATGGATTCACGATCGTGTGCAGTGGAGGCGGAGGGGCACATGAAGCGATGGATACGGTCGGCAGCATTGGCCGTCTGCATAGCGATACTGCCCGGATGTTGGGATCAGACGAATATCGAGGATTTGACGCTCGGGTTATCGATAGGCCTCGACTTGGACGAGAAGAAGAACTTGATGGTTTATATGGCCGCTCCCGTGTTCAGTAAAGAAGCGAAGAAAAAAAATGAAGCCTACGAATTCCGGTCCAAAACAGTCCGCGTGGCCAGAAACAAATTCGATTCCGTCGTGACGGCCCTTACCGTCGGAGGGAAGTCGCAAGTGCTGCTTCTTGGCAAGCGCTTGACGGAGCAGGCAGATTGGTTTCCCTTGATGGATGTCTTTTTCCGGGACGGGAAGCAAACCGTCAATGCGAAGGTCGTGCTTGTGGACGGGCGTGTATCCGATGTGATTCACCATTATCCTAACGACAAACCGCGGCTTTCCCTTCATCTGACCAGGTTGCTCGATAAAAATAACCGGCGAAATTTCACCGTCCGGACGACGATTCAAAAGCTGCTCGATCAGAAGTATGAGAAAGGCATGACCATTTCCATTTCCGAGCTTAAATTGGACAAGGAGTTCGAGGTGAGGGGTACGGCGCTGCTGGATAACAAGGGCAAATACAAGGGCTCGCTGAATCAACAGGAAAGCTCCTTGCTGCTCATTCTGCAGCGGCGTACGGTAGAAGAAGTTCCTTTCAGTATCCATGTTCCGAACGAGCGGAAAAGCGGTGTTTTCGCATCGGATATTGTCAGCTTCAACGCAGGCACCGAGAAGGTCAAGATCAGAACGGCTTACAATCAAGGGAAGTTTCGTTTTGATGTCGGCATCCATTTGTCGGGAGCTTTGACACAAAGACTGTTCCCTTTTGATTTTGCCAAAAAAGGAGGGGAACTGGAAGCTATGATTGAAAAACAGCTGGAGAAGCAATTCTCGGATCTGGTAAAAAAATTCCAGAGTCAGCAGCTCGATCCGGTCGGTTTTGGCATCTATGCCCGGGCCCATCAGTATAAGGCCTATAGACAAGTGCAGCAGCAATGGGGAGACGTGTTCGCAAAAGCGGACGTGAACGTCA
Organism: Paenibacillus oleatilyticus; assembly: GCF_018998565.1. Lineage (GTDB taxonomy): Bacteria > Bacillota > Bacilli > Paenibacillales > NBRC-103111 > Paenibacillus_G > Paenibacillus_G oleatilyticus. The sequence goes on along the minus strand of NZ_JAHNZO010000001.1, from coordinate 519,329 downwards.
AAGTCAAGCTGACGCTCAAGAGCAGCGGGGCCATCAAGTGATGGATGCGGCTCTCAGCGGGGTGGAAAGGGGCCCCTCGGGCAGTCGTACCGGCAGGCCCGAGGGAGGAAAGTTTGTCTGTTATTTCATGAATACACCTCGAATTCGAACAGCGAATACCCGTAGGCCGTGCCGCGCGCGGTGCCGAGTACCCGGACATACCTTGCATTCTGCGAGGCGAACGTGACTTCGTCCGTTCCGCCGCTGCCGCTTGTCGTCGTATAGACGTCCGTCCAATCGGTTGCGTTATCCGACACTTGAATTTTGTACGCCAACGCGTAGGCGGCTTCCCATTTCAGCTTGACTTTACTGACGGCTTTGGACGAGCCGAGATCGACATAGATCCATTGTGGGTCCTTCCCTTCCACGCTGGCCCACCGCGTGCTGCCGTTGCCGTCCACCGCTTTGGACGCTTCGAAGCCTGCGCTTTCGACGGAGCTGGCGACAGCCGGCTTGCCGAGCGCCAGATTGCCGCCTGTCGGCGGAGGCGTGACAGGCACCTCGTCAAGGATGGACGTAATGGCGAGCATATACCAGGCGGCGTGGGGAATCCACTGTTCCAGGCTGCGCCATTTCTCGCCGCCGGATTGGATGAAATCGATCCCGGAGCCGTCGTTGTTTTTGGAATGGATGCCGTTGCTGATCCCGCCGTCGAGGTCCGTATGGCCGTACTTCGTGCTGCCGTAATCCGGGTGATTCGTCCCGAAGCCTCGCAGCATCGAGATGCCGTACGGGTTTTTCCCGAGAATCCAATCCAATTGATCCGCGTAATAGGTCCGGTACGTGTCCGGCAAATTCGCGCTGCCTGCGAAGGCGTATTTCCCCCCGATCAGCGACATGGCCGACAAGGACGACAGCCGCGCATTTTCCCCCTGCCACCAATAATTCGATTCGTTCTGCCGCGGGATGAAGAAATCTTTGAGGAGCTTGCCGTTGTGCTTGGTTACTTGTCTGGACAGGCCGAAGCCGTTCGGAGCTTCGCCGGTAATGGCGATCAGATGGTTAATGTAATTTTTGATCGAATCGATATTCATCGTCTGCGAAGCCGCCGTATCCGTCTGTGCATAGAGAGCCAGCGCCAGCGCGGGCATTCCCGCCTCCGCCGCATGGTAATACGGGCGCGAGCCGCCGTCCGCGTAATACCAGCCTTCCGTGTCCTGCCGGCCCACGATGCTCGCGGCCCGGGCGCGGGCGTCGGCCAGGTAAGTCTGGTTATTCGTCGCTTTGTACAATTCGGTAGCCGCGATCAGCGCGCAGTAGTCGTCGATAATATTTTCGACCCCGTTATCGGTATAGCTGGTGTTGTTCGTCTTCAGATGTGCGTAGGCGCTGACGGCCGCGTTCAAATAGTCGGCGCTGGTGAACTCTCCCGACAAGCCGAGTCTGGCGCTGGCTGCCAGCGCTGCGATCGCCATGCCGCCGCCTTCGCGGAAGGCGGCCTGGTAATTGGCCGACTTGTCGCCCGTGCTGTTGGAGTAGGCGGCCACATACCGCTTGGACAAATCGCCTGTCCAGTTGTCGAACACGGTAACGTAGAAGTACGGATTGTTCGCCTTCATGCGGACGAGGAAATCGGCGCCGAAGGCGGCTTCTTGCTCCAGCGCGGCCTTCTTGCCGATCGCATCGAGCTGCGCCGGGTAGCGGTCGCGGATGTAGCTCATCGCCCAGACGACAAGGGGCGTTTGCTGCGGGGTCATAAAGTTGGTGTACTGGAGATGGCTCAAATATTTGGAGATATCGCCCGAAGCATCGTACCAGCCGCCACGCACGTCGCGGGTCTGGGCGGGATTGCTGCCATACAGCTTCGCTTTGGCGTCGGCGTTCCAAACGGCGCCGGCGTTGCGGCTTTTGAAGAAATAATCGAGCGCCGGGCCGAACGTCTTTTTGAACAGAAGGGCATCGTCGATGTCGAAGGCCGGAGATGTAACCGTGCCGCCCTGAACGATTCTGATTTTGTATGTGCCGGGCGTCCGGAACGCGGTGAAATCGAGCTTGGCAAATACCCGGTCACTGTACCACGAAGTCATGCTTTTCCAATCCGTGGCGGCGATGGCGCCTTGAAAGACGGACTGTGAAGTGGACGCGTCGATCAGCTCAAACGATGTCGGCTTGGCGCCTGAGGACGACCAATCGACGACGGCGGTTTTCGGATACGTTTTCTCGTAGCCGACTTGATTGACGCGGATCGCATTGGCCGCGGCGTGCGACGGGGCGGGGGACGCCGCGAACGCCGACAGCACGATCAGACAGCTCAGGACCAGCATCATGATTCGCTTTCTCATGAAACAGCCTCCTTTATTGTTGTTGTGTAAGCAACGGCGTGCCGTTACTCCTTGACCCCTCCGGCCGTCATGCCGTGAACGAGAAAACGCTGCAGGAAGATAGCAATGAGCAGCGGAGGGATGGAAGCGACGACGCCGCCGGTGGCCACCATGCCGAAATCGACCGCATGCTTGCCGCTGAACTCCGAGATGGCGACGGAGATCGTCTTGGAGTCGAGCGTGGAGGTGAACAGCAGGCCGAAGAAGAAATCGTCCCAGGACAGCAGGAACACGAAGATCAGGGTAGCGACGATGCCGGGTCTGACCATCGGTACGACGACCAGCCGGAGCGTTTGCAGCCGGGTACACCCGTCCAGTGCGGCGGCTTCGTAGAACTCGTGGGACAATTGCTTGAAGTAGCTCTGCATAATCCAGATGACGAACGGGATCGCGAACGACAAATTCAACAGTACGAGCGTCGCTTTGGAGTCGAGCAGGCCCAGTTGGTCCACTATCATATATAAGGGGATGACGATTACGATGGAAGGAATCATGTACGTGAACAAAAACAAGTAAATGAGCGGCTGTCGGAAGGTAAAGCGGTACTTTGCGAAAGCATGAGCGGCCAATCCCCCCACGATCAGTGCGATCAAGGTAACAAAGGCGGCTACGAGCAAGCTGTTCTTCATCGAAATGCGGAAGGCGTAGGCCATATCGTTGTCCGGATTCGTGAAAATATCGCTATACCGTGCAAGCGTCACCCGCTCCGGTATCCAGCGCAGCGGGACGCTCTGCAGATCGACCTGATACGAAATGCTGGACAGCACCAGCCATGCGAAGGGAGCCAGCGTACAGAAGGCGACGGCCAGTCCGAACGCATACTGGACGAAAGTCAGCGTGCGCGATTTCATGTCTTCGCCTCCCCGGTGCCGAACCCTTTCACGTAAGCGAACGTCAGCAGAGCGATGAAAGCGGCGATCAGGTAGGACAGCGTCGCCCCTTCGGAAAACTGGAGGCTGGTGAACGCTTTGATGTAGGTCATATAGTTAACGACCATCGTTCCGTTAGCGGGTCCGCCTTGGGTCAGAACGAAGATCAGGTCGAACACCTTGAATGTTTCCATCGTCCGCATGACGATCAGGAACAGGAACGTCGATTTCAGATACGGCAGCGTAAGGACGGCGAATCTGCGCAGCAGGCCGGCGCCGTCGATATTCGCCGCCTCGTAGACGCTTTTGTTCGTAAGCTGCAGGGAGGCTAGGATGAAGATGGCGACGAACGGCGTCATTTTCCACACGTCGGCGAGGATTACCATGTTCATGGCCGTCCAAGGGCTGCTGAGCCACGGCCGATACGCATCGATGAGATGAAGCTGGGTCAGCAGAGCGTTCAGCGCCCCGTACTCCGGGTGGTAAATCCATTTCCACATCGCGCCGTTGACGATGGTCGGTACGGCCCAGGGCAGGATGATAACGGAGCGCAAAAAGCGGACGCCGGCGAATTTCTCGTTGAGCAGCAGCGCGATCATCGTACCGAGCAGCAGCTCCGCCGCGATGGAGACGGCCGCGAAATAAGCGGTTCGTCCGAAGGCCGACCAGACGTCGGGATTGCCGAGGACGGAGGCGTAATTGCTCAACCCGACGAACTCGCCCGACCCGGACGAGGTCAGGTTCCGGTCCTGCACGCTATACAGCAGCGTTTGGATCAGCGGAAGCAGGACAATACCGAACACCAGCACGATGGCAGGAGCGACGCTGAATAGTCCGAACGCTTGGTCACCGGTTCTTTTTTTCATAAAGCATCTCTCCTTGGCAAGGCAGGGGGCGGCGAAGCGCCCCGTTACGGATTATTTCGCGATATCCTTGACTACTTTGGCCTGCAGGTCGTCGAGCGCCTTCTGCGGCGTCGCTTTATCGAGCAGCGCCTGGTGGACGGAAACCTGCAGCTCGGTGGAAAATTGGCCATACCACGGCACTTGCGCGCGGTTGACGATATGCTCGTACTGCTTCTTGGACACTTCAATCAGCTGCGGGTTCGTGCCGACGACGGCGCTGTCGTTGAATAGCGATTTCCAGATCGGCAGCGCGCTTTGGGCATGTTTTTTCTGGAACTCCTTCGACGACAGAAACTGGATGAATTTCCAGGCCTCGTCGGAATGCTTGCTTTTCTTGGAGATTGCCAGCCCCATGCCTCCGTTCGTCGTGGCGCTCGGCTTTTTGGCCGTTCCGGGCACGGCGGCGATGCCGACCTTGCCTACGACCTTGGACTCCTTCGGGTCGTTCGCCATGTCGTACATGTAAGTCCAGTTCAAGGCGAAGGCGGCTTTGCCGCTGGAAAATACGCCTCGCACATCCTCCTCCAAATATTCTACGGAGCTCGGATTCGTCAGCCCGTCCTTGATCGACTTTTGCATAAACGTGAGCGCTTCGACGTTCTCGGGCGTCCGGATCGTCGGCTTGCCGTCCTTCACAAACTCGCCGCCGAAGGAGCCGGCGATCATTGTGAAGTCTACCGACAAGGCTTCCGCCTGCTTCCATGACCAGACGATCGGATGCTCGACGATTTTTTTCTCTTTCAGCGTTTTGGACGCGGCGATCAGTTCGTCCCACGTCTTGGGCACCTCGGCAATTCCCGCTTTCTCCAGCATTTCCTTGTTGTAGAACAAATACTTGACGTCATTGAGCCACGGCATGCCGTACAGCTTGCCGTCGGCGCGCATCGCGCTCAGCGCGCCTTCGAAGATATCGCCGCGCTCGGCGTCCGATACTTTGCCCGTTACATCGAGCAGCAGATTCGCTTTGACGAATTTGGCGGTCCACGGCGCATCGATCAGCATGACGTCGTAGCTTCCTCCGCCGACGAGAATTTTTTGCTCCAGCGCCTCGTATGGCACAAAGGTGGCCTCGACCTTAATGTTGGGATTGGCTTTGATGAATGCGTCGACCGCTTCCTTGATCGCTTCCTCGCTGTAGCCCGCCTGCTTCATGAAGATGGCGTTCAGGGAAACGCTTTCTTTTTTCGGGCTTTCTTCTTTCTTTTCCGGCGCAGTTGCGGCGGGCGTCGTCGATGCGGCGCATCCGGCGAGCAGACCGACTGCCGCGCAGACGTTCAGCACGGCCGCAAGCTTCTTTTTCATAGGCGGCTTCCCCCTTGGCGGATAATGATTTTATCGTAAAGCAAGCAAGGGCGGATGGAAATGAACGATCCTTGCACGATTATGGACAATTCTGATTTTTTAACGCCTGCTTCTTGTAATCGGTCGGGCTTAGGCCGTACAGCTTGCGGAACAGGCGGTTGAAATAAAACGGGTCCGGAATGCCGACGTGTTCGGCGACCGCTTTGACGCTCAGGTCGGGATTTTTCAGCAGCTCTCTGGCCCGCTCCATGCGCAGCCCGTTCAAGTAGCCGACGATCGTTTGGCCGGTCTCGTTCTTGAACAGGCGCGACATGTGGCTTTCATTCAATTTGACGTGCCGGGCGACCGCCTCCAGCGTAATTTTCCGGTCGATATGCCGGAGCAAATATTCGATGATTTCGCACACTTCCTTGCGGTATTTCCGCGCGGCGGGAGGAGGAGCGTGGCGCTCAAGGTAGCGCAGCGCCTCTGCGAACGCGGCCCGGAACTCACCGGCGGTTCCCGCTTGCGTGAGCGAATCGCGGTACGTCCCCGGTAGAGCGCAGCTCCCGCCGGTCCCCGCACTGGCCGCCTCCCAGCAGTCGATCACCGTCAAGGCGCTCCGCGCCAGCAGGGAAGGGTGAAGCCGCGCCTCTCCGGCCGCTTCCAGCAAGGCTTCCATCGCTGCGGGCAGGCCATCGGTTTCGCCGGAACGAATCCGCGCGATCATGTCGTCCTGCAGCCGTACGATAGGCGGAGGAAGTGAACCTTCGTGGCAGCCGGTCTCCTCGGCATGCATAACGACCGGGGCCGGAAGGTAGAAGCGGATGCCCGCCGCCCGCTTGCAGGCGCGGTAAGCTCCGCTTGCGTGACGCAGCCCGGTGAATGGTTCGCTGACGACGAGGTTAACCTCCATATTCAAGTACATCCGCAGCATGTCCGCGATCTGCTTGGCAAGCTGTATTTTGCTGCTCCCGGAGGCGTACCGTCCTTGTCCGGAGAGCAGCACCATGTACTCGCGGCCGGCAATTTCCGCAAACTCGCCCACGGGCAGGCCGGTCATCAGCTCGGATACGATGTTGCGTATGGAGAATGACATCAGCTGCTTTTGGCTCCATTTGTTCCGGTCATACCGGTCGACGTGCAGGTACAGCAGGAACAGCGGCCGCTCGCCGGGCTCGATCTTGAGACTGCTCGATTGTCGTATCAGCTCGCTATCAGACAGCGGTTCGCCATGGATCAGTTCCTGGAAAAAGCGGTTTTTCGATAGCCGGTAGCCTTCCATCACCGCTTCCGTCTTGATCCGGTCTGCTTCTCTCTCCTGGCACTCGGTGAGGATGAGCTCGCGGGTTTTGCCGAGCACGGCGAGCAGTTCCTCCGCTTTCAGGGTCACCTTCAGCAAGTAGTCAAGCGCGCCGAGCTTCAGCGCCTCGCGTACCAGTGCGTACTCGTCGTAGTTGCTCAGAGCGATGATTTTGCCGCGAAACCCGGGGCGGCTTTGCAGCTCCTGAATCAGCTCAAGCCCGTCCATCCGCGGCATCCGCAGATCGGTGATGACGATATCCGGGTCCAACCGGTCGATCATGCCGAGCGCCGCCAGCCCGTCCTCCGCCCCGCCGCACAGCTCGTAGCCGTGCTCCTCCCACGGAATCATCATGTTGAGCCCGATGCGGAGCATTTTTTCATCGTCTACGATCATGACCTTCACTCCTGATTTCCCCCGATCATCGGCATCGTCAGCAGGACCCGGGTGCCTTCGCCCTCCCGGCTTTCCACCGACAGCCCGTATTTCGTCCCGAAATTAAGCTGGATTCGTTCCTGAACGTTGCGTATTCCGATATTGGACAAGCGGTGCTTCCCGCGATAATTCGAATCGAGCAGGCGGCGAAGCTGCTCTTCGTCCATCCCTTTGCCGTTGTCCTGAACGGCGATCAGCAATTGTCCGTCCGCGCTTGTGGCGGAAATGACGAGCTTCTTTTCCTCGCGCTCCGCGCCGTCGAGCCCGTGGATCAAGGAGTTTTCCACGATCGGCTGGAGAATGAACTTCATAATGGCGGCCTCGGACAGGCCGTCGTCGATGTCATACTCGACGGTAAACGAGCTTCCGAAGCGAAGGCGTTGAATGATGAGGTAATTGTCCACATTGGCAAGCTCCGAGCGGAGCGGGATAAATTCCTTCTTGTCGACCATCGTATGGCGGAGCAGCTCGGCAAGGGCGGTCAACCCGTCGCTGACGACCGGCACGTGATTGATCGCGGCGGTCCATTTCAGGCAGTTTAACGTATTGAACAAAAAATGCGGATTGATCTGCGCCTGCAGCATCTGGAGCTCGATTTCCCGCTTCTTGATCTGCTCCTGCTTCGTATGGTCGATCAGATCGCGAAGCTGCTCGATCATGAGGTTGAACTTGCCCGTCAGGAAGCCGATCTCGTCGTTGCCCGGGTCCTGGATTCTGACCTGGAAATTGCCGGTGGAGACCTGCTTCATCGATTCGGTCAGCCGCTGCAAGGGGGTGGAGATGCTGGTTGAGATCAGGAACGCGAGCAGGAGGGAGCACAGGAGGCACAGCCCGACGACCAGCACGATATAAGGCAAAATTTGCTTCGTTTCTTTATTGAGCAGCTCGTAAGGGATCGTTCCGACCAAATACCAACGCGAGACGGCGTCGTAGGAATAGACCAAAAGGTATTTCTGCTTGTTGAATACGGCGGAGAACGCCCGCGTCCCGAGCAGCTCATGCTCCGAAATTTCCTTCAGCAGCTCGCTGTTCGGGTAATTGGCGCCTACTTGAAGACTGCGGTTTCCCGCCGATAAAACGACGCCCCGCGTATCGGCAATGAACAGGTCCGAGCCTTCGCCGACGTCGGCATCCTCATGGATAATGCGGGAGTAATAGCTTTCCTTGACGGCGATGAATACGTAGCCGATGGTGTTCATCCAGTCGAACTGCGAATGAATCGGCCTCGCGAGCACGATGCAGTCGACGCCGTTCTTCGTCACGATATGGGTCCAGACGTCTTTGCCGTCGCCGGCCTCGATCATATCGGTCAACATGGCGATGTCTTCGTCCCGGAGCTTGTCATAGCCCAGATCGTACATCAAGTTGCCGGAAGAATTGGTGATTTGGAGGGACTTGATTTGGCTGAACAGCTTGCGTCCGCTGAAGGCGCTGTTCAACTCGTAGTAGCTGTCCATGACGGACTGCGTGTCCAGGGCGGTGTTCGCCTGCAGCAGGCTGGTTTGCACGAGGTTATGCATCATGATCTGGTCCGTTAAATACAGCAGCAGCTCGTTTTCCCGCTTAATTTCGTTGCGCAGCTGGTCCAAAATTTGCAGCGAGTAGGCGCTGATCTTCGAGCGGATCGCTTCGCCCGACTTGTTATACGTCAGCAGCGTGGCGATGCATAGGGGAAGGATGGAGAGAAAAAGAAATGACAGAATAAGCCGGTTCTTGATTTTGGAGCGGCGCAAATACGGATGAATCCGCGCCGCCCAACGGAGTTTGTCCCAATGCCTCACGTCGATCGTTTCACAACCTCTCTCTAAAGGATCGTACTTTGTGCCTAGACCTGTTTCCAAGTTCAGGAAGATTCTCCTAGATTTAAAGTACCTTCCGCATGGGGTGAACGTCAAGAGCAGGATTGGGTGGGGCGCCGTCTTCACATCATCTTTGGATTCATTTAACATAGCGCAAACAATCGGAGGATAAAGTGAAGATGTAGAGAATACAACAAAGTGAAGGAAGATGAAGGATTTCCTTCTTGGCGGGGTAACGGAGCGGAGGAAAGGCATGGAGACGACGTTTGTGTGGTTCGATTTGGGTTATACGTTAGTTTATTTGGAAAGGGAACAATGGTTTGCGGCCTATTTGGCCGAGCAGGGGATCGCCAGGAAGCTGCGGGAGATCGAGCTGGCCTACCATTATGCGGACAAGCTGTTCATGCGCGAATACCCCGGCATTCTTGGAAGGGAAGCGTCGACGTTTTTCCCATGGTACCTCGGCGTGCTGAATTACCGGCTGGGGCTGTGCCTCGATCTGCAGGAGCAGTGGCGGCGTTTGAACGAGCTGCGGACGGAGCGCCGTTCGCCTTGGGTGGCTTATCCTTATGCGGCCAAGGTGCTGGCGGAGCTGAAACGGGCGTCCTATGGCATCGGCCTGATCTCCAACTGGGATGCCAGTGCCAGACAGGTGCTGGCGGATACCGGGCTGCTGCCGTATTTCGACCATGTGATCGTTTCTTCGGAAGTCGGCATAGAGAAGCCGGACCGGGCTATCTTCGAGCTGGCACTGCGGCAGGCGGGCGTACATGCGGAGGAATGCTGCTACGTTGGGGACAATTATTACGACGATGTCGTCGGCTGCCGCGAAGTGGGGATGGACTGCTGCCTGATCAACCGGTTCGGCCGGGTCGGCATCGAAGAGGTGCAGCATGAGCCCGTCCTCGCGTCGGTGCAGGAGCTGCCCGCCTATTTACACAGAAAGGAATGGAAGCGCAGCGTATGAGCGTAGAGCGCAAGATCGAGCAGCTATTCGATTCGCTGAGTCCGAGTCAAAAGAAAGCCGCCTACTTTCTGACCAAAGACATCCGTCAGGCGGCGGTTCTGCCGGCCAAAAAGATGGGCGAGCTTGCCGGCGTCAGCGAAGCCACGGTGCACCGGCTCGCGCAGACACTTGGCTTCGAAGGCTACGCTGCACTGCAGAACGAGCTGCAATCGCAGTTTCTGCAGGCGCGTCCCGTGCAGCGGCTGCTGGAAACGGCGCAGGAGGAGCAGGCGACGTGGCTTGACGAGCTGTTCGCGCAGGACATCGACAACCTCCGCGAGACCGCCGCGCTCAAGCAGGAGGCGAAGGTGGAGGAGGCCGTCCGGCTGCTGCTGGACGCGGAGCGCACGTATACGGCAGGCTGGCGCGCCGGCCTTGCGGTGACCGCGCCGCTCGCTTACATCATGCATTACATGCTCGGCCAGGCCCGGCTGGTGCCGCAAGGCGAGGCGGCGGAATATGCGGCGCATTTCCGGCCGGGGGACGTGCTGCTCGTCTCCGGGTTTCCCCGCTACTGCCAGACGACGAGGCACTTGACGGAAGCGGCCAAAGAGAAGGGCGCGCGCATCGTCGCCTTGACGGACTCGCCGGTATCGCCTTTTGCCAAGCTGGCCGACGTGTATTTGCTTGCCGCGACCCGTTCGCGGGGCTTTCTCGATTCGTACGTGGCGCCGCTTGCGTTGGCTAACGCTTTGATCAAGAAGATGGCCCAGCTCGACTTGGAGCGGGTCAAGCGCAATATGGTGGAGATGGAACGGAAGTTCCGGATGTTCGAGACGGAATCGTCCGGGTGGACCGGACCGAACGGAAAGGGGACAACGAAATGAAATTGACGATTTTGGGCCCGTGGGGCGCTTATCCGGCTGCGGATTCCGCGTCGGCGTCGTATTTGATTCAGACGGAGTCGGTCAACGTGCTGCTGGATTGCGGCTCCGGCGCACTCGCCCAGCTCCAGCGGCATCTGCCGCTCGAAGAGCTGGATGCGGTCGTGCTCACGCACTACCATACCGACCATATCGCCGACGTGTATTGCCTTCAGCACGCGGCGATGATTCTGATGCAGCTCGGCCGCAGGACGAAGCCGATCGAGATTTACGCCCACGACGCGGACCCTGTGGCCTTCGCAACGCTCGCTTACGGAGAGTACATGCACTCGCATGTCATTGCGGTAGGAGATACGCTTGCGCTGGGCGATCTGACGTGGACCTTCGGGCATACGACGCATCCGGTTCCGTGCCTGTCCATGCGCATCGAGCATGGGGGGCAGACGCTCGTGTTTACGGGCGATACCGCTTGGAACGACGATTTGGTGCGGATCGGCCGGAACGCGAATCTGCTGCTCTGCGAAAGCAATCTGTACAACGAATACTTCGGCAAAATCGGCGGCCATCTGACCGCCGGCGAAGCGGGAAGACTCGCCTCGCAGTGCGGAGCGAAGCGGCTCGTGCTGACGCACCTTCCCCAGTACGGCGATCTGGCCCAGCTTGTCCGGGAAGCGCAAGAGACGTATCAAGGACCGATTGATCTCGCTCGCACGGGCGATCAATATCGGCTGTAGTACAGCTGGAGTGGGTGTTGAGAAAGTGGTGAATGAGGTAATAGAGGTGTACGAGAGGGTGGGGTATCTACTTCCGGTCGCTCTTGTCTGCAGGAAATTCTTATTGGAAGCCGCTTAGCAGCGGATATTTCCCGCAGACAAAGGCGAACGCTATCACTCCTCCAGTAGATACCCCACCTCCGTTTGTTGCTCTACTTTAGTCCAAAACCACTTTCACAACACTCTGACCCGCTGTACTACAGCCGGAAGAAATTAAAAATAGAAAAGAGGAGAAACCATGCTAACCGAAAGATTGCGAAGGACCCCCCTGCTGCTTGCCGCTCTGCTGCTGTCCGTCACCGTCCTGTCCGCCTGCGGCTCGGGCGACCCGGCCAAGACGCCGGCGACCGGAGCCGAAGCAGCCAAAGAGCCCGTGCAGGGCGGCAGCGTCGTCGTCGCCGTTCCGCAGGACCCGGACTATCTCGACCCGCACCTGGCCGTCGCTTCGGGGACGCAGGAGATGATGTTCAACGTGTTCGAAGGCCTGCTCAAGCCCAACGAAAAAGGGGAGCTGCAGCCCGCGGTCGCACAGGAATACAAGGTTTCTCCCGACGGGCTGACGTATACGTTCACGCTGCGTGACGGCGTCAAGTTCCACAACGGCAAGACGGTGGCGGCGGAGGACGTGAAGTTTTCGTACGAGCGGCTGATGGGCAAAGAAACGGGTAAGCCGCTCTCCAGCGCCTTCGCGAACGTCGAAGCCGTCGATACGCCGGACGCCAGGACGGTTACGGTCAAGCTGAAAAAGAACGACGTATCGTTCATGAGCAACTTCACGGCCGCTATTTTGCCGAAGGGATACGACAACCAGAATAAAGCGCCGGTCGGCACGGGGCCGTTCAAATTCGTCGAGTTCCAGCCGAACCAGAAGCTCGTGATCGAGAAGAACAAAGACTATTACGTCCAAGGCGTGCCTTACCTCGACAAGGTCGAATTCCGCATCATGCCGGATGCCGAGGCTTCGCTGCTTGCTTTGAAATCGGGGGACATCGACATGTACCCGCGAATCGGCAACGAGCGCATCGCCGAGTTGGGGGATCAATTCCGCTATGTGGAAGGCATGCAAAACATGGTTCAGCTCATGACGATGAATATCGCCCGCAAGCCGTTCGACGACCCGCGTGTGCGTCAGGCGGTCAATTACGCCGTGGACACGGATGAAATTATAAAAGTCGTAGCCGACGGCAAAGGAACGAAGCTCGGGTCCAACATGAGTCCGGTCATGCAAAAATATTTTCAGGAAGGCCTGGAATCGACCTATAACGTGAACGTGGACAAAGCGAAAAGCCTGCTGGCCGAAGCAGGGCTGAAGGACGGCTTCAGCACGACGATTTCGGTGCCGTCGAACTACAAATTTCATGTCGATACCGCGCAGGTCATCGCGCAGCAGCTCGCGAAAGTCGGCATCACCGCCAAAATCGAAATGGTCGAATGGGCCGTCTGGCTGGACCGGATCTACAAAGGCCGCGACTACGATATGACGATCATCGGGCTGACGGGCAAGCTCGATCCGCACGAGGTGCTGGTACGCTACGCGTCCGACTACAAGTCGAACTTCTACAACTACAACAACCCGGAATACGACAAGCTGATCAAGGCCGCCCAGGTCGAGCTGGACGACGCCAAACGGGCGCAGCATTATAAAGACGCGCAAAAACTATTGACCAAAGACGCCGTCGCCGTCTACATCATGGACCCGAACTTCACCGTAGCGATGAAAAAAGAGCTGGACGGCTACAAGCTGTACCCGATTTACGTGCAGGATATGTCCACGATTCACCGGGTGAAGTAACAAGAAGCTGGGGTAATGTCGAGTTAAACGGGCGGATCACACGGAAAAAAGGCATCTCGAATGAACCGCCCACTTTTTAAAGAAAGGAGTGACAGCGACGTGACGTACGCATGGCGGAGAGCCTTTACATTCGTGCTGACGGTGCTGCTGGTCCTGATGATGACCTTCGCCGTCTTTCGGATCATTCCGGGGAACCCGGCTTTGACCATTCTCGGGATGGAAGCGGACGAGGCTCAGGTGGCCGCGCTTGAAGCAAAGCTGGGCATCGACCGCCCGCTCGGCGAGCAGTTCGCGGGGTGGCTCGGGGGCGTTGTCTCGGGCGATCTTGGCGAATCGCTCAAGTTTTCCAGGCCGGTCGGGGAGCTGATTCTGGACCGGCTGCCGGTGACGGCGTCGCTCGCGGTGCTGTCCATGGCGATGACGGTCGTCATCGCCGTGCCGCTCGGCATCGCGGCGGCCAAATCCCAGCGCCGGGCGTCCGGCTGGTGGATTTCGCTGCTCAGTCAGCTCGGACTGGCCATTCCGTCGTTTTGGCTGGGCATTTTGCTCGTGCTGCTGTTCGCCCTGACCTTCCGCTGGTTTCCGGCCGGAGGCTACGTCCGTTGGTCGGAATCGCCGCTCGAAGCGCTGCGCACCTTGTTCCTGCCTTCGCTGGCCGTAGCGATCCCGCAGGTCGCCGTCGTGGTACGCTACCTGCGGACGACGATGCTGGAGCAGCTCAAGCAGGACTACGTCCGGACCGGCTACAGCAAGGGGCTGAGAGAACGGGCGGTGCTGTACAAGCACGTGCTGAAAAATGCGCTCATCCCCGTCGTTACGGTGATGGGAATGATTTTTGCCGACGTGCTGGGCGGCAGCCTGGTGGTCGAGCAGGTGTTTGCGCTGCCGGGGCTCGGGCGGCTGCTCGTTTCCTCGATCGGCGCCCGCGATTTTCCGCTTGTTCAGGGGATGATTTTATTCACGGCCGTAACGGTCATTGCGATCAATTTTGCCGTCGATATGCTGTACCGGGTGCTGGACCCGAGAATTCGGTTGAAGTAGGAGAAGAGCGGCATGATACGAAATCGGAACGTTCATTTGATCGTGGGGGGCGCGTTGGTCGGCGCGATGCTGGCGATCATGCTGGTGAGCTGGTTATATGTTCCTTACGACGTCAATAGCATGAATCCGGCCGAACGGTTTCTCGCTCCCGGGGCGAAGCACCTGCTCGGGACGGACAATTTCGGACGGGACATCTTGAGCCGGGTGATGACGGCTTCCCAAACCGCCTTTCAGGTCGGCTTCCTGACCGTTTTGATCGGTGCGGCCGGGGGGCTGCTCGTCGGAGCCGCCGCAGGCTATGTCGGCGGCTGGCTGGACGAAGCGCTGATGCGGCTGATGGACGCGATGATGGCGTTTCCCGGGCTGCTGCTGGCGCTCATGCTGGTGGCGGTGTTTCAGCCGAACCTGACCAATACCATTTTGGCGATCGGCCTCATGGCCGTGCCCGGATTTGCCCGCATCGTCCGCAGCGGGTTCGTGCAGTACAAGGAGATGGATTTTGTGAAGGCGGCGCGCGGCATCGGGGCCGGGCCGCTCTCCATCGTGTTCCGCCACATTTTCCCGAACATTCTGTCGCCGTTCATCGTGGCGGCCACGATGAGCTTCTCGGGGGCGATTCTGGCAGAAGCGGGGCTGAGTTATCTCGGGCTCGGCATCCAGCCTCCCGACCCGAGCTGGGGACGCATGCTGAACGAGGCCCAGAGCTATATCGCGAAAGCGCCTTGGTACACGCTGGCGCCGGGCCTCATGATCACGATGACCGTGCTCGGCTTCAATCTGCTCGGTGACGGGCTGCGCGATTGGAACGACCCGAAACGATAAGGGGGAACGAACCATGGCCAGAGGAAATGAAACGCCTCTCTTGAGGCTGGACGAGCTGCATATCGAGCTTCCGACCCGTCAGGGCATGCGCGCCGTGCTCGAAGGGGTATCGCTTTCGGTCGGGCGCGGTGAAATCGTCGGCATCGTGGGGGAATCGGGCTGCGGCAAAAGCATCACGGCCCAGGCCGTGATGGGACTGCTGCCTGCCGGCGCCCGCATCGCGGGCGGCACGATCGACTACGACGGTGCAGAGCTGAGACAGCTGTCGCCGGAGGCGATGCGCAGACTGCGCGGCAGGGAGATCGCGATGGTGTTCCAGGACCCGATGACCTCGCTCAATCCGGTATTTACGGTCGGAGAGCAGCTGATGGAAGGGCCGCGATTGCACTTGGCGATGTCCCGCAAAGACGCGTATAATCATAGCGTAGGGATGCTGGAAAAAGTTGGGCTGGCCCGCGCGGAGCAGTTGATGCGTGAATATCCCCACCGGTTGTCCGGCGGGATGCGGCAGCGGGTCATGATTGCGCTGGCGCTGGCGTGCCAGCCGAAGCTGCTGATCGCCGACGAACCGACGACGGCGCTCGACGTGACGGTGCAGGCACAAATATTGGAGCTGCTGCGGGACTTGAACCGGACGGAGGGCACGTCGGTGCTGCTGATCTCGCACGACCTCGGTGTCATCTCGGAAATGTGCAGCCGCGTGTCTGTCATGTACGCCGGACAGGTGGCGGAGACGGCCCCGGCAGCGGAGCTGTTCCGCTCGCCCGCCCATCCGTATACGGTGGGCTTACTGCGGTCGATCCCTTCGCCTGACAAGCGGGGCGAGGCGCTGTATGCGATTCCCGGGCGCGTGCCGCCGCCGGAGGAGCGCGCCGGAGGCTGCCCGTTCGCGGTCCGGTGCGACCGCGCCGTTGCGGCCTGCTCCGGTGTAAAGCCGGCGAGCCGCTTGATCGCGGACCGGCACGAGGTCCGCTGCTTGCTTGCCGAGGAAGGGAGGCCGTCCGTCCGTGAGTATCAGCTCGCTTGAACGTGAACCGCTGGTGGCGATCGACCGGCTGACGAAGCGCTACCCGGCCGCCGCCACCGGCTTCGGCAAGCCCAAAGCCTGGGTGAACGCCGTGAACGGCGTCTCCTTCGAGATCCGCAGCGGCGAGACGCTTGGCCTCGTCGGCGAAAGCGGCTGCGGCAAGTCGACGACCGGCCAGCTGCTTGCGCAGTTATTGGAGCCGACCTCCGGGTCCATCCGCTTTCGCGGCCGGGAACTGACAACGCTGCGGGCCCGCGAGGTACGGGAATTGCGCAAGCACATTCAGCTGATCTTTCAAGACCCGTACGCTTCGCTCAATCCGCGGCATACGATCGGCTCGATTCTGGAGGAGCCGCTTCGCGTCCACCGGATCGGATCAAGCGCCGAGCGCAGGCAGCAAGCCCGCGACATGCTGGAGACGGTAGGGCTGGACCGCAGCTACGCCGCCCGGTATCCCCACGAATTGAGCGGCGGCCAGCGGCAGCGCATCGGCTTCGCCCGGGCGCTCATGCTGCGCCCGTCCTTCGTCGTGGCGGACGAGCCGGTGTCCGCGCTTGACGTTTCGGTGCAGTCACAAATTTTGAATTTGCTCAAGGAACTGCAGCGGCGCTTCGCGCTGACGACGCTGTTCGTCTCGCACGATCTGAATGTCGTGCAGTACATGAGCGACCGGGTTGCCGTCATGTATCTGGGCACCCTGGTCGAGCTTGCACCGGCCGAAACCTTGTTTCGCGGTGCGGTACATCCGTATACGCGGGCGCTGATCTCGGCGATTCCGTCCGTCGGTGCCGGAGAGCGGCGTGAACGCATCGTGCTCCGCGGCGAGGTACCGAGCCCGCTTCATCTGCCCGCGGGCTGTCCGTTTCACACACGCTGCCCGCAGGCGGTGGCGGAATGCGCTTCCGTACCGCCGGACTGGAAGCCCGTCGGCCCGGACCATTACGCGCGCTGCCTGCTGATTTAAGCAGCATTCGCATTCGGAGCGACGGGGCGCAGCTTGCAGAAGCCGCCATCGCCATCCGATCCGCTCAAGCCTACAGGAGAACGAGGAGGGATACTTTTGAACATCGGCATTTTGTCGGATTTGCATATCGATACCAATAACCCCGGCTGCTCCGTCCCGGTCGAGGAGGCGCTCTGCGAGGCAGCGCTTGCGCAGAAGGTGGATCTGCTGCTGATCGGCGGAGACATTTCCAACAACAGCGCCACGACGCTGAAGACGCTCAGATACATCCGGGAACGGTTATCCATCCCCTGCTTGTTCGTCCCGGGCAATCACGATCTATGGAACATCCACGACCCGGAACGTACGGCTTGGGATTCGTACCGCGAGCTGCAGGCGTTCGAAGGGAACCTCGCGAACGGCGCTTACATGATCAACGAAGAATGGGCCGTCGTCGGAGATATCGGCTGGTACGATTACTCGTTCGGCGCAGACCGCTACACGAAGGAAGAATTTGACCGGATGTCGCTCGGCGAGCGGACGTGGCAGGACAGCCTGTTCGCCCTGTGGGACCGGCCGACGACGGAGGTCTGCGATTATTTCGTGCAGAAGCTGGACAAGCAGTTGAACGAGCTTCGGGACAAAAAGGTCATCGTCATGACCCACGTGCTGCCGCACCGTTATTTTACCGTTCCGTACGCTCCCGAGGTGTGGGGCTACTTTAACGCCTTTCTCGGAAGCGAGCAGTACGGGAAGCTGATCGAATCGTACGCCTCCTCCGTGAAGCTGGCCGTCTGCGGCCATGTGCATTACCGGAAGCGCCAAACCTTCGACGGCACGCTGTACGTATGCAGCTGTCTCGGCTATACCCGGGAATGGTCGAATCCGGGAGACGCGCGGGCCGAGGTTGCAAAGGCGTTGACCGTGATCGAGCTGACCTCGCTGGAGGAGCATAGTCCGTTGAATGCATAATTGATCCGTCCATTATACAGAGGAAGCACCTCTTGCGGCGAAAGCGGCTGGAGGCGCTTCTTTTTTCGTTCCCCCGGAATAGGATGCAGTACACTTCAGGTACTACGCAAAGTTAGTACTATCCGCTTTGTCGATTTCGCGTACAATAAGATTTAAGACCAGGTGCTAGGAACTAATCGCAAAAACACAAAGCACCGACGGAGGGAATGGCTATGGTATTGGTAAAATGGTTGGCCCGAATCGTACTCAACCTGTTATTTCAAGCGAGATTCAGCGGTTTGGAAAAGCTCGACTTCCGCAAACCGACCATTCTGATTCCGAATCATCTGTCGCTGATCGATGCGGCTCTGCTCGCTACGCGGCTCCCGGAGGAAGTGACGTTCGTCGTGAACACGCGCATTGCCAAGAAGTTCGCCCCGTTGATCCGGCTGCGCAAGCATATCGCCGTCGATCCGATGAATCCGTACTCCGTGAAACAGATGGTCAAGACGGTGCAAAAAGGGGCCCCGCTTCTCGTATTCCCGGAAGGGCGCGTCAATACCGCGAGCGGCGGCTCGCTGATGAAAATATACAGCGGCGTCGGCTACATTGCACTCCGCACAGGAGCGACGCTGTACCCGATTGCCTTGAACGGACCGGAGAGGTCGAAATTTTCTTACCTGAAGCACAAAATCCGGCAGGTGTGGTTTCCCAAGGTGACCGTGCAGATCGGCGATCCGTTCACCTTGGATTACGACCGCAGCCAGTCGATGAAATCGCAAAAGGAACGCGCTGCGGCGCAAATCCAGAAGAAGCTGGAGGCCGAGCTGGTGAGCAGCCGGGTGAAGACGAAGATCAACCTGTTCAACGAACTGCTGACCGCTGCCAAGCATCACGGCCACAACTTCCCGGTGTGCGAGGATATAAGCCAGACGTTTACGTATAAAAAGCTGCTGTCCGCTTCCTACGTCTTTGCCAGAAAGCTTGCGGCCGAACTGAAAGACGAGCCGGGCGTCGCCGTCCTGCTGCCGAATTCCGCCGCCCATCTGCTTGTTTTGTTCGCGCTGTTCAAGCTGGATAAACGACCGGCGATCCTCAACTTTTCGGCCGGGGAAAATAACATGCGCATCGCCTGCGAAACCGCTTCCGTCCGTACGATTCTGACCTCCAGACAGTTCGTCGATAAAGGAAAGCTGACGCCGGTGATCGAAAGTCTCGGCCAACAGTACCGTGTGCTGTATTTGGAAGACATGAAGGATACGCTCCGTATGAGCGATAAGCTGTCCGGCTTCGCGGATTTCCTGCTCAAACGGAAGGCGACGGTGAACAATACCGAGATCGTGCTCTTCACGTCCGGCAGTGAAAGCGTCCCGAAAGGGGTCGTGCTGGACCATGCGAACCTGTATGCGAATATGCAGCAGACGCGCACGGTGATGGATATTAACGCCCAGGATGTCTTTTTCAACGCGATGCCGATGTTCCACAGCCTCGGGCTGCTGGTGACGGTGCTTCCTGTGCTGAACGGTGTGAAGGTGTTCCTGTACCCGAGCCCGCTCCATTACAAAGTCATTCCGGAGCTGGCCTATGATCGAAATGCGACGTTTCTATTCGGCACCTCGACGTTTCTGGCAGCGTACGGCAAAGCGGCGCATCCGTACGATTTTCAATCGCTTCGCTGCGTGATTGCCGGAGCCGAGAAGCTGAAGGACGAAGTCCGGCAGCTGTGGGTCGACAAGTTCCATGTATGCCCGGTGGAAGGCTACGGCACGACGGAAGCTTCGCCGGTCGTGGCAATGAACACCCGGATGTGGCACCGCAAAGGCACGGTCGGTCAGTTGCTCCCGGGCATCGCCTATAAGCTGGAGCCGGTGCCAGGGCTGGAAGGCGGCAAGCTGCTGATTCAGGGCCCGAACTTAATGAAGGGCTACCTGCTCCACGAAAAGGGCTTCATCCCGTGCCCCGAATGGTATGATACCGGAGACGTAGTGAAGATCGACGAAGACGGCTTTGTGACGATTGTGAGCCGGGTGAAGCGGTTCGCGAAGATCGGCGGCGAGATGGTGTCCTTGAACCAAGTGGAGGAGCTTGCGGCAAGCTGCTACCGGGACGCGAACGTTGCTGCGGTCAGCGTGCCGGACAGCCGCAAAGGCGAACGAATCATTCTGTTCGTAACGCAAGAAGAGCATCAGATTCAGACGATCAAGCAATTCGTGAAAGACCATGGGCATTCTCAGCTCATGACCCCGTCCAAGCTGGTACAGGTCGAGAAGCTGCCGATTCTGGGCAGCGGCAAGCCGGATTATGTGGCACTGAAAAAGCTGGCCGAAGAGCCGGCGGCAGACGAAGGAGCGAACGCCGTATGAACCTATGGAAAAAACTCAGACTCAAGCCGATTAACGCGCTGCTCGTCTCGCAGTTCTGGAGCGCGTTCGCCGATAACGCCATTTTATTCGCGATCATTGAGATGCTGCGGGCCAAGGCGTATCCCGAATCGTATATCGGCAACGTGCAGCAAGCCTTTTTGTTCGCTTACGTCGTTCTGGCGCCGTTCGTCGGCAGTTTCGCGGATAAGCATCCGAAGTCGGTCGTGCTGCTGATCGGCAACGCGCTCAAAGCGCTCGGGATCGTCGGCCTGCTGCTCGGTCTCGAGCCAGCTTTAAGCTACGCCGTGATCGGAATCGGCGCAGCCGTGTACAGTCCGGCGAAGTACGGCATCCTCGGCGAAATTTTGAGCCGCTCGGCCACAGATGCGAAGCAGCTCGACTCCGAACTGCTCAAGGCGAACGCTAAGATCGAAGGCTATACGATCGTCGCCATTCTGGCCGGTACGGTGGGCGGAGGCATTCTGGCGAAGCAGTCGCTGACGGTGTGCATCGTCGCCTGCCTGCTGTTGTACGTGACCGCGCTGCTTTTGTCGCTTTCGATTCCGCGGGTGGCGGGGAACCCGAACATTCATTACGTCAAAGACTCGATCTTGTTCTTTAAAGATATCGCCCGGCTGTTCCGGGACCGGACGGCCCGCTATTGCCTGATCGGCACCAGCTCGTTCTGGATGACGTCGTCGGTCATTCGTGTGGCGGTCATCTCCTGGATTCCGCTGCACCTCGGCATTCACGGAGTCGATCAGATTTCGATGCTGATTGCGGTCACAGCGATCGGCATTATGGCTGGAGCCCTGACCGCTCCTAGACTGATTCCGGCGCCCAAGTACTTGAACTCTTATCTGTATGGCGTCGTGATGGTCGTGCTGATTCTCGTTTTTCCGATGCTGGGAAATTTGTACGTGACGGTGTTTATCCTGCTGGCGGTCGGTTTCGCCGGCGGCGTCTACGTCGTGCCGCTGAACTCGGTGCTGCAGAAGGTAGGCAACCCGAAGATCGGCGCAGGCAAAACGATTGCCGTGCAAAATTTGTTCGAGAACGTCCTGATGTTCGCGGGCGTGCGGGCGTATACGCAGGCGACCGCTGCGGGAACAAGCGTGGAGACGTCGATCTACGGCGTCGGGCTGGTGCTGGCGCTGTTCGTGCTGTATCTGGTGTTCCAAGCTGTGATGCTGAAGCGGAGAAGCGCCGATGTTGCCGGTTCCCGCGTATGACCGTTCGCGATTAAAAGCAAAGACCGGACCCCGCCGCCTGGCAGGATCCGGTCTTTCTTGCGCTTAGCGTCCCGGCAGCGGGGCCGAGCCGTACGGGTAAGTATACTGAAGCGGTTCGTCGAACGTGATGTAATCGAGGTTGACCATCAGCAGCAAAAAGCGCATGCCGGTTTTCGGATCGCTGATGATGATGTGGTCACGGCCGGCGGCTTCCAGGCGTCCTTTGAAAATTTTGGCGTTCCACTGGGTGTTGTTCTCGTACGTCATATACAGGGTAGCGATTTTGCCCAGATTGAGGCGCAAAATATTTTCGATGAAGGACTGCTCCATTGGCAGTTGCCCCGGGGTGGTCGGCGCGGCCGCCGTCGGTATCGGCTGTCCTGCAGCGGTAATCGAAGAGCCTGCCGGAATCATCGGCGGCACCGATTGCGCAGTAGGCTGGCCGTAGCCGGGTCCGGGGTAACCGGCGCCGTAAGGAGTCGGTACTGGTTTGTTCGGATTGTTATACATCGCTTATAATCCTCCTTCAAACTTCGCTTGATTTGGGTTTCGACTGGGCTGGAGCACACCATTCATACTATGGTGTGGGCGAAAGTTTGGTGACGGATTTTATATTGAAATTGGGGAGCAATGCTGCGCAGCCCGAAAGGAAGCGGGCTAACCGAAAATCTGTAACCGCAATGCTGGCCACAATGTTTCCAAATAACGGAGTCAACGTAGAGTGTTCCGAAGCGACGTCGATTCTTAGTTTACCAGCACCGTTCGCTGCGCGGGCTCGGCATATATTCCTACCCGACTGATTCGGATAGCTATGCAAAAAGAGCCCTCGATTCCCAAGGGCTCTTCCCGAACTAAAACTCAATATAATCCGGGTCCGGACCGAAGCGACGGTCCTGGTTCAGGCCGTCCAGACGCGCCATATCCTCGTCGGACAAGGTGAAGTCGAAGACGTCGATGTTCTCGCGGATGCGGCTTTCGCGAATGGACTTCGGAATGGTAACCACCCCGTGCTGCAAATCCCAACGGAGAATAATCTGCGCCGGCGTTTTGCCGTATTTGCCCGCAAGCTCGCTTAATAGCGGGAGATCGAGATTGCCCTGCATCAGCGGACTCCAAGCTTCGAGCTGAATCTTGTGTTCCTTGCAGAACGTCCGCAGCTCCTGCTGAATCAGAAGCGGGTGGAACTCGACTTGGTTGACCGCAGGAACGATTTCGCTATCCTGCAGCAAATCCTCCAGATGGTGCACTTTAAAATTGCTGACGCCGATCGCCCGGACGAGTCCGTCCTTATACAGCTTTTCGAGCGCCTTCCAGGTTTCCTTATATTTGTCCTTCCCTGGCCAGTGAATAAGGTACAGGTCGATGACCTCGAGCTGCAGCTTGCGCCGGCTCTCCTCGAAAGCACGAAGCGTACTGTCATAGCCCTGGTCCGCGTTCCATACTTTCGTGGTGATGAACAACTGGTCGCGCGGAATGTTGCTGGCTTGAACCGCTTGGCCAACCCCTGCTTCGTTGCCGTAGACGGCAGCCGTATCGATGGAGCGGTAACCGGCTTCCAGCGCATGCTGCACGGCTTGGACGACCTCGTCGCCTTCCTTGGTTTTCCAGACGCCCAGTCCGAGCCATGGCATGCGGACGCCGTTGTTCAACACCGTAGTGTCGTTTCGCTGAATCGCGGTCATGTTCAAATTCCCTCCTTGGACAACTTTCAATCTATTTTAGGATAACACAAACAGGTATGAACGGAAAATTCGCCCGGGCATTCCGGTCGTTGGAAACTTCGTTATTGAACGTCGGTATAAAAGAGTTTATTATGTAAGTTAAGGAAAAAATAGAACCAAACGGTAATCCTTTGTGTTGTCTTCTTGTTTCTGTCAGAATGTTAGCCGCACTGCATCGGCTGGGAAAGGAATAAGCATGAAGCTTCGGACGTCCTTTATCTTGTGGTTTGTCGTGCCTGTGACGTGCCTGCTCGCTTTGAGCAACGTCATTTACTATTATACGACGAAACAGATGCTGATGAACAATCACTATAATGAAGTGGAAAGTTTCTCGAGCAATATCAAAGTGTATTTCGAGCATTCCCAACGGTCTGCCGACTATGCCGAAAAGCTGCTGGCGCAAAATTTGCGGCTGGCGGCCATGCTCGCGCAAAGCAAGCTGCCTCCGCGCTTGGAACAGGTGAGCAATAAGGAGTTGACAGAACTAAGCAAAGAGCTGCGCGTGTCTGATATTACGCTATTTCAGCGCGAGGGAGACGATATCGTAGCCATGCGTTCCTCCAATCCTACTCAACGGAACATATCTGCCAAAGAGTTTACCGATTTTTGGTTTCTCGCTCTCAAGCAACTGCTGGACGGTAAGAACGTATCGATTTCCGAAGGCTACACGCTTCCCCATTATTGGTCAGGACCTGTGGACGTTTCATCCTCGGACCCGAATGCGCTCCATAAATTCGGATACTACCATGACGGCCAGACCGACTATATTATCGATCCATACTTCAGGGAGGAGGATATGGAGGAATATGTGACCTTGGCTTCTTACATGCACATCATCGAACGTCTGCAGAAAGAAAAACCGTTCCTGATCGAAATCACAGGCTTCAATGCCGAGCGTTTCGGAGAAGAAATTTATGAAGTCAAGCAAAATAATCGGTTGGTTTTTCCTCATCCGACGCGCCCGATCTATTTTGGGCAGTATGCCATGCAGTCGGACGATGATGTGGAGATGGTCAGACAGGCACATCGGGACAAAAAGACGATCAGCTATCAGACAAGCGTTCAAGGAAGTGACGTGATTAAAAGCTTTGTGCCCATCGAAACCCAGCTGCCGCTGGTGGTCGGCCTTGTCTCGGATTACAGCTATATTCAGAACGAACTGAAACGCCAGTCGGAGCGGCTTCTGACGATCAGCGTCGTGTCTTTCCTGATGCTCGGTGCTTTCGTGCTTGTTTTAATCCGGAGAAGCAAGCTTGCAGCGGCTGTCATTTCCGCCGAGAAAATTTATCTTGAAAATATGAACAGCTTATTTACGGCCATCCGGGGGCTAAATCACGATGTCGGCAATATTGTCAATGCCATTCACGCTCATGTGCAAAAGAAGGAATACGACGAGCTGGAAAAAGTAACGCAAGCGTGGGTGAAGGAAGTCGTTGAAATTCAAGATGTCGTTGTGATCCGGCATCCGACGCTATCGGCCATTGTGCAATTCGCGGCCAGCAGCGCGATCAAGCAGAAGGTGAAGCTGGAGCACGACATCGCCGTCACGGGTGATCTGAAGCTGAACGGGGAGAAGTCGCTCGATTTGATTCGCATTGCAACCAATTTAATATCCAATGCGTTTGACGAAACCGTGAAGCTGCCGGTGGAGGAGCGACTGGTTCAAGTAGCCGCTTGGAACACGGGCCGCTTGCTGTACTTCAAAGTATCCAATCGCGGGAGACAGATCGGCGATGAGGAGCTGCCCCAGCTTCTAAGCGCGGGCTATTCCACAAAATTCAAGCACGAAGGCTTGGGCTTGCAAGTGGTCAAAGAGCTGGTGCAAAAATATAAAGGGCAGCTGTGGGTAGAAGATTTTGAAAGCGCAGGCGCTACGTTTATGTTCAAAATCCACATTTAGACAATCCAATGAACGATCATAAGGTGGTGAACCGGACGTTGAATCAAGGGGAACAACTGACCGCTTTAATTGCGGAAGACGATTTTGCACAAAAGCAGCTTTTAATTCGATTTGCCGAAGAACATCAACTCATCGTTGTCGATACAGTGTCGTCGGGAAATAAGCTGGTGGACAAGTATATCGAGCTGCAGCCGGACCTCATCCTTACGGATATTAACCTGGACGATATTTCCGGTCTGAAGGCTTGCCGACTGATTAAGGCGAAGGGGTACGACCCTTGCATTATTGTGGTCACGGCGCTCACGGATATGAAATATGCGGAGGAGAGCTTTGAGATCGATTCGCTTTCCCTGATGCTGAAGCCCGTCACCTCCGAACGATTCAAGAAAAGCTTGGAGAAGGCGAAGAAGCATTTGACGCAGAAAAGAAAGCAGTCGCACGCAGCCGGATCCAACGACGAACGCTTGATCCGCTTCAAGCAAAAAATCTGCGATTTGGACGGGCGAAACATCCAGCGGGAGCTTTATGTCAAGGAGGAGAAAATTGTTTATATCTCCAAGGACAGCAAGCAGATTTCGATCAAATGGACGGATTCGCATTCGGTCCAGACGATTCATACCTCCTCCACCCTGAAAGAGCTGAATGCGGCGACTTCGCCGCTTCTCTTCCAGTGTAACAAGAGCCAGTTGGTCAACGTGAGATATATTCAAAAAATTTGCGCCGATCTGATTACGCCGGGCAATTACGAAATCCTGCTTTACGGCGTACCCGAATCCTTGACGCTAAGCCGCAGCTGTTTTGCCCATTTTGAGCGGGCCCGCAAGCTGATGGCGGAAGAAAAAGGCGTACGGGACGCGGTGTTAAGGCAGTAGGAAGTTGTTTCCGTTTACCGCTTCCGCATGAGAATCAACTTATTCCACAAGAAGCGTGATTTTATGGGAGGACCGATTGCCGATTTCTTTGCCTGCAAGCTCGGTCATCGTATCCCACGGGCTGTTCATTACATAGCCGTACACCTCGTAGCGTCCCGGTTTTTCCGGGGCGTTAAATTCAATTTGCCGCAGAGCCGCTTTCTCGGGCGGGGCTTCGAACCACCAGTATGGTTTGCCGTCAGGGAAAGGAAGCTGCCGGTCATCCATCATCAGCCATACCAAATAATCTTTTGTATTTTTAAATCCTCCGGCCCGAATGGCCAACTTTATTTTTTCATTCGGTTTCGCTTGGATGACTTTGGGGAGCGTCCCGAATTTGTCTTCATTTTCAAACTGCTGGTTCAACACGATCCCGTGCACGGACGAATTGGAGATCGTATAGGAAATAAGGTCGGGAATATCGGATTTCGTAAATTCAGTTTTTCCGGATTTTTTTATGGTGTACCGGCCGACGATACCGAAGTAATCTTTGATTTTGTCCTGCCGGTCCCAAGGATTGTTTTTATTGGCGACAATACTGATAGTCAATGCATGCAGATCGGGCGACAGCGAATCGGTGGGAATGCGGACAGGAATGCTGACGGAAGCGCCTCTTGCAGCGCTGAATTTGTATTCGTTTACGGACGCATGGGGATCCGATTCCACATAGAACGGTATTTTTATATAGTCCATGAAAAGGTAAAGCGAGAAGTTTTCATCCTGTCTCGATTCGTTGGTAAAATGAATCGTATAGTTAACTTCATTTCCATCATCGAGTTCGAGAAAAAAGCGACTGACTTTTTCGCCTCGGGCATCTGTAAGTTTCATTCCGTAACTTTCCGTAAAAGTTGTAGGCTCTTTGGGCATGAACGAGCTTACCGTGAGGTTAAAGGCAAGTCCAATAGACGAACCGAGCAAAACACAGAGTATAAGCTTAATTACCTTGCGCAATGACATCTCCTCCGGCGAAGAGCAAATATAGTAAAATTCAAGGCGGTTTTGAATGATGCGCGAAAAATGGGGAATGTCTGTTCTAGTGAACAGACATTCCGGCATTAAGATATAACATTACGACGAAGTGGAAGTGCTATCGCTAACGGTTTCCCCGTTATGGGTTACTTGATGGTACCCTGTTGCATAAGCTCCGCCTTCAGCTTCAATTCTTGTTGAAACATAGTCGTCATCGGTGTCCGTTTTCGGATTATGTCCAAGGGAGCTGCCGTCGCTGTTCTTGATTGAAACATCCACGCTTAAATAATCTACTTTGCTCTCATCAACCGTGTAGGTCTTGGCTTTGGCTTTAGTACCGTCATATTCCAATTCTCCCTTGACTTTTACGCCGTCTACTGTAAAACGCGTGCTGTCATACCCTGCCAAAGCCGAGCCTGTTACGGCAACCAATAGTGCGCTTGCTACGATCGCTACTTTTGCCTTCATTTCACAAATCCCTCCATCAATGGAATAGTTTACTTCACGGATACGACGTCGTTGATGTGAAGCATCTTAATCATGTCATAAAAAAGGTGTTTTGCTCCATTTTTAGGATATCTGGAAGAAAAAAGCCGCTTTCTTGTATGAAAAATGTCGAAAATACTCATTAATGCTCGAATCGATTCCAGGACAGGGCCGCATCGCTGCGTCGTTGAGGTATCTTCGTAACAAAATATTTACAATTATCACCTTGTTTAATATAATTATCCATGAATAAACTTTTATTGCTTAATACTTTTGTTTTAAAACATCTTTCATCGTGGCAGATCCGTCAATCGTCCGTCGTTGTATTTGTTTGAAAAAAACGAAGGGAGCGGTAAGTGTGGAGGCTGTGGAAAAGATCGTTTACCCCGATGAGATCACCGGGTTCAGCAGGGAGGAGCAGCGGTTCGAGCCGTATTCGTGGTATCGGGAGATGAGGAGGAGCCATCCGGTCTATTTCGATCCGGAGCAGAAGGTCTGGAATGTCTTCTTATACCGGGACGTGGAGCGGGTATTGTCCGATTATCATCTGTTCTCCAGCAAAAACGACCGGAGGCTGTCGCCGTTCCCGGTTATAGGAGAGGAAGAGAAAAGCCTGACCTCCATGGATCCCCCGTCGCATTCCAAAAGACGAGGGTTGGTTGCGAAAGCGTTCACCCCCAAGTCGCTTAAAACATGGGAACCGCGAATTGCCGCGGTCGCGCAATATTGGCTGGATCAAATCCGGGAGCAGGCTACGATCGATCTTGTCTACGATCTGGCGATTCCTCTGCCGGTGACCGTCATTGCGGAGCTGCTGGGCGTTCCGGCGAGCGATTGGAAGCAATTCAAGCTGTGGTCGGATGCGATTGTCACACCGGGCAGCCGCGACACCTATGCCGAAAGCGTGCAGGAAAGGACGCGGGCGCTGAAGGAAATGGCGGATTATTTACGGCCTATCATCCGGGAAAAAAGAAGCCGTCCGACAGATGATATCATCTCGGATTTGACGATCGCCGAGCTCGAAGGGGAGCGTTTGAGCGACGAGGAAATTATTCATTTTGGTATCGGATTGCTTTTTGCCGGGAACGAGACGACGACGAGGCTGATCTCCAATGCGTTCTATTGCTTTCTGGTCGACCAGCCTGCCGCTTACCCGCTGCTCAGGAAGGAGCCATCGCTCATTCCGAAGGCGGTGGAAGAAGTGCTGCGTTTCCGCTCGCCTGCCCAGTTCATGATGCGCAGAGTTGCGCAGGATACCAATGTGTTCGGCGTGGAAATGAAAGAAGGGGAATCGGTCATCGCCTGGATCGGCTCGGCCAACCGCGACGAGGAACATTTTGTTCAAGCGGAACAGTTCGATCTGAACCGGCCGAATAATCAGCAGCACCTGTCGTTCGGGAAAGGTACGCATTTCTGCCTGGGCGCGCCGCTGGCGAGGATGGAAGCAAGCATCGGCTTGACCGAATTCATGAGGCGCTATTCCCGGCTGACTTTGCCCGAAGATTGGAGCTTGAGCGAAAACCTCGGGGAGAGGGGATTTCTTTCTAAGTTTCCCGTCCGCGTCGAGCGGTAGCGCGCACGCATTCGTTGCTTATGGAAGGGCTGCGCAAGCGGCTGAACGTTTTTTCCACTCCTGCGGCCGATTCGGAGCTTTACTATAGCGTAGCTAATTCCGGTCCTCCGGTTTTAACCGGAGGCCTTTTTTGCTGTTGCCCGCTTGTCTCTATGCCCGCCATCCGGAAGGGGCCGTTCCTGCTTGACGAGATCATTCACCGGTGCAGGAGCACGCTTCTTGTATTTTCCGAAGCTATGCAAAAAAATATACGGTGTAATACCCTGCGCCTCCAAGCACACGGCCGCTATTGTCTCTTGATGGGGGATTCGACAATATTTTGAACAACGCCATCCGTTGTTGTCAAAAGGTCCGCAGGTTGTTATGATAAAGAGGATCTTTTTAAGAGTGAAGGAAATCACAATTAATTTCGAATTCCTCACACAAGGGGGTTGCATAGAGGTGGAAAAACAGGCAAGTTTGGGAATGGGTGTAGAGACGGCAGATGTTGAGGCGGATACCGTTGTGAACTCGTCGGCTACGTGGAGAGATTTTGTGAATCTCGCCAAACCCGGCATTTTATTTTCTAACGCTATTACAGCATTTGGCGGCTTTTGGGTCGCTTCCGGCTGGCACATCCAGTGGGATAAATTGATATATATGCTGCTTGGCACCGTGTTGGTGATGGCGTCCGGCTGCGTGCTGAACAACTATTTGGACCGGGACATGGACAAGAAGATGACCCGGACGCAAAAGCGTGCTACCGCAGTAGGCACCATTGCTCCGCAGACCGTATTATGGTATGGCATCGTGCTCGGCGTTATCGGCCTATCGGTGCTGTGGTTCTTGACGAATCCACTGACCGCTCTGCTCGGTTTGCTTGGTTTGTTTATTTACGTATGGATTTATACCGCATGGTTCAAGCGGTCCTCCGTATGGAGCACGTTCGTCGGCAGCTTTTCCGGCGCAATGCCTACGCTGCTCGGCTACTGTGCCGTTCAGGGACAGATCGATGCCGCGGGGCTTATTCTGTACGGCATTATGTTCCTGTGGCAGCCGCCGCACTTCTGGGCGCTTGGCATTCGCCGGATGGAAGAATACCGCGCCGCCGGCTTCCCGCTCCTGCCGGTTGTTAAAGGAACGTACATTACCAAGATGGCGATGATCCGTTATATCGTGCTGCTCGTGCCCATTTCACTTTTGCTGTATTGGCTTGGGTACGTAGGAGAGCTTTACTTCTTCGCGGCTACGATCATGGGCTTGTACTGGGCGTTCTTGAGCCTTAAAGGGTTCAAAGCGGAGGATGAAGTGCAATGGGCCAAAAAAATGTTTATTTATTCTATTAACTATTTGACCTTGCTGTATATCATCATGGTCATCAGCACCACTCCATTACCGTAGGGTATTCGCGGACGGTGCAACACGGTGGATGACAATCCCTTGGCCCCGGCCTTGGGATTTATTTTTTGAACAATGGGAAGGGGAGCGGTGATATGCAGAAAACCGGTTTTAAAATCGTTGTCATGGTACTGCTGGTTGGTTTGATCGCAACATTGGCTTATATGCTGGTCAAAGGTCCGGAGAAAAAAATCGGGGTGCTCAAGAAGGCGCCGGATTTCAAACTGGAAAACCTGGACGGCAAGACGGTAACATTGGCTGATACCGCAGGAAAAGCGAAGCTGGTCTATTTTTATTTTTCGTATTGTCCTGACGTCTGCCCGCCGACGACCTACAACCTGTCTAAAATTCAGGACGTATTGGTGAAAAAAGGTGTGTTCGGCACGAAGACGGCGCTTCTTTCCATCACGTTCGATCCGACGAGAGATACGCCTGAACGGCTTAAGGAATTTTCCGGCCGCTTCCATCCGGATTATAAGGGCTGGTACTTCCTGCGCGGCGACGAGGCTTATACGGCGGACCTGGCTAAGAAGTTCGACGTCCTTGTAGCTAAAGATCCGAAAACCGGCAATTTTACGCATACGAACTTGTTTTTGCTGGTCGACGGCAAAGGCGACGTACGGACCTATTATTCGGGCAATGACGAAAATATCGATATCGAAGGAATCGCCAACGACTTGATTCAGGTTAGCAAGGAATCCTAGGCAAATGGCGAGGGCATCGATTTGACATGGCTTATTTTACGCATATTTTGCTCAATAATGTCATTCCGCTAACCATCATGATTGCGATAGGCGTCGTTTTGTACAGGGCATTCAAGCTCGATATCAAGACGCTTTCCAAATTGAATTTTTACTTATTCTCCCCGGCGCTCGTATTCAAAATGCTTTACGAATCGTCGCTGTCGCTTGCTGTTCTCGGACAAACGCTGTTGTTTTTCGTCCTGTTTTTTGCCGCGATGTTTCTTTTGATGGAAGTCGTGATCCGTCTGCGGGGATATAAGGGCGGCATGATCCCGGCGATGCGCAATAGCGTTATTTTTTACAACAGCGCGAACTATGCGATTCCGCTTAATCAGCTTGTGTTTGTCGGGGACGCGTTCACCTTATCGATTCAGATTATCATTATGATGATGCAGAGTCTGCTTCCGAACACCTACGGCATCTATGCCGTTAACGCGTCCAAGCGCAATGATATGAAGCAGACGCTCCGGACGATCCTGACGCTTCCGGTCATCTATATCATTCCGATCGCTTTTTTGATGAAGGGGCTGCACATTCCGATCCCTGGACCGGTGTATGCTCCGATCAATTATGTATCGGACGCGTTTATTGCAACCGCTCTCTTGACGCTTGGGGTACAATTGGGAAGCATGAAATGGACGTTCAACCTGGCGGATGTCATGCTGTCGAACGTGCTGAGGCTCTGTGTGGGCCCGGTCGTCGGCTTTCTGATCGTTCTGCTAATGGGGATTGAAGGGGTCATGGCGCAGGCGCTTGTACTGTCCTGCGCGGTGCCGACATCGCTGAGCAGCGTACTCATTGCCGTCGAGTATGACAATGAGCCGGAATTTTCGTCACAAGCTGTGTTTTCCTCGACGATATTTAGCATTTTTACGGTAACACTGGTTATTTATTTGATGAAATTTATAGGTTAGAACTTCTCAAAGGTCGGGATCATCGGGGGATAGATAATAAACTCCTCCAGCCCGGCCTTTTCCAATTGTTCAATAAGATACTCGTCGGGCGTGCCTTCGACGCCGGCATAGCCGCGCCGCGTATAAATTTGTTCGGCATCCGGAAATGTATCCCGGAGAATGGCGCGTATTTTTTTGCCCGAGGGGTCATTATCCGTAAATAGGTATACATCGCTCGTTCCGATCTTCTTCTTCAACTCTTCCAAACGATCCGTATTCAGCGATCCGAAGGTACAAACGATGATAATGTCCTCTGTCAGCAGGCGACGAAGCCTGCTTTTGTCATTTTTTCCTTCCACAATAATAGCGATAGACATCGACGGCCTCCGTTCCTGCAATGAATTTCTTTCTTGTAGTATATCCGCTTTTGCTGTCCGATCCAATCCCTACGTGAACGTATTTCCCAGGAAATGTCGGAAGCTGTCCGTCATTACAGTAGAAGAAACGACAGAAGGGCCGTTGCCCTTGTCTGCGAGAGACAAAAGAAACGGCCCTGTTTCATGGAGAGTGGTTCATGATGCATTAACAATTAGTTGTTGATAAAGCTTGCTTTAGAGAGCAGACGTTTCAGCATGGTTGCGGATTGTGCGCGAGTCGCCGTATCGCGGGCGCCCAACGTGTCGTCCGTCATGCCGTCGATGATGCCGGCGTCAATCGCAGCGGCGATTTCGTTCTTCGCCCATACGATTTTGCTTGCGTCTTTGAACTTCGCCAACAGCTGAGTTTGTTTATCAGCCGAGACGTCCGGTTTCGCACCGGCATAGTTCAGAGCGCGTACGACCATAGCTGCCAGCTCTTCGCGGTTGATCGTAGCGTTCGGACGGAACGTTCCGTCTTCGTAGCCGTCAACCAGCTTCGCGTTTGCCGCTGCTGCTACAACGCTTGCGTACCAGTCGCTAGCTGCAACGTCTTTAAACGTGCTGCTGCCGTTGTTCGTATCCAGACCCAGCGCGCGAACAACCAGTGCTGCGAATTCCGCACGAGTGATATTGCGCTCCGGCTGGAATGTCGTGTCGGTTACCCCGTCAACGACTAGCTTGTTAGCCAGCAGTTTGATGTAGCTTTCGGCCCAGTGGCCGTTGATGTCGGAGAAGGTTTTATCCAACTCGATTACGGCATAGATGCTGCTGCCGTTGCGTTTCAACGTCGCTTCGTTTTTACCGTCCGTCGCAGAGAAGACAGCAGGTACAAAGCTCAGTTTACCCGTTGTCGGGTTGTAAAGAACGCCTGTCGCTTTGGACGAATCGACAGCTTTGCTCAGCGGAAGAATCCGGCTGATGTAGTTGTTGCCGAGGTCCAGAGCAGCAGTTTGCTTATCTTTGCCAAGGCCGACGATATCGAAGTCGACAGCATTGCTTGCTACCGTACCGCCAAGCGCTTTAGCAGCCTTATCCACGCCGTCCTTCGTCGTATCGTTTGCTTTGGCGATCGTTACTTTCAGCTTCAGCTCATCCGTCGTTACCGATAGCTTGTTAGCCAAGTCTTGCAGCTTCAGCACGTTGAGCGGAATGATGTAAGCGCCGTTGTCGTTAACGATGACCAATACCTTCTTGGAATCCGTTACGTAATCGACAAGCGCTTTAGCCGGAATCAGAGCGATTTCGCCGTTCAGCTTCAGCGTCACTTTGTCGTTGTTTTTGAACGAATTTTTCAGTTGGTCGGCATCGACGGAACCGTCAGAGTTCACGTTGATAATTTCCGAACCCCAAATTCCACCACCGGGTCCGCCGCTGCAGCAAGTGCTGCCGCTGCCGGGGTTAGTCCCGTTGTTACGGTATACGGATTGGTAAACGGAGTCGGTAATCGTTTTGCCGTCAACCGACGTACCGAATGGCCCTTGTACACGAACATAATCATAGGTGTTGCTCGCTATCGTAAATTTGTAGTTATAAACATTGTTTGTAACATCGTAGTCAACATAAGTGGCACTGGAAACGTCAAAACGATTTCCGTTCGGGTCAAACGCGTATACAGTAGCATTCACGCTGTAAACATCGGAATACACCGTACCGGTTACCGTGTTGTTGCTTTCAAATTTCAAGTCTTTGAATCCCGAAGCGGCAAACGCCAGCACGGGAACCAAAACAGAGATGATAAGCATCAGTACGGTCACTTGTGCTGTCTTTTTAAGCACAGCAGGCTTCATGCAGGGTTCACTCCTATCTTTCTTGACGAATAATGGATTATTACTAATGCGTTGAAAAGGTTTCCTGGACAAATGCATTTTCACCTCCTTCAGCCAGTTTATTGAATATCATTTAGATGTTTTCGAATCGGACAGAGCTATTTATGTCCGTCGCGCCAATGGCAGAATGATCCATTACGGCAGCACTTTGAACATTACCCAAATCTGCCCGCAGTGAAACATCTCGGCATCTTAAACGGCGGAGAGTGAAGTAAAGTTGCGTTCCGAATCGTTTATCACTACTTTTGGACTATTAATTTATGACTAAATTCCTACAAAATACCGAATTGGGAATATCGAGACGATTCTCATTTCATCTGGAAAAGCAAAAAAACGCGCTCCGAATCTTTTCATACCCCCAAGTCGAATCAAACTCGCACGGGAGCGACAAACGAACGGGACGGTAGCAAAGAGAGTGCAAGCATAAGGCAGAGAAAAGCGAGGAAATACGGCGATACTTGTGTCCGTGTATGCCCGGCGACAATCGGGCCGATAAAGGCGCCGATCGAGTATGAAACCGACAGAATCGAGAAGACGCGTCCATAACGGTCTGCGGGAGTAAGGGCTGCAAGCAGCGATGCGATGGCCGGAAAAATGACGCCCTTGGTCATCCCGATCAGAAACAGCGAAGCGTAGAGCGGCAACGGCCAATGAACCGACATCCCGAAAAAAATGAACGCCAGCGCAAGACAACCGAACAACATTCGGTAAAAAGGAAAAATCCGGTTCAAAAACAGTAAACTAAGCGTCACCAGCGACCCCATGGAAATGACGGAAAAGAACACGCCGGAGGTCATGATCGAACTGCTCGCCTCCTTCATCAACGGAAGTTCGAAAAACAAAATACCTTGGGAGCAAGACAGCGCAAGAGGAATAACGAAGAAAAGCCAAGGAACGTTTTCCTGGCCGGAGACCGGTAAATTATCCTGAGAAGCAGAAGAAAGGGCGTGCTCCCCGGCAATCGCTGCATTGGTTTGGCGTTCGCTGCGCTGTTCCTTTACCCCGATCCAAGCGAGCAATCCGGTAAGAATGAGGCCCCATCCTAGAAACGTAAACGATTTGGCAAAGCCAAGCTGCGAGACCAGGTAGGCGCCGGCCGCCGGACTGAGCACGGAAGCGATGGTATGCACCATGCCGTTCCCGGCCATCAGCTTGCTTTGCTGAATCTGGTTTTTGGCGATTTTGGCGAGCAGGGACAAGCAGGCCGGCGATAGAAAGGCCAAGACGAAGCCGCTGATCGAACGGATGACAAGCAGCCCCCACGGATCGCTGACGCGGGATTGAATTAAGAGCACGATTCCTGCTACAATCAGGCTGAACACAATGAAGCCCTTGCTTCCGTAGCGGTCGACGCCGTAGCCTGCGATCAGGTTTCCGGGCAAATGCGTGATCGAGTAGACCCCGAGAATAAGCCCGATGAACGAAGGCGTCGCACCTAGCGAAACGGCAAACGGAGTAAGAATCGGGTACTGGGCATGCAGGTCGAAAATGGCGACGAACATGAACAGATAGAGCCATACGGCGGTTTTCATGAAAACACCTCTTTTCATAATGGGGTTCGTCCGTCTACCGCTACTCTATACGTTTACGTCTGCCGGCAAAGGGATAGTACAAGTATTTTGCAACGTGCCGGATCGTTTAGCGTATAAGAAACGTGGGTTCCGGCGGACAAAAGGAGGGGTGCCGGATGGACATGTTTATCCGAATCGTGCTGGCGGCCGTTTTGGTGCTGGCGCTGTGGAGGCTGTTCGGATCGTTGCGCCGAACCAGGCGAAGAGAGGACAAAGGGGCGGAAATCCAGCGCAGGCTCGCCGAGCTCCGCAAAAAAAGAGATGAAGAGTGACGCGGAACTGGTGTATGATAAGGGCGGAGAACCGCTGTAAGGGATTTACATAAGCGATGGAAGACGGACTTTTAGGGGAGCGATGGAAGTGGATTTCGTAACGGCTTTTTTATCCGAGCGGTGGTATGTGCTCGTCGGAGCGCTGATTGTGCTGTTTCTCGTCATCAAAGTGGTGAAAACCGTCATCAAGTGGGTTCTTGTGCTCGCGATACTGGCGGGGCTCTTCTGGTATGGCGCCAGCTACAAGGATCAGCTCCTGGAGCTGGGTACGACGGTGGGAGCGAAAGTCGCCGCCGAAGTTAAGAATCAAGCGGTCAAAGCGATTACCGACGAAGTGAAAGAAGCGAAATACAGCCAGAACGCCGACGGCTCGTATACCGTAAGCACCAAAAGCGCGAAGCTGGAAGGCAAACCCGGTTCGAGCGATGTGCAGGTTACCTTTATGAACCAAACGTTCACGATGAAGCTGGACGATGTCCTGAAAGGATTCATTGAGCAGGCGAAGAAAAACGCCGGCCAATGAGCCATCGGAACGCATTTCGATAGGAAAGGAGGGGGACGCTGGTGAACGAACTGGAGAAGCTGGCGCAAATCAATTTGATTACCGTGCTCATCGCCGTATTGTTTGTAGTATCGATTGTACAAGGCTTGCTTCGCGGGGCGTCCTCCTCCGCGAAGCATCTCGCGCTTATGGTGACGGAAGGGGCAGTTACGCTGCTCAGCCTGTTTCTCGCTTGGGAGCTGACTTCATGGCTGTCGCCTAAGCTGCAGACCTGGCTTGAAGGGCTCGGACTAACGATCCCGTCCGAGGAACTCGGCTTTTGGAAGCAGCTATATTATACTGCCGCAACGGCACTGCGCGATTTCTCTCTGCTGCGGTTCAGCGTCCTGTTTGTTTTGGGATACGGCTTGATCAAGCAGCTGGTTTACCGTATTATCGACCCGCTGGTGGACGATTGGCTGGCGGAACGGACGAATGCGGACACCGCCGGCGGGGGGCGAGTCGCCTCTCCCTCCCTGCTCAGCAGTCTGATCGGCGGCGTCATCGGCTCGGTGACCGGGTTTGGCCGGGGGATGATTATGATTGCCGTGCTGTTTATCGTCACGACGCTGTTCCCGCAGACGCCGGTAGCCGCTTATATTCAAGATTCGTCCCTTTTTCAAAAAGGGGCGACGGAAGTGATCCGGCCGATGACGGGCGACTTTTTCGCTAACCAGCTCCCTGTTTTCACACGGGCCGTGGAACAGGAGTTTGGCAACATTTTACAGCGAAAATACGAGGTCGTGGATGCCCGTATTCCCCAGGATGTCGCGGAAGCGGCCAAGCAGGTGACGGCCAAAGGCCAGACCGACGAAGAAAAAGCCAAGCTGCTGTACCGCTGGGTCGGCACGCGTATCAAGTACGACTGGGACAAAGTGAAGGTGTACGAGGAGCAACGTATCTGGAGAGAGCAGACGCCGGAGGATACGTTTAACACGAAGAAGGGCGTGTGTATCGACTTTTCCAGGTTGTACGCGGTTATGGCGAGGTCGGTGGGGCTGGACGTCAAGGTTGTGACCGGGCTCGGTTACGACGGGCGGGGCGGTTACGGCCCTCATGCTTGGAATGAAGTGTACCTGGGGGAGAAAAGGGAGTGGGTGCCGCTCGATTCCACCTGGGTAGCCAGCGGAGGCAACTGGTTCAATCCGCCCCGTTTTCAGGACACGCATATTAAAGATACGTAATAACGGAAGCCGGACGGCCGCTGCAGGCGACGAACCGGTTTTTTCCTTTTCCGTACGTTTCTATAAATTCCCCGAATATGATACACTTGTGAAGATATAAGTTTGAAAAAGGTGGGTTTATCGTTGCTGCGCAAACCGTTAACGCAATATAAAGCGATATTTTTCGATGTCGGCGATACGCTGATGACGATTCCGGCGGCCCGGGTCATCATGCAGCAGTTTTTGGCGAGCCGGTCTTTTCATCGGGGACAGGAGCAAATCGGGGAACTTTTTACCGAAGCTTTTCGTTTATTTTATTATGGGAAGCAGCTTGACCCGTTCGAAGCTTGCACGCCGGAATCGGACCGGGCTTTCTGGATGAAGCTGTACGATTATATCTTGAAAAAACTGGGCGTTGAAGAGGAAAAGTGGACGGAAGAGCAGATTCACGTCTGCTGCCACGAGCTCTACGACTTATTCACGGCTCCGCAGCAGTATGCGCTGTTCGAGGATGTGGAGGAAAGCCTGCTCGCTTTTAAAGGGAAAGGGTTACAGCTCGGCATCATTTCCAACTTTGCGCCGACCCTGCGCTCGATTCTGGAATACAAGGGCATTCTGCATCACTTCGATCCGGTCATCGTCTCGACGGAGGTCGGTCTGGAGAAGCCGGACCCGGCGATTTTCCGTCTGGCGCTGGAGCGCGCGGGGCTGGCATCGGAAGATGTGCTGTACATCGGGGACCACGAGCGCAACGACATTTGGGCCCCTGCTCAAGCCGGCATCGATGCGGTGAAGATCAAGCGATACGATTACCATACCGGAGACGGCATTCTTTCCCTGCGCGAGCTGCTGCAGGACGTGAAATAGCATAGGGGAACCATTTTTGGAAGGAAGGAGCCGCAAGCAAGATGAAGAAACCTATCGGCATGGACGACTCAAGCAAGCAGGACGGAAGCCAGCGCCGTCATTTTACGACCCGGATCAACCTGTTCTTTTTCTTTACGTTTTTCCTGTTTTCGGTACTTATCGTGCGGCTGGCGATGCTGCAGTTTGTCGAAGGCAAAGAGCTGTCGGCCGAAAAGGACAAAATCAACAACGCCGATACGCCGATCCCGCCGATTCGCGGCAATATTTTCGACCGCAAAGGCGCTCCGATCGCCTACACGACATCGGCGCAGTCGCTCTACTTCCGCATCGAGCAGGACCAGCCCAAGGATCAGGTGGTCACTCTGGCCAAACGCTTGGCGGACATTTTTGCGCAGTACGGCAATAAGGACGTGAAGCAGCCGACCGCGGAGGAAATCATCAAGGAAATGGATGTCGGCTTCGATCTGAATCTGCAAGACACGGCCAAAAAACCGAGCTATTACTCGATCCCTCGGCGGATCAAGACCGACTTGACGCAGGCGGAGATGGCGTTTATTCTGGAGCATCGTGACGAGCTGAAATGGATCGAGATCATGGAGGAGAGCCTTCGTACGTACGACCGCGAGAATACGATTGCGGTGCAGCTTGTCGGGTATATGCGGCCGTTCTCGACAGCGCGAGAAGCAAAGAACGGGCTTGAATTTTACAAGGACAAAACGAAAACGGAAGGCTACCTGGACCGGGAATACGTCGGCTATGACGGTATTGAATTGATGTATCAGGAGGAGCTCCGCGGCAAAAACGGCGTGAAGTCATATCCGGTTAACGCCTTGCAGAAAATTATCGGCAGTGCGGAAGCACCCCCTGTCATTCCGCCGGAGAAGGGGAACAACCTGATCCTGACCATCGACAAGAACGTCCAGCTTGCCACCGAGAAGGCGATCATGGACCACCTAGTGACGCTGAAAAGTCCGGCTTACCGCTCCAACCCGTACGCAAACAAAGGAGTCAACGCCGTTGCGGGCTATGCCGTGGCGATGGAGGTCGAGACGGGCAAGGTCGTGGCGATGGCCAGTATGCCGGATTACGATCCGACCTTCTGGAGCAATCCGTTCTCGGATGCCGATTACAAGCAGGTTCAGACGAAAATCAACAACGGCACGATTACGACCGCGTACCCGGACTACCCGGAGGACGAACAAAAATATCATCCGACGTCCATCGTGTATATGGGCTCCGTCGTTAAACCGCTCTCGGTACTGATCGGGCTAAACGAAGGGCTGTTCACAACCAATACGTATTATAACGATACCGGCGTATTTACGTACGGAAAAGACAACAATTCCAAACTGACGAATTCCGGCAGAGCCGCCTACGGATCGATCAATGCTACAGGGGCGATCCAGCACTCGTCGAACACGTTCATGTCCGCTTTGATCGGCAACGCGCTATACATGCGCAGCCCTAACAAAGCTGTAGAAATTTGGGACCAGTATTTGGCCAAATTCGGTCTTGGCGTGCTCACCGGCAGCGGCCTGCCGCGGGAAAGCGCAGGAATCAGCGAGTACAAGACGAATACGAAAGAAACTCCGCAATCTCGGATGGTATTCGCCTCCTGGGGGCAGAACGAGAAGTATACGACGCTTCAATTGGCGCAGTATACGACAACGCTGGCGACCCGGGGTAAACGGCTTCAGCCGCTGCTTGTCGACCGGATCGAGACGTACGACAAAGGACAAATAATCAAGAAATTCGATCAGGCTGTCGTGCTGGATCAGACCGATTTCCCGAAAGCTTATTGGGATGCCGTGATCAAAGGCATGCTGCAGGTCGGCATTCAAGGCTTTGACGATTTTCCGTATACACTCGCCAGAAAAACGGGGACCTCGACGCAAAGAGTGGCCGGCGGCAAAGAAATTGACAACGCCGTGTTTATTGCCTTTGCGCCTGCAGAAAATCCGAAGCTTGCCGTCGCCGTCGTCGTTCCGGAGGGCGGATTCGGCTCCTACGGAGCGGCGCCGATCGCGCGTAAAATCTTCGACGCTTACGATCAATATTACGGATTGGACGGAAAGCCGAAAGGGCCTCCGACAGAAAACAAAACGCCATAGCAAAGCACCGGAAATCTCCTCGCGAAGAGGGGATTTCTTTTTTTATAAAAAAAAGTGTTGCAATAGGTAAACATATTTGTATATTATAAACATATAGTCTTTAGGGAAATAAAAGTGGGCTAATACAACTTATTTTGAGAGATGGGAGAGGGGTACTTTGAAAAACGTAAAAACAAAACCGAGGCTATCGTCTTCGTTCAAGCGATTTATTATGACGATCATGTTCCTCGCGCTTGCCGTATCGCTCGCCGCGTGCGGAGCGCCTAAGGAGAAGGAGAACGCCGCTTCCGGCAAAGTGAAAATAACGACCACGATCGGAATGATCGCCGACATCGTCAAGCAGGTCGGGGGAGAGCACGTCGAGGTGACCGGATTGATGAAGGCGGGCGTCGACCCGCACTTATACAAAGCATCGCAAGGCGATCTGAAAAAGCTGGATCAGGCGGATATCATTTTCTATAACGGACTTCATCTGGAAGGCAAAATGACCGACGTCTTCGAGAAAATGGAGAAAACGAAGCCGACGGTGGCCGTGACGAAAAACATACCGGAGTCGAAGCTTCGCGGCATGGAGGACGGAACCGGAGCGCACGACCCGCACGTATGGTTCGACGTCAAGCACTGGATCAGCGCGACCGAGACGGTGCGCGACGAGCTCAGCAAGCACGATGCGGCGAACGCGGCGGATTACAAGAAAAACGCGGAGGCGTACATCAAGCAATTGGAGGAGCTGCATCAGTTTGCAAAGGAGCAGATTGCCTCGATTCCGGAAAAGCAGCGGGTACTCGTTACGGCGCATGACGCGTTCGGTTACTTCGGGGATGCTTACGGCATCAAAGTGATGGGGCTTCAGGGCATCAGCACCGCGTCGGAATACGGCTCCAAGGATGTCAGCGACCTGCGCGACTTCCTCGTAGCGAACAAGATTAAGGCGGTTTTCGTAGAGTCGAGCGTACCGAAAAAATCGATCGAGGCCGTTATCGAAGGAGCCAAGAAGCAAGGACACGAGATTCAAATCGGCGGCGAGCTGTTCTCCGACGCGATGGGGGAAGAAGGAACGCCGGAAGGCAACTATATCGGCATGGTGAAGCACAACATTCATACGATCGTTCAAGCGTTGAAGTAAGAGTCCGGGAGAGAGGGCGAGAAGCGGACAACGAAAAAGGGGAGTGGAACCAATGAAAGAACAGCGCATACCGTTATCTATACTAGGCATGACAGTAGCTTACCAGAAAAAGCCGGTCCTCCGCGATATATCGCTGCAGGTGCCGGAAGGAAAATTGATCGGCATTGTCGGACCGAACGGCGCCGGCAAATCGACGCTGATCAAAGCGGCTCTCGGGCTCATTCCCAGCGTAACCGGGGAAGTTTCGATCTACGGCAAGCCATACGCCGAGCAGCGGAAGCTCATCGGCTACGTGCCGCAGCGGGAATCCGTCGATTGGGATTTTCCGACAAGCGCGCTCGATGTGGTGATGATGGGACGTTACGGTCATTTAGGCTGGCTCAAGCGACCGGGTGCCA
This sequence comes from Paenibacillus oleatilyticus, assembly GCF_018998565.1. Lineage (GTDB taxonomy): Bacteria > Bacillota > Bacilli > Paenibacillales > NBRC-103111 > Paenibacillus_G > Paenibacillus_G oleatilyticus. The sequence continues at coordinate 476,736 of NZ_JAHNZO010000001.1, read as the reverse complement.
GAGAACGGGAGATTGCCATGGATTGCTTGTCCAAAGTAGGCATGGCCAGCTTTGCCGACAGACAGATCAGCCAGCTGTCCGGCGGACAGCAGCAGCGCGTGTTCTTGGCCCGGGCGCTGGCGCAGGATGCGAAGCTGTATTTTATGGACGAACCGTTCGTCGGCGTCGATGCGGCCACGGAGAAAGCGATCGTTACACTGCTCGGTGAGCTCCGGGAGCAAGGCAAGACCGTTCTGGTCGTGCACCATGACCTCGCGACGGTGAAGCAATATTTCGATTGGGTCATCCTGCTGAATGTGGAGCTTCAGGGCATCGGGCCGGCGGAAGAAGTATTTACGCGGGACAATCTTCAACGAACGTATGGCGGGCGGCTGGCCTTTTTGGATCAGCGTGAAGGCGCGCTCGTCGTGAACGCGAGGTGAGCGGCATGGCATGGCTGGAATTGTTTCGCGATCCGAATGCGCAGTGGATCTTAATGGGGAGCATGCTGCTCGGCCTGAGCAGCGGCGTGCTTGGCAGCTTCGCTTATTTGCGCAAGCAGAGTCTGATGGGCGACGCGCTTGCGCATGCAGCACTGCCGGGCGTGTGCATCGCTTTTATGCTTACCGGCTCGAAATCGATCTTTTTCTTCCTGCTCGGCGCGATTGTCGCCGGTTTGGCGGCCACCTTCGGGATTGGCTATGTAACACGCAACTCCCGAATCAAGCAGGATACGGCGCTTGGCATCGTATTGTCGGTATTTTTCGGACTCGGCATCGTGCTGTTGACCAAAATTCAGCACGGCGGCAGCGGCAACCAGAGCGGCCTTGACAAGTTTCTGTTCGGGCAGGCCGCTTCCATGGTGCTGTCGGATGTCATCACGATGGCGGTTGTGGCGCTGCTGCTGACGATGATTTGTGCCTTGTTGTTCAAGGAATTCAAGCTGCTCAGCTTCGACCCGGGCTTTGCCAAAGGGATCGGGCTGCCGGTCGCTTTTCTCGACCAATTCATGATGTTTCTGATCGTGGTGGCCGTGGTCGTCGGCATTCAAGCCGTAGGCGTCGTGCTGATGTCGGCGCTGCTCATTACACCGGCTGTCTCGGCCCGGTATTGGACCGAGAAGCTGGGCGTCATGGTGGTGCTTTCGGGCGTCTTCGGAGCGCTCAGCGGCTTCTTCGGCACATTGCTTAGCGGCATGGCGAACAATATGCCGACCGGACCGCTTACGGTGCTGGCGGCGACCTTTTTCTTCGTCGTATCGGTGCTGTTCGCGCCTCGCCGGGGGCTGCTAGCCAAATTGCTGGAGCGTTTGGCTGTCAAACGCAGCGTGCTAAGCGAGCAAGAGCTTCGGCCGCAACTGCACGGCATCGGTGCGGCAGGCGAACCGTTTCGGAAGGAGGGGCAGGCATGAACGACTTTTGGATACTGCTGACAGCTGCGCTCGTAGCCTGCTCCTGCAGCCTGCTCGGCTGCTTCCTCGTTCTGCGGAAAATGGCGATGATCGGGGATGCGATCAGCCACTCGGTATTGCCGGGCATTGTGCTGGCGTTTCTGTTCAGCGGCTCGCGGGATTCGCTGTGGATGATGCTGGGGGCGTCGCTCATCGGCCTCGTGACGGTGTTTCTGATCCAATGGTTTCATCAGAACGGCGTTCAATCCGATGCTTCCATCGGCGTCGTGTTTACCGCCTTGTTCGCCGCAGGGGTCGTCTTGGTAAGTCTGTATACGCGGCAGGTAGACCTCGATCTGGATTGCGTGCTGTACGGGGAAATTATTCATGTGCCGTGGGAAACGGTGGAGTGGAACGGGATCGATATCGGTCCGAAAGCGGTCTGGGGACTTGGCATCGTGTTGACGCTCAGCGCTTTGATCATCGGGCTGTTCTACAAGCAGTTCAAAATATGCGCGTTCGACCCGGCCATGGCTGCTGCGGTGGGCATACCGGTCGCGCTGTTCCATTACCTGCTGATGGGACTGGTCTCGATGACGACGGTAGCCTCGTTCGAAAGCGTAGGCGCTATTCTGGTCGTCGGCATGCTGGTCGTGCCGGCCGCCACAGCGTATTTGCTTACGGAGAAGCTCAGCCGCATGATCCTTTACAGCATGGGAGTCGGCGTGCTGAGCGCCGTGCTCGGTTACCTTGCCGCCGTGCTGCTGGACGCCTCGATCGCCGGCTGCATGATCGTCGCCGCAGGCGTGCTGTTCATCCTGGCGCTGCTGTTCTCGCCGACGCACGGCGTCGTCTGGCGCAAATTCAGACGGAAGCAGGCCGCTGTTGTCGGTTAAAAAACAAAAAATACTTTGCATATGCCGATGGGGTGTATCCCTCCAGCCGCTGCCCTTCCCCAGAAAGTGATGTTACTCTTAGAAGCTTATTCTGATACTTTCCGGGGACCCCATTACCCGTGAAATTGATTATAAATTTTAGTTGTATTTTCACGGGCTTCAAAGGCGGACGTAAACTCTTCCGGGACACACCCCATCTAAATTTGTCTGGGAATTTTTCGAACATAACCTTCACAATACAAGAAGCCGGGCTTACGCGAGCCCGGCTTTTTCGTATACGCGCTTGAACGCCTGCTGCGATCGCGCCGCCAACGCTTCGGCGGTGTCTGCCGGCGGCTGCGGCGTCAAAATCTCCTGTGCCACGACGCCGGTATAGCCGATACGCTGCAGCCCTTGCAGGAACGTCGTCAGGTCGATGACGCCCTCGCCCGGATACACCCGGTCGTTGTCCAGCACCTCGGCGACCGGAACGTCCTTCGCGTCGTTGATATGGACATGAACGATCTGGTCGGCGCGCAGCTTGGCGATGTCGGCCGCCGTCCCTCCCGTCGTATACCAATGGTAGGCGTCGAACAGCAGGCCGACGCTGCTTTTGCCGATCGTATCGATCCATTCCAGCATGCTTTCCGCATCCCAAAGGAATGGATGCTTCCAGCGCGTGCGCAGATGGTGCGGACCGACGAATTCCAGTCCGAGCCGGATGCCGTACGCCTCCAAAATATCAGCGCACAGGCGCAGGCGCCGGGTTGCGGCAGCCATAAAACGCGCGGCGTTCTCGTTTGTCGACGGCAGCACGTACGTGCAGCAGGCGGTTACGCCAAGCTTGCTGGCCGCCGCCGCCTCCGCTGCGAGCCGGGGCAAGCCTTCCCGGAACGCGTCCTCGGTTTGCCGCCATTCCGCGGCGAGTCCGATCGCCCCGATGCGCACTTGTTTCTCCTGCAAAAAGCCTCTCACTTGTTCCAAGCCTGCCGTCGCGATCCATTCCTCCAGCTCCTGGCCATGCGCGTCGACCGCGCCGAACCCGAAGCGGGAAGCCAGCTCTACAAAGTTGCAGATCGGCCCTGCTTCGCCGATGCCTGCTCTAGTCAATCCTTTGATCATCCGTTCTTCACTCCTCCGACAAGGTATACCCGCCCACATCATAAACCGCCGCTCCGCAGGCTGTCTACTCGGAAATAGCGACATGATTTTTGCCGGAAACCTACCATTTCCTGAAACCCGTACGAATATGGTATACTGTTATATCGGACTATTTTTTAGCGCTTGAGGAGGAAAAACAATGTGCGGGATCACCGGCGTCATGTATTTTGAAGACCGCGAGCCTTCCCCGTCCACACTGAAAAGCATGACCGATTGTATCGTGCATCGGGGACCGGACGATTTTGGATTTTGGAGTGAGAACCGCATCGGACTCGGCTTCCGCCGCTTGTCCATCATCGATTTGCAGGAAGGCCATCAGCCGCTCGCCAACGAAGACGAAACGGTATGGATTGCGTTCAACGGCGAGATTTATAACTATAAATATTTGCGCAATTCGCTTCAGGCGAAAGGACACCAATTCAAAACTCATTCGGACACCGAAGTCATCGTCCACCTGTACGAGGAGTACGGGGAGGAATGCGTGAAGCAGCTTCGTGGAATGTTCGGATTCGTCATCTGGGACCGCCGCAAAAAGCAGCTGTTCGGCGCACGGGACCATTTCGGCATCAAGCCGTTCTATTATTACCACGACAACGGCCAATTCCTGTTCGGCTCTGAAATCAAAAGCATTCTGGCCGCCGGAGTCGCCCGGACGATCCATACGGAAAGTCTGCTGAACTACTTGACGTTTCAATACGTGCCGGAGCCGACGACGATGTTTCAAGGCATACATAAGCTGCCGCCGGGACATACCGTTACCGTATCGTATGACGGCGGGCTGTCGGTCAAGCGGTATTGGGACCCGATGCTGCAGCCGGAGGAACGGCCGTTTGACGAATGCGTCGAGCGGATCCGCGAGGCGCTCAAAGATTCGGTCGTTCACCATATGCAGAGCGACGTGGAGCGGGGCTGCTTCCTATCCAGCGGCATCGACTCGACGGCGATTGCGGCGCATATGCGTCAGGTCGAATCGATCCGCACGTTCTCCGTCGGCTTCGAGGGGGCCAACAACGAGACGGTCATCGCGCGTCAGACTGCAGAGGCGCTAGGGACCGAGCATTACGACAAAATCATCACGAAGGAAGATTACTTCGGCACCTTGGCCAAAGCCGTTTGGCATCAGGACGAGCCGGTGGCCGACCCTTCGGCAATTGCGCTTTACCATGTGGCGCAGCTAGCTCGCGAGCACGTAACGGTCGTGCTGTCCGGCGAAGGAGCGGACGAGCTGTTCGGCGGGTACCGCATCTACTGCGAGCCGCAATCGCTCGCGCCGATCGAGCGGCTGCCGCACGGCGTGAAGCGGCTGCTGCACGCGCTCGCCCGGCTGCTGCCGGACGGCGTCTACGGCCGCAATTACGTGCTGCGCGGCACGACGCCGCTGGAGCAGCGATTCCTCGGCAATGCCAAAATTTTCACCGAAGACATGAAAGCCGAGATCGTGCGGGCCGACCGCGAGCTGCTGAGCCGGTACCGCAATCCGTTCGACATCGCCAAAACGTTTTACGATAAAAGCAAGCATCTGGACCCGGTGTCCCGGATGCAGTATATCGATATGAATTTGTGGATGCCCGGCGACATTCTGATGAAGGCGGACAAAATGACGATGGCGCATTCCATCGAGCTGCGCGTGCCGTTCCTAGACGTGGAGGTGTACGAGGTGGCGCGCCGGATTCCGGCCAAATACCGGATTGCGGAAGGCACGACCAAATATGTATTCCGCAAAGCGATGGAAGGCATCATTCCGGATTTTATCTTGAACCGGCCGAAGCTCGGATTCCCGGTGCCGATGCGCGATTGGCTGAAGGGCCCGCAAGGAAACATTGTGATGGAGCAGATCGCGGCAAGCGGCATCGACAGCTACATCCGGATGGATACCGTAAGGGCGATGCTCGGAAATCATCAGAGCGGCAAAGGCGATTACGCCCGGCGCATTTGGACGATTTATATGTTCGCGCTTTGGCATGCGGCCTACATGGAGGAACTGCCGGCCCGAACGCTCGCGCACGCTCAATAAGCTAAAGTCCGCACGGGAACGCCTCCGGCCGCAGCCCGCGGCAGGTACGAGCCCCAAGGAACGGACGAAAAGGGAGAGAAGCGAACATGAGTCGATTCAAAATGGTAGCGTTGGATCTGGACGGCACTTTGCTGACGGAGGAAAAGACAATCTCGGAGGAAAACCGTGCGGCTATTCTGGCGGCGCACGATGCCGGAGTAACAGTCATGTTTTCGACCGGACGGGGGATTCAGAACTGTCAGGCTTATGCGGAGGAGCTCGGTCTGAAGTCGCCGCTCGTCACCGTGAACGGCAGCGAAGTATGGAAGGCGCCGGGCGAGCTGCTTGAGCGTCATACGCTGGACACGGAGCTGATCCGCCGCATGCATGCGCTCGCGGTTTATTACGATACCTGGTTCTGGGCTTATTGCGTCAAGGAAATCTACAACAAAGAGCATTGGCTGCCCGAAGCGGAGATCGATGCGCAGCAGTGGCTGAAGTTCGGCTACTATATCGAAAACGAAGAAAGCCTCGCCGCTATTCGCCGGGAACTGGAATCGTGGGATAGACTGGAAATTACCAATTCCCATCCGTTCAATATCGAGGTGAATCCGAAAGGAATCAGCAAGGCCAGCGGACTGAGACAAGTATGCGCCATGCTCGGCATCGGGATGTCGCAGGTGATCGCCATGGGTGACAGCTTGAACGACGTCGCCATGATCCGCGAAGCGGGACTCGGGGTGGCGATGGGGAACGCGCAGGAGGAAGTCAAGCGGCTGGCCGATGCGGTGACCGGGACGAACGAAGAACATGGCGTCGCTCAGATTATCAGGGAATATGCGCTGAAATAGCGGGACCGTGCTATCCGGCAAGGCAGGCATGACAGCTGAGAAGGGAGGCATCTATCTATGCTTATTGCCGCATGGATCATCGTCGTTATTCTGTTTCTCGTCGGCATGGCCGGGGCGGTATACCCGGTGCTGCCGGGGGCGCTCGCGATTTATGCGGCGTTTTTCGTCTACGGCTTTATGGTCGGCTTCGAACCGTTCGGCGTCTGGTTCTGGCTCGTTCAAACGACGATCGTGGCCGTTCTGATGGTGGCCGATTATGCCGTCAGTGCGGTTGGCGTCAAAAAGTTCGGCGGCACGCGGGCATCCGTCATCGGCAGCACGATCGGGCTGTTGATCGGACCATTTGTTATCCCGGTTGCAGGGCTGCTGATCGGGCCGTTTCTCGGCGCCGTCGTGGGCGAGCTGATCGTCGGAACGGAATTCCGGCAGGCGGTACGGGCGGGAATCGGAGCATTGGTCGGCTTTTTCTCGGGGCTCGTCGTTAAACTCGTGCTGCAGCTTCTGATGATCGTGCTGTTTATCATCTGGGTCGTGTAAGGCATTAAGGGAAGAAGGGAACGTTTTGTCCAAAGATTCATTAGTCAAAGGAACGCTGATTCTAACCTTGGCGGCATTGGTCGCCCGGGCGCTCGGCGTGGTGCAGCGCATCCCACTCGTTTATTTGCTCGGCGATATCGGCATGGCGGCCTATGGGATCGCCTTCAACCTGTACTCCGTGCTGCTCGTCGTCGCCACCGCAGGCATTCCGAGCGCGCTCAGCAAAATGATCTCCGAGAAGACCGCGCTTGGCCGGCATGCGGAGGCGGACCGGATCTACAAGGCGGCGCTGTGGTTCGCCGTCTGCGCAGGCGTGCTGATGACCGTGCTGCTGTACGCTGCAGCGCCGTATTTTGCCGACAGCATTCTCAACCCGCAGGCGGCGCTGCCGATCCAGGCCATCGCACCGGCGCTGCTGCTGTTTCCGCTGATCGCCATCATGCGCGGCTACTTCCAGGGACGCCGGATGATGATGCCGAACGGCATATCGCAAATTATCGAACAGGTGTTCCGAGTCGTCACTTCGGTGGCGCTTGCCTATTTGCTGCTTAGCCACAGCTTGGACTATGCCGTCGCCGGCGCTTCGTTCGGCGGCGTGGTAGGCAGCATTGCGGCGGCGGCCGTGATGCTGTACTATGCGATGCGGCTGAAGCAAAGCGACCGCCGCGAACGGTCCGCGGAGGACGCCGACGCAGCGGCAGCGAGCGCCGGAGATGTGGCATCCAGCCAACCGCTGACATTCAAAGCGATTTATGCGCAGCTGTTCAAGCTGTCCGTGCCGATCGTCATTTTCTCGATGACCGTCACGCTGATTTATACGATCGATTCGTCGATCGTCACTCTGCTGCTTAAGGATCAGTTTGGAGAGCACGCGGCTCGTGAAATGCTTGGAATTTTAACCGGCCGGGCGCAATCGCTGGCAGGCATTCCGATTATTCTCGCCGTAGCGCTCAGCCAATCGGTCGTACCGATTATTTCGTCAGCCTATTCGCAAAGGGACATGAAGCAGGTGTCCGATCAGACGGCCAAGGTATTGCAATTATCGATTCTTACCGGCCTTCCGATGGTGCTGCTGATCAGTCTTGGGGCGCGCCCGATCAACGGGTTTATTTTTGCGAACACGACCGGCTCGCCGGTTGTCGATACGTATGCCGCTCCGATCATTACCCTGCTCACCGTCAGTGCGATGTTCCAGATCGTCATGCAGACCTCGGGAGCGGTACTTATGGGGATGGGCCGCATGAGGCCGCTTGTGCTAAGCGTGCTCTTCGGCATCGCGGTCAAGCTGGCGGGCAGCTATGCGCTGGCTCCGTACTGGGGCATCTATGGCATCATTGCCGCCACCGCTCTGTGCTTTATTGTAATGACTTGGCTCAACCTGACGGTGCTGCGGTCCGCCGTGCCGTTCCGGGTGTTCGGCCTGCGCCGCTGGTTGTCGCTGGCGATAACGACGGCGTTGATCTGCCTGATCGGCTATGGACTGGAGCAGCTTTGTGTTGCCTACGTCCATCCGTTTGGCAGTGATCGCTTGGACGATATGGTACAATCCTTGATCATCTGTGCGATCGCCGGCGCGGCTTACCCTGTCCTGCTCTTCCTGACACGGGTCATGACGCTGCAGGATTTGCAGCATCTGCCCGGGCCGCTCCGGAAGCTGGCGAAGCCGCTGCTCGCCCGTTTGGGCCGCACGACGCAGCAAGAAAAGCGCTAAGCGAAGCGTTAGTGCTCTGCTTGTTGAGAAAGTGGTCAATTGAGGTAATAGAGGTTACGAAGGGGTGGGATATCCACTTCCGACCGCTGTTGTCCCCGGGAAATTTGATTGGAAGCCGCTTAGTAGCGGAAATTTCCCGAAGACAAAGGCGGCCGCTATCGCTTCTCCAGTGGATACCCCACCTACGTATGTTTCTCTATTTTTGTAAAAGCCCACTTTCTCAACACTCTGAGCCCTAAGCTAAGCGTAAGCGCTGGCAGACAACTATGAAAACAGCCCCGAACCTTGCAATGCGAAGGTTCGGGGCTATTCGTCGTCCGATAGCGGCGGATTTTGGGAGCGCTATCACTAGCGCATGCATCGCCCGTTACGGACTGAACGTTCGCCGCTTATGGCTGTTGATTTTTGTGCCGTGCCGGGCCGGCGTGACACCAGAGGGTCACGATCGGGTCTTCGGTGCTGGAGTGGAGGTGATGGTCTTCTCCCGGCTCCACGACGATAATATCGCCCACGGCTACCGGGTGGAACGTCTTGTCGATCTCCATCGTCCCGCGGCCTTGCACGATCAGGAACGCTTCGCAGTCCGTATGCACGTGATAGTCCCGGCCGTCCGGCCCGTCGTTCGTGTGGCTGCGCTCGCCCGGCTTGCTGAACGCCAGCCCTCCCGAGGACACATAGGCGCCCGGCAGCACCTGATTCAGGATGTGTCCTTCGCGGGCGTCCTGCAGCTCGCTTAAACGGTATCTTTTCATTGACGGCGATCCCTCCGTTATTAGGAAAAAGGGTGAATTCCAATTCGTATATGATCATATCCGATTCGGGTTCCGACGGGTATTGAACAATTTAAGAATGACATGGAATCTTTTATGCTTTATTCGTAGGGAAGTTACGCGGAGAACCAGACTTGCTCCAAGATCCGCGCCGCAGCGTCGATGTCCTCCTCGGATAGCCCGGCGAAGCCGAGCAGAATGACCGGGTCCGGCCCTTCGGGGACGGACTCGAAGCAATAGCCCGAGATGCCGTACACCTTGACGCCCGCTTCCTTCGCGCGGGCTACCAGCTCTTCCTCGCACAAGCCGTTGCGCACCTTCAGGAGCAGGTGCAGGCCGGCGTTCTCCCCAATGATGTCGACCGGCTGAGGGAACCTGCGCACGGCCGCCACAAGCCGGTCTCGTTTTCTTTTGTAAATGCGGCGCATCTTATTCAAGTGCTTCTCGAAATGCCCTTCCTGGATAAACCGATACAGCACGTGCTGATCGATGCGCGAAACGGTCGAGGCATATGAGATGTAATGCGTGCGGTACACCTCCAGAAGCCGGCCGGGCAGCACCATATAGCTGATGCGCAGCGAAGGGGACAGCGGCTTCGACAGCGTGCCGATATAGATCACTTTGCCGCTCGAATCCATCCCGTGCAGCGAAGGGATCGGCTTGCCGCTGTAGCGGAATTCGCTGTCGTAATCGTCCTCGATGATGTACCGGCCATCCTGCTCGTTGACCCACTGCAGCAGCCGCATCCGGCGGTTGACCGGCATGACCATGCCCATCGGGAACTGATGGGAGGGCGTCGTATACACAATGTTCGAGCGTCCGTCCGCAAGCTGCGCAACGTCGACCCCCTCTTCATCCAGCGGCAGCAGTTGAACGTCAATGCCGTAGCTTCGGAGAATGCGGTACATCCGGTAATACCCCGGATTCTCGACGGCGAATGAATTATCCCGGCCCAAAATTTGCAGCAGCAGCTGAAACAGGCTCTCCGTCCCGGCGCCGACGATAATTTGCTCCGGGGTGCAGGACACTCCGCGGGAATAGTACAGGTACTGGGAAATCGTACTGCGAAGCCTCTCGTCTCCTTGCGGATGTCCGAGCTGCAGCAGCGACTTGTGCTCGGACTGAATCGTTTCTTTAGCCAGCTTCTTCCATATGGCAAAAGGGAACACGTCCAGATCGATACTGGTCGGCGAAAAATCATACCGGGGAATGAAGGCGTCCGAGTCTGCCGTCGGCTTTCGCACGGCAGGTACCGGCGGTTCCGCGCCGATTCGCAGCACCTCGTCCGTTTTGCTGACGAAAAATCCGCGTTTCGGCACCGCTTCGACGTAGCCTTCCGCCACCAGCTGCTGATAGGCGGTTTCGAGCGTATTTTGGCTGATGCGCAGGTACCCGGCAAGCTTCCGCTTGGACGGCAGCCTTGTCCCGTAGGAAAGCTGCCCCGATTCGATTTCCCGCTTGATGTGCATGTAGAGCTGATCGTATAAAGGCTGTTTGCGTCCCGGGTCCAAATGAACCGTGAACATATCCATCAGTGATGCCCCTTCCTCAAACTGACCTCATCATTTTGTGTAAAACTGAAGCTTATGATCCGTTCAAATAATGATTATAATCGAAAAAACATAGACAGGAAAGGACATAAGCAGCATGTTGAAAAAGTCGTATCGAGGAAGAAATCTTGGGCTGGCGCTCATCATTATCGGTGCCGGCTGCTGGGGATTGTCGTCCCCCATGATGGAATGGCTGTTCTCCCATCAGAAAATGTCGTCCACGGCGCTTCTGCAATTCCGATTCATGCTATCGGGCGTCATCCTGCTATTGATAGCCATGGGCAGAAAGCAAAATATATGGAAGGTTTGGACCGATCTTCGCATGGTCCTGTCTTTAATCATCTTTTCGGTCTGCGGGATCATGGTGCTGCAGTATGCGTTTATCAGTACCGTCGAAACGGGCAATGCCGTGACGGCAACCTTGTTTCAATTTTTGAGCCCGGCAGTTGTCATGATCGTGCTGGCGTTTAAGAAGCGGAAGCTGCCGACCTGGATGGAGACGGTGCTGGTTTCACTCTGTATCCTCGGGTTGTTTTTCATGGTCACGAACGGGTCTCTGGAAGGAATTACCTTGTCGCCCAAAGCCGTCGGCTGGGGGCTTGCCACCGCTGCTGCGTTCGCCTTCTATACGTTGTTTCCGGTTCCGCTCATCCGCCGCTGGGGCGGCATGCTCGTGTTGGGCTGGGGGATGCTGATCGGCGGGATTGTGTTCAACGCGCTGCCTGTCTCGGGAGGCTTTTATTCGGCTGTGCAGGGCATGGATGCCATCTCATGGATTCTCGTACTGTTTATCGTCTTGTTCGGTACGTGCCTGGCCTTTTTGTTTTATTTGGAAAGCCTTCATTACCTGGAGCCCGCCGAAACGAACACGCTCTCCGTCATGGAGCCGCTCGTGACGATCGTCGTTTCGATGCTGTGGCTTGCGGAGCCGTTGAAGTTCTTTCAAATCATGGGCGGTCTGTTCATCGTCGCTTCGTCCGTCTTGCTGTCCGTCAAGCCTTGGGATAAAAGGGCGCGAGGCGGGGAGAGAACGGCAAGTGAAGGGTTATAGCCGGTCGTTGGGGCGGCAAGCCTAAAAAAATACAGTCTCTTCCAAAACGAATCCATCCTCCCTTGTCCGAACATGTAGTATGATGAAGAGATCAAGGGAAAGGGGAGATCCGTCATGACCGCGCGGGAAACTTGGATTGCGGAAGTCGAAGGCATCGAGACGCTGGATACGCATACCCATTTGATCGGGGACAAGCTGTGTGCGCAGAGCTTCTGGGATATCGCCCATTATTTCTGGTTGAACCGGGAAATGCAGGCGGGCGGATATCCCGCCGACGCGGCGGAGCTGCCGGAGAAGGAACGCATCGAAGCGTTTATGAAGGCGTACCGCGCCACGCGGAATACGCTGATGAATTGGACCGTCACACATATCTTCAAGCAACTGTACGGGATTGAGCTCCGCGACGAGCGCTCTGTCTACGAAGCCGACGAGGCGGTCCGGGCTTCGTCTCAAAAGGCAGGCTGGGCGCAGCAGGTGGCGGATAAGCTGAACGTCCGCGCCTTCGTGGTCAATCACCCGGACCATGCGAAGTTTGTCGGCATGAAGCGCGACGCGATTTTGCTCCCGCGGATCGACGGCAAGCTGCCGCAGTGGACTCGCAACATAGCGGCGTCGGCACAGCCGGAGGAAGCGTACGAAGAGGCGCGGCAGACCATAGACACCTTGTTCGCGTCGTACCGGGAACAGGGATGCCCGGGCGTCATGACGACGCTGCCCGCTTTCGAGGCCAGCGCCAACCGCTCGTATTCGTTGAAAGCCGGCGCGACGGAGGACCAGATCCTGATGATGCTTCTGCATGCGGTGTGCGAAGCGGCCGAGCGTCACGGGCTGATGGTGCAAATCTTCGTGGGCGTGGAACGGTCCTGGTGCGGCACCGCAACCCCGGTCAACGATCCGCTCAAGATCGTCAAGCTGTCCGGTTTGTTTGAGCGGTATGCCGTACCGTTCGAGTTGGTAACTGCCTCGGAGCTGAATAACCTGGACATCGTCCAAGCGGCGTGGAATTTCCCCAATGTGCACACGGGCGGTCAGTGGTGGTTCAACTTCCGCGCCAGCACGTACCGTGATGCAATGCAGTACCGGCTGGAGGCGCTGCCTGCGCTCAAAAGCTCGCTGATCGTCTCCGACGCGCGCTGCATCGAATGGAGCTACGGCAAAATCGCGCTCGTCAAACGGCTGATGGCCGAGTTTCTCTTCGAGCAGACGGAGCGGGGCTGGATCGACCGCGAGACGGCGCAGCAGGTCGCCAGAGGCTGGCTCTACGAGAGCGCGGCGCAGCGTTATGGCTTCCGGGAGCAGTAAGCGCGTCCGACGGAGGCAGCCCGTTAAACGATCAGATCGCTGGCGAGCACGGCGAGCTCGATTTTTTTCAGTCCGATACAGCAGTCCTGTGTCATTTCGAAGGAAAACGGCGCGCTGGTTTCCGTAAAATAGTCGAGGACGGACAGATCGCGGAACCAATCCCCCGGAATGGGCGGTTCGACGTCCCGGTCCTTCCAGGCATCCGTCAGCGCCGGACTGTACAGCGGGGCTGCGCCCGGCCGCAGCTTGCAGCCGTCAAGCCGCTCCAGCAGCTGACCGCGGGGCCGGGGCGGTTCCTTGCGCACGGGTGCGAACAGGTGCGGCCAGTAATCCGCGCGGGAGCCGCTGTGACGGCGTCCGCAGGCGAACGCTTGGGCGCCCTCCGCTACCGCACGTATCCCGAATAGAATGGCGTACAGCTTTTTGCCGACCTCAATGCGCTCACGCACGCTGCTGAAGTTTTCCAGAATCAGACCTGCGAGCCGTATTCGTTCGCCTTGAACGTATGGAAACACGACCTGGTTCAGCTGAAGCAGCGTCTGCGTCTGAAAAAACAGCGTGTCGAGCACGGTGCTTTGAAACGAAGGATGACGGACGACGCGCTCTTCAATATAATGCTGCTCATTGATGATTAAAGCGATGGTGAGCAGCCCGGATTCCCGCTCGATCCAGAAGCGGTCCCAGACCGGGCGCATAAAGCGCGAAACGCCGAGCCGGGGGAGCAGATGAAACAGCGGGCGTTTCAGCTGCAGGCTCGCCCGGTACAGCAGAAGCTGCGGGTAAGCGTCCCGGAAGATGAGCGCGTTGGCCCTTTCCAAAAAAGCGAAAACGTTCTCGCATTGCTCTTCGTTCAGCAGAAACGGCAGCAGATCTCCCCGCAGATCCGTCATGCTCCAGCCCCCGTTGCGCGACACCATATGAGCCAGAAACGCCCAATGCAGCTCCGGATGCTCCCGGTATATATGCAAATAAGCCGCGGTGCGCGTCACATTGTTGCGGATGTGCACGTCCCGCTCGCGCAGGATGCGCTCCAGCAGCTCCTGCTCCTCTTCCTTGGCCTCAGGCCCGATGTCCGGGGGTTCCTTTGCCGGCTCCGCGTTCCCTTCCTGCAGCGCAAGCTTCCATTGCAGGCGCTTGCGCAGCGCTTCGACCGACAGCGGATCGATCGGAATGCGGTGTGCCGCGGCCAGAAGCTTTTTTTCATGCGCTAATGTCTGAGCCTTTCCTTTGACCCACTCTACCGCTTCCTGTGGCAAATCCGCCAGCTTATGGAGCAGATCGATGCCGTTCCAACGGTATTTTCCCCCGCTCATGGTCCGAGACCTCCCGCCTTAAAAAAAGGATTTTCCAAACTGCTGTCGTATAATTCCATATGCAAGTGCGCAACGTTCTGCCAATTATTTCGTATAAGACGGTAGGTTGCATGCATTATAGTACATATTTTTTAGGAGGTTCCCGATGAGAACAAAACGTTGGAACGCCATGCTCAGCCTCGTGCTGGTCGGCATCCTGATCCTGCTCGCCGGCTGCCAACCGGTCGGCAATGTCGACGTAGGCAAGGCGATGGCCGGAAGCTTGGCCGTCAAATCTTCGGAAGGCAAGCAAACGGTAACGCTGGAGCTGACGCCGGACCCGGCGGTCACCATGTCACCGGAGGGCAAACGGGCTTTCGATCTGTTCAGCAAGGTGAAGGTTGACATTACCGAGATGAAGATGCAAGATCAGCTGCATATGTCTTTGAAAGGCGTATTCGAGTATCAGAAGGGTCGCGTGCCGTTCGAGCTGGTCATGTCCGACATGGATTACACGCTCAAAATCGAAGGCGCGAAAAAGCCGATCGTCATCCGCAACAGCGCGACGGCGATGAATGGCTCTGCCGCCGAGCTTCCGAAGGAAGTGCAGGAGCAGCTCCAGCAGCTTAGCAAGAAGGCGGTCGAAGCGATGCCTTCGCTCACGTCGTTCTTCACCCGCAACTTCCCGAACCCGGGCAAAATTACGGCTGCGGAAGTGAACGAAACCGTAAACGGCGAAGCGCTGACCCTGCAAAAGGTTCATGCCGAAGTCTACGGCAACGAGCTGCTTGGCTTGGTGAAAGGCTTCTTGACGAATGTGCTTGCCGACGATCAAGGCCTGAAGGATTTTATCGGCGTGCTGTATGATCTGTATGTGCCGATTTTGAAGGAAGTCACCAAGGAAGCCAGCAAGAGTGATGTCAATTCGATGAACGACCCGCTTACGCCTTATTTGAACAATAAAGCGCTGGCTGTAGAATTCATTCATACGTTCGTAAAAACCAACCTGGAGCAAGCGCTCAAGGATTTCGACGCGTCGGTCGATGCGATGGGTCCGGAAGCCAAAGCTTGGCTGAACGACAATCAATCGCTTAAGATGGACCTGTATGTAGACAAAGATTACGTAACCCGCAAATCGAACACGGAAATTGGTTTTACCCTTCCGCAAGGCAAGGGAGACGGCTTGAAAAGCGTCAAAATCACATCGGCCTACGAAGTGTGGAACGTAAACAAGCCGGTACAGGCGGCTACGATTGATACGTCCGGCGGCGTTATCGAAATGAACGGTGCGGACGGCCGTATGACGGCAAGCAAATTCGTCGCATCGCTTGATCCGAACTCCCAGCTGTATAAGCTGCTTAAAGACGATCTTGGCGTAACGAAGAAAAATATCAGCATGTTTGCCGGCGAAGACAAAGAGCTTTCTTATGGCACACTCCCGTATAACGACAACGGCACGATTATGGTTCCGGCGCGTTTCGTCGTCGAGGAACTGGATGCCGATGTGAAGTGGGATGAGGCCACCAAGCAAGTCAAAGTGACCGATCCGCTCAGCGGCGCGGTGCTTGTATTAACGATCGGCAGCGACGAAGCTACCATCAACGGCAAAACCGTGAAGCTGGAGAAGCCGGCCGTACTCGTGGATGGCGTTACTTATGTTCCTGTTCGCGTCGTTTCCGAAGGCCTCGGAGCGAAAGTAGGCTGGGAGCAAGAAACGCAAACCGTCAAAATTACCCGCGATTAATTTGGCTTTATTCTTAATATGTGCTTGAACGGCCGGACTATTCCGGCCTTGGAAGCAGAAAACAGCCCCCCATCCGACTCCGCCTCGGAAAGATGGGGGGCTGTTTCTTTTTTTGTATAGCGAGGATCAGGCTTAATCCTGTGTTGTTGAATCGGAAGGCGGGGCCTTCGTCTCCGCTCCCGGTCCGAGCGACCGGGGGGAAGGCAGCCGACCGGCTCGGGCAGCCGTTTCGCGCAGCAGATATTCGATATGGCTGTTGACGCTGCGGAATTCGTCGGCCGCCCATTTTTCCAGCACTTCGTACAGCTTCGGATCAAGCCGCAGCGGGAAATTTTTTTTGCCGGCCATGGGGAACCGTTAGTACAAGCTTCCCGTATTGATGACCGGATTGGCGGAACGGTCCGACACGATGGCGACGAGCAGATTGTTGATCATGGCGGCTTTGCGTTCTTCGTCAAGCTCGATGACGCCTTCTTGCTGCAATTGGGCGATTGCCAATTGCACCATGCCGACGGCGCCTTCCACAATTTTGGCGCGTGCGGCGATGATCGCCGTTGCCTGCTGACGCTGCAGCATGGCGCTCGCGATTTCCGTGGAATAAGCCAGATGTGTCAGACGCGCTTCAATGACTTCGACGCCGGCTACCGACAGCCGGTCCTGCAGCTCGCGGCTCAGCTCTTGGGCAACCTCTTCGGAGTTGCCGCGCAAGGAGTAGCCGTTCTCGTAAGAATCGTACGGATATTTGTTGGCTACGTGCCGAAGCGCGGTTTCGCTTTGGATCTCGACGAATTGCTCGTAGTTGTCGACATCGAAGCTGGCTTTGGCCGAATCGACGACTCGGAAGACGACGACGGCGGCGATTTCAATCGGGTTGCCATCGATATCGTTCACCTTTAACTTGGCGCTGTTGAAGTTGCGCACGCGCAGCGATACCTTTTTGCGTCCGCAGAACGGAACCGTTATCCACATGCCGCTCTCGCGCAGCGTTCCGGCGTAGCTGCCGAAGAACGTCAGGACCATCGCCTGATTCGGTTGAACGACCGTCAATGACGATAAGGGCAGCACCGACAGGATGATCAAGATAATGCCCAGAGCGGGTGAAGTTTCGGTAATCAGCAGGGAAAGTCCTCCTCCGACCAGCGCAAGCACCAGCAGCAGCCCGACAAATCCGTTCATCACCCATGCTTTTCTTTCCTTCATCGCAAACACTCCTTTTGTTTAAAGGGAATCATATTGTTTTGATATTTTTATGATATCACTTTTAGTAATAATTGTAAAGTAGGATAAAGTGGAAATTTCAATTGAACAATGAAATCGGGTCCTCCTGCGCGACATTGACAGAAGCCGCTCCGAGTGCTATAAGTGGGGTAAGCGAAAGAAATAGCGCAAAAACGATGACCGAAGGCGGTGCTTTCCGTGGAACAAGTGACAACCGAACAACGATTTAGAGAAGTAATCGCCGGCTCCAAGCCGACCGTTGCCGTTTTTAAAACGACTTGGTGCAAGGACTGCCATTTCATCGATCCGTTCATGCCTCAAGTGGAGGAAGCGTACCAAGATCGCCTGAACTTCATTCATATTGACCGCGACGATTTGCCGGACCTGTGCTCGGAATTGAACATTTTGGGCATCCCGAGCTTTATCGCGTTCCGCGACGGGCAAGAGCTTGTCCGTTTCGTCAGCAAGCTGCGCAAAACGCGCGACGAGATCGAGCAATTCCTGGACCGCGCGCTGGAAGTATCGAACGCTTTGCAAAAGTAGCAGCCATAGAAGGCCCAAGCTCAAAAGCCCGCCGGAAACCGTTCCGGCCGGGCTTTTGTTCGTTGAAGAAGGCGATGCGGCGGTTTCGCCCGGTTTCAAGGCTTTGTAACATTTCCGCATGGATTTAGGCACTTTTTATCGCTATAATAAGGGTTGGACGTTCGCTTTTGTCTAATGTTGTCGACAAATGATTATAGACGTAATTTATAGAAGAAGCGGGTGAATGTTACGCATGAACATACAACGTTGGCTTAAAAGCTTATCTTTTGCGAGCATGGCCGGCATGTTTTTGATCTTGCTGATGGGCGCGTTGGTGACGAAAACGGAATCGGGCCGCGGCTGCGGCGACGATTGGCCGCTGTGCAACGGAAAGTTCATTCCGGCGTACACGATCGAGTCGTTGATTGAGTATAGCCACCGTTTTGTCGTCGGCGTTGTGGGGATGATTTTGCTCGCTACGACGATTCTGGTGCTGCTGTACAGCCATCGCAAGGATGCCAAATGGTACGTAGGCGGGGCGATGGCGTTCACGGTGCTGCAAGCGATTCTCGGGGCCATGGCCGTCGTATGGCCGCAATCCGGCCCGGTGCTTGCGCTGCACTTCGGCTTCTCGCTGCTGTCGTTTGCCTTTACGCTGCTGCTGTATCTGGTGTATACGAAATTCGGAGAGGCGATGCACCGCGGCGACGGAACGAGGTTGACCAAAGGCGTGCGCATCGCCATCTGGGGCATTTTGATCTACTCTTATGTCGTCGTTTATTTGGGAGCCTATGTCCGGCATAGCGAAGCGACCGGCGGCTGTATCGGCTGGCCGCTGTGCAACGGACAAGTCATTCCGGAGCTGAGCGGGGCGACCGGCATCGTATTCATGCACCGCGTGGCGGCTGCGGTATTGGGGATCGCTATTCTGGTTTTGTTCCTCGTCGTTCGGATGCAGGCGCATACGGACAGCGCGATCTATCGGGCGACCCGCTTGTCGCTGGTGCTCATTATCCTGCAAATCTTAAGCGGCGGCTTTGTTACGCTGGCCATGGGATACGACATTTACCTGCTCGCCAGCATGCTGCATGCGCTGCTGATCTCCTGCTTGTTCGGCATCTTATGCTACTTGGGGATAACGTCTCTGCACGCAGCAGAAGGGAAGGTACAGGCTTACGCGGCTCCTCGGCTGCCGTAAGCCTCTCTTATTACTATACGCCCTATCCAGGGACATCTGGCAATGATCTATTTCACTTCGTGGGATGAAAGAAGGGAGACGCTCGGCCATGAGATTCGAAAATTTACGCAGCTTTCTGGAAGCGCTTCGTAAGGAAAATCAATTAAAAGTAATCTCCGCGCCGGTCGATCCGAATCTGGAGCTTGCCGAAATTCACCGCAGGGTCATTGACGAGCAAGGGCCTGCGCTGCTGTTTACCAATGTAAAAGGTGCTTCCTTTCCGGTCGTAACGAATCTGTTCGGCACAAGCCGGAGGGTAGACCTCGCGTTCGGGCCGCGTCCCGAGCAGCTGATGAAGGATATTATTGCGGCGAAGGATACGCTGCTTCCGCCGACGCCGAAGGCGGTCTGGGACCAGCGGCAGCTTCTTCTGGACCTGCTCAAAGTCGGGACCAAAAACGTGTCCTCCGACGCCGCTCCGGTGCTGCAGCAGTGCAAGACCGAGGCGCCGCTTGCCGGGCTTCCCGTATTGACGAGCTGGCAGGAAGACGGAGGGCCGTTCGTCACGCTGCCGCTTGTATATACCGAGCATCCGGAGAACGGCCATCATAACCTGGGCATGTACCGGATGCAGGTTTATGACGACCGGACGACGGGCATGCACTGGCAAATTCATAAGGGCGGCGGCTTCCATTACCACGAAGCGGAGAAGCGCGGACAAGCGCTGCCGGTGACGGTCTTTCTCGGCGGACCGCCGGCCTTGATTGCGTCGGCCATCGCGCCGGTGCCCGAGCATTTGCCGGAGCTGCTGCTGACCTCGCTCATTATGGGGCAGAAGCTTCCGCTCGTGGCCAATCCGCAAGGAGGCCACCGTCTCGTCGCCGAGGCGGAATTTGCGATTTGCGGCTCGGTAGCGCCGCATGTGCGTCGTCCCGAGGGGCCGTTCGGAGACCATTACGGCTATTATTCGCTGACTCACGATTTTCCGGTGTTCAACGTGAGCCATGTATGGCATCGTAAGGATGCGATTTATCCGGCTACGATTGTCGGCAAGCCGAGACAAGAGGATTACTATCTCGGAGAGTTTCTGCAGAAGCTGCTGTCGCCTGCCTTCCCGATGGCGATGCCGGGCGTCAAAGATCTATGGACGTACGCCGAAACCGGCTTTCATGCGCTTGCTGCGGCGATTGTCCGTGAGAGCTACAGCCGCGAAGCGATCGTCTCGGCGTTCCGTATTCTTGGCGAGGGCCAGTTATCACTGACTAAGTTTTTGATGGTGACGGATCGGCAGTTAGATCTGGAACGTTTCCCGACGCTGCTCGAAACGGTGCTGGAGCGGTTCGATCCGCTGCAAGACTTGTACGTATTCGGCAATACGTCGCACGATACGCTCGATTATACCGGCGACCGGCTTAACCACGGCAGCAAAGCGGTGCTGGTCGGCGTCGGCGAGCCGAAGCGGGAGCTGCCGGCCGTCTATATGGGCGGGGAGCTGCCGGGCATTTCGGCTGCCGCCGTTTACTGCCGCGGCTGTCTCGTGGTCTCCGGCGCCTCCTATACGGACGATCCCGGCTTGGCTGACCGCTTGGTTGAGGAGGCGGGGGATCGTCTGGCCCCGTGGCCGCTTGTCATCGTCGCGGACGAGACGTCCATTGCCGGCGACCAGACGGCGTTTCTGTGGACGGTATTCACCCGCTTCAACCCGGCGGCCGATATTTACGCGCGCACGCAGGTCAATCGCCATCATATCGGCTACGAGCTGCCGCTTGTGATCGATGCCAGGATGAAGCTCGGTTACCCGGACGAGCTTTTCCCGCGGGAAGATATCGTGAAGCTGGTCGATTCCCGGTGGAGCGAATATTTTGCTTAATAACACGAACGCAACCGACGATAGCGGCGTATCCTTTACCCAGGGCCATGCGCCGCTGTCGTTTTTTTGCAGATGCGATTGTTTTTGCAAAACGGGATCGGGTATACTGAATGGGACAACAGGATGGGATGGGGACACCTATGTTAAGAGCGATTTTTGGCGAGCCGCCCAGGCAGGATAGCGGGTTGCTGCTTGAGGCCAACGAAGCGATCCGCGGATATTTGCGAACCGTCACCCGGACGAAGAAGGGAGCGGCTCCGACACCGCAGGAGCGCCGTTATGCGATATGGTGCCAAAGCTTTCTGCGGGCATTGGACGAAATGGAGCAAAGCCAGTATGCGGCTGCCCGCTACGGGGAGCGTGTAAAAACAGCATTCGTCGACCGGATGGAACGCGAGGAATTGGACGATTACCACCGCCATTTATATTATTACAACAATGCACTGATTCGTCTGTTCGCTGTGCTGGATAAGCTGGGGCATTTCATGAACGAACGTCTTGCTTTGAAGACGGAAAAGATCAAATCGCGGTTCTCATATTTTACCGTTCTTCGCAATATGCATCAGCATAAGCTGTTTACGGATTTGGAGGAGAAGCTCTACGAGCTGAAAACGAGCTACAAAGAGCCGCTCACGCGCCTGCGCAATCAGCGCAACATGGAAATCCATACGATTAACGCCGACCTGCTGGACGATTTGATGAAGGCGGAGGAAGCGAAATACGGGGAGCGGCCGAGTTCCGAGACGGAGGATGTCCGCGGAAATTTGGCCGATCTGGAGCAAGGCTGCGACATGGCATTCCGTTCGGTGACGACCGTATTTCGTTATCTGGTCCGGTGATCCGGGGCGGCTTTAAGTTGAATCGCTCTCCGGCTTGCACTATACTTTGGATAGAACGGGAACGAATGAGAAGCGGGAGGTGGGAGCATGGAAGGGCAGCGGAAAACCGCCCTCATTACGGGAAGCGCCAAAGGTCTTGGTAAAATGACCGCGCTCCTGCTTGCCGAACGGGGAACCGATATCGTGCTGAATTACGTGCACAGCGAGAAGGAAGCGTTCGAGCTGCGAGAGACGATACGCAGCAAGGGCGTACGCTGCGAGGCGGTTCAGGGAAGCGTAGCCGTTCCCGAGGACAGGGAAAGGCTCGTACGGGAAGCGGTCCGCCATTTCGGTTCGATCGACATTTTGATCAACAACGCTGGTCCGTTCATCCGCGAGCGCCGGCTGTTTATGGAGTATGAGCTTGGGGAAATTAACGAGCTGATGCAGGGCAATCTGCTCGGCGTGATGCATTTGGATCATCTGGTTATTCCGATGATGCGGCAGAAGCAGTGGGGCCGGATTATTCACTTCGGCTTCGGCCATGCGGCGGAGGCGCGGGGGTGGCCGCACCGGGCAGCCTATGCGGCGGCCAAAGTCGGTCTTGTCTCCTTTACGAAAACGCTGGCTGTGGAAGAAGCGTCGGAAGGGATCACGGTCAACATGATTTGTCCGGGGGACATTCGCGGCGCGAATAAAGAGCGGACGATCGGCGAGGTGGAGCATTTGCAGGACGACGAATCTCCGCGCGGACGCCCCGGAACGGGAGAGGATATCGCACGGGTCATCGCCTTTTTATGCGAAGAGCGCTCGGATTTCATTACCGGCAACATTATGGACGTGTCCGGAGGACTAGACCCGATCCGCGCTATGATCGGCAGCGGTTCCGGGCAAACGGCCGCAAACGGCACAAAAAAACAGCCCTGAGCGGCGCATGAAGCATGCGGACTCGGGGCTGTTTTTTCGCAGAACTTGGGCGGTCAATGCATTAGAATACTTGCATTACCTCTTGAACGCCTTCCACTTCTTCAAGCAGCGCGCGCTCGATACCGGCTTTCAGCGTGATGGTCGAGCTCGGGCAGCTGCCGCAAGCGCCCATCAAACGCAGTTTAACGATGCCGTCCTCAACGTCAACCAGCTCTACGTCGCCGCCGTCGCGTTGCAGGAACGGGCGCAGCTTATCTAGAACTTCAAGAACCTCGTCGTACATGGTGCTTTGCTGAGTGTTCTCGCTCATTTGCATCATCTCCCTTCTTATTTTATTATAGTACAATCGATCGAAAATTAAAATGGCTCTAAGGCAGGCGAAAGTGCGATGAGACCGATCATTGAATTTTGTA
The DNA here is from genome assembly GCF_018998565.1 of Paenibacillus oleatilyticus. Classification (GTDB taxonomy): domain Bacteria; phylum Bacillota; class Bacilli; order Paenibacillales; family NBRC-103111; genus Paenibacillus_G; species Paenibacillus_G oleatilyticus. Next base: position 453,585 of record NZ_JAHNZO010000001.1, on the reverse strand, counting down.
CGAACAATATGCACCATGGGACAGCCAAGCTGATGCAGCAGCTGGAGCAAAATCCGGAATACGACGTGATCGAGTACGGATGTCTCGGCAACTGCGGCGAATGCTATTTGGCTCCATTCGCATTGGTGAACGGCGAGATCGTAGCGGCAGCCACCGCAGAGGAGCTGGAGGCGGCCATTCAGCTTAAAATTAAAGAGATCGAGGATATGCTCGATCTCTTTAAAGACGAATAAAGTTTACCCCAGATGGCGCTTCGACATCCAGAGCACGCCGCTCTTCAAGGCGCGGGGCACCATGCCGAGCATGACCGTCCGCTTGCCCATCAGGCCGAAGCCGGCCTTTTTGCCGAGCGACCCGAGAACTCCCTTGAGCTTGATTTTGCCGAGCCGGGGAGTTTCGTTTTTCCATACGGCTTGCAGGACTTCCGCCACTTGCTTGCCTTGCGCTTCTGCCGCTTGTCCGCTCGGGGAGAAGGGCAGGGCCGCACAGTCGCCGACGACGTAAATTTCATTGTAATCGGGCAGCTGGTGGTACTCGTTAATCGTTAACCGTCCTTGATTGTCCTTGGGCAGATTCAAGTTCTGCACGATCGGGCTGGGCTGAATGCCGGCGGTCCAGATCGTAATGTCGGTCTGAATGATTTCCTGCTGGTTGTATAGCAGACCGCCTTCCAAACGGTTCAATGATACGTGCGAACGCAGCTCGATGTCATGCTCCAGCATCCACTCGCGCACATACCGCTGCAGCCTTTCCGGGAACGGAGACAGGACGCTGGCCCCGCGGTCCAGGATGCGGATGTTCAGGTCCGGCCGGCTCTCGCGCAGCTCCGCCGCCATCTCTACGCCGCTGAGACCGCCACCGACAATAGTGATCTGACCGTAAGGAGCCGCATCGTTCGAAGCCTGATACGTTTTGCGGGTGGCCGATAACGACTGAATGCTGTTGGAAAATTCCTCCGCCCCGGGAATGTTGTGGTATTTATCCACGCATCCGAGCGCGATGACCAGCCAGTCGTAAGACAGCGGTTCGTCGTTGGCGAAACGGATCACCTTCTGCTCGGGATCGACAGCCGTAACTTCGCCGTATTTCAGAATCAATCTCGGATCTACCGGAAAATGCACCCGGATGTCTTGCTCGGACACCGTTCCGGCAGCAAGCGCGTAATATTCCGTCTTTAGTCCCTGAAAAGGCATCCGGTCGACCATGATCATCACCGTATCGGCCGGGATGTCTCCTTCCAGCAATTCTTTCGCTACCGTCAGTCCGCCGTAGCCTCCGCCCAAAATGACAAGTTTTTTCATACAACGGTTAACCCTTTCTCTTATGACTTAATTAGTAGACCTTGATCTCGTTATAGAAAGTATCGCGCTCGACGGCAATGCGGCCGGCTCCTTGGATGAGCCAAACCAGTTCGTCCCGTGTCATGCCTTCCGGCGAGGTCGCTCCAGCGGAATGGCTGATGCGTTCCTGGATAATCGTGCCGTGGGCGTCCGAAGCGCCGAATGTCAGGGCAATTTGCGTAAGCTGCGTACCGAGATTGATAAAATATGCTTTGACATGCTGAATGTTGTCCAGCATCAGACGGCTGATCGCGATCGTCTTCAGATTGTCAAAGGCCGATACCCGGCGCTTGATGCTGGCATTGACGCTTGCCGGCTGAACCGAGTTCGGTATAAAGACCATGAAGCCGCCGGTTTCGTCCTGCAGCTCGCGCAGGTACATCATGTGACGAATCCGTTCTTCGAACGTCTCAATGGAGCCGAACAGCATGGTGGCGTGCGTTTTCATGCCGAGCTGATGCGCGGTGCGGTGCACTTCGAGCCAAGCTTCGGTGGAGGCTTTGTCAACCAAGTGCATTTTTTTGCGGTAACGCTCGGACAAAATCTCCGCGCCCCCGCCCGGCATCGTGCCGAGTCCGGCATCCATCAGCGTTTGCAGCACTTCTTTATAGCTTAACCCGCTGAGCCGGGAAAAAAACTCAATCTCCGCCGCCGTGTGAGCCTTGATGGTCACATTCGGATAACGCTGCTTCAGCCCCTTGATACAGTCGACATAATATTGGAACGGCACATTCGGATTGTGGCCGCCCGTAATGTGGAACTCCCGCATGTTCGGGTGGAAGTGCTTGTCGATGTAATCGAACATTTGCTCGGCCGTCAGCGTGTACGCGCCGTCCTCGCCCTCGTCGCGGCGGAAATGGCAGAACGCACAGTGCTCTTCGCAAACATTGGTGAAGTACAGGCTCATGTTGTCGACGAAGTACACCTTTTTGCCGTTCTTCTTCAGGTTCACTTGGTTTGCTAATTGTCCGATGGTTAATAAATCGTCCGTTTCGTACAGAAAAACGCCGTCTTCCAGGGTCAAACGCTCTCCGTGCTCCACTTTTTCGGCGATTTCGGCCATGCGCCTTTCCTGGCTGTTGACAATCATACTCATGGTTTAGCCACCTCCGTAAATGGGTCAGGCGCCCCAGGTTTCCGCTGACGGGACGCTCTGTCGATGAAATTGTACAACGATACAGGGAACCGTATCTTTCACAGTCTGCCGCGGATGAACCGGCGGAAGCTGTGAAAGCTTGCACATGGTCAGCCGGCCAAGGACACACAGGTAGGCGAAGCTTGGGCGTATTCCATGAAATACGAAGCTTCGCTTGGTGCTTGGACAGACCGACAATGCGTTTCTCCCGAATGACACGTGTGATAAACAATACTCCTTATTATAAACCTACTGCCGGAGAGGGGCAATACATGAATCGTTAAAACTATATTCCTGTTGTAAAAACAAACAAGATAGGGTTTAATTCCTATTTTCATGGGCAGGGGAGTCTAGTATACTGTTAGATTGAAATAATATTGGGTAGGACGGTGCCAAGTTGCTTACTCCAGCTCTCGATGAGCAGGCCTCCATTTCCGAAGAAATCGAAGATATGCGTGAGCAGATGGTAAGTTTGGGCAATCAGCTCGGGTTCATGCATCCGGAAGTGCAGCACTGCAGCAGACAATTAGATCAATTGCTGCTTCGTTATTATGAAGCCGATAAAACGGATAACCGCAAATGAGGCAGCCCTTGAGGACCGAGGCCGGAAGGAGTATACTTCTATATAGAAGTACATTTTCGAGCAGGTAAGGGAGGCATGGCGATATGATTAAAATCAGCGAAACGGCTTGCGATAAAATTAAAGAAATGCTCGCGGCGGAGGAAGCTGCGAATTTGTTCCTGCGCGTGGGCGTCAAGGAAGGCGGCTGCAGCGGCTTCTCCTACGGGATGGGCTTTGACGACAACGAGCAGGAAGGCGATAAAGTCATGGACATCCACGGACTGAAGGTCGTCGTGGACGAAGAGAGCGCCAAATATTTGTACGGCGTGGAGATTGATTTCCAAGACACCGGCATCGGTGGCGGGTTCAGCATTCACAACCCGAACGCGGTAGCCACCTGCGGCTGCGGCTCCAGCTTCCGTACGAAGCCGGAGGAGGAAGCGCTGGCGCAGCCTTGCGAGGATTGAGGCCAGATTTTAGAATTGAGGAAAATAACAATCCATAATTTATGAACATAAAACCTCTCAAGTTTGAGTATTGATGCCAATATATAAACTGGGAGGTTTTTTTTGTGCTAAAAAAATTTGTGATAGTCAATTGTTTTACCTTACCAGGACAAATATTTTAGCATTTTCACAGCTGGAATGTAGTACTGGCTATATAATTGAAGTTCGTTTTGAGTTGTTGATGCACATTAAGTCACTTATAATTTAGGCTCTTTCAACGTTGAACCTAAATTTGTAACTCGACAAATAAATTCAAGAAAATTACTTTAGTCCAAATTGCTCAATTGTGGATTAAATAGTTATAATTGGGGTATCGATTATTATCGTAGGAGGTTTTATTATTGGACTATCATATTAAAGAAATTATTATTGATAAAGATTCATTAGATGGATACCAAATGGTTGGAAAAGACAACAATAATCTCGCTAATCTTTCCAAAATCAACTTATTTGTCGGTTCAAATAATTCAGGAAAAAGCCGATTTGTGAGAAGTTTATTTAACTATTCTACATACTCGATAATTCCGGCAAAAGTCAATCTTCCTCAGTTAAACTCACTTATTGATGCTTATAAAAAAGATGTCGAATCCATAATTGAACGTTTTGGTATTGTTGACTACGGAGATACCGTTTCTATTCTATCAAAAATAACCAATAATAATTTCATTAAAAGTGAAGATGAATATTTAGCTAATTTATTCACTAGCATTGACTTTGTTCGTCATGTTAACACTGATCAAGCAATTACTAAAAGAAGCCTCCATTTTTCCTTCTATGAAGACCAACATATTCAATTGAGGCAGGATTTAAATTCAATCGGAAATGATTACTACACAAAAATTAGGGGAATCATTGGCTCTTCACCAGAAAAGTATAGTTTTAAAAAGGTGTATATCCCAACTTTACGAGGGTTAAGACCCTTCGACAATGATTTTGACTATTACTCTCAAAGAACAAAGCAAGACTATTTTCCTAGTATACAGGATATGGACGAAATTTTTTCTGGACTAGAGATGTATCAAAAAGTAAAAGAACTTTTATTAGGTGACCTACAAGCTAGAGAAAAAATCAGCGATTTTCAAAAATTTTTAGGCGATGCTTTTTTTGATGGACAACAAGTCGCTCTAATACCTTCTATAAATTCGGATGTCCTCAATGTGAAGATAGGCAAAGAGAAGGAACAGCCTATCTATAATTTGGGCGACGGTATCCAATCCATTATTATCCTTACTTTCCCACTATTCATTAATAAAGAAGAGAATTTGCTAGTTTTTATTGAGGAGCCTGAGTTATATCTACATCCTGGCTTACAAAGAAAGTTAATTGAAACATTTATGAGTTTTAGCAATTTTCAATACTTTATTACAACACATTCAAATCATTTTTTGGATATAACGCTAGATGTGGATGTTATATCTATCTATACGTTTAGGAAACAATTCGAGAATGAATCACAGACAAAAGAAGTTACAGCTAACTTCGTCATTGAAAATGCAAGTAATGAGAATAGCGGAATTTTGGAAATGATTGGTGTTAAAAATTCATCTGTTTTTTTATCTAATTGTACAATATGGGTTGAAGGAATTACTGATCGATTCTATCTAAGGCATTATTTAAGGTTATATATGCAATCTCTTCCTGAGTATGAAAAAAAGAATTTTAAAGAGGATTTGCATTATTCTTTTGTAGAATATAGTGGGGGAAATATAACACATTGGTCATTTTTAGATGACGGTAACAGTTCAGAAGACGAAACCTACAGAGAAATGAATGCTGATCGACTATGTGGTAGGTTGTTCCTCATTACAGATAAGGATAGCGAAGGTAAGATTGAGCGACAGAGAAAACTAAAAAAGAAACTAGGTAAACGGTATTACTGTTTAGACTGTAGGGAAATCGAAAACTTAATAAGTAAACATGTATTATTAGATGTAATTGCAGAGTATGAATGCATTCAAGTTGATCAATTAAGATTCAAGACGGAATTTTCAGAACCAGACTATAAAGAAATATACTTAGGTTCTTACATAGATAGTCAATTAATTAATAGAAAAAGAAGAGCAAAGTATGGAAGTGATTCGGGGACGGTTAGTGACAAATTGAGGTTTTGTAAACGGGCTATTAGCTACACGCAAAGAATAGATGATATTTCGCCAGAAGGGCTAAAAGTAGTGAAGAAAATCTACAACTTCATTATGGAGCAAAATCAGTAGTCCTACATTAAAATTATGTTTTTTTATCAACAGGGTCGGAAAATAAGCTTTAAGAGTGTTACCCAACATAAGCTTTTATACGGCAGAGATCGATTACTGGGGCAACGGCGTCGACTGTTTACTGCAGGCATTCACAACGCGAATACTGTTAGCCGAACGGGAGGCTGTAGATTCTGGCGAGCAGGTGGCAAATTAAACGGCGTGGAAAATGAACGTTGCAACTGAAATTTATGCATTGAGGATGAAATCCCTTTGATGCTATTCTTCTAAAAGTCGTCTGGAGGAATTTTGTTTGTAAGCTTAGAAGAAGGGACAATGGCTTCCATAATACATATTTTATGTTAGGATAAGGGGATGGAGCAACATTCACCTTCCCGGAAGCTACCGCTTCCGTGTTTTTTGGAGCGACCTACTCGCCGCGAACGAGTGGGGTTTTTATTTTCCCGGTTTTTCTGTCACCCTCAACCATGACCCATAAGTACGGTTAGACTTTGCACTACCGCGATTATTACTGAGATTAGCAGGTTAGGCTTCATATGCTCGTTGCTAATAAGTTTATAATCACATAAACCATAACGCGTATCAAGAAAATAAATTAAGACGATAGCTTTTCGGATTATTCCGATCGGCTGCCGTCTTTTTCGTTTTGGATAGAAATCAATAGATTAATGTCGTCGATTTGCAGGGCATTTGCAATTTTATCGATCACGGAACGCGGAAACATTTTATTGATATCGCGGCAGAGCTCGGAAATGGTCGCTTCTCTAATCCCCGTTATTTGTGCAAGCTCTTTTTGTTCCATACCTCGTTCTTCAAGAATCGCTTTCAGATTGCAGCGCACTTTTCTCATCAATATCCACCCCAAATAGAGTATACAAAAAACTAGAGAAGATAGAAAATAAACATTGACAATTACGAAATTCGGAATTAATATGAACACTAGGAAATTACGAAAAACGTAATTGAAGTAAGGAAGCAATGATGTTAGATCTAATCGCTTAGCTGGAAGTTAGGCGTCCGATGTCGTAGGCGGAACTAAAACAAAAAGGAGTGGCAGAATATATTGAAGAGGGTAACCCTTGTTCTCGAAGCAGGTGAGAATGATTTTGAACTTACAGATGCTTATTTGACGCCGGACGAGTCGCACGCATTTTTTATTTCAAGCCATATTGTTCATTATACCATGGCTTCCCGGACGCAAAATCATCGAATTTACGTGGAGTGCGGTGCCAGATTAATTTTAGGAAAGACGCATAAAGGGGAGATCACTATTTTCGACCTGCACGAGAAACTCCAGGCCATGACAGCTTACGAACTTCTGAATTTCCACGTGCTCCATGATGCAGATAAATTGAGCCTTATTCGTTGAAAATGAACTCTCTTTTGGCACAATAAATGGTTTTCACATGTAAAACAGGAAAAAGATTGACGGTTCATCCTTATCGTTATAATATTTATTTTAATAATATTTATCGCGGTAAATAAATTGTTCAGCGAGGGGTACGCAATGAGTCTAATCGACTACTGTATCATGATTGGGGAACTGCTGCGGGTCATTGATACCAAGCATTCGAAGATCGTGAACCAGCATTACTCTCCGCACAATCTGACCGGCCCGTCGATCAACATTTTGCTGCTGCTGCATCATGAAGGTCCGACCCGGGTGGGCGATATCGGGGCACGGCTCAATATGGTGGACAGCAACGTATCGGCGGTGTGCTCGCGGCTGGAGACGATGGATATGATCGAGCGCGTGAGGACGAAGGAAGACCAGCGGGTGGTCAAGATTCAATTGACCGACACGGCCCGGGGTAAGATGCAGGAAATTCTCGGGAACGTGAAAGACTTTCAGGAGCTGTTCGTGAAGAACGCGTCGGAAGACGATTTGAAAGATATTGTGCATGGTCTGACGAAGCTAAACGAACTGCTGGAGAACGTATTGAAGGAAAAAGCAAACTCCCAGCAAGGATGAAGCTGTCCGAGGGGGGGCCGTGCAGACGCTTCGGCTGGTTATCCGCTCGCTGCATGAGAAGGGCGAGTAAAAGCGGGCTGCTCTTAGAAGCCCGTTCTATTGTTCTGCCGTCAAAGAGCGCTTGAACTCGCGGTTTTCGTGAGTTTCGGGCGCTTTTTTGGCTTTCACTGATACGTTGAATGCGGTTACAGCACATCAGGCTCTTGGTTACCGGTATAAACTACGGCTTCGTTGCTCAAATAACCATTTTGTAGTAATATCGGAACAGGTGTTTGTTACCGGGGGGCGTGGAAGACGCAGCGCTTCGTTCGATTTGGAGAGGAGGACGAATATGCCGGTAATCAGGTCCGAATTGTACATAGAAGCGCCGATTGAGACCTGCTTCGATCTGGCGCGAAGCATCGACGTTCATGCCCAATCGACTTCGCAAACGAAGGAAAGAGCGGTCGGCGGAGTCATGAGCGGGTTGATCGAGCTGGGGCAAACGGTAACGTGGGAGGCCGTCCATTTCGGCATCAAGCAGCGGCTGACCGCAAAAATAACGGAGTTTGAGTCGCCTTTTTATTTTGTGGACGAGATGGTCCGGGGCGCGTTCAAGCGGTTTCGGCATACGCATGAGTTCTGCGCCGTAGATTCGGGAACGTTGATGATTGACGAATTTGATTACACGTCGCCGTTGGGGCCTGTTGGCAAGCTGGCGGACCGGATGTTTCTGGAATCGTATATGAAAAATTTTTTGCTGAAACGAAATCTCTACATCAAACAGCTGGCGGAGAAGCAAGCGGGATGAAGTCTGACCCATGCAAAAAAGCGGACGTTCCTGTACAAGGAGTCCGCTTTTTTTTGCCGTTGATGATGGCATGCCGCAGGTTGGCTCACTGTTTGGCATAAACGTGCAGGCGCTCGATATATTCATGCACCAGCGCTTGCAGGGCCTCCGCCTTTTGCTCGAGGGCACCGTCTTCGCCGAAGGCTTGCCGAATCGCTTCGACGTAGGCTTGGCCCTGTTTCTTTCCCGGCGCGTACGCGCGGCCGTAGTCGTCCAGATAGCTCGGCAAAAAGTAGCATTCCAATACATTCATCGCCAGCCGGTAGTCCTCTTGCGGATTCGAATCCGACCAAGCCTTCAGCTTGTCATACAAGGCGCTTAGCGTAATCAGGCCGAGCCGATACGTTCTTCGCGCAAATTCAAACGCCTGCGGGTCGATCTCCTCGCGCTCGAACTGCTTGAAGTTTTTTTCGTCCAGCAAATACAAAGCCCCGCCCCATTCGGAAGCAAATTTCAGCCAAAAGTCGGTGTCCTCGCGCCGGATCGCAATCGTTTGAAGCTCTTCGAACACGATATCCGGGTTAGCGGCGAGCTTGGCTTTGGCCTCCTCTTTCGGCGAGTTTCCTTCAAAATTCAGCACATTGGCATTCACGTGACTGCTCCTATCTAAGCCATGGGTTTATTCCGCGGGTTCCTGCCGTAGTTGGCAGCGAACGTGCGAACGGATACTTCATTGTATCATATCCGCATCCGCCGGTTAAATCTTGAACGCCAACGGCTCCGGTCGAACCGACAGCTTGACGTGGCTTGGCTTATGCTTGTGCAACAGCGTCCACATGAGATGCCGCCCGATCGGGTTGGCGCTGTGAATAATAATTTCTTTTTTTGCATACAGACCTTTCGCGACCATATATTTGACCAGATCGTAGCCGCTGGCTTTGCCAAGACCCAGATCGTGATCAAGCGATAAGATGTTAACCGGTCCGGCTTTCATCAAATCGATGCACTGCTCGACCGACCTCGCCAGCTTAAATCCTTTCGGACAAGGTCGCAGGTCGTCCAGGTACACGTTCATCATATGCCATCGCCTCTCTTTGACTTCCAGCATACGCACCGCACGGCCCGATTGCTTGGACTGCGGCACAGCGGAATAAACCAAACAAAGATAACGAGTAGAAAGTTGATTTGAAATAAGAAAATGATGGTTTAATTCAAATTAATAGCAATATTGGTTACAGACTAAAGAACTACTAATTTTTTGATATATTTTTAGGATATAATTAAAAGAGGCCTATAGATACTGGTTTATTAGGATTATAATGGAAATATATGCGAGAAAACCATATTTTTCAGAAAATCAATTTGTAAAATAGATATTACATACTATTTAGAGGAACTCAATAATTAGTAGTCTAGAAATATGTAATTTATTATTCTTAAAGGTATAATTAGGTAGAAACAAAATATTAAATTTTAGGAGGAATTTGGATGAAAAAGAAATTGATACCTTCATTGATTGCTTCAGTAATTTTATTATCGGTCGGTTCTCAGAGTGCTTTTGCAATTAAGGGTGCAGGAGACACCCGCGATACTGCAATTCCACTTTATCTGCACTCCACTCGTACGTGGACTCTAGATAGTTTTAATGACGAAGATTGGTTTAAATGGCGAAATGATACAGGAAGTACCAAGTATGTTTCTGCTTCTTTGCAATCACCAGTTGGATTAAATTATGATATTTGGGGGTATCTCGTTACACCAGGGGGGGAATATACCCTTAACACCGGCGAAAACGGTCCGGGTGGTCTTGAAGGATTAGGCACATCGCTCAATCCCGGAGATACGATATATATTCGTATAAAACCCGACTTATTTGACTATAGCACTACTCAGCAATACGAATTCAAGTTTGATGCTAATTAATTTTCGCAAGTTACTATCCTGAACCGAAATAACAGCTTTGCCTCCTTTATGGAGGCAGGCTGTTTTTATTTTCTCTTTTAATCTGGCGAACGCCAAAAACGCCGCTTCTTGGTCGAAGTGGCGTCCGCACGTAGTGTGGCTGTTATCGTTCCAGCAGAACTTGAATGCCTTTGATCACGTTCCAGATCATAACGACGAAATACAGAATCAGGCTGATGACGCCCAGAAAAATCGTGGAAGTGACCGAGATTGTTGCGATCCAGATGATCAGGAAGAAGATCAGCGAGAGGAACGGTAAGATGTGGGAGAGAAGCGCTTTTTTGGCGTGTTCGCGGACCCAGCCGTCGTTGGTGACGAAATACACGATAACCGGGACAAGAAATCCGGCGAAAAAGATGCTGAAATAACAAAGCGAAGCGATCAGTTTGCGTGCGTCCATGAGGGATACTCCCTTCTTCATATATCAAAATCCATCGATGGTAAGACTACTTACGCTAGAAATGGCAGCCGGTTTCAGGTTCGCATCGCCACGCTGCATAGTTTCAACCGACAGGGGGACGTTTAAACAATAAATAACATGCGCACACCATGATTACCCAATTTTAGTTTATATGGTTCAAAATGGTTGTAATGCGATCATATTTTTTTATCGCGAAAACGGTACGCTGCTTGTGTATAACTTTGTCCACACTATACACCCCGCCAATGACATGTATTCGACACTTATTAACAGAATACTCACAAGATATGCACAACTTCATGTGGATAACGGAACGCTTGTTCTAATTTTGGGCGCATGTTAATATAATTTTACATTACAGAATAAGGTGAGTTGTTCCATGAAACTGATCAGTAATGAGATTTTAGTGGACTCCTATTTCAAAGCCGTCGATTTGAAACTCGAAGAAGATTTTGTCGAATTGTTGTTAGACGAGATCAAGAGGAGACAAATCAACTTAGACTTCTACAAAGAAGGTAATGCCCAGGTCAGCTGACCGGGCTTTTTTCTTTTATCGGGAAAATCTATGATATAATAGTTCCGACTATGACGGGTGTGGGAGAGAAACGATGGAGCGATTAACGATTGCTGTCAATGTGCCGCTTGGCTTTCATGCCAGACCGGTTTCGCGGTGGGTCAGCCTTGCGCAGACCTTTCAAAGTCACATTACTGTGACGTTCCGGGACAAAACGGTCGACGGCAAAAGCGCGCTTGGGCTCATGGCGCTCGCTGTTCCGGACGGTGAGGAGCTTGAGGTGTGCGCCAGCGGAACTGATGAGAAAGAGGCGCTTGCCGCTCTTGCCAGCTTGGCCTCGCGATCGTTTTTCGCTTAAGTTTACGGCTACGGAGGCAGAAATATGTTATCCGCAAGACAGCAGAGCATATTGACGGAACTATTGGAACAACGCGGATTCGTGCCTGTGGACCGGTTTCAATCGGAGTACGGCATTTCGGCGCGGACGGTTCGCCACGATCTGCTGCAGATCGAAGACTGGCTGGCCGGATACGGCATCGGGATCGAACGCAGCCGCAAGCACGGCATTGCGCTTATTTTAGACGAGGACGGGCGGGAGAAGCTTGAGCGTCTGCTTAGAGAACGGCCGGATCATCTCGATGCGGAGCGGCGGTCCCGCTGGCTGGCCAAGCGGCTGCTCGAATCGTCCAAGCTGAGGGCGGACCAGGTGCAGGAAGAGCTGAAAATCAGCAAAAGCACGCTGCTGAGCGATTTGGTGGAAGTCACCAGGCTGCTGGGTGGCAAAGACCTGAAGCTCGCCAGAGAGGGCGGATGGATTCGGGTGCTGGGGGACGAACGGAAAAAAAGATCGGCTTACCTCGAACTGCTGCGGCTGGAAATTACGGATGAGAATGTTCTTCGGGTCGTTCTTGGAGACCGGGAAGACCGGATGGGGGGAACGAACCTGTGGAACCCTTGGTTCTCGCCCAAGGATGCGCAATTTTTATTCGATATTGTGCGGATGCTGGAGCGCAAGTTGAACGTCGAATTTACGGACGCAGGGTATTCGGCGTTGGTGCTTCATCTTCTAATGGCCGTCGAGCGGTTGAAAAACAACCACCGCATTCAAATGGACCCGGAGCTGTTCGGCGAAGTGAGCGGAGCGGAGGAATTCCGGGTCGTCCGACAGCTTGCGCTGCCGGAAATGGAGCGTTATTTTCAGCTTGAGGTGCCCTTGGAGGAAGCGGGCTATATTACCCAGCACATTCTGGGCGCGCAAAAAGCGCAGGATGCCAAGGCGGAGCAGTCCGTTTACGTCCAACTGGCCAAGCGGATCGTCATGGAGGTGGAGCAGGAGCTGCATCGGCCGCTTCAGCGTACCGAACAGGTGGTGCACGGGCTGTCCGTCCATTTGAAGCCTGCGATGTACCGCGCCAAATTCGGCCTGCAGAGCGCGAATCCGCTGCTGCCGCAGCTGGAGCAAGAATATGCTTCGCTGCTCGACGTAACGCAAGAGGTGGTCAACCGGGTGCTGCAGGAGCAGGGCGTTTGCTTCGACCGCGATGAAATCGGTTACATCTCCTTGCATTTAAGCAGCGGGCTAGCCCATGCCGTAAGCGCGGTCCGGAAACGGGTAGCGATCGTATGCAGCTCCGGCCTCGGCTCGTCGGCGATTCTTCAGCGGAGACTGGAGTCGACGTTCCCTGTGCTGGAGATTGCCGGGAGATTCGCTTACAAGGAGCTCAAGCAGCTGCCGTTCGGGCAAATCGACGCGATTTTATCGACGATCGAGATTCAACTGCCGCTTCCTGTGCAGGTGATCAAAGTATCGCCGCTGCTGAGCCCCGAGGACGAGAGCAGCATCGGGCGCCTGCTAGGCGTGTCGCCGCTGGGGCGGCCGATGGAAGCCGATACGCTGCAGCGGGTGGGCGAGATCGTCCGCATCGTCGAGCGCCATGCCGACGTGCGCAACCGGAACCGGCTGCTGGAGGACCTTATCCATCTGCTGCAGGGCGGAGGCGTGTCCGGGCATAAAGGGCTGCAGCGGCTGAGCGATCTGCTGCCCGCCGACTCGATCCTGACCGGGCAAACGGTCGAAGGCTGGGAAGAGGCGGTGCGGCTCGGCAGCAGGCTGCTGCGCGAGCGGGGAATCATCGGACTTCAGTACGAAGAAAAGCTTCTCCAGATGATTGGCGAGCAGAAGCATCATTTTGTCATTGGGGAAGGCATTGCCTTTCCGCACGCATCGCCTCAGGATGGCGTATGGGGCACCGGCTTCAGCTTGGTCGCGCTGGCCGACCCTGTGCCGCTCGGACCGTCGGGGCAGCCGGTGTGGCTGCTCGTTACGCTGGCCGCTGCGGACAAAACGTCGCATTTGACCGCGTTATCTACGCTGCTCGATGTTTTTGGCGATGCGGCGTTTATGGAATTTCTGAGACGAACCGACGATGCGGCAGCTGTATGGGATCGTTTGAAGGCAAAGGAGGGCGAGACGCTTGACGCTGAAAATTAATGTGGTTTGCACAAGCGGCCTCGGCACCAGTCTGATGATCCGCATCCATCTCGAAGCGCTGCTTCGGGAGCAGGGGCTCCGCGCCGACATCGAGCATATGGATGTCGCGTCGCTCGGCTTAAGTCCGGCCGCGGACTTGATTGTCGGCGCTCACCACATCGCCGATTCTTTGCCTCCCCGGCTGCTGGAGCAAGCCGAATGGATACCGCTGGAAAATATGACCGACCGGAATTATTTGCGGACCAAGCTGATGGAAAGCCCGCGTTTTCTGGCCTGGCGGGAACGGGAGAAGGGATTGCGGGAATGAACTGGTCGCAAATTATCAATAAAGGGCTGCTCGGCGAACCGGCCTTCTTGCTTGGGGTCATTGCCTTGATCGGTCTGCTGCTGCAGAAGGCTTCCCCGCAAAAGCTGCTCAGCGGCACGATCAAAACGATGCTCGGGTATATTTTGCTCCAGATCGGAGCTTCCGCCGCCGGTTCGTCCTTATCCAATCTGTCGATTATCGTGCAGCGCGGGCTGCAAATGATCGGCATTATGCCGCACAACGAGACGATTGCGGGGCTCGCGCAGATCAACTACGGCCGCGAGATCGCGGTTATCATGCTGATCGGCATGGCGCTTCATCTGGCTATCGCCCGCTGGACGCCGTTCAAGTACGTATTCCTTACCGGCCATCACATGCTTTTCATGGCGTCGATGCTGGCGGCTTTGCTCGATTCGGCCCATCTTCCGGCGTGGCAGCTTTACGGATGGGGCGGACTGTTCTTGGCGCTCGCCATGTCGTTCGGACCGGCGGTGAGCCAGCGGTACGTCCGTCAAGTGACCGGCGGCAGCGAGTTCGCCATCGGGCATTTCAACAGCGCAGGCTATGCGCTTTCGGGCTTGATCGCGCAGGTGGTCGGGACGAAGGAAAAGAAACCGATGCCGGAAGGCTTGAAACGGATTTATCCGTTTTTCCAGGATCATATGGTCGTCATCTCCGTCTTTACGCTCCTGCTGTTTGGTTTATCCAGCTTGTTCGTGCCGGCCGAAGCGCTGTCCGAGATGTTTTCCGGGCGTCATCCCGTCGTCGTCTCGGCCATTCAGGCGATTTGGTTCACGGCCGGCGTGTTCGTTATTTTGTCGGGCGTGCGAATGATGCTGGCTGAGATTATTCCCGCCTTTAACGGCATTGCCGAAAAAATCGTGCCGGGAGCGATTCCGGCGCTGGATTGCCCGGTTTTGTTCACGTATGCGCCCATTGCGGCGGCGCTCGGTTTCCTGCTCAGCTTTATCGGCGGGCTCGCCGCGATGGGCACGCTCATGGCATTCCAGTATACGGTCATCATCCCCGGCGTGATCCCGCACTTTTTCTCGGGAGGCGCTTCCGGCGTCATCGCGTATCAGGTCGGCGGCCGTAGGGGGCTGATCGTCGCTGCGCTATGCCACGGCTTCGTCATTACGCTGCTGCCGGTCTTTTTGCTGCCGCTGCTCTCCAGCCTTGGCTTCGTCCGGGCAACGTTCGCGGATACGGACTTTGCCGTCGTCGGGCTGATTTTGAACGGCCTGCTTCGGTTGTTCGGCATAGAGGCCGGTTAATACGGGATGCTGCCCGTTTGAGCCTCCGGTTCATGATCTTGTGGTCATGGGCCGGAGGTTTTATTTTTTGCCGTTTGATGTGGCAAAGACTTAAACTTCCCGGTTGGAAACGCTTCACTTATGATAAAGTTATCCAAACAACCGAAGGGAGTCGTTACAAAAGATGAAAAAAGCACTATCCGCTACGCTCGCCGTAATTTTGACCGCATCCGTAGCTGCCGGCTGCGGCAGCGCCGACAAGCCTGCCTCCGGCGGAGCCGCACCTGCCCCCGCAGCTGGAGATGCAGCTAAAACGGACAAGTCGAAAGGCAAGCTGACCGTATACGTCGGATTTCAGGAAGACCATGCCGTCGAGGCGATGAAACAGTTCACGAAGGACACCGGGATTCAAGCCGACATGGTCCGCATGTCCGGGGGCGAGATTCTCGCCAAAATCCGCGCGGAGAAAGACAACCCGCAGGCGGATATCTGGTACGGCGGCCCGGCGGATACGTTCGTTGCTGCAATGAACGAAGGGCTGCTCGCGCCTTATAAATCGCCTGCCGCCGAGAAGGTAGATGCAAAGTATAAAGACCCGAACGGGCATTGGACCGGGATTTATGTCGGTTTCCTCGGCTTCGCGTCGAACAAAAAGTTTCTAAAGGATCATAACCTACAAGCGCCGCAAACATGGGAAGATCTGCTCAACCCTGCGTATAAGGGACAAATCGTCATGGCGAACCCGGCTTCGTCCGGCACGGCCTACACCGCTCTCTACACGGTATTGAAAGTGAAAGGCGCGGAAGACAAAGGGTTCGATTACCTGAAAAAGCTGCACCCGCAAATTCAGCAATACACGACCAGCGGCTCCGCTCCGGGGCGTATGGTGGGGATGGGCGAAGCGGCCGTCGGCGTGCTGTTCGCGCACGACGTCATCAAGTACCAAGAGGAAGGCTTCGACACGATGGAGCTGACGATCCCTAAAGATGGGACAGGCTATGAAACCGGCGCCGTCGCGGTCATCAAAAATACGAAAAACCAAGAGCTGGCGCAAAAATTCGTCGACTGGTCGCTCGGCGCAAGCGCGCAGGAAGTCGGGCAGCGTACAGGCAGCTACCAGAACTTGACGAACCCGGACGCGAAAGAGCCGAAAAAGGCGATCAAGCTGTCCGACATCAACCCGATCCAATACGATCCTACGGAAGCGGGCAAAGAGCGCAAACGCCTGCTCGACAAATGGAATAGTGAAGTGAAGAAATAATACTCCGGGACGGTCTTTGGATTTATCCGAGCGGGAAGACATGTTGTTAGATTTCTCTGCGAAAAGTGGAGTATATTCCGTAGGAGTTTACGTCCGCCTTTGAAATCCGTGAAAATACTATAGAAAATCTAATCAAAATTTCACGGGTTTCAAGAGCGGCCGGAGGGATATACTCCACGGCATAGCCGAAGAGAATCCTACATTTCCCCGCCCCAAATCCAAAAACCGTCCCGGCCCACCCAAGAAAGGAGCCTGTGGCCCATGTCATGGAACCGTACCGCAAGCGAGCTCCGCAGACTGACGCGGGAACCGCTGCTTCTGCTCTGCATCCTGCTCGTCATGGCGTGTCTGGCGGTATTTATCGTTTATCCGCTGTATCAAATCTTGAAAAGCAGCTTTATCAACCCGGACGGAGCGGTTTCGCTCAGTGCGTATGTAGGCGTTTTGTCGGGCGGACAACTGTTCGAAGCACTGAAAAACTCCTTGCTCTTGGCTGTCATCGTATCCATTCTGTCGACAGCTATCGCCTACATGTTCGCTTATACGTTCGCGTACGTGAAGGTTCCGTTCAAAAAGCTGTTTAACGCCGTCGCGATTTTGCCGGTCATTTCCCCGCCGTTCGTCATCTCGCTTTCCGCGATTTTGCTGTTCGGCAAGCAGGGCTTCGTCTCCAAGCATCTGCTCGGTTTGGAAAACGCCAACATTTACGGCCTGAAGGGCCTGGTGCTCGTCCAGACGCTGACGTACTTCCCGGTCGCTTTCCTCGTGCTGGCCGGCTTGCTGCGCTCGATCAGCCCGTCGCTGGAAGAAGCGAGCATGAACATGGGCGCGGGACGGCTGCGCACGTTCCTGAACGTCACGCTGCCGCTGACGATGCCGGGGATTGCGAATGCGTTTCTGCTTGTGTTCGTACAGTCGCTGGCCGATTTCGGCAATCCGATGACGCTCGGCGGCAACTACACGACCGTCGCCCGCGAAATTTACCTTCAAGCGGTCGGCAGCTACGATATACAAGCCGGCGCGGCGCTGGCGATGGTGCTGATGAGCATCACGTTTCTGATTTACGCATTGCAAAAATTTTGGATCGGCAAAAAAAGCTACGTCACCGTTACCGGCAAACCTGCCCACGGCCGCCGTCTGATCGAGAAAGGGGTAACCCGGCAGTCGCTGTTCGTGCTGTGCATGCTGCTATCGGTTATCGTTATCGCGTTCTATTTGCTCGTGCCGATTGGCTCGTTCATCAAGCTGTGGGGCATTAACAACAGCTTCACCTGGGATCATTACAAGTACGTGTTCTCGCTCGGTCAAAAATCGATGAAGGACACGCTGCTGCTGTCGATCATCGCGACGCCGATTGCCGGCCTGCTCGGCATGATCATCGCTTTCCTGGTCGTCCGCAAGCAGTTCATCGGGAAAAAAGCACTCGAATCCGTCAGCATGCTGTCCATCGCCATTCCGGGGACGGTCATCGGAATTTCGTACATTTTGGCGTTCAACCAGGCTCCGCTTGCGCTCACGGGCACGGCGCTGATCATTATCGTCGCGTTCGTCGTGCGGGCCATTCCGGTCGGTATCCGGTCCGGGATCGCGTCCTTACAGCAGATCGATCCGTCGATCGAAGAGGCGGCGACGAATTTGGGGGCCGGGCAGGCGCGCAACTTTTTCACCGTCGTCCTGCCGCTCATCAAGCCGGCGTTTTACAGCGGCCTTGTGTACGGTTTCGTCAAAAGCATGACCGCGATGAGCGCCGTCATTTTCCTCATCTCGGCCAAATACAACCTGATCACAGCGTCCATTCTCACACAGGTGGAATCCGGACGGATCGGCGTCGCCAGCGCGTACTGCACGATTCTGATCGCGATCATGATCGCAGCCTTGCTGCTGCTTAACCTGCTGCTTCGCTTCGTCGGCGGCAGCAAAGAAAAAACGTTAATGTAGGGGGAGAAAGACTTGGCAGCCAAATCGGTCACGCTCAAACAGGTTACGAAAGCTTATGCGGGCTTGGGCACCAAGCAGCCGTCGAATGCGGTATCCGATGTCAATCTGGTCATCGAAGAGGGGCAATTTGCCACGCTGCTCGGTCCGTCCGGCTGCGGCAAAACGACGACGCTGCGCATGATTGCGGGTTTCGAGGATATTACCTCCGGTGAAATTTTGTTCGGAGACCAGCCGGTCAACGAGATTCCGCCGAATAAACGGGATTGCACGATGGTGTTTCAGTCGTACGCTTTGTTCCCGCATTTGAACGTTTGGGACAATGTCGCCTACGGGCTTAAAATCAAAAAATTCGATCAAGCCGTGATCCGGGAAAAAGTGTCGCGCGTGCTCGAAATCATGAACCTGAACGAGTACAAGGAGCGCATGCCTTCCCAGATGTCCGGAGGCCAGCAGCAGCGCGTCGCGCTGGCCCGGGCGCTCGTGATGGAGCCGAGCGTGCTGCTGTTCGACGAGCCGCTATCCAATCTCGATGCCAAGCTGCGCATCGTCATGCGTGATGAAATCCGCCGCATTCAGCGGACGCTTGGCATTACCGCGGTCTACGTCACGCACGATCAGAGCGAAGCGATGTACATGAGCGACGTCGTCATCGTCATGAACAAAGGACGGATCGAGCAGATCGGAACACCGCAGGAAATATACCAAAGACCGAAGACAAAGTTCGTCGCCGACTTTATCGGCTCGGCCAACTTCGTTGAAGGCAAGGTGACGCGGGTCGTCGAGGATCGCTTGGAGATCGATACGCCAATGGGTATAATGGTAGCAGCGAACCATGCGGAAGTGACGGCGGGACAGCAGGTAGCGCTGGTTATCCGGCCGGAATCCGTCGTCGTCTTGAAGACGGCGAGCAACAATGCGGTCATTACGAAAAGCGTCTTCATGGGACAAACGCAGGAATACGAGATCGATTTCGGCGGCAAAACGTTTCAGGTCACCCAGCATAATCCGGTGGCAGGCTCGGTTTTCCCGACCGGGGAGCACGTGACGCTCGAATTTCCCGAGCATTCGATTCAAGTCGTTCCGGCCTAATCTACAGACAGCAAGGGGGCAGCAGGCATGAACAAGAGATGGCAGGGAGCGTTAATCCTTATCCTTTGCGCGGCCGTGCTGACCTCCTGTGCTTCCGAGCGCAAAGGAACGTTAACCATTTATGCAGGATTGTACGAGGACCATGCGATTAAAGTCGTAGAAGCGTTCCAGAAGGAAACGGGGATCAAAACCTCCTACGTCCGCATGTCGGGTGGGGAAATCCTGGCGCGCATACGTGCGGAGCGAAGCGCCCCGAAAGCGAGCGTCTGGTACGGCGGTCCCGCGGATACGTTCGTCCAGGCCAAAGCGGAGGGGCTGCTGGCTCCCTACTTGTCGCCGAATGCCAAGTGGATCGACGAGAAATACAAAGATCCGGACAACTATTGGATCGGCGTTTATGTCGGGGCTCTAGCCCTGGTCTCCAACCGCAAATGGCTGCAGGATGTCGGGTTGTCGGTGCCGCAAACCTGGGAGGACCTGCTCAATCCGAAGTACAAAGGGATGATCGTCTTGGCCGATCCGAGATCCTCGGGTACGGCTTATACGATATTGGCCACGCTTGTACAGCTGTGGGGCGAAGAGAAAGCGTTCGACTACTTGAAGAAGCTGCAAGGACAGGTCCGCAGCTATACGACGAGCGGGAGCACGCCCGGGCGCAGCGTCGGGATGGGCGAGGCGGGAACGGCCATCATGTTCGCGCACGATGCCGTCAAATTTTACAAGGAAGGCTTTCGCGATCTGCTGATCCATTACCCGGGCGAAGGCACCGGATACGAAATCGGCGCGATGGGGATGATCCGGGGCGGTCCGAATGAGAAGGAAGCGCAAACCTTTATCGACTGGGCGCTGACGAAGCAGGCGCAGGAGCTCGGCAAGCAGGTCGGCAATTATCAGTGGCTGACGAACCGGGAGGCGGTATCTCCCGAGGATGCGGTCTCTTTGGACGCGCTGCGCGTCGTGCCGTACGATCAGACTTGGGCGGGAGCTAACCGGAGCCGGCTGATCGAGCGGTGGGTAAAGGAAGTGCAGGGCGGCCGATGAGCAGCCTCAGAATAAAATACAAAACCCGGTGATTTGGCCGGGTTTCGCTGTAGTCAGGTCCGTTGACCTGGCTTTTTACTATAGAAAAGCATGAATCAGAAACAAAAACGCAAATGCCAGTCCCGATCAGAAATGCCACTTTACGGGGGATCCATGCATGTACCCGTAGAGGGTGCGACGGCGATTCTTCATTCAAAAATGTATGGAAATAGGATAAACCCTTCCATTTTCCGGTGCGAATGTCCCCAGAAAATCATGTGCGCTACCTATCCGCACCCATTCCTGACCAAACCGCATTAGGGTCAACGTGTTCAAAATTCAGTGTTTGAATGTATTGTGGTCACACTCAATATGACTTCAGAAAATCACTTGAGGAGAAATCCGCAGTCAACCAGTCCAATGCTTAAAAAAGATTTCTTTTAGAAAACCCGATGGTTCGAAGGCTCCTAAAGAAATCTCTCTTCTTATGTTCAAATGTTGTAGGTATTTCCTCTAATTAAGCTGGTGCTCTACTGCCAGGGTTAATGATATTCAAGCTTGTGCCAATCTGTTCGAATATGCGCAAAACGTTATCGAGTTGTGCCGTGGTGTGTGTCGACATAACAGAGGTGCGAATTAATTCATTGCCCTCTTGGACGGCAGGGGAAACAATAGGGTTCGTAAATACGCCATGTTGTTGAAGCTGTTTCCAAAAATGAAACGTCCTAGGGGTATCTCCAATAAGGATTGGAATAATAGGCGTAGTACTCTGGCCGATATCAAAGCCCATACGCTGGAGCGATTCGCTGAACTTGCGGGTATTCGCCCACAGTTTGGCACGCAAATCTTCACCGTTCTCAATGATATCCAGAGAGCTTATTGCAGCCGCTATGCTCGCCGGTGTCATACTTGAGCTAAAAATCATACTTCTTGCTTGATATTGGATATAATCTATGACATCATTGTCACCCGCAACGAACCCTCCCAAACTTCCAAACGCCTTACTGAAGCTTCCGGTGATAAGATCCGTCTCGGCTTCTACGTCGAAATACTCGCATGTACCCCTGCCATTCTTTCCAAGTACTCCAATACCGTGGGCATCATCGACAAGCAAGCGTGCTTGATATTTATGCTTCAAATAGACTATGTCCTTCAAGTTAGCCGTATCGCCATCCATGCTAAACACGCCGTCAACAATAATGAGCTTACCGGAGTGTTTAGGAATGCTCCTCAATTTATTTTCCAGATCATCCATATCATTATGCTGAAACCTAAGCATCTTACCTACACCAAGCCTTATTCCATCAATAATGGAGGCATGAACGCTACGATCAATTATCGCCACATCACCTCGACCGAGCAAGGCCGAAATAGCGCCGAGATTGGTCTCGTAACCTGTGGAGAAAACGATCGCCCTATCCTTCTTCAAAAAGGTCGCCAATCGCTCTTCCAACTGGGTATGCAGCGTCAAAGTACCGTTCAAAAGCCTCGAACCGGAAGATGAAGTGCCATATTTAGAGATAGCCTCTGCCGCTGACGCCATGACTGTCGGATTATGCGATAACCCCAGATAATCGTTAGAACCCATCATAATCATGGGTAAACCATCTAAAACGACTTCTGATCCATTTTTTTCATGTAGGGGTTTAAAGTAAGGATACATTTGATCGGAACGTAATAACTTAACAAAATCCCAATCGGTACATTTTTGAAAAACATCCATAACTTTTCCTCCTAATAACTGATTGTTAACGCTTTCCGAACATCGCAATACTTACATATAGTGCAGTTTTACAATGATCCTCCCTTCTCTTGTTAATCACCGTAATACAAACTAGTAAAATATTTATACCTTACCATCAATTACTAAAACTACTTAAAAATGGTAATATGCAACAAGTGAATTATTGTCAATAGGTTGGGAGGGCATTTCTGGATCGGGCTAGTAGAATGAGCAGATAAGAAGAAGGAGCGGATCTACGATGCCGAAACAAAGACGTACACTTTGTTTTTGAACGAGAAGGTAAAAGGGATGGCCATTTACCGGATGCTCTATTTTTTGCCGACGCTGGTTCCCCAGGTCGCTCTGACCGTCTTGTGGATGTGGCTGCTGAAACCTCATTTTGGCTTGCTGAACGGCATGCTGGCTGGGAAGCTCAGCCTGATGTCTTTGTGGGGAATCGGTCAGGCCGTGGTCATCTATTTGGCCGGCTTGCAGGATATTTCGCAGGATTATTACGACGCGGCGCACGAATTCACGATTTATTGGAAAGTGATTCTTCCGTTAGCCAAGCCTGCCGTTTTATCGGTTGCACTGTTTCAATTTATGAACAGTTGGACGGATTTTATCGGTCCGTTGCTCTACTTGACGAACGAGGCTTCGTATACGATGTCGCTCGGGCTTTAGCAGTTTCAGAATCAGAAAGGCTCGGAGTGGGGGCTCATGATGGCGGTCGCTACGATGATGACGATTCCCGTCGTGATATTGTTTTTCTTCACCCAGAAAAAATTCATTCAGGGAATTACGTTTTCCGGGATTAAGGGGTATTTGATTCGATAGGACATGTGCTGTTTAATAATAAAAAAGATCGCTCTTGTCTTGTGGGAGCAGAGCGATCTTTCCGTTAAAGCCTATATAGATGAAAGTTTTTTTACAATTTCATATTGCTGCTGTGGCCTGGGGACAGCTTGGCTGTCGGATCGATGTACACCTTCGCGTTGTTGATGGCGGTCGGCGCTTCGCCGAAACCGACGGCGATGAGCTTCAGCTTGCCGGGGTACGTCGTAATGTCGCCGGCAGCGAAAATGCCCGGAATGCTGGTTTCCATCCGCGAGTCGACGACAATGGAGCCGTTGTCGATGTTCAATCCCCATTCGGCGATCGGGCCGAGGGAGGAGACGAAGCCGAAGTTGATGATCACGGCATCGACATCGATGACGCGTTCTTCGCCTGACTTGCAGTCGGCCAGCGTGACTTTCTCGATTTGGTCGCGGCCTTCGAGCTTCCTGATTTCCGTCGGAGTGATAACTTCCACCTTGGACTTCATCAGATTCTCGACGCTGTGCTCATGAGCCCGGAATTTGTCGCGGCGGTGAATCAGCGTTACTTTCTCCGCGATTGGTTCCAGCATCAGCGCCCAGTCTACCGCAGAATCGCCTCCGCCGCTGATCAGTACCTTTTGGCCTGCGAAACGGTGAAGGTCGCTGACGAAGTAGTGCAAGTTTTTCTTCTCGTATTGCGCGGCTTCCGGAAGTTCGAGCTTTCTCGGTTCGAACGCGCCGACGCCTCCGGTAATGATGACCGCTTTAGATTGATGCACGCCTTTGTCCGTCGTAACTTCAAACAGGCGCTCGTCTTTTTTCTCCACTTTCAATACCTTTTCTTCCAGGCAGATGGAAAGCGGGAAATGCTTCATTTGCGCTTCCAAATTATTAACAAGCTCTTGCGCTGTTACCTTCGGAAAGCCGGCTACGTCATAGATGTATTTTTCCGGATAAAGCGCTGCGAGCTGACCGCCCAGTTGTGGCATGCTTTCAATCAATTTAACGGAAGCTTGGCGCATTCCTCCGTAAAACGCCGCAAACATCCCTGCCGGGCCGCCGCCCACGATAATAATGTCGACGATTTCGCTGCTCATGGTGGGTCAAACACCTCCGAAACATAGTAAGGTCCATTCTAATTATAATCGTACGGCTACGGCATTGAAAATATAAATTAGACTTTTCAATGAGTAATATAATTAATTAGCCTGATAAAGTTTTTATATGGCAATAGGCAGCAGCCGAAGGAGTCGAAGGGATACCATCGTTAGTCTGGCGATTTTCCTGGGTTTTTAACCAAAATAAAACTTGCTATTTGCTTCGTATCATTATATTATTGCATTTGAATTGGTTAAAACTGTTGGTATAAATACACATCATTTGCTTATATTTTCAAACGCCGGAGGGAACCCTGTAGGAAGAAAAACCATTTTTCGGCGTCGCTTGTGTAATTTTTCACAAACAGTTTTCAAACTCATATACTATATAGAAAAATATGTGATGGAAGGGATAGAACCATGAGTCGAATTCCAAGAATAGTCATTTTAGGTGCAGGCTACGGCGGGATCGTAACGGCTATTCGGTTGCAAAAAGAGCTGAATTATAATGAAGCTGACGTCACGCTCGTAAACAAACACGACTATCATTACATTACGACCCATCTGCATATGCCCGCGGCAGGGACGGATAATCCCGAAAATGCACGCGTGAACATTCTGAAGCTGATCGACGAGTTCAAGATCGATTTCGTGAAATCGACCGTCGTTCAAATTCGGCCGCAAGAGAAAAAAGTCATTCTGGAAGAGGGCACGCTCTCTTACGATTACTTGGTCATCGGCCTGGGCGGCGAACCGGAAACGTTCGGCATTCCGGGGCTGAAAGAATATGCGATGAATATTCGCTCCATCAATAGCGTCCGCTTCATTCGCGAGCACGTGGAGTACCAATTCGCGAAGTTCAAGCGCGAGCCTTCCCGTACGGACTATCTGACCTTCGTTGTCGGCGGCGCCGGGTTCACCGGGATCGAGTTTGTCGGTGAACTGGCCGATCGGATTCCGGAACTGTGCAAAGAATTCGACGTGGACCCATCCCTCGTAAAAATATATAACATCGAAGCGGCTCCGACGGCGCTTCCGGGCTTTGACCCCGAGCTTGTCGAGTATGCGATGAACGTACTGAAGAACAAAGGCGTCACGTTCAAAATCGCGACCGCGATCAAAGAGTGCACTCCGGACGGCGTCGTGCTTGCAACCGGTGAAGAGATCAAATCCGCTACCGTCATCTGGACCGGCGGCATTCGCGGCAACCATATGCTGGAGGAAGCCGGCTTCGAGACGATGCGCGGCCGCATCAAGGTCGACGATACGCTGCACGCTCCAGGGCACGACAACGTATACGTGCTCGGCGACTGCTCGATCGTGATGAGCCCGGAAGGACGTCCATATCCGCCAACGGCGCAAATCTCGATGCAGCAAGCCGATGTGTGCGCGCACAATCTCGTAGCGCAAATCCGCGGCTCCGAACTGAAAAAGTTCGAGTATAAGCCGAAAGGCACCGTAGCTTCTCTCGGACGCGGCGAAGCGATCGGGATCGTCGGCTCCAAGAAAATTAAGGGCGGTACCGCAGCCGTGATGAAAAAGCTCATCGACCTTCGCTACTTGTACATCATCGGCGGTATACCGCTTGTGTTGAAGAAAGGCCGATTCTAATCCGATGCGCAATTGTAGCATACAGGTTCGGGGACTGCTGACCCGGGAGGAGCTTGACCGGTACAATGCTCTTCTCGATGTAGGTCATTACCTCGAATCGCAGAACCGTTACGACCTGTCGTATATCGTGCAGAAAGAAATCGACATTCTCATTCTTCCGGCTATTGAACGGCTGAAGGAAAAATCGCGGCAGCGCGACCGGGACACGGAAGAGTACTTGCGGCGCAAAGAGCTGGAGCTCTTGGATGAAGACGACGAATAAATGAGCAAACCCTTGCAGCTTTCGTTTCGGCGAATGGCAGCAAGGGTTTTTTCGGCGGGTTGGCCCGTTACAGCTTCAGCATCGAAGCCATTTTCTCTTGATTCAGCAAGTTGCCGACATAGAAATCGCCGAACTCCCCGAAGCGGGCGCTCGTTTCGTCAAAGCGCATTTCATGAACGATTCTCTTGAATTGCAGCGCATCGTCCGCGAACAGCGTAACGCCCCATTCCCAATCGTCCAGACCGATGGAGCCACCGATGATTTGCTTCACTTTGCCGGCGTAATTGCGGCCGATCATACCGTGTCCGCGCATAAAGTTGCGGCGCTCTTCGGCAGGCAGCATATACCAGTTGTCATTGCCCTCGCGCTTCTTGTTCATCGGGTAGAAGCAAATATGTCCCGCTTTCGGCAGGATCGGTTTCAGACGCGCCACGACATCCGGGTCCTGCATCGGATCGGTTCCTGGCTTGGCCATATAAGCGCCGAGCTCGACTACGGAGACGTAAGAGTACGTCGGAATCGTCACTTGCGCGAACATGGTTTTGTTAAATTCGGTTTCCAGCTCGTTTAATTCTTCCAATGTCTCACGCAGATGCATGAAGACGAAATCGGCTTTTTGTCCGACAATGGAATAAAAGGCGGTGCTGCCCTGCTTTTGGTCCTCGGTGCTTTGGTATTTGCCGAGCAGGGTGTACAGCTCGTCCTCGGCGCGCGCTCTTTCTTGAGCGGTCAAGCTTTTCCAGGCGTTCCAATCGATTGCACGGAAATCATGCAAGCTATACCAGCCATCCAATGGATGTACGACTTCACTCATTAACGGACACTCCCTATTCCTTCAAAATGGGCACTGCTGCCAGCTGCTTGTTTTATTGTAGCGAAATCGGCCGCAAAGGGCAAATGCCGCCGCGTGACGAAACGGCAAACTTTTTGTGAACAGCTTCCCGGAAAAATACTATTATAATTCGGAGCCCGTATGCCGATGTACCTGTTAAAGGAGGCGTCCGTCATGACAAACCGGTTAGCGCTAGGCATTTTGACGGGGACGCTTATCAGCATCCCGTTTTGGATCGCGGCGGTCGGCTGGTACCGTTTTGTTTGTTCTCTTTTGTAGCTCGCGCCTGTGATTTTTTTCATATATCGTTCACAACGGCTCACTTTACCGCGCCTTTGTTTTTTTATACAATATAGGCATATGGAAAGGAGCTGTCCGCCTTGCTGCAATTGATCATTGTAACCGTGCTGCTGTTCGTGCTGTTTTTCGGGCTCGGTTTCATTCTAAACATGCTTATGAAAACGACTTGGTTCCCCATTTACGGATATATAGCGCTCATGATCGGCCTGGTCATTTATTGGGGCTGGGGCACCGGCTCGCTCGCTTCGAACCTGGCCGAATATTCCGTCGCCGATTACGTCCCTGCCATCGGCGGCCTGATCGGCGCCATCCTCAGCGGTTCTACGATCAAATCCTTGCGTCAAAAAGGCTTCAAAATGTTTTAGTTTTTGGTTTTTTGGTTTTGGGTTTTGTTTTTCTTACTCTTTTCAAAGCAGGCTCTGCCGTTTGGCAGGGCCTATGTTTTTTATGGGGGAACGGGGTGTGGAGCGGAGAGTCGTGTGACTGCCGGAGAGTCTACGTGCCGCCTTTAAAATCGGATTCTTACCGCAAGGTAAGTTAAATAGAATCCGATTTTAAGAGCGGCCGGAGGCAGTCAGCACGACTCGCAGCGAAACTCCCTAATCCTCGCCCCATCAAAAACTACCTCTGCCAACCCCAAAAAGCCTGCTTTTTCCTCCTATCCTCTTTGTCGATTTGTGTGATAAAATGGAGGGTAAACACTTGAATTACGGATGGAGTTTTGACTGAATGCGGATAACGAATTTGCTGCATTTTTCCGAATATCACCGTTTCTATGTCGTGCGGGATTTCGCTTTGAGCAGCTTGGATTATAAGATGATGGCCGCGGTGTATCAGCCGATGATCGGCGCTTACGCCGTCAGCGTATACATGACGCTGTTCCAGCAGCTGCCTGCGGACAAAGTCGGGCATTCGGCGATGGAGCAGCAGCGCAAGCTGTTTCTGGCGCTGGAGCTGGAAGCGAGCGAGAACGGCCGGAAGCTGTTCATCGAGCAGACTTCAAGGCTGGAAGCAGTGGGACTGCTCAAGACATCGCGCCGGTTTGCGGCCGCTTCGGACGATTATGTGTATGAGTACACGCTGTTTGCGCCGCTGCCGCCGACGGAATTTTTCCGGAATCAGCATTTGACGCTGCTGCTGCGGGACAAGGTCGGCAAATATGCGGTGTTTGCGCTGCGGGACGAGCTGGTGCTGCCGGAAGCGAAGGAAATGGCGGACGCCAATACCGAAAATTTGTCCGTTCCGTTCTACGAGCTGTTCCGTCTGAACACGCAGGTGATCGATCACGAGCTGGAGAAGGCGTTCTTCGAATCGGCGGCGGCCAAGCCTGCCGAAGCGAAGCCGGAGGTCATATACAAGGGTTACCAATATGCGGAGATCATTATGCATTTCCCGCGGGAGTCGGTAAACCGGGACTTCGTGGAGCGGCTCAAATACGAGCCGGAGCAGCTGGCGACGATCAATTTTGTGGCGAAAAAGTACAACCTGTTCCTGACCGACGTGTGCCGGCTCTTGGACGAAGACGGCGTGTTCGACGAGGACGGACGGATTATGCTCGAGCTGCTGCAGCACAAGGCGAACCAAGTGTTCCGGCAGGACAAAAAGCGGACCGAAGAGCGGACGCGGTATATGGCGAGGATTGCGGACAAAACCGGCGAGGCGGAACGCGCAAGCGAGAGTCCGGCACCGACGGGAGACAAGATCGTCGAGATGGAATATTACCTCGAAGTGCCCGACCTGTTTCAAGGGGAATGCAACCAGCACCAATACAACTACATTTTGCGCAATGAGCCGTATACGTTTTTGCTGGAGAAGATTTTCAGCCAAGGCTCGATCCCGGACGGGCTGCTTGATACGCTGGCCAAGGTCGATTTGAACTACGGCCTGCGCGAGGAAGTTATGAATGTGCTGATTCATTACATGTATGTCAATAAGCGTTCCTGGTCGAGAGCGTCCATCGAGTTCAGCGTCACGGACATGCTGGCCAAGCAGGTCAATACGTTCGAAGAAGCGGTTCAGTACATCCGCGAGCAAATGAAGTTTCAGGAGCAGCAGCGGACGCGCCGCAGCGCAGGCGCAAGCGGTACGAGCGCTCCGGCCCGGGGAGGCCGGGGGCGGCAGAAGCCGGTCATTCCGATCGTCAAGGATACGCCGGCAGCCAAAACGCTGTCTTCCGCCGAGCGGGAAGCGCTCCGTAAAATGGCGCAGCAGCTCGACGGCAAGCTATAGAAGTCCTGAGAGAGGACTGGAGAGGACGCAATCATACTAGAGAAGCGTCAGCGATGCACGGCTGGCAATCAATGGGGAGGTGCAGCGGATGGAGTCGCTTGGGGAACTTTTGCGGGGCGGCCAGGGCCGTCAGTTGCTGCAGCAGGCGGAAAATAAGGTGCGGGAAGTTGCGTCCGATCCGCTGATCGTCAAGCTGAGAGCCAAACACCCGGAGCTCGACAGCCAGACGATCAAGCTGAATTTGAACAAGCTGCACCAATATATTAAGGAATATAACAATTGCAACAATTGCCCGGGACTGGATCGATGCCCGAACGATATGGAAGGTCATTACACGTTGCTTAACGTCGAACCCGGAGAAGATTGGACCCGGGTGTACGACCAGAAGGTCGCATGCAAGAAATTTATCGCCAAATCGACGCAGGACGCGGTACGAAGCCGGATTCGGAGCTTCTATGTGGACGAGCGGGCGCTGTCCCAAGGGTACTCGTCGCTCGAAATTTTCGATAAAGATCCGGACCGGGAAGAAGCGGTCGGCCGGATTATGCAATATATTGTAACTATTCGTCAACAGGGGCTTCAGCCAACGGGCCTCTATTTAGCCGGTAACTTCGGAACAGGCAAGACGTTTCTGATGTGCTATTTGCTTTATGAGCTGGCAAAAGAAGGCTACAGCGGGGCGATTGTGTACATGCCGGATTTTGCCGAGGATCTGAAAACGATGTTCCAAGATCCGCTTAAGCTGAAGGAAACGATCGATGTGCTGAAGGAAACGGACCTGCTCGTCTTCGACGATATCGGGGCGGAGAATTTGAATCCGTGGCTTCGCGACCATGTGATGGGGGCGATTCTGAACTACCGGATGAACCGCAAACCGACGTTTTTCACGTCCAATCACGATTTGGACGCGTTGGAGAAGCATTTCAGCTTCACCAGCAAGGACGGAGACGAGGAGTTCAAAGGACGGCGCATCATGGACCGGATTCGGCCGTTCGTCGACGTGGTCATGGTCAACGGGTATAACAAACGGGGAGCGCGATCCTGATCCTAAGGGGCCGCGCTCTTTTAGCTCAGCATGGAAGATGCACAAAAAAGCCTCTGCCGCCCTCCGGAAACGGAGATCAAGCAGAGGCTTTTCGCAACGGCCGGGCCCTCATTACTTCATCATAAGCGAAGCCGCTGTCGCGATGATGCCGATCACGAGCAGGATGGCGAAGAAAACGCCGAAGCCCGTAGCAACGTCGATAAAGTCATTCCGTTGTTCTTCGTACACGTGCAGTTCGGGATTTCTTGTCGAGTCGTTCATACAAGGTTCCTCCTTAGGGTTGTGCCGGGCAAAGCCGCCTGACGGCACAGCTTAGGCAGCTTAGCGATACTCATATACGGCTAGTATACCCAAAATCGCCTTCCATTGTAAAGGATGTAAAGTGACAATTGTGCAAACTTTGGCTCGGTTGAAAAAGGCTCTCGATGTGGTATACTTTACATGTTGACATTATTTCCGCAAAAGGAGAAATTGAATCATGGCTATCGTTAATGTGTCTGACCAATCTTTCTCAACTGAAGTAGAAGGATCCGGTACGGTTCTTGTAGATTTTTGGGCACCTTGGTGTGGACCTTGCAAAATGATTGCTCCCGTGTTGGAGGAGCTGGATACAGAAATCGGCGAAAGCGTGAAAATCGCGAAAGTGAACGTGGACGACAATCCGGAGTCCGCTTCCCGTTTCGGCGTAATGAGCATTCCGACGCTGATCGTGTTCAAAGACGGCCAGCCGGTCGATAAAATCGTCGGCTTCCAGTCCAAAGATGCGCTGAAAAACGTATTGAGCCGCCATCAATAATTTGGCAGCCTGCGGATCGCGTGAGAAAAAGCTCTTTTTCTGCTATGCTGGAAAAAGAGCTTTTTGCCGTTGGGAAAGGGGAGGAATTCGTTGACCGAATATGCAGGGGAACCGGATCGCCAGGACCGGAAAAAAATACTGGAAGCGATCAAAAACAAGCTGTCGCTCGTCCCGGAGCAGCCCGGCTGCTACCTGATGAAAAACCGGGAAGGCACAATCATCTACGTCGGCAAGGCCAAGGTGCTGCGCAACCGGCTGCGGTCTTATTTTACGGGGAGCCATACGATCAAGACGCAGCTGCTCGTAAACGATATCGTCGATTTCGAGTACATCGTTACGGCCAATAACATGGAAGCGCTCATTCTGGAGTGCAATCTGATCAAAAAATATTATCCGCGATACAACGTTCTGCTGAAGGACGACAAGTCGTTTCCATACATCAAAATTACGAACGAAAAGCATCCCCGGCTGGAAGTGACGCGCCGGGTGCTGAAGGACAAGGCCAAATATTTCGGCCCTTATCCGAACCCGTACGCTGCGGGGGCAACGAAGAAGCTGCTGGACCGTCTGTATCCGCTCCGCAAATGCAAGACGCTCCCGGACCGCGTATGCCTCTATTATCATCTTGGACAATGCATCGCGCCCTGTGAGTACGAGGTCGAGCAGGAGACGTACGACAAGATGGTGCATGAAATCAGCCGGTTTCTCAGCGGCGGGCATAACGAGATCAAGCAGGAGCTTACCCGCAAAATGCACGAAGCGGCCGAGGAGCTCAATTTCGAACGGGCGAAGGAGCTGCGGGACCAGATTCAGCATATCGATACGGTCATGGAAAAGCAGAAGATTACGACGACGGACACTGTGGACCGCGATGTCTTCGGCTTTGCCGTGGACAAGGGCTGGATGTGCGTACAGATTCTCTATATGCGCCAAGGCAAGCTGATCGAGCGCCATGCGTCGTCCTTTCCCTACTACGGCGAAGCGTATGACGATTTCCTGACGTTCGTGACGCAATATTACAGCGAGAACCCGGCGCTGCCGAAGGAAGTGTTCCTTCCGGCATGGACGGACGGGCAGCAGCCTGAACCAAACCTGGAAGCGGCGGCAGCCGTCGAGGGGCCGGCGATGGAAGACAGGGCGGCGCAAATGGTGGCCGAGGCCGGAACAGCGTATTCCGCAGACTCTGATCCGGAGCCGGCCGATGACCCGGCGGAAGCGGACGATCCCGCGGGATCGGGGTCCAAAACCGATGTGAAGGAAGCGCTGGAAAGCTGGCTCAAGGTCAAAGTGCATATTCCGCGGCGCGGACTCAAGAAAAATATGGTCGATATGGCATGCGACAACGCCCGCGTATCGTTGGAAGAAAAATTCCGTCTGATCGAGCGCGACGCAGACCGGACAGTCAAAGCGGTCGAGAATTTGGGACAATGGCTTGGCATCGGAACGGTGCACCGGATCGAGGCGTTCGACAACTCGAACATTCAAGGGTCGGACCCGGTATCCGCGATGGTCGTATTTACGAACGGCAAGCCGGACCGTAAGGAGTACCGGAAGTACAAAATCCGTACCGTCCAAGGACCGGACGATTACGAAACAATGCGTGAAGTGGTGCGCCGCCGGTACGAGCGGGTGCTCAAGGAAGGGCTGCAAATGCCCGACCTGATCGTCATCGACGGCGGACGAGGCCATATGTCCGCAGCGATCGACGTACTGGAGAACGAGCTCGGGCTTTACATTCCCGTCTGCGGCTTGGTCAAAGATGCGAAGCACAAAACCGCCCAACTGCTGATCGGCGACCCGGCCGAAGTGGTTCCGGTGCCGCGCGATAGCCAGGAGTTTTATTTGCTCCAGCGCATTCAAGACGAGGTGCACCGCTTCGCGATCACCTTCCACCGGGAGACCCGCGCCAAGTCGATGACCGTCTCGCAGCTTGACGCGATCCCCGGCATTGGGGAGAAGCGGCGCAAGGCGCTGCTGAAGCATTTTGGCTCGCTTAAAAAAATAAAAGAGGCCGAAGTCGCAGACTTCAAGCCTCTGGGGATCGGGGAAAAGCTGGCGGGCCAAATTTTATCGGCGTTAAACGGCCGGAATCCGGATTCGCCTCCGGAAGCGGGGGAGCTCCAGGAAGAGATGCAGCAGGCGGACGCCGATGAAACCGGCCGTGAAGCCATGCAATGATCCATCCGACCGCTGCGGGTACAAGGAGATATAGCGCTCCGAGGGCAATCTGCAGCGGCTCTCCCGTATACATAAGCGATAGTCCCATCAGGATGCTGTCCATAGCGGCATGGGCGAACATAGCGGTCAGGAAGCCGTACCGCAGAAACGCCCATCCGAAGATCAAGCCGAGCACCGTCACCTCGATCAGCCGCGTGTACACCGGATAGATCGGGTACTGCGTATGGCTCATGGCCCAGATGACGCTGGGCAGGAGCACGGCCAGCACCCGGCTGCGGGTCAGTCTGAGCACGAGCGCAATGCCGAGCAGCCGGTAGACGGCTTCCTCCGATATCGCGGCAGCCCAAGCCATTAATGGGAATAAGCCCGGCACGCGCATATTGTAGATGGAGTCTGCCGGTTCGCTGACGGCCCATACGTCGAACGCCTCGGAGGCGATGAAGAGCAGCACTTGCTGAACGCCAAGGATGAACAAGCAGATCAAGTAGCCTCGTACCATGGCCGTTCGCGTCTCGCTTCCGAACTGCGGATCGCGCCATACCGGCCACGCGTTCCAGCCGCGGTTCAGCCAAAGCTGCCGCCCGGCCAGGAAGGAAAGGTAAGTCGAGCCGGCCATCAGCGTAATGAAAATATTCATAATGACCAAATAGATAGCGGCCTCCGGTTCTGAGGGGCCGCTTCCGTGCATCGTACGGAAGGCCGGCAGCATATTGAAGTTGTTCGTCAGGTAGATGGCCAAAAACAGCATCGTCAGCACCGTGCCGCGCCCGAAGCGGATTTCCTTCCGATAACGGATGATGACGATCAACGCGGCAAACGTCATCATCAGTGACATCCCCATGCTGATTCTTGTCATCAGGGCCGACCGCTCGTCTTGGGCTTGCTGCCAAGAGATAAAGCTCTCCGGAGCCGGAAAAGCCGGTTTAAAGGACGCGATTTGTCCACCGGATACGTCGAGCCGTAACTCCAGTCCCGCCTCGCCAATTTGCTCCGTTTTGCTTACATAAACAAGAGCTCCGTTACGTTCCTTGCCTTTGTCCTCAGATCGTATAAACTGCTCCGGTGCGTAGCCCATATCCCGGATCGTGCGCTCCGCCAATCGGGCGAGATCGGTTTCGGCTGAGCTTACCGTGTCGCTTTTCGCAACCGGAGATTTGCTGCGCGCCCAACCGAAAATTTGCAGCGTTTTGTAATTTACGGCGACATAATAAGTTGTTCCGTTCGGCTTGTCGTTGATCTCGACCTCGTAAAACTCAAGCGGATAATGGTCGCCGTAGCGCTTTGCGTATTCGTCGTACAGGTGTTCTTTTTGCAGATAGCCGCTAATGGCCGTGTACGCTTGATACAGCACGCTCGTCTGCGGCTCCGGGGATAGCTTGAACCTGCTGCGCACAAAGTCGGTTGCCGCCGCGGCCGCTTGCTGTTTGGATACTTCCGGGCCGTTCGTTGGGGCTTGGTTCGCCTGCTCCGTATCGCGAAAAAAAGGAGAGACGATGATGACGCCAAAGTACAGCAGTAGACCGACGACAGCAAGCAGCGGCAGGGGAGTTGCGGAAAAAAATCGTTTCAGCATAAGAGCTCCTTATCGGATCCGGAATAATAACAGTGTATTCTTTTAAATTAGCATACATGCTCCGAGAAAATCCATCGATATTGCGAGCATGTCTGGGGAAAAACGCGAAAAGCGAAGCGACATAGGTGTAAGAGCGCTTACATCTGTCCAAAGGTTCAAATTCTCGTGCCATTTCAGTCAAAAACAGCTTTGTACTTCCGCCGAAACGGGATTATAATTCATTCATATCAATTGAATAACAAGCCGAATTTCTTTACGAAAACGGGGGAACCATGATTTTAGGGGTGAATTCCGCAAGTCCTTGGAGGGCTTGTGGATAGGGTGCCTGTAAACCCGAATCCGTCAGCTAACCTCGTAGGCTTTTTTTGCAGGAACCTTTACAATGACACTAGGGTTTCCAGTGTCTTTTTTGTTGCCTGAAACCTGTTAACAGAGGTGTATGATGAAATCCATCGCCAAAAAAATCGAGCTGACGCCGCCGCAAATTTTAGTAATCGGCTTTGCGGCGATCATTCTGCTCGGAGCTACTCTGCTCTCCTTACCGATCTCCTCGGCAAACGGACAACCTACGCTCTTTATAGACGCGTTGTTTACGGCTACGTCCGCCACTTGCGTAACCGGATTGGTCGTTGTGGACACGGGCAGCCATTATTCCATGTTCGGACAAATTGTCATTATTTCCTTGATCCAGGTCGGGGGCCTCGGCTTTATGACCATGGCGACGCTATTTGCTTTCGTGCTCCGAAAGCGCATATCGCTAAAAGAACGGCTCATCTTGCAGGAAGCGATGAACCAAGGGAGTATGGAAGGGATCGTTCGCCTGATCCGGCGCGTCATCGTTTATTCACTTACGATCGAATTCGTGGCGGCCGTTATTTTCTCCATTCGATGGTCATTCGATTTGGGGATCGCCAAAGGCATATATTTCGGCATATTCCATGCGATCTCATTCTTTAATAATGCGGGCTTCGACTTATTCGGCTCCGTCGTCGCTCCGTTTACGAGTCTAACGACGTACGCGGACGATTGGATCGTGAATATCGTTTCGATGAGCTTGATCATATTGGGAGGCATAGGCTTCGTCGTCATGTCCGACGTCGTCGACTACAGGAAGCATAAGCGGTTGTCCTTGCATTCCAAGGTTGTGCTGTCCGCCACCGGCCTTCTGATTGTGATCGGGGCGGTCGTCATCTTTATTTTCGAATTTACGAATCAGAAAACGCTGGGCTCGTTGAACTGGTCCGGCAAAATTCTCGCTTCGTTCTTTCAATCCGTTTCGCCGCGGACGGCCGGGGCGAACTCGGTCGATATCGGTGCCATGCGTCAGGCGTCGCAATTTTTTATCATCATCCTGATGTTTATCGGGGCATCTCCGGGATCGACGGGCGGCGGGATTAAGACGACGACGTTCACGACGCTGATCGGCGCAATGATCGCCATGATCCGCGGGAAAGAGGATATCGTACTATTTCATTACCGGCTCGGCAAGGACCGCATTCTTAAAGCCATTACGCTTACGATGATCGCCTTGTTTCTCGTTATTTTCGTCACGATGCTGCTCACCACGACGGAAAGCCAGTCGTTCCTGAAACTGCTGTTTGAGGTAACTTCCGCCTTCGGCACGGTCGGATTAACGATGGGTGTGACGCCGGAGCTCTCATTTTTTGGGAAAATTATGATTTCTCTCACTATGTTTGCCGGCCGTCTCGGACCGCTTACGCTCGCCTATGCGCTAGGGCCGAAAGCGGAAAAAGAGTTGTACCGATACCCGGAAGGAAAAATTACGATCGGATAGGGGAAGCTAACGAATGAAACGTAGTCAGTATGCAGTCATCGGCCTCGGCCGCTTCGGTTCCAGCCTTGCAAAGGAACTGATCAAGCTCGGTTATGAGGTGCTGGGCATCGACAAGGATGAAGAAGCGGTAGAGGAAATGAGCGACGAGTTGACGCACGTCGTGGTGGCGGACGCTACCGACGAGGATGTGATCCGCTCGCTCGGCATCCGGAATTTCGATTGCGTTGTCGTTTCCATCGGCGACGACATTCAAGCGAGTATTTTAACGGCGATTCTGTTAAAAGATAGCGGTGTCGGCATGGTGGTAGCCAAGGCGCTGTCCGAGCTGCACGGCAAAGTGCTGCAAAAGATCGGCGTGGACCGCGTCATCTATCCCGAGCGGGATATGGGCATCCGCGTGGCGCACCAACTGGTATCGCCCAATCTGCTCGATTACATCGAACTGTCGAAGGATTATACGATTGCCGAACTTGCGGTGCCGCGCAGCTTGAACGGCCGTTCGTTGAAGGAGCTCGATCCGCGAGCGCGGTACGGCTGCAGCGTCGTTGCCATTAATAAGAAGAACGGCGTCATTATCGCTCCGACAGCTGAAGACATGGTGGAAGAACGAGATGTGATGGTCGTCATTGGAACGAATGAGCAGATCGAGACGTTCGAGAACGAGGTTATCCGGTAGCAGACCGCGGTCGACCGAAGCAGGGCCGAGTTTTCAGGAGGCGAAGAGCACTAATGGAAAATAGCGTTATGATTGAACACGTACTCTTTCTTATTATATTTATCCTCCTCGTCGGCATGATTTCCGGAAAAGTAGCGAGCTGGCTGAAACTGCCGGACGTCGCTCTTTTTTTGATCGCGGGCGTTATCGTGGGGCAAGGGATGCATCTGGTCAACGAGCCCAGCAGCTCGTTTATGAACCAGTTTATTTTGACGGCCGGATCGGCGCTTATTCTGTTCGATGGCGGCCGGAATATCAAGTTGTCGGGGCTTCGCAAAGTATGGATCACCGTATCGCTGCTCAGTGTGCCCGGGGTTCTGATCACCTGCGCCGTTGTTGCTTTTGCCGCACATTGGCTGCTCGGCATCCCGATGATGTACGCGGTGCTGCTCGGTGCAATCATCTCATCGACGGACCCGGCGACGCTTATTCCCGTTTTCAAGCAGGTGCGCATTCGTCCGAAGGTGCGGGAAACGGTCGAAAGCGAGTCCGCCTTCAACGACGCGACCGGTTCGATCCTGACCTTTTCGGTGCTCGGAGCCATCACAGGCGGACAGGCATTGTCGGTTGGCGCGAGTGTGATCGGGTTTGCGCAGACTGCCGTGGGCGGCATTGTCGTCGGTTTGCTTGTCGGCCTCGTTCTGGTCTATGTCACGGCTCACTTCAAGCTCGGCTGGCTGCGGGATTATGCGACCATCGCCTTGATCGTTACGGCGCTCGGCGCGTATTGGCTTGGCGACGTGCTGCACGTCAGCGGGTTTATGGCGACCTTCGTGGCCGGACTCATCTGGGGCAATCACGAGCTGTTCAAGCTGGAGCTGGACGACAAGCTGCACGAAATGGCCCATTTTACCGAAAATATGACCGTACTTATGCGGATGCTCATCTTTATTATGCTGGGCAGCCAAGTGAATTTCCGGGTCATTCTCGATCACTTGTGGCCGAGTCTTGCCGTCATCGTCGTCTTTATGCTGATTGCCCGCCCGTTGACCGTACTGACATGCGCGCTTCCGGACCGCAAGGCTGGATGGAAGCGCAACGAGATTGTATTCATGTTCTGGGTGCGCGAAACGGGAGTAATCCCGGCGGCATTGTCGGGCATGGTTGTCGGGATGGGCGTGAAGTATGGGGACGTGATCGCCTCGGTCACGTTTTTGGCCGTACTTCTGACCATCCTGCTCCAGGCCGGAACGACGGCGTATGTCGCCCGCAGGCTCGGGTTGGAGGAGAAGGGGGACTGACGCTTCGTCCCCGGCTCTTATAATGTATATTCGTCCGCCGTATGGTAATGCCGGACCGCTTGATCGATGAAGCGGCGGATGGACGGTTCAAGAACGGCTTCCTCCGTGAACAGGAGAGAGGTCGTTCTTTTCGTTTGCTCCAGCTCGGGAATGAAGCGCACGGTCAGCTCGTTGTCTTCGATCAGATTGCGCCGCAAATACGATTCGGGCAAGAGCGTTGCCGTTTTGCAGGTGGATACGAGCCGGGTAATCGCCTCGAACGAGTCGATCTCCATTTTGACATCCGGATGGACTCCGCAGCGGTGAAACATCTCATCCATCAAGACGCGGTACCATGTACCCCGCGAAAACAAGATCATCGGCAGCTCGTGCAGATCTTGAATGAACAGCTCCTCCTTGTCGGCGAACGGGTGCCCCTCGGGCAGAACCAGACAGAGCGGGTCGTCGAATAACGGTACGCAGACGATGGACGGGTCTTCGATCATGGAGGCGACGAGACCGATGTCCACGCGTTTTTCTTTGATGAGCGGCACGATCTCGTGCGTTTTGCCGGTAACGGCTTTGATGTCCGTATTCGGGTATTCGCGGGTATAGATCGTAATCAGGTCGGGCAGCGTCGACTGGAGCGTCGTCAGGCTTGCTCCGATGACGATGCTGGCGGGCTTGACGTTTGTCTTGAACGCCTGCAGCTTCTCGTGCAGCCGACGCTCCAGCCGCTTTTGCTCCAAGGCGAACTCGTAGCATACTTCACCGGCGCGGGTCAGCTCCAGCCGCTTGCCTTTGCGGACGAAGAGCTGAATGCCGAGCTCCTCCTCCAGCCGCATAATTTTACGCGACAGCGCGGGCTGGGAGACGTTGAGCA
Source organism: Paenibacillus oleatilyticus (assembly GCF_018998565.1). Classification (GTDB taxonomy): domain Bacteria; phylum Bacillota; class Bacilli; order Paenibacillales; family NBRC-103111; genus Paenibacillus_G; species Paenibacillus_G oleatilyticus. The sequence continues at coordinate 413,755 of NZ_JAHNZO010000001.1, read as the reverse complement.
GCTGCGACGCTTTATTCAGGCTCTGCTGCTCGACGACGGTGGCAAATACATCGATAAGCTCCATAGCGGGTATCCGTCCTTCATATGTTAATAAGTTATAAGCATATATAAAAAATCAGCACTTCCATTATAAGCGATTCAGGAGTAGTATGGAATGTGTCACTTCTTGTTCACATTTTTTGCCGCAAACGGTATAAAAGCTTGTCGAAACATCGAAAATAGGCATAGCGTTTTTTGTTGACGCTCCCGATATGCGGGAGTACAATGGTAAATGGTTTTGACGAAGCGGTGACAAGCTTTAATTTGAGGGGGGAACTAGTTTCAATGTTTAAAAATTCTTACTTTTCACGGAAGCTGCATTCATTGCTTGGTGTTATTCCGGTCGGCTTCTTCCTGATCGAGCACCTGCTGACGAACTACAAGGCGTTCAGCGGCGGACATGCGGCTTTTTTGGATCAAGTGTTCTGGCTGCATGAGCTGCCGCTCGTGCTGCTGCTGGAAATTGTCGGCATTTGGATTCCGCTCGCCTATCACGCTATCTACGGCTTGTATGTGGCTTATACGGCGCGCAACAACGTGTCCAACTACGGCTATTTCCGCAACCAAATGTTTTTCTTGCAGCGCGTAACCGGTGTCATTACGTTCTTGTTCGTGGCCTTCCACTTCTTCCAAACGCGTCTGCAAATCTCGTTCGGCAACGTGGAGCAAGCGGCGATTGGCGTTCACATGCATGGGATCGCTACCAACACTATTTACTTCATTATGTACTGTATTGGCATCGTTGCGGCCGTGTTCCACTTCAGCAACGGCATGTGGTCTTTCCTCGTCAGCTGGGGAATTACCGTGGGGCCGCGCGCGCAGCGAGTTTCGACTTACGTGTGGATGGCCGTGTTCGTGGTGATGTCCGTCATGTTTATTTTGTCCTTGACGGCATTTATGAATCCGGATTTCAGTCAGCTGCCGAAAATGGCGAAAGGTTAAGGGGGAGGGACGATCATGGCGAATTCAAAAATCATCGTTGTCGGTGGAGGCTTGGCCGGTTTGATGGCCACCATCAAAGCGGCAGAGGCTGGAGTTCACGTCGACCTGTTCTCCTTGGTGCCGGTTAAACGTTCCCACTCCGTGTGCGCGCAAGGCGGCATCAACGGAGCGGTGAATACGAAAGGGGAAGGCGACTCCCCGTGGGAACACTTTGACGATACGGTTTACGGCGGAGACTTTCTGGCCAACCAGCCGCCGGTTAAAGCGATGTGTGAAGCGGCGCCGGGCATCATCCACTTGATGGATCGGATGGGCGTTATGTTCAACCGTACGCCGGAAGGACTTCTCGATTTCCGCCGTTTCGGGGGAACGAAGCATCACCGTACGGCATTTGCCGGTGCGACGACAGGCCAACAGCTGCTGTATGCGCTTGACGAGCAAGTACGCCGCTGGGAAACGGCAGGTCTGGTCAAGAAATACGAGCATTGGGAATTCCTGGGCGCGGTGCTCGACGACGACGGGGTATGCCGCGGGATTGCCGGACAAGACCTGCGCAGCATGGAAGTCAACACCTTCAAGGCCGATGCGGTTATTTTGGCGACAGGCGGTCCTGGGATCATCTTCGGTAAAACGACGAACTCGGTTATCAATACGGGGACGGCGGCCAGTGCGGTATATCAACAAGGCGTTTATTACGCGAACGGCGAGTTCATTCAGATTCACCCGACGGCGATTCCGGGCGACGACAAGCTTCGTCTCATGTCCGAATCCGCACGGGGTGAAGGCGGACGCGTATGGACTTATAAAGACGGCAAGCCGTGGTACTTCCTTGAAGAAAAATATCCGGCTTACGGAAACCTGGTGCCGCGCGATATCGCGACACGGGAAATTTTTTCTGTCTGCGTCGATATGAAGCTCGGCGTGAACGGCGAGAACATGGTGTACCTCGACCTGTCGCACAAAGATCCGAAGGAGCTTGACGTCAAGCTCGGCGGGATCATCGAGATCTATGAGAAATTCATGGGCGACGATCCGCGCAAAATTCCGATGAAGATTTTCCCTGCCGTGCACTACTCGATGGGCGGCATGTGGGTTGACTATAACCAAATGACGAATATTCCGGGGCTGTTCGCCTGTGGCGAGTGCGAGTACCAGTACCATGGCGCCAACCGTCTGGGTGCGAACTCGCTGCTTTCCGCGATCTACGGCGGTATGATCACCGGTCCGAAGGCCATTGAATATATCAAAGGCTTGGATAAGCTTGCTGAAGACGTTTCGTCAACGGTGTACGACCGTTACCAAAAGCAGCAAACGGACAAATACGAAAGCATCTTGAAAATGAACGGTACCGAGAATGCTTACGTGCTTCATAAAGAGCTGGGCGAGTGGATGACGAACAACATGACTGTCGTGCGCTACAACAAGCAGCTCCAGCAAACGCTCGACAAAATCAACGAGTTGAAGCAGCGCTACAAAAACATCAACATCAACGACTCGGCCCGTTTCAACAACCCGGGTGTGGCATTCACCCGCCAGCTGTGGAACATGCTTGAGCTATCTCACGCGATGACGCTCGGCGCTCTGCTTCGCGACGAAAGCCGCGGCGCGCACTACAAGCCGGAGTTCCCGGATCGTAACGACGAGCAGTTCCTGAAAACGACGAAGGCGAAATGGACGCCGGACGGTCCGCAAATCGATTGGGAAGACGTTGACGTATCGCTGATCGAACCGAGAAAGCGTGACTACACGACCGACAAGAAGAAGGGAGGTCATTAATCATGGCCGAAGCAACTGCAGCAGCGAATAAAAAGGTCAAGTTCATCGTAACGCGTCAGGATTCTGCGGAAAGCAAACCGTACACGGAAGAGTTCGAGGTTCCTTACCGTCCGAATATGAACGTGATCAGTGCGTTGATGGAGATTCAGCGGAACCCGGTGAACGCGAGCGGCAATAAAACGACACCGGTCTGCTGGGAATCGAACTGTCTGGAAGAAGTGTGCGGCGCCTGCTCGATGGTCATTAACGGCAAGCCGCGGCAAGCTTGCTCCGCGCTCGTCGACAAGCTGGAGCAGCCGATTCGCATCGCGCCGATGACGACATTCCCGGTCGTTCGCGACCTGGTGATCAACCGTGAGCGCATGTTTGCCGCTCTGAAGAAGGTTAAAGCATGGATTCCGATCGACGGTACGTACGACCTCGGTCCGGGACCGCGGATGGCCGAGTCCAAGCGTCAATGGGCCTATGAACTGTCCAAGTGCATGACCTGCGGCGTATGTCTTGAGTCCTGCCCGAACGTGAACGACAAAACGACGTTTATCGGTCCGGCTGCCGTTTCGCAAGTGCGTTTGTTCAACGCGCATCCAACAGGCGAGATGAACGCTCACGAGCGTCTGGAAGCTTTGATGGAGGACGGCGGCATCGAAGGCTGCGGTAACTCGCAGAACTGCGTACGTTCCTGTCCGAAAGGCATTCCGCTCACTACGTCGATCGCGGCGATGAACCTCGATACGACGAAGCATTTGTTCAAGAAATGGCTTAGCGTGTAATCATACTTGTAATAAAAGTCTCCCTTGTTATGATAACAGGGGAGATTTTTTATGTTTTGGGAATAGGCAGTTTAGATCATCTTTTTCCAATTTATGTCCTTGTCGAAATTTGTAAATAGAAGTATATTAATACAAGGTATAATCAGGAGAAATTGTTAAGATAGCCATTGTGGGAGCGCGGTTGCATTGGTCGATTTTATATTGTTCATGGTTTTTTCGATAATGGAAACAATGGCGATGTATTATTTGATGTTCCGTTTGTTCAAGTTCGATATGTACCCGGCTTCGATTATATTTGCGAGCGCGGTGGCGTCGTTTATTTCGTATACGATACGAATTAAGTATGACTTTTCTTCTATCGACATTATTATACAAATTATATTAATGTTTATGTTTGTCTGGCTTCTTTTCAGAGTAAATGCGTTTTATGCAGGGATTATGACGAGTACCACCTATCTTTCATATGTTTTATTACAAATGCTGTATTATTCCATTATGAAGAACATTGGTTTTTTTGATGCACGGGCCCCCTTTTTTAACGAGTATGGGACTTACATGCTGCAAGTGATTACGGCTTCTACCGCCTGGGCGCTAGGATTTTGGATAAAAGCAAAGCGGAAAGGTTTTGATTTTGTCCCGCACTCTCCATTCGGACTTGTTAAAATGAATAAAATCAATGTCTCGCTTCTCAGCTTAAATGTTTTAGGTTTTTTCGGGCTGGCGGCTATTTTTTATTCTTTTCTGTTAAATAAAAGCTTGCAGTTGATTTATTTGTCCATGATTCTAACTTTGATCATGTACTTGATTTTATATTTATCATATAAAAAGGATCGTAGTGATGAATAACGGGCCTGCAAACTCAATCGCGACTTGGATAAAAAATGCTAATCCTGAAAAGACCGCTAGTATCGAAGTAATGGAATATGCTCTATCTATTGTAATAAATACTGTACTTATCGTTAGCATGTCATTAATAATTGGATTTATTAGTGATGAATTAATTGAAACCGCCGTAACCTTATTTTCATTTGCTTTGTTGAGATTTTTTTCTGGCGGCATGCATTTGAAGTCTAGCTTCGGGTGTATAGCAACATCGATTCTTGTATGTTCAGTAATACCTCATCTTCCTGAGTTAAGTGCTAACTGGATCTTCGTGGTTACTTTTGTTTCGATTTTGCTGCTTCTTTTTTTCGCTCCTCATATCGATAGGGAGACCGAAATCAAAAAGAGTTTCCGGCCCTTTTTAAAATGGTTTTCTGTTGTCATTGTTTGCTCCAATTTTATACTTTGCTCGTCCATTCTTGCAGTAATCTTTTTGGTTCAAAGCTTGACGGTTATCCCTGAAGCAAGGAGGTGAGTTTCTCATGAAAAAACGGTTTGCACAAGGAGCTTCCCTAGTATTGTCAGCTTGTGCAGCATTTTTTTTCATTACTTTAAAACCATTTGCTTTCAGTCCCAAAGCCCCGAAAGAACTGGTCGACAAATAAGTATGAGTTTGGAGTTGGATTTACAATGCGAGTGCTTCGGGAGGACGGTTCGGGTTACGAACTTGACGACGATGAGATCGTTTTTTTCACCACTCATAATAATGTCATCAGCGTACATACCCGCACTGAACGATATATCGTTCCGACGACGCTCGACCAGTTGAGCAAAGCGTATCAAGATTTGTCGTTCGATAAGGTGGATCGATCTTATAGCGTAAGAATGGACCGGATCGCAGGTTACCATGCTGTTCGTAAGGCGGTTTATTTCGAGGAGGAAACGACGGAGAACACGAAATATGCTCCCGTTTCCGAGCCCAATATGAAAAAAGTGTTAAAGCATTTGGAAGAGAAAAAAGACCAACCTTGAAAGGCTAGTCTTTTTTCGGCAGTGCTCCGGAGATCGATTGACACCGGTTATGGTGGATGCGCTGATGAACGATGTCTTGCAGCAGATGCATGAACATCCAGCTGATGGAAGCGAACTTGCTTCGCTCTGTCGGGAAATCGTCAAAGTAGGCCTTCAAATGGCGTCCTACGCCCTTGACCTTCGACATATTCACGACATTGGAGCCATCAAGCTGCCAGAAGTCTTCAATATGATTTTCCAGATCGTCCAAATCCGCGATAGCCCGGTATTCTCCGTGTAAAGTATGGAAAATAAGCCTTCCGGACTTATCCTTTTCGGTATAAAGAACATCGCTATGGAGATCGATAACGGCGAGTCTGCTTTCTCCCGTTGGCAAAGTTTGAATAACCGACATGGGCGATTTCATGGAGGCTCTCCTTTTGTGTACTTTTTAACAAAAAAATAGATACTAAATAATGGTTAACCATGGAATTGTTTACTGAAAAGGATAACATAGATTTAGTAATTTTTTTACATTGGTTTAAAATTTAAATCCTCTATTGACAAAATAAGCCAACCGTATCTATAAAATTCCGTTGACGAATCGGTAGGATAGAATGTAAAATAGACATTAATTTAAACGTTTAAATTATATTGAAGAATTGGAGTGCCGGTTATGAGCAAAAAACGCCAAATCACGATCGTAGATCTGGCAGAGGCTGCCGGCGTATCGATTGCTACGGTGTCGAATGTGCTGAATCGCCGGAATGTGCCGATGTCGGCGGAGACGATTCGGAAGGTGGAAGCGGCGGCAGAGCTTCTCGGTTACCGCCGCAATGTGATGGCTGCCAGCCTCAGCAGCAAAAAGTCTTACGAGCTGGGGATGCTCGTACCGAGCTTCGGCGGGTATTACGGGCGTTTTGCCGAAGAGATGCAGCGGACCGCTCATCAGTACGGGTACCATCTGTCGGTATTTTCGGCGGCGGGGTTCGACCCGGAGATCGAGAAGCGTCACCTGGATGTGCTGCTGCAGCGCAGGGTAGACGGGTTGTTTTGCCACGGGTTGGCGATGTCTCAGGAAGCTACCAGACAGATCGTATCGGATGGCACCCCGTTGGTCCTGTTTAACGCATGGGGGTGGCCGAGCGACATCGCGGCCGGCGCGGTCAATCTCGATTTTCTGGAAGGCTGCGATACGATCGTGCGGCATTTGTACGAGCAGGGCAGCCGGAAGATGGTTTACTTGGCGAAAGCAAAGTCGCTCGGAACGGACCGGCAGCGCCGGATCGGCTTCCGCAATGGGCTGGACCGGCTTCCGGAATCGATCCCGTCCGCGATCGTAGAGATGGATGACGGGCTCACGATGGATGAAGCGGTGGAACAGGTGCTTGCTTTTTCGGAGGGGGTACGGCCGATCGGAGTGATGGGATTCGACGATAATGTGGCGTTGGCGTTCATGTTTGCCGTGCTGCGTCATGGCTACAAAGTTCCGCAGGACGTGCAGATCGTCGGGGTCAATAACGATCCGTTCACATCGGTCTGCTATCCGTCGATGACGACGATGAACATTCCTTACGACAAGCAGGCCCGACTGGCCATCCGGTTAATGCTGGAGCAGCTCGGGGAGATCGAGACGATGGTGCGGATCGATGGGAATTCCGATCAAGTCGAGATTACCGATGCGCACGAGGTTCGCGTTCCGATGCAGCTTGTCCCGCGCATGTCCAGCCAGTGGGTCTGACGACGGGCTTCATCGGCCTCCGGGCCCTACATAGACGACAACCAGAAAAAAGGAGCTTGATCCTCATGAGTTTATGGCAAAAAGCGATTGAAGACGCGGTTCAAAAAACAAAAGCCAACATCGGCAAATTCGGCGGCCTGTTTCCTCATGTCAGCGAGAACGGAAAATATATCTTAAACGATAATTGCGATTGGACGGAAGGCTTCTGGTCCGGGATGCTGTGGCTTTGTTATGAGCATACCAAGGACGAGGCGTTCCGCGAAGCGGCCGTTCAGACAGTCGAAAGCTTTAAGAAACGGCTCGAAGCCCATCGGGTGCTGGACCATCACGATATCGGGTTCTTGTACTCGCTTTCCGCCAAAGCGCAATGGATTATCGAGCGGGACCCGGCTGGCAAGCAACTGGCGCTGGAAGCGGCCAATGTGATGATGCGGCGTTGGCGGCCGAAAGGCCGTTACATCCAAGCGTGGGGGCCGGAAGGCGACCCGGAGAACGGCGGACGCATCATCATCGACTGCATGATGAACCTGCCTTTGCTGTACTGGGCTTACGAGCAGACGGGGAACAAGGAGTACTTGGACGTAGCGGTTACGCACGCCGACAAATCTCGGCGTTTCCTGGTCCGCGGGGACGATTCGTCTTACCATACGTTTTACTTCGACCAAGAAACGGGCGAGTCGCTTCGCGGGGGGACGCATCAAGGCTACCGCGATGCCTCTACATGGACCCGGGGTCAAGCTTGGGGCATCTACGGGTTCGCCTTGTCTTACCGGTATACAAAAAATCCGCTGTATCTGGAAACGTCCCGCCGTATGGCGCGTTATTTCCTGGAGCGGCTGCCGGAAGACGATGTGGTGTACTGGGACTTCGATGCGCCGGTCACCCCGGAGACGAAACGCGACAGCTCCGCGTCCGCGATCGCCTCGGCCGGGCTTGTTGAGCTTCTGTCTCATTTGAACGTCGAGGATGGCGACCGGGCCTTCCTGGAGGACGGGCTGCACCGTTCGATGAAATCGCTGGTGGAGAATTATTCCACGATCGGACAGCCGGATGCGGAAGGGCTGCTGGAGCACGGTTCGTACAGCGTGCGCGGTGGGTCGGCGCCGGACGATTATATGATTTGGGGCGATTATTACTACCTCGAAGCGCTGCTGCGTATGGAAAATGGCATCACGGGCTATTGGTACGAAAGAAGCTAGGATGAATGTAAAGCTCCCTTACGATTCGATCCGCTTAGGATGACGTAAGGGAGTTTTTTTAGCGTGAAGGGGGAGGCCATTTGGGGAAAAGATAGCAGCATTTTGAAATGGTAGCGATTACAATTTTGTTACACAAATGAAATATTCCTGTTACGTATTTAACATGTTGGGGGTGTAATATAATAAGCAAGACCCCCTTTTTAATATATAAACCTTTTGAAGACTCGCCCCGTTGGCGGGTCTCTTTTTTTTGTTTAGGGGCGGAAATGCCTAGATATATAAGGGTTTTTAGGTACGTGAACTTAGCGGAAATCGTTATTGGGGACGAATTGGGGACACCTGTGCAGAATGATTGAATTGGTGAGCAATTTGTTTCTTTTTCTTTTTAGTTACATGGACATAAATATGAGCGGTAATCCTGGAGTTAGAATGGCGTAAACGCTCTTGAATGGACTTTATATCTTCTCCTGCCTCAAAGAGAAGTGAACCCGAGGTATGACGTAATCATGCAATCGTATTTGTCTCAGACCGCTTTTCTGTAGATATTTGTTCCAGCGGTTCGTGGGTCTCCCTGGGTAAAGAGGTTCGCCAAATCCCCTATGAAAAATATATTTATTTTCTCCACCGCGCCATAAAGTACCTCGGTGCTCCTTTTCTTCATCCCATATCTGGCGGTAAGCTTTCAATTCATTCATGTACCATTCAGGCATATCGATCTCATCTTCAGAATCATTTTTGTTGTGTCTACAATCTTAGATACAGAGATGCTTTTATTTATGCTGATGGTGTTCTCTTCAAAATTCAGATCTGACCACTGGACCGCAATTAATTCGCCTCGACGAAACCCACCGATCAAGCAGCCAAGAAAGTACAAACGCCACTTTGAAGGTTCTTTATTCAGAGTAGTATCTAATAATTGGGCTTCTTCATCGTCATAAAACTTTGCTTTATTTTTCTCAGCCGTTGGTCGCTTTACGCCATCCAGTGGGTTTGAAGGGATCATCTTCTACTCGAAAGCCCTATCAAAAACACACTTTATAACTTTATAGATATATAGAACTGCACTTGAGGAAAGCGTGTCCCCTTTACCATCTTTAGGAAATGAAAAGTTTATTTTCTAAAAATCTATTAATATTTATATTACAACACTTACATTATGAGTAATTTAATGTTATTATTTTACTGTAATTCAAATTATTAAGATGTAGGAGTGATTAAAGTGAAAATTTTGAAAAAGGTTTGTATGGTTTCGGCACTTGCATGCTTGGCTTTTGCAGTGCCTGTTAGTGCTGCGGATGTGAATGTTCCGGCAAGTTTCGCCGATAAAACACCTGAGACAAGCAATATCATTTCACTCGCCAGTGATCCTAGCGGGAGTTATACTCTTAAACCGTGGGAAACTCAATCATTTTACTGGTTATCGCCTACTAGCAATAGAACGCTCACATTTGAAGCGAATCAACAGGGTGTACTCGGTGGTATTCCGTATTTAAAATATCAGCATTACATTTACAAAAATGGGAACTGGGAACTTTTAAAGGAATATTATGCTTCGGGAAATGGGGTACGCAGTGAAATTTTGGGGAGTGACTCATCAACGTTTTATCGTCTCGATGTTACAAATGTCATGTACTATTCTGGCACTACCGATGTCAAGCTCAATATCCAATTTTATTTCTCAAACTAAGAATATAGCTGCATGATGCATCCGGCTTAGGGCCGGACAATTGAGCATTCCCCCACTAGCTTAGCTGGTGGGGATTTTCATTTGTTATGAAGCGAAAATTATTATCTATTTCGCATGTGCCAAGAAGGAGCAAGCCATTTCATAAAGCTGCGTACTGGTTTCGGAATAAGGAGATGTAGGTTATTAGCAATTAAATGAAAGGGAGTGTATTTCATGGTTAAAAGAAGCGCGGCAATCTTAGCATTATGTTCATTGATGGCTCTATCGGCTTTATCTATGGATGCTCAAGCTGCAAGTGCGTCTCAAGCGGCTCCATCCTCCAGTGTTCAGCTGGAACCGCCATTTTCAAATGCGTTCCCAACCCAATGGGTTATGGTCGGATCTCCTATTCCTGAAGGATGGGTTATTACCAAAGTGGGAGGAAACATGATCGAAATTACGAATGTCAAGAGTGCCACTTATGGCCGTGAAATTTGGGTGATGTTGGGCTCGCCCATTCCTCAAGGATGGGTAATTATTAGGCCAACAGGAAACATGAATTTAATCAAGTTTTTGGGATGATTTGATGCTATTATTATAAATCGGCATAGTTAGAGAACGAGAAGTAGACCGTTACCTTTACTTTATCAGGGACGGTCTATTTTTTTATGTAACCTTTTCCGTATTTGAAAGATCTAATTATTGAACAGAGAGAAGAAGATTGCAAAAGGGATCGTTTTTTATGGAAAGGTGGCTGTATTGGTGGATTTGAAAGAAGACTACGTCCTCAAAGCGCAAGCAGGGGATAGCGAAGCATTCATCGATCTGATGAAGGAATTGGAGCTACCCCTTGTATCGAATGGCCTGGGCGGTCGTCAAGCAGGAGGCAGATTGTGCCGATGTCGTGCAAGAGGCGATACTGAAAGCGTACAAATCTCTGCATACGTTAAAAGATCCTGCTTTTTTCAAGACGTGGATCTACCGGATTTTGATAAACGAGTGCAATAAACTGCTGAAGAAGCGGATGCTGTTGATGACGGGCGACGAGCTTCCCAGCCGCCCTTCGGGTATGGCGGATTATGAAAATATCGATTTGCGGGAGATGGTGGACCATCTGGAGGAGAACCTGCAAATCGTCATTGTCCTGCATTATTTTCAAGATCTACCGCTCTCCGAAATAGCCGACGTGCTCGGGATATCGACGGGAGCGGTGAAGACCCGCCTGCACAGGGCAAGAAAGCAGTTATTATCTTGGTTAGAAAACGGTACGGAAAGGAAGATGAGCTGTGGCGCACAATGAGCTGGACAAAAACTTGATCGAATGAAGGAATAAGCTTCCCGACCATATCACGGCAACGATGCGTTCCCGTTTGGATGAAACGTATAGGATGATCCGTGAAATGGAGAAGCAAATGGACAAGCTTCCCAGTGAAACAATAAAAAAGCGGAAGCCGCTTCGGAAAGGGTTGGTCATTGCCGTTGCCGCAGCCATTCTGGGATTATTGATCCTGAGTCCCGTACTGATCTCCCCGACGATGGCCGAGTCATTGAACAAATTGCCGATCGTGGGGAACATTTTCAATCTTGCAGGGGATTTCGGGCTGCAGAAGGCCGAAGAGGAGGGCCTTACGACGACCGTAAATGAAAGTGCAAGCCATGACGGCTTCACCATAACGGCTACGAAGGTGTCCTATGACGGAATACGAATTGCAATGGAGTTGACAAGAACGGCCCCGGAGGGTACCGAAGGCGCGCTATATCATTTGCGTTCGATCATGAATGATACGGCGAAGAAGGGTTCTTTTGATAATATTCAGGTTTGGTTGCCTTCCGGTCATTATGGCAGCCTTAGCTTGGGAACGAACCTAGTCACAGAGCCTTCCGAATCCGTGCTTGTGGAGCTTAACGATTTATCGGGGGATATTCCGGATCAATTCGATTTGACGGTAAAGATGGGGCTGCGAGGGTATAAACGGCCGTTTGAATTAAAAGTGCCGGTCGTCAAAATGGCCGGACACACCGTACTCACATCCGAAGAGACGAAAATCTATAAGGGTGAGATTTGGAAAATAGCCGCCAAAATTGACATCTCGCTTATCACAACCCATCTCGTTGTTAACATCGCGGACAAGCACCTTCAGAGAAGAAATGGGGTTTGATCTCGCGGATCACGAGGGGAATGTACTGGAATCTCACGGCGGGCATGTATACCCTCTCGAAGGCGAAGCCGCTAAAAGCTACGACGCTTTCCCGACCAGGCCGAAATCAATAACGGTCAAGCCGTATTTGGATAGGGGCATGCAAGGGAAACAATATATCCCTGAACTGGAGTTTGTCGTACCGGTGCCCGAGAATCCTGAAGACGGAAGCAAATGATTTAAAACAAGGCCGATCCGCTAAGGACCGGCCTTTGTTTGCTCTTAGCAGCAGCGCGAAACTTTGCCGCCTTTGGCGTTGTAGCGGGCTTCCTGCGCCTCGCGGAAAAACTCCTCCCGCGTCTGGATCGGCTCGCCCGGATGGTATTCCTTCCGGTGCTCGACATACCGCTCATAGTTCGGCACCCCGACGAGCAAGTCGAGGAACTGCCTGCGGTACTTGAGGACATCCTTGACCGCCTCAAACATACTTCGGCACCTCCCGGACGCCGTCTGCGCCGCGCGCCACGTAAGGCGCTTCGCTCAGCCCGACGGGCAGGCCCTTCAGCACGCGGTACCAAGTCCGCAGCGATACGAGGAGTATGGCAAGCACGATGATCATAAACACGCCGCATAAGATCGCATCCACGTAATCGTTCGTGATGATCTGCTGCATTTGCGCGGCGGTTTTGGCCGGAGCGATCAGCTTCCCGGCGTTCAGCGCGTCCTGATACTGCTGCGCGTGGGTCAGAAACCCGATTTTGGCGTCGGAGTGAAACAGCTTCTGCCAGCCGGCCGTCATCGTAATGGTGAGCAGCCAGACCGTCGGCACCAGCGTCACCCAGGCGTACGCTTTCTTGCCCATTTTCAGCAGGATGGTCGAGCCGAGAATAAGCGCCATGCCCGCCAGCATCTGGTTGGCGATCCCGAACAGCGCCCAGAGCGAGTTGATGCCGCCCAGCGGATCGATGACGCCTTGGTACAAGAAATAGCCCCAGCCGGCCACGCAAAGCGCCGTAGCGATGACGTTGCCGAGCGTCGATTCGGTATTGCCGAGCGGCTTGACGACGCTGCCGAGAATTTCTTGAATCATAAACCGGCCTACCCGGGTTCCGGCATCGATCGTCGTCAAGATAAACAAGGCCTCGAACAAGATGGCAAAATGATACCAGAACGCCATCAGCGCCTTGCCGCCGATGACCCCGGACAAAATATGCGCCATGCCGATCGCGAACGTCGGCGCGCCGCCGGTCCGCGAAAGAATCGTCGATTCGCCGACGTCCTTGGCCAAATTGGTCAGGTCGTCCGGCGTAATCGTAAAGCCCCATGACGTCAGCGTGGCCGCCGCTTTCACCGCATCGGTGCCGATGGCGGCAGCCGGGGAGTTAATGGCGAAGTAGGCGCCCGGCGTAATGACGCAGGCGGCGATCAGCGCCATGATGGCGACGAACGATTCCATCAGCATCGCGCCATAGCCGATCGGCCGGGCGTGCGTCTCCCGCTCCAGCATTTTCGGCGTCGTGCCGGACGAAATCAGCGCATGGAAGCCGGAGACCGCGCCGCACGCAATCGTAATGAACAGGAACGGGAACAGGTTGCCGGCGAAGACCGGGCCCGTGCCGTCGATAAACTTGGTCGTGGCCGGCATCGCGAGATCCGGCATGACGAACAGGATGCCGAGCGCCAGCCCTACGATCGTCCCGATTTTCAGAAACGTGCTCAAGTAATCGCGTGGAGCCAGCAGCAGCCAAACCGGCAGCGCGGAGGCGATAAAGCCGTAAGCGATCAGCATGATCGCAATCGTCTCGCCGCTGAACGTAAACATGCCGGCGAGCACCGGGCTTTCGGCCACGTACTTGCCCCCTACGAGAGAGCCTAGAAGCAGCACCAGCCCGATCAGCGAAGCTTCGGCGACCCGTCCGGGGCGAATAAACCGCATGTAAATTCCCATCACGACGGCGATGGGGATAGTGGCTGCGATGGTGAACATCCCCCATGGGCTGCCGACCAGCGCTTTGACGACAACGAGCGCCAGTACCGCAAGCAGAATTACCATGATGGCGAGAATGCCGATCATCGCGATTGCTCCTGCTACCGGGCCGATTTCGTCCTTGATCATTTCTCCGAGCGATTTGCCGCCCCGTCTCGTCGAGGCGAATAAGATGACGAAGTCCTGCACGGCTCCGCCGAGAATAACGCCGATCACGATCCAGAGCGTGCCGGGCAAATAGCCCATCTGCGCCGCAAGCACCGGGCCGACGAGCGGCCCTGCGCCGGCGATCGCGGCGAAGTGATGCCCGAACAATACCCATTTGTTCGTCGGCACGTAATCTTTGCCGTCATTGTTGATTTCGGCCGGCGTCTTGCGGTTGTCGTCCAAGCCGAGCACTTTGCGGGCCAGGAATCTACTGTAGAAGCGGTAAGCGACGGCATAACATGAAACGGCGGCGACAATCAGCCAGACGGCGTTGACCGATTCCCCGCGGTTCAGTGCAATCGTCGCGAAACCGAAGGCGCCGAGTACCGATACGAGTCCCCATAAACCTATGGATTTCAAGCTTTTAGCCATGCGGTTCCCTCCACCTGTGAATTGCTTCCATCTTGGCAGCGTTTGCAAACAAGTATAATCGCTCTTTTGCCCGAGGGAAACCGCTTGGATCGTATGATGTCCGGAACCCGGTTTAAGATGTCAGATTTCCAGTTTCAAACGCAGCTCCTTCACATAATTCCGGCTGACGGGAACGCGGCTCCGCGCCGCATCGTCCATCCGTACGTCGTAAGCCCCGTTGACCCACGACTTCAATTCCGAGATCGCTTCCAGCCGGACCAGGTAGCTTTTATGACAGCGGAAAAACCCGAACGGCGCCAGCTTCTGCTCCAGCTCTTGCAAGGTATACGAGACCTCGTAAGCTTTGTCGGCCGTATGGATTTGAACCCGCTTGCCCTCCTTGCTGATATAAACGATCTGTTTCGGCGATATGTACTTGATGCCGTCGTCCAATTCAAGCGCCAGCTTCACGCAGACGTTTCCTGCCACGGGCTTGCGCAAATCCGGCGCAAGGCTCTTCTCCGCGGCCAGCCGCAGTTCCCGAAAGACCGCGCCCAGATCGTCCTCGTCATACGGCTTCAATACGTAATGAAACGCGCGCAGCTTGAAGGCGTCGATCGCATAATGATCGTAAGCGGTAGAAAAGACGATTTTGACCCTCGGGTCGAGCTCTCCTACGATTTGCGCCACCTGCAATCCGTTGAGGTCCGGCATCTGCATATCGAGAAACAGTACGTCCGGGGTCTGCTCCTTGACCTTGCGGATCGCGTCCATTCCGCCGACCGCCTGTGTCACCTGTGACACGTCGGCGATCTGCTCCAGCAAATAGGCCAGCTCCTCCCGGGAAGGCGCTTCATCGTCGGCAATCACCACATTCCAACCCATTTTTGTCACCTCACCCAAAAGCTAACTTTCGTGCCTTTCCCCGGTGCGCTATCGATCTGCAGCGTCTTCTCCGTACCGTAATGATAGCTGAGCCGCTGGACGATGTTGAGCAGCGCGACGCCCGCATGCTCGTCCGCCGCCCCTGCCACGCCCAGGCACATACCTGTGCCGTTGTCCTCCACCGTGATCCGGGCGCGGTATTGTCCGCCGTACGCCTCCTGCTTCACGCCGAGGCGAATGATGCCGGGTCTGCCGATGTTTTGGAGCCCGTGGACAATCGCATTTTCTACCAGCGGCTGAATCGTAAACGGAGGAATACGGCAGTCCAGCGCTGCTTCGTCAATATCCGTCACAAACTCCAGCTGATCGCCGAGCCGCGCCTTGGTCAAGCTCAGGTAGGACGTAACAAGCTCAAGCTCGTCGCGGACCGAGACCAGCGTTTTGCTGCTGCCGTTCATATTTTTGCGGAGAAATTTGGACAGGTGCGTGATGAGCTGCCGCGCTTCCTCCGGCTTCGTGCGGATGAACGATTTGACCGTATTCAATACGTTGAATAAAAAGTGCGGGTTCATCTGCGCCTGCAGCGAGCGGATTTCGGCATCGGCCAACAGCTGTCCCTGCCGCTCTGCCTCCACGAAAGCATACTGCTGCGAAATAAGCCTCGCCAGCGTTGTCATCATCCGCCGCCGGGACGGGGAATCCTCCTGCTTCCGCTCGTAAAACAACCGGAAGCGGCCAATCAGCTTCTTATTTTGCATTTCCATCGGCAGATCGACCCAATACGGCGTCTTGCGGCCTTCTTTGACCCATTCCATATCGTCTTTGTAAAAGTAAGCGCCGACGGCCTTCGTCTCCTCATGCAGCGTTCTCGCAACCTCCCGGACCGCCCGGTCAAAATCCAACCGCCACAGCGGCATCGTGAGATCGGCGATGTGGAGCGCTTTGCGCGCGTGCTCCGTCCCGATCCGGTCCTCCTCGCTTTCCATCGTATGATACACGATGAAAAACAAGGATATCCCAATCCCGTTCGCAACTACCTGCGGAATCCCGATCAGCGCGACCAACCCGAACGCCTCGTTCCATGGTTTTGCCAGCAGCAGGATCAATGCCATCTGGACCGCTTCTGCGATCAGACCGACGGCAAACGCCGGCTTGGCCGAAGTCGCATGCCGGAACCTCCGTTTGACGGCGTTGCGGCACAATCCCGCGAGGATACCTTGAGCGATGGGCGCCAGCATGCAGGCGACAGCGACGAAGCCGCCGAGGCTGTACCGGTGCAGGCCGGCAATGATGCCGACGACCAGCCCGCTCTTCACCCCGCCGAGCAGTCCGGCGATGACGACGCCGATCGACCGCGAGTTGGCGATGGCGGCCGTGGGGGAGACTTCGCCGATCCATGGCGCTGGCTGGTACGAATACGGGGTCACGGTTACCCCGGAATACGTGCCGAGAATCGCATACAGGCTGAAAAAGACAACGAAGCGCCACGGATGAGCCTGCTCCCCTTGGTAGCTCATGTAGCTTCGCATCCATCGGCTCCGAGAGAAGACGAACGCCAGCGCAATCAGGAAGCCGACGCGTTCGAGCATATCGACAAAAAGATGTAGCATCCTTACACATCCGTTTTAGAAGAATCTCGGTATTTGTTGTCTATTATATCGTATTTGCTGCGCATTGAATGCCGGGTTGATGAAAAAATGGGGTTATTTTGAAAATAATGTATTTCTTTTTTTGTTATAATAGAGTAGTTTCGGTTTTCCGGAGAGGGAGTAGAGGAGATATGGGCGAAGCATATAAATTGGATTGCGCGAATTGCGGCTATCATGCGAACGTTTTTGTAGGAATCGGATTCATGTATGTGTATTTGCACTCTATCGCTTCATTCGTGCAGGACGCGGCGCTTAAGAAGCGGATCGCCGAGTTTGAGAAGGAACCGAGCACGCGATACGAGGCTTATGACGCCTTGTACCGTTGCACGGCATGCCGTTCGCTCCGGAATGAGCTTTATCTGGAGATGAAGTCGGACAGCGATTATTTTGTCACCGCCTATTCCTGCGGGAAATGTGGGGAAGCGATGCATCCCGTACCGGACGATCCGAGGACGGTTGAACTAGATTGTCCCGAGTGTGCCAGCGGCAAGCTGACGGCGACCTTTTACATGGACTGGGATTAGGCAATGGGCTGATTCAGCGTAAGCAAAGGCCACCTTCGTTGTGAAGGCTGGCCTGTTTGCGTTTCAGGGAAGCGGTTATGCTCGGGGCTCCAAACCCTGAAGAACGGCCTGTAATAGGCCAGGGAAGCGAACATTCAGATCGTCGTAACGCAGGGAGACAAAACGCTGGGTTCCTTCGATTCGCGTATGCGTAACCCCCGATTCTCTAAGCACCTTGTAGTGATGGGAGAGGGTCGAATTCGGAAGCGGGATGTCAAACTGATTGCAGGCTTGCTCCCCGTGGTCCGCCAGGCTTTTGATAATTTGGAGCCGAATGTCGTCACTGAGCGCATAGAGCACGGTAGATAAATTAATTTCATCAACTTGCGGGTGAAAAAGCTTCCTCAAGATCGATCGCCTTCCATGAAAAATATTTTCGGTAGTTGAATTATACCAAAGGGAGTGATATATTTCAATTATTCGAATATTTTCGAAATAACGAAATAAAGGAGCTATGGATCTTGAATAGGGGCATCGTGTTGTTTTTCTGCATCATGTTTATTATCGGCACCGATACGTTTATCGCTTCGCCTTTATTGCCGACGCTTCGGGAAGCCTTCGGCGTTTCGGTCGAACGCTCCGGTTGGATTGTTTCCGCCTACGCCTTAGGCTATGCGCTGTTTGCGCTCGTTGCCGGGCCTCTCTCGGACGGATGGAACCGGAAAAAAGTCATGATCGCGGGGATAGCCAGCTTCGGTGTGTTTACGCTGCTTTGCGGGGTTGCCGCCGACTTTTGGACCATGCTTCTTTTCCGCTTTTTGGCGGGGGTTAGCGGTGCGTTTGTGTCGCCGCAGGTATGGGCAGCTATCCCGCAAATCGTTCCATCCGGCAAAGTATTAAAAGCGATGGGGATCGCAACGGCCGGACTTGCGGTTGCGCAAATGCTCGGAGTGCCCATTGGCAGCTATCTTGCTGCATACGGATGGCATACTCCGTTTATCGCGATCGGGGTCGCCTCGTTTATGATCATGATGCTTATTGCTCTGGTGCTGCCGTCGATTCCGGCGCCGCCGGCCGAAGGGAAAGCTCCTTCCATTGTCGGACGCTATCGTGCGCTGCTTCGCGAATCCAGGGCGAAAAAAGCTTTCCTCGCTTATTTTGTGTTTCAACTCGGGAACTTTGCCACCTTCTCCTTTATCGGAACCTGGCTTTCGGACAAATTCGGGCTTGGCGTCGCTGAGATTGGAACGGTGCTGCTGTTTCTGGGTCTGGGCAATACGCTCAGCAGCTTTTTTGGCAGCAGCGTGGTGCAGAGGATGGGGGGAAGAAGCGCGTTCATTTTGGGGATGGTAGTACTCGTCCTGATCTTTCCAAGCCTCTCCTTTATGAAAAGTATTACATATGTAAAGCTGGCTTATTTTTTGATTTATTTTATTATGGGCATGCTTTTCCCGCTCATGATGAGCTTGCTGCAAGGCTTGTCTTCTACAGCACGCGGAACGATTTCCTCCTTGGCGAACTCGTCCATGTATTTCGGAGCTACGCTCGCTTCGTCTGTGGCCGGAGTTCTGTACACTCGTCTTGATGGGTTTGTTTCGGTCAGCCTGTTTGCCGTTCTTTGTTTTATCGTCTCCTTGCTCTTGTTTCTTCGAAGCGGGGTGCTGCCAGCCCGTTCGCGAAGCGAATCTCGCGGTGCCACCGCCATGAAATAAGCATACGAATTTCGCTTTCGCCTCCCGAACGATTTCTGAACATTTTTTCGTGCCGACGAGCCTGATTTTCTAAAAAAAGTCGGACTTTCTGCCGATAATAATCTGGAAATCATAGGATCAAATCGTCAGATATTATGGCAATACGAAGAGATATGGGAGGAAGAGAGAAAATGTATTCGGGATTTTGGAAACGATTGTGCGCTTATATTCTCGATGGAATCATTCTTTATGTAGCCAGTGTGATTCTGGGCAGCGTATTTACCATGTTTGAATATCTGCTTATGATTCCATTCGCTCTTAAATCGACCCAATCCACTACTTCCATCGTATGGGCTGCCTTGGGAGCACGGGGCCTGCTCATCGTTGTTACCGGATGGTTGTATTTTGCGATCATGGAATCTTCAAAATGGAAGGCGACGTTAGGAAAGCTTGCGACAGGCAGTGTCGTGGTGGATGAAAGGAACGAAAGGATCTCGTTCGCGCGGGCGAGCGGCAGATATTGGAGCAAGCTGATTTCCGTGTGTACTCTGTACGTCGGCTTCATCATGGCCGGATTCACCCAGAAAAAACAAGCGCTGCACGATATGATTGCAAAGACTTATGTGGTGGATAAGAATGCGCTCGAAATGCAGGGGAACGGTTATACGAATGTGAGGCAAATTTGAATACAAATGCGAATAAGAGCTGCTCCTTGGCAGCTTCTTTTTTTGTTATCCACGCAGCAATGACATCATTTTACGTGAAAGTTTGGAAGGGTAGTGGGAAGCTATGATTTCTTTAATCAGAAAGATGCAACTAATTTTATACAAAAATACTTTTAACATCTTTTTTTCTTGGATTTATCATAAATAACTAATTTAGAAATATATGATTAGACAAAATACGACAAAAAATATAACATCCCAAATAGATAGAAAATGTATAAATATGGAGGCAAGGAATTTATGATTAGCAGAATGACAATGAAATTTGTAATGTTAGCAACTTTCGCGACAGTATTCCTTTTTTCAGCCAGTGCTTATGCAGCAAAGCCGGGAGAAGTATTAACTTCTCCAGAAAGCGGATGGCAACGGTATGACGATACCGACCCGAATATTTATTGGTCAACGACTCCTACTCGTTTTTCTCCAGTTCCAGACTGGTATAACAAAACAGACACTGGATCGGCTACTATTGGAACTAAAATCGTTTTTTATTTTCAAGGAACCCAGGTTCGTTTGATTGGTGGTACTTATAAAAATAAATCAAATAATATCAGCGTCAAAATTGATGGAAATCCAGCAGGTGAATTTTCACAGTATTCCTCAACTGCCATAGCTCAAGTCCTGTTGTTTGAAAATAAAGGCCTAAATTCGGGTATTCATATGGTAGAGGTAACAAATAATCAGTCAGCTTGGATGGAATTAGACGCTGTAGATATTGATGCAACTGGTTCGCTAATTGGCTTCCAACCAACTAATTTGCAAGCGTCTATTGATAACAGTGTTGTCACCCTTCACTGGGACTCTATCCCACAAGCATCTGGGTATAATGTAAAAAGATCGACTACTGCTGGAGGACCATATACTACGATTGCGTCGGCAGTAACTTCTAATTTCTATAAAGATACTTCAGCTATATCTGGAGTTACTTATTATTATGTCGTATGCACTGTTACTTTCGGATGTGAAAGTAGTAATTCCGTCGAAGCCAAAGCCGCACTCCCACAAATTCCTGAGACTCCCAATGAATTAAAAGCATCGGCTGGAAGCGCTTCAGTAAAATTAAACTGGTCTTCTGTTTCAAATGCGATTGGTTATAATTTGAAGCGAGCTTCTGCTTCTGGTGGTCCATACACAACTATAGCAACAGTAACGGGAACAACGTATACTGATTTATCCGTATCTAACGGAAATACGTACTATTATGTCATCAGCGCTGTTAATTCCGATGGTGAAAGTAAAAATTCAAAAGAAGTTTCAGCCACGCCGGCAGAATTAGTTGTACATCGGGTATTGCTGACACTAACGCTTACTACTGGGCTGGAGAAGGAATATGACCTTAGTTTGGATGAGGTAAATGCTTTTCTGGATTGGTACGAAAAAAAATCAGCCGGTTCTGGGGCTGCATTATTTATATTTAATAAGCATGAAAATAATATAGGTCCTTTCAAAAGTAGAAAAGACTACATCGTCTATGATAAGATTTTAACTTTTGGAATCAACGAATACGTTCCAGCACGATAAATCAACGGATTAAGGAGGCGATCTCCATGTGGAAAAAAGTTATTTTAATGCTTGTCACCATTATTTTGTTATTTTCCTCTACAGCATTGGCTGATGAAAACCGTGTTTGGGAAGTTCAAAGTAATATGCCCAATGCAAGGGCTGGCGTTACGGTTGCACAAATTAACGGGAAAATTAATTCTATTGGAGGATCGAGTGGCAGCACCTCATTTAGTGACGTACAAGTTTACGATCCCAATTCAAAAGTATGGACAACTGCAGCGAGCATGCATACGGCTAGAACATTAAGTTCTGCTGCTGTAGTAGATGGAAAGATATATGTTTTCGGCGGATACACCGGCAATTATTACACCTTTAATGGAGGATCGGTAATAAATTCGGTAGAAATGTACGATCCTGCTACAGATACTTGGACGAAAAAAGCCAATATGCCCTCTTCATTAGCAAGTGTTTCGGCAGTAGCCTATGACGGAAAAGTATACGTTTTCGGGGGGCTAACAAGTAGTATTAATTCAGTTCGAACAGTACAAGTATATGATCCTGCATCGGATACATGGGCAGCGAGATCCGATATGCAGCAAGCTCTTCACGGATCTGTAGCGGTAACACTCAACAATAAAATTTATTTAGTAGGCGGCAGATATACATATAGTTCCAGAGTGTACTCTGTAAATTTATTTAATGAATATGATCCAACAATAGATAAATGGACATCAAAACCAAGCCTATCTGTGACAAGAGGAGGATTAAGCGCTACTGTACTATCTGGGAAAATCTACGCAATTGGCGGTGTAAGTCCAGACGCCGAAACGAATTCGGTGGAAGCTTATGATCCGGTACTAGATAAATGGTCAGTTGTACCGAGCTTAAATTATGCAAGAAGCGGTTCAGGAGCAATTACTTATAACGGAAAAATATATGTTATTGGTGGAAGCCAAAGTACCTCATCCAATGCACCAGTAGGAAGTGTAGAAGTATTTGACGATAGTGAAGCAACAATTATTCTCACTGCCACAGGGAAAGACAAAGCTATTTATTTGGATTGGTCAGTATATGAAGGTGCTACTGGTTACAATATTAAACGTTCCACGACATCAGGTGGACCTTACACCACAATCGCTAGTAATGTGACAGGCAATTCCTATTTAGATAAGAATGTGTCGAGCGGAATCACATATTACTATATTGTGACAGCTACTATTGGTTCCACTGAGACTATTACATCTAACGAAGCCTCTGCTAAGTTAGAATCTGCTAATAGAGCAATTTTGACAATCACTTTAGTAAATGGCTTAGAAAAAGAGTTTGACTTATCGATGTTTGAAGTCAATTCATTTATCCAGTGGTATGAAGCCAAGCAAGCCGGTACAGGTACAGCATCATATCCTATTGATAAACATGAGAATAATAAAGGCCCCTTTACTGAAAGAAATGAATATTTTATTTTTGACAAGATTCTCACTTTCGAAGTAAGCGAGTATACAATAAATTAGTTGTTCAATACCTTTCTTGTCCTTGCGGCAGATTTTCAGTATCATTAAATTCAATAATTTAAAGCCGCGTCGTTCTACCTGAATTTCACTCCCATCCATGTGAAAAGGAAACCCCGGCCGCTTCGGCGGAGGTCCTGTAACAACGGACTTCCGCAGGCGGCCGGGGTTTTGTTTTTCGCGCAGTGCGAGTGTTATTTTTAAAGCTCGGATTTTACCCGCAGGTGCAGTTCAGCACCGGCTTGCGGGCGGCCAGCGTTTCATCAAGCCGTCGGACAACGGTCGTGTACGGTGCGTTCAAGAGCAGGTCCGGCTGCTCCTCGGCTTCCTTCGCGATCCGGATCATCGTATCGATAAACGCGTCGAGCGTTTCCTTGCTTTCCGTCTCCGTCGGCTCGATCATGATGCATTCCTCGACGTTGAGCGGGAAGTAGATGGTCGGCGGATGGTAGCCGAAATCGAGCAGGCGCTTGGCGACGTCGAGCGTCCGCACGCCGTACTTTTTGAGGCCGCGTCCGGACATGACGAACTCGTGCTTGCAGACGCCCGGATAAGGCATCTCGTAATACGGAGCCAGCCGGTGCATCATGTAGTTGGCGTTCAGCACGGCGCATTCCGATACTTCGCGGAGCCCCTCCGGACCGTACGTGCGGATGTACGTATACGCCCGGACGAGAATGCCGAAGTTGCCATTGTAAGCCTTCACCCGTCCGATCGAGTTCGGACGATCAGAGTCAAGGTAGAACGTGCCGTCCTCGCGGCGGGCTACGATCGGCTTCGGCAGGAACGGAACGAGCTTGCTTTTCACGCCGACCGGCCCTGCGCCCGGACCGCCGCCGCCGTGCGGTGTGCTCATCGTCTTGTGCAGGTTGAGATGCACGACGTCGAAGCCCATGTCGCCGGGGCGCGTAATGCCCATGATCGCGTTGGAGTTGGCTCCGTCATAGTAGAGCAATCCGCCTGCGGCGTGAACGATTTCCGCGATCTCCACG
Source organism: Paenibacillus oleatilyticus (assembly GCF_018998565.1). Taxonomy (GTDB): domain Bacteria; phylum Bacillota; class Bacilli; order Paenibacillales; family NBRC-103111; genus Paenibacillus_G; species Paenibacillus_G oleatilyticus. The sequence goes on along the minus strand of NZ_JAHNZO010000001.1, from coordinate 389,650 downwards.
ATGTGCTCCTCGAACAAGCCGAGCGTGCTCGGATTTGTCAGCATGAGCGCGGCCGTGTCGGGACCGACCGCCGCGCGCAGCGCGTCAAGATCGACGAGGCCCTGCTCGTTCGACTTGATCGTCAGCGTCTCGAAGCCGGCCGTCGTTGCGCTGGCCGGATTCGTCCCGTGCGAGGAGTCCGGCACGATGACCTTGGTCCGCGTCTCGCCCCGGCTTTCGTGGTAAGCGCGGATCATCATGAGCCCCGTCCATTCGCCGTGCGCTCCCGCGGCCGGCTGCAGTGTCACCTGATCCATGCCGGTGAGCGCGGCGAGATCGTTCTGGAGCGTGTACAGCAGCTCCAGCGCCCCTTGAACGCTGGATTCCGGCTGATACGGGTGAATTCCGGCGAACCCGGGGAAACGCGCCGTATCTTCGTTAATTTTCGGATTGTATTTCATTGTGCACGAGCCGAGCGGATAAAAGCCGTTGTCCACGCCGAAGTTGAGGCGCGACAGCTCGGTGTAATGCCGGATCACGTCGACCTCGTACACTTCCGGCAGGGCGGCGGGCTCGCTGCGAAGCAGGTGGGACGGAACCAGCTCGGCGGCTTCCGTCTCCGGGACGTCGCAAGCGGGCAGCGAGTAGGCGACGCGCCCCGGCTGGCTCAGCTCGAAAATGAGCGCTTTTTCCGGTTTCATACGAGTTCCCCCAATCGTGCTGCAAATTCGTCAATTTCGGCTTTGGTCCGTTTTTCGGTGACGGCGACGAGCATATGGTTCTGAAGCTCAGGATAATAGCGGCCCAGATCGAGCCCGCCGATAAATCCGGCTTCCAGCAGCCGTTCGTTCAAGTCCGTGATATTCGCGTTCGCCGGAAGGCTCACGACGAATTCGTTGAAGAAAGGCGCCGTGAACGGCAGCGACGGGCCTTCGAGCTTCGCCAGCTCGCGCGCGGCATAGTGGGATTTCTGCAGATTCAGGCTTCCCACTTCGCGCATTCCTTCCTTGCCCATTGTGGACAGGTAGATGGAGGCGCACAAGGCCAGCAGCGCCTGGTTCGAACAAATGTTCGAGGTCGCTTTCTCGCGGCGGATGTGCTGCTCCCGGGCTTGCAGCGTAAGCACGAAGCCGCGCTTGCCGTCGCGGTCGACCGTCTGACCGACGATCCGGCCGGGCATGCGGCGCATCAGCGGCTCGGAGACGGCGAAAAATCCGCAGGTCGGGCCGCCGAACGCCGGATGAATGCCGAGCGGCTGGGCATCGCCCACGACGATATCCGCACCCAGCTTGCCGGGCGCTTCCAGCAGTCCGAGCGACATCGGATTCGTGCTGACGACGAACAGCGCTTTGCGGCTGTGAGCGATCGGTTCGATCGCCGCCAGATCCTCGATGCAGCCGAAGAAGTTCGGCGACTGCACGATGACAGCGGCGGTATCGTCGGTCACCGCAGCTTTAAGCTGCTCCAGATCGGTCACGCCGTCCGCATAGTCGACCTCTACCACAGTCAGGTTGAGGCCGCGCGCCGTCGTGCGCATAATTTCGCGCGCCTCGGGATGGACGGTCCGCGAGATGACGATCTCCTTCCGCTGTGTGGCTCCGCTGGCGAGAGCGCCCGCTTCGGCCAGCGCCGTCGCGCCGTCGTACATGCTGGCGTTGGCGACCTTCATGCCGGTCAGCTCGCAAATGTACGATTGGAATTCGAAAATCGCCTGCAGCTCCCCTTGGCTGATTTCCGGCTGATACGGCGTGTAGGCCGTATAAAATTCCGAACGGGAAATCATATGATTGATGACGACGGGCACGTGATGATCGTACAGGCCCGCGCCCAGAAAGCTGGCGTATTGGCTCGTATCCGCATTGCGCGAAGCGAGCTGCTTCATATGCTTTAACAGCGAGATTTCGTCCAGCGCGCCGGACATCGGCAGCGTGCCGCGGTAGCGGATCGGTTCAGGAATGTCTCGAAACAGCTCTTCGACCGAGTCGACGCCGATCGTGCGCAGCATGTCGGCCCGATCCCGGTCGGTCATCGGCAAATACCGGTGTTTGACGCTCATTGTATGGTTTCACTCCTTGTCGGTTCTCGCTTCTGTTAGGATTGTACATTGCGCCGATAGAACGGCGCTTTGACGACAACGGCCTTCAACCGGTTGCCCCGGATTTCCACTTCCACTTCGGTGCCCGGCTCGCCGTATTCCGCTTGAACCAGCGCCAGACCTAGATTTCGTTTAAGCGTAGGAGACTGTGTTCCGGTGGTCACTTCGCCGATCTGCCGGTCGCCGGCATAGACGGGATAATGGGAGCGGGGAATACCCCGGTCGATCATCTCGATGCCGACGAGCTTGCGCGGCACGCCTTCTTCCTTCTGGCGGAGCAGCGCGTTCCGGCCGATAAAGTCGTCCTTCGCCAGCTTGACGAAGAAGCCGAGACCCGCCTCCAGCGGCGTGATCTTGTCCGAAAGCTCCTGCCCGTACAGCGGCAGCTTGGCTTCAAACCGCAGCGTATCCCGCGCGCCTAGTCCGGCAGGCGTCAGACCGAGCGGCTCTCCCGCTTCCATCAGCCCTTTCCACAGCGCGGGGGCGTCATCCGCGGCGACGTAAAACTCGAAGCCGTCTTCGCCGGTGTAGCCGGTGCGGGAGACGAGCACGGTCACGCCGCATACCTTGGCTTCAGGAATAAAATGGAACGGTGAGAGCGCATTCAAATCGGCTTCCGTGACGCGCGCGGCAATCGCTTGAGCGTTCGGACCTTGCAGCGCCAGAAGGGCCGTCGTATCTGATTTGTTCTCCAGGGAGACATCGCCAAGCAGATTCGATTCCAGCCAGAGGAAGTCTTTGTCGATATTGGAGGCGTTGACGACGAGCATAAATTGATCGGCCGACAGCCGGTAGACGAGCAGGTCGTCGACGACGCCCCCGTCCTCGTAGCACATCAGCGTATACTGCGCCTGGCCGTCGGCAAGCCGCGAGACATCATTCGTCGTGACCCGCTGGAGGAACGTCTCCGCGAAGGTCCCGGTCACGAGAAATTCGCCCATGTGCGATACGTCGAACAGGCCGGCCTGCTGTCTGACCGCTTCGTGTTCACGTCCAATGCCGGTGAATTGGACCGGCAGCTCCCAGCCGCCGAAGTCGATGCAGCGGACACCGGGGTATTCGGCATACAAAGGGAACAGCGGCGTTCTTTTCAATGACGGATTCAATCGAATCACCTCGGTCGTAGTATGGGATTGCAAAACGCTTCAAGCCAAAAAAGGACAGGACGAAAAGGCAGACAAGCATGCCAAAATCGCATGCCTGCGCTGTCTTTTCGCTCTGTCCTTTGTACCTGAGAGTTACCTTGCAGCCGTCTTCCAGGATGGAAGCGGCCGTACAAGTTTCCCCTTGGGTGACCCTGAGCTTGCTTAAAGCAAGGAGGGTGCTCTCCAGAGTTGCGTCCGGTAGAGGTCCTTTTGCCTGAGAGATTCACCCGGCTCGGCGGGCTTACTCCTTCGGCGCTACCGTACGTTCCGGTAATCTCTCCCTTTACGTTCATCCGCGTTATTCGGTTGCATAGTTCTATATTCATTAATACTCTAAAGAGCAGGCCTGTGTCAACCGTAAACGTCAGGCAACATTTTGATGCGGATTCTTGACATCCCTATCCGGTTGAATTACTCTTGAAGGAGATGTGAAATACAGCGAATGACGATGGTTGGGAGAGACCGGAGCGGCCGCGATAAGTCCGCGTAAGGCACCGAAGGAGCAAGTCGCCAAACCTGCCGAATGGCGATTAATCTCTCAGGTAAACGTACCGCCATCCGACGCGCCTCTGGAGAGAGCGTAAGCCACCAAAGGGGTAACGGCGCGACGAGCGGCCCTAAACTCTCAGGTACCCGGGACAGAGAACAAGGCGAGATGCCTTTTCCTGTCCTTTTTTGGCGTTTGCAAGCAAGCAGGCGCTATCGGATAATCCGAGTGGAAGCGCTTCAATCCGGTCTGCACGACCGGTGTTTCGGCTGGCGCGGATAAAGCGCCGGTATCGGCGGAGACGCTAAGAGGAAGCAGACCGCTCGGCCGGACGGCATGCAAGGCCGGGCGACAACACGATAGGGGCAGAGCCGCCGTCATGCTGCTGCCCGCGTTTTCAAAGCGATAGGGATCTATTCATTCCAGGAGAAAAGGGTGCTGACGATGAGTGAAGTGAAAGCGGGATTGCGTTATACGGAAGAGCATGAATGGGCGGAAAAGATCGGGGCGACGTCCGTGCGGATCGGCATTACGGATTTTGCCCAGCATCAGCTCGGGGACATTGTATTTGTCGAGCTGCCGAAGCTCGGAGCCAAGCTGGAGGCGCATGCGCCGATGGGAACGATCGAATCCGTCAAGACGGTATCCGATCTGTTCAGCCCGGTCGCGGGGACGGTGACGAAGGTGAACGAAGCGCTGCTCGATTCGCCGGAGCTGGTCAACAGCGAGCCGTACGGCGCCGGCTGGATCGTGGAAGTGGAAATCGACGGGGAAATCGGCCAAGCGCTCGAGAGCTTGCTTACCGCCGAAGCCTACGGCGAATTCGTCGCAAGCCAGGACTAAACGACCGACAAAGCGGACGAACCGTTGAAAGAGGGTATGTCCAATGCGCTTTAAGCATGTATTTACGATTATCGGACCGGCGATGGTCGGTCCGTCCAGCTCCCACACGGCCGGTGCGGTTCGCATCGGCCGTGTGGCGCGGCAGCTCCTCGGCTGCAGGCCGGAAAAAGCCCGTGTGCTCCTGTACGAATCGTTCGCGGAGACGTACTGGGGCCACGGCACGGATCTGGCGATCGCCGGAGGGCTGCTCGACTACGATACGGACGATCCCCGCATTCCGCAAGTGCTGGAGGAAGCCTGGTCGCTCGGCATGGAGATCACGTTCGAGCCGAGTTCCGGAGCCGCGCCTCATCCGAACTCGGCCAAAATCGAGCTGTGGGCGGGCGATCGCTATGCGGAGGTATTGGGCGCTTCCATCGGCGGGGGCAATATTGAGATTCATTCGCTGAACGGCTTTGATGTCAGCTGCACAGCGCAGTACCCGATGCTGGTGATCAAGCATTCGGACCGAACGGGAATTCTTGCTTCGATTACGAAGGTCGTCAGCGAGGCGGGAGTCAATATTGGCTTTATGGATGTCGACCGCAAGGGTCGTCAAGGCGAAGCGATGACGGTTATCGAGATGGATTCGGCTCCGCCGGAGGGCATGCTGGAGTCCATTCGTCTGCTGCCGGACGTGGCGGACGCGACGATCATCGATTTGGCACAAAGGAGCGGGAGAGCATGAGATTTCAAACGCTGCGGCAGCTAGCCGAACTATGCCGCTCGGAATCGACGACGGTCGCACGCCTCATGATTGAGGAGCAGGCGAAGGAAACCGGCGAGACGAGGGAGCAGGTCATTCGCCAGATGGCGGAATATTATCAAACGATGAAAGAAGCGGTGCGGCGGGGCATCGAACAGCCGACGGCTTCGCGGAGCGGACTGACGGGCGGCGACGCCGGCCGGGTCGCTTCCTTCGCGGCAAGCGGCGATCCTTCCTCCGGCCGCGAAGCGAGCACGGCGATGGCCTATGCGCTTGCCGTATCGGAAGTGAACGCTTCGATGGGCCGCGTGGTGGCGACACCGACGGCGGGCTCCTGCGGCATTATCCCCGGCGTATTCGTCAGCTCGCAGGAACGGTTCGGCTGGCCGGACGAGAAGCTGGTCGAAGGACTGTTTTGCGCGGGAGCGATCGGGTATGTCATCGCCAACAATTCGTCCATTTCCGGGGCGGAGGGCGGCTGCCAGGCCGAGGTCGGTTCCGCCATCGGGATGGCGGCGGGCGCGCTGGTCGAAATGCGCGGCGGCAGCCCGGAGCAGGCGATGCATGCGGTCGGCTTGGCGTTAAAAAATACGCTGGGCCTGATCTGCGACCCGGTTGCCGGACTCGTGGAAATTCCGTGCATCGTGCGCAACGGGCTTGGCGCCGTCAATGCGCTCGCCGCTGCGGACATGGCGCTGGCCGGCGTTCGCAGCGTCATTCCGTCGGATGAAGTGATCGGCGTCATGCTGTCGGTCGGCCGGGCGATGCCGCGCGAGCACCGGGAAACGGCGCTAGGCGGGCTGGCCCAGACGCCAACGGGGCGGAAGCTGACGGAACAGCTGCGCGCCCGCAAACGAAGCGGGTCGGACGAGCAGAAAGAGCCTGTTCAGCCGTGAAGCTGGCTGTAATATTCGATGCCCATCACTAATAGAAGAAACAGCAGCAGCGAGAACGCTTTCAATAAGCGGATTTGATAGTCTGACATGGACGGGCTCCTCCTTGGAATAAGAGAATGACTTGCCATGTATTCCAACAATTCTATTATAACCTTAAAAAGATCAAAAATGTAAATGTATAGGTTTTCAAATGGACGATAGACGTATTCGCGCAGAGCGAGTTGCGTCTTTTTGTTTGTTGCGAAGCTCCGTTTTATCGCACTTTTCAGTATGGATGAGGTGAAAAAATTCCATTCATTCCAAAAGATAATTTTTCATACGTTGTAGTTTTCTGTTTCATTCTGTAGTCCGAAAAGTAAAATAAACCACAGTTTCATAAAAGCGTTGAAAGCGTTTTCGTTCATGTCGCGATTGTAACGGGGAAATGCGCTTGAGTGGGGTAACGCCAGACCGATGGGAGCTCTCAGGGATTGCCAACGTTCGGATCGCCCGGGATGAATGGGAAAGGCATTGGCTGGAACTCCCAGATCAATGCAGACGGGCTGAACCTACGATTGAAGCAGACCGGATAGTTGGAGGTTGAGCAAGCTTTAAGCAACACTTGATCGAAACGGATCTTGCGGGCACGTCTATGCTCCGATTGATCCGGCAGTGGGCGGCTGGCAGTACCGGTTTTCACGGGCGCTCCTTGGCTGCCAAGGTATCGTTGCCGGCGGTAAAGCTCTTGCAGCCTATCGCGTAACATTGGGGTCCGGGTATTTTTAACATTCATTTGACACGAGGTGAAACTATGCAAGAATTGCTGCAGAGTATTGTTGGCGAAATCAACGAATTTTTCTGGGGAAAATTATTGATTGTGCTGCTCGTTGCTGCGGGACTTTATTTCACGTTTAAATTGAAATTCCTGCAGGTCCGCATGCTGAAAGAGATGGTTCGTGTTTTAAAGGAAGGGAAGTCAGGCTCCTCCAAAGACGATATTTCCCCTTTTCAGGCGTTCGCCATTGGGATGGCCGCCCGCGTGGGAACGGGCAACATTACAGGGATTGCCATTGCCATAGCGTTAGGTGGCCCAGGGGCGGTCTTCTGGATGTGGATTATTGCCATCATCAGTTCAGCATCCAGCTTTGTTGAGAGCACGTTAGCGCAGGTCTATAAAACGAAAGATAAGCTTGGCTTCCGCGGCGGCCCGTCCTATTATATGGAGAAAGGCTTAAAGCAGCGTTGGATGGGCGTGTTCTTCGCCATTTTGATTACCGTTACGTTCGGTTTTATTTTCAATTCCGTGCAATCCAATACGGTTACGATCGCCTTTGAGAACGCATTCGGCACGAATCGTTTAACGTTGGGAATTCTCATGACCATTGCTTTCGCCGTGATTATTTTCGGCGGTGTAAAGCGTATTGCCAAAATGGCGGAATACAAGGTTATGATTCTGGCCGTATTATACATTGGCGTTGCATTGTTTGTCGTGCTGATCAACATTACCAAAATGCCGGAAGTGCTTTCGCTTATTGTTAAAAATGCGTTTGGCTTTCAGCAATTCGCAGGCGGTTCCATTGGCGCTGCTCTCATGCATGGAACGAAGCGGGGGCTATTTTCGAACGAAGCAGGTATGGGGAGCGCTCCGAATGTTGCCGCAACGGCAACCACAAGTCATCCGGTGAAACAAGGATTGATTCAAGCCTTTGGCGTATTAACGGATACACTCATCGTCTGTACAAGCACGGCGTTTATTATTTTGCTCTCCGATGCGTACAAACAACCGGGGCTAAGTGGCATTGCGCTTTCACAAGCGGCATTAAGCCAGCACATCGGCTCTTGGGCATCCGGCTGTCTTGCGATTTTTGTGTTCCTGTTTGCCTTTGGTGCGCTCATTGGTAACTATTATTACGGGGAAACGAATATTCAATTTTTAAGCACAAGCAAAAAATGGCTGCTGGTCTACCGGCTCGGCGCGATTGCCATGGTCGTCTTCGGTTCAGTCGCGAAGGTGCAATTGGTATGGGATTTGGCCGATCTATTTATGGGTCTGATGGTTATCGTAAACTTGATTGCGATCCTGTGGCTGTCCAAAATCGCTTTTGCAGCGTTGCAGGATTACATGAAGCAGAAGAAGGCCGGGCTTGATCCGGTGTTTTACAAGGACAGCATTGAGGGGTTAGAAGACGTCGAGTGCTGGGAGAACCGTCCGCCGGTTTCCCGGACACCTGAAGTTCGAGCTTCGGGCGTGCCTGTCGGTCATCAAACGCAGCGACTGGAAAACGTATAACAGCGATATTAAAATTTACCGGATAAAAGACACGTACCGTTGAACGCGGGGCGTGTCTTTTTTTTGCTTCCCGGGCGGAGGATCGTTGACAATCTTCAATTGGTGATATAGTGTATATATTAATATATACAGTTATACACCTTCAGAGGAGTGAGTATTGCATGATTGCTGAATTTCTGAAAGAATGGTCTTATCTTGCCGTTTTCGTTCTTGCGGTGCTGCCTTGGGTGGAATCGGCTTTTGTCGTAGTGCTAGGTATCGCCATGCTTGACTTAAACCCGGTTGCCACAACGATTTTGGCTTTTCTGGGGAATTGGATTACCGTGCTGCTCGTCGTTTTCTTGTTCGACCGCTGGAACGCATGGCGCAGCAAACGCAGTGGAGCAAGCGAAAGCAAGCGAAGCCAGCGGGCCTACCGTCTGTTTGTCCGGTACGGGCTGCCGGGCCTTGCCTTTCTCGGTCCCATCCTGATCGGGACGGAGATTGCGGCGGGATTCGCCATGCTGTTCAAAGCGCCGCGCGGCCCCGTCCTGTTCTGGATGACGTGCTCGCTGGCGTTCTGGACGATCCTGTTCGCCGCAGCCGCCGCTTACGGCGTCGATCTTTTCGGGCTGACCCGCATGAATCAATAATCTGGAGCGTGAGTGGACATGCGTGATGCTTGCCGGATTGCATGGAATGAGTTAAAACATAAATATATTGCGCTGCTGGCCAACGTTCTGTTCTCGGCCTTGATCGGGTACTTTCTGGCGTACGATATGGTGCGCGTGCTGGCGGGAGACGAGCGCGGCAATATGCAGCCGGGCGTTTCTTTTCCCGTGGATTTATGGCTGATTGCCGTCGTTCCTACGCTCGGCTCGCTTGCCTTTTCCAGAGAATACATCTCTTTCGGTTACTTGGCGTCGGAGGAGCCGTTTTTGAAGCGGCTGCGCTTTTTCCGGATGTGGGCCATTCCGTTAAAGGTCGTAGTCTGGAGCCGGATGCTGTATATGATGATGTGTCTTGGAATATCCCTGCTCGTCTGTGTTTCCGTCTTCGTAACGTTCAGCGGCCCCGCTCTGCTCGGCGTGCTGTCCGTGGCGGAGTACGCCGCCTTTGTATTTGTCTGGGTCGGCTACGCCTTTGCGGTCAGCGGCATCAATCCGTATCTTGAATTCGGAACGAACGGCAAAGCGATACTTATCGGCGCTTTTGCGGGGCTGCTGCTGATCGTTGTGGCAATCTTAATGTTCTACTCGCATTTTGGACAACCGGTTTATTTATGGGTGTTTGAATGGGCACGGGGAAATCCGCCGGTTGCCATGGTCTTGTCCGTACTTGTGGCCGTGCTTGGCGTGGCGGGGTTCCAACAGGCCTTAATGTACCGGCTTGCGCGCAAGGATCTTCCCTAGGGGCGGTCCGATCGCACAGCGGCCGGGCGTTCACCGGACTTCTCAGAAAGGAGGCGGCAGCGATACAGCTACCGATACACATCTCGGAACATAGCCGGGAGCCGATCTATCATCAAATTGAACAGCAGCTGATATCGTTCATCGTGAGCGGCCAGCTCAAACCGGGGACGCCGCTTCCTTCGATCCGGTCACTGGCCAGCGACTTGGCCTGCAGCGTCATTACGGTGAACCGGGCTTATCAAAATCTGGAGCAGCGCAAATTCATCCAAACCGTGCAAGGAAAAGGAACGTTCGTAGCGGATGTGCAGGAGGGCGAAAAGAAGCAGGTCGCGGACGCCAGTCTGCATCAAGCGTTCCGCGCGGCGATTGAAATGAGCTTCCGGCTGCAAAACGATCCGAAGCAAACGCGGCAGACGTTCGAGCAGATCTTGGCGGAAATGCTGCAAGAAAGGAGGCGAGACGGATGACTTCCCTAAGTCCTCTTCGGCTGGAGCGCTTCGTGAAACAGCGAGACGACTTCCGGCTGGGACCGATCGATGTCGTGCTGGAACCCGGACTGACGTATGCGTTAGTAGGCCCGAACGGCTCGGGCAAAACGACGCTGCTCAAGTGCCTTATGAATCTGATGAAGCCGACCTCAGGCGAGCTGGAAATTTTCGGGCATACGTATGAGCTGGAGGAGCAGGCCATTAAGACGCATACCGCTTTTGTCCCCGATCCGCTGGACGGCTGCGAGCCCTTTACGCTGCAGCAGATGAGGGGTTTTATCGGCGGCTGGTACGCATCGTGGGACGATGACGATTTTGTGCGGCGCGCCGCGTCTTTTCGTATTCCGCTGGATAAAAGTTACGGCAAGATGTCGCAGGGGGAACGAAAGAAAGCGGCGTTAACGCTCGCGCTGAGTACGCATGCGCCTCTGCTGCTGCTCGACGAGCCGACGAACGGTCTGGATATCGCCAGCCGCAATCGTCTGAAGCAGATGCTCGTCGAGGATGCGGAGATCATGGAGCGGACTGTTCTGCTGTCCACCCATTCGGTCGAAGATATCCGGCAGTTTGCGGATTGTATTCTTTTGCTGAGAAACGGCGCTTTGGAAGGCCCTTACGAAAAAGATGCGTTAAGCGCCTCGTGGCGCAGGCTTTGGTTAACCGGAGAAGCGCTGCCCAGTCTGGCGGATATCCCGGGTGCGGTCGAATGGAGTGAGGTACCGTTTCCTCAACTGGTCACCTGCGACCGTACGGCAACTTTGGCTTTCCTGTCCGAGAGCGGAATCCAAGTCACGAAGGAGCAGCCGCTGCCGCTGGACGAATTGTTGGACCGGCTCCTGGAGAAGAGCGCACGCTAGGCGAATCATACGCGAATCCCGATTTTTCTATTGACATTCCCGGGGTTCGGGGGTATGATTTTGATCAAAGCATAGTAATTTTATGGGAATAGTTAAAAATCTACCGGACTACCGGAGACACGTACCGCCTGCTGGGCGGAATGTGTCTTTTTTATTTTTATGGACGTCCGGCGAAGGGGGCGCACTCATACGGTTGCCGAATGGGCGGAGCGGAGCTCCTCCCGCCGGGACCTGCCTATCCATTGACCGGATCGCCGGAGATGAAGCCATTTTGCTTTTCAGAAGCAGGCGTTCATCTCCTTTTTTTGTATAGCTTGCTAACCTAAAGACAGAAGGTGGGACCTCGATGTTGTTCAAGGATGACTTTCAAGTATTCGACATTCACGCTCATTTGCCTTATCCGCTGCCGTTTATGTCGGCTAATCCGGTGATCCGAAGCCAGAACGCGCTGCGTTCCGAGCGGATGCGGCTGACGTGGGATTTTCCGGAGCCTCCGATACAGGAGGATAAGGATGCGGCCCGGCCGCTCATCGACCGTTGGGCGGACGAATTGGACCGCTACGGCCTCGGCGGCATCAATTTCCTGACCGCCTGGAGCAACGACGATCTGGCCGAGCAGATCGGCAAATACCCCGGCCGGTTTACCGGCTTCGCCCACCATTCCATCGAGGAGCCGAATGCGGCGGAAGAGCTGCAAAGAGCCGTGGACACGCTTGGCCTGAAAGGCTACAAGCTGTTCGGCCCGCTCGTGGAAATCCCGTTTCACGATCCGAAGCTGACGCCGGTGTGGCGGTTTCTCGCCGAGCGGAAGCTGCCGGTGCTCATTCATTTCGGGCTGCTCGGACATACGGGCGGCATCGCCTCACACCTCAATATCAATCCGCTGGCGATCTTTAACGTGGCCCGGGAATACCCGGATATTCCGTTTATCATTCCGCATTTCGGCGCGGGCTATTTTCAAGAGCTGCTGCACTTGTGCTGGAGCTGTTCGAACATCTTCATCGATACGTCCGGGTCGAACCAGTGGATGCGCTGGACGCCGTACGAGCTGAACCTGGATATCCTGTTCCGCAAATGCTACGAGCTGATCGGTCCCGAACGGATTATTTTCGGCACGGATTCCAGCAGCTTCCCGCGAGGATTCGTCTACCGCTACTTGCAGGATCAGGTGCGCTCCTGCCGCGAGCTGCGGATGAACGAGACGGAGATCGAGAACATTTTCGGCAACAACGCGAGAAGACTGTTGAACTTAATATAGAAAAAAGGGGACTGGAAAACCATGAAGAGCATTCATCGTCAGCGTTATCGTTATACGCCTTGGAGTGCCGCAGCGCTTGCGCTTGGCTTAGCCGTGGGGCTATCCGCCTGCGGCGGCTCCAAGGTGCCGGCGGGAGACGGCCAATCGGGGCAGGCCGCTCAGAAGACGACGGAATCTGGCCAAGAGGAGAAGGTGACCATCGAGTACTGGCAGTACCAGTACCCGGCGAAGGTCGAGCTGATCGCGGCGCTGATCGACGAGTTCCAGAAGAAGCATCCGAACATTACCGTCAAGCAGACGAACTTTCCGTACGACCAGTACAACGAGAAGGTAGCGACGCTCGTGCCCGCCGGGAAGGGGCCGGACATTATTAACCTGTATTATGGCTGGCTGCCGAAATACGTCTCTTCGGGCTATTTGCAGCCGCTGCCGGAGAGCGCCTTCTCCGAGGAGCAGATCAAAAAGGAATATTTTCCGTTCGTCGACACAGCCAAGCTGAACGGCAAATATTACGCGATTCCGACTGCCGTGCGCACGCTCGCCTTATTCTACAACAAGGACTTGTACACCAAAGCGGGGCTCGATCCGGGCAAGCCGCCGGCCACTTGGACCGAGCTGGTCGACACCGCGAAGAAGCTGACGCAGCAGGACAAGAACGGGCAATACGTTGTCGAAGGGCTGGCTTGGCAGCCGAACGCGCAGCTTCATCATTGGTACCGCGACGCGCTTGTGTATCAGGCGGGCGGCAAGGATATCAGCGACGACCGGCGCAAAATTTTGTGGGCGGATTCCCCTGCGGGGCTGGAGGCGTTCAAGTATTTAATCGACCTGTCGCTGGTACATAAGGTCGGCACCAAGGATTTCTATAACGACGACATTACCGCCTTCAAGAAGGGCGTAGCCGCGATGAATATCGACGGATCGTTCCAGCTCGGCGGGATCAAGAAGGACGCGCCCGACCTCCAGTATGCGATTGCGCCGCTTCCTTCGTACAAGGACAAAGCGACACAGGTGTCCTTCTGGGCCAACTCGATTACGAAGGGCGTGAAGGGCAAAAAGCTGGAGGCGGCGACCGAGTTCCTGAAATTTCTGACCAGCAAGGAAGTGCAGGAGCAGTGGGTGGAGAAGGTCGGGGAGCTTCCGGCGAAGCGAGAGGTCGCGCTGCAGGACAAATACGCGAAGGACGAGAAGCTCGGTCCGTTCATCCAGCAGCTGCCTTATGCGCATGCGCACTTCTTCGTGGACGAGAAGCTGGAGCGCGATTACTTCGTCGAGGCGGTTGATCAAGTGGCGCTGAAGCAGGTGCCGGTCGAGAAAGCGTACGATGAGCTGGTGAAGAAGACGCAGAAGCTGTTCGACGATTACTGGGCGAAGCAGGATAAAAAATAAGGCGGCGTGCGTGCTGCGAGAGAAAGGAGGACGAGAAACGATGGAACGTGCCGAAGCGCTGCCTGCTGTCAGAAGCCGGGCCCCTCTGAAGCGGAGGCTCGGCTTGAAAAAGCAGCGGTATGTGTTCGTATACACCAGCCTGCTGCTGCCGCTGCTTTTTTTTGTCTCGATCCGGATTTTGCCGATCCTGTATTCGTTTAACGTCGGCTTCCGGGAATGGGATATGCTGTCCGAAGAAAAGCCATTTGTCGGACTCGACAATTACGCCGCCTTGTTTCAGGACGAAGTGTTCCTGCAAGCGCTGAAAAATACGCTCGTCTACGTGCTGGCCGGCGTGCCAGGGCAAGTCGCCGCCGGATTGGCTGTAGCGCTGCTGCTGCAGCGCATCGGCCGGCTGCGCGGCTTGTTCCGCACGATCTATTTTATCCCGTACGTCACCAGCGTCGTGGCGGTCAGCTGGGTGTTCCGCTGGATGCTGATGAAGAACGGCGTCGTCAACGGTATTCTGCTCTCGCTCGGGCTCGATCCGCAGCTGTTCCTCGGCTCGCCGTCCCAGGCGATCTATCTGGTCATCGCCGCCATGATCTGGCAGGGCGTCGGCTTTCAGATGCTGATCTTCCTGACGGGGCTGGAGGGCATCCCGCGGCTGTACTACGATGCGGCCGCCATCGACGGTGCGGGTGCTTGGCAGCGGTTCGTGCACATCACGCTGCCGCTGCTCAACCCGGTGATCGTGTTTTCCGTCGTCATCGGCAGCATCGATTATTTGCAGTCGTTCACGCAGGTGCTCAACATGACGTCCGGCGGTCCGCTCAACTCGACCGTCTCGATTGTGCTGTACATTTACAATCTCGCATTTAAGCACTTCAATATGGGGCAAGCGGCGGCCGCTACTGTCGTTCTCTTCGCGTTGATCCTGCTCCTGTCGCTGCTGCAGCTTAAGGTGCTAAGCAAGAAGATCGAATATTAAGGAGGGGGAGATCGATGAGACTTGGCAGCTATGCACTGCTTACCGCGGGCACGCTCGCGATGGTATTTCCATTTTTTTGGATGGTCGCCACCTCGCTCAAGACTCCGCAGGATGTCTTCTCGCTCAGCCTCGTGCCGGATCGCGCGACGCTGGCCAATTATGCGGAATTGTTCGCCACGACGCCGTTTACGGAGTGGGTGTATAACAGCTTTGCGATCGCGGTGATCATGACGGCGAGCGTATGCTTGTTCGATACGGTCGCGGGGTATGTGCTGGCGAAATTTACGTTTGCCGGGAAACGGCTCATTTTTATCGTCATTCTCAGCACGCTGATGGTGCCTACCGAGATGCTGATCATTCCGTGGTATCTGCTGTCCGCCAAGCTCGGCTGGGTCGATACGTACGTTGGCGTCCTGTTTCCGGGGCTCGTCAGCGCCTTCGGCATCTTCCTGATGAAGCAGTTCATGGAATCGGTGCCCTCGGACCTGCTGGACGCGGCGCGGATCGACGGCATGAACGAATGGAGCATCATGCTGCGCGTCGCCGTGCCGCTCGTGAGCCCCGCGCTGGCGACGCTGGCGATCCTGTCGTTTCTCGGCAGCTGGAACGCGTTCATCTGGCCGTTGATCGTGACGCAGACGGAGACGCATTTCACGATTCCGGTTGGCGTGGCGTTCTTCTCCAGCGAGCTGAAGGATACGAGCGGCTGGGTACTGATCATGACGGGAGCGACCGTGTCCGTGCTGCCGTTGATCCTGCTGTTTGTGATCTTCCAGAAGCAGATCGTGCGCGGCATTGCGCTCACCGGACTCAAATAAGCGGTAGCTCATAGAAACTTCCGCATCGAAGCCGACAGCTCGCTGACGACCTTGCCGATCTCCTCGGGAGACAGATGAAATTCCTGCAGCGTCCACTCGATCAGCATCATGTGAAGGAGAGCCGAGAACGATTTCTGCCCGTACAGGCGGTAAATGTCGGACTGCGTGCCGCTTCCGCTTCGGCTTCCGCCGATAAACAGCTCGTCGTGGCAATCGCAGATGCTGCGGAAGATGAGCTGCCGGATTTTGCGGTCCTGGCCCTTGATGTTCAGGATCAGCGACGGGGGAATGTTGTCCTTCCAGGTACGGAACAGCAGCACGAACATCGCTTCCGTATACGGCTGCCCGCCGTCGATATGTTGCCACACGCCGCTCATCAACCGGGTCAAGTAATTCAATAAAATTTCGTCTTTGTCCTGAAAGTTCCGGTAAACCGTTTGGCGCGCAAGTCCTGCTTTATCTGCAATCTCCGTAATGGAGATGAGAGAGTAGGGCTTTTTTTCCATTAATTGAAACAGCGCAGTCTGAATCCATTCCTGCGACCGCAAGGAGAGCTTGCCCGTAGCCACGCCCAAGTGTGACACTTCCTTTCATCTGTCCATTTTCGCCCCTGGGGAGTGCCGAGGTTATTGCATAACCGGACGATTTCGTTTAATGTTACAAGTGTAACACAAGTGACAATTGTAACGCTTGTTTGGTTTATCGGCTTGATCCCGTCGGAACGGGAGTTTTTTCGAGTTTTCATTGATAATAATAATCATTATCGATAAAAGACCACTTGTTGATCGCTGAAAGGGGAAGTTATCGTTGTTGTTCAAGGGATTTGGGGGATTCGGGTTGAAAAAGATTTCCGTACTAGCGGTTGTGTTGGTTCTTGCTTTGGTCGCTGCGGCTTGCGGTGTCGGAGGGACCGGGAAGCCTGAAGCGGGGCAGCAGCCTTCGCAGCAGGAACCGGCGTCTCGCACGATTAAGCACGCTATGGGGGAGACGAAAATCACAGGCACGCCGCAGCGGGTCGTCGTTCTGACGAATCAGGGCACCGAATCGCTGTTGGCGCTCGGCATCAAGCCGGTAGCCGCTGTGAAATCATGGATTGGTGATCCGTGGTTTGAGCATATTAAGGAGCAGATGGCCGACGTGAAGATGATCGGCGACGAAACGCAGCCGAATGTCGAGGTCATTGCGACGCTGAAGCCGGATCTGATTCTCGGGACGAAGGTGCGTCAGGAGAAAATTTACCAGCAGCTGTCCGCCATCGCGCCGACGGTCTTTACGGAAAATCTGGGCGACAGCATGATCGACAACTTCAAGCTGTATGCCGCGGCGCTGAACAAAGAAGCCGAAGGCAAGGCCGTGCTGGACGATTACAACAAAGCGGTCGAGCAGACCAAAGCGCACTTGGGCGACAAGACGAACATGCGCGTGTCGCTGGCCCGCTTCCAGCCCGGCAAGGTTCGCGTCTATTACAAGAACAATTTCGCCGGAATTATTTTGAGCCAGCTTGGCTTTGCTCGTCCGGACGCCCAGAACAAGGACGATTTCTCTGCGGACATTACGCAGGAGCAAATGACCGTGCTCGACGGAGACGTGATGTTCTATTTCGTCTCGGACCGTCAAGGGGACACCGGGGCCAAGAAAACGGCCGAGGAATGGCTGGGCAGCCCGCTCGCGCAAAACATGAACGTCGTCAAAACGAAACGGGCCTTCGTCGTCAACGAGCCGATCTGGAATACGTCCGGCGGCATTATAGCGGCCAAGCTGCTGCTTGAGGACATTCGCAAGCGGTTCGACAGCCTATAGATTTGTGCAGTGCCTTCTAGGGAAACCACCGTCATAGGCACTTTTACTTTATTACTAAATCAAAACTTGCCAAAGATCAGGCAAGTTTTTTGTTTTGGAATAAGCACCTTATAGGGAAGGACCATTATTTTGAGCTCTAAAGAAAACTTGGATAGATAGTCCGCTAATGCTAAGTGTATAAAACACTTAAAATGTTGGTGTTATCCCTTGGTTCGATTAATGTAATCAACAAAAGCCTTCAAAGGTTTTTTATTTGGCGGGAATATATCATCCGGCAGTTCATCAATATTAAACCACTTCAATTCTGTTGTTTCATTGGTTTGTGATAAAAACTCTCCTGAAAAATCTCTGCATACATAAACGATGCCGATCGTATAAACCTCATCTCCGTTTGGATATGTATACAGCCTGTCTTCTCCCGAAAAAACACCTAAAAGCTCAAGATCATTAGCTATTAAACCTGTTTCTTCCCATAACTCTCGTTTTGCGGTTTCTTCAACTTGCCTTATACAGCATAGCTATATCGTAGAAAACAAAACTACTCTTCCAATATCTTATCATTGCCAATCCACAAAACCTATTTCTATTTAACAGATGCATTACATTGAACCGTACCATGAACAATGGTCTTGATCATTACGCTAACGGACAGGATAGTGAGAAAGCTACCGGATAAATGTTATAATATGGACAAAACATATATTCATCTTCGAAAGTCTTAGCAGATACGTATTTGAAACAAAAAATCTATAATAATCTTCTAGGAGGGATCATGTTGCAGCAGATCTTTAGCGATATGATTAAGCAGGACGTAAAGCCGTTCCTTTCCAAGCGTGGCTTCGCAAAGAAGGGTTTGAATTTCAATAAGATAACAGAAAGCCTCATCTACATGTTCAATTTCCAAAAATCCTCAGGCAATTCAGCGGACAATGTAATGTTTTATGTGAACTGCGGTATTTATGCAGCGGAGTTGGCACAGATACAATCGAGAGAGATTCTGACAGCACCCCAAGAAGCGGAGTGTCACTTCAGAGCAAGAATTGGGGAAATTGTTGAGTCTGTTCCAGATCGATTTTCAATCACTCCTGATACGAATATGGATGATTTAAGAAAAACGCTGCTAAGTGGATTAGAAGAGGTTATTCATTTCTATGATACTATGACCAGTGCCAGATCCATTGTTGATTACTATACTTCAGGTCCATTTTTACATCTGGGCGAAGAGAGCTTTCATTTGCTATTACAATCCAATGATGTAACAGCGGCTAAACATTATTTCAAGGCTTTGCAGGAAAAGTATGGAACAGAAAAGCGATGGACCATATTCGAAAATAAATACAAGGCCATCTTCAATAAATACGGAGTGGAATTTGATAAGCTATAAGTCAGCAAAGTGAACTTAAGCGAGAAATGATGTGGTGGCAAAAAAAACTGATGATACCTCACCCGTAACGGTTTCTTTTGGTAGGCGCAAGATAGTCCGCGCACTACGTCAGAGGGGGGGGGGGATTTCCAGAGGCTAACCGGCACGATATTGTTAAACTGACGAGCAGTAAAGCGCGGTGAACGATCTGTGAGTTGTTAGAGGGCACCGGCGAACGATTGTTGACTTCACGGTCAAGAATTGATATCATGGCCCTATGAGCAGACCTAGAGAATTTGATGTCGATCGTGCACTGCACCAGTCTATGGAAGTGTTCTGGACGAAAGGCTTTAAGTCGACTTCCTTTGAGGATTTGACCCGTACGACGCAGGTTAAGAAGCAAAGTTTGTATTGTGTATTTGAAGATAAGCGGGCCTTGTTTTTAAAGGCGCTGGCGCTGTATCGCGAACAGAGTATATCGATGCTGGAAGAGCTGGCATCCCGGGAAATGTCCCCCTTGAAAAAGCTGGAGGCCATACGCGATGCTAAGCTATGTCAAGGCAACGAAACCATTCGTAGAGGATGTCTCGTTGTCAATTCCGCGCTGGAATTCGGAACCGACGACAAGGAAGTAACCCGCGAAATCGAGATGATGTTCGCCAAGGTTAAACAAATACTGGAGAAGATCATCCGCAGCGGTCAGGAGCAGCAGCTCATTACGACCCGCCATACCAGCCACGAGCTTGCCGCTTATGTAAACAACGCTCTTCTCGGCGCGAAAATCATGGAGAGATCAGGTGCTTCCCGAGAGCAGATCGATGCGGTCTTGCGTACGTCTTTTGCGATGCTTGAACGTTGATCTTTTTTTTGCGAAGTTTTTGACTACGTAGTCAATAAAGGATTTGGTTGGTAAACAATGGATGACATAAGGGAGATTGGGGTAGATTAAAGGAGGTGGTTCTCCGGGATTATCCAAGTACATGAGCGAACATCCGAATTCGCTGCTGACTGTAACTCTTTTAACGCTGTTGCCAACATTATTAACATAATTCAATCAAATATAATTTAATTTGGAGGTTGTTATGAGTAATTCTCAATCTGTTCAAGCCTTGTTCGAACCGTTCGTAACCGGAAAAATGACTCTGTCTAATCGTATTGTGATGGCACCAATGACCCGGCAATTTTCCCCGGACGGTGTGCCAGGTTCGGATGTGGCCGCCTATTACCGTCGCAGAGCCGAAAACGGTGTCGGACTTATCGTGACGGAAGGTACGGTAATCAATCATCCGGATGCGTCCAATCAAGGCAACGTACCGCATTTCTATGGCGAAGCTGCATTAAACGGTTGGGCAAACGTAGTGACTGAGGTACACGCGGCGGGCGGACGGATCATACCGCAGATTTGGCATATGGGAGCGCGAGGCCATGTAGGCGATTATTCGGAATCGGAAATCGCCGCACTCGTCCAAGGCTTCGCACAGGCAGCATCCGAAGCCAAGCGGCTAGGCTTCGACGGCATTGAGCTCCACGGTGCGCACGGATATTTGATCGACCAATTCTTCTGGGAGAAAACGAATACGAGAACTGATAGCTATGGCGGCGACATGGTTGCGCGCACCCGCTTTGCAGTAGAGGTTATCGAAGCCTGCCGCCGCGCCGTCGGGCCGGAATTCCCAATCGTGTTTCGTTTCTCGCAATGGAAGGCGAGTGACTACACAGCGAAATTGGCTGAAACGCCGGAGCTACTGAAACAGTTCTTGGCGCCCTTGGTCGACGCGGGCGTCGATATTTTCCACTGCTCCACGCGCCGTTTCTGGGAGCCGGAGTTCGAAGGCTCGGATCTGAATCTTGCCGGATGGACCAAAAAGTTGACGGGGAAACCGACGATTACGGTCGGATCGGTTGGTCTGGACGAGGATTTTATGACTCTCTTTACCGAAGGAAAGGGAGCGAATCATTCGAACATCGACGGGTTAATCGAGAGGCTGGAACGTCAAGAATTTGATCTGGTCGCCGTAGGTCGGGCGTTATTGGTAGACCCTGCTTGGGCAAACAAGATCCGCGAAGGCCGAACAGCCGAACTGGTCCCCTTTACGTCTGAGGCAGTGAAGACACTTTATTAAGTAGCAGAGGTCCTTGCATAACGCAGCAAAAACGGCAATCCGAAGGAGGCGCTGCTTCCCGGATTGCCGTTTTCATTTGCTACGGATCAAGAAGGGTAAAGAATGATGTTATGATACATCGTCTTCTGATCCGTTTTATTCGTATAAATATGGCTTTGGTCCGCCGTAAACCGAAGCGCGTCCCCCACCTTCAGCGTGTACGTCTTCTGCTGGATCGTGATGTCCAGCTCCCCCTGCATCATCAAAATGTACTCTTCGATCCCCTCGTTATGAGGCTCCGAAATGTGAGTACAGTTCGCTTCCATTTCTACCGTATAAATTTCAAAGCGCTTCTGCTGGTCGAACGGAACGAGCGGGAACGCCCGGTACCGGCCCTCTTCCTCCACAAAAGGCTCCAAATTTTCAAATCGGAAATGCGTGACCTTGGCCGGTTCCTCTTCGATCAGAGACGTAAACGAGATGCGCAGCCCGTTGACAATTTTCCAGAGAATCGAGATCGTCGGGTTCGAATCGCCGCGTTCGATTTGTCCGAGCATCGCTTTGCTGACCCCTGTCAGCTCTGCTACCTGGTCGAGGCTCAGTGAGCGGGCCTTGCGGATGGCCTGAAGGCTTTTGCCGATTTTCTTATGAATTTGTTCGTGCTCCATGATATCCTCCCATGCTGCTTTACTCTCTCCATTATAAACGAACGGCGGTCGCGCACAACGGTTCCGTTGGGACTTGCCGGCGGGAAGAAAAAATTTTTTTCCAAGGTGACGCTTTACCCTATGTACAATATCACGTACATATGTATAATATAGTGTAAGTACACCATAGCGCACAATGGTTTATTATATTATACAACATCCGGCGGAGGGATGCACGATGGGAACAACGATGATAGGGCTTGTGAAGGAAAAGCGGGCGTTCGGCGCGGTATTGAAGGAGGTTCCCGTTCCGGAGTGCGGTCCCGATGAAGTGCTGGTCCGGGTGAAAACGACTTCAATCTGCGGTACGGATTTACATATTTACCAATGGGACGCCTGGGCGGAGCAAACGGTGGTCACGCCTAACGTATTCGGCCATGAATTCGCCGGTGTCGTAGAAGCCGTAGGCAGCCGGGTTACGAACGTGAAGCTCGGGGACCGCATCTCGGCGGAAGGGCATATCGTCTGCGGTGTCTGCAAGGCCTGCCGGACCGGCAACGCGCACGTCTGCCCGAATACGAAAAGCTTCGGCATTACGGCGCCGGGCTGCTTCGCGGACTACGCGGTCGTCAAAGCGACCAACGTGATTCACAACGATCCGCAGCTCCCCTTCGAGCTCGCCTGCTTGCAGGACCCGCTGGGTAACGCCGTACAGACGGTGCTTTCCGGCGACATCGTCGGCAAGTCGGTGGCTGTCATCGGCACCGGACCGATCGGCTTGATGGCGGTAGCGGTGGCCAAAGCGTGCGGAGCGGGTACGGTGATGGCTGTGGACGTAAACGCTTACCGTTTGGGACTGGCCCGTACGATGGGAGCGGACGTGACGATTAACAGCAAGGAGACGTCCATGGTACAGGCGATCATGGAGCATACCGGCGGGGAAGGGGCGGAAGTGGTGCTGGAAATGTCCGGTCACCCGGACGCCATCCGCGGAGGTTTCGAAGCGGCGGCTCCGGCGGCCCGAGTCTCGCTGTTGGGCATCCCGACCCGGGAGGTTTCGCTCGACCTGTCGCGGCATATTATTTTTAAGGGAATTCGCGTGGAGGGCATCACCGGACGGCGCATGTACCAGACCTGGTACCAGCTCAAGGGTTTGCTCGACCGGACACGGATCGATCTGAAGCCGCTCATTTCGCACACTTTTACATTGGATCAGTATGAGGAAGCTTTTGCGCTCGCGGCTTCCGGTCAATGCGGCAAAATCGTATTTCACCACGACACGGATACACAATCAACCAATAAGGGGGAGCTCGTTCATGGTCAATTGGAACTCACTGCGGGATGAGTTGGAGCAAGCGAAGCAGGAAGGACGGTATCGTCCGCTTACGGTGTGGGAGAGCCGCTCAGGCACATGGATGACGCTGAACGGCCGCCGGCTGCTGCAGATGTCTTCGAACAACTATTTGGGACTGACCGATCACCCGGACTTGAAGGAAGCGGCCATTCGGGCCATTGAGCAGTACGGCGTCGGCAGCGGCTCGGTGCGCACCATTACGGGCACGCTCGACATTCACGACCGGCTGGAGCAGGAACTGGCCCAGTTTAAAGGGACGGAAGCGGCGCTCGTGTTCCAATCCGGCTTTACGACGAATCAAGGCGTGCTCTCGTCCATTCTCGGTCCGGACGATGTCGTCATCAGCGACGAGCTGAACCATGCGAGCATCATCGACGGCATCCGGCTGACGAAGGCGCACCGGAAAATATTCGCGCACAAAGATATGGACCAACTGGAAGCCGTGCTCAAGGAAAGCGCAGGGTTCAAGAAGCGCGTCGTTGTAACGGACGGAGTGTTCAGCATGGACGGCGACATTGCCCCGCTGCCAAGCATTGTGGAGCTGGCGGAGAAATACGACGCCTTCGTTTACGTCGACGACGCTCATGCGAGCGGCGTGCTGGGCAAGAACGGCAAAGGCTCGACCGACCACTTCGGCCTGCACGGGCGGGTGCACATTCAAGTAGGCACATTGTCCAAGGCTGTCGGCGCGGTCGGGGGCTATGTCGCGTGCGATCAGGTATTGAAGGATTATTTGATTCATAAAGCGCGTCCGTTTCTGTTCAGCACGTCGCAGACGCCTGCGGTGGCGGCTACCTGCCTCGCGGCGATTCAAGTGCTCAAACAAAGTGACGAGCTGATCAAGAAGCTGTGGGCGAACGCCTCGTATTTCCGCTCGAAGGTGCAGTCGCTCGGATTCGATACGGGCGGAAGCGAGACGCCGATCGTCCCGGTCATCGTGGGCGACCCGGCGAAGACGATGCGCTTCTCCGACCTGCTGCTGGAGGAAGGCATCTTCGCGCAAGGTATCGTTTACCCGACGGTAGCCATGGACAAAGGACGGGTGCGGTTTATTGTAACCGCAGGGCATACGCAGGAAGATCTCGATTTTGCGTTGAACGCGCTGGAACGTGCGGGCAAGCAGCTGGGATTGCTGGGATAAAAGGAAAAAAAGAGCAAGCGGCCGTCTCTCGGGGAGAGAAGCGGCCGATTGTTATTTTCAACCCTATTTATTTCAAACCCGCCGAGACGGCTTCCCAGAACCTTTGATCTTCCATTCCCATCGCGTATACCGATACGCCGGCAAGCCAGTAGGTTTTGGTATATTGCGTTTTTTGCTTGATCGATGCCTCGTCTTCATACCAAACGACATGCTTGGAACCGTCCGTATCCGTGTAGTTGAAATACATCGATCCCGTCACGGCGTCCCGTATCGGGGTGGCTTTGGTGGAAGCAAGCAGCTTGGGCATATCCTTCCATTCGATTAATCGATTGCTTTTGTTCGACGGATCGGACAAGTTCCAGTCATTGCCGTACGCCGGAAGCCCCATAAGCACTTTCTCCGAAGGAACGTACGTGATCGCGAAGTGGAGAGAGGCTTCGATCCACGGATTGCTCGCGACCGATCCCGGATCGCTCCATACGCCATGCTCGTCGTAGGTCATCACTTGAATGACGTCGGCGGCCTTGCCCAGCTCCTCAAAATCGAAAGCCCCCGTCCATGAATCCGACGGATCGTCCTCCGACTTGGCGGGAACCGAGACCATGGTCAGGAATCCGTTTGCCTTCATTTTGCCGGCAACCTCTTGAACGAATTTCGTCATCGCCGCGCGATCCTCGGGCAAAACCGCTTCGAAGTCGATGTTAATCCCTTTGTATTTATTTTTTTTCACCAGATTAAGCATATTTTTGATCAGGTTGCTTTTGGCTGTCGGGTTCGTCAGGACATTGTGCGCGATATTGCTGTCCCAATCGTGATCGCGGTAATTGGACACCAAGGCGTAAGGCAGCACCTTCACCGAATTGGCGTAGTTCACGGCTTGCGTCGGCACCTTGCCGATGATATTTCCGTTGATATCGGTATTAAACGTATCTGTGGAAATTTGATTCATGTAACTGTGAAACTTAGGAAAAGCTTCGGTAGAATCCTCCGTATAATAACCGAGAACCGTTGGGGCCGCCGCGTAAGATTTTGTCACGCTGACGGAGAGCGCGGATGCTAACAAAGCCGTGACGGCGAGAGCCTTCAGTGCCTTTCTGTAATTCATATCATTTTCCTCCTTTAGTGTCGTGCTTGATTTGCTGTTCAGATGTAAGGTGTACGCGCTATGCTAAAAATTTATAGCGCATCACCTCCTGTTAAGGTTAAAGACCAACTTTTGTTAAGTCAGTTTCCTTTATTATCCAACGTTTTAATTCTAAAATATATTTCGACTGCGCCCGACGAATAGTTAATATCTTCACGAAAACGACATGTTAAAACATCGAGTGAATATCTATGTTAGAATTTTATAGAGAGAATGGGGCTTTATTCATTGTGGATATGGGGGAGTGGGGGGCATGCAACCGATGATGTATGGGCGGAATGAGCTTTGGCGACGAATTTGTCCCGCTGGCGATTTTCCATGGAATCGATGTGGATTTCCTTGTGATTGAGGGCCCCGAGGCGCGGGTGATCAAACCTGGGGGCCCTTCAAAACGGCATCTTAGCGACATTATTCCACGAAAAGTCCTTGCGGAAGCTTCGCTTCCCACGAGGCGGGAGCTTCGATGCCGAACGCCCGGACGACGACGGCCGCCGTGTCGGTGATCGTCATCGTGCCCGGAAACGAAGCGCCGCGCCCGATGCCCGGACCGACGCAGCCCCAAAAGATCGTCTTGTCCATCGGATGATCGCTGCCGTGGTCCCGCGGATCGGCACCGCCGCCGCCATGGTCGGACACGAGGATGAGCAAGCTGTCATCCAGAAGTCCCGTTTGTTCGAGCGCATCGAGGATAAATCCCGTATGCTCATCCGCTTCTTCGATCGCACGCAGCTGTTCGGGCGTATTGTACCCGTGTCGGTGACCGGCCGCGTCCGGCAAATCCAGTTGAACGTACATCAGCTTCAGTTCAGGGTGCTCCCGGATATATGCGGCTGCGGCCAGCGACAGCTCACGGTCCTTCATCGATACTTTATGGACGCCGATGGACGGTTCGATAATGCCGTCGTTGATCGGGGACCACGCGCTGAATGCGGCCAATACGGCGTCGGGATAGGCCTCGCGCACGACGCGAAAAATCGACGGATACGGCGAGTCGTCCGGGTACGTGTGGCTGCTTGCGGCTTCGTTGGTCAACCCGTGCTTGTCCGGCGCGACGCCGTGCAAAAGCGATCCCCAGCATTGCGCGCTGATCGTCGGCGTTGCCGTCTGGGCATGGAAGTCGAACGTCCCCATCCGGACGAGCCGGTCCAGGTTCTGCGTATTCGCAGACGTTACGAAATTGCCTGCTCCGTCCCAGCCGATAATAATGACACGAGCGATTGGTTTCATGGATGAGCTCTCCCCTTTCGTTACGTTTATCATAATCCTCGTTAGGGGAGAAAGTCAAACTAAATCCAATAAAACGCAACTAAACACACAATTCTTATAGAGAAGAGGAACTCCTTTGAACAACAACGTTTCTATTGCTGCAGCATGGACTTCATTCGTTGGCGCCATGAATCGAAAAGCCGGCCGTTTCGACTGCTATTTAAACGGCCCGGCCTTGCCTGAAGAAATTGCCGACATCGAGCGCCAAATGGGAATGGAGCTGCCTTCGGAACTGAAGCAGCTGTATAGGCTGAATAATGGGCAAAATCACCAGTACGGCGTCGTTTACGCTTTGGATTTTTTGTCAGTCGGGGAGATGTACCGCAGGTGGAGCGAGTGGAAGGAGCTTATCGAATCGGAAGGGGACGAAGGCTTGCGGGAGCTTGGAGAGTTTTGCCAATCCCATCCGGCCGGAGTCATTCGACCCGTCTATGCGGACACCGGATGGATTCCCGTATTTTACGACGGGTCGGGCAACGCCGTCGGCTTCGACATGAACCCCGGCCCGGATGGAACCCCCGGACAGATCATCAATTTCGGAAGAGATGAAGACGACAAATATGTGCTTGCTTCCAGCCTTAGCGAGTTTATTGACATGCTCACCGGCCAGGTGGACAACCTTGAAGTGGAAATCGACGAGGAAGACGAAGACGATGTATTCTTTTCGCTCGACAGTCATGCCATTGACGTGTTTAAAAAATTGGCCCGCAAGAAGCTGAAGGAAGGAAAGGCATAAACTCGTTGAGTTTATGCCTGAGCTTGTTGAGAAAGTGGTCTAAACAAAAATAGAGAAACATACGGAGGTGGGGTATCCGCTGGAGAAGCGATAGCGGCCGCCTTTGTCTTCGGGAAATGTCCACTAGTAAGCGGCTTCCAATCAAATTTCCCGAAGACAAGAGTGGTTGGAAGTGGATACCCCACCCCTTCGTTACCCTATAATCCCGTTTGACCACTTTCTCAACACTCTGAGGCATAAACTCGCTGAGTTTATGCCTTTAGGTTTTGACGGAACTCGCCCTTTCTCCTGGGGGGTCATTTCGAGGCACACAAGAGAACTGTTCATCCATTGGATAAGATAACATTCTCTTTAGCATTTCTATCCACAGGCAATGTGTTGCTTTGTATCGAAAATGGCGATTGATTATCAAAGTCTGGGTTGGATGCTCCTATGTTATATAAATTTGGAGTTTGGATTGGCGGCATTAAACTTTTAATTTTATTATAGAAATCTAGATAGTTGCCTCGAAAATTACCATTATCCCAAACCGCCACTAATTTCTCCGTGAACAAGCCATTGATATCTCCATCTGCCGATGTTTGATTATCCTGGCATCCTGAAATCAGTTTTACTGTACACTGTATATTTGTATTATTAGATGTTGTTTTTTGTTGTTTCATTGTATAGTAAGCTTTGTTCTGGTTAAATGTTTCCGTAGCAATATCCAGTGGTAAGTAACGGTATCTAATTTCTTTTTGCACGTCAAAATTTGTATCTAAAGATAAACCGTATGCACGAGCTCTGGTTACTGTTCCACTATGGCAGGAGTCTGATAAAACAATAACCCGGACATCTTTTTTAAACACATACCATAATTCACTCAATTCATCATCTAATAATTGCCCATCATACAGACACCATGTTTCATCAGTACCATCAGATTCATCATTATTCAAATCAGGAACCTGCCCGCCATGTCCAGAATAAGAAAGGAAAAATATATCCCCGCTTTCTAAAGCTTCGGCTGCTTTTTTTATCTCAGCGGTCACGTTTTTTAAAGTGGCATTTGCAGTTAACAAAGTTGATATGTTGCTATAATTAAGAGCCTGTGAGATCTTCTCCATATCTAAAGCATCTGCTTCACAGGCTTTTAATTTGCCGTCCCAACCTGAGTAATGTTGAGGATCAACAGAGTTCAAGCCTATGTGAAGCGAATAACCTTTAGCCATCCAATTTTTACCTCCTTGATTTTGTTACATATGTCCTGATATATCGTACCCCAATGATTCTCGATTATTCGTGGACTGAAATTGCTGTTCCAGTCCATCGAGCTGCCGAGGACGGCTCGGACACGATTCGCACAAGGATGAGCGCGTCGTACACACCATGGGCAGTGCACTTCTTCCTCGGCTTCGGCACGGAGGCAAACGTGAAGCGTCCCCTAGCGGTGCGCAAGCAAATGCAAGCAAGCTCCAGGAGCGGACCGTCCAATATGCAGATTCCAAGTGAACATCATTATATTCCATAGAAGGAATTTACAGGAAGTGTGTCGAAGTCATGTTAAAGAAGCGTAAAGAAGCGTACCGATAGAAAGGAGGAATTCCTTCGAATGACAGCGCCGCTCGGGTAGGGGAATCCCCCCGTTGGCAGGGGGGATCGAGCCTTGCATTCTATTCAACGGTCAACAGCTGTTCCGTAAAACCGCCGATTTCAAGCTCCCGATCGATAAAATGGATCTCCAAGATCCAGTCCCGCGGACGGCCGTTCTGATCCGGGTCTCTCATGGGAATGTTGTTGTCGGGATGAATGTAGTTCTCGACATCTTCACCCTGGATCTGCTCGTGAGGGAATTCGCCGATGAGATGTCCCGCGTGCGTGCCTCCGAATTCCCAGCCGTATTTTGCCGCAAGCCCGCTTACAAAAGCAAACAGCTCGCTGCCGGTAATCTGGGGCTGGGATTGGAAGAAGGCTTTCCCTTCCGCCCATGCCAGAGCGATGTCGCTCTGCAGCTTTAATTTGATCGGGTCGTCACCCAGCACGTAGGTGCGGCCGAAATCGGCTTCCCAGTCTTCGAAGATCGGACCAAAGTCGAGAAACAAAATATCTCCCTCGGAAACGGTTAAGTCCGGGGGATTTTCCCGGTAAGGGTACAGCGTATTTCTGCCGGCCCGTACAATGCGCTTGTGCCAATATTTTTTGATGCCGAACATTTGAAACGCCAGCTCGTAAATTTCACGATTGATTTGCTTTTCGGTCACGCCGCTGCGCAGCAGGCCTTTTTCTTCGATCGCTCTGAACAGCTCGACCGCTTTCGTCTCAGCTTCCCGCAGCGATAAGTGTCGTTGGGTCATATTGGAATTCATGCGCTAAGCTCCTTCAGCTTGGATATAATAGTTTGTTCCACCCGGTCATCCATTGGAATTTGTTCTTTGGCGATATGCAGCAGGGGCGCGAATTCCCCGATGACGACGGAATGGAGAGCCTTTTCGAACAGCGGGAGATCGTTCATATCGTTGCCCAGGCAAATAAACGGCTCCAGCTCGAGGCCGGTTTGCTTCAGGCCTCTCATTTTGTTGACGTTGCTCGAAGTAAGATCCAGGATGCCTTCCGCCGAATGGTAATGAATCGTCACATCCAGCCGGGAAAGGATGTTCGCCAATTCTTTAAACCTGTCGCAAGCCAAAACGACAATTTTAACGAAAGCTTCGATCCGGGTCACGTCTACGCATTCCGCAAGCTTGTTCTGGTCCAGACTCATGAGCAGAGGATGAGGCCGATGCGACTTTAAAGCATAGTTCAGCTTGTCGTCAATCAGATATTCGGCCTGGAATTCATCCAGAATGGCTACGATTTCGCGGGCCAGTTCGGCGGGAATGGCATTCAAGTAGAGAGGCTGTCCCTGGTAATGAGCCATCGCTCCGTTCGCTCCGATGAGAAGGTGGTCGTGAAACCGCTCGTCCAGAACGGGCAGCATATCGCGGTAAGGCCGCGCGGAAGCGAAGCCGATAAAATGGCCGGCTTCCTGCAATTCCAGCAAACAATCCAGAATGCTTTTGGAAATGGGCTGCCCTTTAAAGCAGATCGTCCCGTCCATGTCGAAAATAAAGTTCATCTGTCATTCACCTCGCTAGCAGTACTACTACCAATCATAATGAATTTGGGTGACAGCGAAAGGGACAGAATCACGAAAATCGGTAGGACAAGCCAATTTCAAGCAGGGCCGAACCAAGCTTCGGTCAACCGCCGGATGCCCATACGAATCTCGTCGCAGCTCAAGGCTCCATAACCAAGCAGGATGGCAGGATACTCGCCTGCAGGATGAAGCCAGTACCTGGATGTCCCGTAAACCTTGACGCCTTTTTCCAACGCTGACGCAATGAGCTCCGATTCGGATTTCGTTGTTTTCACGGTCAGGATAGCGTGCAGCCCGGTATCTTTTCCCTCGACCTCCACAAAGTACGACTCGTACCGGGATATGGCTTCGAATAGAGCTTCCCGCTTCTCTTCATAGTGCTTCCGCATCTTGAGCAAATGCTTATGCCAATAGCCGTCGGCTATATAGTGGGCCAAGGTCAGCTGATCGAGCCGCGAAACAGGCTGGTCGTATTCCCTTACTTTCAAGCGAAATAAAGGCAGCATCGCCTTGGGAAGCACCAGATAGCTTAGATTGGCGACCGGCATCAAAGTTTTGGAAAAGCTTCCGATGTACATGATCTTCTCGGGAGCCAGACTTTGAATGGACGGCAAATAACGATCGTCATACCTGAACTCCCATTCGTAGTCATCCTCGATGATGTATTTAACCAAACCCGCACCTGCGCGTGAACGGACCCAACGAATCAACTGCTGCCGTTTGTCTTGAGACATCGCCAGCTTGTTTCGGAATTGCTGGGAAGGACTCACATACACCACATTCGACTTGCTCTTCTCAAGCTCTTCGATCGAGATACCGTCTTCGGCCAGCGGAATTGCACGGACTTGAAAGCCATGGTTGATCAACGTATTTCTTGCCCCGTCATAGCCGGGGTTTTCGACGCCGATGACATTCCGGTTCTTGTCCAGAAGCTGGCTTAACAGGGATAAGAGCTGCTGAGGCGTAGAGCCGATAATCATCTGCCCGGGCCCGGACACCACGCCTCTGGATTCATACAACAGCCGGGACAGCTCGTTCCTTAACAGGTACTCGCCTTGGGAATGTCCTTCCACTTCATACTTGCTTTGATAATGCGCGATCAGCGTGTTGCGCGCTTTGTTCCATGAATGGAACGGAAAAGCGGACAGCTCGATATTCCCGTACCGAAAATCGATTTGGATATCTTTGTTCGAAGCATCGCTTGAAGCCGATCCCGGATCAGGAACGAGCGTTTCGGCTTGATGAACCACCTGATAGCCTTTTTTGGGAATGGTGCGGAGGTAACCTTCCGAGACGAGAAGCTGATACGCGGTTTCAACCGTATTTTTGCTGACTTTCAGCGTGCGGGCGCAGCTTCGAATGGAAGGGAGAAATGAGCCGTACGGCAACTGCCCCTGTCGGATCCCATCTTTGAAATAACCGTAAATTTGAAAAAATAAAGGCGCTTGATTCGGCAAAAGTTCTAAAGAAAGCTCACGCATCGGATACCCTCAACTTCAACAAAATCGTATGAATTAATGCTATTTAGGTATAAATAGACATAAATAAATCTAATTATACGCAGGTTGAATCCGGGATGTAAACCTAACCTATGAACCGGATGTTATAAATGGCAAGTCCTGCATATAAATGATGAATATAGCAGGTCCTGTGAAACGAAAGGGAGAGAGACAATGAAGCTGGATCAGTTGTTTCAACCGATACGCTTGGGTTGTTTAGAGCTTCCCAACCGTGTCCTTATGGGCTCTATGCATACCGGGCTGGAGGGGGAAGAAGCGGGCAGTCAAGCCTTGATTGATTTCTATAAGGAAAGAGCCGGTCAGGACGGTCCCGGCTTGATCGTAACGGGCGGCATTTCCGTGTCGCCCGAAGGGGACGGCGGCCATAACTTCATGGGATTTTACGCCGATGAGCATTGCAAGCATATGGAAAGCTTGACGGCTCAGGTGCATGCGGCCGGAGGGCGGATCGCCGCCCAATTGTTTCACGCGGGGCGGTATGCCTATTCGGATCTGACGGGTATTCCCGCGGTGGCCCCCTCCGCCATCCGTTCGCCGATCCATCGTCACACGCCAAGGGAGCTTGCCAACGAGGAAATCGAGGAGCTGATCGCCCGTTATGCGGTTAGCGCGAAGAAGGCGGCGGACCTTGGATTCGATGCCGTCGAAATTATGGGGTCGGAAGGGTATCTGATCAATCAATTCCTATCCCCGGCGACCAATAAACGCACCGATGCATGGGGCGGCTCGTTCGAGCACCGGACAAAATTTGCGCTGCGCATCGTTCAAGCGGTCCGCGAAGCGGTCGGGCCCGGCTATCCGGTCATTTTCCGGCTATCCGGCGCCGATCTGGTCCCGGACAGCACGACGGAGGAAGAAACGCTGCAATTCGCCGGCATGGTCGCAGACGCCGGAGCGGATGCGATTAACGTGGGAATCGGCTGGCACGAATCCCAGGTGCCGACCATCTCCATGATGGTGCCCCGGGCCGGATATATTCACATCGCGGAAAAGATCAAACGGGCGGTGAACGTTCCGGTGATCGGGAGCAACCGGATTAACGATCCCCGGCTGGCCGATGAGCTGCTGCAGCGTGGAGCGTGCGATCTGGTATCGATGGCGCGTCCGTTTCTGGCGGACCCCGATCTGCTGCGCAAAGCCCGCGCCGGGCAATTCGACCGGATCAACACCTGTATTGCTTGCAATCAGGCATGTCTCGATCAAGTATTTGACGGCCTGCCTGCCTCATGTCTGGTCAATCCGAGGGTGGGCCGGGAATCGAAGTGGAAGCCTTTCAGGGTGCACCGTCCCCGCCACATCGCGGTCATCGGCGGAGGGGCCGCCGGGATGGAGGCGGCGCGGGCATTGGCCGAAATTGGTGAGCGCGTCGTGCTGTACGAAAAGGATGACCGGTTGGGCGGGCAGTTAAACCTGGCGAAGCGGATTCCCGGCAAGCAGGAGTTTGCCGAAACGCTGCGCTATTATCAGCATGAATTGCGCCGTTTAGGCGTAGAGATCCGCTTAAACCATAGTCCGACGCCGGAGGAGATCGTCGCTCTTGCTCCGGATCTGGTCGTGCTGGCCAGCGGCATCAAGCCGCGAATCCCGGAGCTGCCGGGCACCTCGCTTCCTCACGTATTGACGTATCAGCAAGTGCTCCGGGGGGATGCAGAAGTCGGGAAGCGGGTCGTGATCATCGGAGCGGGAGGGATCGGCTGCGATCTGGCGCATTACTTATCCGAGCAGGCGGAGCGTGAAATTTATCTGCTTCGCAGAAAAGGCAAGCCCGGCGAAACGCTCGGCAAAACGACCCGTTGGGCGCTCCTCTCGCATCTGCGGCAGAAGAAGGTTCAATTTGTGACCGACTTAAGCTACGAGCGCATTGACGAAGACGGAGTTGTCATACAGCTGCAGACGGATCAAGGGCCGGAAACGAAAAAAATTCCCGCCGACACCGTCATTCTCGCCGCCGGACAACTATCCGAAGCGTGGGATGACCAGCTCGTGCAGCGGGTGGGCATTCCTGTCGTCAAGATCGGCGGAGCCCGATTCCCGGGAGAGCTGGATGCCAAGCGAGCCATCTATGAAGGCGCGTGCGTTGCTTACGAGGAAGGCAGGCTTGCGAAGACCGAATAACGATATGGAGGGGTAAGCATGGAAAAAGCATGGTACAAGGTGTGGCCCAAAGATGTTCCGCGGCATTTCATCTTTGAAGACAAGGTCCTGGAAAACTATGTGGAGGAACATGCGCGAACAAATCCCGACGATACGGCGGTTTACTTCTATGGCAAGACGATCACGTACGGCGAGCTGGCGGAGATGTACATGCAGCTCGCCGCCCAACTGCATGCAAGAGGCGTGGGCAAGGGCGACACCGTCGCCCTCTATATGGAGAATAGCCCGCAGTTTATCATGGCGTTTCTGGCCGTCCAGCGTCTGGGGGCGATAGCGGTGCCCATGAATCCGATGTTCAAGCGGGCGGAGCTGAGCCATTTGCTGGGAGACGCCGAGCCTAAGGCGATCTTCATTCAGGAGTGTTTGCTGAAGCATTTGTGCCCGATTTTGCCAGAGTTTCCCGGGCTGCAGATCATCTCGACGGCGCTGACGGATTTTGCCCCGGATCACCCGGAGTTTCCGATGTCGTTCGGTCCTGTGGAGAGAACGATAAGCAGGCTTCCGGGAGAGGAGCGTATTCTGGAGCTGATCCATTACAACGATCCGATTCCTCCGGCCAATGCGTGCCTGGACGATACCGGCGTGCTGCAATATACTTCGGGAACGACAGGCATGCCCAAAGGCGCGGAGCTCACGCACCGCAATATTGTGGCTAACGCGTTCTCGTTCAGGGACGGGGTGCGAACGAAGCCGCGCGATCGCCATTTGGCGGCGATGCCTTTGTTTCATGTTATCGGCCTGATCAACTGCATGGGGTCGCCGCTCTGCAATGGAGGCGAGATCATACTGTTTCACCGTTTTGTGCCGGACGTCGTTTTGGAAGCGATTCACAAATTGAAAATCCAGCATTGGGTAAGCACGGCTACGATGAATATCGCGGTCATAAACCACCCGAACGCGGCGAATTACGATCTGTCTTCCCTGTCGGGCTGCCTGTCGGGGGGCGCTCCGGTGCCTAAGCCGATCTTTGAGCGCTTCTATGAAGTCACCCGCACCCGGCTGCTGGAAGGCTATGGCCTGAGCGAGACAACGGCCCAGATTACGATGAATTTTATGGAAAACGCGAGGGTAGGCTCAGCGGGCATCCCACTGATGGATTCGGACGTTCGCGTCGTTGCCATAGACGATCCGACCGTGGAGGTTCCGCCCGGACAGCAGGGAGAACTCGCTTTCAAAGGACCGATGGTCATGAAGGGATACTGGAAAAACCCGCAGGCTACGGCGGCCGCGTTTGTCGACGGATGGTTTTTAAGCGGGGATTTAGGACACGTGGACGAGGACGGCTACGTCCATATTTCCGGCCGGAAGAAGGAATTGATCAAATCGTCGGGCTTCTCCGTCTTCCCTAATGAGGTGGAAAGTATCATGCACAAGCATACCGCGATTAAAGAAGTGTGCGTCGTTGGCGTAGCCCACGATTACCGGGGCGAGGAAGTGAAGGCGTATATCGTGCTCAAGGACGAAGCGGTCGGAAAAGTGACGGAGCAGGATATCGTCGAGTGGGCCAAAGAGCATATGGCCGTATATAAATATCCGCGCAAAGTCGAGTTTTTGAACGAGCTGCCCAAGACCGGGTCGGGCAAATTGCTGCGCAGGGTGCTGTACGAACGGGCGAATCAGATTCAAAAGACGTAGGCGGATGGAGAGAACGGTTTTGTAGAATGCTGCAGAGGTCTTTTGTTTATGAGACCGTGCCGGGGCAGACTGCCATGGAGACCTCTGCGACAGACTTAACTTTATAAAAAATTGACCAAAGGCTAATTGACAGCAATGACAGATTACAGTATTCTTAAAAAAAAGGAAAGCGGTTCCAAAATAGGCTAACGCGTGCAGACACCCAGGGGTGAGCCCGTTTTCGCTATGGTGAACAGCTATCCTTTTTTTTGTTGTTTTCCCGATGCGGACATCTTGTTGTACTCGCATAGAGGCTTTTGTCTGCCATAAAACCATGTAAGGAGGGATGAGTACTTATAGATTGACCGATTGCAGGCTTGGCTGGAAGTAAAATCGAACGATGGGAGATGAGTTTTGTTATGAAAAAAGTGTTTACCGTCATTGCCCTGGGGGCCATGATGACGACGGCTGCCTTGCCGGCAGGTGCAGCACCGAACGCGTCGAACGGTTCCGAAGGCGGGCTTGTACAAACGGCCGCACCGCGATTCATCGGGGAAACGTGGATCGCCCCGCAAGGCATGTCGAACGAAGACAAGGTCTGGGGATATTTGGAGTCCAAGAAAGGCGTGCTCGGATTGGCCGGGGACACGAAGCAAAGCATTCGAATTACACAGCAGGTGACCGATGCCGAGACCGGAACGCGACACGTCCGGCTGAAGCAGTATATTCAGGGAATTCCCGTATTCGGCGCGGATCAAACGCTGCATTTTGACAAGCAGGGCAATGTGACGTCGTACATCGGAAGTACCGTTCCGGATTCGGGGCAGCAATCCCTGGTCCCTCTGACGCCCAAAATTAGCGCGGAGAAGGCGATTGCGATCGCTAATCAAGATACCGAGAAGCGGATCGGCAAGCTGGGGAGCCAGCAGAGGGAGCAAACGGCGGAGCTGAATATTTACCCACACAACGGGCAAAACCTTCTCGTTTACACGACTGAAGTCAACGTGCTGGAGCCTTCCCCAGAGCGCGTGCGTTACTTCATTAACGCGGACAACGGAAACATCGTCAACAAGTTCAGCATGCTCGATCATGCTACCGGTACGGGCGTGGGCGTGCTTGGCGATACGAAGACCTTCACGACTACGGCAAGCGGGTCGCAGTACGTGCTTCAGGATAACACGCGCGGAAAAGGCATTATTACGTATTCTGCGAATTATAGCCAGTCGCTTCCGGGCACGCTGCTGACGGATTCGGACAACGTATGGACCGACCCGGCAGCAGTTGACGCGCATGCTTACGCCGAAGTCGTCTACGACTATTACAAAAACAACTTCGGCCGGGATAGTCTGGATGGCAATGGCCTTGCGATCAAATCCAGCGTTCACTACGGCCGGAACTATAACAACGCGTTCTGGAACGGCGTACAGATCGCCTACGGCGATGGGGACGGCAACTTGTTCCGCACCTTCTCCGGGGATCTGGACGTCATCGGCCACGAATTGACGCATGGCGTGACCGAGCATTCGGCGGGGCTGATTTACCAAGGCGAATCCGGCGCGCTCAACGAGTCAATATCGGATATTTTCGGCAATACGATTCAAGGGAAAAACTGGCTGATCGGCGACGACATCTACACGCCGAACAAGCCGGGCGACGCTTTGCGGTCGATGGAAAATCCGGAGCTGTACAATCAGCCGGACCATTACAGCAAGCTGTACCGGGGCTCTGACGATAACGGAGGTGTGCATATTAACAGCGGCATTAACAACAAAGCGTTTTATTTGCTGGCGGAAGGCGGCACGCATTACGGGGTGACGGTCAAGGGAATCGGTCGCAGCGACGCAGCAAAAATTATATATAAAACGCTTACATTATATTTGACGCCATCCTCCAATTTTGCGGCGATCCGCGCGGCGGCGATTCAAGCGGCTACCGATCTGTTCGGGGCGAACTCCACGCAGGTCAACTCCGTAAAAGCCGCTTACGGCGCTGTAGGCGTAGGCAGTCCCCCGGCGCAAGATACGCAGCCGCCGACAGCGCCGACCGGCCTGATTTCGACGGGCAAAACGCATTCGAGCGTAACCCTGTCATGGAACGCCTCCACGGATAACGTAGGCGTAACGGGCTACGATGTATACAATGGCTCTGCCTTGGCCGTATCCGTTACTGGCACAACGGCCACCGTGAGCGGATTGTCGGCCGGAACGGCCTACACGTTCACGGTTAAAGCGAAGGATGCCGCCGGCAACGTATCGGCCGCTAGCAGCCCGGTCACGGTGACGACCTCCACGTCCTCCGACCCGGATACGCAGCCGCCGACCGCACCTACCGGCCTGACTTCGACGGGCAAGACCTCGACGAGCGTAACCCTGTCATGGAATGCCTCCACGGACAATATCGGCGTTACCGGGTACGATGTGTATAATGGCTCTGCGTTAGCCGCATCGGTTGCAGGAACAACGGCCACGGTGAGCGGACTGACCCCCGAAACGGCTTACACGTTCACGGTTAAAGCGAAGGATGCCGCGGGCAACGTATCGGCTGCAAGCAACCCGGTGACGGTTACGACAGATACGGCATCGACAGTGCAGCCATGGGCGCCGTTCGTAGCGTATAACGTCAATGACCTCGTATCCTATGGCGGCAAAACGTATAAAGCGCTTCAAGCCCATACTTCGCTGCCGGGTTGGGAGCCGGCGCTCGTGCCGGCGCTGTGGAGCTTGGTGGATTAACGTTTGGAGTTAGGTGATAAGTGGCCGCACCTGGTAGAGGTGCGGTCAGAGTGTTGAGAAAGTGGTCAAACGGGAGTATAGAGGTAACGAAGGGATGGGGTATCCACTTCCGACCACTCTTGTCTTCGGGAAATTTGATTGGAAGCCGCTAAGTAGCGGACATTTCCCGAAGACAAAGGCGGCCGCTATCGCTTCTCCAGTAGATACTCCACCTCCGTATGTTTCTCTATTTTTGCTTAGACCACTTTCTCAACAAGCTCGCCGCACCTGGTAGCAGGTGCGGTCTTTTTTTTGGTAGTAGGGCAGGGTAAATCGCTTTTGGTAATAAATTTCCAAGCCCCCGCCTCTTTTGAGAGTGGGGAATTTGATGTTGTACGTGTACTACAGTTGGACCTTTTCCAAAAATCGAGAATAACGTAAGCAGGACTAATGACTATACTATTTTTGACTTCATGAAAAGTGTAGTTATAGTCATATTGCCTTATTGTTTTTGAATCAGAACAGATCGTAAGTAATAGCCGGATATTTCTAAAAAGATGTTTATAGATGGAAAGACCTAATATACAATATCTTTTTTATTTGGTAAAATAATACTTGTTAAAACCAACGGCTACTAATTTCTTTCCGGTTTGTTTGCTTAAACGTTTTAATTACTGCGGAAGACTCTGCGGTAGATAAGTTATTGGCAATATTCCCTGCATTTTTGTTTAAACTAGCATTTTTGAATTCATGTACGACCTGATGTAATTGCGGAGTTAACCGGATGATTGGCATGTAGGACATCCTCTCTTTAGACAATTTTACTAGAATATAGTATATCAAGAAAGTTTAATAAAAGTAATTAGGGAGTAGCTCTATGCAAAAAAAAATTATGACTTGGTTATTTATGTCGATTCTCGCCGGAGTACTGATATGGTGTCTTTTCATTACCTTCAAATATCCCTATAACGGAATTTTTCTTACATTAAATCAACAGAATGAATGGGTAATTGAAGAGCTTGCGGGAGAAAAG
The DNA here is from genome assembly GCF_018998565.1 of Paenibacillus oleatilyticus. GTDB lineage: Bacteria > Bacillota > Bacilli > Paenibacillales > NBRC-103111 > Paenibacillus_G > Paenibacillus_G oleatilyticus. The sequence goes on along the minus strand of NZ_JAHNZO010000001.1, from coordinate 350,320 downwards.
GAAAACAAGAAACTGGAAGTAAAAGTCGGGGATATCATCAAGCAAGTCGATGGAAAACTCCCTGGCGAAAATCCTATGATTTATAAATGGAGAGCCGTGGAACGGGTTCATCAAGTGACCGTATTGAGAGACGGGCAAGAATATAAATTTGCTGTTGATAACAAAAGTTCGAGTACCTACGACATTGTCCCGTTAATCGAGTCAAGCATATGTTTATTCATGGCTGGTTTGCTTTTTTTGAAAATGCGTCAGTCTTCTTCTGCCAGCGTACTTGCTGCTGTTTTTTTATCATGCGCTATCATTTATTTAAGTCGAGGAGCCTCCGTGAGAGGAGATGCTTTTGGAAAATTTCTCATAAGCAACTTTATGATTGTGCTGCCTATTGTTTTTTATCATTTTTTAGTTGTCTTTTTTAAGGAAAAAGGTAATATACAGTTACCTACAAGAGTTTTAAAATTGTTGTACGGGGTTGTTCTGACAGGTTTCGTAATAAGACTCCTATATTTCTATCCTCCGATGGTAACTACGATTTACAGTTTTGATGCTTCTATAATTTTGTGGTTGTTCATTGCCGGTTTTATGCTGAATATCAGCATCCTGGTAATATTGTTTTTCAAAGTTCGCAAAGAAAGATCTTATCTATCCAGCATTGTTAAGAGTGTTTTGTTCTCCTTGTTTATTTCATTTTTACCGGTTATCTGTTTTTCATTTATTCCCGAATTGCTCGCTTCTCACCGGGAAATAGATGCCGTCTATACAAGCTTGTTTATCTTATTTTTCCCGATCTCATTCGCATACTTGATTGCCTCTAACCAATTGTACGATATTGGTCTGGTGCTTCGGCGCTTTGGTTTTGCTTGTCTGCTTGCCCTTGTACCATCGGGGCTATTTACGGCAATCTTCGCATTCTTATTTCAGAATCTCGCCGATGAGAAGCAGATTTTGTTTGTTTTCGCGGGCTCTGTCGCCATGATTTCCTTCGTTCTGTATTCAGTTGAATATTTTACAACGAGACTTGAAGCGTTTTTATTTCCGAGAAAGTTCAGACTCCGTACCGCTTTGAAGAAAATTTCCAAAAACCTTGGGGTCATCTCAAGCTTTCGCGAACTGAAGGACATTGTGCTTGTCGACATTGTTCAGACGCTCGAAGTGATGGGCGGGGCCATTGTATTCCAGTATGAGCACGATACCGAGATCATCGCTGAAGGGGATATCGATGCGGCAGAGATTAAGCAACTGCTCCAAACGTCGGCTTTGTCTGAACACCCGCTGTACACCTGTATCGAGATTCACCGGCATGAACAATATACCAGCTATTTGGTTATTACGCGGAATAAAGCGAATACCTTGCTGGGGAAAGAAGAAATTCAATGGCTGCATTTGATTACCTCGTACCTGGAAGTCAGCCTGGAGAACGTTCATTTAATTCGCAAGCTGACTTCGAAAATGCAGCTTCTTGCTTCGCAGCTTCCGAACGAGCAATCGGCGCACGATATTCAGTGGTTCCGCAAAGTCATGTTCGAATTGCAGGAAGAGGAGCGGCTGCGGATTGCAGCCGATCTCCATGACACCACGATGCAGGACTTGTTTTTTCTCAAACGTAGATTCATTTCTTTGCTGGACAAATACGCGATGAATAAAGAAGATAAAGAGCATCTGAACAACATCGTCAATTTCGTAGAGATGATCAACAACAGTCTGCGCCAGAGCTGCTTCGAATTGAATCCGTTTTTGCTGAAGGAAATCGGGCTGATCGAAACGGTAAGGTCGTATCTCGACAAGGAAGCGTACCATACGCCGTTCGTGCTCAAGTTCAAGGAGGAAAGGGCATCTGCCATCGAAGCGAAGGACTTGACGACGAAGAAGCATATTTTCCGCATCATTCAGGAACTGCTTAACAACGCGAAAAAACATTCGCAAGCTTCGCATGTAACGTTTACGATGACGGTCGCGGATCGTGCTTTTGTATTAACTTATGAGGATGATGGCGTCGGATTCAAAAGTACGGAGGCGCGTCGCATGGAGATTGGATCTTCCGGGATGGGCGTAGAGCAGATGAAGGGTCGTGTCTTGCATTTGAACGGGCAGTTGCAGCTCGATTCGCGAGAGGGCGAGGGGACGAGGCTTGTCGTGACGATCCCGATCCGGGAGACGATGTCCGTGTGAATGGGAAGAGGAACGAAACCCGCCGGAAGGGCAGTATTTGTCCGTTGGCGGGTTTTTGGTGTTCTGGTTGAAAGATTAGATTAGCAGCCTGCCTTTGTTTTTTTCCATACTATTTATCTACTACTAAGAACATCCCTGTCATGCCGGGCGAATGGTCTTGGAATCCGAATTTTTCATAAAATTCATTTTTTCCATGCGAGGCGAATAGACCGACAAAACCGGCTCCAGAGCAACTATCTTTGATATAGTTCAGCAGTTTCTCGATGATTTGCTTGCCTATTCCCATCTTTTGATACTCAGGTAATACAGCTACGTCTTGAATATAATAGTACATTGCTCCATCGCCGACAATCCGTCCCATTCCGATTACGTTTCCATCGCTTATTGCAACTAAACAATATACTGAATTAGCAATGGATTGCTCGGTCATCTCTATATTGACTTTTCCCCAACCAACCGCTTCCCATAGTGTTTTATGTTCCAGAACGGTTGGGGGACGTTCGATGATTTCGTACGGTTTACTTGACATATTTAACCACCTGTCTTTAAAATTGGTGGTCGCTTGTATATGAACCACCATATATTACTTGAGTTTTCCGATTGTGAACTCCATGTTTTTCACGCTCCTTCCATAATTCCAAGTATATTTCTTATGCTTGAATTAAACAACGATGCAGATAAGTTATAGGACACATACCTGAGCAAGGAGAAGATTTTTATAGGCTTCTAATTAATTGTCTTGGGTTCTATCTTCTATTTTTTTCTACCTTTTTCGACTTCTGTCTTACGAAATATGTGGTATAATTTTACTATTGTAACAACTCGATAACCGAGACTAATTACAGATGGTCGCAGATGCTTGAAAATTTCAATCATTCGCCGCGCATATGCCAGAAGGTTCTATCAGAGTTAACTTAGAATGTAGGTGCTTAAATGAAGATATATATAAGAAAAAATTTTGACAACGAAATTGCAAGCCACAATTTTTATGCAGCCTATGACGGATTTAAACAAATGGGATTTGAAATTAATTATTTCAAAGATATAGCAGAATTATCCGATAGTAAAAAAGAAGATATCGTTGTTAGCTATGTTGACGATGTTAGAAAAGCACTTTTTAAACATAATATAATTACACCTGAAATTGATTATCCAGAGGAATTAAAGGATTACCTAGGGAGAAAGGTTTGGAATTCCAAACTAAGCATAATCGCGAACAATCCTGAGAATTGGAATGTATTTATAAAGCCGATAGAGGATAAAAAGTTTACAGGAGTAGTAGTTAGAAGTACCAAGGATTTAATCGGCTGTGGTACATTTGGTGAAGATCCGGAGATATTATGTTCGGAGGTTGTCAATTTTGTAGCAGAATGGAGATGTTTTGTTAGATACGGAAGGATTTTAGACATTCGAAGATATAGAGGCGACTGGAGAGTACAATACGATCATAAAGTTGTTGAAGATGTTGTCGCAGAATACAAAACTGCTCCTAAAGGATATGCAGTAGATTTTGGATTAACAGATAAAGGGCAAACCCTATTAATAGAAGTTAATGACGGATATTCATTAGGATACTATGGATTATTTTCTCTGGATTATGCAAAGTTATTATCGGCCAGATGGGCTGAGTTGACCAATACAATAGATGAGTGTGATTTCTAATGAAACAAGGAGTTCATGGGATTGCTATATTTGGAAGGCTCGTATATGGAAATTTAACATAGGAGATAAAGTGAAAAATTGAACTATTCCATCATTGATCATGACAGTGAGTTAACAATCGGATATTGCAGTGAAATCGTAGGTCTGAGCGGAAAGATCTATGAAGACGAGGATCATTTGTATCATAAAATCCAATGTAAACAGTTTGTTTTTTGTAACGAGTTTAAGGAATATATTGTAAGAAAAAAACAATCGATGAATAGATCGGTGTATGTCTGTATTCTCGATAATGACAAGAATCCCATAGGGAGCTATACATTTCTCATATATGATGAAATTTATTATCATAAAATCGGATTTCCAGAGGATTTCCTGGATATTCAATTCAAAGGCTCTTTAGAATCGTTTGCAAATCGTACGGAAATAGAAATTTGGAACAAGTGGAGAATATCTCCTCCCGTACATATCAATGAATGGGCCGTTCTAGATTTACCAGAGAGGAGAGCATGGCTAAAAGCTGTCAAAAACTATAATCTGACTACACGAGAATGGAATAGATCTAGTGAAAAAGAGAACTTTTTTTTAGATGGAACATACGTGACGGATTATCCCTCCTTCTTTTGCGCAATGGGAGAAGCGATCAATGGCCCAGGAGGCTATTTTGGTTTTGATCTACCCTCGCTGGATGATTGCTTATTTGGAGGATTTGGTACTACCGGGCCGTTCACTCTTACATGGAAGAATTACGGTGTCGCAAGAAAGTACTTAGATAAACATTCATGGAGGAAGCAAGTTAATTATAGACGACGTTTTATAAATAAACTTGTGTACGAACCAGAGTTCTATTTTGAAGAACGGGCTAATAGGCCACTTATAGAGGCTCTTGTTGAAACACTAGAATACAGAGGTGTAAAAATAGTATTTGATTAGTAGATGGGCCAGCGGCTTTATTTCAGATAAAAGAAAGGAATATGGACCATCTTACTGGAGCCGCGTTAAGGGAGTATTTTAAAGTTGGAGATAACAGATAAAATTATTCGTGCTGTACTAATTCTAATAACCATGTTCGTATTACGCTCTATTAATGAGTATCTCTTGTCCAATAATATAATTACTCCGAAACAATCCAAATTTCTACAATTTGTTTTACTTATATTGCTCATTATTCTATTAGCAATCTCGATTTTGGACGGTGATCATTCCAATGCAAAAAATTAGTAGACAAAGAACAATAGAGGGGACTTGTATCCCGGGTATTATTAAAAATATGCAATATTATTACATAAATCTTGATGTATACGAAGATGGAATGATTAATTGTTGGGAGTTAGTTGATTTAAACGGGCTCAAAGAAAAAATAGAAATCAATTGGCTTGTTCCAAATGTCCCGAATGGAAAGTTACATACTCACCCGAAGCAAAAGATTTTTATGTGAAAAGTGAAATGTTTTATCATCAAACAGTTGATGGTAAAGGGTTCACAATCTTCATGAAGCACAAGGACATCAGTTATTTGGTAAATTTAGTGGTTTATAAAGATGGGCGAGTGACTTGTTATAATTCAAGTTTTGAATTTAATTATGAATTATCTGAATTAGAACAATTGTTTAGAAATGGAACTTTCTTTACAGATTTCAATACTCCAACTGAAATTGTTTTGGATAATTTTGCGAAAGTAACGCTTGAAAAGGGGCTTTATGCAACGAAACAAGAAGAAAAGTATAAGGAACTAATGGATCTATACTCTAAACTGAATGACAAGAAAACATCGTTAGAAAAATGTAGAGAAGCCTATTATAGATATCTTGAACATCCTTCGGACTATTCTAGGGAGAAACTTAAGGAACTGTACGAGCTTATTCCGGAGCATGAAAGAAGATACTTAGGTGATATGGATAATAAAGATTCAGATTATGTAAGAATCATTTATCGTCCTAAAGATAAGAGAGAGGTTTAGACTGAATGAACTTCCTTGTGCTCAGGCCTTGTTTAGTATCTTCTTCGCGCTTCAAGCAAACCCTCTCAAATTAAGGAGCAATACATAAAGCCTACTGCATTTTTGTTTTTGAACAGCAGATTATCAGGAGCAGGTACATTGTTGCTAAACGTATATTTACTTTATCGGATTTGGTTGGGATCATGAACTATGGAGATGAAGCGATGGGTCCAAATTCCGAAGATATAAAAAATGGAAATATCAATCGAATCGTAGAATTACTTGAGAATGGTATGGATGTTAACGAAGAAATTGTTGTTGGCAACTCTAAAGAATTACCAATAAACTATGCGCTTGAAAATAGACAGTTTGATATTGTTCGGCTACTCGCTGACAACGGAGCTATTTTAAATGATGAAAGCAACCCCGTAATTGTGACTGCGGCTAGATATGGTAATGAAGAGATTATTCGTTATCTCTTATCAAAAGGTGCAGACATCAATGCAACGAATCGTTTTGAGAGTTCCGCATTGGAGGAAGCCATATCGTGGAATAACGATATTGATCTTAAAATTTTTGTAGACTCTGGTATTGATATGAATAAGCACGGTGGCAAAGCTTTGCGAGGCGCAGCGTTTGATGGAAATTTGCAAGTTATTCAATTTTTGGTGAGGGAAGGGGCAAATATAAATTATTGTGGATCAGGTCTCCATTCCAACCCTACACCGCTTCATGTAGCTGTGTCAAAAGGACATACAGCTATCGTGGATTTCTTATTGGAGAATGGTGCGGATCTAAGTATCCAAGATCGATACGGCGCAAGACCTTATGTTTGTGCTAAGGAAGCTAAGAATGATCTGCTTGCGTCGAAAATAAAACTTCTTGAACCAATAGAATGGCATGACGCACACAAACGAAAAGAAGAATTAATATCAATGGGCCTACGGAAAGAGATTGTAGATTTTTTAGGAACAGAGAATAAAACGATACAACTAAAAGAATCTACTTGTGCTGAATTTGTAGAGTTTAGAACCATTTTTGAAGTGACGGCTTTTCGATGGAAAGATTACGTTGTTTTGGATTTACTAAGGGAAGTTGAGGGATATGACGCTTTAGGCGTACTACTATGGGTTCCCGAGGAAGATAAGTTTGCATTTTTAGATGTGGATCATGAGCAGTTTGGGTTCATACCAGACTTAACGTGGGATGAATTTATAAACAATTCCGCCGTCTACATAGACGGAATATTAACCGGAGAATACGAAGAAGACTCTGAAGATGAGTGGTATTGACAGGGTTGTTTGAATGCAAGTGAATCGAAAGGCGTTGAGTTTAGTGAAGCCGGAAGTTGCACAATTCTGCCCCTTGATTGACAAACTCCATTCAAACTATAATTGAATGAATCTTTCAAATGAGGTGAAATGGATGTCTTTCCGTATCGTTCGAAGTATGTAGTTTTCGGGCTGGAAAAAACGCGTACCAGCCATCAAGGGAAAGGTCTGCCCTTTTGATCCAGAAACTGCACATTGAATGATATCGGTCATCCGTTTTGTGATTTTTATCCTCGTTGGAAGGTGAATAACAATGAATTCAATGGACTATAAACAATTTTATGATAAAGTTGGAAAAACCAACGGATGGAATTTCAGCAATGTGAAATGTAGCTCGGAAGGAATAAAATGGGATTTCTACAGCGAAGTAACAAAGGCATGCAAGAAGTCGGATTTGTTACTGGATATCGGCACAGGCGGTGGCGAAGCGATTTTATCAATAGCCGAAGCCGCATTGCTGTTAGTGGGGATTGATCAATCAACTGGAATGATCGAAACCGCAACTAACAATTTGGCCAACTCAGGCAGAGCGAATGTTCGTTTTCTACAGATGGACGCCCAAGAACTACATTTTCCTGAAAATTTCTTTAATATAGTTACTTGTCGACATTCGGCTTTCTATGCTAAAGAAGTAGCAAAAGTATTGGATAAGGAAGGCATATTCCTGACTCAGCAAGTAAGCGAAAATGACAAGTTAAATATTAAAAAAGCGTTCGGAAGAGGGCAGGCGTTAGGGATAACTGAAGGCACATTAAAACATCAATATATTGCAGAATTGAGCGAAGCGGGGTTTACAGAGATACAGTCATTTGATTGTAACGTCATTGAATTTTACCAGACGGCCGAGGATCTGATTTTTCTTTTGAAGCACACTCCGATTATCCCCAACTTTGGACAAACCGAATTTGATTTTCAAATCCTTCAACAATTTATTGCGGAAAATCAAACTGAAAAAGGAATTAAAACCAACTCTGAACGTTTTATGATCATTGCCAGGTTATAGGATATCCTGTGGGCAATAGGACAGAGAGTATTTCAGTTAACCTTAGTTCGGCAGTATTCCGGACTAAGGTTATTTTAGTCTTCACTGTATCCGATATATATTAAGTCCAAGGCTCGGAAAAATGGGGCGGAAGTCTAATGTGAGGGATCATTCATGTTAATAATACAAGCAATCGTTCTACTATTATTATCAATAGGATTTTTATTTTTTCCCAAATATATGAAGTACTATAGAACTGATGAGCTTTTCTTGTCGGTAAAAGAGCCTTCACGTTTTATAATCATTGTTAAAAGGGCAGTTGGTTTTTTACTTCTTTTCATCAGTCTATTATTATTTATTGGTTTTGTTCGAAGTTAATATGAAATGTACGCCGGTTCTGATTCTTCCGATGCATCGGGAGCCGATTGGAAAATCTTGGTTACAATAATCATTTATTCCCTTTGACTAACGGCTATATGTACGTGGAAGGCGTAAATCCGATGGACGAGCTAAGCGAGTTTCTAACTATTTATGATGGGCCGACAGAAGGCAAGAAAAATCGATTTGTCCTTAAGGAAGTGTTAGAGAAACGAGAGGGTCCCCGTTATCGTGAGTCCAATGAAAATTTGGTTCTTGTTTTCCAAGGGGTGGGAGATTGTTTTAGATCAAAACGACAAACTATTCTATTCCTTCGTCATAAAGGGAAGTAAGATGGAACATGGATGTATAAAAGTGAACGGGAAGATTTAAAATAGACTATAACTTAATGTAGCCAATTAGTAAAAAAATAGGACATTATTATAAATTTTACACTCGTACACACAACGGACAATTTTCGTGTTAAACTAACGTTAAATATACTTGCCTCATGACAACTGATGACTGGGTTAGTTATATTTCTACATTGAAACTGGAGGGAATTCATGTCAACATTAGTGCAAAACTGGAATCGATTGAGCTTGGTAAAACGAATACTAATTGGAATTATCATTGGTATTATACTGGCTTTATCGGTTCCTAATGCAAAGGGGATCGCCATTTTCGGTTCTTTATTTGTAACCGCTTTAAAATCGGTTGCGCCTGTATTGGTCTTGCTCCTGGTGATGTCCGCCATCTCTAAACATAAAAAAGGTCATCAAACGAACATGAAAGCGGTTATCGTCCTCTATGGGATAAGTACTTTTCTGGCCGGGCTGACAGCAGTTATTGCAAGTTTTATATTTCCGGTCAGCTTTTCCCTTGTAAAAGGTGTCAAAGACTTGACTCCACCCGAGGGAATTGTACAAGTATTAAAGACATTGCTTTTTCAGATTATTGACAACCCGGTAAACGCCCTAATGAATGCCAACTATATTGGGATTCTGGCTTGGGCCATCCTTCTTGGCATTGCTTTAAGAAGTGCTCATGATCATACCAAAAACATGCTTGCTAATTTTTCGGATGCGGTATCCCATATCGTCAAATGGGTAATCAATTTAGCACCGCTAGGAATCATGGGACTTGTTTTTGATTCGATTACAACAAACGGGCTTGCTTCCTTGCTCGATTACGGAAAATTACTTCTCGTTCTTATTGGATGCATGCTATGTATAGCGCTAGTTGTCAATCCGTTAATCGTATACCTGAATACTCGCAGAAATCCATATCGACTTGTGTTTACTTGCTTGAAGGAAAGTGGGATTACCGCATTCTTTACTCGAAGTTCAGCTGCAAACATTCCGATCAACATGAGATTATGTGAAAAACTGGGGCTCGATAAGGATACGTATTCGGTATCCATTCCTTTAGGTGCTACGATTAACATGGCGGGCGCGGCGGTTACGATTTCTGTCCTGACTCTCGCAGCTGTTCATACGCTTGGCATTAAGGTGGATTTTGGTACGGCGCTTATTCTTAGCGTTCTATCCGCTGTAGCAGCCGCAGGCGCCTCAGGTGTTGCCGGCGGATCGCTCTTACTCATTCCGCTGGCGTGCAGCTTATTCGGCATTCCGAACGATATTGCGATTCAGGTCGTTGGTGTAGGTTTCATCATAGGTGTTTTACAGGACTCTTTTGAAACCGCACTCAATTCTTCCTCCGACGTACTTTTTACAGCAACGGCTGAGTATGCCAAAAAACGTAAAGAAGGCAAGGAAGTTATGGTTCATGTGTAGATAAAAATGTTAAAAAGCAGGAGCTTAGGCCCCTGCTTTTTTGCTTCCCGTAGCTGACGATACAACCTCCAAGCTGCACCCCGCTCTACTTCTCGTCAAACATATCCGTCACTCTTCCCGTGGCTCGGTTTACGTGAATCCAGTTTCCCGTTGCCGTATGTTCGTCATCGTCTCCATTACGGACCGCTTCGTACTCGTGGATGGTCACATTCTCATCGTCGGATGAGGAAACTTCTTGAATGAAAATCGAGCCGATGTTGTCTTCATTGCGGCGGTTGTCTGCATGGCTTGTTACTCCTCCTATTCCGGTCGCAATAAAGAACGCTTCCTGTTCGGAAAGGGGGGCTTCCAGCCCGGAGTTTCCTTCGTCATCAAATCTCTGCATCATCTTCTCCTGGTATCGGTCGAATTCGGCTTTTCGTGTTGCCAGATATACTGTATCTTCCGAGTAACCTAAGCCTATTAAACGATCGGCTACCTTCCTTCGGTTTACCGCATCGATTTCGCCAATGACGTTGAACTCCTTGCTATGCTCGTCATAGATCACCACTTGCTCCGAAACAAGGTTAGATCGATCGACCGCACTGTACGATTGAAGCAGCAATAGCTGTTTTCCTTGATCCGCGTTAACTGTCCGGATATCGGTGAACCCTTCCCGGTACGATGGTTCTATCTTGGCCGCATCGTAAAGTTTGGCAAGAAACGGGGAATCGATCGGCGATTTCAATAAATAATAAGTGCCTCGCGGTTCTGCATTATGACCGCCGAATAATTTGGAATCGGGATAGTCGATTACGAGTCGGTTTTCGGCGAAGGTTACCGATACGTTATCGTACTCTTCATTCAGCAATTTCACTTTCCCGAAGGCGATGGTAAAATCCGATTCCATGGACCCGATATTATGAGCGAACCCACTCGATACATTCACTTCCAAATGATAAACGCCATTGTCCCGCTTGCTAATTTCGGCCCTGCCCAGCCAAAGCGGGTTTTCCCCGGCTCTTGCATAAGTTCCCTCGTTCGGCAACTCCTGCGCGGTAACCGGTTTCGGTGGCGGAACTTCCGCCTGCGATGCTGCCGGCGGCTTCGGTTTTTCCGATGCTGCAGGAGTTTGAGCCAGCGTCTGAGGAGCCGTCGGTGTCGCCATCTGGGTCGTTGTTCCTGATTCTGCAGGCGCAGATGATGGGGCACCCGTGGTTAATTTGCAGCCCGAGCATAAAGCCAGTAATGATAGGAATATTGTCAACTTGCGCAAAAATAGGTTGTTCATGCTTCACTCCGCCAACTTTTTCTAAAATCTGTATCCAACATGCACAATAGTACCAGTATATAGCAAAATGGTGTACGGAAATAGGTTTTTCGGAAAAAATTCCAGTCCGCGGCAGGCGGTATTGAAGAGTGGTTTTCTCTGGAGGAAAGCAGGTTGAGTTTGGTAATTTTGCAGGATTCCCATAAAATGCATTCCAAGGTAAGCTGGTAACTACAGAAGCTTAACTTCGTGTATGGATTTGGGGAGAACAATGACGAAAAAGATCGAAACGGTAGTAACCAAGCAGAGAAAGACCTTTAAAGATTATGTGCATCTGACCATTACGGAAGGACCGCAGGTCTATATCCTGAACGTCATCAAAGGCCGGCTGTATCCTGATAAAAAGACGATGAATCCGACCTACGAGCCGTATCCAACCAAGGAGGAAGCCGTCGACCGGTTGAATGAACGGGCTTATGAGCTGAGAGCTAAAGGCTTCGCCGAAGAACCGACGGACGTCTTGTTTCAGATCAAGGAAAAAGAGCTGTACGTGTTCGATAAAGCGAAGTGGCATTACGAAGGGGACTTTCCGCAAGAACTGGACATATTTCAAGCTTATGTCCCGACCGGCATGTTCGTTGCGTGGGTGATCAAAAACGATTTGCTCCGTAATCAAAGCCGGAAACGGGATCTGCCGGATATCGAGCTGGTGAAACGGGATGAAATGACAGGCGCCCAATTTTTTCGCACAAACTGGGATGGTGTGCTGACCTCGAACGACCTGTCGGACGAGGCGGATGCGTTTGCGCGCGAATACCTGAATATTCATAACGATATTTATACGGCATCGGATTTCGCGGAACTATTGGCAGCAGGCCTGCCGACGATCTACCACGTGGAAGATACGATCGAGAATTACCGGATCATCGAGCCGGTCATTTCGGAACGCTACCGCGTCTGGAAGCGCGACAAACATACATAAACAAAGGCTGTCCGCTGCGGCGGCCTACGAAGGAGAACAGCGATGTCGCACAGAGTCTATTTATACAATGTCAGCGCCCCTTCCGAAGCGCGGGATGACGATACGATGATGATGGAATGGGGCTACGAAATGCCCCTATGTTTACAGCCTCTCTTGGTCGACGGAGGGTTTATCGATGGCAATAATTATAACAACCATACGGAGCCGGACAACGCGGGACTGTATTACAATGCCCGGGCAGGAATCGATAACCTGAAGCGGTTTTACGAGTTTCTGGAGAAGCAGGAAGGGCTGATTGCAGACAAAGCAGCCTTTGCCGAAGCCAAAACGAAGCTTTTGAGCTATCTCGAAAAATTAGACCTCCCGTATTTCCATCTGGATGCGTGGGACGTGTTCAATATGGATGATATCCCCCATGCCGAGCAGGCGGAAACATGGCGGGCGAATATTGCCCACAACAACGAGATCATCACCAAGGCGATGGACAACGATGACATTTCGCTGCTGCGCTATTCCGAATTGATGGATGTGAACCCTGGCTTTAAGTCGTTTGCCGAATTGCTTAATTACCCGAATTACGAATACGGCTGGGCGTCGATTTGGGAGCCTTACGAAGACGAGGCGGATGTAGAGATTTTTGAGGAAAACGGCTTGTGGGGCCTGAAAGACAAGGCTGGCAGCATCCTGTTCAGCCCGCAGTTTGACGAATTTTACGATTTCAGCTGCGAAGATCTCGCCGTGGTCTCCCGGGCGGGCAAGTACGGCTATGTACATAAGTCCGGGAAAACCGTCATCCCGCTCGTATGGGACGATGCTCTCGATTTTGAATACGGTACGATTTCCGCCATTGTCAAACGGGACGATAAATTCGGACTTATCAATCTCGAAGGCCGGGCGGTTACGCCGACCGAGTACGAGAGCCTGGAAGCGCTGGCCGGCATTTTTTTTACCGGGAAAAAAGATGGCGGCTGGGGCGTGCTGGATCAATCCGGCTCCGTCATCGTACCCTTCGAGCATGAAGAGGCCTTCCAGTTCGGCGGGGAGTTCTACCATACGACAGTGAAAGGGCGAAAAAACCGCAAAATCTTCAACGAATCTTGGAACTATATCGGAGACTTTCCGTTAACTGCGGTGGAGCCGATCGGCGAGGGGCTTATTCTGGTCAAGCCGCACAAGGATGCCAATCACCATACCTTGTACAAAAAAGACGGCACGGTCTGCGTGTCGGGCTTCGATAAGCTGAACCGGCAAACCCATTTCCCGAATCTGCTTATCCTCCGCAAAGGTAAAAAGCACGGTGCTTTCGGCAAGCGGCAGGAAAGCCTTCTGCTGCCTTATGAATACGATGCTCTGATCGATCTGCAAGCCGTCGTTGATTCCATGTCGAGCAACCTGGTGCTGGCGCAAAAGGACGGGAAAAAAGGCATTTTTAACGGGGACCCGGACGAGCCTTCGTGGTTATTTCCTTTGGACGATTACGAGGACATCGTGTGGTTGTATGAGGGAGCCTTCGCGCTGAAGCGCCACGGGTTATGGAGCATTGCCTATTCGCCCGAAAAGCGGCTGAGCGACTATGAATTCGAGCTTGTGGCGCGGAAAGCGCCGATTGACGGTTTTGCTTATGCCTTTAAAGGCTCTGAAGTTTATACGGTAGGGCAATACGGGCTGGCGAGGGCCGATAAAGCCGAGGTGCTGGAGGATGCGGAGGATACTTATTATAACTATTATTTTGATGCCGACGTACGCAAGCGCCTGCTGGCTTATGCCAAAGCGGGCAGCCCCGATCCCGGTGGCGTAGACGAATACACACCGGTCGAAACTTTGTACAACTTGAGCTTGGAGGCTTACGAAGCGGGCAATTACGAGAAAGCGTTCCACTACGATACCCTTGCGGCCGAGAAAGGCTATGCCCCATCGATGAGTAACCTGGCACAAATGTATTACAGCCAGGAGGGCTATCTCGATGACGATAAGGCTTTCTACTGGTACGAAAAGGGCGCAGCCGCAGGCAACCCTTATGCCATGAACGGTCTGGGCGCCTGCTACCGGCACGGCGTAGGGACGGAGCCGGATGCGGATAAGGCGCTGTACTGGACCGGGCAAGCCGCAGAACGCGGCCTTGATTTTGCCCACAACAATCTGGGAGCCATCTATTACGAGGGACAACTGGTGCCGCAGGATTTGGACAAGGCGCTCTGGCATTATGAGCAGGGTGAAGTATTGGGCTCGCCGGACTTTGGTTGGCTTGGTTATATTCATGACTTGAAAGGGAATCACGAAAAGGCGCTGCATTATTACCGCCAGGCTTACGAAGCGGGCAGCAATGTGGGGGCCTACAACCTGGGAATCGTGTACAGTCAAGATTTGGGCATAGCCAAAAATATTCCGGCGGCCATTACTTATTTTAACGTGGCTTTGGAAAGAGATTATCCGCATGCCCATATCGAGCTGGCCCGAATCTACCGGAACGAAAAGGAATTCGCGGATGAGAGCTTGGCGAAATACCATCTTGAACAGGCAGAGGAGGCCGGATTGGATATCCCGGATGACATCTGACATGAATTGAGCGGCCGCTTTCGCGGGCGCCATTGCCCGGAAGGCGGCCGGAACCCCCGGCTCGCCTACATCTGCGTCCCCGATCGCCGGTACTCGCTCGGCGTAACGCCGGTAATCTTCTTGAACATCCGGTTGAACGAGTTCATGTTCTGGTAACCGACCTGCCCGGCGACATCCTGAATGCGCAGATCGGTCTGCCGCAGCAGCTCCTTCGCTTTGCCGATGCGCACGTCGTTGACGAAATCGAGGAAGTTGATTCCCGTTTTTTCTTTAAAATAAGTGGACAAGTAGCCTCCCGTAATGTTGAGCCAAGAGGCGACGAGATCCAGCGTAATATCTTCCGTATATCGCTCCGTCACATAAGCGGTCGCTCCGGTAATAATCGGGTCGGCGGCTTCTTTTTTATTGTTGATGCGCCGGCAGGCTTCGCCGATCATCGCTTCGAAATAACGGTCCAGCTTGGAGACGGTATGGAGCTGCTCCGGCTCAAGGTCCGTTAATTTTCCGCTGTCCAGCCCCATGCCATGCAGCAGCCGGGTCGTTTTGTGTGTGATTTCGCGGGCAAACTCGCGGTAGGCGAGCGCGTCGGCCTTTCTTTTCTCCATCTGCGCCATAAGGCGCCGCAGTGCCTGCAGCACGTTCGCGGCGTTCCCCGCCTGCAAGTTCGCTTTAATTTCCTGCATCAGCGCATCGGGCACAACGAACGGCTCTTGCGGGACGCTCGGGGCTTCAAGCACGACCGTCTCGTCGTCGAACGGCCGGTGCCGGATCATCTCCAGCGCCTCTTCGTAGGCGTCGGTCAGGTCAGCGGTATGCGCATGCAGCGGGCTGACGGCAATAGTAAGGAAGCAGTAGGCTTTGTCCGTGCTCAGCACGCCGACGATGCCGTCCAGCGTCGTACGCAAGCGGTCTTCCTCTCCCGGCTCCGGGTACACGATCGATAAAATCTGATTTCGCTCGATTTGGAACGTGAGCGACCCTTCCAGCTCCTTCGTGACGACATGGTTAATGTATTCGCGAATGTACGACGCGGCGCGTTCCTCTTCCGCTTGAATTTCCGTGTGAAACGGGTGATTGAACGAGAGATGGAACAGAACGACTTGGAACGGCTTTTGTTCCCCTAGATGATCCGCACCGGCGACAGGAAGCCCGCGGATTTTTTTCAGCTTGTTCATATAGCTGTGATAGCGCAGCAGCGCATGCTTCTCCTCCAGATCCTGATGCCGCAAATGCCGCTGCTGGAGCAAAAAGCCGATATTGCCGCGGATGAGCTCGAATTCGTTGTCGTGCCGGGGCACGGTGTCCTGTTCATTCAAGCTTTTGATCGACTCGACGATGCGCTGGACCGGATTGTTGAACCGGACGGTGAACAAGACGGATACCGTGACGCTGGCTGCGATGGCGACGAGCAGGACGGCGACGAAGGTCAGATTCAGCTTGATTAATTGGGACGAAATATGGCCGTCCGGCACGAGATTCACATAGGTGAATCCGGTTTTCGATCCGGTGGTGTAGAAGAAGTACTGGCTATCCGCCTTCACCCAATCCTGTCCCGGAGGCAGAGCAGGCAGAGGCTCATCGGCTGCGGAGCCCGAAGCGAACAGCAGACGGCCGCTCGCGTCCAAGACGTAAAAGTTGTCATTCACCGAGCGGTGGAACGCTTGAAACATGCGGTCCGCATCGACAAAAGCCAGCATCATGAAATCCGGATAAAAGCGGCTTTTGACCAGCATGGGCCAGACCGGACCGGTCGTATCGCCCGGCGAGTCGTTTCGCAGGTAGGAAGCGGCCGGATAGATCGTCATCGGGCCGGCTTGCTCGAACTGCTTTTTCCAGAACGAGTAGGTGTAAACGGGATTGACGTAATATTCGGTGAACATGGATTCGGGGCTCGCGCCTCGCGATTTCTCCAGCATCAGGGAATGCCTGACATCGTACACGAACAAATTGTTCAAATATAGCGCCTGATTCGATACGGTATTGCTGAGATAGTCCGTCACCTTGTTGGCTGCCACGTAATCGAGATAAGGCTTGTTGTTCAGCTCCTGCAGCCGCGGGTTCAGGTACAAATTCAGCATCGTATTCTCCAGCAGCTCAAAATGCTGCTCGAAATCGTTTGTCGTATTCGTCAAATTGACCGTATTGTATTTGATGATTTCATCGCGGAGGCTTTGCCGGAAAACTCCATAGGTCAGAAGCTCGAAGATGACCAGAAGAACGATTACCCCGAGAAAGCTGAGCAGCAGCTTAAAGAAGACGGAACGCGCTTTCATTTTGATGCGGAGGATGCTTGGCAAAGGCGGTTTTCTCCCTTCGTGCGGCGGATCGGATGCCATATGTCTGTTTTTCGAATGTTTCACTGATTTACGGAAATCCCGAAAACCGTGATAAAACGGCAATAGCGACGGTTTCCGGAGGCGAATTGTCACTATATTATAACATTACAGCCCCGGGATGGGGGCGGCCCTTAAGTCTCAAAATAGACTGGAAGCGGTTCCAAGATAAGGGGTGCGAACCTGCCGCAAGTCCCAATGAAACCGAGAAAGGAGTTTTCTTATGGAAACGGAATTCACAGCCAAGGCATCGCCCGATCCGGGCCCTTCCCGTATGACAGCGGAGTCCGTGTCCGGAAGCTCGCGCCGGCAACTGCTGTTGACCCGGATGTGGAAGGAGCGTTACTTGTATCTGCTGCTGTTCCCGGGCCTAGTGTACTTTATCGTATACAAGTACTTGCCGATGGCCGGTAATATGATGGCTTTTCAAGATTATAGCGCATTTCAAGGCTTCTGGGGCAGCGAGTGGGTCGGACTGAAGCACTTTGAGCGCATCTTCCAGGACAAGGAAGTGCTGCGGGTGCTCTGGAACACGCTGTACTTGTCCTTGCTGCAAATCGCCTTCGCCTTTCCGGTGCCGATCGTGCTCGCCGTAATGCTCAACGAGGTGCGCCGTGAATGGTTCAAGCGCCTCATTCAATCGATCGTCTACTTGCCGCACTTCATTTCTTGGGTCGTCGTGATCGGCATGGTAACGGTGTTCCTCCAGTCGGAGGGACTGGTAAACAAGCTGCTGCATGTGCTGTTCGGCATCGGACCCGTTGCCTTCCTGCAGGAGCCGGGCTGGTTCATGCCTCTCGTCGTGCTCGAAGTGATCTGGAAGGAATCCGGCTGGGGCACGATCCTTTTCCTCGCGGCGCTGGCCGCCGTAGATCCGAGCCAGTACGAAGCGGCCGTCATCGACGGAGCCAACCGCTGGCGGCAAATCTGGCATATTACGCTGCCCGCGATTCGCAGCACGATTGTGATTTTGCTTATTTTGCGGCTCGGCAGCGTGCTCGATTCGGGCTTTGAACAGATTTTCCTGATGCTCAACCCGTTCAACAAATCGGTGGGTGACGTGCTCGACACATATGTGTACGTCAAAGGGCTGACCGAATCCGACTACAGCTTCGCCACCGCGGTCGGTTTGTTCAAATCGCTCGTCGGCCTGCTGCTGATTATCGGGGCGAACCGTCTGGCTAAACGCTTCGGCGAAGAAGGCGTGTTCTAATCTTACTTGCGGCTGGGGCATAAAGCAAGATACGGAGGTGCAAAACGCTATGATTCGTAATCGCACATGGCAGGAAAAAGCGTTCGGGGCCGTTAACGGGGTGCTCCTCGTGATCATCGCGCTGCTGATGCTGTTCCCGTTCTACTATATGACTATCGTGTCGTTTACTTCTTACTCGGAGTACGTGAAGACCGAGCTGCTGCTCGTTCCGACAAGCTTTGTGCTCGATGCGTACGCCTATATTTTTCAATCGGATTCGTTCGTGCGTTCGCTCGGCGTGACCATTTTTGTCACCGTCGTGGGCACGTTCGTCAACCTGCTGCTGACATCGATGATGGCTTATGCTTTGTCGCGCAACATTCTCGGCAAACGGGTGTTTCTGTTCCTCGTCCTGTTCACGTTCGTCTTCGGGGCCGGCATTATTCCGACATATATGATCGTCAGCGCTACCGGCCTGATCAACTCGTACTGGGCGTTAATTCTTCCCGTCGCCATCAACTCGTACAACCTGATCGTCATGCGGCAGTTTTTTCTCAATATTCCGCATGAGCTGACGGAGTCGGCCCTGATTGACGGGGCTAACGATCTGCAAATTTATGCCCGCATCATTCTTCCGCTGTCCAAGCCGGCGCTGGCTGCCTTCGGGCTGTTCTCGGCCGTGGCCCATTGGAACACGTATTTCTCGGCGCTGCTTTATTTGAACGATCCGGCCAAATGGACGGTGCAGGTTATGCTGCGTCAGATCGTGATTTTGAGTCAGGCGGGCAATATTTTGTCCGAAGGGGTACAGGCGGCTCGGGGGCTGCAGGTTCCACCCGCGGAAACGATCGGCATGGCGGCGATTCTGGTGTCGACGATCCCGATTCTCGTGCTGTATCCGTTTCTGCAAAAGCATTTTGCGAAAGGGGTGATGTTGGGCTCGGTCAAAGGCTAAGGGGTTGGATATTCGGTTTGACTGATGTACCATAGCATTACACCTTAAGGAGGATATGCATCCATGACAATGAAACGGTCTGTTTCCGTTCTGCTTTCGCTCGCCGTAGCGGGCAGTATGACAGCTTGCTCCGGAGGAGCGAACTCGGGTGCGGCGGACGCCGGCAAAGGCGGTGCGGACGCCAAAAATAAAAAGATAACGATCACCTGGTTCTCCGGTACGTGGGAAAATCCGGTACCCGGGCCGGACAGCGAAGCGGTCAAAGTGATCAATGAGAAGTTTAACGTAGACTTCAAGCCGCAGTATGTCCCTTGGGATACGTATGACGAGAAGCTCAGCGTCACGATGGCTTCCGGCGATATTCCGGACGTCATCGGCATGGAGCTGGTGGACGCCAATTATATGAAATGGGCGAAGCAGGGCGCTTTTCTCCCGCTGAACGACTATCTCGACCAATATAATTCGTTCAAGCCGGTGCCTTCCAACGTCTGGGATATGCTCAAGGTGAACGGCAAAGTGTATGCGGTTCCATACTTTTTCAACGCCAAGGGCGGCAAAAAGCCGGTCATTCGCAAGGATTGGCTCGATAAGCTGGGACTGCCGATGCCGACCAATTACGAAGAGCTGAAAAAAGTTGCCATCGCGTTCGCCAAGCAGGACCCGGACGGCAACGGCAAGGACGACACGATCGGCCTCGGATTGGCCAAAAACATCTATTACAGCCCTACGTTCAGCCCGTATTACGGCGCATGGTACGAAAAGGACAAGAACGGACAGTACATTCCCGACATCGGCGAAGGCAGTAAAGAGGTCGTCAAGTTCCTGACGGATCTGTACAAGGAAGGCGCGATTAAGAAAGACTGGGCCGTCACGAATTACAACGACGTGTTCAAGGCGTTTAACGCCGGGAAAGTCGGAATCTGGTACGAGGAGCCGGGAGGCAATCTGATCAACTACAAGACGCTGGCCGAGAACGCGCCGAATGCCGTGCTTGCGCCACTGCCGGCCTTCAAAGCGCCGGACGGCACCCAAGGCATCCGCTCGCTGGCCGGGTACTACAAAATGTATCTGCTGAGCGCCAAGCTGAAGAACGATCCGGAGAAAGTGCAGCGCATTCTCGAAATCATGGACTATTTCCGCGAATTTACACCGGCGGACCAGCGTAACGCCAAGAATGAAAAGTACGATTGGCTGAACGGCAAAGAAGGCAAAGGCTACAAAATGGAAGACGGCGTACCGATTCCAATTAAGGAAAACCGTTCCAACGTCGCGCCGAGCGCCTACATCAACACCGAAGGCTGGGCGCCGAACGACCAAGACCTGGAAGTGTTCATCAAAGGCTCGAAGTCGCCGCTCGAAAGGCAGTTTAACGAATCGGTGGTCGCGTATCTCAAAACGTCCAAAATTTATCTCAGCCCTGTGATGGCTGTTCAGTCGCCGCTGTACAATACGAAATGGACCGAGCTGTCCCAGTTCCTGAACGACGAAAAGACGAAAATGATCGTCGGCCAGCGGCCGTTTTCGGATTGGGATAAGATGGTAGACGAGTTTATGGCGAAGGGCGGCAAGGAAGTCGTCGACGAAGTGAACAAGCTGATCAAGGATAACAACGCGAAAGTCGGCTGGCAGTAAGGGAAGGCCTAAGGTCGGCTGATGAATATAATTTTCGGAAAAAGGAGCCCGAGAGCATGAAACCAATGACAGCCGTCTTGATCGGAGCCGGAGCGAGAGGGGCCGGCGGCTATGCGCGGTACGCGCTCGATTGTCCGCATGAATTGAAGTTCGTAGCCGTTGCGGAGCCCAACGCCGAGCGCCGGGAAAAGTTCGCAGCCGAGCACGGTATTTCCCGGGAAAACTGCTTCGAGACGTGGGAGGAGCTGCTCAGCCGTCCGCAGATGGCGGATATCGCCATGATCTGCACCCAGGACCGGATGCACTACGAGCCGACGCTGCAGGCGCTGGATCTCAAATACCACGTGCTGCTCGAAAAGCCGATGTCGCCGGACCCGCGCGAATGCGTGGAGATGGAACGGAGGGCCTTGGCAAACAACCGGCTGCTGACGATCTGCCATGTGCTGCGTTACACGCCGTTCTGGGCAACGCTGAAAAAAATCATCGCGGAAGGCCGCATCGGTGAGGTCGTATCGATTCAGTTGAACGAAAATGTCGGCTATTGGCATATCGCTCACAGCTTCGTCCGCGGCAACTGGAACAATTCGGATAAATCCAGTCCGATGATTTTGGCAAAATCGTGTCATGACATGGATGTGCTGTCGTGGCTGATGGATGAGCCGTGCGTCAAGGTCAGCTCGTTCGGCTCGCTGATGCATTTTCATTCGGGGAATGCGCCCGCCGGATCCACGGATTACTGTATCGACGGGTGCGCGGTGGAGGCGGAATGTCCTTACTCTGCCCCGCGGTTCTACCTCGGTGAAGGCAAAGCGTGGGCGCGCCATTATACGGAGGAGCTGACGCGGGAGAACATCGTGAAGGGCCTGCGCGACTCGCCGTACGGCCGCTGCGTCTACAAGTGCGACAACAACGTGGTCGATCATCAGGTGGTCAACATGGAATTCGCGAGCGGAGCTACGGCGATGTTCAGCATGTGCGGCTTCACGCGGGAGCAGGAGCGCCGCATCCAGATCATGGGCACGCGCGGCGAGCTTCGCGGGGAAGAGAGCACCATTACGCTGATGGATTTTCTGATGCACCAGAAGACGGAGATCGAGATCCCGCCGCAGGTGAGCGGCCACGGCGGAGGGGACAGCGGCATCGTGCGCAGCTTCCTGCGCGAGGTGCGGAGCAACGCCGGCGGGGAAAGCCTGACCTCGGCCAGCGCCTCCGTGCGCAGCCATTTGATGGCGTTCGCGGCCGAGGAGTCCCGCTTGAACGGCGGCAAGGCCGTTCTCATCGACGATTACTATAAGCAGGTTGTAGCGGCGACATAAGTCGTCGGTTTCGCCGGGAGGCATGCGCTGAGCTCCCTGTCGCTTAAAGGCTGTTGTCAAAACAGTCTTAGGCGGTGGGGGGCTCTTGCGTTTTTGCGATGCGGGCGTTGTCCGCCTTGAGCTCTGCCCGCTTCTGATCGAGAAGCTGCTGCTCGATACGGGATAGCTTGCGGGAGATCGTTTGCAGCCGGTAAACGACATAGATCGGAAAGGCCAGGAAAAGAAGAGCGAACAAAATCACATTAGGCCAATGAATGGCGTACATCGGGACACCTCCTTTTTCGGTTCGTTGGTGGAAGTGTTTGCACGACTTGCCGTGAAGCTGTTGGACGTGAAGCTATTGGAGCGGAGCTATTTGCTCCATTTCGCAATTGGCTGCTGTAGGATATCGTTCGCGGGCAAGGTCGTGCGCTCATAGGGCGACGCGCTTGGGATTCGGTGCACGCGAATCCCAAGCTTGCGTTGGCGCTACGCTGCTGTATGCGGTTTGCAAGCCCTGTGCGGCGTTGATTTCTCTTAGATGATGGTTCTTGGATGACGGATCGCAGGGGGAGATTTCCAGGGATAGAGGAACTGACGTTCGCTATTCGGCTGTTTTGCTCGTTGCCGGGGGCGATAGAGGAACTTGGTGCCTCTATTCTGGCGAATGATGCCGGATTGGCCGGATTATGTTGTCATGTCGTGGCAATAGCTCACCTGAGTTCCTCAATTTTTCGGAATGAGGCTATTTGAGGTGTCTTAGCGCATCTGAGTTCCTCTATCTGGTTTTGCGAAAGTCACTACTAAGATGAGGATTGCCGCATTGCTTACGAATGGCCGCATAAGAGCAGAGTGACCATCGGAAGTAATGTGCACTGTGAGCTGAAACGCACTTCCAAATGCACATCGAGTGTCAGAGCGTAAGTTTCATCGAACGCCACATAGCACGAACATAGAGTATTACGTCATCGAGCGTCTAGAGTATCGTGGAGCGTCAAAGAGTATCCGTCGGGCGTCTAACGTATCATGGAACATCAAAGAGTATCCGTCGGGCGTCTAACGTATCATGGAACGTCAAAGAGCATCCACCGGTGTCAAGCGCATCATAGAGTATCAAAGAGCATCATCGAGCGTCTAGCGCAGCCTAGAGCCTAGAGCCATCCAACGTCGTCGAGAACTCCTCACGCGCCATCGAACTCACCGAGCGCTCCAGCGTCTCCGGGCCTCGCAAGAGTATCCCACGAGCTCGGGTACCCTCGATTTCCCGGCAGAGACCAATCCAACGCCCGACGCGTCATCCTAACAGCGGCGCCACTAGGTTACCGATCGGTTTTCGGCCGAGGCCCGCCCTTTTTCTACCCGGCCTACCGTCGTTCACGGTACAACCTGCGGCTCCTCCGTTACCCCGTACCGGCTCAGCGCCTTGGCCGCCGATTCCCTCATGCGCCGTTTGAGCTTGTCACCTTCGACCACCCGGACCCGCTTGCCGAGAAAGCGCAGCTTGGACAAAATATATTCGCTCTCGTCCCCGAGGAACGTCAGCCGGATCGTGTAGCAGTCTGCCGCGTCGTCGTACCCGACTTGCTTTTCGAAGCACGAGAAGGCGTAGAGGATGCGGGACAGCTCATTATTATACTCGCGCACCACCTCGATGACCGCCGATTCCTTCCGGGCCTCCAGCATGTGGTTGATATCCGTTTCGACAGCCGCGGCTTCCTCCGCCGAAACCGTTTGCTCCGCAAGCTCCACAATATGCTGCAGCTTCGTATTCATCAGCGCCCGATACCGGAGATGATACCAAATCAAGTACCATTCCCGTTTGACCATCGAGTACTCCAGCTTGAACGGAAAGCCCGGCTGCTCCTCGAACATCCGTCCGTCTCTGATCCGGTGGTTGATGAGAATACCGCTCTTCCGCAGCATGATCCGCCGCAAGGAACGCAAAAGCGGATGGTAGACCTGATGCTCCCTGCTCTTGGCCTTTTCCCCGAAGCCTTCCTTCATATCCAGCGTCGGGTCGCCTTGGAGCATGCTTTGCAGCTTCTCCAGCGTCTCGGGAGTAAAAGCTTGCCCGGACGCCGGGTGCTCCAGCATCGCTTTAAGCCATGTCCGCTCATGGGAGGTGACGGCGAGCGTGCCCGTTTCGTGGAGGCGGGACATGACCTGGTAATTAAAAATTTTCTCAAACGGATTCATAATACGCTGCGATCTCCTTCCACTCCTCAATCAGCTCCCGGCGCAGGTGCTCCGGTGCAAGTACTTCGCAGCTGGAGCCGAAGCTGCGAAGCCAAGGCTTGATCTCGGTCGTCCCGTGCACTTTGATTTCATAGATAAAGGAAGCTTCGTCTTCTTCCGTAATTTCTCCCCACTGGCCTTGAAGCAGCACGCGCTCCTTGACGAAATTGGGCTGCGGAGCCTCCGGGCTGAAAAACCGTACCCGCACCGTAAGCGGCCTTCCGGTATCGATAAGCCAGCTGTAGCGGGTTTTTTCCTCCAACAGGTGCAGCTTCTCGCTGAACGTTTCCTCGGATACGGCCTCGTCTTCGTTCAGTTGAGTCAAGCCTTCCAAACGGAACTTCACGATCCCTTGCCGGCTTTCTGAGCCGAGCAAATACCACCGGCCGTATTGGTGATCGTAGATCACCTTGAGCGGCAGCATCACGACCTCTTTTCCCTCGGTTTCGCGTTCGAACAGCGGGTTCGTATTTTTCGACGCGTAGCTTTTGCGCGTTCTGGGTGAGAAATAGAGAAACCGCACCTTCCGGCGCTGCCGGATCGCTCCAAGCAGGGTGAACAGATGCGCTTCATCCAGAATGCGCGAGTAATAATGGTACTTGTACAGAAAGGGCTCCCCTGTGACGTCTTCCGCTCCGCCCACATGCTGCAAAGCCTTCTTCACACTATCCCGTAAAAGATAGCCTTGAACGGACGGCACCTGCGTATTCGCCATAATGTCGACGTAATCGTAGAGATCGAGAAGCTCCTCGTAGGTTAGGTCCTTGACGAGCCGGTCGTGAACGCGGTACCGGTATGGCCGTCCTCCGGGCTCTCGTACGATTACGCCGACTTCCTCCAAATATTTCAGGTCCGAGCGAATCGTTTTTTCGTCGGGCAGCGGAAGCTCCGCGGGAAGGTCGCTGCAGCACGCATCGAGCAGCTCCATGACGGTCCGCGCTTCCTCCTGCATGGCGGCGAGCAGCAGGGACAGCCGGTGGCTCTCCGATTCCTTTAGCGACTTGGCGCGGTATAAGAACAGCAGCATCGGGTCTGCGGACTCGTAGTAGCTGAAACGGAGCGTTTCGGCGAATTCTTTGCCCTGCTCCTGCGGGAGCTGCTGGTACATCGTGTTCACGATGTCCTTCAGCCGCCGGATCGTTTTGTCGAAGGTATGTACGGAGATGCCGAGCCGCTGAGCGAATTGCTGGCGGCTGTAGGCACCGCTGGTCAGCACCAGCATGCGCAAAAACTGGATTTCTTTATCGAAGCTTTCTCTGGCCATGGACAACCTCCGCTTTCGTAGCTGTTCCTTTTATTGTAACAGGGAAGAGAATTGGAGAAAAAGGAAAACTTTTTCTCTCGTCGTAATACTTTCGCCATGTTCGCGGGGCCGAAAATAAGCGATGATAATACACGTAAGGCCGACGCCGAAAGGCAAAAGCTTTACGGCAAAAGATCACCGAGGCGCTTGGAAGGGTTACTTCGCCTCTTAAGCGACAGGTCGCCGGTTCGAGTCCGGCTTCCGCTATACGGCGGAATAGCTCAGATGGTAGAGCGGTTATTGTACCTTTCCGCCCACTTCCTCGGAGATCTTCAGCATATGAATACCGAAGCGAGGCGCTTGAAAGGGCTCCTTCGACTTTTATGGGAAAAGAATTGACGGCGGCAGCCGGGTGTCAGAGACGCCATGCGCCTTTTCGTTTTTCCCTCGCTTCGTTCTTAATAAGTTAATAGTACGGCGAGGCGCCGGGGAGGGTTCCTTCGCATCCAAGCGGCCAAAAGATTATTGGGCAACACAGCAGGTTCGAGTCCTGCACCGACCTTCCTCACTTTTCCTCGCCGGGTCTATGATGAATATGCTTACGAAGCAGTTTTTTGCTACGCAAAAAGGAGGTTTCCAACCATGAGTTTCGCTAAAAAAATGTTCGGTGCGATGCTGCCGACGACACATAACAAAGACGGATTCCCTGCTTATGCGCGTTCGGCCGAAGAGCAGTACGTGCAGACGCTGTTAACTAATACACTCGGAAATACGTTTTACGCCGATCAAAATGAGCTGCTGAAGGACGCGCTGGAGCTGCATCACGAAATGGCGCAGCGGAACCCGCAATTTATGGCCAAAGCGCTGGTGTTCGCCCGCAACGAGGGATTCATGCGGCTGCAGCCGCTGTTCGGACTCGCTATACTATCGTCTTACCGGCCGGATTTGTTCGCCAAGGTGTTCGACCAAGTGGTTCGAATTCCTTCCGATTTGTCCGACTTCCTGACGATCCTGCGGGGACTTGGCCGCGGGCAGGGCGGCCGGGCCGTGAAACGGCAGGTCGCCCGCTTCCTCTCCGGGGTGTCCGAATATTGGGCGCTGAAGTACAACGGCCGGGGACGCGGGTTCAGCTTGGGCGACGCGATCGCGACGTCGCATCCGAAGCCGGCCGATCTCAAGCAGCATGCGCTGTTCCGTTATCTGCGCGGGCAGGAGACAAGTCTCGCCATGCTCCCGCAGGTGGAGGCGCTGGAGCAATTGAAGCGGGCGAGAAGCGAAGCCGAGCAGCTTGCCTGCATCGAACGCGGGAAGCTGCCGTACGAAACGGTGACGGGCGCGATCAAGCCGTCCAAGGCCGTCTGGGAGGCATTGCTGCGCCAGATGCCTACGTTCGCGCTGCTGCGCCATTTGAACGCGCTGGATCGCGCGGGCGTGTTCGAGAAGAAAGCGAACCTGGCGTTCGCGATGGAGCGTCTGACGAATGCCGAGGCGCTGCGCAAAGCGAAGATTTTGCCGTTCCGGTTCGCCAAGGCGTTCCGGGAGGTGGAGCGTCCGGAGCTGCGCGATGCGCTTCGGGCGGCGGTGGAGCAGACGTTCGCGAATTTGCCGGAGATCGGCGAGAAAACGGCGATTTTCCTCGATATTTCCGGTTCCATGCAAGGGGAATATTTGCAGATCGGGTCCGTATTCGCCTTGGCGCTGTACAAGAAAACGCAGGGGAACTCGTTGTTCTGGCTGTTCGACACGGAAGTGACGGACGCCAAGCCGTCGCGTCATGACAGCATTTTGACGCAGGCAGACCGCATCCGTTCCCGCGGCGGCACCGATACCGGCGCCCCTGTGCGCAAGCTGTTTTACGAAAACAAACGGGTCGATCAGATCATCATTATCACGGATGAGCAGCAGAACAGCGGAAGTCCGTTTTACGCCGAGCTGGCGAAATACCGCGCCAAGGTGAACCCGCAAGTCAAGGCGTTCATCGTCGACATTGCACCGTACCGTTATGCGATGGCGCCTCCGACCGATCGGAACACGTTCTATATTTACGGGTGGAGCGACACGGTGTTGTCCTATATTGCGCAGGCGGTACAGGGCTACTCGGACATGACCGGGAAGATCGATGCCATGGAGCTGGGTGGCGGCGAAAAGTAACGATCCATTTTTATCTCATCGGTCCTATTCGGATGACATTTTACGCGCACACCGTAAAACCATCTATAACAACATCGGGCCATGGACCGTTGAGGTCGATGGCTTTTTCCGTTACCACCATCCCGATCCAAGGAGGGAAAACTGCGATGACCGACTTTCGTCAACCTATATTAGAAGCACTTTGCCACATTGAGCAGCAGGAGCAGGTGCGCATCCTGTACGCCTGCGAATCGGGCAGCCGGGCGTGGGGGTTCCCGTCAAAAGACAGCGACTACGATGTCCGTTTTCTATACGTCCGGCCTGTCGAGTGGTACTTATCCATATTCGATCAACGGGACGTGATCGAGCGGCCGATCAGCGACAAGCTCGATATCAACGGCTGGGATTTGAAGAAGGCGCTGAACTTATTCCGCAAATCGAACCCGCCGCTGCTGGAATGGCTGCAATCGCCGATCCCGTACTACGAGAATTACTCTGCGGCGGAGCGTATTCGCAGCATCTCGCCGCTGACCTTTTCCCCGAAATCGTGCATGTATCACTATCTTAATATGGCGAAGGGCAATTACCGCGAATACTTGCAGGGGGAGCAGGTGAAGATCAAAAAATATTTTTACGTGCTTCGTCCGGTTCTTGCCTGCGAATGGATCGAGCGGTTTAACGCGATGCCGCCGATGGAATTCGACGTGCTGGTGGACCGCTTGGTTCCGGAGGGCAGCGAGCTGAAAAAAGTAATCCGGGGGCTGGTAGAACGCAAAATGGCGGGGGACGAAATGGACTACGAGCCGAGGATCAACCCCATCAACGAGTTTTTGGAACAAAAAATGAATCATTTCGAGCGCACGGCCGTTCATTTGAAAAGCGCCGAAGGCGGACAGGATCATGAGCTTGACGGGCTGTTCCGCGCCGTGCTTGGCGAAGTGTGGGAGAACAGGTGATTGACCATGATGAATATATTTAATCAAAATACGCTTTATCCATGGACCGGCAAGCTTTCCATCTACGAATTCATCGTGTCCGCGCTGGATGAGCAAGGCCGACTCAATGATGCTGGATTGCCGGATGATGATGAGTATTGGGCCGGTCATTCCGTGCGCTGGGTCGCGGGGGGCATGGACGGGACGTTCAGCCACCACACCGGAGGGCAAGCGGATACGGCGAAGGTGCAGGCGCTGGTGCAGCTTCTGGTCAAGCAGAGCCGGAATCCGGGCAGCAAAACAAGACGCGCCACCTACCTCAAGCTCATGCAGGAGGACGTGCTGAGCGTCATTGACCCGCTGTTGGAGTCGCTGCGGGAACATCCCGGCGTCGTCATTCCGAATCTGTACCAGGAAGCGGAATGGTTCGCGAGATCCGGGGCGCACCGCAATGTCGTCAAGCTGGGGATTGCGCTGCTGGGCCAGTTCGAAACCGAGAGACATCGGGACCTGGTTATTACGCTGGGCAAGCATGACGAATTTACACTCTATTCGGCGGTTGCGATTCGGGGCAGTCTGGACAACGCCAACGAGACGCTGTTCGAATTGGCCAAGGACGTAGATGGTTGGGGCAAAATCCAACTGGTTGAGCGTCTGGAGCCGCAGACGCAGGAAATCCGGGACTGGCTGCTTCGCCATGGATGCCGCAACAGCGTCATGAACGAATATTTGGCCTGTTACTGCGCCCGTAACGGCGGGCTGGCCGAAGCGCTGTCACAAGCCTCCGTGGATCTTGAGCTGTATGACGGGGCAGGGGTCATCCTCTCCGCGCTGCTGTCCGGTGGGCCGGCTGAAAATATCGACGACTACGAGGACGCAGCGTCGGCGGTAGGCGATTTTCTAAGGCACTCGCAGACGATGTGCGTGACCGCGGCGCAGCTGGCGGTTGTGACGGATATTTACGATTTTCTAAACGAAGACGGTCAGCGTTGGGAGCAGCGGTATGACAGGGGCTGGTCCGGCGACCTGCGCGAAGCCTGCAAGCGGCTGTGCGAGAACGTCATTCGCAACGAAGAATGGCCGTCTAAAATATGGGAGGGCATCCGCTCGCAGGACAGCGCGGCACGGCAGCATGCGATCTATGCGGCCAAACGGCTCAACATGGACATCTGGGATGAGCTGTTCGGGCAGCTGCGGAAGCATCCGCTGGACAGCCATCTGTATTATGAGCTTGCGCACACGGATGAACCGGAGCGAATGTACCGCTTGATCGGCTATGCGGAAGCGTACCTTCCGCTGGAGGAAATTGCCAGCGGCCCGAGGGACGAAATCGGTTACGGGGAGCATTATGGGCCGCATCAATGCCTGCAAAGCTTGCTGCAGGCGCTTGACGTTTTCGAGGGCCAAGGGACAAAGCTGATCGCCACCGGCTTGCGGAGCCCGGCAACCATGAACCGCAATATGGCGTTGAAATGTTTGGAGGCATGGCCTCTTCCAGACTGGGGAGAGGGAGTGACGGCAACTTTGCAGGAACTGATCGCCTGCGAGCCGAATGAACAAGTAAAAGAACGAATTGCGAAGCTTTTGCAGGAAAAGGAGCTGACGGCATGGCTTATCAAATCATAGACGGCGTCCGCGTCTGGGGGAACCCGGAGGCAGGCGCCTTGGCGCAAGCGAAAACGTGCGCGGAGCACGGAAATGTCGTGCAGGCGCTATTGATGGCGGACCACCACAAGGGCTACAGCCAGCCGATTGGCGGGGTGATCGTCTACGAAGGACAAATCTCGCCGTCCGGCGTTGGGTATGACATCGGATGCGGGAACAAAGCGGTGCGAACGAACCTGCTGGCTGCGGATATCCGGCCCAGGCTGGCGCGCATCATGGACGACATCGCACGGAACGTTTCGTTCGGCATCGGGCGTGTAAGCAACAAGAAGGTGGATCACGAGCTGTTCGACGATCCGGATTGGTCGGTGTATTCGTCGGTCGGGCGTCGGGAGCACCGTAAGCTGAAGGCGCTTGCCCGCGATCAATTGGGAACCGTAGGCAGCGGGAATCATTTCGTCGATTTGTTCGAGGAAGCGGGGACGGGGCGGCTGTGGATCGGCAATCACTTCGGCAGCCGCGGGTTCGGCCATAAGACAGCCAGCGGCTTTATTAACCTTGCGGTGGGCAGGGAGTTTTTGGCGAACGCTCCGGGGGAAAAGATGGACCAGCCGCCGGTGCTGCTCGATTTGGACAGCGAGCTTGGCGATATGTATTACCGCGCCATGAAGCTGGCCGGGCGGTACGCGTATGCCGGAAGAGATGCCGTCATCCGTCAGGTGCTGGCGATTTTGGGAGCGGACGCGGAATTCGAGGTACATAACCACCACAATTATGCGTGGAAAGAGACCCATGGCGGCCGGGAAACGGTCGTCGTGCGCAAAGGGGCGACGCCGTCCGCTCCCGGCCAGCTTGGATTCATCGGCGGCAGTATGGGCGACATCTCGGTCATTGTCCGGGGGAAGGATACGGAGGAAAACCGGGCGGCCTTCTACAGCACGGTGCACGGCGCGGGAAGAATCATGAGCCGCACGCAGGCGGCCGGCAAAATGAACTGGAAGACGCGCACCCGCTCGGGCGGCCTCATCTCGGAGACGCAGATGCACGAGGCCGTGAAGAGCTTCGGCGTCGAGCTTCGCGGAGCCGGGACGGACGAAAGCCCGTTCGTGTACCGGAAGCTTCAGGAGGTGCTGGACGCCCACGCGGAAACGATCGAGGTGCTGCATGTGCTGAAGCCGATCGGCGTATGCATGGCCGGTGCTGACGAGTTCGATCCGTATAAGGACTAGCCGCTCAAATTTTAATCCAATTTTGAGCTTCTTTTAAGGTGCGCTTAAGCTTCGGGCCGCATACTAAAGAAGATCCCGTTACTTAACATATATCTTTGATCCCCGCCGTCGCTGCCATCGACGAGGCGGGGATTTTTTTGAGCGTTTATGCGTCGTTTAAGCGGCTACTCCACGAGCGGAGCAATTTTCGGAAACACTTGCAGGGCAGTTTTGTAAAAGACGTGCTCATGATACGCCTCCGGAATCAGCTCCTGCACGAATTGCAGATAAGGCTGCACGGGGGCGAGCGGCCAGTCCGTGCCGAACAGCATCTTCTCGTAATGGTCGCAGTACGTCACCGCGTGGCGCAGATGGGCGAAGAAGAGCGGGGAATCCTTGAGCCGCGCGCATTCTGCGGCATCGCCGACCATCAGGCCGGACAAATCGGCGAATACGTTGCGGTTCTTGTAGACGATCTCGGCTCCGTCCAGCACCCACGGGTCGCCGAAGTGGGCGATCATAAAGTTGACGTCGCGGTGGGCGACGGCAACCTCGTCCACCGTCAGCGGGTGGGAATATTTCAGCAGGCCGCGTTCCGAGTACGTATCCCCCGTATGATAGACGACCGGGACCTTGTACTGCTTCGCCAGCTCGTAGACCGGCTGGTAGACGTCATCGTAGGCATAGTATGGATAGTAGCCGAGGTAAATTTTGATCCCGACCGCCTCCGGCCGCTGCAGCGCTTGCTCCAATGCATCCAGCCCGGCATTGCCCAGCTTGAACGGGTTAACGCCGGGGCAGTACACGATCTGCCCCGGATACGAGTCCACCATATCAAGTCCCATCGGCGTCGGGGCTTCCCGATCGGGGAAGCCTCCGGCGGCGGTCTCCGTTACCCCCATGCCGATGCCCAGCACGACGCCGTTCTCGGCGTATTCACGAAGCAGCCCGTCTACGGAGTAATCGACGAACGAGCGGTTGTCGGCCGTTTCCTTGAACGAAGCAATATGAGACAAGTGCATGTGCGCATCAATGATTTTCATTCCGCATTACTCTCCTTCCGTGTCACTGGTTTCAAGTATAAGAGGGAAGGCGAGTCTGCGTAAAGTATCCAAGCTGTCCGCCGGCAGCGGGGCGTCCGGGAAGACGAGGAACACCGGAGCCGAGCGGTCTACGCTTCCGTGAGGGAGGCGAACTCTCCGCGTGAGGGACAGGCAGCAGATCTCCTTGTTCGTGTAAACCGAAGGGCGATTGGCTGCTTCGTCCGTGACGATGTGCATGACTCCGGTCCGGTTATCAAGGCCGAACACGTAATCCTTCGTCTCGCGCACGCTGAGCTCCCCTTTTCCGAGAGGGTAACGCAGCGCTTTTCCGTTCGGGGTGCAGGTTTGCAGCCACCCATAGCCGTCCGTCTCGTCAGGACGAAGGAACAGCTCGCTGAGCATCGATTTGTCCAGATACGTTCCCGTGTTTTGACGGATGTCCGTCATATAAGCGAGCACCGGAACTCCGGGGAGCATCAAATAGTAGCTGTTCATGATTATCCCTTTGAACGTATCGTGGTTCCGAATAGATTGACGAACCCGGATGCCCGCCCACACGTTACCTTTCTCGTCCGGGAGGCGGACAAAAGCGGCGGAATGCTCTTCTTTGCGCACGGATAACGGACCCATCTCGTCAAATTGGCCCGACAAGCCACCGGTCCAGGGATTCCACCACGACTTCGCCCCGTATTCTGGAAACCCGGAAGCGAGCCATTCCCGGCCCCCGACGGCTAGCGAACGCAGCCCGGGGTAATAGTCGGCCGCTGCGGAGATGCGGATGATTCCATTATCGGCTTCAAGCACCGAGTAACCGGCTTCGGTCGATGGCGTGCCGCTGACTTCGCCCGCCGAAACCGGGAACAACGCGGCATGATACGCCTCTTCCTGCGCGCCGAGCCGCGCTTCCACCCGGACCACGCGGCAGCGGGATGCCGGCGGAGGCAGCATGAAGCGGGCTTCCGTCGCCTCGTCGTCGGACGACAAATGCATCCGCTCCGACGACGAGGCCTCATCCGTGTAACCGGCGGAGAGCTCGCCTTCCCATACGGTCTGCTTCGCATCCCGAAGCGTGACCGGCACTTCTTCCGCATCCGGCGGCACGAACGGATTTCCTTCGTTCGCCGTCAGCTCCACATGGCCGATCGGCGGCGGAGTCGTTTCCTGCCCGATGCGCTTCAGGGCAAAATCTCGGAGCGAGCTCCAATCGTCGAACCCGCCCATAGACAAGAAGATCGTATCCGAGGTTTTCGTTTCTCCGGCTTCCAGCCGTCCGAAGCGGGTTTCCAGCTCCAGATACCAATCGCCCATATTCATCCGGTGGTTATCGGACCAGCAAATTCCGTATGCGCTTCTGGCGCCGCGGGCGAAGAGCCAAGGCTCGCTAATTTTGGAGCCGTCCCAATACTCGAAATCGATGCCGTGGGAGTCGGTCGTTTCGACGATTTGACCGTCATAAGGCAGAACGATTCCGTACAAGTCGTGACGAATGCGCTGGGAGATCCACATTTCGCTGACGACGGGGGCGTCGGAGTCATTTTCTAGCTCCTGCCACAGCTTCGCCGTTCCGTCGGCGTACAGCAGCGTGTGGAGATGCAGCAGCAGCTGCGGGAACGCATCCGAGCGGTATGTATGGCGGAAGCCGACCGCTCCCCGTTCTTCTTTTGGCTCGACACGTATCGGCTTTTTCCGGGTAAATTCGGCGGAATACGGCTTGCCGATCGACGGCGGGAGCAGCATGATCTGCTCGTCCTTCCGGTTCCAAGCCCGAAGGAACGTTTCGTTGTGATCCTTATCGTATTCGATCCCATAGCTGCCGTTCACGGCAACCCGGTTGTCCTCCGTTTCTCCGGTAAACATCGCCCCGGGTCCCCCGAAGGCTCCGCCAACGAAACGGGTGAACGTCACCTCCGGCCCGTTGTCCGGAACGGCCCGGATTTGAAGCCGGGCTTGGTAGAAACCGTAGTCGAGCAGGCGGTACGGAACCGCCAACGAGATCCGCTCTTTCGCTTCCAGGCGCGCTTCGAAAGCCCGCTGGCCGAGCGCAAGCCAGGCTTGTTCCGGCAGCTCGAAGGAGAATGTGGCCGTCTCCGGGAAATGGTTTTCCATATCGAGGTACAGGACGTAATTCCCGCCAAGCGCATGCCTTGCATCCGGTACCCGCATCGTCAGGCCGGCCGGAAATTTCGGCACGATGCCGACCTTGAGCAGCGCTTCCAGCCCGTTAATTCGTACCCGCGTCTGCACGGCAGGGCAGGTGCGCCATTCGCTTTGCTCTTCCTCGATGGCTCCGACGAAGAAGCGCGCGGCGATCCGTTCTTCGCCGTCCACCTGCAGCTCGCTTTTCCAATCGAATTCAACATTGCGGTCGGATTCGCCCTGAAGCTCAAGCTTAAGCGGGGCGCCCGATTTGTTCACGATGCGGTATTCGATAGTATATTCGCTTCCGAATACCGGCTCGGCCTGCTCCGCGGTTGCGGACAGCAAGTAGTCCTCCGTTTCGATGAGGCAGATGCCGCGGCCTCTGCGCTCGATATCGACGCGAAGCGATTGTCCGTTCTTGGACCACGCGTAAGTGTAGGTATCGAAGCCGTTCGCTTTATTTCCGTCCGGTTTCACTTCGATCGTCCGCTTCAAATCGGCGTACCAATCGATATCTTGAAGATAGGGGGCAAGCGCTTCGCAAGCCGCCACCTGGGGAATGAAGTTCATGAAGTGCGTCGCGTCCTCGCGGTCTTCCCAGAAAAAGCCGCATCTCTTGTACAGCGGCACCGCCTTCATGTTGGCTTCCCAAGTGTACAGATCGACGCGCGGCCAGCCCAAGCGGATCGTTTCCTCCACCGCCCGCAGCACGAGCATTTTGCCGATTTTTCGGCCATGGTAGTCCGGGCGTACGTTCAACAGCTGGATGTACAGCGCGCCGGTATCCTCGCGGTATTCGCCCAGGCTGCAATATCCGACGACTTGACCGTCGCAGACGGCGAGAAAGACGGCCAAAGCGTCCGAGTTTTCCTCGTCCTGGCGAATCTGCTCGGCTGTCCGGACGGCCGGTCCGCCGCCCCATTCGTCTTGGCTTCGGTTCCACATCTCGGCTACGCTTTCCGCATAATCAGGGTGGTAATGTACGATATCCACATGCGTTGTCATTTCGCTTCCACCTCGGCTCAGTAAAATATAGAAGATAATGGGTATACGTCCGAGAAGGAGGGAAGGTTGCAGGTCTGGGGAAAAAAGAAGGGGAAGACTGCTCCCGCGGCGAAGCAGTAAGCGGCAGACAGCTTAGGATGCATAGGCTGCTTGCGCACAACGACGGAAGGAGCGGGACGAACGTGAACAGACTGTGCATCATCCCTTGCGGAGCCAAAAAAATATGGGATACCGCCGCTGCACCGTCGGGTCCTTGCCCAGCCAAACGGGCGTACCTTTCGCCCCTTCACCGAAAATGTCAGGCGTATGCGGACCGCTTTTTTGACCATTGGGCGATATTATCGGCCAAGCACGGCTTTTTGCTGCCGGACGATAGGCTCGATGAAAATTACAATGTCGCCTTTGGCAGCGGTCACCCGGCAATCATTTCATTGCACGAGTTGAAACGTCAAGTAAGCGAAAAACGGTTGGACCGTTTTGAGGAAGTTGTCGTGCTCGGCGGCAAAAAGTTTACCGGGATCGTTCCCGAGGTGTTTCCCGGGGAGACACGGATTTATTTTCCGCTGGTCGGGAGCCGGGGGATCGGGGATATGCTGCAAAAGCTGAACCGCGCTCTGGAGCGCAACGAACCGTTCGATGGCGTGGTTGGAACAAAGCAAGGGGGCATGGAATAGGAGGGGCTTCCGCCGCCGTCCTATCGACGGAGCGGAAGCTGCGGGAGAGTCAGGAGCCGTCCGGTTGCAAATTCCGATTGCCGCAAAACTCCTCGATCGTTTGCGCCTTCATGTCGTCCAGCGGGAAGCCCGAAGGATAGTTCGTATACATCAGCATAATTCCCTGAAGTGTTGAAGAGAAGTGAAGGGACCGTTTCCGGGGATCGGGAGCACCCAGCTTCTCGAACATTTCGCATTGGGCCTCGAACTGCTCCGCGTAGGCACCAAGCAGCCGGTTTCCATGCTTGGCCACAACCTCATCTTGTCTCGGACAGGTGAACAAGTTCAGGTAGAAGCGGAATACTTCCGGCTGTTCGCGGACGTTGTCCAGCGCCCCTTCGACGATGTGGCGCAGCTGCTCGGCAGGGGTTTCTTTGGCGGCGGCGGCTTGCATCACTTCGAGCACCTCTTCGATACGAAGATCGACCATGGCGGCCAAGAGCTCCTCTTTGCCTTTGAAATAATTGTAGAGAAGGCCCTTTGAAATGTCCGCCCGCTTGGCTACATCGTCGATGGATGCGGAGTGGAACCCTTTCTCGATAAAAAGCTCCGTGGCCGCTTGTAAAATTTTATCTCGGGCGGCGCGGCGAATCCGTTCGTTTTCCTCCGGCGTTCGGGGCATGTCGTTACTCCTCCAGAAATTGCAAAATCGTATGGGAAACCTCGTCGGGATGGGTGAGCATAAGCATATGATCCCCGCCGTCGATCCACACGAGGCGGGCATTCGGAAGCTGCCCGAATTGCTCGGCGAGCGGGAACAGGTCTGGGCGGTCGAGTGTGCCGATCATGAACAAAGTCGGCGCCGCAAGCCGGTCCAGCCTTTCGATGGCAGGAGGCTGGGGCCATACCGATTCGCCGCTTTTCCAATCAAACCATCGCTTAATATTGTGTCGAATCATCTCGGTCATAAGCTCTAGATGCGGACTTGCTTTGACGACGTCATAGGACGGAAAATCGAGCGAAAACTCGGTCATTTTCTCCACATCCGGCGCCGCCGCGAGGACGCGCTGGAACCGCTCCTCAATGTCCGGCGCATTCCGGAAGCCCGTAACGGAGCAGGCGATAAGCCCGAGCTTGGATACCCGCTCGGGATACGTCAGGTCGAAGTCGACGGCAATCTGGCCGCCCATGGAATGGCCGACGAGTATGGCCTTTTCCAGGCCGAAGTGGTCAAGAACCATTTTTACATCCTCGACGTAATTGGCGGGCTCGACAGGCGCTGGCGATTGTCCGGCTCCCCGGCCGTCGAATGCGATAATCCGATAGTTCGCCGCAAGCCTCGGAATGACGAACTGCCAGGTGCGCAGATCTGCCCCGCCCCCGTGTAGCAGGACGATCGTCTCGTTGCCCGTACCATGAATTTCGTAGTGAAGATCCATCGTGTTTCCTCCTCCGACGTATTTTCCGCAACTGCGGATAGAATGATGACCGGACCGTGACGCCTAACCGAACCGATGGGAAAAGGTGCCATGGTCCTTGCAGCTTTAGTATAATTTATGACTGAACGTACAGTCAATACAAAAAAATCTCCGCAGACATAGAAAAAGACCCGCAGCGGGTGCGGGCCTTAGTGCCGGATTGCCTTCTAAAATGGAATTTGTTCCGTGATAAATGCATAGTCGTGCTCTTCCGCCCACGCTTGCAGGCCGCTCCAGAAAGCCTCGCACGCCAGGAAGACGCGGTCCGGGTCGGATAGCTCGCCGGACAGCACGAGCTGTGCCAGCGCATCGAAGCCGTCAGGCCGGTCGGGCAGGGTCATTGCTTCGGGAATGACCTTGGCTCCCGTAGAGTAGGACGTCCGATGATGCAGCCCGATGAGCATTGCGGCGTAATGCACGGTTTCCATGGCCAGATAAGGCAGGTACGTCTGCGGGCCTTGGGCGTTGGTATTGCGCCATTTGCCGGCGAACTCGAACATCTCGCCGACCAGAATGCTGCGGATGTTTTCCCGGAAATCGGCTTCGACCGGCGATTGGACCGCTGCTTTCAGGTCTTCAAAAAAGCCGTCCGGGTCGTACAGCGGCAGAGCCGTAAGGAAGGCGCCGTGGGACAGGGGCCATGTATCCTCGACGGTCCGGGCGTACTGCAGCAGCACTTCCTCGCTGTACACGTTCACCTCCGCTTTCCAGGCCCCAGCCGCCCATTCGTGGCTGAAGTCGACCGGTTCGTCTCCCGAGCGGAGAACGCAAAGCATCTCGGTGTCCGAGAACGGCCCGTCTGTGCCGCGGGCCATGGAGCCGTAGAGGCCGATCGCTTTCAGGTTGTCGCCGTAAACCTGCTTAAGCCGGTCGGCAATTTTAAGGGCAATGGCCCGTCTTTCTTCTTTGGTTACCGCCTGTGGTCCGTTCATTCGTTTGCACGCTCCTTGATAAAAATAAATGTTTGTTTCGCGCACTGCTTCGAACGGAGGCGGCGGTCCCCGGGGTTAACGGGGGATTTTTAGGCGAGGCATGGGCATCGGTCTCCTTTCGGCAAAAAATGTACGATTGTCTTACTCTTACGCGCGAGAGGGGAATAAGGTTCCAGCAAAATCCGGCTATGCTTTTTTGGGCCAGAAGGTATAGCTGAAGCTCCATATAAAGTCGATCCCCAATATGACCGCCCAGCGCGAGATCATGCTCCACAACTCCACCGTCCGGCTTTCGTCGTCGACGAACCAGATCATGCCGAGCAGAATCACGCTGCCGATCATCCAGGCCAGCAGGTGAAGAAACCACGTCTGCCGCTCGCGACGGGCATGGGCGGCGCCGTGCTTCGGCTTCGGTTCGGGCGCCGGAGCCCCTGCGAACCGGTGTGCGAAACGTACGTCGGCCCACCGGATCATCCGGTGGCCGTAGGCGACGGATACGCCGATATAGACGGCGGCGAGGCCGTGTACGAAGCTCGCGGTCGCCCCGTTGCGCAAATCAATGACGGTCGCGATAATCAGGACCAGATCGACCACCGGCGTGGCGACCAGCAAAAGAGCTCCGATTCGTTTCATGCCAAAAATATAGCGGAAGACAAGTCCGGCGACGACAAACACCCAGAAGCCAATTTCACAACCGATAATAAATGCGGCTATCGTCATACAATCAGTCCTTTCTTTTCTTTTTTAATACGACTGTATTGCTAAGCAGGGTTTTATTTTAGCATTGTTGTGTTAAAAAAAACAACCGTGCTATAATCGGGACATGCCTAAAATTGTAAACCATGAAGAGCGACGGGAGCAGCTGGCGGAAGCGGTGTGGCGGATTATTCGCCGGGAAGGGCTGGAAGGAGTAAGCGTGCGCAGAGTCGCCGAGGAAGCCGGGATGTCTCTTGGCTCGCTTCGTCATTACTTCGATTCGCAATCGGCTTTATTGGCTTTCTCCATGCGGCTGGTCGCCGAACGGATAAAAAAACGTATACAGTCGCTTCCGCAGGACGGCGATCCCCGGGAAAATATCGAAGCGCTTATCGGTCAAATCGTGCCGCTGGACGAAGACCGCTTGGCGGAAAGTCAAATCTGGATAGCCTTTTCGACTTTTGCTTTGACCGAGCCGGACTTGAGGCCGCTAAGCCGGGAAATTCACGATTCGCTACGGGACGTATTCCGTAACATCTTTGATACCCTCGGCGAATCACAGCTGCTGAAGCCGGGCCTTGACACGGAGCTGGAAGCGAAGCGGTTCCACGCGTTGGTGGACGGTTTGCTCGTACACGGCGTCATCGCGTCCGAGGTCATGCGTGCGGAAGAAATTGCGGAGATCGTTGCGCGGCATTTGGACAGCTTGCTTGTGCCGTAACGCTGTCGCCGACAGAAAGAATAAAGAGCCCGTCTCGGAGACAGGCTCTTTGATATGGAGAAAATCGTGACAGGCTTATCCGAACTGGCGCAGCGCCGAATGGCGGGTTGGGCCAACAAAGCCGTTCAGCGGAAAGCCGTGCCGGATGGCTGCGCTGATGAACCGTTTTGCGGTGCCGACCGCTTCTTTGACGTTGGCGCCTTTGGCGAGCTCGGCCGTAATGGCCGCGGAGTACGTGCATCCGGCGCCATGCGTGTAGGTGGTGGAAATTTTGTCGGATTCGTACAGCTCGAATTCCGTTCCGTCATATAGCAAGTCGACCGCTTGAGGGTGATTGAGCTTCGCGCCGCCTTTGATCAGGACGTATTTGACGCCTGTCGCATGGATGATCTGCGCCGCTTCTTTCATGTCCTCCAACGTTTGAATCGGCGGACGGTTCGCAAGCTGCGCCGCTTCGAACAAATTCGGAGTGACGACGTCCGCGATCGGGACGAGCAGCTCCCGCAGCGCTACGGTAGATTCGGGATGGAGCGCCTCGTCGTTGCCTTTGCAGACCATCACCGGGTCCACGACGATACGCTGCAGCCCTTTGCCTTTGAGCGTACGCGTGACGAGCTCGATCAGCTCGACGGAGCCGAGCATGCCCGTCTTGAGCGCATCGACGCCAATGCCGTCAAGCACGGTTTGCAGCTGGGCTTCGACGGTAGGCAAAGCGACCGGATGAACGCCATGGTGCCATTGGTTGTTCGGGTCCATCGTCACGACCGTCGTGAGAACCGTCATTCCGTAGACGTCGCGCTCCTGGAACGTTTTTAAATCGGCTTGAATTCCGGCGCCGCCGCTAGTATCGGAGCCGGCAATGGTTAAAGCTTTAGGTATGCTCATTGTACTTCTCTCCCCGGATGAATAAAGTTGCATTTATGACCTATCCTATCACGTTGGCGCAAAATTTCAATCGAAAATTCGCGGATTCAGACGAAAAATTCCAAAAAATTACTATCGCGGTCTGACACCCTGCAGCAGGCGCATCATTTGGGCGGCCGCCTCGCTCGCCCACTCCGCAGCGCGCCCGACCGCTTCCTGCAAGTCGCAAGGCTTGCGTACGATGGAAAAAGCCGCCGTCAGTCCGAGCTCGTCCAACTGCTCTGTGGGCAGCTCCAGACTGCCGCACAAGGCGACTACCGGCACTCCGGCGTCCCGGGCCTTGCGGCAGATGCCGGCAATCGCTTTGCCGGATAGCGTCTGCCTGTCCAGCCGGCCTTCGCCGGTGATGACCAAGTCGGCGTCCCGAAGCTGCGCTTCGAACTTCGCTTTCTCCAGCACGATGTCGATGCCGGAGCGAAGCTGGGCGCCGAGGAACGCATGCAGCCCGGCCCCCATGCCGCCGGCCGCGCCGCCGCCGGGCAGCGTCAGCACGTCGACGCCGGTTTGCCGGCGAATGACTTCGGCCCACTGCCGAAGCGCCCGATCTAGCGCCTGCGTCATGTCCGGCGTCGCGCCCTTCTGCGGGCCGAAGACGGCGGAAGCCCCCTCCGGCCCGCAGAGCGGGTTGCGGACGTCCGTTGCCGCCACGAAGCGGCATTCCGCGAGACGCGGGTCCATGCCGGAGGCGTCGAAGCCGGCGAGCCCGGCGAGCGCTCCGCCCCCGGAGGGCAGCGGGACGGCGTCCGCTCCGTACCACCGGACGCCGAGCGCCTCCAGCATGCCGGCCCCGCCGTCGTTCGTCGCGCTGCCGCCGAGTCCGATGAGAAACTGCCGGCATCCGCGGTCCAATGCGGCCCGAATCAGCTCGCCTGTCCCGTAGGAGGAGGAGGCAAGAGGGTTGCGCCGCGCTTCGGGAACGAGCGGCAGCCCGGACGCCTGCGCCATTTCGATGACGGCGGTGCCGTCCTTCAGGAGGCCGTAGCAGGCTGAGACCGGCTCTCCGAGCGGGCCGCGAACCTGCGCTTCCACCCGGGTACCGCCACAGGCATGCACAAGGCTGTCTACCGTACCTTCTCCGCCGTCCGCGACCGGAAGCTCGACGATGTCGGCGTCCGGGACGACGCTCCGAATGCCGGAGCTCACGGCTCCGCACAGCTGCAGAGCGGACAGCGAGCCTTTGAACGAATCCGGCGCAATCACGATTTTCATGTGCCATTCCCTCGCAAAATCCATAGAATAAAACAATTATACCACCGCGCCAAAAGCGGTATCCAACATTTCCGGTTGGTCCCGGTCAGCGTTTCGTAAGGGAAATATCAGGAAGCTATCCGTTCTCCTTCCGCCTGCGCTTGGCTACAATGGAGACGAGTGGATAGAGAGAGGGAGTGCTGAGATTGACCCATCGAACAGTTGCGAGGGGCGCCGCATGGGGCGTCCTGTTTGTCGCGCTGCTGCTGACGCTCGCGGCCTGCAAGCCGGAGATGAAGCCGCCGGAAGAGGTGATGGATTCGTTCGTCGCCGCTTGGCAGAAAAGAGATTACGCAGCTATGTATCCTAGCTTGACGAACCATGTTAAAGAATCCGTCACGCAAGATGCGTTCGTCAGTCGACACCAAAATATTTATGAAGGAATCGGACTCACGGAGCTGAATATCACGGCGGCGCCGACGGAGAAAGACCCGAATGCGAAGACGGATCAAATTCGGTATAAGCTGCATGTGGAAATGCAGACGTCGGCGGGGCCGATCGAGTTCGACCAGACGGCGACGCTTCGCAAGGAAGAGCGCGCCTGGGGAGTGGACTGGTCTTCGTCGTTTCTGTTTCCGAAGCTCAAGGACACGGACAAGGTGCGCGTGCAGACGCTCCCGGCGAAGCGGGGAGAAATTCTTGACCGCCAAGGCCATGGGCTGGCCATCAACGAAGATCAATGGGAGGTCGGCCTCGTGCCCCAAAAAATGGAGCAGCCGTCCGAGGAGTCCGTGAGCAAACTGGCGGCACTGCTGAACCTGAAGCCGGAGGATATCCAGGCGAAGCTCGGCGCTTCGTGGGTGAAGCCGGAGCTTTTTGTCCCGATCACGCTAATTCCGAAAGGCGATCCGCGGGAGAACGAGCTGCTTACGGTTCAAGGAACGGCTTACCGGACGAAGCAGGTACGTTCGTACCCGCTCGGCGCGGCGGCGGCCCATTTGACGGGCTACATCGGCAAGCTGAACGAGCAGGAGCTGAAGAAGCATAAGGATAAAGGCTACCGGCCGGACGATTGGATCGGCAAAACTGGGCTCGAGCTGACGCTGGAGGACCGGCTGCGCGGCCGGGGCGGTCAGCGCATTTACATTACGGATGCGGAGGGCCGAGACAAGGTGACGCTCGTCAAGCGCGATGCGGTAGACGGCGAAGACGTGAAGCTGACGATCGATTCCAGCATGCAGCGGGCGATGTACCGGGAGCTGGAGAATGATGCGGGAGCGGGCGTGGCGATGCAGCCGTTGACCGGCGAGCTGCTCGCGTTGGTCAGCACTCCGTCTTACGATCCGAACGCCTGGATTTCGGGCATTTCGACCGAGCAGTGGAAGAAGTGGACGGAGAACCCGGACAAGCCGCTGTTTAACCGATACGCCAGTGCTTACGCCCCCGG
Source organism: Paenibacillus oleatilyticus (assembly GCF_018998565.1). Classification (GTDB taxonomy): domain Bacteria; phylum Bacillota; class Bacilli; order Paenibacillales; family NBRC-103111; genus Paenibacillus_G; species Paenibacillus_G oleatilyticus. The sequence goes on along the minus strand of NZ_JAHNZO010000001.1, from coordinate 306,315 downwards.
GTCGGCGTTCAAGCCGATCACGGCGGCCATCGCTTTGGAGCAGGGGGCGCTTGATCCGAATGAAGAGAAGACCATTACCGGGAAGCAGTGGAAAAAGGATACGTCGTGGGGGAGCTACTACGTTACGAGGGTATCCGAGGCGGCCAGCGCGGTGAATTTGACGAAGGCGCTGATGTATTCGGACAACATCTATTTTGCTCAGGTGGCGCTCGGTCTGGGAGCGGAACGTTTCGAGAAGGCCGCCGCCAAGTTCGGATTCGGCGAGAAGCTGCCGCTGCCGCTGGCGGTCGATGTCTCGTCGCTGTCGAACGCAGGCATCAAGAAGGAAATTCTGTTGGCCGACTCTGGCTACGGTCAAGGGGAGGTCGTCATGTCGCCGCTGCATGTGGCGGATGCGTATACGGTCTTCGTGAACGGCGGCAATATGATTAAGCCGGTGCTCGAATACGACGGCCGGACGACCGGCGAAGTGTGGAAAAGCGGACTGATCCGCCCCGAAGTGAGCCGCATGCTGACGGAACAGATGAAGGAGGTCATTCAAAATCCCGCAGGCACCGGCCGCGCAGCGAGAATCGACGGGCTGACGCTGGCAGGCAAGACCGGTACGGCCGAGCTGAAGCAAAAGAAGGGAGAGTCCGGGCAGGAGAACGGCTGGTTCGTCGCTTACGATACCGACAAGCCGAAGCTGCTCGTCGCTTTGATGGTGGAAAAGGTGGAGGCGAGGGGCGGCAGTCATCATCTTGCCGGGGCAATCAAGGCATTATTCCGGGGTTTTGCGAAGTAAGCGGCTAGTGCTGCCGCCTGGGGAGTGCTCGCGTCCGTTCGATTGCAGACACGGAAAATCCAATGGTTCCCAATTTCGATTGTTGTGATAAGATGGGGGAGGGGCCTGTGGGCCCGCGCCTCGACCGAATCAAGGCGAATGTTCGAAACGAAGGAGCAATTTTGGATGACCCCAGACCTCGATGATGTGTGCCTTCAGCGGCATACGCCGTTAAAAGGCGGCGCCTACCGTATCGAAGAACGGCTGGCTTCGAGCGAGCTGTCCATCGTTTACATCGGAAGCCCGGCCGAGGGAGAAGAAAGGCTTGCGATCAAGGAATTTTATCCCGGGAGCCTGGCTTTAAGAGATATGGACGGGAAGACGGTCTTATGCCGCCGTCCTTCGAGCCGCCGGAAGTTTGAAGAACTGAACGATGCCTTCCGGAGGGAAGCTTCGATTCTTAGCCGGCTCCGGCACGGGCATATCGTCGAATATATCGACCATTTTGAAGAAAACGGGACGAGCTATCTGGTGACCCGCTATTGCGCCGGCAAACCGCTCGTGGATTTGATCCGGGAGGGGAAGCCTGCTGTGGCGCATTTGATCCGGAATGTGCTGCTGCCGCTTCTGGATACGGTGGACTTCGTACACCGGCAAGGCATCATTCACCGGGATTTGAAGCCGGGGAATGTGATGATTTCGGAGGAAGGCCGGCCGGTGCTGCTGGATTTCGGTTCGGCCGTATCGCTCGCCGAGCCGGACGACCGTCCAATCTTTACTACGGCGGGCTTCTCCCCGCTGGAGCTGTATTCGGAGAAGGCCAGGCAAGGGAAAAAGGCCGATCTGTTCAGCGCCGCCGCGATTTTATACTACAGCTTCACCGGGCGCGTTCCGGCGGACGTTTCCGAGCGGCTGATCGAAGACCGCATGGAAAGCGCCAGAACTGCAAACCCGGAGGTCAGCCTGCTGCTGTCGGGGATGATCCGATGGGGGCTTGCCGTTCAACCGCGCAGAAGATGCCCGTCGCTGAAGCTGCTTAAGGCCGCTTTGCGGCTGGAGTATATGCGCCTGAAAGCCGGGATGCGGCGGAAGCGCTTGGATACGCCTTCGGCTGCGTCCGAAAAATAGCGGAACCGCGAGGGCGCTATTCAGGCCATTCGCTCGCTGTACCTCTGTTTAGAGGAAGTGAGATGCGTTATCGATGCTTCGCAGGCATTGCGGAATATTTTTCGACACGGATAAGGTGTTCTGAGTTCCGCTATTTTGCGAGGGAAGCGCCAAAAATCTTGGATAGCTCATCGTAGTTCCTCTAAACCATGGCTAACGCTTCGGAGCAGACTAAATGCGCTCAAATTCGTTCCCGGGACCGGGTGGCAGCTCTGGCTGAACGGAACTGGGAAATGATGGTTGATTCCGCCCGGGGGCGGGGAGCATGAGGGTACGGATATCCCGCCCTAATGTCGAGGGGTACGAGGAAATGTGGGGCGGCTTCCGTCCCAATGTCGAGGGGGCGGAAGGAAAGGCCGGTAGCTTCCGTCCCAATGTCGAGGGGGCGGAAGGAAAGGCCGGTAGCTTCCGTCCCAATGTCGAGGGGGCAGAAGGAAAGGCGGGTAGCTTCCGCCCCAATGTCGAGGGGGCAGAAGGAATGGCAAATAGCTTCCACCCAATGTCAAGGAGCATGAGGACCGGCAGGCCTCTTCCGAGCGAATGTCGATGAACTACGAGGAATGCCCGAGGGCTTCCGCACGAATGCCCCAAAGGAAGAAAAGCGGTCCGACGCGTTCTTCCCTAATCCATCGAGCAGCCTCCCCGAATCCCCCAGACCTCTCCCGCGATTCAACGGCAAAAACCCAACCCCCATTACAGGGCGTTGGGTTTTACTTCTTTATACCGCAGCTCGATTTCCGTCAAATGGTCCTCGAACGTGATGTAAATTTTCTCGTTGTAGCTGATCGATTCCTTTTTGTTGCGCGGGATCGGCGTCCTGCCTTTTTCAATCGTGCAGCGCGTGTTGTGCCGGATCACAATCGTGCCGTTCTTCCCGGCTTCGACGATGATGCGCTCCGCCTCCGGCAGCGGCTCGTTGACGTCGAGGCTGGCGAACAGCTCGCGAAGGCTGATCTGCCGCTTCTCGAACGAAGCGAGCGGCCAGTACTTCACCGGAATGTCGCTGCCGCTCGCCGTATTGAGGAAGTACCCTTCCAGCCTTCCGGCAAAGCGCGGCTTCGGACGAAGCAGCCAATAGACGGCCCAGGCGGCCAGCAGCACGGCGAGCACGATGCCTCCGATGATCAAATAACGCTGCACGATAGAGTGAACGTTGATGACGAGGTCCGACGTGACGGAAGCACCTTCGTCGTCCGTTACCGTCATCGTCAGAACCGCTTTGCCGGCGTGCATGGAAGCGACGGTCAACGTATCGCCGTCCACCGCGAAGTCGGCCAGCTTGGCGTTGCTGTTGGAGGCGATCGTATAGCTCAGCTTATCCTGATTCACATCGCGAAAATAGTTCTTGAGATCTATTTTGGCGTCTCCGTCTTCCTTCGTCAGCTCGATGGCTCCGCTGCCGATCGCTTCGGGCGCCGTGTTCACGATATCCAGCTCGCTGACCGCCGTCTCCCGGTAAAAATCCGGGCTGCTCAGAAACACGCGGGCTTGATACTTGCCGGAGTGAGGGAAGACCGTCTGCACTTCGAAGCCGTTTCCGTTTAGCTTCATCGGCGTTCGTTCTTCCTTATTCGTCTGCAAATCTTTCACGATCAGCTCGGCCTTCATCGATTGGTACACGTCGGCATCGGCCAGCTTGGCTCCGTCCGCTTGGTGCAGCAGGAAGGCGGAGACGGTCGACGTCACGCCCTTAACCGGCTGGGCAAGCTCCATCCCAGCTTTGAGGCCGTAGTTGCCGAGCAGGCTGATTTTCACAAAATCCCCGGGCCTTGCTTTGAATTTCAGCAGAAAGGCGCCTTTTTGCGGCTGGGGAATTTTGAGCAGTGAATATTTGTCCGATTTCACGAACCGGATGTTTTTCGAATTGTAATACAGGTGCGTTTCGGCGATCGGATGCTCCGACAGCAGCACGATATTGGCTTCGTTCATGCTGCCGTTCGGAATGTTGACCGTCACTTCCTGCAGCTCCCCGGTGGCCGTGACAGCCGCGACAGGGACGAGCACGGAGCGGATTTGCTTGGCGAAAATGTTGTTGAAAATTTCCGGCAGATCGCCCGCGCTTTCCGTGATGAACGACGTGCCTCCCGTCTTGGCGGCGATCGCTTCGAGCTGCGGCGCATTGACCGAGCCGTCATGATTCAGCCCGACGGTGTAGATCGGGTAGCCCTTCGCTTGGGCCTCCGCAATTACACGCTCCACGTCTTTGTTCGAATCCTCAACCGATCTTCCTGTAAAAATAGGACCAAAGTCCGTGCCGCCATCCGACAGCAGAATCATAAACGGACGTCCGCCGCCTTTGCCGCTCCCGACAAGCTCCGACCCTTTGCTCAGCCCGAGGCCGAGATCCGTATAGCCGGAAAAACGCAGCTCCGCGATTTTCTTTTTGAGCAGATTTTTTTGCTCCTCCTGGGTTAGCGGGGCGAGCGGCTGCGACTCGACGATTTTATGGTTGTAGGCGACAAATCCGACTTGGGTGCGGGCCGCCTCGCTCATGTCCATAAACATTTTGATGACTTCCGCAGCGATCCGGTCCCGGTCCGTCGCGTTCATCGAATAACTGACGTCCATCACGAACACCGCGTCGAATCCCGGATTCGAGTCGCCTTCGGCAGACGCCGATCCGCCCGGGACGAACAGCAGTGCCAGCATGACAGCAATCGCCAAAATTCGCAGGCCGCCCGGGACGCGCCTTCTTTTATGCATTTCCCCAACCATCAAAAACTCACCCTTCATTTGTAAAATGTGTGAAAGTACACCAAAACTGCTATAAACAATCGGCGAGACTTTACCGAAAAATTAGTACAGTGGGAAATAGTAAAAAAATACAGTTTTGTTAAGTTCGACACATTTTTGAAAGGGGGATGATGAAAAAGGGAATAAAAGGGTGGGTTTATATGGTTAATTCAGCATATAACAGAAGGGCCAAAAAATAAATGTGTTTGCTGAAAAATGGGAAAATAGTCTTGAATGACTAGGATATAATAACTATAAATATCCATAGTTGACAAAATAAAACATCAGACTCTATGATTAGACCTGTGTTTTCGGCCTTCATCCAAAAATGCTCGGAAAGGAGTAGGCTATAAGAATCATGCGCCGGTTCCGGCAAGTTTTTATAGCCGACAGCTCAATGGACATCATCAATCAAACGAACCGCACCATGCTCTTCGAAGAGATCAACCCGGAAAAGCTCGATCTCGTCACGATCGTCGGAGACGTCAGAGGCATCGACAGCTTGAGCGACGACAAGATCAAGGAGATTAACCAGCATCTGCTCGTTCGCAGCTTCGACGAGTTTTTGGACAAGTTTTCGCCGACCGTGTACTCGTTTTTCAATGCGGCCAACCAGAAGGTTATGTATACCCTCAAGAAGCCGGAAGGGATTGCCGAGGATAGCATTTCGGAGATCAAGATCGACCAAAGCAACGATTTTCTGAAAATGCTGTTCACGCTGATCGACACGAAGCGCAGCCAAGGCATCCCGAACGTGGACTTCAAGTTCGAGAATCTGCTCGACATGATCTCCCCGAAAAAAGTCATGGATGACATCCGCCAGGTGCGCAAGGAAATCCATTATTTGTACGGGCAATACGACAAGCTGGACGACGGCGATCCGAAAAAGCTGGACCTCGGGGACAAGCTGAACATCATGTTCGAGGACGCCAGCAAAAACTATAACAACGTGATGGCCATGCTTCCGCTGGCGATCGAAGACATCAAGACCCGCCTTCTTCTTGGAGGGGCGCAGGAAGAGAACGAATCCGAAGCGATCCAGATCGGGATGCTGATGATCGGCGATTCCGGCGAGCTGAAAATTATCGAATCGCCGAAATCGGACACGATGCAGCTTATGATCGCGGACGACAGCAGCACGAACGGCCTGATCAACGTATTCGAGGACGATTACGAGTCCGTGTCGGATACACCTTCCGCCTACGTCAAAGATCTGGTTGTGCGGACGTTCTGCCCGCTGCCTGCGGTACAGAGCGAGATCGATACCGAGAAGGAAGTGCAGAACTACAACACGTATCTGGAGTTCTACAAGAACGCCAAAGACGAGTTTGTGAAGACCGTCAAGCCTTTGGTGGAAAAATTGTTGGGTATTAAAATGTTCTTCGACCAGTACTCCACCAAAAACAAAGGCATGCAGCCTTCGATGCTGATTACGAACACCAAGCTGGACATGATCGTGAAAAGCAGCAACATTCCGAGGCTGGAAACGTACCTGAACACGGTCAACTCGAAGAACGATTTCACCGACACGATCTGGTTCGGCATCGTTCCTTCGGTACAGCTTGATTCCTCCGGCGCTTCGAAGGTGAGCCGGGAGCGGTTCCGAGGCAACGAAAAGGTCGCCAAGCAGGACGGCAACACGATGGAATCGCTCACGATGCTGCTGCAGGTGATCAAGGACTTCAAGGTACAGGTGTTCTTCAGTTTCGAGACCGGCGAAGAAACGACGTTCAACAGCATGGCCACCGCCGGCATCGACAAGTACATCGATAAATGTGGCTTGCTGGTCCGCAAAGAATTCAGCGAATTCGCGGTCCCGTCGGTTCCGAACTTCACGATTATTCCGAAGGACAAGTCCGGGGTCGTCATCGACAGCAAAATGCTGCAAACCGAAGACGGCGGCGTCAAGCTCTCGCAGGAGAAGGAAGATATTCTGAAGCTCTGGATCGAAGGCGTCTACGTCGGCGCAGCTTATGTGGCGGCGGGGATCGTGGCGGCATACCAGTGCCCGGAATATTTGCGCGAATCGTTCAAGACGGTAAGCCGGGAGTTCCCGGGCGTGCGCTTCGATATCGAGGCGGGGGAGAACGGTCTGCGTGCCGTTACGACGATGGCCAAGGAAATTTCCGGCTTCACGAACAACATCAAGGATTCGATCAACCGGAAAAACTTCGGCTTCGTGTTCTCTTCCGAGAACGCGCAGCTGCAGGGCAAAGACATCAAGCGCATCACCGTCTACAAAGCGCGGAGCCTTGCGTCAACCGACGACGGCTTCGATTCGATCTACAAAACGCTGGTCAGCACGTACATCGAGCGCATTCTGCGCTTCCAAACCGGCGATTTCAAACACGACAACATCGTTAAATTTTTCAGCAACAATCCGAGCAGCCAAAAGAGCAAGTGGCTCGGCACGCGGGGGTACGTCAACTCGATCATACAGGACGGGGACGACATGAGCTACATTATCGACGATAAGAGCAACATGTGCCATATCGACCTGGTCTTCAACGGCAACGTGAAGAACCTCGAGGTGATGATCACGAAAGGAACCACCCCGGTTAAAGCGTAACGATGCTGAACAAACTTATGCGGTTGTTAAAGGAGAGCTTTCGCAAGCTCACCTTTCAACATAAATCCCGGCAGCGCCAGACGCTGTCGGGGAACATACTTACCTTAAGGGAGGATTTATCTATGGGCTTCAGGCTGAAAGTAGAAGGCGCAGAAACAATCGAATTGGGCATGGACAACATTCAATCGGTGATTTACGACACGGATACGCCGAACGACTCCAACGCGAGATCGACCGACGTAGGCGCGTTCCTGAAAATCTCCGGCAAAATCATCACCGCAACGGACGGCGACAGCGCCGACGACACGATGAAGCTTGCTTTGTGGTCGCTCGTACCGGCTGAGAAATCCGACTGCTACCGCAAAGTGACGCTGGAAGTGATCGCTGCCAGCCAAGTGGTGCGCAAAATCTACTTCCCGAACGCGTTCGTCGTTGACTATCAAGAGCGTTTCGGCGACACGGAAGGCGTAGGCACGTTCACGCTCTTCATCAAGCAAAAGAAAGACAAAACGGAATTCGCCACAATCGAAGGCGGATACGCGAACTAATCGGCTTGACCGGTTATTGCAAGCAACAGGAGTTAAGGGGCCGTTCCGCCCCTTAACTTTCTCCATTTCCGGCGGTAAGGATGGAATCCGATGAACAATTACTACGAGATTCTGGAGGTCGAACGCAGTGCCTCCCCCGAAGAAATCAAGAAAGCCTACAAGCGGCTCGCCAAGCTTCATCATCCCGACGCCAACGGCGGCAGCAAGCAGGCGGAGCTTAAGTTCAAGCAAGTGACCGAAGCGTATCAGACCTTGTCCGACGCGTCGGCGAGGCAAGCCTACGACGAACGTCTGGACCGCAAGCAGGAAGGAAAAGCCGGTTCGTCATCCGGCGCCGGTACCAAGACGAAGGAGCGGCGCGCCGAGAGCGGCCAGCCCCAGTTTGATCTGAAAGATATGGAAAAGCAATTCGAGCGTTTTTTCGGCTATCATCCCAAAAGCGGGGAAGCCGGGATCAAGAACAAGAGCGAGACGAAAAATCCGGTCGATACGACGGCTATGTTCGAGAAATATTTTGGCATCCGAAAAAAATAAGCACATCCTGTTCCAACGGGGGAACCAATGTTGAGCGAAAAAAAATCCGTATGGGTAACCGTAGTCAACGTGCTGATCGCGCTGGTCGCGGCTTTTACCCTGGTTTATACGTATATATGGAACGATAACGTCGCCCTGAAGCTGTTCGTTGCCGTCTTTTTCATCATCGGCTTGACGGGGATGGCTTGGCGAAAGTACGGGCGGACGGCTGCATCGGCGCCCGAAGTCAAGAAGGAAGCGGCGATTACGAAGCTGGCGCTGCTCGGCGACGACGGCGAACGGATCAAGGAATGGTACATCCACGGGGAGACGTCGCTCCTGATCGGGAAAAGCTCCTCCGATCTTGAAGTGCAGATCGATTTGTCGGGCACCGAGTATGCCGCCCTGGTCAGCAAGCAGCACGCGGTGCTGAACTATGCTTCCGGCAACTGGTATATCGAAGATCTCGACTCCAGCAACGGCGTCGGCATCAAGAAACGCGGCGAAAGCGGCAAGCGGCTGCTGAACGGCGACGAGCCCGAGCAAGTGCATTCGGGCGATACGATTTACATTGCCAATACGAGGCTGTTGGTCAAGTAAAGCATTTCGGCTTTGAGCTTTGAGAAGAAGCAGACGGGGGAATGGATATCAATGAGTTTGACAAGATGCGCCAACGGACACATGTTCAGTACGAGAAAGCACGGCAGCGTATGCCCCTATTGCAGCATGGTCGTGGAGCCGGCATCCAAAGCCGAGGGCAAGAAAGCGGCAAGAGTCGAGGAAGACGAAAAGACGATGCCTTATCTGGGGGAGTCCGAAGGCATCGAGCCGGTCACCGGCTGGCTTGTCTGCATCGAAGGTCCGCAGCAAGGACAAGATTACCGGATCATGGCAGAGAAAAATTTTATCGGCCGGGCCGAGGATATGCACATCCGGATCATCGGGGACAACACCATCTCCCGCCGGAATCACGCGGTCGTCGTGTACGACCCGAAGAAGCGGAACTTTTTCCTGCTGCCGGGCGATGCGTCGGGGCTCGCTTACCATAACAACGAAGCGGTGTACACCCCGGTCGAATTAACCGCGTACGATGTCGTGCAGCTCGGACACAGCAAGTTTCTGTTCATTCCGTTATGCGGAGTGCACTTCGAGTGGGACCAAGATCAATCGGGTAAGGAATGATGAGCATGCCGGAACAACACGAATGGCTGCCTTACGTTATCGTTTGGGCCTGCGCCTGCACCCTTGTGGTTTTGTTCCGCATCAGGAGAGGCCTGCTTCATCAGGACAGCACCGTTCCGAAGATCGAGATCGGCAACGGACAGACGATCGGGGCGCGAGAGGAGCAGGACGACTATTTCTCCACCTTCGTCAGCCCGCACGGGACGATCGCCGTTCTGGCCGACGGCATCAGCGGGCTGTCGGGAGGCAGGGCGGCGAGTACGGCTGCTGTGACGACGTTCGTCAAGCAGTTTCTCAAGCTGGAGCATATTCGGGAGCTTCCCGAGTTTTTTACGACTGCGGCTGCAGCGAGCAATGCGGAAATCATGCACACCCTGAAAGGGGCACAAGGCGGAACGACACTGGTCGCCGTTGTCGTGGAAGACGGTAATCTGCACTGGGGAGCGGTGGGGGACAGCCTCATCAAAATTTTCCGGAACGGGGACTTCATTGACGTCAATCAGAAGCACATTCTGGAATCGGTGCTGGAGGAACGCTTTGTATCCGGAGAGATTACGCGGGACGAAGCGCTGGACAGTCCGATGAAGAACCATCTGGTCAACTATTTGGGCTACGAAGGCTTCAAAAATATCGAGATCGGCACGGAGCCCGTCCGGCTGCAAAAGAGGGACAAAGTGATCCTGTGCAGCGACGGCGTGTACAATACGCTCACGGAAGTGGAGCTGGAGGACATTTTGTCCAAGCCGATTGCCGCCTACGACGCCGCCCAGGAAATCATCGAAGCGATCGAGCGGAAGCAGCTCACGCACCAGGACAATGCGACGGTCGTGATTTTGGAAAAAGGCTGGTAGAACCCGATGCGTAAGGAAAACAGCGATTTTAAAACGAGCTTTCTATCCGAGGCGGGAACGTTTATCCGCAACAAGGATTATTTTGCGTTTACGGAGCAGGACGATAAAGCTTGCTATGTGATTGCCCGTGGGCTCGATTCCGATACGGAGAAAGAAAGCGCCGAGCTGGCGGTCAAGAGCGTCCTTGGCAGTTTTCTAGATAAGCCGACGCTGTCCCGCCGGAAGCTGAAACGGTATTTGTGGGAAGCGCACGAGCTGCTGCAGATCGAAAGCCGCCGGGTCCGGCGTAAGGTCAGTCTGACGCTGGTCGCTACGGACTACACCCGGATGGTGTGGGCGGTATCCGGGAACACCCGGCTGTATCAATTTCGCAATGGAAGATTGCATACGAAAAGCAAGGATCAGAGCTTGTCGCGGTCGATGGCCGATGCGGGAGAGCTGTCGGAGGACCGGCTGGACAGGCACGAGGAACGGCACAACCTGCTGTGGTATATGGGGAAGCCGGGCGCTTTCGAGCCGTTTGTTTCCAAGAAGACGCTGCTGTCCGAGGGCGATGTTCTGCTGCTCTGTACGTCGGGCTTATGGGAGAACGTAGACGGGGCGGAGATGCTCGATGCGCTGGAAGAGGTCAAGGAGCCGGCGGAGCTTGTCGATACGCTGGAGGATGTGCTGCTCAGCCGGCAGAATAAGCAAGTGCCGAACTACACGGCTGCGGCCGTTTATGTCAACAAAGTGTTCAAGGAAGACCCGAAGAAGAAATGGAAAATCATAAAAAGGATCGCCCTGGTGCTGATTCCTCTCCTGCTGCTGGGAGGGGGAGCCTATTTATATACATACAAGACCGCCAAGGCCAAAGTGGAGGCGGCGGCCGCCATCCTCGAGCGTGAAAAAAGCGGCGACGAGGCGGTGCAGGAGAAGGATTATCCGAACGCGGTCAAGGAATACAGCGAAGCGCGCAATGCGGCGATCAAAGTGAGCGATGTCGTCCATATGCGGCTCATCGGCAAAAAGCAAAAGACGGCGCAGCTCATCGTGGACGGCGACGGCTCCTTCAAAGACGGAAATTATGCGAAGGCGCTCGACAGCTACGAGAAGGCGCAGAAGGAAGCGAAGCAGCAAAGCGTATACGATGAGAAGGATATAGAGAGCAAAATTGCCAAAACCCGCACCTACCAGCAAATTACGGAGCTGATGAAGCAGGGGGATCAGAAGCTGCAAGCACAGGATTACGAAGGCGCCAAGGAAACTTACGCGAAAGCGAAAAAGGAGGCGCAGCAGGCCGATTTTGCAAGCGGAGAAAAGGAGCTGTCGTCGAAGCTGGAGGCGGCGGATGCGAAGATCGCCGGCGTCTTCAAGGAGAAGAAGCAGCTGGACGCCGACAAGCTGGAGAAGAAGGGCGACCAGAGCTATACGGCGCAGGCTTACGAGCAGGCCGTAACCTCCTACGCGATGGCGCAGGAGATCTATCAGGAAATCAATATGCTGGAGAAGGTGCTCGGCGTTGAGCGGAAAATTACGAAGGCCCAGGAGAAGCTGAATCCGCCTCCGCAGCCGCCTCAGTCGGCCGGAGCCGATGGGGCTGCGGGGGCCGGTGGACGCGCTCCGGCAGCTCAAGGCGCAGGCGAAGCGGGCGCGGCAAACCAAGGGGCTGCCGGCCAAGGCGGAGCCAAAGCGGCAAGCGGCGGTCAGGCCGAGAAGACCGAGGGAGGAGGCAAGTGAGTTCCCATGAAAGACATCTTGCTGGACAGGCTGAGCCGTATGGAGGATCTCGAACAGCGCAAGCTCTTGAAGCAGATTGTGACGGGCGTCTTTTTGAACCTGGTGGAGTATCAGGAGGATTTGAACCGCAAGCTGGAGGAGCGCGTGTTTAACGAGGTGGAGGACCAGGAGGACCGGGACGACATCTATGTGACCTTATGTGCCCGGGAAGAGATCGATCCGATTCACGAGTTTCTGTACCCGATGCTTGCCGCCGACACCGAGCCGAAAACGTGCGACCTGCGAAGCGTGACGGAACAAATGCAGCGCGGGGAAGAGGCGCTGCTGATGACGCTGTTTTTGCAGTGCGATTACTCCAAGCTGAAGGAGCTGCTTCGGGGCAAGCGCACGTTCCGGGGAGAAATCGTGACTACAGGAGGCACCCGGTCTATACAGGTGCGTCTGCGGCAAAACCTCACGTATATCCGTGAGCTGGAAAAGCTCTATTTTATTTTCCAAAAAAACAACGTGCCGTGGAAGACGGTGAATCATCCCTACGCGGGCAAGTTTTTCGACGTGCTGTGGATCGGCGGGGAGCAGCCTTCGGGTCCGGAGGAGGAGCTGCTTGAGATCCGGATATTCCTTGAGGAATTCGAAGCGTACAAAAAGCTGGACATGGTGCCGATGTGGAACATTGAGCGCTTGGAGCTCAAAAACGTAGGCTTTCCGGTACCGGCTGCCGACCGGATTAATTTCGAGCATGTGCTGTCCTTACGCAAAACGGGGACGCAGCACGGCTATTTGGTCGACGGGGACGAGGCGCTGATCCGGTATATCAAGCGGATGCCGGAGGAGCTGACCATCGTGTCCCCGCAGGACAAATCCGGGAACTGGAACGTGCTGAAAATTACGCAGCCGACACCGACGAAGCTCGGCCGGCTCGCTTACGAGCTCGTTTCGAACAAGCGGAAAAGCAGCTTCACCGGCCGCTTCTCCCGCAAGCATCCGGTCGTCGTCCGGGCGAAGGGCGAGATCGCGCGGATCGCGGGTTCTTTTGAGGCTTCGGACGATCTTGAGCTGGTGCAGGTCGAGATCATGGACGAGGCGGACGGAAAGGAAGTCACCTACGGGATGAACCCGTTCATCAGCGACAACGTGCGGGTGGAGAACGACAAAAAACGGATGCGGCTCCGCTTTAGAGCCCGCCGGAGCGGGAGTTTTATTTTGCAGGATTTGATGAGCTTTGTCGTTTCGGAGATCCAAATGTATTTTCCAGAATACGTCTGCGAAGGGGAATGGGCTTGAATTACGTATGGGATCTGGTCATTCGGGCTGCGGACGCGGGCACGCCGAAGGACGACCTTTATTTTGCCCCCGCCAAAGTATACTCGCCTTATATGGAGCTGAGCGCCGAAACGCTGAATGCCCGCACCGTCGAAGAGCGTACGGTCGAAGTGAATCCGTATTACCGGTTTTACGATATTTTCCGCGATCTGTTCGATATTAACAATCAAGAGGATACGGAATTTCGGCGCACGCTGTTCGATCTTGCGATGCATTTCTTGACCGATATCGACCTCATGCAGGGGATGAACAAGCGGGAATTTTATATCCGGTTCGTGCTCCGGGATATGGAAGCGGGGCTGTTCGGCGACGGCGTCCGGGACCGGCTGAAGCTGCTGAACCGGGAGGAGCGGGAAGTGGTGGCCTGCAATCTGCTGCGGCTGTACGAGACGGGGGAAGCGGTGTATCTGCTGAAGGATACGATGCGGAAATTGTTCAAGCATTCGACGATTTACGCCAATTGCGAGGAAAAGGACGAACTGTTGTTCTATGTGGGACAGCGGGAGAATGAGATCACACGGGCGAAGCTGGAACTGATCAAGGACCTGTTTCTGCCCGTGCGTTTTCATACGGAGACGTATTGGGAGCATCATTTCGGCATTGTGGACGTTGAGGACACGATGCGCGTAGATCATATCGCGATGTATTAATTTTATAAGTTCGGTGAATACGAGCGGAGTGAGCGGAATCGTTCTGGAGAAGCGTCAGCGTTCGCCTTTGTCTCCGGATTCTCTCCGCTAAATGATTCACCGGACTTGGTCCTCTACGAAAGGAGCGGAGACATGAGAACGTATAAGCTGCACTCGCCGAAGAACGGCGGCACGGAAGAGACGAGCAAGGTCAAGTACACGCGGGACGAGCTGTCGGAGATGACGACGCTGCAATTGCGGAGCATCTGCCATAAGGAAAAGCTGGTCGAAGGGCTCTCGGGACCGCTCGACCGCGAAGCGCTCATCCGCACGATTCTGAAATACCGCAGCGCGGAGCAAAGCTTGCTGATCCAGAGCTACGACGAGCACGGATGGGAGCGCGTGGAGGCGGCGATCGCCCGCTATTTGAATACACCGCTGCCGGATGACGGCAGTATTCAAATTCCGGCCAAGGTGACGCTGTACGACGGACTTAAGGTAGATAAACTCGACCAATACCGGGTCAAAGCTCCGGGCACCGTCACCGAATCGAACGTGCTGCTCGTCAACGATCATATGGAGCTGTGCGGCATTATGAATCTGGTCAAGGACGGACCGAGCCCGGGCATGTACTGCCTGACCGCTTCTAATGAAATGTCGTTTCGCCGCACCTCGAACAAAAATTACAGCTTCCTGCTGTTCCGCAAGCAGGATTCGGAATATGTATACCAGACCTACACCCGCAGCAAGCCGCTGCCGCCCACGAATTTGCACTACTGGCGAATTCCGATTCCGGAGCTGGAAATCCGGGACCTGGAAGATACCGACGCGGTGCTGGCTATCGATTTCGGAACGTCCAACACAACGGCGGGCGCCTATTTGGACAGCAGCTACATTTCCAATCCCTCCCGCCACGATTTGTTGAACGGGACGCTTCGGCTGAACAGCATCAATCTGGTGAAATTCCCGGTGGCCGGCGGCAAACGGGAGGAATGGATCGAGCTGCTGCCGACGATTGTTGCCGTAGCGGACTGCTCGGATACGCAGCAGGTGAAATATTATTTTGGTCATGAAGCCATGAAATTCATGAAGAAAAACGGGTATACCGGCCATGCTACCGTCTTTCACGGCATCAAGCGTTGGGTCAACCGGTATAAGCTTCCCGAGGAAATTGTGGACGGGCAAGGAAATACGGCGGTCGTCCGCAGAAACGACATTTTGCGCGCCTACCTGCTTCACGTGATCGAAACGGCGGAGCATCAATTCAAGTGCCGCTTCCGCAAGCTGCACATTTCCAGCCCCGTGAAGCTGAAGACGCAGTTCGCCGAAATGTTCGCGGAGCTGCTGCCGGATTACCGCATCGAATCGGACGACGCGCTGGACGAAGGGATGGCCGTGCTGTTCAATACGATCGCCGATCAGATCGAGAAAAATACGTTTGCCGACGGCGAGACGTATAACGCGCTTGTCATCGACTGCGGCGGAGGCACGACGGATTTGTCTTCGTGCCGGTTTCGGATCGAGGACGGCCACATCTCCTACAAGCTGGATATTCATACGGCCTACGAGAACGGCGACACCAATTTTGGCGGCAACAACATTACATATCGGATTTTGCAGTTTATGAAAATCGTCTTTGCCGACTATTACACGAAGGGCGGCAGCGTGCCGGATATCGACAGCCTGATCGGCATTCCTGGCCCCGACCTGTTCCGGCACGTGGACGAATTCGGCGTCGAATCGGTCTACGAACGGTTCGAAGCGCGTTATCGGGAGGCGGAACGCATTATTCCGACCCGGTTCAAGGATTACGAAAACCGGACGCGGGAAGAATACCTGCGGGTAAAAAGTAATTATTACTTTTTGTGGGAAATCGCCGACAGCATGAAGAAAGAATTTTTCCGCAAGACGGGCATTCTGCGCAACCGGTTCGATTCGCAGACCGGGGACCGGCAGGAGCAGGATCTGAAAATAACGGCGGTGGATCGCTGGTGCCTGTCCGCCTACGAGAACGGCCGCATGAAGGATATCTACGAATTCCCCCGCGTCGTGTTCAATATTAACGAGATCAACCTGTTGATCAAAGCGGATATTTACGATATCGTGCGCAAGTTCCTGGAAGACTTTTACCAGGACGGGCGGCTGCAGGAATATTCCATTATCAAGTTGACCGGCCAATCGTGCCGCATCGACAGCTTCCGCGAAGCGCTGAAGGAATTCGTCCCGGGCCGCAGCATCGAATTCCGGCAAAAAACCGAGGAGAGCGACAGCGTTCCGGAGCTGAAGCTGGCCTGCCTGCGGGGAGCGATCCGTTATCTCAGCGCGCGGAAAGCAGGCACGATCGAGGCCTATATTACGAATCACGCGCCGGTCGTCCCTTATACGGTCAGCGCCTTCACCCACAGCCGGCAGGAAAAGCTCTTGATCAGCAGCCAGGAAAGGCTGAATCAGGTGCAGGGGTCCATCTCCCGGCCGTTCGAGGTCAAGGAGGTGGAGCTCTTCTTGAAAGGAAGCGACGGCGCTGTGCGCCACAAGTATGCGTATGCCAACGAGCCGGGCAGCTTCGAGCCGATCCGCTACGAGGACATCGCCGGACGGTACGGGGCCAAGATTCCACAGGACGACACGGACTCCATCCAGAACGGCGAGGTCAAATTTTTCGTGTTCGCGGAGGACAACGAGTGGGGCTTCCATGTGGTGCCGGTTGCGCGGGAGGACGAGCAGCTGTATTTGGGAAGCAAGCGGTTTTTTGCATTTGAAAATGATCTGTCGGAGCTTGATTTCTTTGACGGCTGGAAATAGGAGGTAGCGGATGTTCTCCAATATATATCCGAATTTTCATAAAGGCCGGATTCTGAAGCGGGAGATGCTGGAAAGTCTGAGGGACTACCCGAGGCAGCTTGCGGACCTGTATTTTCAGTCCTTCTCGGACGGCATCGTAGCGGGGACCGACGTAAGAGTGGAAGCGGAACAGCTTGTGGTCGGCTGCGGGATCGTCAAGCACGGCGGCCGGCTGTATACGCTGGAGGAGGAGCAGCAGGTGCCTTACTCCGCGACCGGCAAGGAGACCATGCTCAAAATCCGCTTTCACGCAGTGGAGGAGCAAAGCGATTATACGGTGTACGGCGCGGAGCTCGTCCTGGACGAGGAGGCCGCCGGCGGCAGCGAGCTGGAGCTTGGGCGGTTCAAGCTGAAGGAGGGCGCGAAGCTGCGGTCGGAGTACCAGAGCTTCGCGGACTTCGCCACCGAGTTCAATACGTGGAACATAATCCACGCGGCTTATGCGGGCGTCGGGCAGCGCAGCGTTCACCCTGCGTTGATGCGGTATTTTGCGACCCAACTGCTCAGCCGGGGCAGCACGAACCCGTACGATATCGCTTTTGCGATGCAGTGCATGAGCCAGGAAGCCGTGGACCGCGAGTTGATCCTGCATTATATCGGGACCCGGCTCGGCATGGGCTATAAGCCGTACGACAACGGGCAAATTCATAAATATTTGGGACGCATCTTGGACGATGTCCAAGGCGGAAACCGCCGAGGGCCGGATCTAAGGCCGGGTGGTCCGCGACGGATGATTGTGGAGTAGCAGGCGTGTGATAAGAGTACAACCAGAAATTCATACAGTGAGAGGAACTTGCGAATCATGAGTAAACGTTTAACGATCCTGTTGCTTGGCGTGGCCGTCTGCGTATCCCTCAGCGGCTGCGGCTCCATCGGCAAAATCGCAGAGAAGGTAAAAGAACAAACCACCCAAGCGAAGCAAGAATCGAATCAAGCGCAGGACACGGCAAAATATAATACGTATATCGCGTTAAGCAACTACTTGACCCAGAGGCTGGACAAGACGTTCGAAATGTATTTCCAAGAGTTTGGCGGGGAGGAAGAAATCCGCATCCGTAAAAACTTTACCGGCTTCAACACGATTCCGGTGCTGCAAGGGCATAAGGACGATGTGGATAAAGCGCTGGCGTTCGCCTCGAAGGAACCTTCTTATCAGGCTGCGGACGAATCGGTCAAGGCGCTGGTTCCCAAGCTGAAGGAGCTTATGGAAACAACGGGCGAGATGCAGACGTACTATCAGAACAAAGCACATGCCGAGGACGAGTTTGCCAAAGGCAAGGAGCTGCACAAGAAATTGCTTGTGCAGTTTAATCAAGTGTCGGATTTAGCCGACAAATTTTTTGCCGATTTTGCCGTCATCACGGAGCAAAGGAAGAAAGAAGATTTGGAGGAGCTCAAGAAAAGCGATCAGTTGGTCCGCTACCATGCGATGAGCATCGTCAACCGGGCGCAGGATATCCAGAAGGCGTTCGACAAGGCCGGGGTGACCGACGACAATGTGCTGGATTTCGACGCGAACCAATACGCCGAGCTGTACAAGCTGCTGACGGAAGATATCGACAAGTTTACGGAGCTTTCGAAGGATAAGGAAAGGCTGAAAAAAGAAAAGGTACAGATCGTTCCCGTGTTTACCGACAGCATCCAGCGGATGAAGACGGCTTCCGCCGACCTGATGGAGATTCTGCGGACCAAGGACACGACGATCAGCAGCGATATGAAAGGAAAAGTAACGACCGGCGGAAAGAACATGCCGCTGAAAAACTTCGACAAGCGCGTTTCGGCTGTGGTCGATTCGTATAATACGATGATCGGGTTGAGCCGGTGATCGGAAGTCGCTGCAGTTCTACATAGGACAAGCCCTTAACGATTAAGGGCTTTCCGTGATTTTTCAAACCATGAGCGGAAAAATTTGGATGACTTGTTTACGGTCTGTATCCTCGCAGCAGGAGTCTTAAAAAACCACATTTTGCGAAGCATGCTATCTTAATTTCCGATGTTCTATAATAACCCCGCGAAGGCTTCAAGATAGGAGGGGGCGGCTTGAAGAGGTACGGATTTGCGATCCTCCTTCTCACACTTATTCTTTCGGCGTGTAAAGGTCAGGATTTTGACAAAAGTATACACGCAGACAACGCATCTGTCGCAGATCATAGGGACGGACCCCAGTATAAAGGTCCGGAAAAATCCGCCATGACCAATCACCATGTTATTTCAAACGAAAAGCTGGGCGTGCGCTTCGGATTTCCCTTGGATTGGTCGGACCGGGTTTATACACGTGATACAACCGATGGCATTGATTTCATGTATAAAGCTATAGAGCCAAACGTTGAAGATACAATACTTGCGAAGATTCTCGTGATGTCTCCCGTCCAATATGAAGTATATCAATATCACACGGGCTTTTATCGGGAATTGTCAAGAAGAGAGGGCATGGTGATTGCTCGTTCACTTCAAACAGGGCTGCCTTATGACGATAGTAACCCGATTTTTAAGAAAGATTTAGATCAATACTTTAAATACTATGATTCAGTAGACGGTTATCTGAACTTTATTGAACTAACTGACGAGTATGATCAACAATTCTATAAGAGCTTAAAAGCAAGCAGCGATTCGAAAGATAAAGAGCTGCAAGACGAATTTAACAAAATAATAAAAGAACGCGGTAAATGACCACAATCTCCGAAATAGCCGCAGCAGAAAAATACTCGAACTTTGAAGACGGCCCCGCATTTTTCGATGTAATGTGGAATTAATATTTATCAGTGAACATCGGTGCTTTTTGCATCTGCGAGATCTTACATGAACAGCAGCTTTTTCAAATAATGAGTCAAACCAAACAGAATCAGGAATTGGGATCATGATAAAATGGAAAGAACATACATTCTATGCTGCTTTTAGAGCAGCAGAGCCAAACTTGAAGTGGAAAGGTACTTGATATGACCAGACAAGAAGCCTTGAAGCATTTTTGGGAAACTTACGTCAAGGACAAGCAGAAGGAGTACATCGAAAAAGCGGAGGATGAATACCATTCCCGCAAAGACGAGCTGGCGAAGGATTTTATCGAGTCTTTTCGCCGTATTTGTCTGGATATTAAAGAAATGCAATCCGCGGGGAAAAAAGCAAAGATCGGGTATATCAATTATTCCATGAGGCGCACTTATTTATTAGATAGAAAGCACGAGCATGTCGTAGAGGCGTTCGACAAGGACTGGTATTTCGATACATATCCGTGCCGAGGAACGTACGATTCGGGATGGGCCTTCAAATATTTGGACAAGTTGGAAGACGAACTGGAGCAGCTCGGAAAAAAGTACATGGGCAAAATTATCAAGCCCGATATTGAACGAATCAAGCTGGAGGCGGCGGGGGCATTCAACCGATTGGTGGTCGATATGGCCAGCTATGCGATGCCCGAGGCAATCCGGCTGAAGGAGTATCGGGACATGGTGTGCGAGCCGGGATTGGAAGTCCGGGTGGGGGAACACAAAGGCATCAGCGAAGTCGTATACAGCCAAGAATCCGTATAGGAGGAAAGCCTCTGTTGTTGAGGTCAGGTAAAGTTTACCATGGAATATTATATCTTAGCTCAGGATGAACGTATAACCGAGTTCGAGGAACCGGCCGGGATCGCTAAAAGCGTAGACCAACGTATGCTGCGGAACGAAGAAGGGCGCGCCGCGCTGGAGCATACGATTTTGCAGTTTTACACCCAAGGGAAGGGCGAATATATCGATTTCATCGATAGGCCGATTCCACTAGTGTCGGATGCTTTAAAGGCAATTTTCGAGCGGTATCAGCCGAACGTATACTATAAGCTGGTTGTTCTTGCCGATGTCAAGGCGATGAAACAGAGCCTGTACTGGATCGCTGTGCCGGAAACAGTTAATGGCCTGTCGGAAGAAAGCGAATGGAACAGGAACGATACGCTGAAACGGCCTATGCTTGAGCCGAACCGGCTCGGACATTACAAAATATTCAGAATCGCAGAGCGTTTGGAGGATTTTATTGTCGTCGATCTTGATGTGGCGGAAAGCATACTCAGGTACGATCTGAAAGGAATAACCCTCAAAAAAATAGACGTCAGGGGGATGTAAAATGAACTTCAGCTATGTGGTAGAAGGCGCCTCCCTTCAGTGTAGTTGTGGCAGCGCGAAAGCGACCTTTAAGGCATCGACCGGACGAAACATCACCATTAACGGGAAGCCGCAAGGAAATGTGCACGACTTCAAGCCGGGACACAACATTCCGGCATTTGGCATGTGCAGCAGCACCGCTAATCCGGAAGTTGCCTCCGCAACAGCCGCCAACCAGGGGCAATTGAAGAAAATGCCGTGCAAACCGGCCATTACGGTGCCTTGGCTAAATGGGAAATCGGATGTGATGATCGATCAATTCCCCGCTCTGCTGAATTGTTCGACCAATCTATGTATGTGGAAGGGGAAAATTACCGTTGAACAGGACGGTCAATAGGCGAGGCGTTTGTTTATTGGAGAGGAGGTTGCTTCGATGGTGCAGCAGGTAATTGAAGCGACGCATCGTCGTTTGAAGATCAAGGCGCCCTATGAGATTGTGGCGCTGTTGGATTTTAAGTTGGTTAAGCAGGTTGGCAGTCATGGAGAAGTATACTTTAAAGCTGTCGTATCGGACGACCACCAGAAAAAGTTTGAAGACTTAGCTCAGTTTGACGAGAAGATCGAGGTGTTTGAGAAGGTTGATAATCAGGAACCTTGCTGTTTGTTCAAAGGTACCGTGACAGAGATGGAAATACGTTTTAGCAACGGCAACTATGTGATGGTTGTTCGAGGTTTGTCATCCTCCTATCAAATGGACAAGAAGGTGCGCAGCCGTTCGTTTCAAAATCGTAACATGACCTATGCGGAACTCATTCGCAAGGTTATCGGAAAGTACACCGGTTCGGATTTTATCGATTTATCGGCGGGCAGCAAGACGTTGGATGAATTTACGCTTCAATATGAGGAAACGGATTGGCAGTTTTTAAAACGAATGGCTTCCCGTTTTTATACCGATGTGGTCGCGGATGTCACCTCGGAGGAACCACGATTCTGGTTCGGCATTTCCCGGAAGGAAGTCAAGGGAACATTAAATAGAATGAATTATACGACCGGAAGACATGCGGCGGAGTCCGGTAAAGCGATCGTTAACGGTGACTGGGGGAAAGCGGACGAACGGGAGTTCATGTATTACGAAGTGGAGTCCGACCAGATTTTTGACATCGGGGATGTCGTACAGTTCAAGAACAAAGCGCTGGTCATCAATCGAGTGACTGCGAGCATAAAGAGCCAGGTGTTGAAGTACGATTATGTACTTGTCCCGGAAGCCGGTCTGAAGCGCAGCCGGACCTTCTGTCCTCAACTCTCGGGTACTTCGCTGGAAGGGAAAGTCAGTGAGGTGAAGGACGAAAAGGTTCGCTTGGATCTCAAAATAGATGAGGGTCAAACGCAGGAGAAAGATGCGTCCTGCTGGTTCCCCTACCCTACGTACTATACCAGCGACAACGGAATCGGGTGGCATTGTATGCCTGAACTTGGCGATACGGTGAGCTTGTATTTTCCATCCCGCGAGGAAAAGGATGCGGTCGTCAGTCATTCCCTGAGAAAGCATACAGCCGGAGGGGACAAAATCAACGATCCCCATACGAAGCGGCTTCGGACCAAGGGGAAGAAGGAGGCACGGTTTGATAAGAAAGAAACGGCGCTGGCAAGCAGGGAAAACCATCTCTTTATCAAGCTCAACGAAGGAACCGGAGCCGAATTGTACAGCAAAGGCACCATGCTTCTCACCACAGGCGAAGATCTCGTCATGTATGGCAAGCGTGTTGAGATTACGGCTGCCAAAGAGCTTAGCGTATCATCGAAGGCGAGTAAAATCCGGATGGACGGAGAGACCCATATTAAAGGAACCCGCGTTTTAACGGCCTCCATCCCCGACGAGGAGATCAAGGCTTATCAGTCGCTGCAGCAGGAGATGAGCGGGGGGAAGAATTACCCGGATTGGGCGCAGTCGCTCCTTCTCAAATACAAGGCGGACTACTACCGTGCCATGGCGGCCGGTGATGAGAAGGGCATGAAGGAAGCAGCCGAAAAGGCGAAGCATGTCCGTGACAAAGTTGACGAGATTCACGCGATGCCGACGTGGGCGCAAGCACAGATGAACGAGTATACGGAGAAGTGGTACGAGGCGAGTCAAGCGGGCAATAAATCCGTTCAAGACTATTGCCATGCGGCGGCAAACTCCCTCAGAGATAAGGTACAGATGATCGCTCTGATCCGAAACAGCTCGCCGGATTCGTACAAAGATGCCAACCGCTTGGAGGAATTAACACAGCAATATTCGGACGCTCAAAACAAGCTGACGCTGGACAGTACGCTTGCTATCTCCAAGAGTGCTGATGCGATTAGAGCAAAATACGGCGTGAGCCACCGCGCGGCGCGGGAGAATTTGAATTTGTTGGCCAAAAAATTCCCGAATGATTTTAAATATCAGTTAGATGTAAAAGATGAATGGGATTTCGCCTTGAAAGACGCGCTGAATGATTTTGCCGGTAAGTATGGGCTGACAGGAAGGACCCACACGAGGGAACTGTTGGAGGCTTACGTGTATCAGGTGGCAAACGGGATTCTGCCCTGGCCGAACCCGCATAGCAGCGCAGGCTCACCGCCTGCCACCAAGCCGAGTCCGCAAGGAGGGACCCCGCCTGCCAAGCCGGCACCGGGAAGTCCTGCCACTTCTTCTTCCTCGTCTAATGAAAAAGGTCAGGCTCAAAATAATAACGGTAAATTAGAAGTCGAGCCCGTCGCTCAGATTACCAAAGAAGGTTGCGCGATTGCTTCAATGGCGATGGTATTAAATTTCTATGGTGCAAATACTAATTTTAAAACAATTGAATCAAAATTCGTTAATTCAAAGTATTTGCTTGATTTTCCCGGGGCTGCTGCATCCATAGGTGCAAAGTATACTGAAGCCAGAAATTTGAACGAAGCTAAGGTTTTAGAAAAGGCGGTAGAGTGTTATCGGAATAAGCAACCCTTAATGATTCAAGTTGCTGGGACGTATAAAGGCACATCATATTCACATTTTGTTGTCGTTGTTGGCATAACGGGAGAGGGCAAGAAGGCTTCAGATATACAAGTCATTGACCCTAGTGGAGGTGTGCATACTACCTTGGATAAGTCTAAACATTATGATAAAGTTCCTGTCGTCAGTTGGAGACTGGTTACAAAATAAAAAATAGGAGTGGACACGCGTTGAAAAAATTATTTTTACTTCTTGTTCTGTTCATTGCTGTCTTGGGACTGACATCATGCAGTGACTATGCAAGTTCTGGAATTCCTAAAGAGGAAATAAATGGTAAAAATCAGAATGATTCAGAAAAAACGACAATAGCGCAGTTTGGTGAAAAAGAAGCTTTAGCCTTAAGAAATAAAGCAATGAATCATTACTTCAATGTGCTGGACGGTGGTAGCGATTGTAAAGATCAGCAAAAAAGTACTCCCGTCAGCGAAGATTATTTCTACAATTTTTGTGATGACTTGGACACTATCGATAAGTTGACGGTTTACCTCGAAGAGGTTTTTACAAAGGAGATTACTAGCGATTTTATTCGATCGTCTGATTATAAGATTATTAATAATAAATTATCATATCAATCATTAGGATGGGGCTCCCTAAACGACTGGGAAAAAGCAACTGTCAAGCTAGTAGCTGACAATGGAAACGCTAAGTCATTTGAATTTACTGTACCAAGTGCAGAGGAAAGCATGGGAGATACAATTATCAACATCAAATTTATCTATGTCTTACAAAAAGGTTGGAGAATTGCATCTCAACCTCGGAATATAATGTAATTCATAAATAGGGGAAGTATCAATGAAATGAATGATTGTTTAAAGATACTGCGAAATAAGATAGTTATTACTAACCGGATGCTGGAATGAAGAGGAGACCATCCCAAAAAGCAATTCGGCTAATCGTCCCGTTTTGGAGCAAACGCAGGTAATTGGTCCTACGAGTATTCCACAAGAGAAGCTATCTGATTGGCTTCTGTTCCGTGGGGATAATGATTATGAAATGATAGCTTACCTAAGAAATGCAGCAGGCGAGGAAAGCTTTGTGAATGTGGATCACTTTAGGAATTTTTATGCGATGGATAGCGTTGAGCAATCCTTGGGCGGAAGATCTGGTGTCGGCGGAATTTCTGAAGACGGAGGGAGAGTTTTGCTAACAAACTTTTCCCATCAAAGATCAAACATCGCTGCACAAATTTATAATCCTCTTACGCATCAAACTGAGCTGAAATTTGAATTACCTACTGATGAATATGCGTTGTCCCCCGATCTCAACCAATATTTGTTTGAGGAAAATGAGGACATTTATCTATTTCGAGCGAAGGAGAATGAAAAGACAAAACTACCTCTAGTTAAACGAGATATGTACTCGGTTGCTGGCTGGAGATTTTCCCCTGACAGCAGCGAACTGTGCTTTAGTGATAATGAGGGCAATATTGTTCTGTTTGACATCGCAAATAACAAAATCATCAAGAAGATAAACGTGAGTTCTAAAGATATCCAAATTCATCAATGGTTTGCTGAAGACAAGCTGATTTATACGGCAGATCATGCTACCACCTACTTATTGACAATTGAAAGCGAGGAACGGAAACCGCTTGGCAAGTCCATGTTATCTCCGGTCATTTCCCCGGGCGGCCAAATGCTCGTGTATACGGATCAAGATCGAAATGTTTTTCAATTAAACTTGCAGAACCAACAGAAGACGAAGTTCGAGGACGCGTTTCAACGGATTGGGTTTGAAGTGCATCCCGTGCGATGGATTCGCTCCTCTACGCCGTTCATGGAGGTGAAGAAGAGCACCCCTGTCAAAAGAGTCACCGCTTCTTCTACGCTGCCGGACGAGAATAAAATATCGTACAACGCAAATCAACTCACGGACGGGAATACAAAGACAGGCTGGTGCGAAGGCATGAAGGGGGGCGGGATTGGAGAAACCGTCACGCTCGAATTCGGAGAACTTCGAGAAGTATCCGGTATCAATCTCATCAACGGCTTGGCGCAATCGCTGCAAACGTTCAAAGCAAACAATAGAGTTAAGAGTCTGAAGGCTGAGTTTTCGGACGGAAGCTCCGAGATTCTGAATGCTTCTTTTGTGCAAATGAATTTTGGCAAGAAGGTCAAAACGTCGTTTATTAAACTTACCATTCTTGAAGTGGAAAAGGGAGACAAGTATTCGGATACGTGCATGTCGGAAGTGAGAGTGTTTTAAAAGTAACGACTAGGGGAGAGCGCAATGAAATGGAAGGAACCCACGTTCGGTCCGACACCGCTGTTGAAGGCCCTTATGGGTGCCAATGCCCGAAGAAAAGCACAAGCCGCCGATCTGGAGGCAGAGCAACAGAAGTTGAATCTAACCTATCCCGACTGGGCTAAGGACTGGATCAGGAAGTACAAGGAAGCTTGGTACATGGCAGAAGCGTGCGGTGACAAAGAAGGGATGAAAAGGGCAGCGAAGCTTGCCGAAGGGTTTCGAGACAAGCTGCGTGCCATGGAAAAGATGCCTCCGTGGGCGCAAGAGCAGATGCAGAAGCAGACGGTGCGTTGGATGGAGGCCAACGAAGTCGGGAATGTGAGAGAGATGAAGGCCGCGGGCGAAGCGGGACAAGGAATTCGGGATAAACTGATTATGATTGATCATATTGGTAAAAAATCGCTGGAGGATGCGAAGCGGTTAAATGACTTGACGGCCAAGTGGTATGCGGCGAACGATCGGGGAATCGTTGATGGGAAGAATATGAGTGACAAGCCCTCGGAGGTAAAAAAGGCAAAGGATAGTTACAGTAATGAAGCCCAGAAGCTTATGGCACAGTATCCTTTGCAGACCCCAACTCCAAAACCGCCAGCTCCTTCGCATCCAACTCCTGCTCAACCTGTTCCGGTACAGCCTCCTATAAATCCAAAGGAAATGAAGGTGAGCAAAAAGTTAGTTGACTTTGTTGCGAGCTGGGAAAGTTTTCGCCCTGAGGCATATCGAGGGAAAGACAAACAAAATTTAACAATCGGATATGGACATGTTATTCGGCCAGGTGAGGACTTCAGTAATGGAATAACCCAAGAGAGGGCCATAAATCTACTAATGGATGAGTTGAATGGCGAATATGCGGGTTATGTACGGGAATGGATGGACAATAGTAAAGTTTCTTTAAGCCAAAATCAGTTTGATGCCATGGTAAGTTTTGTATATAACGTTGGGCCTATTGGTGTTGAAATGTCCTATAGTGAACTGGCTATGGCAATAGTGAATAAAGCATCGAATGAACGACTAAAAGCAGAGTTTATGGATTGGAACAAAGTCAACGGTCAGCCTGTAAAAGGTTTAACGGATCGAAGAATAAGCGAGTATAACATTTTTGCAGAAGGATCTTATGTTAACCACAATTAACTCAATCGTGCGGAGGTACGACTAAATGAAACAACAGATATTTAGGGTATATTACTTGATTTTCATTTTATGTATCAGCGTTTGCGGCTACAGTTTTGCTGAGGAAAGTGAAACATTTGATCCGCTCAAACAAAATGCATATAGTATTTCCAGTACTAATACCTTTCAACCGGATCTGGAGAGGAGCTTTTACGGATCGTGGGTTATTAGCAAGCAAATCGCTAGTTGCCAAATTTCGGCAGCAGGGAAGGGCGAAATTCGAAAAGAACTTGGCGAAAAAATTACCTTTTCACCTGATAAAGTAAGGATAAACAATAGTACTCTATCTCACCCCAAATATACCATGAACGTCATTTCAGATGTAGAATTTTTTAACAGGTGCTACACTAACGCCGAAAAAGTGGGTATTCGTGGGAAAATGATCACAGAAGTAGAAGTAATGGATCAGGAAGCAAAGCTTCTCCAGGCAGATTTATTCATTAAAGATCAAGATACCCTGATCTATCTTACGAATAAAGGGATTTATTATGAACTTCAACGATTGCCGAAGGTGGGAACCCTAGAGAATCTTAGGGAAAAGGGTATGCAAGTCATCGATAACCAGTCTTTTCAAGTCGAACTGAATCACTGGGGAAAAGTAAAATTTATTTCTGGTAAACAACTTGAGGGTAGCGAGTTAAAGGCCTCATTTTATTTGGTAGATGAGAACGAAATCATTTTATACGAATTTCCCGAATTTTATGGTAATGACAGGACATCGTTTGAAGGGATTCGAGCTGTGTCATTTAAAGATGTGGACCAAGATGGTTTAAAAGACATTATTATCATTGCCGAATTTAGTACCGGTATTGGAGAGAGTGGAAACATCCCCTTCCCGGTTGCGGGCATCTATTTTCAGAGAGACAACGAGTTTGAATCCATCCCTCAATTGGACGAAAAGATAAACCTAGTCCAACAAAATGAGAATGTAGCTGCGATATTGGAATTTGCACAGGGCATTTCCTTAGATGATATCAAAAAATTGAGCACAACCAAAGCCGATGACTACGAAATCGGTTTACTGATCACAAACTACGAGCAACGGCTTGTTGAAGCTATAAATACCCATGATTTCTCAACAGTAGAGTATCTATTAATACCGTATAGCCCTTTATATGAAGCGCAGAAGAAACTCGTTGAACATTTGGTAACAAAATATACAACAGGAGTACAATAAAATAAGTAAAGAGGCAGGTGAGATGGCGATGTTTACTGCGAATATAGTAATTTTCTTGTCCCTATCCGTTCATTCGCTCCAATATGCCGGGGATTTGCGTACGGAGACTCCATTAAATCAGTCCTCGTTACTAACATTCGCATCCGCAGCTTCGGTTCCGAGCGAATCTAAACTAACCGCAAAATCCGAGCTTCACAATTATTTAAAGCAAGGGGATTTGCTGATTGCATCGGATAAATTCGATGAAGCTATGCAAGCTTACGATAAAGCTTAAGGCGATCCAGACCCTTGGCAAGGCAATAGGAGTAATTCTCTTTGAAGAGCTAGATGTAATATATTATGAGAAAGCTATGATCTATGCTGCTGACTTCAATGACGCGGAGAAAGCTATCGAAAATTTAAAGCAATGTCTGGAAATCAATTGGAACTACATAAAAGTTGCGGGGGCAGAAGAAAAGTTTATAAGTCTGAAGAAGCTGAGGGAATTTCAAATGCTTTTCGAATGACCTCACGCGGAAATCAAGCTCAATAAAAAAGGAGCGGCGAAAATGGAACCCATCATTCGGATAAACCAAGATGCGATATCGCTAAGAAACCCGAAGGTCCGCATCGTTCAGCGGCTCAATGAGCACGCAAGAGCATATTTTACAGGGGTTATCAAGAATGAAATCAAAGAGCGCTACGTGGACATGGCAGACGCCTCCACGACGGTGGAGATTTCTTATCAGGACGATGATAAAAAGCTTGTTCATCTGTTTAGAGGACGTCTTATGAATATTCGAGTGAGAGCGACGGCGAACGTATACTATATCGTCGGCGAAGCCGTTTCCCATACCTATGACATGGACATGAAGATCGACCGCAGGCCGTTTCAAAACCCAAAGTTGACATACAGTAAACTGGTCGAACAGGTGCTGGAACATCACAAGGGAGCAAATTGGAACAGCAGCCTGGATAAGACCAAGGAGCTTCAAAAGTTTACTATGCAGTATGACGAGACGGACTGGGAATTCCTGAAACGAATGGCATCCCGGTTTCGCTGGGGACTCATTCCGAATGCGACGGCAACGAAGCCGCAGTTTTATTTTGGCCCTCCCCAAGGCGTGGACAAAGGGGAGTTGACGAGCTTCAACTTTTCCGTTACACGTAAAATGGACTCCGGGATGAAAGATGGAGCAAAGAGCAACTTGTTATACTATAAAATCTATAGCAGCGGTAAAAAATCTGTCCTGCTGAACATCGGGGATTTTGTAACCTATAAGAACAGATCGTTGTATGTACTGCAATCGATTTCCGTTATTCATCATGGCGTACTCAAGCATGAATATGTGCTGACCACTTCCGACGGATTGCAGCAAAAGCCTCTATTCAACAGCGAGATTAAGGGCATTTCCCTGAAAGGCAAGGTACTCGCTGTAGAAGAAGACCGGGTCAAGGTGCATTTTCACGAAATCGATAAGAATAAGCCTCCTATCGCGGAGATTTGCTCGTTTCCGCATGCGACGTTCTATACGGCTGAGGGGGATACAGGTTGGTATTGTATGCCGGAGATCAACGATGAAGTCAATATTTATTTCCCTTCGGACAAGGAAGAGGAAGCTATCGTGACGCACTCCATTCGCAAGAAAGAAGAAGAAGGAGACCTGATCAAGCAGCCGGAAGTTAAAATTTTTATGACCAGACACCGGAAAGCAATCGCATTTACGAACAATGAAATTTTGATCACCGGAAAAGACGACGAAGTGCTGATTCGCTTAATCGACGACCACGGTATCGAAATCCACAGCAAAAAAGACATTCGTATCAAGGCCGAAGACAATTTGTTGCTTCAAGCCGGAAATACGGTACAAATCTCGGCTCAAAATACGCTGGGCTTGAAATGTAAAACAAGTTTGCTCGAGTTAGACGGAGACGTGAAGATTCAAGGAGAAAAGGTAAAAACGAACTAATGGCATGGCAGCATGCGTGGCGTATCAAACAGAGCGGGGAGGGAGTCGAGTGGCGAAAGCTACGACAGGCGCTCAGGTTCTTGGGAGCGAGCCGGCCATAGAAGAACTCATTGCGGAATGGAAACGAAGCATGAAAGAGGGGAAGGACCCGTTTATTATTATTCCAAACGGATGGGATACTCCCGGGGAAGGCCGGCGAAAGGCTGGAAACAAAAAAATATTGGAAGCCAAACAGAAGCGGGCGAAAGCGGATGCCGAAAAGGATGTTTTTAAGCGGAAGCAGCTTGTGGAGGAAGCGGATAAGTTGGCGGCGGAAGGCCGCAAAATGGGTGGAAGCATCTCTCGCGAGATAGATCTGGAATTGGCCCAGAACATTGTGGCCAACGAGAGGATATTGGATGCGAGAACGGCCTGGCTGACAGCCGATAAGAGAGGAGATGAAGTCGGGAGAAGGAAAGCGGAGCAGGAGGCGAGGGAGGCTCGCAAGGCAGGCGGTACGATCCCGAACTGTGATTTGGATGAGATGAAACGGATGATCGGCAACCAGATGATTTTATCATCCAAGATCATGTGGGCGGAAGGACATAAGGATCAAGATGCAGCGAAAAAAGAACAAGCGGAAAAACTGGCGGCTAAAGGCCGAGCCATGGGTGGAACAATTACATCGGATGATGATCTGGAAGATGCGCAGCAAATGGTTGCCAATGAAATGATCTGGGGCGCCAAGCAAATCTGGGATGACGCGCAGAAAACGGGAGGCGATGCGAGCGGAGCCGTAGCCAGTGCAAAATATGCGCGCGAGAAAATGGGCGCAACCATTACAATTGATCATAGCACCGAAGAAGCGGGGAAAGTCGTTGCCGACAACCGGAGTCATGCCGCAAGCAAGTACTCCAACTCCAAGGGCAGAGCATGGAACGGGATGTACAATAAGGCAGATTGGGAGAACCAGGCCGAGCAGTTGTATGAGCAGGCCGGCAAACCGGGCGGCGACAAGTGGGCCCAAGATCAATTGCTTTTAGCGGAGAAAATTTTATACGGTCCCCCGAAAGAAGCGGAGTCGGCGAAGCAGAAGTTTGATGAAGCGATGAAACAAAAGTTGGAGGAGGCTGCAAAGCCGAACGCTACACAAGGGGCTACTAAAAATCGTGCCCAAACTGGCGGTTACGAGAAGTTTTTGGAATTACTTGCTTACCATGAATCTAGGGGGTTTGATGATCCATATAAAGCCGTAAACAGAGCGAACTATTTAGGAAGATATCAAATGGGCGAATACGCACTAATGGATGCCGGATTTTACAAAGGTGATAATAACCCATCAAAAAATGACTTTGTAGGCGAGTGGACGGAGAAAGCAAAGAATTACGGTGTCACAGATAGAGAATCGTTTTTGAATAATCCTAAAGCTCAAGAGATTGCAATAAGAGACTACCATAAAAAACAATGGGATTATTTGGAGAAGTATTCAAAATATATTGGCAAAGAAGTAAAAGGAGTCACAATAACCGCGTCCGGACTACTTGCCGGAGTTCATCTTGTTGGTCCGGATGCCGTCAGGAAATTTTTTGAAACAGACCAAATACCAGCGGATGGTAATAAAACACCTATTACCACTTATATGAAAGATATGGGAGGGATTAGTCTTAAAGACCTTCTAGGCCATGACCCTGATTTAAACAAGCTTTCTCAACCAAGCAAAACTGATAGTCAGAAGGTAACAGTGATTGGGAATAAAGGGAAAGAACAATATCATGTAAATGAATCAGAAGTGCCTAAGAAGCTAATTGATATGAAGAAGCAGGATTTAAGTGATACACACATTAAATTAACGTTAGTATCAAAGTCTCCTTTTGTTCGGCAAGCTTCATTCGATGCGTTAGTCAGATTAGCCGCGGATTATTACAAAGCGACTGGCGAAGGAATAAGTATAACTAGTTTATATCGAGAGAACGATCCCGATTGGCATGGTACTGGTTATGCCATAGATATCCAAACTGTTCATGCAAGTATAAAGGGGAAAGATGGTCTCTTGCGTTTTCCCGAAGGAAGTAAAGAAAAAAAGAACTTAGAGATACTTATTATGTGTGCTATTGAAAATGGTTTTAATGGAATTGGACATAGTGACATTGATGTAATTAATAAAGTAAAGACTACCTCAGTAGTGAAAGAAAAGAGTATATATTTTTTTAGCGATAATAATCACAAGCATCATGTTCATTTATCTTTTGTGCAATAGAATACGAGGTGAATCATGAAAAAAGCTGAAACATTTAGGAATTCACTATTGTTAACCAAGATTTTTATTTTTCTATGTGTGCTTTCCATAGGATGTAGTAATGAAGCCAGCCCATTAATAAAAAATGAGCAAACAGATGTATCAAATATTACTTCATCTGCGCAAAAAACAATTGATTCTGTGAATACTTCTATATTCGATCCCCGAAAAATTAAAGTGGGTGACAAAATAGGAAAACTGACAGTGGAATCATACGAAAGGATAATGACGGATGTTTTTAATGATGCAGAATATGTGACTCAAGCTTTCATCCAATTTTCAGGTGAGGTCAAAGTAACTGGTTCCTTCAAACGTCATCCTTTGGATCGAGAGTACTTAGCTGGTCAAGTTGTATTCCAAATGGATGATAATGTGGATTTCCCCAGAATGAAAATTAGGGATAAACCACAAGAGCTTAGACAGGATGAGTGGGTGGTATTAGCCTCAGATGATAAAGAGATGAAGCAAAAGTTCGGACCTCCTGGCTCAGAAGGCAAAGCAACAATAATAATTTCTAACTATAGAGTACAATATGGTCATACTGAGATTTCCGATTCTGCGCGACTGCGCGAGGTAATCAGCATCGAAAGAAATAATAACAAAGAGCCACTTAACGAAAAATCAATTGTAAAATGGCTCCGTTTTGATCAAGAGGGGCATTCTACAGAAAGGAAATTAATCAAAGAAAAATTTGCATCGGAAATTGAAGAAATTGAGCGTGGGGATCATGGCAATGTAAAAAAAATTGGTATCTCCATCTCGTCGGAGGATTTGAACGGCGATGGGAAAAATGAGATCATCGTAGCACTTATGCATCCTTACTTTAGCGGCTATCAAGCAAATAGTCTATTATACGTATATACTACAAAAGATGGAAAGTTGGATCAGGAAATATCTTTTAATAATGCCAATATTACAATAGGTGAGCGAGGCAAACAACAAGATATGGGTATTATAGATAACCCTGAATCCGAGTGGAAGGATATTGTGATAAACGATAATTTGTGGAGTTGGGACGGAGAAAAGTACGATTTGATTAAAAATGATTTTTTGACCGTTAAAAAGTGATACCGTGTATTGCGATAGGAGGAAGTTATATATCGATGAAACGGGTTTGCCGAAGCGGATTTCGCTAATCTTCACTCCTAGTTGCCGCCTTTTATCAGCCAGAATCCGTCTACAATTCAGGCGACGATTAACGGGGAACAGATCAGATTGAGTTTGTGAATAAAAGATTCATGCAAGGTTCGTCTCGGTAATCCTTATTACGGATGCCAAAGTGCACGCCGGGGAGTGTGACATCTGCTGAAACAATTTGCTTTAGCTATTTCCATATTTTTCTCCTTGCTCTTGGTGTCGTGCAATGCAGTTCAACACCAAGAAACTACGATTGCCAGCCCTCACGTAGAGCGGAGCTCAAGTGAGCCATTGCCGCCCCAAAAAACGGA
This sequence comes from Paenibacillus oleatilyticus, assembly GCF_018998565.1. Taxonomy (GTDB): domain Bacteria; phylum Bacillota; class Bacilli; order Paenibacillales; family NBRC-103111; genus Paenibacillus_G; species Paenibacillus_G oleatilyticus. The sequence continues at coordinate 272,119 of NZ_JAHNZO010000001.1, read as the reverse complement.
GTCTGGTAACAACAACATTGCGGTCGAAAACCTTGAAGTGAAGCATGTAGAAGCATTACGACAGAGCTCTGAACCAGTGGTGGCAAACCCATCCGTCCTAATGTCTTCTGATCCCTACAAAGCTCTCGAACTAATCAATAAGAAATTTACTCAGGTTATTCCAAACAAAATAGAGGAATTTAAGAAGTCTATCGAAAAATATGAAAATCACAAAAGCAATTTCAATCTGATCGAAGCGATTATCAGCGGCAGTGTTTTTAATGGATATCAAATCATCGACGAAGAGACGGCCTCTTGGGTTACCAAGCAACAAAAGTATTTAGCTGAACAATTGGATTCCTTTTCCTTGGTGTATTCGGATACTTCGTCAGAAGGCATCCAGTTTGTGGCAATTGTCCAACCGCAAATGGGCAACAGCTCTAAAAATTACCGGGAGGCGATTGGGCAACTGAGGGGGGATGAGAAGGAGATGGACGTATTGTCCGATATTGGATTCGAGGAGCCTGATCATTATTTTGCGGTAGACATCTTGGCAAAAGATTTGCTGGACATCCATGAGCAAATTGAGATTACGGATATGTATTTAACCGTCGAAGGGGGAGAAAGGATTCCTTATATTAAAGAAAAAAACGAAAGCAAGGGATTGCAGAAAGTACTAAGTATGTACAACAGGGAAGTTAACGCTTCGAGCTTGATGAAGAAAAATGATTGGAACCTTTATCTTTTCAAAGACCCGATCGTTGTTCCCGAAACGATCGTAATTGAAGTAAAAGGCATGTCAGAAAAGACAAAGAAAATAAATTTGAAAAGGACCGCATTTTAGAACTGTATTGAGTCAGTCGTTTACAAGCTTAGGGGATCAATTATTATATTTGATAGATTTTGAGACATGACCTTCTTATACACGAGGTACATCATGCGAAGACCTAAGACAGCGAGATCTTTATTGTTTTTCGTGCTGATTCTACTTTTTTTACTGGCATTTTCTGTGGGTTGTAAAAATGAGTATGGTTTTACCAAGAACGATGAACAGAATTCAACAACGATCAATTCCAAGATGCGGCAAGCGAATTCCCTTACGGACACTTCACCTGCATTTGACCCCCGCAAAATCAAGGTCGGAGACAAAATAGGAAGCATTGCCGTGGTATCTTACGAAAGGATACGGACGGAGCTTTCTAACGAGGGAGAATATGTGGCTCAAGCCTTTATCCAATTTACTGGCGAAGTTGAGGTAACAGGCACCTTCAAACGTTATCCTTTAGAGCGGAAATATTTAGATGGTGAAGTCGTATTCGCCTGATACGATTTACGTCCGTGACAACGGCATGAGCCGCTATGGTGCAGGCGTTTTCGTTAATGGAGAATACAGTAAAAAATGAAAATCGGATTCAAACGAACGGAGCGCGAAAGTGCAATAAAGGCAGGAGCTCACACCACATGAAAGGAATTGAACCGTATAAGTCCCACTAAAGCGGACATGACATTGGAAGCAGCCGGTTTAGGCATCATCATCTACTCGCCCTATGCCGTATCGCATATTCAAGAAGGCAAAGATGATTTGACAACGCGGTACCTTTCTGCTGAACAGGTAACGGTGTTCCGATGTTCGAGTAACGCAAGCGTAGCGCGTAACGAGCTCAACTGATTAACGATCAAACAGAGAGGACAGAACCTGTAATGTGCAAAAATGCGATCGACGAGAACTTGCCCCATTTCAAATATCATCCCAACGCTTACCGGCTCGGACTGTTCAAGCAAGGTCCTACACGTCGTTGTACGGTTTGCAACCAGGATACGAATTATGTTTACTCCGGACCGTTTTATTGCATCGATGACGTAGACGCGATCTGCCCATGGTGTATCCATGACGGACAGGCCGCCAAAAAGTTTAACGGCACTTTTCACGGAGCGGTCGAGTATAACAGTGGTTTGTTGTCGGTCGTCTTTAACGACGATACGAATCAGTACATGTATTCTATGGGCAATGAAGAAGTTGAACCTATCCATGATCAGTCGTTGCACGAGCTGTTATTTCGGACGCCGAGTTATTTATCCTGGCAGGAGCCTCAATGGTTGAGGCATTGTGACGATTTTTGCGCGTTTATCGGGGATTTGGACCAAGACAAATGGATGGACCTCAAGGAAGAACTGCAAGAGGAAATGGAACGGCTGCAAGAAAGTTGCGGGTTATCGCTGAATCAACCCGCTGACGATACTTGTCTTTATCTATTTCAATGTCCCACCTGCGGAAAGTACAGGCTGCATGCCGATTTCTCGTAACGCTCCCGCCCCTTTCCTCTTCACTTTTCCCCGCCGCCGTGGCATACTCCAAATATACCCAATTCATTAGACGAATTTATCCCCCTGTTGTGAAAATCAAACCCTGCCGTCCGCGGCGGGGTGCGTACTATAATCGAGATTGGATAACTGGCGATTCCCTAAGGAGGGGTACGGATGATAAACAAACGGCGGCCACTCCAATTGGCCTCGCTGCTGTTATGTTCGGGCTTTGTCGCCGGGTGCGGTAAGATCCAGGTGCCGACCCCTGCGGGAGGCGATCAAGCCAGCGGCATAAGGCAGGCGAAGCCGTTCACGGTCTCGCTGCGGCATACTCAGGTCCGTGACGATGCCAGGCTCAAACTGAAGCTGCTGGAGGACGTCGCCAAAAGGATGGAAGCCGCCGTTCCCGGGCTGACGGTGGAACTGGAGGGCATCGAAGACAAGGTGAACCGCTTCGAGAAGCTTCCGGCCGAGATGGCCGCGGGCTCGCCGCCCAAAATATTCGACCTGTTCGGCGGCTCGGATACGCAGAAGTATGTCAAAGCCGGACGGCTGCTGGATTTGACCCCGATTTTGGAGGAGATGAAGCTTAAGGACCGCTTTTTCGATTTGGACGAGTTCACGGTTGACGGTAAAATTTACGGACTGCCGACGGCGTCCTTCGTGGAAGGCGTGTACTATAATAAGAAGATATTTAAGGAGCTGGGGGCAGAAGTACCCAAAACATGGGAGGAGCTCATCGCCATCGCGGAGAAGGCGAAGGCCAACGGCATTACGCCGTTTGCGCTTGCCGCGGCGGACGGCTGGGTGATCAACATGCTGATGAACACGCTTTGGGTGCGTACGGCCGGACCCGATTCCGTCGAGGGCTTCGTCAGCGGATCGCGCAAATGGACCGATCCCGACGTGCTTGACGGCTTCAAGCGCTACGAGCTGTTCGTCAAAAGAGGCTACTTCCAGGAAGGCAGCCTCGGTCTTAAATATGCGGAGCAGCAGTACAAATTCCGCGCGGGCAACGCGGCGATGCTGTTCGACGGGAGCTGGGCGAGCGGGGCGATTGCTGATCCCCAGTGGTCGAAGATCGCGAACGATGTCGGCTTCTTCAACTTCCCGGATACCGGAGGGAAGGGCGACGGCTGGATTAACGGCAGCTACTCGAACGGCTACGGCTTCGCCGCCAACCTCAGCGAACAGGAGAAGGAAGCCGCCAAAGCGTTCATCCGCATTATGTACAGCGACGAAATGCAGCGGCGCCAATTGAAAGAAACCGGCGTCCTGCCCGCCATGAAGTTGATCGATCAGTCGGGGTTCTACCCGATTGTGGATGAAATCATGCAGACGACCCGGTTCAAGCAGTTTCCGGCATTCGATGCGGTCGTTCAGGCCAAAGTCCGCGAAGCGCTCGAAACGGGCATGCAGGAGTTTGTCGGCGGCAAGCTGACGGCGGAGCAGGTCGTGGAGAAGCTTCAGCGGGTGCAGGAAGCGGCCAACAAAGAAGCGAAGAGATGACGCGGTTCGCCGGAAGAGCGGCAGCATAGTGGCGAACCCTTCGGCATAAGAAAGGAACGACAGGCATTTGATGAATCTTCGGAAAAAAGTGTTTTTGGGGTTCATGGCGTTTATCGTGGCACCGCTGTTCGTGCTCGGAACGATCACGTATTTGCTGTCGCAGAGCATCATCCAGCAAAACTATGCGGAGCAGTCCGAATTTACGCTGAAGGCCGTCGGCCGCAATATTACGTACGTGCTGAAGGAAGCGAACTATTTCTCTCAAGCGTCGATGCAGCGGGAAGACATCCAACGGATGCTCGGAGCCAAAGACGGCGTCGATGCCGTCACCCTGACCGAATACGACCGTTTGCTGCAGCGAACGTTTCTTTCCTATACTCCCGCTTACTCGGTGACGCTGTACGATTTTGAACGGCAGTCGTTCAGTCAGGGCAAAATCGGCTACAGGCCGCTTTCGTTCGCCGAGCTTGCGAAGCTGCCCGTGTTCGGCGAAGTGATGGCCCTGAACGGCGTGCCTCGCTGGATCGGCCCGCATGAATTCGAGAATTGGACCGGCAATAAGCCGCTATTTACGATGATCCGCGTGATCAACGACACGTATACGCTCGACAACCGCGGGATTTTGCTGCAGCAATTTCAATTCAGCGAGCTGAACCGCATTTTCAACTATTTCGGCACCAGCCACAGCAACGGCGTCCGGTTCATGATCGTCAATCAGGACGGGCTGATCATGGTGGACAACAAGGATAAGCTTTCGGGGCAAACGCTTTCGTCACACATCGACGGCTCGATTCATCTGGGCGGGGAATACGAGAGCGGCAAAATGAAATTCGACGGCGTCGAAAGCATCGTCTCGGTGCATCATCTGGATTTGGACGAATTCGGCAAAATGAATTGGAGCGTCGTCTCCGTCACGCCATGGGCGTATTTGTCCGGACGCTCGATGCAAGTGATCCAATGGATCGGCGCGATTACGATCTTGTCTTTGCTCAGCGCCCTGCTGTTCAACATGCTGTTCGTCGGACGCATAATCCGCTTTATTTTGTACATTGTGAACTCCATGAAAAAGGTGGAGATCGGCGATCTCGGCATCCGCGTCGAAGCGAACAGCAAGGACGAGACCAGCGCACTGGCCCGCGGCTTCAACAGCTTGGTCGAGCGGATCAGCACGCTGCTGGAGGACGTGAAGCGGGAGCAGGAGCGGAAAAACAAAGCGGAGCTGATGCTGATGCAGGCGCAGATCAAGCCGCATTTTCTGTTCAATACACTGGAGTCGATCAATGCGCTGGCGGCGCAAAACGAAGGCCGCAAGGTGAGCCGGATGGTCCAGCGGCTAGGGACGATTTTACGTGTCAGTTTTTACCATAAAGAGGAAATTCCGCTGTCGATGGAAATCGATCATGTGCGCAATTATTTGGAAATCCAGAAATACCGTTTCGAAGATTTATTCGAATATGAGATCGACGTGCCGCCTGCGTTGTTTTCGACTCCGATTTTGAAGCTGACGCTGCAGCCGCTGCTGGAGAACAGCATTCAGCACGGCTTCGAAGGGATGGAGAGCAGCGCGGTAGACGGCGATCCTGATCGGCAGAAGGGCTTTTTGTGGATTGCCGCGGAAGAGACGGAGGACGCTGTCGTGTTGTGGGTACAGGACAACGGAGCCGGAATTCCGGACGACGTGCTGCTTCGTCTGCATGGAACGCCGGGGAGCAGGTCCAGCGGCTCGGCGGAAGCGGGTGCCCCGATGCCGGAGGAGCGGGTCGGGCTTGGCATCCCGAATGTGGCGGACCGCCTGCGCATCCATTACGGCAGCCGCTACGGCATGATGATTTGCAGCCGGCCGGGCTTCGGCACGGTCATTCGCTGCACGATACCAAAACGAACAACCGGGTGATCGTGATGAAAATCAAAGCCATGCTGGTGGACGACGAAATCAATATCGTCCGCAATCTGGAGAAGGTCATTCCCTGGGAAGCGATGAACATCGAGCTGATCGGCACGGCGGCCAACGGGGCCAAAGCGCTCGATCTGGCCCGCGAAGGGAAGCCGGATCTCATCCTGTCGGATATCCGCATGCCGGTTATGGACGGCATCGAGCTGCTGCGGCAGCTGAGAGAGTCCGGCTACGAGGGCGAAATTATTATGCTGACGGGCTTCCAGGAATTCGACTATGCCCGCTCCGCCGTCAAGTATGGCGCGCGCGACTATATCCTGAAGCCGATCGATTACGAAGAGCTGCAGCTGGTCATCGAGCGGACGGCCGCGGGCATCCGCGAAATAAAGATCAACGAGCTGAAGGAAACGGCCAAATGGCGGGAACTGTCCGAGCTGGCTTACGAAAAAATTTTGCTCGATCTGCTGATGGACTATACGTCGTTTCCGCTGCACCGGCTTCGCGAAGAGGGGGACCGCTCTTGGCTCGACCAGCGCTATTGGATGCTGCTCGTCGATCTGGACGACTATTCCCAGATTGCGCGTCAGGACGAACGGGAGCGCAAGCTTGTGCATTTTGCCGTGCGCAACGTGCTGCAGGACGCGCTTAGCTCGGAGCTTGCCGAATACGCGGTGCTCCTGACGCGGGAAGGGGAATGGTGCGTGCTTATTCCGCTTCCGGTGACAGGGCTGCCGGCGGCATCGATGGCCGCCACCGCCACAGAGCGGCTGAGGGCATGGTCGGAGCAGGTGCAGCAAGCGGTGGAGCGGTACGTCAAGCTGTCCGTCAGCGTCGGGGTGTACCCGTCGCCGCTTGCGGCGGAGGAGCTGGCGGACGCCTACCGCAAAGTGCAGCGCGGCCTCCAGCTGTCGCTGGAGAACCGGCATATTCTGATTCACGAGCAAACGGCCGGAACGGATGCGACGGGCAGCTCGTTCTGGGGCTTGGCCGACGGTCTCGCCACCGGCTTGACGCAGGGAGACTCCGCCAAGATCGAGCAGACGCTCGAGGAGCTCGGCCGCAGCATCAAGGAGGCCGGCGGCCACAATTCGATGCGGGCCGAGCAGATGCTGCATTTCCTGTGCCTGCACTTGCTGCGGGAAATGCGTTCGGTCGGGCTGCTCGGAAGCTCGCAGGAGCAGACCGTCTGGGCCAAACTGGAGGATAGCTTAAACGTGAAGGAACTTGTCGAATGCGTACACCTGCTTATCCGGGAATGCCAGCAGGTGAGCACGGGCCGGCGCAAATCGCCCGAGCTGCTCATGGCTTCCGCCCGGGAGTACATTCAGAAGCATGTGGCCCGCGATCTGGGCGTAGAGGAGCTGGCTCAGCATCTGGGCATCAGCAACAGCTATTTCAGCCTGCTGTTCAAGCAGCATCATCAGGAGACGTTCCTCGAATACTTGACGCGCGAACGGATGGAGCTGGCCAAGTCGTTGCTCCTCCACAGTGACAAGAGCGTTACCCAAATCGGCAAGCTGGCGGGCTACGTGGAGCGGCGGTATTTTACGAAAGTATTTCACAAATATGAGGGAATGACCCCTACCGAGTTTCGGGAACGGGCCAAGCCGGGCGTGACGGAGCTTGAGACAGAGGAGGAAGTGACAGATGGTGTCTAAAGGAATCGGGGAGCTGACGCTCCGGCAAAAAATCGGTCAAATGCTGATGTGCGGTTTTCACGGCACGGAGCCGTCGGAAGATATCGAACGGCTGATCCGGGAGGAGCATCTGGGCGGAATCATTTATTTTCGACGCAATCTGACGGAGCCGGCTCAAGTAGCGAAGCTGTCGGCATCGCTGCAGCAGCTGGCGCTCGCGAATGGGGGCGTGCCGCTTCTGATCGCGATCGATCAGGAGGGCGGGATGGTGATGCGCATCGATCAAGGCGTGACGCCGATCCCCGGCAGCATGGCGCTGGGTGCGACCGGTGATGCCGAGGCGGCTTACGAAGCGGCCAAGGTCACGGGCAGCGAGCTGAAAGCGATGGGCATCAATATGAACTTCGCCCCGTGTCTCGATATTAACAACAATCCGCTGAATCCGGTCATCGGCGTCCGTTCGTACGGCGGGGATGCGGAGACGGTCGGCCGTCTCGGCACGGCGGCCGTGCGGGGCTACCAAGAAGAGGGCATCGCCGCGACGGTGAAGCATTTTCCCGGCCACGGCGATACGGGCGAGGACTCGCATACGGCGCTGCCGGTCGTGCCGCATCCGCGGGAGCGGCTGGACCGTTTGGAGCTTGCGCCGTTCCGCCGGGCGGCCGAGCTTGGCGTCGATGCGGTGATGACCGCGCACGTGCTGTTCCCGGCCGTAGAGCCGGAGCGGCTGCCGGCGACGCTGTCACCCCGCGTCATCGACGGGCTGCTGCGGCAGGAGCTCGGCTACGACGGCGTCGTCGTCACCGATTGCCTGGAGATGAACGCGATTGCCGAGCATTACGGCATTGCCGAAGGCGCGGTGATGGCCGTGGAGGCGGGGGCGGACCTCGTGCTGGTCAGCCACCGGATCGAGCGGCAGCAGACGGCGCTGGACGCGCTCGTGCAGGCGGTGGAGAGCGGCCGCATCCGCGAGGAGCGGATCGACCGCTCGGTAGAGCGCCTGCTGGCGCTCAAGCGCCGCGTCGCGTCGGCAGCAGCTGCGGGAGCGGCGCTGGCGCCGGGCGCGAGCCTGGCGACCGAGGCGTCGCAGCGGCTCGCAGAGCGCATTGCCGAGCGCAGCGTGACGCTGCTGCGGGGCGAAGCCGAGCTGCCGCTCGACCCGGCGAAGCCGGTGCTCGTCGTCTGGCCGGAGGTGCAGGTCGGCACCGAGGTCGACGAGGTACTGGCCCGCCGCGAGACGGCAGGCTACTGGCTGACGCAGCTGAATTACCGAATGCGCGAGGAGCGGATCGGTGTGCAGCCGACGGCGGAGGAGCAGGCACGCGTGGTTGAGCTGGCCCGTGACGCGGAGCAGATCGTGCTTGTGACCTACAATGCCTCGTTCTCGCCTGGGCAGGTGGAGCTTGCCAAGGCACTCGCGGCGCTGCCGAAGGCGAAGCTGGTCGTTGCTGCGGCGCGCAATCCGTTCGACATCAGCGCTTTGCCCGCGGGGGTAAAAACCTACCTCGCGTGCTACGAGAATACGCCGTTCGCGATGAAGGCGCTGGCCCGCGTACTGGCCGGCGAGCTAACCGCCCAAGGCAAGCTGCCGGCGCCGCTGGAAGCGTCCGAAGGATAAATAGCTAAAAGCTATTCCTCCCAAGAGAAGATGGGGGAATAGCTTTTTTGCTTTTTCGGCCAGAGCCTTCTACAAGCTACTTCAATCGCAAGGTCAGGAGAAAAGTAACCAACAAAATGAAGCAGCCGGCAAGGAATGGCAAACTTAAGTTCACATCGAACAGCAGCCCTGCCATAGACGGCCCGAGAATATTGCCGAGACTGATGTACGCGTTGTTCATCCCGGCTGCGGCTCCCTGTTCGTTTCCCGCCATCTTGGATATCCGGGTATTCAGGGCAGGACGCAGCAAGGACATGGCAAAGAAAATGCAGGACGTCACCAGAAAAATCGTCCAAAAGCTTCGAACCATCAGAAGAACCGCAAAAGCGAAAGAGGTGAACAGAAGTGACGCTTGGATGACCCGCTGTTCACCGAACATTTTGATCACTCTGGCGACCAGCAATGCCTGCATCCCAACCCCAATGACCGCACCCGCCGTCAAAATGACGGAGATCGCTTGGGGCGTGAACTGAAAGCGGTTCGTGACGTACAAGCCGAATACGGATTCGAAATTGGCCAACCCGAACGTCATCACAAAAACGATCATATGCAGGGCCGCATAGTTGGATTTCAGCGAGTCGGCGTACGGTCGGCATAGAGATCTCCTTAGGGTGCCCGTGCCGAAGCCGGGGATTTTTAAGCAACCGGAAGTTAGAAAGCAAGCGCATGGCCGAGGTTGGAAAATAAAAAAGCCTCCTTATCCTTTTTCCGGATAGGAGGCGCACATGCGAACACAAATAAAGTACACGGCTTCGTCGGCAAAGCAAAGCCATGTTCTTCATTTGTATATATAAAAAAGCCCGCACGAATCCTATCCAGAAAGCTCGTAAATGATTACGATCGTTTCTTTTTGGCATAGGATTAGTGGATCATTGGCTTTCGGTCACCCTTTCAGCGTATATTGCTTTTACCTTAGCATAGGGGAACCGGAACTCCAAGGCCCTCAAATCGATATAACTAATTTTTCGTTCAACAAAAAAACAACGTCCGGTTCCCCTGTACAGAGGTTCCGAACGTTGTTCTTATTTTACCGGTTAGTTTACAGTCACAAGAATGGTCGTTTTCTTGCTTGCATAGCCAACGGTGATGGTGGAGCGTCCTTTTCCGGTCGCTTTAATCACTCCGTCTTTCACGTCGGCTACCCGAATGTTAGTGGAACTCCAAAGTCCGGATACGGTCACGTCCAGATCCGAGCCGTCCATAAAGGTCGCTATCGCTTTGACATTCAGCGTTTCGCCCGGCTTCATATTCGCGGTAACGACATCCGTCTTCAAATATTTGAGACGGTCGATATCGACCGGAATCGAGACGCTTTTACCATTGAAGGTGGCGGAGATGGAAGCACTGCCGGAGGCTATTGCTTTCACCAGACCGTTCTCCACCTCAAGAACTTTGTAGTTGGTGGATTTCCACTGGGCTTGCGACGTGACGTCTTTCGTCGTGCCGTCCGCCATCGTGGCCGTTAGCTGAACCTGGAACGTGCCTCCCGTTTTCATCGGAATATAGCGCTTGTTCGGCACCAGGTCCGTCACGGAACCGATCTCGACCGGGATCGTTACGGTTTTTCCGCCGAATTTGGCTGTGATGGTCGTTTTACCACGGGCCAGGGCGGTTACGACCCCTTTCTCAACCTGCGCGATCGTCGGGGTCACCGAGGTCCATTCTGCCGTGCCTTCCACATCTTCGGCTTTGCCGTTGGCATCGGTGGAAGTCAGCTTGATCGTGCGGGTTTCGCCCAAGTCCATCTGAATGGAAGCCGGGCTTGCTTTCAGCGTGCTGGCCATATCGACTTGCACCGTAATCGTCACGGTTTTCGCATCGACTTTCGCGGTGATCGTCGTTTCACCCGAAGCGAGCGCTTTGATCGTGCCTTCGCTGACGGAAGCGACTGCCGGATTGGAGCTCGTCCATTCCGCATCTTGCGCTACGTTGTTCGTCTTGCCGTCCGTATACGTTGCATCCAATTTGATCGTCCGGGTGTCGCCTTTTTTCAGAGCGAGACTCGTTGCGTCAGCAGTCAACGTTTTCAATACGCCGACGGACACTTGGATGGTCGTCGAGCGGTTGCCGAACTTCGCGGTGATCGTAGCAGTACCTGTGCCGATCCCCGTAATCATCCCGCCGCGCACTTCGGCGATTTGGTCGTTCGAGGACGTCCACTCGGCTTTTTTCTCCAGACCGTCTTCATTTACGCCGTCCGGGTAGACGGCTTTCAGCGTAATTTGCTCGGAATCTCCGATTTGGAAATTCACTTTCTTCTTGCTCGGTACGAGTACGTTAGGAATATCGACCAGCACTTTGGCGGTTACGGTTTTTTCGCCGTATTGGGCTGTAATCGTCGCTTCGCCCGCTTTCACGGCGGTGACTTTGCCGTTAATGACGCTGGCGATCGTTTCCTTATCGGAGGTCCACTTCGCTTGACTGGTCACATCTTCACTGCTGCCGTCGGCGTAGGTGGCGTCGACCGTGAGCTGCTCCGATTTGCCCGAATTCAAAGTAATTGTGTCTTTGCTCAGCTCCAGGCGGCGGGGTACGTCTACGTCGACGACGGCGGTCACGGTTTTCTCGCCGTATTTGGCGGTGACGGTCGCTTCGCCCGTTTTGTTGGCGCTGATTTTACCTTTGACGACATAAACGATCGTATCGTCGGAGGACGACCACTCTGCGCGATCGGTAATATCTTCCGTATTTCCGTTCGGATAGGTGGCGGTCAATTTCAACTGCTCGGTCGTGCTTTTCTTCATAAGAAGATTTTGCTTGCTCAGGTCGAGCTTGATGGCGTTGTCGACGTCCACTTTAATCTTGGCCGTCTTCGTTCCGTAGGTGGCGGTAATGTTCGCCTGTCCCGGACCGTAGCCGGTAATTTTGCCTTTGAGCGCATCGGCGACATCCGCATTGTCGGACGTCCAGTCGGCGCTTTCCGTCACATCTTCCGTCGTTCCATCCGGATAGGTGGCGAGCAGCCGGATCGTTTCCGATTGATTCAGCAGCAGCGAAACCCGGGATTTGTCGGCATCGACGCGTTTGACCATTTCGACGGTCAGCGGAATCGATACCGATTGATTGCCGAACTTCGCCGTAATCGTGCCGGAGCCGGAGCCTTGAGCGGTCACCTTTCCGTTAAAGAGGGTGGCGATGGTGCCGTTGTCGATGGTCCATTCCGCTTTCGCGGTCACATCTTCCGACGTGCCGTCGTCGTAATAAGCTTTCAGCGTAATTTGCTCCGCTTGGCCTTTGCGCAGATCGATTTTTTGCTTGTCTTTGATGAGGGATTTGACCCGCTTGGTCACTTTTACTTTGACGGGAACTTGCTCCGTCATATATTTGGCCGTAATGATCACGTCGCCTTCCGCTTTGGCCGTAATGACACCGGCGTACACCGCGGCGATGTTCGGGTCTTCGGAATTCCACTCGGTTTTGATCGTTACCGTTTCCGTCTTTCCGTTGTCGTAAATCGCAGTGGCTGTCAGGTTGGCGGTGCTGCCCACGTCCAGCGAAACTTCATTTTTGTTCAAAACCAGCTTCGTGATGACATCCGCGGCCGATGCGCTCATGACGCCAAAACTGCATGTGCTCAAGATAACTGTAAGCAACAACAAGAACACTTTTTGCATTCTAAAGCGCAAGCTTTTTCACTCCTATTCCGTTTGTATTCGTCTGGTCAGACAATGGTACATATATCGGCATATTCGGCCAAAATCTTTAGACTTTTGTTGGATAATGTTGCCTTGTTCCATATTCGCTTTCGATTCAGGGGATTATTTCCCGGAAAATGACGAATCGTCCCGGGACAGGGAGGGCATTTCTGCGGACACGAAAAAGCCGTACCGAATCGTCTTCGGCACGGCCTATCAGCATATACAGCGTATTAATGAGAGTCCGCTTGCGGCTCCTCCTTCGGCACCAGCTTGAAAATTTCCCCGGATTCGAACGTATCGATCAAGCGTCCGAGCCATAAGTAGTAGCGGATCGCTTCCTCCAGCTTGCGGGTGTCGGTGGCGACGATGTTTTGCAGCGCTTCGTTGTCCGGGTCACTCTCCGCAAGCCGCTTCAGCTCGGCCGCAGATTTGCGCAGCGCCTGCACGTTCATCTCGATGGACTTCTGCCATTTAATGACGAAAAAATCCGCGAACGTCTGGTACCAGTCCGGCTCGACCTCGTACAAATCTTTCCGCGTACCTTTTTCCCACACTTTATGAACCATCTTGAGGTCCGTCAGCGTCCGTACGCCCGTACTCATGCTCGTCTTGCTCATGCCCATCTCTTCGCCCATTTCATCAAGCGTCATAGGCTTATCTTGAAAAAACATCATGCCATACAAATGGCCGGTGGAAAGGGTGACGCCATATAAATCCATATTTTTTCCGATGGATTCGATTACGCGTTTACGGGCCTTTTGAACGATGCCAGCTTGTTCCTCCGTCATCCCAACCCAGTTGTTCATAATTAATTATGCCTCCTGCGGATGCTGCCGCCGCTCGTAGCCATTCCGCGGCAGAATGCTTTGCCTAAAATAAATATTCTCATTGTATTGTATTGAACATGCATTTGAAAGTAAAGCTATTAGCAAGAAAGGAATTTGGAGGAAATGGGAGTATTCTGTACGATACGTATGTAAAGTTTTTTCTGTACGTACGAAACAAACTTATTTCGCTTTTGACCCATCGCCCTGCGCACCTGTAAACTTAAGAGCATTGAAAGAATGGGGGGATACGGCTTTGATCGAAGTAAAGCATTTGACCAAAATTTTCGGTCAGCATCCGGAGAAGGCGCTTGAGCTTCTTAACCAAGGCTGGAGCAAGAAGCGTATCTTTGCGGAGACGAAACAGACCGTGGGCGTGAACCGCGCGAGCTTTACGGTCAAAGAAGGAGAGATTTTCGTCATTATGGGGTTGTCCGGCAGCGGCAAATCGACCCTGATCCGGCTGCTGAACCGGCTGATTGAACCGACGGATGGAAGCATCCTGTTCCGCGGTGAAAATATCGTAGAGATGAACGAGGAGCGGCTGCGCGAATTTCGCCGGACGGCGATGAGCATGGTGTTTCAAAAGTTTGCGCTGTTCCCGCATAAGACAGTTGTGCAAAATGTCGAGTTCGGGCTGGAGGTACAGAAGGTACCGGCCAAAATCCGCAGGGAAAAAGCGCGGGAAGCGCTTGCGCTGGTCGGACTGGAGGAATGGGCGGATCAATATCCGGACCAGCTGAGCGGCGGCATGCAGCAGCGCGTCGGCCTGGCCCGGGCGCTCGCCAACTCGCCGCAGGTCCTGCTGATGGACGAAGCGTTCAGCGCCCTCGACCCGCTGATCCGCAAGGATATGCAGGAAGAGCTGCGCGAGCTGCAGGAAAAGCTGAAGAAGACGATCATTTTCATTACGCACGATTTGAACGAAGCGCTGAGGATCGGGGATCGGATCGCGCTGATGAAAGACGGCTCCATCGTCCAGATCGGCACGCCCGAGGAGATTATGATCACCCCGGCCAACGAATATGTGGAGAAATTTATCGAAGATGTCGATCTGTCCCGGGTATTGAACGCTTCGCATGTCATGCGCCGGCCGGAGACGATCGCGTATGACCGCGGGGGACCGCGCGTAGCGCTGGAGCTGATGCGGGAGAACGGCATTTCCAACTTGTTCGTCGTTGACAGTGCCAAGCGGCTGATCGGCGTATTGACGGCCGAAGACGCGGCCCGGGCGATCCGGGAGCACTTGACGCTGGATTCGATCATCATTTCCGAGGTGCCGACGGTGTCGCCGAATACGCTGCTGAGCGACCTGTTCGATACCGTCAGCACAAGCCGCGTGCCGGTGGCAGTCACGTCCGAGAACGGGCGGCTGCTCGGCGTCATTATTCGCGGTGCGGTGCTCGGAGCATTGGCCGGCAACCACGACCGGGTTCGAGAGGCGGTGACCACAGATGGGTCCTAAGCTTCCGATTGCCGAATGGGTCGAGGGGCTCGTCGATTGGCTCGGCTCCACCTTCGAGTGGCTGTTCGGCTTTATTTCTTCCTTAATTGAAGGAACGGTCAATTTGTTTTCGCTGTTGTTTCATTTTCCGCCTGCACTGGTGCTCATCGTGTTAGTTGCTTTCCTGGCTTACCGTGCGGCTGGGCTCATGCTCGGCATTTTTACCCTGCTCGGCATGCTGCTGATTGCCAACCTCGGGTTCTGGGACCATACGATGGACACGCTCGCGCTTGTGATGACCTCGGCTTTCCTCTCGGTCATCGTCGGCCTGCCGCTCGGCATCTGGTCCGCGAGAAACAAGACGGTGCAGAACACGTTAACGCCGCTGCTCGATTTTATGCAGACGATGCCGGCCTTCGTTTATTTGATCCCGGCGGTTACCTTTTTCGGTCTGGGTGTAGTGCCTGGCGTCATTGCTTCCGTTATTTTCGCGGTGCCTCCGACGATCCGGCTGACGAACCTCGGCATCCGCCAAGTGCCGTTCGACCTGATCGAGGCGGCCGACGCTTTCGGGACGACGCCCGGACAGAAGCTGTGGAAGGTCCAGCTCCCGCTGGCGCTGCCTACGCTGATGGCCGGCATCAACCAAACGATCATGCTCTCGCTGTCAATGGTCGTCATCGCTTCGATGATCGGCGCTCAAGGGCTTGGAGCGGACGTGTATCGCGCCGTTACCCAGCTTAAGACGGGCGAAGGCTTCGAAGCGGGGCTCGCCGTCGTCATTCTGGCGATTGTGCTCGACCGGCTGACGCAGCATGCGATTAAGATGAAACCTAAAGGAGAGAAGAAGCATTGAAAAAACGAAACCGGAATCTGCTGTGGATGACGTTATGTTTTCTCGGGATCGCTCTGCTTGCCGTTGGGTGCGGGGCCAAGAGTTCCGACACCTCGGCGTTTGTAGGGGATCAAGTGAAATATGAAATTATCGGCATCGACCCCGGCGCGGGCATTATGAAGGCAACGAGTCAGGCGCTTAAAGATTACGGCTTGACCGACTGGAAGCTTGTGGAAGGCTCCAGCACGGCGATGACCGCGGCGCTGGAAAGAGCGTATAAAGCGAAGAAGCCGATCATTATTACCGGGTGGACGCCGCACTGGATGTTCGCCAAATACGATCTCAAATATTTGCAGGACCCGAAGGGCGTTTACGGGGCGGATGAAGAGATTCATACGATTGCAAGAACGGGGCTTAAAACGGCGGAGCCGTCCGCCTATGCGGTGCTCGACAAGTTCGAATGGACCGCGGCCGACATGGAGAAAGTCATGGGAGCGGTCATGGACGGCAAGAAGCCGGAAGTTGCTGCGGCCGATTGGGTAAAAGAGAACGCCGCCAAGGTGGACGGTTGGGTGAAGGACGTGCCGAAGGCCGAAGGCCGGAAGCTGAAGCTCGCTTACGTCGCTTGGGATTCGGAGATCGCCAGCACGAACGTCGTCAAGCAGGTGCTCGAATCGCGCCTCGGCTACAAGGTGGATATGCTGCAGGTGGAAGCGGGCCCGATGTGGGCCGGTGTCTCCGGCGGTGATGTCGACGCGATCGTTGCCGCTTGGCTGCCGACGACGCATAAGGACTATTACGAGAAGTTTAAAGGCAAATTCGAGGACCTCGGCCCGAACTTGAAAGGGACCAAGATCGGTCTGGTCGTTCCGAAATATATGGAGATCAATTCGATCGAAGATTTGAAGAAGAAGTAAGGCGAGAGCAGACCGGACGAACGTATGACGTTCTCCGGTCTTTTTATTATGCAGGCTATTCATCATTTAATCCCTTGCCGTTGAGAATTTGCTGCATGTATTTTTCAACCCTTGACTCTCGGGTTTTGGATTGTTTGGGTTCGGAAAAATAAAGAATGTAGGCTCTTTGCCGTCCAGGTGTCAATGCTTCGAAAGCAGTTTTCAAGGCAGGGAATTCATCGAATTTATTTTGAAGTTCTTCAGGAATTATGAATTCTGTAGTCTTTTTAAAATTCACTTCCAAACCGGCTTTCTCAACTTCAATGGCTTCCTGAATATAGGCTTTCAAGATGCCTTCCATTTCAACTATTTCTTGTACATTGGTGAACCGAATTTGGCGTGCCGCCTGTACATTTTCCGTTTGTTGGATTAGAATTCCATGGGCATCCTTTAACAAGACCCCTTTTTGAAACAGAAGCGCACAATATTCCTTAAAACCATGTATTAAAACTATGTTTTTATTCTCAAACGTGTAACAAGGATGCATCCACTTAAATTCTTCGGTCAGCTCACAGTCAAGTACAATATTTCTCAGCTTCTCATATTCTTCCTTCCACGTTTTGGCTTTGCTTAAAAATTCATCAACCTTAGGATTCGTTCTGCTAGTTGTCATCAAGAAACATTCCTCTTCAATTTTGCGATCAGCAGACATTTTGTTTTCGTATTGTGCCCGATGGTTCACCAGTAAGCCATTTGTCAAAGAGTTACATTCGTATCTTTGACAGAAAACAGGCATGAGGAGACTAACACATTCTTTTATTCGACGTTGTGTTTTCGTACTCCTCGCTCTGCAAATATCAACAGTTGAGTTTAACATAACCATTATTTAAAAAGGCATTTACACGATCTTCCTTCATTGATATAATGCAATTACGTAATTACGTAAAATTATAAAATGAAGGTGAGTCCATGAAACGAGATGCTCTTCAGGAAATCGATAAGCTGGCCGTCCGCATGTCGGAGCTAGAAAGGCTGGTTCGGCGCTGTTTGGTGGAGCAGCCGTCCAAGGCGATTCCGGCACCCGGAACGGCTTCCGGGCGGATTTCAGGAGGCTTGGTCGGTTCAGCAACCGATACAGGCGAATCCGGGGAAGGGACGGTTTATTATTCCGGCCACTATGAAGGAAGGGGGCGTGCCTTCCACTGGACACCGCAAGAGCGGCGGATGGATGAACTGCTCCGTCTGAATACGGACAAAGCGTCTAAAGTGTTGTCTGCGCTCGGACATAAGCAGCGGCTGGATATTTTGCGGGCCGTTGTGAACGAACCGTTATCCGGGGCCGCATTGGTGGAACGGCTAAATATGGGGACGACCGGACAGCTCTATCATCATCTGAAAGCTTTGCTTGGGGCCGATCTACTCGTTCAAGAGCCGGGAGGAGGATATACGCTTCCCGCCCATCGGATGCTGCCCTTGCTGCTGCTGCTGGCCGCGCTCACGGATCTGATCGACACGAGCGATTACATGGATATGACGGAGGTTCGAAGCGATGCGGGCGCTTACTTGGGACGGGAGCAAGGGGGCTACGATACGCACATTTTGTTATGGGCCGTTTTGGAAAACAGCGTGCTGGAGCATCGGGCCGGCTATTGCAGCGAAGTCCATATTTTTGTGCATGACGACTACACAGTGACCGTAGCGGACAACGGCCGGGGAATTCCGGTACGCCCCCTGCCTTCTTCGAACCTTTCGAACGTGCAGAGCGTTCTGACGGATATTGCCGAGTCGAGCGGAAATGCGCCGTTCGTTTCGCCCGGTGCGGAGAAAGGGATCAGCATTGCGGTGGTCAATGCGCTTTCCGAATCGTTGTCGGTTGAAATCAAGCGCGAAGGGAAGGTGCACCGTCAAGACTACATGCAGGGCATCCCGCAGACGGAGTTGCTGACGGTCGGCTTGACGGAGGCGACAGGCACGAGCGTCACGTTCCGGCCGAATCGCGAGCTGTTCGGGGCGGGCTTTGAGCGGAAGCGGATCGAGGAGCGGGCATCCGAGCTTGCCGCCGCTTACCCCGGCTTAGCGGTCATGGTTCATGGTCCTGCGCAATAATAAAAAGGGAGTCAACTGACGAAATGAGAATGGATAGAGTTTCAGAAATTGATCTGAATCTCTATCCATTTTCGACTTAGCATTTATCGCGTTCGTTCTTGATAGCGTAATATATTTGTCGGGCTTCGGACAGAAAGACACGATATTATTAAAATTCATTTAACAATGGTAATATTATTCATATATTACTAAATAATACAATATTATAAATAATAATAAAAATTAAAATGTAATGGATATATTATCATTTTTATGTTAAGATTTACTATAGAAGTTGGCCGACTTCCAAAAAAACTCGTGAAAGTAGGAGAAAAAATGAAAAAAATTGCCTCAATTGTACTTTCCTCTCTATTGTTACTAACTACTGCTGGTCTAGCTTCTGCTCAATCTCCTGAATCTATTAAACCGGATGCAGGATTTAAGGTTACTTTTAGTAAATCCGAAATAAAGGATCTAGATACTTTATATCAGAAGGCCAAAAATAGAATTTCCGATGAGAAGGTCGCATTACCTAAGGTAGAATTGAAAAATAATCAAACAAATGAGGTTGTGGATCTAGAATCATTAAGTACTACCCAACTTCTAGAAGTTAAAGAAGATAAAACATCCAATAGTACGGTTAAACGTTATGTTACAACAGCATTTGCAACGCCCTACGCTGCCGGAGGTTCGGGTGAAAAACCGAAAAATGCTTGGGACTCCAGTTATGCTGTTAATGCGTTCTCAACTATCTATTGGAATATTACAGTTAGCGGAGGATTAGAATATATCTCCCTTACAGAGGTAAAAGGTGGCTGGACTGTAGGTGACTCTAAAATTTCTTTGGACAATAGATTGGTTAGAATTGGACAAACGGGTACAACAAAGGACCGTTCTCATGCGGACCAGAAAGAAGAACATTACAACTATGAGTTGTTAAATAACAAATTTGATTATGGTATAAATTCTAACTGGGTTCCTGTGAGGACTTCCCAATCATATACGTTGGTAGGAGTATATACCGAAGTAAAACTTTATAGGGGCACTTCTAGCTGGGAACTGACGTTGTCAAACAATTATAATTAAAAATAATGAAATAATAAGGTATGAGATTATTAATCTCATACTTATTATTTTTATATATAATAAAAGGGATAATTCGCTAACCACTGGAGGTGCATTATGTGAGAAATGCATTAATTTTAATTGTTTTCGTTTTGGTGATATTTACTATTGGTTGTACTGATAATGCTGCTATGAAGTATAAAGGGGAAGGAGAAAATTGGGCTGCAGAATTTGATTATCATAAGACACAAAGTTCAACAGAAACAGTATTTAAACTTTCATACAAAGGTTCGGATTCTAATTTTTCAGGTCCTGTAAGTTACTCCTATACATCAAGTATAGGAAAGGGAGAAGCATCCGGAATCATGCTGCCAAACAATAAAACCATTGTAGATAGAACCCCGGGAACTGGTTTTGCAAAACCTTCTAAAGAAGAAGAAATTCAAGTTAAAGTAAATTGGAATAACGGTTCGACAGAATCCATAATGTTGAAATCGATAAAATAATATTTATAATGAGGGATCCAATTGGCGGATTCCTATTTTTTATTCCTTCACAAATCATGAAATTTGTATAGATGTCCAACACTACCACTAACGAATATGGTAAAATAAGGATCAGAACTAGCCTAAGTTCTATTAATGTTTGTCGGGATTTAGGCTTATTTGCGGTACTATGATAGCGCAGGCCATCGTACAGCGATGCAAGATGCAACTGGAAGACCGGAGTTTCATTATAACACTGCCGCCGGTCAGTTAATGTATGGTACCATGATGGGAGGATCATTCAATATTCTTATGATCGGCAAGGGAATCGACTTATATGATTGATCCATTCGGATTTGTGACGAGGTGTGAATATGATTCCTAGAATCGGTTTTGAATTTGGGTAATGGGATTTGAGCAAGGTCGCCGATCGTATAGATGCCCATTCTCAAAAAAGTGATTTGTCATTCGCCTACCTACACCAAACATTTGGCTGATCGGCAGCGGCCATGGGTGCCGAGATCCTTCAGCCTGCGGCAACACAAATATGCCTTCTGAATGCTTATTTGCAAAATTATCACAGGCCTGCTTGGCCAACACCTTGTTTTCAGAAATACCAGCCCGTGACCAGACTCCTGTTGCAAGCATGATCTTCGTCTGAATCTGTTTTGCAATTTCTTCTGCAGATCGGAAATACTTCAAGCTACCCATTACGTCTATGAATTGTCATCGACCAAGAAAATTTCAACTAAGGAAAGTTTCAGCTCAGGTACAACTATCCTGATCAATCGTCAAAAAGGCTGCCATAATTCCGGCAGCCTTTCGTCGTGCTCCGCTTATTTTCGCTCAGCTATTCTTCCTTCGCAGCCACGGCCTCGGCCGTATCGTTCATCCGGCCTCGGTACGTTTCCCCCCACTGCTTCATCTGCAGAATGATCGGTTCCAGCGTCCGGCCGAATTCGGTGAGCGAATATTCCACTTTAGGCGGAACCTGCTGGTATACTTCGCGATGCACGATGCCGTCCTCTTCCAGCTCTCGAAGCTGCAGGGTCAGCATCCGCTGAGTAATGGCCGGGCAAATGCGGCGGAACTCGTTGAACCGTTTCGTTCCGTTGATCAAATGGTAGAGCAGGATACCCTTCCATTTGCCTCCGATGACATCCAGCGTAAACTCGACAGGGCAGCCTTCAAAATTGGGAACGCTACAGCCGCCGTTTATTTTCTTGCTCATTCGCTCATTTCCTTTCAGTATATAAATGTATATTATAAGCATTTTTGGATGTACCTACGTTCATTAATTATATCACAGAAACGGCACACCGATATGATAATGATCTCGCGAAAAATAAAAAGCGAAGGTTCCCGAAAACGGAAAGCCTTCGCTTGCAGATGATACGATTCACAGAATGTCCCGCCGTCTGAACTCGGTGAAGCCGAAAACGGTGATCAGAAGAAAGACAAGGGCTACCACGCCGTACAGAAGCGGGCCTTTGCTGAAGGTACTGCTTTGGCTCGCGAGCGCGGCCATCGTCGGATAGGTCCACGGATAGACGATCCAATATTTCGTATTGGCCACAAGGAGCGAGGGGATCGCCAGCCCGATCCCGATGCCTAGCGGGATGCCGATATGGCGGTAGCGCAGGCTGAGCCAGAATTGAATCGCCATAATTGGCAGCACGGCCGGGATCAGGCGCAGAAGCGGCAGCGCGATCCGGTCCAGCGGGATCGGGCCGTTCGCCCCCGCGACCAAGCCTGCGGCGACGATGCTTGCGCCGAAGACGGCGATATTCAGGACGACCAGCAGCAACGCGAGGCCGAACTTAGCCGCGTAAATATGCCCGCGTCGCACCGGCAGCGCAAGCAGATGCTTCCAGCCGTTATGGCTGTGCTCGATGCGGATCATAAGCGCGATGACAATGGCGATAAAAAACGGCAGCAGCATCGGCGGGTAAAAAATGAGACACTGCTCGATAATGACAGTCCAATCGTCCCGGGTCCATACGTCGGTGTAGCGGGTAAAATTGCCGACGCCTTGAGCGGTTAACAGGATCGGCATCAGAATAACGATCCACAAAATGCGCGAATGCTTTAATTTCAGCCATTCGGCGGCGAATAACGACTTCATCTCCAGCGTACCTCCTTGGCGTACGGTTACAAAATATCCCTTTTCCCGAATTCGAGCATGCCGGCCAGCAGCGCTGCAGTTCCGAAGAGCAGCCCGCTCACGATGGAGACGCCGGCGTCCCCATCCGGACCCGGCATGGTGAACAGCGGGGCCGCATACGGGATGTAGCGCATCCACTCCGACTGGGCGAGGAAGATCGCGCCTACGGTGCCCGACACCCCGACGGCGACCGGAATAATCGTATTGCGGAAGCGAGAGCTGAGCCAATGCTGCACGCTGGCGATGCCGAGCGACGAAAAGATCAGGTACAGCGCGTACTGTCCATAAAGGCCGAAGGGGAACGGTTCGGGAAAGCCGATGACGAGCCCGCCCAGCCGCAGGCCGGCCATAAGCGCCAGCACCGATAAGACGGTCGCGAGCACAATGACAAGCCACTTGGCCGCATACACGTGTCCCCGCCGCACCGGCAGGCTCAGCAGGTGCTTCCAGGCGTTCTCGCTATATTCTCGGAAATGGACGATAGCCGCCAGCAGCGTAACCCCGATCGGGAGGAAGAAGGCCCATAGAAAAAACACTTCGTTCAGCATCGCTTCCCACGACGTTTTCCCTGCATGCCGCTGCATCAAATAATCGTAGCGCAGAGACATATTCAGGAAAATCAGTACGGATACGAGGGCCGGACCGCCGAAGGCGAGCTTCCACAGGACGCCTTTTTTCTGCTTGTACAGTTCCGCCGCAATGACGCTCCATGCCTTCACAAGCTTTGCGCTCCCTTCGTCATCGTCAGGAAAATATCTTCCAGCGACGGTGTATTTTCGCTAACGTGCGAGATGTCGAAGCCGGCCGTAACCAGCTCGCGGTTCAGACGGGCAGCGCTCGTTCCCGACATGTCCACGTACAGGCTGTTATGACGCTTTTCCACTTGATGGCCCCGGGCCAGCAGAAAATTGCCCGCCTCCACGAGCGGAGCGGCATCGATGCGCAGCATCGTTTTGTTCTGCTCCCGCAGCTCCTGAAGCGAGCCTTGGAACAGCAGCTCGCCCTTGTAAATAATGCCGACACGGCTGGCAATCAGCTCGATTTCGTTCAAAATATGGCTGGAGACGAGCACCGACAAGCCGCGTTCCTCCGGCAGGCGGGCGATCAGCTCGCGGATTTCGAGAATGCCGGCAGGGTCCAGGCCGTTGGTCGGCTCGTCGAGCACGAGCAGCATCGGATTGCCCAGCAGCGCCTGCGCGATGCCGAGCCGCTGCTTCATGCCGAGGGAGAACGTCTTGACTTTTTTGTTGCGCCATTCGGACAGCCTTACCGTTTCCAGCACTTTGTCGATGTCGGATTTCCTTGCGCCTAGAAGCTTGCGGGTGATCTCCAAATTGTCATAGGCGCTCAGATTGCTGTAATAGGACGGAGACTCGACCAGCGAGCCGACCCGGCGCAAAATATCGAGCCGGTGCCGGGCCAAGTCTTGCCCGAAGACGCGAACCTCGCCCTGCGTCGGACGAATCAGTCCGAGCAGCATGCGGATCGTCGTCGTTTTGCCTGCGCCGTTCGGACCGAGGAAGCCGTACACTTCGCCGGGCCGTACCTGCAAGTCGACCCCTTTGACCGCGGCGAACGATTTGAATTGTTTTGATAACCGTTTCGTTTCCAAGATGAATTCGCTCATAAAAAAACCATGCTCCTTTCGTTCGACAAGAGCATGGTATCGTATGGAATTTAAGCTTCGCTTCAGTTTACCTTAAATCCGCCTTAAGTTTGCGGAAAATGAACAAGGATCGTCGTACCGTGCCCAGGCCGGCTCTCCACTTCGACCTTTCCGTCGTGCGCTTCGATAATTTGCCGGGCGATTGCAAGTCCGAGCCCCGAGCCTTGATGGCTTGCCGCCGTATTCGTGCCGCGGTAATACCGGTCGAATAGCTTGGCCATATCCTCCTTGGAGATGCCTACGCCGTTGTCGGCGATGACCACGCGCACGCCGCTCTCATTGCCCGAGACGGCAACCTGCACCTGCGTCCCCGCAGGATTGTGAACGAGCGCGTTGAAGAGAAGATTCAGGAACGCGCGCTGCAGCAGCTTGGCGTCAAGGGACAACAGGATCGTCTGCGGATTCGCATCGAACGCAATCGTCCGGTCCTCGCCCTCCGGGCTGTTAAGCAGCAAAATGACGGTTTCCTGCAGCAGCCGGACGACATCGCTTTCCCGCTTATCCATCGGCAGGAGATTGTGCTTAAGCTGAGACGTCAGCCGCAAATCGTCCAGCAATCCTTCCATATAAGCGGCATTGCGCACGATCGTCGCCGCATAGCCGGTCCGCTCGTCGGGATTGAGGTCGTAGTTTGTCTCGGCAAGCACTTCGCCGTAGCCTTTGATGGAGGAAAGCGGCGTTTTCAAATCGTGGGACAAGCCGGCGATCCATTCCTCCCGCATGCGGTCCACGCGATCCCGGTGCTGCTTAAGGGACGACAGGGTAGAGGAGAGGTGAAGCAGGCTGCGGTACACATCTTTATAGATTCCTTTCGGCGCAAGGCGAAGCTCATAACGGCCGTCCGCAAGCTCGCGAATCGCGTCGATGACGGTCCGTACCGGTTTGGACAGTCTCCTGGCGAACAAATAGCCGATGATCAGCGTGCCGCCCAACGTCACCCCGATGAGTATGTAGAGACCGTTCGGAAAAAAGGTCTGCACATTTTTCGGGCTGATGTACAAAAAATATTTCGCCACCGTTTCCACCGGGAAGCCGATCATGTAGCTCCAATGATAGCCGTTATCTTCCACGCGGCTGATAAAGACGGTAAAATCTTGGACGGCATATTTATAAAAAAAGGCGATTTCGCTGGGCGAGTAATGCGTCAGGGCATGCGGCGGCTTATGATAGGCGAACGCTTCCGCGCCGGATTCATCCAAGACTTGAATCCAGGCCCGCTGCCGGTCCAATTCCTCCAGACCTTCCGGGGTGACGTACGGGTGCCCGTCCTGCAAG
The DNA here is from genome assembly GCF_018998565.1 of Paenibacillus oleatilyticus. Classification (GTDB taxonomy): domain Bacteria; phylum Bacillota; class Bacilli; order Paenibacillales; family NBRC-103111; genus Paenibacillus_G; species Paenibacillus_G oleatilyticus. Next base: position 246,762 of record NZ_JAHNZO010000001.1, on the reverse strand, counting down.
GCAATGCGCTGCCCGAAGTCGTGCGTAAACCGCTCGGCGAAAGCGGCCGTTCTTCCGTTTTCGAAGGCAGGGCCCCCCGCCAGAAAATACAGCACCGTATAATTGACGATCAGAATCAGGAACGCCAGCGTTGACATGGATAACAGGAATTGGATAATGACTTTCCACTTCACGGCCGTCCGTCCTTTCGCTGCAGCTTATAGCCGAGTCCCCGCACGGTCAGCAAATATTCCGGCTCCGACGGCTTGTCCTCCAGCTTTTCCCGCAGGTGGCGCATGTGCACCATCACCGTATTGTCATATCCCGTATACGAATCGCCCCATACGGTTTCGTACAAATGCGCCTTGCTGAACAGCTGTCCCGGGTGCCGGGCCAAAAACAGCAGCAGCTGGTATTCTTTGGCGGTGAGCGTCACGGGAACGCCGTGCTTGCGTACTTCGCCCTGCTTCTCGTCGATCGTCACGCTGCCGAATTCGTAGGTGCTGCGGTTTTCCTCCTGCATGGCCGCGTACCGGTTGCGGCGGAAGTACGCCTTCATCCGGTACGCGACTTCCTTCGGGCTGAACGGCTTTGTGATGTAGTCGTCGCCGCCGAGGCTGAGCCCCAGCAGCTTGTCCACGTCTTCGTTTTTGGCGGACAGGAAAAAGATTGGCGCAAGCGTGAATTGCCGCAGCTGCTGGCAAACGGCAAAGCCGTCGAGATCCGGCAGCATGACGTCGAGGACGATCAGATCCGGCTTTTCGCTGCGGCACAGCTCGATGCCGGCAAGCCCGGTGGCCGCTTTGAATACCAAGCGGAATCCTTCTTTGCGCAGCACGGCATCGAGAAGGTTGACGAGGTCTGGTTCATCGTCGATGATGACGATTTTTTTGCCCGCGATATCGGACATCTCATGGAGCATGGCGCTTCCTCCTTTGCAATTCTCGTTCGATATCAAGGAGCAGTAAGGAGCAGCTCCATCAGCGGGAGCTTCCGGTCCGGGAAAACGGTGGATTCGATTTCGCCGATCCGCACGGCGCCCATTTTGGTGTAAAATGCTTCCGCATGCGGGTCGCTGTGAATGCGGATACACGGGAGGCGAAGCTCGGCGGCGGTAGCAAGCATATGGCTCCACAGCCGTTTTCCGTACCCGCGGCCGATGTATTCGGGGGCGATAAACAGGCTGTCGAGCTCGGCCACCGAATCGGACGAACCGCCCGAACCCGGAGGCCGCAGGCTGTAAAAGCCGGCCATTTCACCGTCGTCCGTCTCAAGCAGGTAGACGGACGACGAACGGATATGTTCGGGGCGCAGCGTCAGGTCCTCGCGGCAGGCTTCCATAAACTGCGGATCGTAGCCCCAATAAGCTTTCGAGCGAAATGACAGCTCGCTGAGCAGAGTCGCGTCATGAGCCGTAGCGCGGCGTATCGTCATACTCGGAATACCTCCCATTGGACATGTGTTTTTCTTGAATATACACCCATTTTCCTTCAACCGGTCCACCTACCCATACGCGGAAGGGCGGACCGACATACGCTGATGTATCAGACAAGTCGGATTCATTTCTCAGCTAAGGAAGGGATCGACGAATGAACAATAAAAAGCGTAATGCCGCTCCCAAAAAAGCTTCGGCCCGTACAGTCAAATCGGTAAAACGAGGCGCTGCCTGCCGGCTGCGTCCGTTACATCCCGCTCCCCATATGAATACGGCTCAGGTGCGGGGGCTATTCAGCCCGCTCGGCATCGGCGGAGGCTTGGGCGGCTTTTCCAGTATTGAACGTACCGTCAGCGGTGTACCTGGCGGAGGCGTAGGTACGGCGGAGGTGGCCAGAGGGGCCGGTGGCGGCGGGGGCTTCCTCTCGTTCTTCAATACGATCGGAGGTCTCGACGGCATCATTTCCACCATGGGCAAGGTACAGAAGGTGTTCACCATCGTAAAGCAGGTCAGCCCAATTTTCAAGCTGTTCAGCAGCTTCGGGAGCTTGGGCGGTCTGTTCGGCGGCGGAGCGAAGGTCAAGAGCCTCAGGCCTCCGGCCAAAGCCGTACGCAAGCCCCGTTCCCGGGCGGTTGCGAAGCTCGCGAGAGCCGCGGGACCAAAACGGACTGCAAGATAAGCGCGGCCGAGCGGCCTTCAAAGCACAAATATCCGGCTCAAATTCCTCGGCCCTCGGGGAATTTGCCGGATATTTTTTTGCCCTTACGCTATAAAGGGACGACCTGCTTTTGTTTTTCCTTGTAGTACACCCATTCGCGGAACCCGATTTCCTTAAGCCTTGCAGCTACCTCATCCCAGTCGTCGCCAACCCGGGAAGGGACGTGCGCGTCCGAGCCGAACGAGACCTGGACGCCGAAATGAAGCGCCCGTTCCAAAATCTCGTCGATCGGGTACCAGCCGCCGCAATCCTTCGTTTTGCCGGAGGTGTTGATCTCGATCGCAATATCGTACTTCGCGATGGTCTGCAGCGTGCGGTCTACCGCATCGGTCTGAATATCGGAGAAGGCCGGGTAGAAGCCGCGCATCGCGTCGATGTGGCCGAGAATCTGGAACATGCCGCTGCGCGCGGATTGCTCGATCAGATCGTAGTACAGCTCCTTTTGCTCCACCTTCTGACGGTCCGTCAGTCCGTTCCACCGCTTCCGGTTGAAGATGCTGACGCCGCCCGACAAATGCACCGACCCGATGATATAGTCGAACGGATACTGCTCGTACACTTTGCGGTATACGTCCGCCACCTCGGGGAAGAAGTCCGATTCGACTCCGAGCAGAACGTCAATGCGTCCGCGGTACTCCTCCTTCAGCTTCAGCACTTCCTCCACGTAACGGGCGAACTCGCTCTTCGCCATCGCGATGCCGGGCTGCTCCCGGTCCACGCTGCTTGCAAAGTACGGCGAGTGATCGGAAATTCCGATGACTTGCAGGCCGTTCTTGATCCCCGCTTCGATATAATCGCGGATAGTTCCGGTCGCGTGACCGCACCGTTCGTGATGCGTATGCAAATCGAATTTCATGGCGTTCCCTCACTCCGAACCTATGAATTGAGTTTCCTGCATGCCCTTCAAATCCTGTAGAAACTGATGCAGCGCCGAGCTCAGATAGCGTCCAGACTTGTATACCACCCCGACCGGGTGGCTGATTTCGAGCTCGTTCACCTTGATCATCTTGAGCGTCCCGAGGCGCAGCTCGCTTTGGATCGACAGCTTCGAGATGATCGCCGCCCCGAGATTCAGCTCCACCATCCGTTTTACTTCCTCGCTGCTGGACAACTCCATTACTACCTGAGGGGTGATGTACAGCTGCTTCAGAATTTGATCCACGAACCTCCGTCCGGCCGTTTCCGGAGACAGCATGATCAGCGGCAGCTCGTGAAGCCGCTCGATCGGCACATGCGCGAAACGCGCAAGCGGATGATCGGGGGAGACGACCAGCTCGAACGTATCGTAATAAAGCACGGAGCTTTCAAGCGCGGGATGCTTGTCGAACAGGTAGGTGATGCCGATATCGATCGTTCCGTTTTCGACGCTGTGCATGATTTGCGAGGTGGTCATCGAATGGATGGTTGTTTTGATCAAGGGGAACTGGTTCTGAAAATAAGACAGCACCCTTGGCAAAATTTGGATCGCGATCGAAGTTGTCGTTCCCAGATGAATATGTCCTTGCGGCGTTTGGTTCAAGTCCGAAAGCCGCTGCTTCAAATCTTCGACCGTCTGTAAAATAATCTCCGCATGTTCAAGAAAGACTTGGCCGCTGTCGGTCAGCGTAACCGGCTGGTTGCGGTCGATCAGCACCGTTTTGAATTCGTCTTCCAGACTTTTAATTTGCGCCGAGACGGCCGGCTGGGTCAGATTCAGAATTTCGCCCGCTTTGCGAAAGCTCATGGTCTTGGATATCGTAATGAGCGTTTCCAACTGATTGAGATTCACATCGTTCCTCCTCACCGGGGCGCGAACGCTTCCAATAGCATTCTCGAAATAAGCAAATTTTATCATTTATTTAGTAAGCATAAATACAATTTCTTGACTTACTCCATTATATGATACTTAAAAGATTAGGGCAAACTACGCCCAGAGAAAAAAATCACACTTGCTCTTGTCACCTACTCAAATTTGAGTATAATTCAGTTTAGCACTAAAAATACATCCAGGTAAAGTAAGGAGCAATTTATGGTTCAGAAAAAAACGAATACCGCATGGACGGTCGCCGCGTTGATGCTCGGGCTGCTGCTGGCTTCGCTCGATCAGACGATCGTTTCGACCGCCATGCCGACGATTATCGGCAAGCTCGGAGGACTCGACAAGTACGTATGGGTATTTTCCGCGTACTTGATCGCCAACGTCGTATCGATGCCGATCTTCGGCAAGCTCGGCGATATGTATGGCCGGAAGCTGTTTTTCCTGCTCGGTCTTGTCGTGTTCATGATCGGCTCGGCGCTTTGCGGCACCTCGACGACGATGACGCAGCTGATCGTCTACCGCGCCATCCAGGGGATCGGCGGCGGTGCGCTGATGCCGATTACGTTCGCTATTATTTTCGATATTTTTCCCCCGGAGAAGCGGGGCAAGATGCAAGGTCTGTTCGGTGCCGTCTTCGGCATATCGAGCGTGCTCGGGCCGCTGGCGGGCGCTTATTTCACCGATCACGTGAACTGGACGTGGATTTTTTACATTAATCTGCCGCTCGGTATCGTATCGTTGATTCTTATTTCGCTCTTCTATCATCCGGTGCTGCCGAACAATCCGAATCAGAGAATCGACTGGCTGGGAACGTTCGTCTTTGCCGTTTCGATCTTGAGCCTGATGTTCGGATTGGAGCTCGGGGGCAAGGAGTATGCATGGGATTCAGTGCAGATCATCGGCTTGTTCGCTATCGCGGTCGTCTTCCTTCTACTGTTCATCCGGATCGAGATGCGCGCCGCTTCCCCGGTCGTGCCGCTTCCGCTCTTCGGCAACCGGTTGTTTACCGCCAGTATGGGCGTCTGTTTCTTCTACGGGGCGCTGATGATGTCCGCGGCGACGTACATTCCGCTGTTCATTCAAGGGGTATTCCAAGGATCGGCGACGAGCGCCGGACTCGTACTGACGCCGATGATGCTGGGCGTGGTTGCCAGCAGTGCGATCGGTGGGCGGTTTATCGGAAAGCTGTCGTACCGGGGCATCATGCTCGGCTCCGTGCTGCTGCTGCTGATCGCAACCGCGCTGCTCAGCCTCGTATCCGTCGATACGCCCCGTTGGCAAATTACGCTTTATATGATTCTCATGGGGCTCGGCATCGGCACGGGCTTCCCGGTGACGTCGATTTCTTCGCTGCATAACGTCGACTTCCGGTTTCGCGGCACCGTTACCTCGCTGGTCGGCTTTTTCCGTTCGATCGGCTCTGCCGTAGGCCTGACGGTGCTGGGCGCGATGCAAGCGTCCGCGCTAAGCCGCCGGTTGGCCGAGCTGTTGCCCGCCGGAGCGGGTGCGAAGACGCCGGCCGATCCGCGGGCGCTGCTGTCGCCGGAGTTTCAGGCGAACGTTCCGAAGCCGGTACTGGAGAAAATGATGGTCGGTCTTGCGGATTCCATCGCCTATGTATTTCAAGTAACCATCGTGATGGCCGTGCTCGCGCTCATCTTTATTCTGCTCATGGGTAAAGCCAAAATGGAAGTCCCGGCGAAAGGCCCCCGCAAAGAAGGCGGCAGTCCGGATGAGGGCTCCGGCGTTCACGCCCCGCAGCATATGTAAGGCAGGTGAATACGGTTGTCCATGAAGCTCGTCATTTTGGGTCTGCTCATGGAAGGAGACAGCCATCCCTACGAATTGCGGCATAAAATGAAGGAGCGGGCCATGCTCCACTACATTAAAATGCAGGAAGGCTCGCTGTACTACGCTATCGATACGCTGAATAAAGAAGGGTACATTGAGGCGCTGGAAATTGTAAAGGAGAGCGGACGTCCCGACCGCACCGTCTACCGCATCACGGAAGAAGGCAGGCAGCTGTTTCACCGCCTGCTGCTGGAGCAATTCGAGAGCCGCACGACCGTCTTTCACCCGATGTATGCGGCGCTGGTGTTCGCCTTTCATGGAGATGCGCAGCGTATTCATGCCATTATTACGCAAAAGATTGAAGAGCAGCGCCGCATCGTAGCCTTGCTGCATGACATCTACGAGGAGCATATCCCTACCGTGCCGCGCAGCGTGCTACATATGATGAAAGGCCGCTGGGAGCACGCCGTCACGGAGCTGCGCTGGCTGGAACGGCTTGCTGCCGATGCCGCGGCAGGAAGGCTGTACGAATTCGGCAAGCCGCTAGAGGAGTAGGGGCCGGTTATACGAAGGATTATTGAAAAGAACGACGGGCCCGAAAGGGCCTGCTGTGTTTGTCAAGAAAGTGGTTTTACTAATACAGAGAAACATACGGAGGTGGGGTATGCACTGGAGGAGCGACAGCGTTCGCCTTTGTCCGCGGGAAATATCCGCTGCGAAGCGGCTTCAAATCAAAATTTCCTGCGGACAAGAGCGACCGGAAGTGTATACCCCACCCCCTTGTACATCTCTCTATTACTTCAATTGACCACTTTTTCAACAAACTCGACGGGCCTGAAAGGGCCCGTTTTTCTATACAATAATCTTTGTCAATATCCGGCAAGTAAGAGATCAATAAAGGAAATGGAAAAATCACTATGATAAAGGTATGATGATGTTAATATATGGTTATCGGTCCAAGAGATGACACCTTTCCGTTCAGTTCAAGTTTCTGAAAACTAAGGTTGCCGTCTCTTTTTTTGTTATAGGGTAGAAAAAAAGCAGGCGATGGCGGTTAGGAAGGGAGGTGGGGGAAACCGGTGGCTTCGGCTTATACGTCTTATTTTTTGCAAAATTCATGGAAGGGAGCATGATTTGAGGATGAAGGTTAAAGCGGCAAAAGCATTAGGAATTTCCGTGCTGCTCGCGCTGCAGCTCCTGGTGCCCGCTCAAGGGTTCGGGCAGGAGGCGCGGCAAGACAGCCTGGAAACGGGGAAATCGAACGCTTCGGCAACGACTACCTCCGCCGTCTACGGCAGCGGAAGCATCGGAACGATGGCAGCTGTTCCCAGTCCATGGTCGAACAAAGATATCGGCTCCCCGGCGCTGGCGGGCAGCGCGGACTTCAATCCCGGTACGGGCGTGTATACGGTGAAGGGAGCGGGCAAGGACATCTGGGGCACCTCAGACCAATTCCATTACGTGTATCAGCCGTTAACCGGCAGCGGCGCGATCATCGCGCAAGTGACGGGACAAGGCAATACCGACGACTTCGCGAAGGCGGGGCTGATGATCCGCGAGACGCTCGATGCGAACGCCAAGCACGTCGATATCGCCGCGGTTCCGTCCGGCTTGTATACATTCCAGTACCGGAACGCCGTAGGCGGGTCGACGACCAGCGTGAAGACGAATGCAACGAGTCCGTCGTGGCTGAAGCTTGAGCGTGACGGCAATACGTTCAAAGGCTCGTATTCCACGGACGGATCGACCTGGACGGAAGTAAGCCAGACGACCGTTGCGATGGGAAGCAGCGTTTATGTCGGTTTAGCCGTTTCGAGCCATAACGTTTCGAAGCTAAACACCGCCACCTTTACCAACGTAAGCCTTGGCGGATCGGATACGACGGCGCCTTCCGTACCGACAGGTCTGAACTCGCCGAATCAAACCGAAACGACCGTGGATCTGTCATGGACGGCTTCGACGGACAATGTCGGGGTTGCGGGCTACGACGTGTTCCAGAACGGGACCTTGATCGGAAGCCCGCTCGGCACCTCGTATTCCGTCGTAGGGCTGACGCCAGGCACGGCGTACAGCTTTACGGTGAAGGCGAAGGATGCCGCCGGCAACTCGTCGGCCGCCAGCAGCCAGCTCAGCGTAACGACCAAGGCCGATACGACGGCTCCGACCGAGCCGACGAACGTAGCTGCGGCTGGCAAGACGGATACGACCGTGACGTTGACCTGGGCCGCTTCAACGGATAACGTCGGCGTGACCGCTTACGACATCTACCGCGACGGGACGCTTGTTAAGGCCGATGTCGCCGATACGTCGTACACGGTAACGGGACTGACCGCAAGCACGGCTTATTCGTTTACCGTCAAGGCCAAAGATGCCGCCGGCAACCAATCGGCCGCCAGCTCGCCGGTATCGGTCACGACGAACGCTCCGGGACCGGGCGAAATTCCGGCTCCGTGGCAGTCGAAGGATATCGGTTCCCCGGCCGTAGCCGGCAGCGCTCTGTACGATGCGAATACCGATGTGTTCACCGTATCCGGCGCGGGCAAAGATATTTGGGGCACGTCGGACCAATTCCGCTATGTGTACCGGCCCTGGAGCGGGGACGGGTCGATCGTTGCTCTGATCACCTCCCAAACGAATACGGACGGCTGGGCGAAAGCGGGAATCATGATCCGCGAGAACCTGAATGCCGATGCAAAGCATGCCGACCTGCTCCTGTCCCCGTCCAACGGCTTCACGTTCCAGTACCGGACCACGGCGGGAGGATCGACGGAATCGGTCAAGCAAGCGTCTTCAAGCCCTGCCTGGGTGAAGCTGCAGCGGACCGGCAACGTGATCAAAGGCTTTGTCTCCAATAACGGCATGAACTGGGGAGATATCGGCAGCGTAACGGTCGCCATGGGGGCGAATGTATATTTCGGTCTGGCGGTCACCAGCCATGACGTGAACACGGCCAGCACGGCTACGATAAGCAAAGTGACCGTCAACGCGTCGGGGGACGTCTACCCGCCGACGGCTCCGACCAATGTGGCTGTGGACAGCAAAACGGACACCAGCGTAGACCTGACGTGGCTTGCCTCGGTGGACGATATCGGCGTCACCGGCTATGACGTTTACCGGGACGGCCAGCTTGCCGGCAGCACGACGACAGCAACGTCCTTTAAGGTAACGGGCCTCAAGGCGAACACGACGTACAGCTTTACTGTGAAAGCGAAAGATGCAGAAGGACGCGTATCGGAAGCCAGTACACCGCTCAGCGTGACGACGGCGGCACAGCCGGATACGCAAAGCCCGACAGCTCCTTCCAATCTGACCAGTCCGGGCAAAACCTCCTCCTCCGTTTCCTTGGCCTGGACGGCATCGACGGACAATGTGGGCGTGTACAAATACGAGGTGTACAAAGACGGGACACTGGCGGACAGCACGACCGGCACGACCTTTACCGTCAGCGGCCTCAAGGCGAACACGACGTACAGCTTTACTGTAAAAGCGAGAGATTTGGCGGGCAACGTATCGGCGGCCAGCAACACGGTTTCCGTGAAGACTTCGGCGACTTCTACCGATCCGTATACGCTGCAGGTCGTAGCGGACAATCTGGAGGTTCCGTGGGCGTTGGCGCTTGCTCCGGACGGACGGATTTTCTTCACCGAGCGCAACAGCGGCCGCGTCCGCGTAGTCGTCAACGGCCAAGTGCGCAGCACGCCGGTCATTACGCTCGGAGCGCCGTTCTACTATCAGCCGAAAAGCGAAGGCGGGCTGCTGGGGATTGCGCTCGACCCGAATTTTGAGACCAACCATTACATGTACTTGTACCATACTTACAAGGATTCCAATAATACCGTGAAAAACCGTTTGGTCCGCCTGATCGAGAATAACAATACGGCAAAGCTCGACAAAGTGCTGCTCGACAAGCTGCCCGGCGCGGTCTATCACAACGGCGGACGGCTCAAGGTCGGCCCGGATAACAAGTTGTATTTCAGCAACGGCAACTACGGCAAAACGGACGATACGCTGACGTACCTCGGAGGAAAAATTTTCCGTTTAAACCTGGACGGCACGATTCCGAGCGACAACCCGTTCGGCGCCAGCTCGCCGGTGTATACGAGAGGCCACCGCAACCCGCAAGGACTTGCCTGGCAGCCGGGAACGAACCGCCTCTTCTCCTCGGAGCACGGTGAAGCCGCCAAGGACGAAATCAACCTTATCGTGCCGGGAGCCAACTACGGATGGCCGGATTACGAAGGCGACAATCAGAACAAGCCGGGCATTACGCCGCCCCTCATTCACAGCGGCAATACAAGATGGGCCCCGTCGGGCATCACGTTCGTCTCCGACGGACCGTGGAAAGGGGATCTGCTCGTGTCCAACCTCGTCGGCAAGCAGATCATCCGCATGCAGGTAAAAGAGCAGAACGGCAAGCCGGTGATCGGCAACCTGAGCTACCTGTATAAAAATACCTACGGCCGGATCCGTGAGATCATTGAAGCGCCGGACCGTTCGCTCTACTTCATTACAAGCAACAACGGCGACAAGAACGGCGACGGCACCCCGGATAAATTGATCCGACTCATACCGAATTTTTAAGCGAAAATAATCATAAAGAGGACCGCTCCGATGATCTCGCCTCCAAGGGGGTTAGGCTATGTCTAACCATTGGGGGGCAGCTCATTAGGGCGGTCCTTTTTATGTCTTACTCGGACATTTTATGGGCGATTTTCTCGAAGCTTTGCAGGAACGGCTCCAATTCGTGCGGCTCCAGATAGGACAAGTAGGTGTTGATCACTTCCGAACGGAGCGCCCGGATACGGAGCAGCGCTTCGCGCGCCTGTTCGGTCGCTTCCAGAAGCACGACGCGCCTGTCGTTCTCGTCGTGTCTCCGGTGCACGAACCCGTTTTGTACCAGACGGTCGATCATGACGGTAATCGCGCTCGGCGTCACTTCCATCCGTTGGGCCAGCCGGCCGACCTGGCACGGCTCGCACCGGACGATCGTATACAGCATCATGATCTGGGGCCCCGTCAAATTCAGATCGGCAGGCAATGCCAACCCCGGCCCGAGTTTTTGGAACATTGTAAAAAACGCTTTTTCAAACCGCTCGATCGCGTGATCCATAGGATCAGCCATGCTTTTCAGCTCCTCATTTGAATAATCCGATATTTAAAGTGTTAATAGGTTAGATTTAATTTATTCGAATGAATCGTAGCACCGAGTTGAACATGTGTCAATGGAAGACAGCGGCCCGGACGGCGGGGAAGACGGAATTTCGCTTGGATGTGCCGGCGCCTGTTTTTTGGTATGATACCGATATCGAACGTACATTTGGGAAGAAATTTAGGGGAAGAAGGGGAAACGAACATGGATGCGGAGTCGCCAATCGGGTTTCATCCGCTGCTTGCCGCCTGGTTCGGGCAGACGTTCGGGAAGCCGACGGAGGTGCAACTGCGGGCGTGGGAGTCGATCGGTTCGGGCGCTCATACCTTGATCGCCGCGCCGACGGGTTCGGGCAAGACGCTTGCGGCGCTGCTGCCCTGCTTGGACCGGATCGTGACCGGGAAGGCCGCGGACGGAGCGGTCCGGGGAGTTAAGCTGCTGTACGTCACGCCGCTCAAGGCGCTGAACAACGATATTCACCATCACGTTGTCGGCTTCATCGATCAATTGGAGCGGACGGCGGAGGAGACCGGCCTGCCGTGGCCGGGGTTGACCGTTGGCGTCCGTACGGGCGATACGACGCAGAGCACCCGGGCGTCGATGCTGCGGCAGCCGCCGGACGTGCTCGTGACGACACCCGAGTCGCTGTATATTTTGCTAACGTCTCTGAAAGGCAGAGACATGCTGCGGACCGTTCGCCATGTGATTGTAGACGAAATTCACGACCTGGCCGAAGGAGCCAGAGGACTGCATTTGTCGGTGACGCTGGAGCGTCTCGTCGCTTGGTGCGGCCGTTCCCCGCAGCGCATCGGCGTGTCGGCGACGCAGAAGCCGATCGAGCGGGTCGCCCGTTTTCTCGGAGGCTGGGAGCCTGCGGAAACAGGGGGCTCGAACGGCGAGGCGATGGCGGAAGGTAGCGGGTCGGATGAAGCTCAAACCGGAAGGGGTGCCGGATCGGACGAGACCGTAGCGGGCGCGGATGTGGCTGTGGAAGCCGGTCATGAAACGATTGCGGACGTCCCCATGCGGCCTCGTCCGGTGAACATTGTGGAGAGCCGAATGGACAAAGCGCTTCAGCTTGTCGTCACGATGCCGGAGCAAACGTTCATTACGCAGGACAAGCAGGAAGCCGTCTGGGGGCCGGTCACCGAACGTCTCGTGAAGCTTATGGAAGGAAGCCGGTCCGTGCTGATCTTCGCCAACAACCGGCGGCTGTGCGAGCGGCTGACGCTGCGGCTGAACGACCATGTCGGCTACGAATTGGCCCGCTCGCATCACGGCAGCGTCTCCCGGGAGCAGCGGCTTGAGGTGGAGCGCGCGCTCAAAGCGGGCGAGCTTCGCTGCCTCGTAGCGACGTCTTCGCTGGAGCTGGGCATCGACGTCGGCCATATCGATCTCGTGGTGCAGATCGATTCGCCGAAGAGCGCAGCCGCGGGAATTCAGCGCATCGGCCGGGCCGGACACAGCGTAGGCGGCGTCAGCCGGGGCGTCATTCTGGCGCGCAGCCGCGGCCAACTGCCGGAATGTGCCGTGCTGTCCCGCCGCGTGCTGGAGCGCGACATTGAGGAAATCCGCATCCCGGTGCAGTCGCTGGACGTTTTGTGCCAGCAAATTGCGGCGATGGTGGCGGGGGGCGACTGGACGATCCATGAACTGGCCCGCGTGTTGGCCGGCAGCTACGGGTACCGGGATTTTCCGCGGGAGCGGCTATTGGACGTGCTGCAGGTGCTGTCCGGGTATTACCCGTTCGTTCGTCCTCTCCTGGATTGGAACCGCGACACAGGCGTACTGTCCCGCCGAGGGGTAACGGGTATGGCCGCCATTATGGGGGCCGGCACGATTCCCCAGAGCAGCGCCTACCCGGTGCATCATGCGGACAGACGTGTGCACATCGGCGAGCTGGACGAGGAATATATTCACGAAAGCCGGGTCGGCGACGTGTTCCAGCTTGGAACGTCGTCCTGGAAAATTCAATCGATCAAAAACGACCGGGTGTACGTCGTCGAAGCGGGCAACCGGTTCAGCGAGATTCCGTTTTGGCGGGGCGAAGGGCAGGGTCGCACGTATGAATTGTCGCGGGACATCGGGAAGTTCATGGACGAGCTGGAGCGCCGGCTCGAACGGGAGGAGCCGCATAGCACGCTCGACTGGCTTACCCGGGATTACGGGCTGGACGCCGGAGCCGCGGGCGAGCTGATTGCGCTGGTTCGGTCGCAGAAGGCCGTGTCGACGGTGCCGACACATCGCCGCATCGTCATCGAGCGGTTCCGGGACGAGCTGAAGCAGTGGCATGTCATCGTGCACAGCACGTTCGGCCGGACGTTCAACCGCACGTGGCTGCTGGCGCTTCGGCAGCATGGGGAGGAGCGGTTCCCCGTGCGGCTATTCGCGAATGCCAAGGACAACGGCATTCATTTTGTCTTGTCCGGCGCCGACGAAGGAATGGCCGCAAGCTTCGTGGCGATGCTTCGCGGTGTGACGTCCGCCCGGCTCGAAGCGCTGCTGCGCGAGGCGGTGCCGTCTTCGCCGCAGTTCGGGGCGGCGTTCCGCCGTCTGGCCGAGACGTCGCTGCTGCTGTCGCGAAGCTTTACGCGGACGCCAGCGTGGAAGAAGCGGCTGCGCAGCGAGGAGCTGCTGCGGGAATCGCTGCCGTACGCCGAGCGGTTTCCTTTTCTCGGTGAGGCGATGCGCATTTGCCTGCAGGAGGAGCTGGACATGCCGCGGGTGCGGGAGGCGCTGGAGCAGATTGAGGCCGGAGCGCTCGAGGTGAACGTGCGCGAGAGCCTATTTCCTTCGCCGCTGGCCGCGGCGTTTCTGACCGAGTTCATGGGCGCCCAAATTTACGAGTCCGACGCCGTCGGCAAAGATATTCAACTGCAACTGCTCGGTCTGGAGCGGGCGCAGGCCGGACGGCTGTTCGGCGAGAGCCCGGTGCTGGGGGCCGGGCAGCCGGACCGGGACGCTGCGGAGGAGGAGCCGTGGCCGGCTTCCGCCCCGCTGGAGCAGCCGGAGACGCTGCTGCGCATTCTGAAGCAGCGAGGCGACCGGACCGTCGCCGAGATGGCGAGGCTGGCCGCCGATAGCGGCGCCGACGAGGCGGGGCAGGTGGAAGAAATCGGCAGGCTGCTCCGCCGATTGGAAGAGGAAGGCAAAGCGCGCCAGATCGAAGTCGGCGGAGAAGAGCGCTGGATCTGCTCCGACGAAGCGGATACGTATGCGCGGTTTGCAGACGATCCGCTGGCCGCGCGGTTTGTGCTGACCCGTTACATGGAGCACCGCGCGTCATTTACGGCGGAAGAGCTTGCCGCCCGGTATGGCGCGGCTTTGCCGCTTGTCGACGATCTCGTGAGGCAATGGGCCGCGGACGGGACGATCGAACCGGCTCTTGGCGGAAGCGAAGACGGGCCGCGGACTTGGGTGAGCCGCGAAACGGCAGAGCGCCGGATTCGCAGAGCCGAACGGGCGCTGCGCGGGCAGGCCGATCCGGTCGATCCGGTCCGGTACTGCCGGTTCTTGATGGCCGCGCAGCATGTCCTTCCGGGCAGCCGCCTCAGCGGGGAAGAGGGGCTCCGGGACGTGATCGGCAAGCTGCAGGGCTGGTTTTTGCCACTGTCCGAATGGGAGGCGTCGGTGTTTCCTTTGCGCTTGACCGATTACCGCAAAGAAACGCTCGACCGGCTGTGCGCGGCGGGCGAGGTGATCTGGATCGGGCGCAAGGAAGCGGGTGAGAAGGAAGGCCGGGTCGCCTTCTTTCTGGCGGAAGCGAAGGAACTTTACGCCCCTCTGCTCAAGCGGGGAACGGCCTCGAAGCACGAGCCGCTGGTGGAGCTGCTCCGGCGTAAGGGCGCAAGCTTCCTGTCGGCGCTCAGCCGTGAAACGGGAAGCGTCCCATCGGAGCTGACGGGGGATTTGATCGAGCTGGCTTGGGAGGGGCTAGTCTCCAACGACCAGTTTGCGCCGCTGCGGATGAACGGAAGCGGCAGGAAGACCACGGCCAAAACCGCCGCCAAATTCCAATCCGGCCTTGGCCGCTGGTATGCGCTGGAGACGCTGGCGGAGGAGCAGCCGGGCGGAGGCGACTCGCTCGGCGCTTGGGTCAAGCAAGCGCTGGACGGCAGCGCGCTGCTTACGCGGGACCTCGCCGGTACGCTGCTGCCGTGGTCCTGGGACGATGTGTACGGCTCGTTGAAGCAGCTGGAGCTGTGGGGGATGCTGACCCGCGGCTTCTGGGTCCGGGATATTGCGGCGATGCAGTTTGCCGCGCCGGAGACGGTAGGGCGTCTCCGGGAGGCGGTCTGGGAAGCGGGAGGCGGCGAAACGGTGCTGCTTCCGGCCGCCGATCCCGCCAATCCGTTCGGATTGACGGTAAGATGGCCGGCCTTGCCGGGCGTCGCTTTTGCCCGCAAGCCGGGCAACGATCTCGTCTTCCGCGACGGGCGCTGGGTGTTGTGGTGCGAAAATAACGGCAGGCGCATGCACACGCTGCACGCGCTGGCCGGCGTGCAGGAAGAGGCATGGCTGCCGGAGGAAGAGCGGCTGCAGTCGCTTCGGGCCGTGCTGCAATCGGTTTTGAAGAAGCCGGGTGTCCGCAAAGTGGTCATCGATACATGGAACGGGGAGCCGGTGCTGGACACGCCTGCCGCGGGGACGCTGCGGCAGCTCGGAGCGGAGGCCGACCGCGCTTCGCTCGTCCTGTGGCCAAGCTCGTTGCGATAAATTTTGCTTTTGGGAAAGGATGAACCGGATGAAAAGCATAGAAGAGCGGTTGAACGAATATAAAGAAAGGGCGGCCTCCGTTAGCCGGGAACCCGGCGAGGCGGCTCAAGCCTTCGCCCTCGAACTGATCGGAGAAATCGAGAGGCTGGCGGGCGAAAACAAGCGGCTGCGCAAAGCGCTCGCGCAGTCGGCGGACCGGCGGTACGAATCGACGAAATTAAGAGACGCCTTAAGAGAATAGCCGGTTTTGTCGCCGGATGGCCCGCGAAAAAATAATTTAGCAATAAAATACTTATTGACAGCCGCCGGAAATGGGCATAGAATACCTAGTAAACGAGTGGGGATTATTAGGATATACTCTTGAGGAGGCGCATGATTGTGAATTCCCTATACATTGCCAGCTGGGCTGTTGCTGTCGTAGTCCTGCTGTTGCTATTTTTCGCGGCCAAGAAAAAGGTAGGTTTCGGGACGCGCGTATTAATCGCCATGGTGCTCGGCGTGGTCGTCGGGGCGGTGTTCGGTAAAGAGGCGACAGATCTCGGAACGATCGGCTCCATCTACGTCAACCTGATCAAAATGATCGTTATGCCGCTCGTCATCGCAACGATCATTTCCAGCATTACGTCCGTATCCGATCCGAATATGCTTCGGAAGATCGGAACGAAAACGATCGCCTTGTTCCTGATCACGACCGGTATCGCGGCGGCCATCGGTGTCGTCGTTGCGGTGATCATCGATCCGGGCGCTGGCATTCCGTACGTGCAGGATGCGAAATTCGCCGCCAGAGAAATTCCGTCGTTCCTGAAAGTATTTATGGATCTCGTACCGGCAAACCCGGTGAACGAGATGGCTACCGGCAAGGTCGTGCCAGTGATCGTATTTGCCATGTTCGTCGCGGTCGCCATTACGATCGAAGGCAACCGCAAGCCGGAATCGGTCCGGCCGATCAAGGAAGTCATTCAATCGTTCGCCGTCGTGATGTTCCGTGTGACGAAGCTGATCATCCGCCTGACGCCTTACGGCGTGTTCGGACTGATGGCGGCGATGGCTGCGAAATACGGCCTCGCTTCGCTGCTGCCGATGGGCAAAGTGGTCATTGCCGTTTACATCGCTTGCTTGCTGCACTTCGTTCTGACTTACGGCTTCCTGGTGACGTTCGTGGCGCGGGTCAACCCGCTCCGCTTCCTGAAAAAGATTTATCCCGTGCTGGCCGTCGCTTTCACGACGCGGAGCAGCTATGCGACGCTGCCGGTCAACCTGGAGGTTATCACGAAGCGGCTTAAAGTATCCGACCGGATTGCCAGCTTCGTCGCTCCGCTGGGCGCTACCATCAACATGAACGGCTGCGGCGGCTTGTATCCCGCGATTGTCGCGATCTTTGTCGCCAAAGTGTTCGGCATCGATCTGACGATCACGCATTACCTGCTCATCGTCGGCTCGGCGATGATCGCTTCCGTCGGCGTAGCCGGGGTACCCGGACCGGCTTCGATCTCGACGACGGTCGTGCTGGCCAGCGTCGGTCTTCCGATCGAGGGGATGGCGATGGTACTCGGCATCGACGCGATTCTCGATATGGCCCGGACGGCCATCAACGCAACGGGGACGACCGTCAGCTCTCTTGTCGTCGCCGTAACGGAGAAAGAATTCGACCGCGAGGCGTTCAACAACGAAGCGGACGAAGAGCTCGAAAACTATGACGTGTCTTCGCGCAAAGGCGGGTCCAAAACTGTGGTCGCCGGTTGACACGAATCGGAAATAAAATAATCTCTAACAAAGCCAAACACCGCTCCTTCGCAAAGGGCGGTGTTTGTTCGTTTCCGGCGTTCGTTGGACCGGTATATGGTAAAATAGGGCTAAATCCGTCACAGCTTTTGCAAAGGGGGAAGGAGAATGGAAACCGGCTTGGGTCAAGCGAAGCTGCTGCTGCGCGTGCCGGAGATGACGGCGGCGCTGCGCTTTTACGAGCAGGCGCTCGGCTGGGAGCGCCTGGAGCTGTGTGCGGCAGCGGGCTACGCGCTGCTGCGTCAGCCCGGCGGCGATGCAGCGCTGCTCGCCGCGGAAGGCACGGCGGCGGAAGCGCTCCGCCGCCTGCAAGCTCCGGCTTGCCGGGAGCTGTCGCCCGGCAGCCGGTTTTATGTGACAGCGCCGCCCGGCGAGGCGCTGGAGCGGCTCCAGCAGCGCGCCGCGGAAGCCGGCGGGCGCTGGTTCGACGAGACGGAGCCGGGCTGCTGGCGGACCGTCACGATCACGACGCCGGAGGGCTACCGCGCGGCGTACTGGCAGGAGCTGTTTCCGAGCGCCGAGGAAACGCTCGCTTTGTTCGCAGCGGGGCCGGACCGGCTGGAGGCCGCGCTGGAAGGGCTTGGCGAGGCCGGGCTCGATCTGGCCCGGGCGCCCGGCACATGGAGCATCCGCGAGCAGGTGCTCCATGTGGTGGATCTTGAGCTTGCGGCGCTGCACAAGCTCAAGTTCGCTTTGGCCGGGCCGGAGCGCGGACGCGCCTACAACGGCAACGGCTTCTCGCAGGACGCGTGGGCTGCGGGCATGCATTACGCCTCGCGGCCGGTCCGCGCCGAAGTCGCGCTGTTCCGGCTGCTGCGCGAGCACGTGCTTAGCGTATGCGAGCATACGCCGGGAGCGCTGGCCCGCAGCGTCATCGCCTCCGGCAAGGAGGAGACGGCCGGCCGCCTGATGAAAATGATGGCCGGCCACGCGAACGTCCACATTCGCCGGATCGGCGAGATCCGGAAGCGGCACGCCATCGATTAGCCGAGGCTTTCCGCCAGCTCCATCAGATGCGTGCAGATCCGCTCGGGACGCACGCCCGTCCGGGCCATCTGCTCGTCCACATTCGCGGCGTTGGCCAGTCCGGTCAGCACAAGTGCCGTCCGGCAGCCTGCGTCGGCTCCGCCGCGGATATCGGTGTTCAGGTTGTCCCCGACCGTCCAAATCTCACCAGGGGTCAGCCCCAGCTTGGTGACGGCGTAGCGCATAATGATCGGTGAAGGCTTCCCGATGACGATGGGTGGCGTTTCGCTTGCCCGTTCGATCGAAGCCGCGATGGAGCCGGCTCCCGGCGTCAGCCCGCCGTTCCACGGCAGCAGGTGATCGGGATTCGTCAGGATGTACGGGGCTCCGCCGCGGATATAGCGGACGGCCGCAAGCAGCTTGCCGTAATGGAACGCCCGGTCGATGCCTTGTACGACCGCAGCGACCGTTCCTACCGGGGCGTCCTCTGTGACGGGTATGAAGCCGCCGTCCTTCAGCGCCGTTCGCAGTCCTTCCTCGCCGATGCACAGCACGCGTCCGTTCCGGGCGCCGGTTTCCTGCAAATACATCACGGCCGCTTGCGAGGAGGTCAGCACTTCCTCCGGTTTGGCTTCGATCCCGGTCTTGATGAGGTGCGCCGCAACTTGCTCCGGCGTCCTTGACGAATTGTTGGTTACATATAAGAACGGGTAGTCTTTCTCCCGCAGCCAGCGGATAAAATCCGCCGCATAAGGGATCGGATGGTCCCCATGGTACAGCGTCCCGTCCAAATCCAGCAAAAATCCATGTCTCATGATCTGTCCTCCATTTGTGCGATGCGTGCCGTACGGGCCCGACTCGTTTCTCGCGTTGTCCGCTCCAATTATACCGCGAATGACCTTCCGAGGCGAACGTGTCGCTTTATCCGTCTGTGCCCTAATAACCAAAAAGCCGGCATCCTAAGATGCCAGCTTCAGGCAGTTGAGAAAGAGATTTTTGACCGAAATACAGAAACGGAGGTGGGGTATCTACTGGAGGAGCGGTAGCGTTCGCCTTTGTCTGCGGGAAATACCCGCTGCTAAGCGGTATCAATTAAGATTTCCTGCAGACAAGAGCGGCCGGAAGTAGATACCCCACCCCCTCGTACACCTCTATTACCCAAGTGACCACTTTCTCAACAGCCTACGGCATCCTAAGATGCCAGCTTCAGCTTCACGTAAAAATGAATTTCGCCGTTCTCCGACTCGGCCCAAATACTGCCTTCGTGCGATTCGACGATGCTTCTTGCGATCGCAAGACCCAGCCCCGAGCCTCCGGTCTCGGATGTCCGGGCTTTATCGACCCGGAAAAACCGTTCGAACAGCTGCTCCAGCTCGTCGCGGGTCAAAGCGTCCGCTTTGTTGGAGATCCGGATGATCACGTGCCCGCGTTCGCGGATCATGCCGAAGGTAATGACGCCGGGCTTAGGGCTGTACTTGATCGCGTTGCCGAGCAGGTTTTCGAATACGCGGATCATTTTGTCCACATCGATGCGCACCAGCAGCCGCTCCTGCGGCAGGCTGCGGATCAGCGTGAGCTGCTGCTCCTCGCTGAGGGTCACGTATTCCTCCAGCAGCTGCTCCAGCACTTCGTTGATCACGACGCCCTTCTTGTGCAGCGGAACGTCATGATTGGAGAGCTTCGTAAATTCGAATAGATCGTCGATCAGCCCTTTCAGCTTCTCCGATTTACTGTAGGCGATACTGACATACCCGGCGGCTTGCTCGGGCGTTTCGAAATTTTTGTCGTGCAGCAGCCGCAAATACCCCATGATGAGCGTCAGCGGCGTGCGCAAATCGTGTGAAACATTCGTAATCAGCTCGTTCTTGAGCTGCTCGGCGCGCCGTTCCTCTTCGATTCTCCGCTGCAAGTCGGTCACCATGAAGTTCATGTCTCTCGCCAGCGATCCGAGCTCGTCTTGGGAACGCTCGACGACGCGGTGATCCAGATTGCCTGTAGCGATAATCCGAAGCCCGCTCGCAAGCTCCTCGATATATCTCATTTTCCGCTGCGTTAAAAAGTAGAACAGAAAGATAAAGACGGCAAGCGAAGCCAGGATGGAAAGCGGGTTCTCGCCTTTATGGTAGCTGATGTTCGGCTGAGGGATACCGCTGACGATTAAGTAGGCCTTCTGATTGTTATAGGTCACCGGGTAAAAGCTGGAAAACTCCGAACGCGAATCGGATTCCCGGTTCCGTGTTTCCATCGCGTTGCGGATGACGCTGTGTACGTCGACGTATGTTTCCGGCGCATTTTCGCTGCGGAAGACGACTTTGCCTTCCAGATCCGTAATGACGATCTTGAGCTTATTGTAGGTAACGAGCCGTTTGACCGTATTCTCAAAATTTTTGCGCCGCTCGGCGTCCTCCTGCTTGTTCTCTCCCTGCCGGATATTCGGCTGGTTCGGCTGATTTGGCTGCGGCGCACCCTGCGGATTGGCCGCCGGGACCCCGGGTACGCTGCCGGGCTCTTGGCCGTTTGCGCCAGGGACAGGAACGGCAGTGCCGGCATTGGGCGTCGGCATCCCCCCGTCTGCAGCGGAGCCCTGCGGCACGGCCGCTTGTCCGGATTCGCTCCGGCCCGCTTCATTCGAATCATCGTCGGTAGATTCGTCGCTTGTCTCGTTTCCGCTGCTATGTCGCGAAGGTGTAAGGAACCGGTCCGCGAGCGAGCGGGCTTCGCTATCGATGCTTTCCATCCCTTGACTGTAATCGATGACCGTGCTCTTGTTGACGGCGCCGAACAGAGCCGAGCTGATGCCGTAGAATGCCAGCGACACGCCGAAACAGAAGGCAAAGGTCAGCATCAACTGCAGCCGGACGCTGCGCTGCACATGGACCCGCGCCATTTTGTACAGATCTTGAAGGAACAGGATCATGCCCCGCAGCAGATTAAAGGGGAACCAGGTGAACGGGAAGCGGTCAAGCACGGGCTTGCGCGGCGGTTTGATCTTCTCTTTTTTACTCAACTTTATATCCCACTCCCCAAACCGTTTTAATAAACTTCGGTTTCCGCGGATTTTCCTCGATTTTCTCGCGAATTTTCCGGATATGTACCATCACGGTATTGTCCGAATCGAAATAGGCTTCCTTCCATACGGCTTCGTAAATTTTCTCGATGCTCCAAACCGTACCGCGATGGCGGGCCAGCAGTTCCAGGATCGCAAATTCGCGCGGCGTCAGCTTAATGTCCCGGCCGTCCAGTTTGACCTCGTGCGTCGCGGTATTGATCGAAAGCTCGTCGATCTCCAGCTCGTGTTCCTTGTTCGGCCGCTGAACATTGAGCCGGGTGTAGCGGCGCAGCTGCGACTTGATCCGGGCGACCAGCTCAAGCGGATTGAACGGCTTGGTGACGTAATCGTCCGCGCCGGTGCTCAGGCCGAGAATTTTGTCCATGTCCTGGCTTTTGGCGGACAGCATAATGATCGGCATATGCTTTTGTTCGCGTATTTTCAGGCAGGCTTCGATACCGTCCATCTTCGGCATCATGATGTCGAGTACGATCAGATCGACGTCTTCCTTTTGCAGCACGCTTAACGCTTCGATGCCATTGCCTGCGCGCAGCAGGTGGTAGCCTTCGTTTTTTAAATAAATTTCGAGCAAATCGATAATTTCTTTCTCGTCGTCGACGAGCAATATTGTAGGCTGCGCCACGGGGCCGTCCTCCTTTTCATTCCAATAAATCTCGGTTGTTGCGGAGTGGGGTCGGCGTGCTTTCCGGGCGGCGCCGACGACAAAAAAAGCATATCACGCCGGGATAACCTTGACAAACGGCACGCGGGCCACTCCCCTTTCCTAATGTTGACTGTAACCTAGTATAGCCGGCAAATCTTAACGACTAGCGATTCAAAACCTTAAAACATTCTTAAGGGAAAAAGGAAACCGCCACCGCATTTTACGAAAAGGTAACTTTTTAGTTAAAAGAGGAATATATTAGATTATAAGTTGAACTTATTAAAGCGGTAAAAGAATGTTATGAACGGAGGAAATCCATGAACCGGATCGAAACCATCGCACGGATTCTGAACGCGCTGCCTTTGCGCAGAACTTCGCCCAAGCAGCTTCAGGCGATTATGAGAGGCATGGATTTGTCGCTTGAAGCCTTGTCGCCCTACATTGCAGAGCCTGCGGACTTGCCTTACGGGAGAACGAGCCTATATCGGACCGATGCCGCCGAAGCGGTGCTGATCCATCTGCCTCCCGGAACCGAAACGTACATTCACGATCATGGTGTATCGGTCGGCTGTGCGCAGCTGCTCGAAGGCACGCTTACGAACCGGATGTTCCGGCTGGACGGCTACGGGTATCCCTGCTTGTCCGGGGAGGTTGAAATCGAGGAAGGAAGCTGCTATTACGCGCCGAAAAAACAAATTCACCAGCTTCGCAATTCCGGCCCGCAGCGCGCAGTAGCTTTCCATCTGTATGCTCCGGCGCCTTCCGGGAAGTCGTATTTTCCATACGAGCAGGTGCTCGATTACGTGATCTAATCTCCTGCAAATTTCAGCACGGCTGCAACCTTCGGATGACCGGCGGCGTCCATTTCCATATCATGACAGAGGAGGATGGAGAGATGCCGAAATGCGGAGTCACCATGAAAAAAACAATGCTGTTGCTGCTGGCAGCCGCGCTATTGTGCTCGGCTTGCACCGCTGCCAATGCCGGGGGCGACGTCAGCCTCAGAAAGCATGCGCCAGCGGACTTGGATGCACGGATCGTGCGGGCTGACAATGCGTTCGGCTTGAAGCTGCACCGTACGATCGCGGAGCAAAATCCCGGCAGCAACGTGTTCGTTTCGCCGTTCAGCGTATCGATGGCGCTGTCGATGGTTTACCACGGAGCAGGCGGGGCGACGCGCGAGCAGATCGGGAAAACGCTGCAGGGCCAAGGCTTGTCCGTTGACGAGTGGAACCGGGGGCATCAGGTGCTTCGCGATTTGCTGGAACATTCGGGTAAGGAAACGCAGCTCTCCGTCGCGAATTCGATCTGGGCCAGAAAGGACGTAGCGCTTCACGAAAGCTTTCTGCAGCGAAACCGCGACTTCTACGGCGCGGAGACGGATACGCTCGATTTTGCGCAGGAGAGCGCCGTTCGCAAAATCAATCAATGGGTCGGCAAGCGAACGAACGGCAAAATCGACAGCATCGTGCAGGGTCCGATCTCGCAGGAAACGGTCATGTACCTGCTGAACGCCGTCTACTTCAAAGCGCAGTGGCAGCATCCGTTTCCGGAGCGAGACACAAAGCCCGGTACGTTCCATGCGGCAGCGGGACAGAGGAAGCTTGTAAACCTGATGGCGCTGACCGGACGGCTCGATTATGTGCAGGAGCCGGATTACCAGGCGGTCCGGCTGCCCTATGCGGACGGCAAGCTGGCAATGGTTGTCGTCCTGCCCTCCGAAAAGGCCGGATTGGATCAGGTTCAGCAGAAGCTGTGGGCGGATGAGACGTTTTGGAACAAGCCGTTTCCTTCCGCGAGCGGGACTTTGAAGCTGCCGAGGCTGAAGCTGGAGCTGGGATACGAGCTGAACGATGCGCTGAAAGCGATGGGTATGCCTGCGGCGTTCGATCCGGTCAAGGCGGACTTTTCCGAGCTATCGCCGAAACCGGTCGTGGTCAGCGAGGTGAAGCACAAGACGTTCGTGGAGATGAACGAGCGGGGCACGGAAGCCGCGGCGGTTACCTCTATAAGAGTTGAAGCAACCTCTGCACCAGCACCGGTGGCCAAGCCGTTCGAGATGATCGTCGACCGGCCGTTTTTGATGGCGATTCAGAGTACGGAGACCGGCAGCCTGCTGTTCCTCGGCAGCATCGTCGATCCGAAGGAGTAAAGGAAGCGCCCGGATAAGGAGAGCTCGTGCACCAAAAATGCATCTTGTAATTCCTTACATCGCGTGGTAGTATATAACAATTAACGTGGAAGGGCTTCTAGGGATCCGACGGCCAAACGGCCGGGCGAACCAAGCGGAGCCGGCGCGCCACCGATAGAGCCGCGCTACACCGTAGGGATAAAAGACCTCGTGCAAGTTCCGCCTGACAAGGCGAAACGGTATGGGGTCTTTTCTGCTTTAGCAGAGGAAAGGAGAAGGAGGAACATGAACGCGATACGGGCCGAAGGGCTGACGAAACGGTTCGCCGTGAAACGGAAGGAGGAAGGCTTCAAGGCCGGGGTACGTTCGCTGCTGCGTCCGCAGTATAGCGAGAAGACGGCGGTGCAAGGCATCGACCTGACCGTCCCGCAGGGGGAGACGCTGGCGTTTCTCGGACCGAACGGCGCCGGCAAATCGACGACGATCAAGATGCTGACCGGCATTCTGCATCCGTCCGGCGGACACGCGGAGGTGCTCGGCTACTGTCCGTGGAAGGAACGCGGCAAGCTGGCTTACCGGATCGGCTCCGTCTTCGGGCAGAAATCGCAGCTCTGGTACCATCTTCCGCCCGCCGACTCATTCGAGCTGATGAGCCGCATTTACGAATTGAAGCGCGGCGACTATCTCGCCCGGCGGGACGATCTCGTCCGCCGTTTCGAGCTGGAGCCGTATTTGCATACTCCGGTGCGGAAGCTGTCGCTGGGCGAGCGGATGCGCTGCGAGATTGCGGCGGCGATGCTGCACCGGCCGCAGATTCTGTTCCTCGACGAGCCGACGATCGGGCTGGACGTAGTGGTGAAGCAAAGCATACGCGAGCTTATCCGGTTCATGAACCGGGAGGAAGGGACGACCGTGTTCCTGACTTCCCACGATGCGGGAGATATCGAGCAGTTGTGTAGGCGGGCCGTTGTCATCAACCACGGGCAAATGATCTTCGACGATACGGTCGAGGCGATGAAGCGCGATCTGCTGACGGGCAAGACGATCCGGCTCAAGCTGCTGGAGCCGGGCCCGCCGTTTCGGCACGACGGCGTAGAAGTGCTGACGCAAACGGATCAGGAGCTGGCGCTTTCCGTCGATACGTCGGCGATCGCAGCCCAGGAAGTGCTTTCCCGCCTGGTCGCGGCGTACCGCGTGTCGGATATTACGATTGAAGATCCTCCGATGGAGAGCATCATTACGCATATTTACGAGCGGGAGGGAAGCGTATGAATCTGAGTCCGAAGCTGCTGAAATACGGCGCGATCGGGCGAATCAGCTTGCGGAATCATTTTGCTTATGTGCTCGATTTTTTAATCCGCTCGATATTCCTGATCATCATCATGTACATCTTCATTCAATTGTGGCAGACGACGTACCGCGGGGAAGGGTCGCAGTTGATCGCGGGCTACAGCTTCGAGCAGATCATTTGGTATATTTTGTTCGCCGAAGCGCTGACGATGGCGTTTCCCAGCCTATGCACCCGCGTGGAGGAGGAAGTGAAGAGTGGCGATGTCGGGTACAAGCTGACGCGGCCGTTCAGCTATATCGGCTACCATTATATGGCTTATGTAAGCGAAGTGACGGTCCGGCTGCTGGTGAACCTCGCTGTCGGCCTCGCGCTCGGCTTCGCCTTTTTCGGCCCTCCGTCATTCGGCTGGGGCTGGCTCGGATTTTTCGTCATGAGCTTCGGTGCGATGACCGTCAACTTTATGCTCAATATGGCGCTGTCGCTGTGTGCGTTCTGGGTCGAGGAGACGCGGGGACTGGAGTTCGTGTACCATAAGCTGCTGTTTACGATCGGTGGCATGCTGATGCCGCTCGAGCTATTTCCCGAAGCGCTGCAGCAGGTATGCCGCTGGCTGCCGTTTCAGGCCGTCCTGTATTTTCCGGCCAAAACCGCGGTCCGCTGGGAGGAAATCCATCTCGCTCCGATGCTGGCGGTCCAGTGGGCGTGGGTAGCCGTGCTGGCGCTGGTCGTCTGGCTTATCTATCGGAAAGGCGTCCGCAAGCTGAACGTCAACGGCGGCTGAGCCGCAAAGAAGGGAGGGAAAGGAATTGCGCCAGAATTCAAAAATAATGCCGCTGTTGCGGTTCGTATGGACGTGCTGGAAGCTCAATTTGACCGGAGCCATGGAGTTCCGGCTGAGCTTTCTGATGACGGCGGGCATGATGATGGTGAACAACGTCGTTTGGATTTTTTTCTGGGGGCTTTATTTTCAGCGGTTTCCGGTCGTGAACGGCTGGGAGCTGCAAGACGTGATGATGATGTGGGCGGTGAGCGCGGGCGGCTTCGGCCTGTCCGCCGTGCTGTTCGGCAATGCGTACCGGCTGGCCTCGCTGGTTGCGGGCGGTCAGCTCGATCTGTACCTGACGCAGCCGAAGCCGGTGCTGCTTCATATTCTGGTCAGCCGGATGTCCGTCTCCGCGATCGGGGACGTGCTGTTCGCCCTGCTGCTGTATGGATTGTTCGGGGACCGCTCGCCGCTTGGCCTGCTCAAATTCGTGCTGGCGCTGCTCATCGCGATGCTCATTTTTCTGTTCTTCGTGGTGACGACGCAGTCGCTCGCCTTCTACATCGGGCAAGCTGAGGGCATCGGCCAGCAGCTGTTCAATGCGATTCTCACCTTCTCCACTTATCCGACGGGCATTTTCAGCGGCTGGGGCCGGCTGGTTCTGTTCACGGTCATCCCTGCCGGATTCATCAGCTATTTGCCGATCGGACTGCTGCGGGAAGCGGATCTTGCGTTCACGCTGCAGGCGCTGGGCATGACGGGGCTCGTGACCGCGGCCGGTTTATGGTTCTTTCACCGCGGCCTGCGGCGGTACAGCTCCGGCAATGCGATGGGGCTGCGGATGTGAAAGCCGTCCGAAGAGGTGTATAATGGTTCTGGAACGAACGGAGAAGCTTGATTGTTAAGGATCGACCCTATGATAAACGACTGCGGAGGACAGCTTATGAGTACGACCGAAAAAGAGTGGTTTCGGATATACAGCGCCGTGTATCTGCTCCTTGTGCGGGAGAACAAGCTGCTGCTGCTTCGTCGGACCAACACCGGCTACGAGGATGGCAAGCTGAGTCTCGTAGCGGGCAAAGTGGACGGGAACGAAGAAGTGAAGCGGGCGGCAGCGCGCGAGGCATGGGAGGAAAGCGGCGTCCGGGTGGACCCGGCCGATCTGGAAGTGGTGAGTGTGATGCACCGGCTTTCGGATACGGGCGAATGGATCGATTTTTTTCTGACCGTGAAGCGATGGGAGGGAGAGCCGTACAACCGGGAACCGGACAAATGCTCCGAAATGGCATGGTATCCGCTGGACGGCCTTCCGGAAGATATGATTCCCCATGTGCGCCAGGCGGTCGAGAACGTGCTGGCGGGCATATTTTACGACAGCTACGGTTGGCAGCAATAAAGGAGGCGGCGAAGAGACCCGTTCGGGGAGCTTGGCCGCCTTTTGTCATCTTCGACAAAAATTCGACGCATATGTCGATTCGTCGTAGTAAGCTGACCGGGTTTTTGCTAGAATGAAGGTAGGGAGGGGAGGACGGATGTTCGGTCCATCGTCGGTGCCGAAGCCGAAGTACCGCAGCCGATGGCGGACGGCGGCAGGCATTGCGTATTACCGGCTGCGCCGCCGCGTGAGCTGGATGCTCGGAAATAAACGCTTTGCGCGATTGCGCCGGGACGAACCGCTGCGGCACGTTCATTTCACCCACCGTACGCCGCTGCTTCGACAGCTTCGGAATGTGGAGATGCAGCTTCAATACAACAAGATCATCAACTTGAGACTGGCTGCGCAGCGGATCGATGGTCTGATCCTTCAGCCGGGCGAAACGTTCTCGTACTGGAGGACGATCGGTAAACCGACCCGCCGTCAAGGCTACGTGGACGGGATGGTATTGCATCACGGCACGGTCCGGTCCGGAGTGGGAGGCGGTTTATGTCAGCTTTCCAATCTGATTTACTGGATGACGCTGCACACACCGCTTACCGTTACGGAGAGATACCGGCACGGATACGACGTCTTTCCCGATGCGGGACGAAAGCAGCCTTTCGGAACGGGGGCGACTTGCTTTTATAATTACTTGGATCTGCAGATCGAGAATCGCACGGAGATGTGCTACCAGCTCCGAATTTGGCTGACGGACACCGACTTGGTCGGAGAATGGCGGGCCGACAGTCCGGCATCGCACCGTTATGAGATTGCCGAAACCAGGCACTGGATTACCCAGGAATGGTGGGGCGGATATGTTCGCCATAACGTCATTAGCCGCAACCGGTTCGATGCGGAAGGGCGCTGGCTGGACGAACAGTTCGTTGCCGAGAACCACGCTATCATGATGTATGAGCCTTGCTTGCCGGAGAAAGCCGACTCCGACGAAGTTCCCGGGCGTAGGGACTTGTAGCATGTATAAAGAATCAGACCGTTTCTTTGAAAGGTGCTTCAATCCTGTGCTTTTTGTTATATTTCACACAAAACGCGACAAAAGTTCTATACTTGAAGCATGAATTTAGGTATAATGAAATAACAAAAAAGTCCTATGGATCTGCGGCATATTGTCGAAAAAAGGAGACCGGTCATCTTATGAAGGCAGAGCTTATCAACCCGTTTTTGGAGTCGGCCAGAATCGTCATCGAACAAGTCGCCAATGTACGACCGACCACCGGACAGCTCGGCATCAAAGACGTGAAGTTTGCTGAGAAATACATTTGGATTCAAATCGGCATGACCGGGCAAATGGAAGGGGACATCGTCTTCGGATTGCACGAGGAAGTCGCGCTCAAGGTCGTGTCCGCCATGATGGGCGGATTCTCGATCACCGAAATGAACGACATCGGCAAAAGCGCCATTTCCGAGCTCAGCAATATGATCAGCGGCAATGCCAGCACGATGCTGTTCAACCAAGGAGTTCGCGTCGATATTACGCCGCCCAAGATGCTTCATTCCGCGCATGCGGCCGGTTTCAACGCGCAAAAGGCGCTGACGATCCCGCTGATTATGGAAGGCATCGGCGAGTTGGATATTCAAGTGCTTATCGCTTAACCAAGCGGTATGCCCTACAGTTGAAATGACGAGTCCATAACGTGTAAGCTGTAAGCGAACGCTTCTCCGGTTCCGATAACGCCGGGAGCGCTTCGCTTTTTTTGTTCGAAAAGAAGACAGGGGGAACCGGGGGATGGATTTTCAGGGCAAAATCGCGGTAATCACGGGAGCGTCCAGCGGGATCGGCGCGCTGATGGCGCAGATGCTGGCGCAGCGGGGAGCCGTTCCTGTGCTGATGGCGCGATCGGAGCAAAAGCTGGCGGAAGCGTCCGCTAAAATACAGGGTAAGCACGGGATCTATCCGCTCGATGTCACGTCGGCGGAGCAGGTAACGGCAACGATGGATCGGGTGATCGCCGAATACGGCCGGATCGACATGTTGATTAACAATGCGGGTTACGGCGTGTTCGATTCGTTCGTGACGGCGCCCTTAAGCGAATTCGAGGGCATGATGGATGTCAATTATATGGGGACGGTTCGCTGCACGAAAGCAGTGCTGCCTTCCATGCTTAAGCAGGGGAGCGGCCATATTGTGAACATTGCCTCCATGGCCGGGAAGATCGGCTCGGCCAAGTCGAGCGGCTACTCGGCCACCAAGCACGCCGTGCTCGGCTTGACCAATTGTCTGCGGCAGGAGCTTGTCGGCACCGGCGTTCGTCTGACCGCCGTCAACCCCGGGCCGATCGATACGCCGTTTTTCGAGCGGGCTGATCCTTCGGGCAGCTACGTAAAAAACATCCAATGGTTTATGCTGAAGCCGGAGCGCGTCGCTCAGGCGGTGCTGAAAGCGATCGAGCGGGGCACGCCCGAGGTGAACCTGCCGTTGATGGCGGCTGCCGGAGTGAAGCTGTATCAGTTGTTTCCGCGGCTGTTCGACGGTATTGCCTATAAAATGCTTAACAAGAAATAGCTGCAAGCTGAATCGGTAAGGCTAGGGCGTGCGGTGCTGAATGGCTCGAAACCGCAAGATGGGATATACGAGAAGACCGCGCACCCTCGAAGGGGCGGCGGTCTTCTTTGGCTCGCCTTAGCGGACATGAGAATGCGCTTAAGAAAAAAGACCGAGTGCACATTGCTTTTCGGTCTTCGTGCAGGGTATGGTAAAGGAAGCATAGGTCCGCAGCGATCAGGCTTCCGGCTCAGGCTTGGCTTCCGCCTGTTGATTGGCTGCCTTAAACTTCTGGTTGCGGTCCCGGACCTCTTCGAACAGCTTCCGGACGTCGGCTTTGCCCTCGGGATGCTGCTGATTCCAATGGCTGGCGAGAGCCGGCATCGTTTTATGGATATGGTTGTAGATCGCCCAAACTTTAATTTTTTCCACCGTTTCGGCGGAAGCGTCGCCGGTCAGCAGCTCGGCATATTTCTCGACCAGCCCTTCGAATTCGGCGGCAAAACGGGAATTCATTTGAAAATCCACCTTTCCGGTCATAATA
Organism: Paenibacillus oleatilyticus; assembly: GCF_018998565.1. Taxonomy (GTDB): domain Bacteria; phylum Bacillota; class Bacilli; order Paenibacillales; family NBRC-103111; genus Paenibacillus_G; species Paenibacillus_G oleatilyticus. The sequence continues at coordinate 216,069 of NZ_JAHNZO010000001.1, read as the reverse complement.
CATCTTAGTGTAACGCCGGAACGACTTTGTGTCAAAAAATGGAGTGAACCGAACATGCCTATACCTACCGATACAAACCTTCCGCAAAGCGGGTTAACCGGCGGCGTTCCGGCCGACGGCACGCTGGTGCAGAGGGAAAGTCTCCGCAGCCTGGCGAAGGGCATATCGCTTTACCGGCTGACATATATTAGCCAAGGACTTCAGGTGAAAGGTTATCTTGCCGTGCCCGATGCCGCCGTACCCGTTCCCGGTTTAATTTACTGCCGGGGAGGCATCCGTAAGGTCGGGATGGTGCGCAAACGGCGCATTTTTTCGATGGCGCGGCGCGGGTACGCGGTCTTTGCGCCGTTTTACCGGGGCAACGAAGGCGGCGAGGGACGGGAGGACTTCGGAGGCGAAGACCGCTTTGACGTGCATCATGCCATTACCCTCATGCAATCGCTGCCGGAGGTGCAGTCCGGACCGGTTCCGCTGATCGGCTTCTCGCGCGGCGCGCTGATGGCGTTGCTGGCGGCCAAAGAGTGCGAAGGCGCCGGTCCGGTCGTCGTCTGGGGCGGCGTAAGCGATCTGCTCGATACGTATGAAGAGCGGGTCGATCTGAGGCGGATGCTGAAGCGGGTCGTCGGCCATCCACGCAAGCAGGCCGAGTGCTACGAGCGGCGGTCGCCCGTCCGTTGGGTTGATGCGATCCGCGTGCCCGTTATGATCGTACACGGTACGGCGGATGCGCAGGTCAGCGTTGAGCAGGCGCGCAAGCTGGGAGCGGCGCTGGAGCGGGCCGGGAAGGAATACACGATGGAGCTGTACGACGGGCTGGGGCACCGCTTTCCGAAGGAGGACGACGAACGCGCGCTCGATGCGGTGTTCGGATGGATTGCAAGCAAACGGGAACAGGCGGAAGGCCGGGAGCGGTAAGGCGGTTGTCTCCCTGCCGGGTAGGGCAATCGCCCGCATATTCTGGTATACTAAGGAAACGAAAGGGAAGAGAGGATGATCGAATGAATACGGGGTTTGCAGCTTTACATATCGCTCCGCAGTATGTCAAACGGCTGCAGGAGCTCGGCATTACGGAGCCGTCGGACATACAGGCGGAAGCGATACCGATCGCGCTTGAAGGAAAAGATGTCGTTGCGCAATCGCAGACCGGTACGGGGAAAACGCTGGCTTATTCTCTGCCGCTCCTCCATAAAATAGACACGGGCGCAAGAGAGGTACAAGCTCTTGTGCTGGTGCCGACGCGGGAGCTCGGCATGCAAATCGTGCAGACGCTGGAGCAGCTCGTGAAGGATAGCGACGTTCGCGTGCAGCAGTTGATCGGCGGCGCCTCCATCGAGCGCCAGATCGACCGGTTGAAGCTCAAGCCGCAGATCGTGGTAGGGACGCCCGGCCGCGTGCAGGAGCTGGTCAAGCTCCGCAAATTGAAGCTGCATAGCATCCGCACGGTCGTCGTCGACGAGGTCGATCAAGTGTTCGAGCTGGGGTCCATGCAGGATGTGGAGGCGTTGTTCAAAGGCATGCTGCGCGACCGGCAGCTGCTGTTTTTTTCCGCGACGTTTCCGCCGCCGCTGCAGGATGTCATCGACCGCTGGATGCGCGAGCCGGTCTACGTCCGGGTAAATCCGGCGCAGCGCACCTCGGAAACGCTGGAGCACTTGTATTTCGTATGTCAGGAACGGGACAAAATCGATACGCTGCGCCGGATCGTCCGGCTGTATAACCCGAAGGCCGCGATCGTGTTCGTCAATGAGACCGACGATATCGGGGAAGCAGTGTCGAAGCTGCAATACGTCGGCCTGTCGGTCGAAGGCCTGTACGGCGATTCCTTCAAGCAGGAGCGGGCCAAGGCAATGCAAGCGTTCCGCGCCGGCAAATTCCAGCTGCTGCTCGCGACCGACGTAGCTGCCAGGGGGCTTGACCTGCCGCAGGTGACGCATGTGATCAACCTCGACCCGCCGATCGATGCGGATCATTACGTGCATCGCGTAGGCCGGACGGGACGGATGGGCCGCAAAGGCACGGCCGTGTCGATCATTACTCCGCGGGAGCAGTTCATTATCGATAAATTTGCCAAATCGCTCGGTATCGAGATCAAGCGGCGGACGATGTTTCATGGGAAGGTCGTTGATCCGGAGCAGGAGCGGTCCGTTCGCCGGGAAGCGAAGAAGCTCGTGGAACGTCGGATGCCGGACGAAGCGCCGTCGGGAAGGGAGAACCCTGAAGCGCGCATTGCCCAGGCGGGAGCTCCGAAGCTCCCCCGTACGGAAGGCAAGAGCGCAAAGCCGGCGCAGGCTGGCACGGGTCGTCCCCCGGCCCCGGCTGCCCCGGATAAACGCAAGGCGGACCGGGAACGGGACCGCAAAAACAAAGGAGCGCCGCGCTGGCTCAAGGAAAAGCGCGATCCGTCGGGTAAACCGAAAAAGTAACGAATGAGCCGTCGCTTCCGCCTGTCAAACTCCGGGAGAGGGCATTGGACTCAGGTTAGGACCGGCTCCTTGTAAGGGGGAAGTGAAATGAGATCGCTCTTCAAAGGGATCGTCACGATCGTAATTCTGGGTGCGCTGCTGGTCGCCGGGGCATTATGGTACGCGCAGCCGCAAGCGGAGCTGGACTTGTCGTATGACGATCTTCCGGTGCGCGAAAAGCTCGCCGCCATGGTAATCAACCGCAAGCCGGAGGCGGTGCTGACGGAGCAGGAGGTTGGCGATCTGCTGAAAAAGGCGCTTTCCCGCCGGGCCGAGCTGCGGCCCGGCGTCAAGCTGACGGGAGCGAGGTTTTTTCTTGAAGGGGATCGGCTCGCGGCAGACGTGACAATGCAGCTTCAAGACCGCTGGAAAGTTGGCGCCCGGCTCAACTTCGACCTTGTCTGGAAGGAGCCGTATTTGACGGCCGTCCATACCGGCACCGTCATCCGGGACGTTAACGTACCGGGCGAATGGCTGAGCCTCCAGCCGATTCAGGTTGATCTAAACGCTTATATGCCGAGGCATGTGGCGATTCGGGACGTAGCCTTCGAAGGGTCAACGATACGTGTGGCTTTTGGGCTGCGTTTATAGATGAAAGCAAAAGGGGCGGTTTCCTTCTTAGTCGAGGAAACCGTCCCTGAGTTTGTTGGGAAACCCGCTTCACGTAGAAATACTCTGCATACGCCGGTGGGGTATATCCCTCCAGCCGCTCTTGAAACCCGTGAACTTGATTAAAATTGGCGGTATTTTCACGGGTTTCAAAGGCGAACGTAAACTCTTACGGGATATACCCCACCTCTATTTGTCTGAGTTTTTCTACTTCCTAGGGCTTCTCAATACACTGAGGGACGGTTTCCTTCTTGGTCGAAGGAAACCGTCCCTTTTTAGGTGGGGGGTAAGTACAAAACCAGTCTGCGTCAGCTTGCTTACGACGTCTTTTGAGATAAGCCCGGGCCCGGGGCAGCTTCCGGCTGTTTTTGGCCGCGCTGCTTTCCCAGCGTCAAGGCCAGCGGCAAGCCGATCAGCACGACAACCGTAGCGACCATGTATACGTCGTTGACGCTCAACGTGAACGCCTGCTGCTGCAGCTGTTGGCCGTTCAGCCCGCCGGCCTTGCCGAGCTCCAGGCTGTGCGCGGCAACGCGGGAGGCGAGCATCGAGGTGAACAGGCCGATGGAGAACGAGCCGAACCCTTGGCGGATCCAGTTGTTCACCGAGGAAGCGTGCCCGGTCAGCTCGCGCGGAATGACCTCCATGCCGGCATTGGAAGCGGGCATGGTCGAGAAGGCGATGCCGAGGTTGCGGACGGTCATCCACAGGATGATATAACCGTGCGTCACATCGACGCTGAGATGGGCCATAGCCAACGTTCCGACGCCGATCAGCACGATCCCGAACAAAATAAGCGGCATCGGTCCTACCCGCGAATACAGCTTGCCGGTAATCGGCATGCAGACCGCCATCGCCAGCGACGGGATGAGGAGAATCAAGCCCGTATCGAAGGCCGAGACATGCTGTATATTTTGCAGAAACACCGGCGTCAGGAACGTCCCGGAATACAAGCTGATCGTGATGATACAGCTAAGAATCAAGCTGTAGGTATACCGGGAATACGCAAATACTCTTAGATTCAACAGTGGTCCGGCTTTGCGCAGCTCGTAAAGGACGAAGGCAATCAGCGTCAACGCTCCGAAGGCCAGCAGGGATATCGTCTGCCAAGACCCCCAGCCCCAGGCGTGCGCTTCGCTGAACGCAATAAGCAGCGCGGAGCTGCTGAGAATGACGGCCAGAAAGCCGAACAGGTCGAACGGCTTCGGCGTCGTCAAGCGGTAATACGGAATCAGCTTCATCGCAAGCGCGATCGCGATGACGCCGAACGGCAGGTTGATCAAGAACAGCCAGGTCCAGTCGAACGTTTGAATCAGCCAGCCGGCCAGTGACGGGCCGAGCGCCGGAGCCAGCATTGCCGACAAGCTCCACATGCTGATGGCGAACGCCTGCCGTTCTCGGGGAATGACTTGATAAATGATCGTCATGGTCGCAGGCATGACCATGCCGCTGAAGGCCCCTTGCAGAATGCGGAACACGATCAGCGAATGAATATTCCATGCGACGGCGCACAGCCCCGACATGAGGGTAAACCCGATCAGGGCCGCGACATACAAATATTTGGTGCTGAACCTGTCCCCCAGGTAGCCGGTGATCGGCGCAATGACCCCGGTCGCCAGCATAAATCCGGTCAGCGTCCACTGTACCGTATTTAAATCGGTATGAAAATCCTGCATTAAGATCGGAATGGCCACATTAATGGAACTGGTTCCCAGAATCGCCAGAAACGAGCCGAAAAAAATACCGATCATGACCGGCCAAAACGGCACGGGTTTCTCGGTGCTTTCAAGCGAAGCCATGCTATTTCTCTCCTTTTCTCCCTGCTGTCGGGTTCTCCGGTAAACGGAAGCCCGTTCTCTAGTCTTTATCCACAGCCGTTCTATACTCGACCGCTTTGCGGAGCAGCCGGGTCAATTCGGCGGTTTCGCCCGGCTCCAGCCCTTGCCAGAACCACTCGACCAATTCCGCCGCTTTCTCGTCCAACTCGCTCAAAGCGTCCAGACCTTTCGGCGTGATGGTCACCATGACGACCCGCCGGTCCGTCTCATTATGCGCCCGCTCGGCATACCCGCCGGCGACCAGTTTATTGGCGAGGTTCGTCACGGCCGGCAGCGTGATTTGCAGCGTTTCGGCCAGCTCCGTACAGCGCATCGTTCCGTTCGCCCGTAGGCTTTCCAGCAAGTAGTACTGCTGAATCGGCAGACCGTGCTTTAGCCGGCCCCCCATTTCGGAGATCCATCGGCGCATCGCCAGCCGGGTCCATTTTTCAATCTCTGTGGACGCATGAAGCCCTTGCTCCCGCATGACGGCCCCCCCTTTGAGTTTTAGCTCTTAATAATTTTGTCTATGAATAATTCAAACTTTGAACTAAAACATTGTACTCCGTTTTGCCTGATGTGTCAAAAGGTGGAGGCGCATGGCCGCCACACGAAAAAGCCCTCCCGCAACCGGACGCGTGATCCGGCGAAGGAGGGCTTGCTTGTTATTTTTTGCGCGTTTTCACATAAGACGCATAAACGATCTCGCCGGTATCGAGCTTGGCGATTTCGTCGGCCGACCAGCCGGCCAGCTTGTTGGTGCCGGTGACGCCGGTCAGCTTGATGTTATACTTCGAGGCCAGATACTGCTGAAGCTGCGGCATGTCGGCTTCCTTCAGCTCGCGAAGCTTCTTCTTGCCTTGAATTTGCCCCAGAATGACGCCGATCGATTCGGCCGCCAGGCTCGTATTCGGCTGAATGCGCGCGCTGCCGTAAGCGATGGCGGAGGCGCCGACGTTTTTGCCGGCCATAATGACGTTGTCGTAATTTTTGAGCAGGAAGCTGCGCAGCGGCATCCCGTATTTGTCCGGACGGCCCATCTCGATACCCCATTTGTTCGCGCTGGTGCCCTGCAGATCGAGCGGGTAGCCGCCGATGCTCACGTTGTCCCAGAACATTTTCGCCCCGAGCATGTCCGAAGGCTTCAGTACATAGTCCGTCTCGTAATGGTTGTATTCGCGTATGTACAGGTAGTTCGGGAACCCGTTCAGCTCCGCTTTCTCCCAGCCGGGCAAGCTTTTGCGGAAATGGTTCAGGATCAGAGGGATTTCTTTCTTCCCGAGCTCCATCGCATCGGCTACCGATTTGTCGTCCGACGGATCGACCGTATAGATCAGGAAAGCGTTGATGATCACTTCGCCGTCCCGCTGGCTCACCGCATTCAGCCCGCGCAGAAACACGCGGTCGTTCGTCGGCTTGTACTTGCTCGTCATGCCCGAGAGGCTGATGGCGAAGCTGTTGTCCACCGAGCCCCAGCCGAATTTGGCGCTACGCTCTTCCTTCGGCATATTGTTGAAGCTTTGCTGGAATTTCGCCCAATCGACGTTTTTGAACTTCATCATCATGCCGGAGCTCATATACTCGATGTTATTTTGCCCATAGAACTTCTCCAGGCCCGGCATCCGGGTCGCCTGAAGCTTGCTGACCATTGCGGCGTAATCGGTGTTTTCCACCCAATAGGAGGCGGCGATCCGCTTCTTCTGGCCGTCCTTGGTCGTGTAGACGATACCGTTTAATACCTGCCCGCCGAATTGGCCGGGATTTTGCTCAATGCTCTCGATCTTGATCCCTTGCTCGACGGGGATATCCTTTTTCAGCTTGTCAAAATATTGCTCGAATTCCTTCAGCTTGCGGATTTTGCCGTTGCGGAAGCCGTCGAACAGCTCCTTGGCCCGGCCTTGGACAAGCAGCCGGTGCTGATCGTCGCGGGTTTCGTCCAGGAACAGCATCTCTCCCTGCAGCACTTGGCCGCCGAATGCATTGCGCGGGTCCAATATTTTGACCTTCAATCCTTCGTCCGCCGCGGCGCGGGCCAAATAGAGCCCTTCCAGCTCGCTGCCGATCACGACGATATCCGTCTGCTCCGTCGGGGTGTCGGGTAGTTTGTTGTCCGTCTTGGAGGCGGTTGTGCTCTTGCCGCCGTTCGAATCGTCTTTGCCTGCCGTTGCCGTTGGGTTCGGAGACGGCTTGTCCGGCGCGCTCCGCTGCAGGAACGTATAGACCGCAGCCAGGGCGACCAAGGCCACCAGGGCCAGAACAACCGTCAGCTTTTTGCCGCTAAGTTTCATCTCTCTCTCCTTATCTCTCATTTATGGTTGAAGCCGGGAAGGGGTCCAAAAACGGACAATCCCGGGGGTATGCAGATAAGTTTAACATTTTTGGCAGACGATCTAAAGTGACCCCCCTAAACATTTTCTGGAGGGCGAACGGTGTAAGTGATCAAGGAACTCTTCGCGAAGGTTCTGAAACATCTTCTTTTCATACTCATATCATATATCGCAGCTGCTCGCGAAATCGACGGGCGACGGACTCCTCCGCTATTCGAGGCGACAGGCCTTGTGCTGTCCGTGTGTTCGTCAGGAGCCGGCCTGCGGTTCAACCTACTCGGCAAAGGAGAATGAATGATGAGCAAAGCGTTCAAGAAGACAGTAATTTCCGGATTGACCCTGGCGATGGTGCTGGGCGGATCGACCGCGGCTTTCGCCGACGGCAAAGGCAAAGGTCATGACAAGGACAAAGACCGTGACCGGGATAACCGCGACAAGATTGAGAAAAAAGTGGACTTTGACAAAGATGTTAATATCAATATTAAGCTGACGTTTGACGATCTGAAGGGCAAGGACGTGGAATGGGCGCAGCGTTACATCGCTTCTCTCGCTTCCAAGCGCGTATTCGAAGGCTACGAGGACGGCACGTTCCAGCCGCGCAAAACAATCTCCCGCATCGAGGCGATTACCGCTGCGGTCCGCTTGATGGGGCTGCGCGATCAAGCCGAATCGGCCGATGCGAAAGCGGCTAACCTGAACTTCAAGGATGCGGACAAATTAAAGCAAAAATATCCGTGGGCGACCGGCTACGTTTCCGTCGCACTGCAAAACGACTTGTTCACTGAGACGGACGACATGATCCAGCCGGAAAAAGAAGCGGACCGCCTGTGGGCGACAACGCTGCTGGTCAAAGCGATGAAGCTGCAGAACGAAGCCAAAGCGAAAATGAACGCCAAGCTTCCGTTCCGCGATGCCGACAAAATTTCCGCCGGCTCCGTAGGCTACGTGGCCGTGGCGATCGAGAAAAACTTGATCGACGGGTACGAGGATAACACGTTCCGTCCGAACAAACCGGTTACCCGCGCCGAGCTTGCCGCGCTGCTGGATCGTACGGGCAGCCAGCTGCCGGACCGCGCATCGGTGAAAGGCACGGTGAACGGAACGCTGAACAACAACCTGCTGCCGGTTAAATTGCAAAACAACGAGGTGCTGAACGTCGAGCTGGATTCGAACGTATTCGTATTCCGCAGCGGCTCCCGCGTAGCTCCCGGCGACCTGCGTACGGGCGATCAGGTGCTGATCCGCACGTACGGCGGCAAAGCGATCTACGTCGAAGTGTTGAACACGACGAACGATCCGCAGCAGCAAACGGACTTCACGGTAACGGGAACGCTGAACAGCTACACGCTGAACTCCAAAGGCGGACTCGCCACCGTTTCGATTAACCAAAACGTGAACGGCGGCGGCGTGCAAACGGCGGTCTACTCGATCGCTTCCGAGGTTTACATTTCCGGCGACGTCAGCCAGCTGACCGCAGGACGTACCTTGGAGCTGAGAGGCAAAAACCAACTCGTCCACACCATCATCATTCGATAAATGAGAGAGAACGATTAAAAAAGGTTAGAATTGCAACGGGAAACGGACCTTCCGCAGCCATGTCAGATGTCTGCCGGAAGGTCCGTTTTTTAAACGTGGATCTGCGATCCTGTTCGAATATACTCGATTTTGGAACCTAAAATCTGTTTTAATTTTTTGTAAGCTTTTACCCCTGTGCAATGCCCGGTATATACTTTTTGGATATTTTCGTCGATGATCATCTGGGCAATCACTTGAATCTCTTCCTGGGAAGCGCTGAATGAAGTTAGCATCGGTATCGTCATGAGATGAAAGCCGCCAATCACGGCTTTAATATCTAGACTAGGGAAAATAGTTCTGGCGGCTCGTATCATATTGGGAGTGCCTTTGTGGGAACATCCTGTAAATAGGCTGATCCCGTCTTGCTCCTTGATCACCATCATGAGCTCATGCTCGAATTGATCTCGAACCCGCTTATTCCCTTCTTGGGCAAATAAATATTTATTTCCCTTCGGGGTCAAATCATGCTCCTCGATGTCTGTAATAATATAAATGTCATTCATGATTTCGGTAAAACGATCAATATAAGCAATTCGGTTGGAATACTCCTCGAATACTTTTTTATCGATGCCAATGTTTTTGCTAAAACCTAGGATATGAAAATAATAATCTCCTGAAGCTTTTCTTTTCATATAGACTTTGGCTTTGTTGTTTACCTTAAAGAACGGCAGAAGACCTCCGCCATGATCATGATGACCATGAGAAAGGACTACGGCATCAACATCCTCCAAACGAATTCCCAGTTTCTTTGCATTCGCAATAAAGCTGCCGGTTTTTCCAGTATCAAACAGGATGCGTTTGTTATCTTGTTCTATGTAAAGCGATAAGCCGGATTCATTGATTAAATCTTGTGAATCATTCTTCAAATTTTCGATTAGCGTCGTTATTTTCATAAATTTCTCCAATATTATGAAATGGTTTCATATAAAAGCGTGGAGTTCATGCCCCGATACCGCCATCGTACCCGATCATTCAGCGCTTTGCAACATCAGCGGCGGGTTATCCTGGCAATTGGACATAAGGGATGGACAGATGCGCCGAACGGTGTATAATTAGGAGAAATTGCGAGCAAGCCCGTACTGCCGGGCGCGAGACTTACGTACACCGGGTTGGAGGAAAAGCAATTATGACCGCACAGCATATCAAACTAGAGGATATTCTCGTCGCCAGCCATCTGCTGAAGGACGTCGTATATCAGACTCCCTTGCAAAAAAATTTCATTTTATCTGAAAAATACGGCTGCAACGTGTTTTTGAAGCGGGAGGACTTGCAGGTGGTCCGCTCGTTCAAAATTCGCGGCGCCTACAATATGATCCGCAGCCTGCCGGAAGACAAGCTGCGCAAAGGCGTCGTCTGCGCCAGCGCCGGCAACCATGCCCAAGGCGTGGCTTATTCCTGCAAAGCGCTGCAAATTCCGGGCAAAATCTTCATGCCGACGACAACGCCGCGGCAAAAAATATCGCAGGTCAAGCTGTTCGGCGGACCGTTCGTCGACGTCGTGCTGAGCGGGGACACCTTCGACGATTCGCTGCGGGAAGCGCTGGATTACGGGGAACGCGAAGGGTTGTCGTTCGTTCACCCGTTCGATCATCCGAAGGTCATTGCCGGGCAGGGCACCGTCGGCCTGGAACTGATGAACGACATGCAGGGGCCGGTCGACTACGTATTCGCCGGGATCGGCGGCGGCGGACTCATTGCCGGCATGAGCACATATATTAAGGGCGTCAGCCCGTCCACCCGGGTCGTCGGCGTGGAGACGACCGGAGCGCCTTCGATGCGGCAATCGGTCGATTCGGGCGAGATCGTCACGCTCGGCGAGATCGACAAATTCGTCGACGGCACGGCGGTCAAGCGGGTCGGCGAGCTGACGTACGACATCTGCCGCGAGTTCCTCGACGATATCATCGTCGTGCCGGAAGGCAAAGTGTGCACGACGATTCTCGAGCTGTACAACGAGAACGCCATCGTGGCGGAGCCAGCGGGAGCGCTGTCGGTGTCGGCGTTGGAATTTTACCGCGAGGAGATCGCCGGCAAAAATGTCGTGTGCGTCATCAGCGGCGGCAACAACGACATCGACCGGATGCAGGAAATCAAGGAGCGGTCGCTCATCTACGAGGGCCTGAAGCATTACTTCATCGTCAATTTTCCGCAGCGCGCAGGCGCTTTGCGGGAGTTTCTCGAATACGTGCTCGGACCGACCGACGATATTACGCGGTTCGAATATACGAAGAAAACAAGCAAAGAAAACGGTCCTGCGCTTGTCGGCATCGAGCTCAAGCACAAGGACGATTACGGTCCGCTGATCGAACGGATGGAGCAGCGAGGGCTGCGGTTCAGTGAGATTAATAAGGACCCGAACTTGTTTAATTTGTTGATCTAAGGAAAAATAAACAAGCCTGACGAAAAGGGAGCGACCCCTTACGTCAGGCTTGTTTGCGTCGTCAGACCGGATGGTTTTCCTGCGCCTTGGAGCGGTCCGGCGGCGCAGCTGCCGTTGTATCGAATTTAAACCAACGATTCAGCATGCCGTACACGAGCTTCGATTCCTTCGTCAGCAGCGGTCCGAGAATCGCCAAAATCAACACGTACAGCGCGGCGAACGGCTGCAGGACGGTCAGCAGTCCGCCGGCTTTGCCGAGATTGGCCATAATGATGGAGAACTCGCCCCGGGAGACGATCGTCAGCCCGATGTTGGACGAGGCTTTCGGGGATAGCCCGGCGCTTCGCCCGGCCAGCATTCCCGCCACGTAATTGCCGATGAGCGTCAGCAGCACCGCTCCCAAGGAGAGCCAAACGGCGCCGCCGAGCGTGAGTGGATCGATGGTCAAGCCGAAGCTGAAGAAGAAGAGCGCCCCGAAGAAATCCCGGAACGGAAGAATCAGCTTCTCGATCCGGTGTCTGTGCTCGGTCTCGGCCAGTACGAGTCCGACGAGCAGCGCCCCGATCGCTTCCGCGACATGAATCGTTTCGGAGAAGCCCGCAACGACCGTCAAAAATCCGAAGACGAACAGCAGAAATACTTCGTTGGACCGGATATTCAGGAAGCGGTTCAGCCAAGGCACCGCTTTGCGCCCGACGATCAGGAAGACGAGCATGAAGCCGAGCGAGAGGAGCGCGGACAGGATAATGCCTCCTACCGATGTGGCTCCACTTAGCAGCAGTCCGGACAGGATGGAGATATAGACGGCCAGAAACACGTCTTCGAACATGATGATGCCCAGAATCATTTCCGTCTCGGCATTGGCCGTCCGTTTCAGATCGACGAGCACTTTGGCGACGATCGCGCTGGAGGAAATCGTCGTAATGCCGGCAATGACCAGCGTCTCGTTCAGCGGGAATCCGGAGAGCCAGCCGAACAGCAACCCGAGCGTGAAATTAATCGCGATATAGATCGTGCCCCCGACCGCGATGGAGCGCCCGGACTTGATCAGCCGGCCGACCGAAAATTCCAGTCCGAGATAAAAGAGCAGGAACAGCACCCCGAGGCGGCCCATAAATTCGATCAGCGGAGCGCTGTCGATGAAGCGGAAATCGAATGCCCCGAACTTCGGCGCATGGGGGCCGACCGCCATCCCGATCAAAATGTAAAACGGAACGACGGAAAATCGCAGCTTCGTAGAAAGCCAGCCCGCAGCGGCAATGAGACAAATCGCCAGCCCGATCTCTAGAACGATGTGCTCCATAGGCTACAGGCTCCCTTGCTGAAGGAGCTCCTTCAGCGCCTTCAATTGCTTGCGTTCTCCTGCGACGACGAGCGTCGAATCCGCGTTAAGCCGGTACTCCGCGCCCGGATTAATGCAGTGCGTATGATTTTTCTCGGCAACGGCGATGATCGTCGCTCCCGTTTGCTTGCGGACGTTCAGCCCGCCGATCGTCTGCCCGACGCTGCCTGCGCCGGCCTCGATCTTAAACCATTCCACGACCAAAGCGTCCAGCGCCACTTCCATCGTTTCGAGCGATTTGGGCCGATAGCTCATCCCGCCGATAATACCGGCCATCATTCTTGCCTCGTCGTCGTCCAGCGTTACCGTGGAGACGGTCTCATCCGGATCGTCCGGATCAAAATGATACAGCTCTCTTCTTCCGTCGTCGTGGACGACCACGACCAGTTTATCGCCTCCGCGTGCGTGCAGTTGAAATTTTCGTCCGATTCCCGGAAGATCGGACTCTCGGATGTCTGTCATGGAATCTCCTCCCAAGTTTTGAATTGCGGGTCCGGCTGCCGGAGCCCGTAAACGATCAAACTTGGGGAGCGAGGTACGTAATCACCGTAAATTTTAAGGGCATCAGGAGCTGTTGCTTGAGCAGGAGGAAGATGGAACGGTCGGAGCGCCGCTCCAAGATGAAGGCAGGTATGGGAAATCGGATCGCTCCCGAACGGAGATACGGCATGCCTGACACAGGCGTGTGCATGTCGTTGTCCGTCTGCTGACGGGAAGCGGTGGAGACAACGTGGGAGGCGCCCGATTGGCCCATCGTCATCGAGCGCGTGAGCGGCGGATTTTCCGCTTCGGCAATCGGGATGAACCAGGAGAACGTGAGGAACAGACCGGTTAGCAGCACGAAAAGGACATGAAGAGGGTGCTTATGTCGGCATGCTGTCATCCACATTCCTCCTTTCGGACAAAATCTCACTTAACCGAGGTGTTAACGTAGGTTTATTGTAACATTCATTTTCGGTCGACTGCAAATGCAAAAAAAGCCGGTGGCTCTTGCGAACCCCGGCTTTTACGGATTTCGTTTTTTAGATATAGAATTTATAAGCTATCAGCGGAGCTGATTGAATTCTATATCGCAAGAAAAGCTTCCTCTAAAACACGAATGTATCTTCCTCGAATAGGCTTCGATAAGAAGCTTTTCTTATTTCGCGGCAACATTCTGGAGATCCAGAACGCCTTGGTAGATCGTTTCGAACAGCTCGTCGATATTCGCTTCCTCAATGCAGGAGAAGGCGACGCGGAGATCGGTTTCGCCGAGGGCGATCGTCCCGACGCCGTACTTGTCGAGCAGGTGCAGGCGCAGCGTTTCGGCGTCGACCGTCTTCAGCTTCAGGCACATGAAGTAGCCGGAGTTGAACGGGTAGTAGTCCCAAACCTGATCGAATTTGCCGGTATCCAGCAGCGCTTTGACACGGTTGGCGCGGCCTTTCATAATGTCGAACTTCTCCTGCTTCTGGGCTTTGAAGTCCGGCGATTGCAGCGCATGCAGCACGAACGTTTGGGACGGATGCGGGCCGCTGGAAATCGTTCCGCGGATAATGCCGATCGTTTTTTGCTCCAAAGCCGCCAGCGTCGCATCGCTTTGTCCGACGTACGTAATGAAACCGACGCGGAAACCCCACACGTATTCTTCCTTCGTTGCGCCGTCAATCTTGACCGACAGCACGCGCGGATGAAGCCCCGCCAATTGGCCGGCAAGCGACTCGTGCAGCGAATCTTCGAAGAACAGGCCGAAGTAAGCGTCGTCCGTGACGGCCACGACGTTGATGCCAGCTTCCGCCGCTTCCTTGATCGCGGCTACGATGGCGCGTCCTTCTTCCGGACCCGGCGTGTAGCCGGTCGGGTTGTTCGGGAAGTTCAGAACGACGATGGCTTTGCCCTTGTTCTTCTGCGCGAGAAGGGCGTCGCGCAGCCCTGCCGCATTGAACAGACGGTCTTCCGTGTAAAGCGGGTAGTATACGAGCTCGGCGCCGCGGCGAATGCCGAAGGTCAGTTCGTAGTTTTCCCAGTTTTTATCCGGAATTAGGACAGCGTCTCCGGGACCTGCGAACAAATCGGCCACGATGCTTAGTCCGTGGGTTAGCGCGTTCGTCGCGATCGGATTGCCGAGGTTTTTGCCCTGAAGGGACGGATTTTCCTCGATGATCTTGCTGCGCCATGCGGTGCGAAGCTCCGGCTTGCCCGCCGGCGGGGCATATTCGTAAATGTCCTTCGGATTGTAAGCGGACAATGTATCTTGGATGACTTTAAGATGCATCGGCTGACCGTTTTCCAGCGCCGTGCCGATGGTGGCGTTGAACTTCTTGGCCTTCGCCTTCGCTTCGGCGGATTGGCTCAGGATGCCGACCTTCGGAAAATAAATTTGTTTGCCGAGCTCGGACAGCATCTCGTAGACGTGCGGGCTTTCCTTTTGAATGGTCTCATTTAAACTTTGGGCAAGAGGGTTCATGACGCTCCATCCTTCCATATTTCTTCATTGCTTACATTAGACCATATTATAACACTTTTCGTACAGCAGCGTCACGGAGTTTCGGATTTTACGGCGGAGTCTGTTCGCAAGAAGGAGGGAGTGGGCAAACGGGTGGATTTGCAGGGGATGCTTGGTTTTCCCGAAGAAGCTGTGTTACCATAGGGGCAGCAAAAATATGGGTGCGGATTGTGTGAAGGAAGCGATTCGCAAAGCGGGGGACAACGATGTCGGCCATCATACGATACGAGAAAATTATGGAGCTGCTCATGGCGCACCGCGAGGTATCCGTCGCGGATTTGGCGGGCAAGCTCGGGGTGACGGGCAAGACGATCCGGCAGGATCTCGAGAAGCTGGAAAGTAAAGGACTGCTGCACCGGACGCATGGCGGCGCCGTGCTGGCCAATGAAGGCTATTCCGGCCTGCTTGCCGGGCTCGCACCGAATCCGAAGCATCCGGACGAGAAGCGGGAGGCGGCGGAGTGGGCGCTGCGGTTCGTCGAGCCGAACGACATTATCGCGCTCGACAGCGGCAGCACGACGCTGGAGATGGCCAAGCTGCTCGACAATGCGCCGCTGACGGTCATTACGAACGATCTGCACATCATCAGCGAGCTGATCAAGAAGGACCGCGTGAGGCTGGTCGTCCCCGGCGGCTTCCGCAGCCGGAATATGCTGGTCAGCGAAGAAGCTGGGGAATTTCTCGGCAGGCTGAACGTGCAGAAGGCGTTTCTGTCTACGACCGGGATTCACCCGGAGTACGGGTTCACGATCTTCACCCATTCCCACGTCGGGCAAAAACGGGCGATGATCGATTCCGCGAAGCAGGTGTTTTGCGTGGCGGACCACAGCAAGTTCGACAAGTGCGCGCTGATCACGTTCGCGAAGCTGTCCGAAATCGGCGTGATCGTGACCGATCCGTATTTGCCGGAGGAAACGGCGCGAAGCTACGAAGCGGCGGGCACGCGAATCGAGCGGAGCCGAGCCGGAAGGTAGCGGCGGAGCGGCATGCGGGCGAGGCGGTTGTGGCCGGAAGCCCGCGCCTGCAGACGCGCATGCCCGCGGGCGGCTGTTTGAGCGGAGCGTATGAAGAGGGCGGAAGGTTGGGAACGATCCGCTTGATGCCTGCGTTTGTTTTTTTTATGTCCCTATAGGTTTATTTCGGTTCAAAAATAATTCATTTGAACTTAAATGAACGTATGGTTTATAATAGCATTGACCATGCAAATACGGGAGGAATTATACGATGGCTATGGAAATTCGTTACGCAACCAACCCGACGGAAACGAAAACGTACGATACGGAACGTTTGCGCCAAGAATATTTGATCGAAGGCTTGTTCGTGCCAGGCAAGCTGAATCTGGTTTACAGCCACGTGGATCGCTTCATTACAGGCGGCGCCGTACCGACAACGGAGCCGGTTCTGCTTGAA
The DNA here is from genome assembly GCF_018998565.1 of Paenibacillus oleatilyticus. Taxonomy (GTDB): domain Bacteria; phylum Bacillota; class Bacilli; order Paenibacillales; family NBRC-103111; genus Paenibacillus_G; species Paenibacillus_G oleatilyticus. The sequence continues at coordinate 199,662 of NZ_JAHNZO010000001.1, read as the reverse complement.
GCAGATAAGCACGATATGGGGGCTGATTATTTCCTCGAGCGCCGCGAAATCGGGATCATCAACGTGGGCGCCCAAGGCGTCGTCACGGTCGACGGCACCGACTACGTGCTGGAGAATAAAGACGGCCTGTACGTCGGCCTTGGCAACAAGCAGGTCGTGTTCAAGAGCGCGGATGCCGCGAATCCGGCGCGCTTCTACCTGAGCTCGACCCCGGCGCACAAAAATTACCCGACGCAAAAGGTGGCGATCAGCGAGGCGGAGCCGCAGCATCTCGGTTCGATCACCAACTCCAACGAGCGCACGATCTACAAATATATTCACTTGAATGGCATTCAAAGCTGCCAGCTCGTGATGGGCATGACGCTGCTGAAGCCGGGCAACATGTGGAACACGATGCCTTGCCATACGCATAACCGCCGCTCGGAAGTGTATTTCTACTTCGATATGCCAGAAGACGGCGTCGTCTTCCATCTGATGGGCGAGCCGACGGAAACCCGTCACGTGGTCGTCCGCAACGAGCAGGCGATCATCAGCCCAAGCTGGTCGATCCACAGCGGCGTAGGCACGAGCAATTATACGTTCATTTGGGCGATGGCCGGTGAGAACCAGGAGTTCTCCGACATGGATGCGGTCGCCATGAAAGATTTGAAATAAGGCACCTGAATGTGAAAAGCACAGTTTCTTTGACGCGCGAACCTTACGGGTACGGCTCAGGAGGCTGTGCTTTTTTCGTTAAGCCAGTCTGACAACGTTTTCGGTTGCATAAGTATTTCAGAGAGTGCGCAGGGGGAGGAACGTTGATTGGGAGAAGACGATTGGCAATTCTGGGTGTAGTGCCTGTGCACCGGCGGAAAATAGAGGAACTGCGATGTACTTAATTTGGTTGGGGATGCTGCTTTTTGGGAAATAGAGCACGGGATATGCGTTATTTGGGCTTTTGCCGGGGCTGGGATGGCCATTCGACACGAATAAAGCACGGGAGATGAGCTAAGCGATTCACAGCCGGTTTCGTAGGAGGGATAGCGCATTGGAGTTCCTTTATTTGGGGAAACGGGCTGGCCGAAGAGGTGCGCGCTGTGACGCGGCTAGAGGGTAGTCTATGCTTGAGGCTGTGAGCGGGCAGCGCCAGTGCCACCCGCTCATAGCCAAAGCGCGGCCGCCGGCTGAGTTCACCTTCGCCAACGCCTTCCGGCGCTTCGATCCAGCTAAAACATGCTCCAGTCGAACGCTTCCGACATCGTCTGCAGCAGGTGGACGCCGGCGATGCTGTTGCCCTTCTCGTTCAGCGCCGGTCCGACCACGCCGATGCCGTACCGACCCGGCACGAGAGCGAGAATGCCGCCGGCGACGCCGCTTTTGGCGGGAAGCCCGACGCGGATGGCGAACTCGCCGGAGGCGTTGTACATGCCGCAGCTGACCATGAACGTTTTGGCGATCTGCACATAGCGCCGCGGCACCAGCTCCCGTCCCGACAAGGGATCGGTTCCGTTCATCGCCAGAACGAGCGCCATGCGCGCCACATGGCGGCAGGTCACTTCCACGGAGCAGTGCTTGAAATAAACGTCAAGCACCGGCTCTACTTCTTCGTCCAGCACTTTGTTGTCTTTGAGGAAATAGGCAAGGGACCGGTTCCGGTGCGCGGTAGCGGCTTCGGAACGGTACACCGCTTCGTTGAAGGTCAGCGTCGGGTCACCCGCGACCTCGCGGAAGAAGGAGAGGATTCGCTCCGTCTTTTCCGCGGGGGTAGCGCCCCGGATCAATGACGAGACGGCGATGGCTCCCGCGTTGATCAGCGGGTTAAACGGAATGCCGGGCTCGACCAGCTCCAGCTTCAGCATGGAGTTGAAGTCGTCGCCGGTCGGTTCCATGCCGACCTTGCGGAAAACGCCTTCTTCGCCTTGATCCATCAAGGCGAGCAGCAGCGTGAACACTTTAGAGATGCTTTGCAGGGTGAAGGACAAGCGGCTGTCGCCTGCCGTTACTTCGCGTCCTGCGGCGTCGAGCAGCGCGATGCCCAAGGCGTCGCCCGGAGCGTGCGCCAATTCGGGAATGTAGGAGGCGGGCTGGCCGTGCCGGGATTCCTTGCGGCTCGTCTCGAGCCAGGCGGGAAGCTGCTCGGCCAGCCGGTTCAGTTCGGTTTCGGATGTCATCGTGTGCGGGAGCCTCCTTGGGATCCATAAGTGCGATTTACCTTTAGCATACCGCTTTTGCGCCGGGATGAAAAGACGGGTATTTTCAGGTAATCGTCAGGTATCGGATGGCCCCGCAAGCTTGCCGACTTTTACTTTTCCTGATGGTGCGGACAGTACGCTTTCATAAGCGCGATCGTTTCCGCATCGAGCTCGCCGCCGCGCTGCTCCAGTCCGTCCATAACCTGACTCAACTTGGGTTCTTTCATATTTTGGCCGAACTTGTATTTACCCGTAATCCGTTCCACGCGAATGCGCACCACGGATGTTGCTTTAAGTTGCGGCACATAGGCGGGATCGGCCGCATCGATCGGATCGTAGCCGCCCTCCGGCTGCAGCTTGCGCATAAACGCGCCCAGTGCTTCCGCCTTCTGCTGCAGATCGTCGACCGGCTCGCCGTAGCCTTTGACGACGACGGATTTAAAGTAGGCCGTAGCCGGACAAGCCAGCTTCGGATCGAGGATATAGGACGGCACGATGGCGTACTCCTTGGCGACGGAGAAGGTGACTTGGGGCCGTGCCTTCAAATTGGCCATTTTTTGCCCGATTTTGCTGCCGTGAAAATAGACCGCCCCTTCGTGAAAGACGAAGTTCACCGGCGTCAGCTCCGGCCATCCGTCTTCGCCCGTCGTACCGAGCACCCCAAAGCTCATTTCCTGCAAAAAGCTCTCCGTCTCCTGTGCGTCCATCATTTCGAATTCTTTTCTTCTCATGGTTCAGTCCTCCAGTCTCAAATAATAGTGAAGGAACGCATCGTCCCGCACATAGCCCATCGCTGCGTACAGACGCTGCGCCGTAACATTGTCGACGGCCGTGGACAGCTGCAAGCCTTTGGCCCGGGTAGCGCGGGCGTGCGCCTCGGCGGCTTTCATCAGCGCCCGGGCGACGCCCTGCTTGCGGGCGTCCGGGTGGACGAACAAGTCGTTCAGCGTCCATACGCGCATCATTGCAATGGAGGAAAGCGTCGGATACAGCTGGGTAAAGCCAAGCGGCCGACCCGGATCCTCCGTATAGGCGAAGAAGATGACGGACTGCTGCCGCTCCAGATTGTCGCGCAGAAAGCGCTCGGCCCTTTCCACGTCAGAGGGCTGCCTGTAAAACTGGCGGTAAGCGTCAAACAGCGGCGCCAGCGCCTCAATATCGCCGTGCCCGGCTTGACGAACGGTCAAGGAATGCGAAGGGGTCATCGTATCTTGCTCTCCTTCCGGATAGTTGCCGCCGCAGGTACAGGCGGATTCTAAATATTCGACATCGTACCTCGATTATTGACAATGGAAAAGAGCCAATTATGTTCTTTTTTATTAGACCATTTTAATTGTTCTCTGATCGTTAAACATTCCTTCAGCTGCCACATTTTGTGTTATTATGAATTTAAGAGAAACAGTGGCACATGAGCCCATGAAATGCGTGGAAAGCGCAGAGGCCTGAGATGGAGGAAAGGATGTCATGTCATTTCATTCGGGAAGGACAAGAAGCCGGAGCACCGCGGCCAAGGGAGTAACTCCGCGTGAGCTGTACGGCGCTCCTTTGTGGAAGCGGGACCTGGACCGGAACTTGACTTTCGAGCACATTCGGAGACTCCAGCAAAATGCGGGAAATCGGGCGGTGCAGCATTGGTTAAGACGGTCGTCCGTTCGGAGCTTTTTGAGGAGGTCTGTAATGGCCGCGGGGGACCGGGTCAGTGATTTGCAGCGGTATAAAGCGGACACGGAGCCTGAAATGGCCCGGCTTCTCAGGCAAACTGCCGAGCTCGACAGAACCTTCGCCAAGTTCGTTACTCGGATGGAAGCGCTTTTCGGCAGGCCGGGCACCGACAACGATACGGAGCTCAGACGAAGAGAGGCAGAAGCGGACTTCGAGGCAGCACAAATTTTACAGCAGGCGGCCGGCGTTGAAGCCCGCTGCGAGCAAGTGAGCAAAGACATCGGGGCCTTGTGGCGGAAGCATACCGTCAGCCGTTTTGCCGTTCCGGTGGCCACACCGCTGCCTGTATTTCAAGAAGCGGGGATTGCCGGAGGGCATCAGGAGGAGGAGCTGAAGCATTTTTTGGCACGCCATCCTGAGTACCACGTGGTAGAGATCCGTAAAAAAACCGCGCAGGGAACAACGCTGCGGCTCTATAAGCAGTATATGTGGAAGAAGGACGGCCGTCCTCCGGCACCGGCCAATCTGTCCGAACGGCCAGCGGCCCATAATCCGACGCCGGACGGATGGGTGGCAGCGGAGGTTCGTCTAAGTACGGCGGAAAATCTCGCCCGTTGGCTGGATCGAGGAAGGGATGCGGCTAACGCATGGGATGCTTTTCAACCGGGGAGCTCCCGGCCGTTCCGCGGGCGGAAAGGTTTTTCGATATATTAAGGGAAAAATCTTGCTTCAATGAGATAAATTTCGTCAAAATATAGCAAAAGATATATTGCTTAAAGAACGCCTTCTGTGTAAAAATCAAGGTAAGTTAGTAAAAAAAGGTGTGGTCCTTTGATGATTCGAGACGCTTCCCCGGGCAAGCAGCTTTCAGCCCCTCCCCTTGCTTCAAGGTTCGAAAGCGCTCCCTTGCGCACCGGGAATCCGGTGGCTTTCAAGATGAAGGATATGCAGCGGATTTCGGGCAACCGTGCGGTCCGGCAAATGATGTCCGGCGGCACGGTCCAGCGGACGGTGATGGAGGAAGAGGAGCTGCAGATGAAGTCTGCGAAGCCTGCCCAGCGAACGGTTCTGGAGGATGACGAACTCCAGATGAAATCTGCGGCGGCGCCCGTCCAAAGAAAAGGCCAAGGGATGCCCGAGCCTGTCCGCACGAAGATGGAGCAGGCATTTCGAACGGACTTTTCCGACGTGAGGGTGCATACGGGGAATCAGGCGGAACGGGTCGGAGCGCTCGCGTATGCCCAGGGCAATGACATTCATTTTGCGCCCGGCCAGTACAATCCTGAAACTTCCAAGGGGCAGGAGCTGCTTGGTCACGAGCTGGCGCACATCGTTCAGCAAAAGCAGGGACGGGTGAAGCCGACGACTGAAGTCAACGGCGTGGCGGTGAACGACGATCCTTCGCTGGAGCGGGAGGCCGATCAGTGGGGGATCAAAGCGGCGCAAACGAAACTGGATTCGGCTCGTTATCGGGCCGGCTTTGGAGATTGATGGCCGTGTACGGTAAAAAGAACAAGGATACGCCGGGATACGCAACGGCTTGGGAGCATTACGAGCGGGAATGGTCGAGGCTCGATTTGCGGCTGGCGATCTTGATGAAGCTGATGGAGGAGCCCGACACGCCCGCCGATCCTTCGCTTCTGCCGTTCAAAGGACTCGTGCTGACGGAAGAGGAAATGCACAGGCTGCTCTATGACGGGGACGACAGGGAGGAGGATGCCGAGCTTGCGGGTCTGCGCCGCCAGTTGGCCGCGATGGACCGGGAGCTGGCCCGGAAGCGGCGGGCCTCTTTGGAGCAAGGGGGCTTCCTGCCGGTCCCTTACGTATCGCAGATGTTCGGGTTGAATGAATTTGAAGAGCAGACGCTGCTGATGGCGCTTGCCCTGGAGACGGACCGCAAGTACGAAAAGCTGTATGCCTACGTTCAGGACGATGCGACCTGCAAGTATTTGACGTCTGAGCTTGCGATGCGGCTGTATGGCCTGTCCGGAATGGACGGGGGCGGGCTGCTCAAGGCTTTTATGAACGGAAGCCGGCTGATGGAATGGTTTTTTCGCGGTGAAGCCCGGACGGTCGATCAATCCAACGGCCCGCTGCTTACGCGTCCCTTGCGGCTGGATGAGCGGATGACCGCTTTCCTGCTGGGCATCGGCTATACGGATGTGTCCCTGGGCCAGTGCACCAAGCTGTATGAGTCGGACCAGGATTTGCCGGATTTGCAAACGGGGCACGAGCTCCAGGGACGGCTGCGCGCATTTGTCGAACGGCGGGCAGAGTCCGACCCGCTCCCGGTATTTTGTTTATGGGGCCAGCCCGGCTCCGGAAAGAAGCTGCAGGCGCGGCACGCGGCGGCTCATTGGGAAAAGTCGCTGCTGGTGGCGAACGTCGAAAGCCTGCTTCGGGACGAACGTCCGTTTTCCGAGCTTATTGTCAAGGTGCTGCGCGAAGGGATGCTCTATGGAGCGATCGTTGCGTTCGAACGCTTTCACTTGCTCTTGGGAGAGGACGAAAGCATCGGGAAAAAACGGATGGAGCTGTTGAACCGGCTCCAGTCGGTGCAGGAGCCGCTCTTCCTTTTATCGGAGCAAGCCTTGAATCCCCGGCCGCTGCAAGGGAGGAAACTGTTTCTGGAGGTGGAGGTTCCGGTACCCGAAGCGGCGGAGCGCCGGAAGCTGTGGGAAAGCTGGAGTGCGGAACGGCGTCTGGAGCATGCCGCCGATTGGGAAGCGCTTGCCGGGAAGTTCCGCTTCTCGCCCGGGCAGATTGCAGCCTCTCTCGATTATGCGGTTCAATTGCTGCGCTGGGACGCTCCCGAAACGAATCGGGCTGGCGGTTCCGAGGCGATTTACCGGGCCTGCTATGCCCAGGTACAGCATAACTTGAAGAAAAAGGCCGTGCGAATCGAGCCGAAATACGACTGGGACCGGGTCATCCTGCCCTCCGAGCAAAAAGAGCAGCTGAAGCATGCTTGCGCCAGGCTGCAATACCGCGGCACGGTGCTTGGGGATTGGGGATTCGACCGCGCGCTCGCTTACGGCAAAGGCGTCAGCCTGCTGTTCGCGGGGCCTCCGGGCACGGGCAAAACGATGTCCGCGCAGGTGCTGGCCAAAGAGGTGCAGCTCGAAATTTACAAAATCGATCTGTCGCAGGTGATCAGCAAATACATCGGCGAAACGGAGAAAAACTTGCACGAGGTGTTCAGCGAGGCGCAGCTCAGCAATGCCATCCTGTTTTTCGACGAAGCGGATGCGTTGTTCGGCAAGCGGTCCGAAGTCAAGGATTCGCATGACAAGTATTCCAATGTGGAAACCGCTTATTTGCTGCAAAAGATGGAGGAATACGACGGCATTACCATTTTGGCTACCAACCTTCAGCAAAATTTGGACGAGGCGTTCATGCGGCGTTTTGGCTTCATCGTGAAATTTCCGTTTCCGGATGCCGGGCATCGCGAGCAAATATGGCGCGGGCTGATTCCGTCCGAAGCTCCGGTCGAGGACGATATCGATTTTCACTTTTTGGCGTCCAAGTTTGAGCTGGCCGGAGGATATATCAAAAATATCGTGCTGTCCGCCGCCTTTATGGCGGCTGAGCAGCGGTGCGCTATCGGGATGAAGCAGTTCATGCTTGCGGCGCGCAACGAGCTGCGCAAAAACGGGAAGATCTGGATCCGCGAGGAAATGGGCGAGTACGCCGACTTGTTCGATTGAGACGGAGAGGCAGAAGGGGAGGAAGCGCATGGCTGATTACACAGTGATCGCAGACGTGGGAAATACGCTGGTCAAGCTGTTAAGAGAGCATTTGACCCCGAAGCTTTTGTCTCAGCCGGAAGCGATCGGACTGGCCTCGCCGACGGATAAGGGAGATTTTCAGCTCACGCTGTTTTTGTACAGCATTCAGGAAAATACCGAGAACCGGCGGACGAATATGATTGGAAGGGGAACGGACACGCTGCAGTATCCGCCGATGGCGTTGAATTTGGTTTATCTCGTTACCTGCCATTCGGCATCGGAGCTCGCGACCCGTTCCTTTGACGAGCACCGCATTATGGGGAAAGTGATGCAGGTGTTTCACGACCATGCCGTCCTGCGGGGCTCCAGCCTGCAAGGATCGCTGGCCGACAGCAATGAAGCGATCCGGATCATGCCGCAGCCAATTACATTGGAAAACGCGGTCAGCCTTTTTTCCAACACGCCTTACAAATTATCGCTCAGCTACGTGGTCGGGCCCGTTTATCTGGACTCTACCCGCACGAAGCAAACCACACGGGTTGCGGAAGCGCAGTTCAAGTTGGAAGAGCGGGAAGGAAATTGATCATGGAGCGCTTGAGCAGCGAGGTGAAAGTCAAGCTGGCTCTGGTCGTCAAGCCGGTGGATGTCGTAACCGGTCTTGCCCCGGCCGCCGTACCGCGGTTGGTTGTGGAGGGCGTTCCGTGCAGACCGTTCCGCAAGCCGGACGGAACGTTCCTGCTGCTCGGCCTGCCCCCGGGAATGTACAGTATTGCCCTCAGCGCGCCGCCGCATTACGCGGACAGCAGGGTCGTTGTCGATACGGCGAATCTGTCTCCGCTGGAGCCTGTGGAGCTGGTGCCGATGCTGCCGACGTCCTCCTATCCTTTTGCGTCGGGAACGACGTTGATTTGCGTCAGGGCGAAGAACGCGCCGGATTCCGCGATAATACGGGCGGCCGTGACGGATGGGAATCTGGTCTGCGCGAAGCTGCTCCAAGATGCGGGCCAAGGCGAAGCGGAGCTTGCGTTCGGCGCCGTGCACCGGTTGGTCAGCGGCCGATGCTACTATGTGCTCGATCCTGATCCGGCCAAAAGGGAGTTTATCCGCATTGCCGCTCTGCATGAAGCGAACCGCAGAGCGAAGCTGCAGACGCCGTTCCGGTTTCCCCACCGCAAAGGAACCGTAGTGACGGACGTGGCGGAAGGCGCTGCCGACGGCCGCGGGGAATGGGCGGCCGCTTTTCCGCCGCAGGGTGTGAAACGTTTTGTCTGCGCGGTTCATTTGTTCTTGTCCGACGACGAATCGCTTATTCTGGATCAGGAGGTGCAAGTGGAAGAGGGACCACCGGTACGGCTCGGACTGCTCCCATCTACCGACGATTAAGGAAGCGGAGGGAAGTAAGGTATCGATACATAAGCCAGCATACATCCGGGAAATCGATAGCATGAGGAATCGCGATGACGATTGGGAGGGAGGAACTGATTCGGAACATGACGATATCCGGATCAGGAACAAATGGCTGAATATTTATCGCCGGGAGTATACGTGGAAGAGTTCGACAGCGGCGGTGTGCCGCTGGGCGGGGTCAGCACCAGCACGGCGGGCTTTATCGGTCTCGCTGCCAGAGGGCCGGTGGAAGGGCTGCCGCAATTCATTACCAGTATGAACGATTTTACACGGCAATTCGGGGGATACCTCGCTGAGAACGTTTTTGGCTCTTACCGGTATTTGGCCTATGCGGTCGAACACTTCTTCGTGAACGGCGGCTCGCGCTGCTACGTGATGAGGGTGGCTCCGTCCGATGCGAAGTCCGCGTCGAACGACGGAAGCTCCGCGCTCCGGCTCTTCGCCAAAAATCCGGGTGAATGGGGTAACCGGGTCCGGGTCGTACTGGAGCCGGCAAGCAAAGCGAAGACGCAAATTTATGAAATTTTAGGTGATGCCGGGACATCGAAGAAGTACCGCGTGAAAAGCAGCGCCGGTTTTAGAGCGGGCGACATCGTAGCCTTCGATAACGGCGAGAGCAAGCAGTACAACCGCGTCGTTTCGTCGCAGGACAACATCATCGAGCTGGAAAGCCCGTTGGAAGGCGGCGAAGAGGTTGTCGACGCGAACCTGCTTCCGGCGAAGGTGCTCACGACGTGCGAATTTACGCTGCATGCGTTCTATGGGGACGAAGCGGAAACGTACGAGCGTGTTTCCCTTAACGTTACGGCCCCGAATCATGTGGAGAAAGCAATTGGCAAGTCCAATATTATCGGCGTCTCCTGCGACGGTGCGGACCATGGCGCGGTGCATCCGTTCGAAGTCATCTCCGGTCAGCCGGAAGCGGCCGGCAAGTTCGCGATCGAACTGTCGGGCGGCAGCGACGGTTCTGCGGACGCCTTGTCGGCGGGAGATTTCATGGGTCAGGACCTCGGTCCTGGTAAACGGACGGGCATCCAGGCTTTTATCGACAACGACGAAGTCAGTCTGATGGCCGTACCCGGCGTAACCGACCCGAACGTGCAGCTTGCGCTTGTCGCGCACTGCGAAAATTTGGGCAGCCGTTTCGCGATTCTCGATATTCCGCAGGATAAAACGAAAATTGCCGACGTGATGACGCACCGCGATATTTTCGATACGCAGTATGCTGCCATGTACCATCCTTGGCTGCAGGTGTTCGATCCGCTGGACAAGCGTAATATTTACATACCGCCGTCCGGTTCCGTCGCCGGCATTTATGCCCGCAGCGACAATACGCGGGGCGTTCATAAAGCGCCTGCGAACGAAGTCGTGCGCGGCTGTGTCGGGCTCGATTGCCAGTACAATAAAGGCGAGCAAGATATTTTGAACCCGCGCGGCGTCAACCTGATCCGTTCCTTTACAGGCCAAGGGATTCGCGTATGGGGGGCGAGAACGCTTTCCTCGAACGGGCTGTGGAAATATGTGAACGTCCGCCGTTTGTTCATTTTTGTGGAAGGCTCGATCAAGAACGGCACGAACTGGGTCGTCTTCGAGCCGAACGACGAGAAGCTGTGGGCCCGCGTTCAGCGTACGATCGACGCGTTCCTGACCCGTGTCTGGAAAGACGGGGCGCTTGCGGGGACAACCCCGGGCGAAGCGTTCTATATTCAAATCGGCCGCAACACGATGACGCAGGACGACATCGATAACGGCCGCCTGATTTGCGTCATCGGCATCGCTCCGGTCAAGCCGGCGGAATTTGTCATTTTCCGGATTACGCAAAAAACCGGTTCGGAATAATGGATGGTTACAGTAGAAAGGGGTATGGCTCAGCATGGCAGTGGAACGCACCGATCCGTATCGCAAGTTTCGATACAGAGTAGAGGTTGAAGGGATTCAACAAGCGGGCTTCAGCGAGGTTTCCGGCTTCGACGCATCGCTCGATGTCGTGGAATACCGCAACGGAAATGAGGTCATTACGCCCCGCAAGCTCCCGGGATTGGCCAAATACGGAAATATTACGCTGAAGTGGGGAGTTACCGACTCCTTGGATTTATACGAATGGATTTCCAGCTGCTTACAAGGCAAGGTGACCCGCAAAACCGTAACGATCATTGCGCTTGACGAAGAGGGGCAGGACGTGGCGACCTGGCAGATCATCGAAGCATGGCCTTGCAAATACACGGCGCCGGATTTCAATGCCACGGCTTCCGACGTTGCCATTGAACACTTGGAGCTGGCGCACGAAGGCATGACGCGGACGAAGTAACGACTGGAAGCGCCGGAAGGGACTAGCGTTTGTTTTCTTCCGGCAGGCTTCTCACAAAGGAGGACATCATGGAGTTCAGAACGGAATACGAATTCGAGCTTCCGCGCGGTTATGTGGACGAGAACGGCAGCTTGCACAAACGGGGCGTGATGCGTCTGGCTACCGCAGCCGATGAAATATTGCCGATGCGGGATCAGCGCGTGCAGCAAAACCCGAGTTATTTGAGCATTATTTTGCTAGCTAGAGTCATTACCAAGCTGGGCGATTTAAGGGCGATCGATACGAAGGTGATCGAACGGCTGTTTACGTCGGATCTTGCTTTTTTGCAAAATTTTTACCGGCAAATTAACGAAGTGGAAAAGCTCAGCGTGCGCACCGTCTGTCCGAAATGCGACCACGAATTTGAGGTGGACATCTCTTTTTTAGCCGAGACGGAGGGGAACTGACGGTCTATCCGGCGGATAAAATTTATGAGGAAGCCGCGTTCCTGGCTTATTATTTTCATTGGCCTCATGACGATATCATGAACATGGAGCATCGCGAACGGCGGCGGTGGTGCTCGGAAATTTCGCGCATCAACCGCAGCCTGAACGATGAGCCGGACAACCCCTTCGACGTCTTTAAAAAGAGGTGAAGCCCATGAACGCAGCCGATTCGGAAATCTTCGGACAAGCGTTTCGTTTTATGGTGGAGCTTGACGGCATGCTGGTTGCCGGCTTCTCCGAGGTTAGCGGACTGCAGTCGGAGCTGGAGTTCGAGGAGGTAGCCGAGGGCGGGGTGAACGGCTATACGCACCGCCTGCCGAAAGGGACGAAATCGCCTCCAATCGTATTGAAACGGGGCATCACGAAATCGAGCGACCTGTGGGACTGGTATTTCAGCGCTGCAGGAGGCAAGGTGAAGCGCAAAAGCGGCTCGATTATTCTATACGACGCCTCGTGGCAGGAAATGATCCGCTGGAATTTCTTCGGCTGTTACCCGGTCAAATGGGCCGGACCCGAGTTGAGCGCTTCGAGCAGCGAGGTCGCGGTCGAGACGATCGAGCTGGTGCACAACGGATTAAAGGCCATTTACGCCCGTTAGCGGAAAGAATGCGGATGAAGGGCAACATTGAAGTCAAGGGGCACGGACGATGAGAACGACGAAGCGCATCCAAGCGGGGCCGGCGCCCAGCATGCCGGGGCATCTCCGGTTCGCCGAACAAATCACGCGGAAATACGGCTTTGCGTCCAGGAACTACTTGGGACCGCAAGCGCTAACCTTGCTTGAGGCCGGAGAGGGAGGCTTTCCTGTTCAGCATGTCTCGCTGGTTCAATTCACGCTTCATTTGAAAATGCAGCTGCAATTGCTCAAGCAAGAAGAGCGGGATATGCTTCGAACGTACCGGCGGACGCTGCATCTGCTGGAAAAGCTGGCCCGACGGCATGACGCTTCGGAACGAAAGACAAGCTCTTTTTTACCGACAGGTGTGGGAACGGCATCGCGGATAACTGCGGCGAATTCGGCAACCGGCACGATGCGGGCGGATCGTCGGCAAGAAAGCAAGGCGCTGCGTTCGAATGTTGGAGAAATGGAGCGAGCGGTTGGTTCTACGCCTTTGGGTGCGCATCGACATCCTCAGACGAACGGGGAAGCGGCCGGTTCGCGAAATTCTGCGGATATAGGCATTAGGCAGTCGGTTTCGGCAGGGCTGATGGTTCATTCGAGCGGGCGTATACGCGGTCGTGGGATGAGAGAGCCTTTGGTGCTGCGCAGGGATTATCGCTTTGCCGAACGTTCAGGCAGAGGGTACAACTTATCCGGTGAACGGGCGCGGCATGTACCTGTTGATCAGGTGCGACAGGCCAGACGGAAGCCCGAATCCAAGGCGATGGCGGCTCTGAGAAACCCCGATGCGGCAGCGGAAATAAAGGAGCGTCGCGACGAACGGCAACGGGGCTTGCAGCAGGGATCTTCTTCGGGAGAAAGCAGCCGGAGTCCGCTGCTTGAGCGCGAGTGGCGCAAACCGGAGCAAGAGCAGGGGCGGGCCTTCGGGCAGGTCTTGGAATGGAAGCGGATTTCCTTGCGGCAACAGGCTTTCAATCCTATACATATAGATCGGACAACACAGTTTTATTCGGTCATGGCCGATGATGTCCTAAGTCAACATATAAGCGAGAGCCAAGGCCTCCATTTACGCGGACGTTTGGAAAAAGCGTCAAGTCCGGTTGATTCGGACGATAAGAAGGGATATCGAACCGTAAGCGAAAGTCGGGGCGGCCGTACTGTTGTGCGTCCGATCATAGTCGCCGCAAGTCCGATTGACGATGACGATAAAAGGAATCGGACGCTTGGAGGAAACGCTGGACAAAGTGCGGGTTGGAAAAAACGCGGAACGGCATCCGTTACCGAACGGTCGTGGCTTAGACCGAAGGGAGTATCCTCCCTCGGTATGGAAATTTTGCTGCAGCGCCGCATTGGCTTGTTTGAAGCAGGTTCCTTGGGCGGTCATCGGACGCTGGATGCCCGGCTTGAAAAGAAGCGCATGACGGGAAGCCGTCAAACGGATGCTGCTGCGGCAGCTTCGGAAGGCCGCCTGTTTGTACTTGGGCGGTTACGCATGGATGGTCCGGCTAAGTCTATGCGAGACATATCGGACCGTCGTTACGAGACGGCTGTATTATCGTCAACCACCACCGTCTTCGAACGAACGCATTGGCAAAAGGTGAATGCCGATCTTTTCTACGGTCGGGCACCTATTATTGTGCAGCGGAAGATCGGGAACGAATCGTCGGTTTCGCTTCGGTTTCATTATCCGATGAGCGCGTCCTTGCGCAGAGATAATGTTTTTATCAGCCAAAGTCCGGGACGAAGCAGCAATAAATTTGGCGGTATCAGTTCCCTTCAGATGCTTGTCGGTGTCGTGCCATCCACTGGTATTTCTGCGTTTGAATACGATAGTTCGGTACATTCGTACGGCTCTGTTCCACTTCACAGCCGAATGCTCATGTCAAGCGAACAGTTATATCACAGCCGCATTGCGGAGGCAGAGAGCGGAGAAATGACGGCTGATTTGGCAGTCCCTGTCCGACACGAAAGAACGGGGCTTGTTACTGTTCAGCCTAAGCCGGTAGCTGTAAAAACCGGAAATCCGATGACAAGCCTATCCGGGGTGAACAGCAATTCGCCGATCGTCTCGGCCAAACGGTCATCCGCTGTCGAAGGACGGCAACTCCAACGCCATCCTTTGCCGTTTGGAGGAAGAGCTGTGTCTATTGGTACACAGATTTATGCTGCCAATTCCATAGGGGCGGTGAAGCAGCGTTACGTTCGTCGGCATCAAGCCTCCCAATCGAATTCAGCGCCGACACGTGGGAAAAATGCTAGGCATGATGCGAACGATACGGTCTCGGGCTTTACGAGCGAAGCCGTTCGAAGCTTTACAACCAGGACGGTTTCGGGCTCTGCGAATCCAATGATTCGTAGGTTTATTCGCGGGGCTGGTTCAAGCCTTGTGGATATTGTGCTTCGAAGCACATCAGACGAGATACGCGAATCGGAAGGATGGGGCTGGAATTTAACAGATGTACGACGACATCCGGTTGTTCCGGCGCAGTACGAACAATCCCGGTTTTTATCCGTACATTCCTTTATCCTTCATAAACTGGTTAGCTTACGTTCGGAGGGCGGATTGAGAGCCCTCTTACCGAATGTAACGGATTTTGCGGGTAACATCGGTGGGAGCAGGATTGCCTTGAGGGACGGTGATGCGGAAGAACGGGCAATGCGTAGACATCCGGCAGGCCCGGATGCGACGCTGTTTAAACGGAATAGCGCCGTATACCCTTCGGCTTCAGTTGGAAGCATGGCTCCAACAGCACCAGTTCCTCAATTCAGGGTCGTCCCCTCGCAGCATGCCAAGGCAGGTCAAGCGACTGTGTTCGGACCGCCATTTGTACAAGCATTGCCGGACCCTTCGACTCGTATGGCAGCGGCCATTGCAAACAAGCTCCCGCAGGTTCGCGCAGACTGGTCGTCTGCTGCAACTGCGAGCGTCTTGGGCATTTTCCCGCCTCGTGCTTCGCAACGTCCGTTGGAGCTGTATCCGTCGCGGGCTGACACGCAGCGTCTGTCAGTGGTGCGCACGAACGCCTCGGGCGTCTTGTCTTCCGGATCGCTGCAACGCCCGTTGCAGATGCATACATCGCAGGCTAACGAGCAACGCTTGTCCGCGATGCCTGCGAACGCTTCGGGCGTCTTGTCACCTGGATCGCCGTTACCCGCGTTGCAGATGCATCCGTCGCAGGCAGACGTGCAGCGTCTGTCCGCGATGTTGGCAAACGCCTCGGGTGTGTTGTCGCCCGGAGTGCCGCAACGCTCATTGCAGTTGCATCCGCTGCAGGCTGATGCGCATCGTTCGCCCGCAATGCCCGCGAGCGTCTTAGGCACCCAACCGCCCCAAGCCGCGTCGCTGCCGTTGCAATTGCATCGGCAGCAAGCTGTCGCGCCGCGTTCGCCCGCGGTGCCCGCCAGCGCCAGTGCCGAAGGCGCTTTAACGCCTCGCGTCGCGCTTCAAATGCGCACGGCTCAGCAGCACGCCAAGGCGGCCGTCACGCCGAGCCCGTCCTACCGGGCTGCGCGCTCCGAAATCGAATACCATAAAAAGCAGAAGCCGGATACCGGGACCTTGGCGAAGCAAGCGGCGGCGCAGGCCGTCACCCAGGTTTCCGCCCAGCTTGAAGCGATGAAAATCGAGCTATCAGCCGCGTCTCAGACGGCTTTACCGGACTTGGACCGTTTTGTCGACCAAGTGTATAGAGAGCTGGAAAACAAAATCAAATTCGAGCGGCAGCGCAGCGGGCTTTGAACCCCTGCGGCCGCGATTCCCGAACTTGCAAAGGGTGAGGCGGATGGCTTTAACGAAAGCCAAAATTATTGTGGAAGGCGGCAGCCGACAGGAGATCGAGGTGCTGTTTAACCCGAAGGAATACCAGTTGGAGTCGTCCAACAAATTTGCGTGGCAGATGATTCCCGGCTTGAACGCGCCGATTGCCCAATTTGTGAGCGGGGAAGCGACGACGCTGTCGATGGACCTGTTCTTCGACAGCTACGAGAAAGGCACGGATGTCCGCGCCCACACCTCGAAAGTCGTTAAGCTGCTCGATGTGGATAAAGATTTGCACGCGCCGCCGCCATGCCGTTTTGTATGGGGCTCCTTGAATTTTAAAGGCATTGTCGAAAAGGTTTCGCAAAAATTTACGATGTTTCTCGATTCCGGGATACCGGTGCGAGCTACGCTTCGTGTGACGTTTAAGGCCGTCATGAGCATGAAAGAGCAGTTCCAGCATATTCCCCGCCAGTCCGCCGACCGCACGAAGCAAAAGCTGTTCAACCAAGGCGACCAGCTGTGGATGATTGCTGCCCAAGAATATGAAAATCCCGGACTATGGCGCGAAATTGCCAAAGCGAACAAGATCGACAACCCCAGGCATATCGAAGCCGGACGCAGACTGATCGTTCCGAGGCTGGAATAGACGCTGCCATAATCCTGCCAATACATAACGAAGAAAGGGGAATGGCTTATGGCGCTGGAAACCAAGACGTATACGTTTGACGAGTTGGAAAGCAAGTACCGGAATTTCTACGCACCCGCTTACGAGATTTATATCGACGGCTCCAATATTGTCACCGAAAGTATGGCCATTCCCTCCATCACCGTCACGACAAGCGTCGAACCTAAAGCAAACTTCGTCGATTTTTCCGTAAAAAACGCCTACGATATCGTCAAACGGGATTTCAAATGGCTTGCCGAGTACTTTGTCCTGGGGAAAACGCTGGAAGTGAAAATGGGCTATACGGACAAGCTGAAAACGGTATTTTACGGGATCATCACTTCCGTTACCGCCGATTATCCGGCACAGGGCCATCCGACCCTCCGTGTGAAGGGGATGGACAAGTCGACGCTGATGATGAAAGGCTCGAAGGCCGGCTATTGGATCGACAAAAAGTACAGCGACGTAGCCAAGGAGATCGGCCAAAAATATGTGCCCAAAGTGATCGTCGACGATACGGAAACCGTGATCGGCACGATCGACCAAAAAGGAATGAGCGACTTTAAATTTCTCAGGTACTTGGCGCTGATGTGCAATTACGATTTTTTTCTCGTGGGCAAAACGATGTATTTTCGCAAACCGCTTACGGGGACTTCCAGCGTGCTCACCTTAAGCTACGGCCAAAATTTGCGCAGCTTTGCCACCGATATGAACCTTGCCGACCAGATTACCAAAGTGACGGTGCGCGGTTGGGACGACAAGCAGCAGAAGCCGATCGTCGCTTCGGCTACCGAGATCACCAAGCTTGGCTCCGGCTCCAAGACGGGCAAAGATTTGCTGAAAACGCACGGCGAGTTCGAGGAAAATATCGGTGCGAATGTCGATTCCGTGGAAGAGGCAAAGGCGAAGGCGGAGGCGGTTATGAACGAGCGGGGGATGAAGCTGGTTACCGGGCATGGCGAAACCATCGGCCTGCCTGAAATTTGCGCGGGCCGATATATGAAGCTGGAGGGATTGGGCAGGGTCCTCAACCAACCGTACTATATTACGTCCTCCACGCACCGGATCGACGCCTCCGGGTATACGACGACTTTTAAAGTTCAAGGAAATGCGGTGGGCTGATATGAACGAATTTCCTTTCTCGTTAAATCCGAACGAAGCGATGGAATCGTTGACACCGAAGATTAACGGTGTGATGGTCGCCGTCGTGACGGACAACAAGGACCCGGAAAACCTGGCCCGGGTCAAGCTGAAGCTTCCACTCCGCGAAGGAGAAACGGAAACCGATTGGACCCGGATCGCCACGCTGATGGCCGGGAAAGATCGCGGGACGCTGTTTATTCCCGAGGTGGGGGACGAGGTACTGGTCGCCTTTCATCTTGGGGAGGCCCGGCAGCCCTATGTGATCGGCACGCTGTGGAATAAGAAGGACCCTTCTCCCGAAGGGAAGAACGACAAGAACGACGTGCGCAAATTCAAGTCGCGGGCGGGCCATGAGCTGATTTTTGACGACAACGACGCGGAGGGCAAGATCACGGTCAAGACTCAAAAAGGCCAGATCGTTGAGCTTCTGGATAAGGAGAGCTCGGTCACCATCGCCGATTCAAGCGGAAACCACTCGATTGTCATTCAAGGCGGGTCCGCTAACGAAATCAAGATCAAGTCGAGCACTTCGGTCATCACGATGAATGCCAAGGGCGATATCCAGATCGAGAGCAGCAAGCAGATTACCGTCAAATCGACTCAGGTCAACATCGAGGCTTCCGCGAGTTTGGCGCTGAAAGGCAGCGCCTCCGTCGATATCAAATCGGACGGGGTCGTCAATATTAAGGGCAGCCTGGTCAAAATCAACTAATCGGCCAAGGGAGGCGCACGGGTGAAGTCGTTTTTGGGCAGAGGATGGAAATTTCCCGTCGAAGTGGACGAGGTGACCGGCCGCATCAAAATGTCCGAATATGAAGAGGACATCGCCGAAGCGATTCGCATTATTGTTTGGACCGCCAAAGGAGAGCGTGTCATGAGGCCGGATTTCGGCTGCGGCGTGGAGCGCTTTCTGTTCGGCTTGACGAACGAGACGACGATGCATCTGCTGGAGTCGGACATCGCGGAAGCGATTCGCATCTGGGAGCCTCGAGTGCACGAAGTCGAAGTCCGGGCGGAGCCGGATACGGACGATCCCGGCAAAGTGATGATCCGCATTCAGTACGAGGTCCGATCGACGAACAACTTATTTAATCAGGTGTATCCGTTCTATATTCATGAAGGCACGAAATGAGCAGCCGAATAGGCTGGGAAAGGAGGCGGTTCACGGATGCGGGTTCCTCCGATCGACGCCCGGGATGTCCCGGCGCTGATTCGACAAATGCAAGAGATGACACCTTTTTATACACCCGAATGGAGATTCACGCCGGAGGACCCCGATCCGGGAACGGCTTTGTTTCTTCTGTTCGCGCGGATGCTGGGGGACAATATCTCCAGGCTCAACCAAGTGCCGCAAAAAAATTTCGTCGCTTTCCTCAATATGCTGGATGTGTCCCAGCAGTCCTCCCTTCCGGCCAAGAGCTACCTGACCTTTTATTTAAGCGAGGGAGCGCAGGAGACCGTTCCGGTGCCAAAAGGGACGAAGGTGGCCGGAACGCCCCCCGAGGGCGGAGAACCAGTCATTTTCGAAACGGCGCATTCCGTCATGGTTACGCCCGCCCGGCTTACGGACATGTACAATGTCAGCGTCCGCCACGACAGGGTCGTCCGGCTTGACGCTCCCTTGGGAGAGGAACGGCCGGCGGCGCTGTTCCGGTTCGGGACGGAAGGCGACGTGCAAGAGCACAGCCTGCTTCTGAAGCACGATCATTTGTTCAGGCTAAAGCACGGAGCGAGAATCGAGCTGGAGCTGACGCATTCGCTGAAGCGGTTCAAGGAGGCCGCCTTATCGGAACGTTTGGCGGACAGCGGGGCGGTGACGTGGAGCTACTACTCGGGCGGGGCCTGGGTTCCGTTCGACGAGGCGGAAAGCCGCGGAAACCGGTTGATTTTGACCAAACGCACGCATGCCCCGTGGGAAGAAACGGAGCTGGAGGAAGGCGCCGGAAGATGGCTGCGGTGCAAGGTTCGCTCGCTCGGCGCGGCTGCGGGCACTCCGGATTTGGCAGAGCTGGAGCTGGATGGACTGCGCATCAAGGCGGATTATGCGGACCTGCATGGCGACGGCGGAATCGAACCGGAGCGGATGTATTTCGGCGATATCCAAATCGATTCGGGCGGCGGCTATCCGTTCGGCGACCTGTTTGCGCCGTTCGGGACGTTTTATGCCGCATGTGCGGAGCCGCTCAGCAAGCGGGGCGGCAAAATAACGGTCAGCTTCCGCTTATCGCGCAGGGAGCATCGGCTGATCCCGGAGAAGCCGCCGCACATCGACTGGAAGCCGATTATGAAAAAGAAAGATGTGGACAAGGTCGATATCCCCGATCCAGTTTCGATCACCCGCGTCGTATGGGAGTATTGGAACGGTTCGGCCTGGGTGAGGCTGCCTGTTCCGGCAGCGGCAGAAACGCTGTTTTATCATCCTGTGGGGGGGCACGCGGAGTTTGCCTTCGTATGTCCGGCCGATCTGGAGCAAACGTTCGTCAATTCGGAATGGAACTATTGGATTCGCGCACGGATTTTGCATATCGAGCATTTGTATTCGGCCAACCCGCTCTATTTGTCCCCCTGGATTGAGCAGGTCCGGCTGAAATACGCTTACGACGAGCCGCTCTACCCGCCTGAAGCGTGCTGGACCCGAAACAACGCGGAGAGCCGGGACTGCTCCGGACAAACCGGGGGCAGCGATCGTCCCTTTGCCCCTTTCCGGCTGCCGGAGGGCGGCAAGCCGGCCGTTTATTTTGGTTTTGACCGGGCCCCTGTCCGCGGACCGATCAGTCTATATTTTTCCGTGCTGATGCAAAAAGCGGCGTCCGGCGACATCCCGCTTATCGAGTGGGAGTATGGAGCGAGGGAAGGAAACTGGCGTCCTTTGAAGACAACGGACGGCACGAACGGGTTTACGCAAAGCGGAACGGTTCTTTTTTATTCGCCGTCCGATTTGGTGGAGCTTCGGATGTGGGGCCGGGACCGGTATTGGATTCGCGCGGTGAACAAGGACGCGAGGTTCGATTCGGACAGCCCGCCGAGCCCTTATCCGCTCATCTTGGGGGTCCATTTAAATACGGTGGCGGCGATCCAGCAGGAGACGGTCGAGCAGGAAACGCCGCAGGAGGCGGCCGCCGGGGATTTCCCGGACGAGGCGTCGGCCGTCGTCCTGGCTCACACACCGGTCGTCTCGGAGGAAGTGTGGGTGGACGAAACCGGGCATTTGGCGAAGGAAGAGCTGCCCGAGCTGGGGCTCGCCGAAGGACGGGTGGACATCATACGGGATTCGGATGGGCAGGTGCTGAAGTGCTGGGTCTGCTACGAGCCGGTGGCGAATTTCCTCACTTCGGGTCCGTCCGACCGACATTACCGGATAGATCGTTCGACCGGGCGGATCTATTTCGGAGACGGGGTTCACGGGAAGCGTCTTCCGAACTCGGATATCGAACGGATCAAGGTGAACTACAAAACCGGCGGGGGAGAACGGGGAAATTTGGACCGGCTGACGATTAACCAGCTGCAAACGTCCATTGCCTTCATTCAGAGCGTCGTGAACCATGAGCCCGCTTCCGGCGGCTGCGAGCCCGAATCGCTGCAGGAGGCGCTGAAACGCGGACCGCAGCTGGTCAAGCACCGGGGACGCGCGGTGACCGCGGAAGATTACGAATGGCTCGCGAGGGAAGCTTATCCGGGCATCGGCAAGGTGAAATGCCTGCCCGGCCGCAACGTCCGCATGGAGAAAGAGATGGGCTGCATCACGCTGGTCGTCCTGCCGAAAACGGGCTTTCACGATGGCCCTCCTTTTATCGAGCTGAAGAAGCGGATCGAAAGCTATCTCCGGGAACGCGCAGCTTATCCGACGGCTTTTCCGGACAGCATTCAAGTGATCGGGCCGGCCTGGCTGGAGATCGGCGTGCAAGCGGTATTGGCCGTAAAAAGCATGGAGGAAGCGGCTGCGGCTGAAAGTCAAGCACTGAGCAAAATCAGCCGGTTTCTGCATCCGCTGGTTGGGGGCTTGAACGGAAACGGGTGGGAAATCGGCAAGCCGCTGCACCTGTCCATGTTCTACGCGCTGTTGAAATCCATCGGGGCGATCCATCACGTCGACCGTCTGACCATGACGGTAACGAAGATGGAGGACGGAGTGCGCACGGAGCTGCTGCCGGAGAACATGTCCCTGATTCCGCATGGCATCGTCACCGAAGGCATCCATAAGCTGGCTATCGAGATCGTGTAAGGGACGGGAGGGGAACAAGCATGCTCAAGCTGCCGAATTTGGATGACCGCATGTACGAGCATATGGTCGAAGCGGCCCGGAAGCAAATCCCTGCGCTTTATCCGGCATGGACCGACGAGAACGCGCATGATCCGGGCATGACGATGCTTGAAATGCTGGCTTGGCTTATCGAGATGCAGCAGTATTACTTAAACCGGGTCACCGAAGCCAACGAGCTGAAATTTCTTAAGCTGCTTGGCGTGAGACCCCGGGGAGCGGTGCCGGCTTCGGTCGAAGTTCAATTCGAAGGCGTCGACGCGAAATCCAAGCTTCCCCGTGGAACCAAGCTGTCGGCCGGCGGGCTGATCTTCGAGACGGCGGAGCCGCTTCTGCTCGTTCCCGCCGTCCCGGACAAGCTGATTGTCGCGACCGACTCCGGCTATTTCGACTATACCGCCTCCAACGAGGGGCGCAACGTATCGTTTCCGGCATTCGGGGCCAAGGGGGAAGCGGGCAGCCGATTGTATATCGGGTTCACCGAACCGCTGCCGACGAATCAGCTGCTTACCCTGTCGATTCGGTTATACGAGAACTATCCTATCGTTCCGGTGCAGGATACCGAACGGGAACGCATTCCTTCGGCCAAGCTGGAGTGGAGGATATTCGGTGACGGCGGAGAGGACCGTCCTGCGGACTGGGGGCCGGTCGACTTGCGGCGGGACGAGACGAACCATTTGTCGCAAAGCGGCAAGCTGTTATTCCGGCTGGAGCGGCTTATGCAGCCAAAAGTCATCGGGCCGGCGACGGACCGGGAACGGTATTGGATCTGCTGCGAGGTCGTCGAAGCGGGGTTTGAGCTGCCGCCCAAGATCGAACACGTGGCGTTCAATGCGGTGACCGCCTTCCAGCACGACACATGGAGTCTGATGGAGGAGTTCGCCTGGGACGGACGAAGCGGACAAGGGCAATTGCTGGAAATCAGCCATTATCTGGCTTTTTTTGGCACAGTGCGGATTCAAGTGCGCACCGAGGCCCAAGGGGAGTGGGAGGAATGGAATGAGGCCGGTGATCTGCCGTCTGAGGTCCCGGAGGATAAAAGGAAAATTTACGCAATAAGCCGAAACGGCGAGAGCAAGACGGTCCGGATCGCTTTCGGGGAGGAGGCGGGCGGACAAGCGCCGCCGGATGGCATCGGACGGGTAAGGGTCATTTGCCATACCGGGCGGTTTCGCGATCAGCGGCGGATCGGCACCGGAAACGGGCTGCCCCACCAGCGCTGCGAGCTTCCCTGCTCTTCCGTCGTCGCTGAAGCGTTCCGGCTTCAAATCGGAGAAAAAGACCCCGTATCCGGCGAATGGCTGTGGTATGACTGGCACCGGGTCGATGACTTTGACCGATCCGGTCCGGACGACCGGCATTTCCTGCTCGATCCGCTGAACGGCATCGTTCTCTTCGGCGACAACGAGAAAGGGATGGCGCCTCCGCCATCCGACGAGCCGAACATCGTGGTGCTCGCCCTTCGTTCGACCAAAGGCGTATCCGGGAATATTAACGCCGCCTTGATTCAGCGTTTCGCCGAGCCGTGGCCGGAGGTGGAGCTTGTGCGCCCCGTGAACCGGACTGTCGCTGCGGGCGGCTGCGCTCCGGAAACGCTGGAGGAGGCCAAGCTGCGAGCGCGAACGGAGCTGCAGCAGCCCGCAACCGCCGTGACGGCGGAGGACGTGGAGCGGATCGTGCTGAATACGCCGGGACTCCGCGTGGCCAGAGCGCGGGCGCTGCCTTTATTCCGCAAGGGGCTGAAGCGGTATCCTGAGGAACGGTCGCCGGCGGCCCTTTCCGTCGTGGTGGTGCCCTACAGCGAGTCGCCGAAGCCGATGCCGAGCCGTGGGTTTATGGAAACCGTGAGACGGCATTTGGACAAGCGACGGATGATTACGACGGACATTCAAATTTTGCCGCCGGAATATATTGAGATTAGCGTGCATGCCGTTATTGCGGTAGAGCCTTCGTTCAAGGACGAAGCGAACATCGTCATCCGGGAGCTGACCCGGCTGCTTCAGCCTTTCGACAACAAGGTCGGAACGAGCGGCTGGGCTTTCGGACGGACTGTGTACAAGGGAGACATCTACGGCGTCATCAATCGGATTCCGGGGATCAGCTACATTCAGGACTTATGGATTTCGGCCGAAGGCAGAGGATTTCATAAAGATGCCGACGGCGATATTCAAATCCCGCCGTACGGGCTCGTATATTCCGGAGAGCACGACATCGAATTGATCAGCTTGACCGAGTTGTAATAAAGGGGGCGGGCGCATGATGGGACCTTTCCGTTTTTTTTCGCTGAACAAGCCGTCGGATTGGAAACGGGGAATGACCTGTAACGTCAGCATCGATTCCGCCGGACTTGCGCTTAAGCAAACGGAGCAGTACGGCATTGCGGCGAAAATTTCACTGGCGGAATGGGAAGGCGGAGGGCCCGGAGCGATTGGGGATATCGCTCCGGGCCGGCAGGACCGAATCTACCTGCTCGATGAGTCTGCCGCCCTGTGGCTGTACGATCCGGACAACCGCCATCTGGAGCCGCTGCTTCGCGAAGGACACGGCACATTCACCTCCTCCGCTTATTTGGCGGCCGTAGGAGATACGGTGCTGGCCGCAGATCCCTATGCCGATACGCCGCTTATGGCCTTTCATGCCGGCAACGGCCAAGCGGTATGGAGCTACAGCGACTACCGCGGGGAAAGCTTGTATCCTTTGGGCGCAACCCAAGCGGGTGGGCAGTTTCTGGTGTTTGCCATTGTAGATGGCAGCAGACTCGTCTTAGTAAGGCTTGGTTCCTCGGGCCAACTGCTGGCGGAAACGGAGATCGATCCGGATCGGGTATTCCCTGACGGAATGGAAGCGTTGCGGGGCCGGTTTCAACTCGCCGGGACGGAGGACGGGACCGTCTGGCTGCTGGATATCGTGACGGGGCGGCTGCTTCGCCAGCCGGATGGCAGCGAGCCGGAGTGGTTCAACGAAGCCGTCCGGCAGCCGAGGCCTTCGGGCATCGCGGTGGACGGGCGAGGCGGCTTGTTTATCGGGGACGCCTCGGGCGAAGCGACCGGTGACAACCAACATTCCCTGCTCCGGGCCGAAATGTCCGGAGAACAATGCACCGTCCGGCCGATCGCTTCGTACCACGGGCGGTCCGACAAGCTGCTGACGAATGCGAGCGGACAGCTTTATGCCTGGAACCGCGCCGAAGCGACCGTCACCGTGCTGCAGCTGCTGCCCCGCACGAATTCCTGCGGGAATGGCCGCTACGAAGGAACGTGGATCTCTTGTTCCCTCGATAGCGCCCGCAGCGAGAACGAATGGCACAAAGCGGTGCTGGATGCAGACATCGAAGAGGGATTGCAGCTGCGTTTGTCGTGGTTTGCCTCCGATCGTAAAATGGTGACGCTCGGCGGACACGTGCTCGATCTGGATCAATATATTTCCGATCCGGCCGTTCCGGACGAGGAGATGCTGGATGCTTTGAAACCGCTGTGGACGCATACGTTAACGAACCCGAAGGATGCGCTGCTGGTGTCGGCGAAGGGGCGCTACTTGTGGCTGAAGCTGGAGTGGATCGGCAGCGAAACGGCTTCCCCGCTGCTTCGCAGGCTTCGTATATACGATCCGCGCATGTCCTACCTATCGTATCTTCCGGCTATGTATCAGGAGGACGAGAAGAGCCGAAGCTTTCTGGAGCGCTACTTATCGCTATTTGCGACCTTTATGGAGGAGACGGACGAGACGATTGCCGGCATTGCGCGATATTTCGACCCGGATGCGACGGACGGCCCTTACCTGCGGTGGCTTGCCTCGTGGCTGGGCCTTTCGCCGGATGAGCATTGGACGGAACAGCAGCTGAGACTGTGGATGCGCGAGGCCCCCGACTTGTACCGGTTCCGGGGCACTCGGGCGGCCATATCGCGGATGGTGGAGATTTACACCGGCGAGGCGCCGATGATTATCGAGCATTTTCAAATCCGGCACTTGCTGGAAAATGCCGAGTTCCGCGAAACTGCGAGCCGGCTCTACAGCGACGATCCTTACACGTTCTGCGTTGTGGTGAAGCCGGAGCATGCCGCTTCGGATAAACAAAAATATGTGCTGCAGCAGCTGCTGGACGCCCAGAAGCCCGCCTTCACGGAGGCCAAGCTGGTAGTGCTACAGCCGTGGATGAATATGGATATGCATACGTATCTTGGCATCAATACGACCTTGGCCGAGCCGTCTTGGTTGAAGCTGGACCGGCGCGCCACCTTGCCCTATCATACGGTGCTGATCGATGTGGAGCGCGACAACCGCATGGACATTCATACGAGACTCGGTCTCGATTCGGAGCTTGAATAACATTATATGATGAAAGAGGAAGCGGAGCATGAAAAAGTCCAGGTTTTTTCCGTTTGAACGCAACCGGTACTTTTACGGCAAGCTGCTGACGGTCCGAGATTTCGAGTCCGAGCAAAAATATTTCAACGACAAGCGGCGTCTGTTGAACCGGCTGCTGTTCGGAAGCGGCGTAGTGGCGGGCTTGCAGGTGGTTGCGGTGGACGACAAGTCGGTATCGGTGCAGTCCGGGCTCGCGCTGGACGGCCTCGGACGGGAGATTACGGTCTCCTCGCCGGTCACGCTTAAGCTCTCGATGATGGAGGGCTTCAACAATAACGACTATGCCAAAAACGTATACCTCTGCATCGCATATGACGAGAAGGGCAAGGAGCCCGTACATGCGGTGACCAACAGCTCGGCCCGCCCGGATGAGATCAGCGAATATAACCGGGTGGTGGAAGGGTACCGCTTGTTCATCCGGGAAAACGCGCCGGAGCCCGCGCAATTCGAGTGGAACGAGTTTGCGCTGGCGACCGCGGTCCTGTACGATGACGGGCACGTTCGGGTGCTGCAAACCGTGCCTCGTTACGTGACGGAGGGCGAGACGTTCGAAGCCCGGCTCCGGATCGAGAAAACGCTGCAAACGCCGCCGATTACATTCGAGTACGAACCGCTCGGCGGGCTTTTTCCATTGGTGGAGGACTCGGGTTATTTAAACGCCGGCAAAATCCGGTTCGATGTGCCTGCGGACAACAAATCGGATGATTTCGTCGTCCGGTGGCCGATAAGGGCAGCCGGAAGCGCGGGGGAAAAAGGGGATTTCGGTTCGAAGCCCGGCACGGCCGTTCTCACGATCGGCGACCGGCGTATTCAGGTGGAATCGGCCTGTTCACAGACGATTGAAATTGTCGCGGATACGGAAGAGAAGCTGTGGGAGGCTTATGCCGCCCGATCGATGGACGAGGCGCTGGGCTCGCCGGCGGAGCCGGAGGTCGTGCTGGCCAAAATCAGCCTGCTGCAGATGGGCCCAAGCTACGTCATCGACCATGTGACGCCGCTGCCGTTTAACGAGCTGATCGCAAATTCGCCTCTGCTGGGCATCCTGGCAAGGCGAAAAGGCAGCAGCTTGCCAAGCGGGGGCAGCGACAGGGCGGCCTTTACGGCCGGCGCCTCCGTACGGCAGCTGGGAGCGGACCAGCCACCGCAGTTCTCCGTCGGCTACCGGGCGGACAAGGGTCATTTTGACTTCACGTTAGGATTGCCGCAGCAGAGGTCCGCTCATCAAGTGATCGGCAGCGGCGTCGTGGACCTTCCTATGGCCGGGGGGATCGTCAAAAGCGGCATGATCTCGTTCGGCAAGCAGGAGCGGAGCTATTATACGGATGAGATCAGCCACGGTCTTGGACCGGGGCAGGTGATGGTAACGGTCGGCCTGGAGATGGCCGATAACGATATGATTCCGGATCTTCTGAACGTGAACGAGAGCATATTTTACGGGGCTTCCGACGTGTTTCAGGGAAGCGATTACGATATCGGCCTGCCGAAAGTATCCGTAGGGACCGTCGTCTATCCGCGAAGAGGAACGTTTCGGATCGGGTTGAAGCTGCTGTCTCCGGCCGAGGGCTCAAGCTTGCGTTTGAGATGGTGGGCGGTGCGCAGCAACAAGGACACGGCACAACAGGCGGCCGTAACCGACCTGTCCTTCTCCGAGCGTGAAGCGGCAGCCGGGACGGACAGCAAATAAGCGGCGCGCTCGACGGATCGCAGACAACCCCCCGGTGAGGCATCCCGGATTCACGAAGGGTGCCCCCGAGCGGCAGAGGATTGCATCAAACAGCGAGAAAGCGAGGAAGCTCGATGCCCATTCGTCCGACGATAGCGCACAGAACGGCCGACCCTGCGGCGGAATCCGGTCAAGCAAGGACCCGAGCAGGAAACGGGTCTTTGCTTCCGCCCCTGCAAGCAATGATGCAGCTCCAGAAAAGCTTGGGGAACCAAGCGGTCTTGCAGCTTATGGGGAAGAAAGACGAAGAGTCTGACACGCGTAAGCCAGCAACGAAAAGAAAAAAATCAAAAGACGCAGACGATTCGGAACAGAAAAAAAAGAAAAAGAAAGTGATCAAATCCAAGAAGCTGAGCGAAGAAGAACGGAGGGAGCAGAACTCCGCAGCGGCCAAAAGACGTTTGGAGCAGAAGAAGGCTTTTTTCAAGAGGGTCAAAGCTAAATTAAATCAAGGTCTAACCGGCTCCAAATGGGAAAATTCGAACGTAAGCTTGTCCGCCGGGGAAATTCACAAGGTCCCTGTGAAGTTTGCAGATACGGCTGAGAAAAATGCGGGATCGGATCAAGAGCACGTCAGCGTCAACGACTTGTACAATAATAATGCAGTATCCTTGATTCCACCGAAAAGCTATGAGAACAACCGGACGGATCAAGTGCTGCGCTGGATTTCCTCCGCCTTCTACTTCAAGCTTAAAGGGAAGACTCAAGAGGTTCAAGCCGGACTGTTCGACGATGACCGGTTTTATCTCGCTGCGAACGAGAATCAGAATAAGAAACATTTCGTCAGGAAAAACAAAAAGCAAGAGGTGGATGAAACCGGGTTAAGCACGAAGGAATTGTTGGGAAACATTGTGCGGGAATACGAAAAAACCGGAGCCGAAAAATTTCCCAAAATGCTTCCGGAAGTAAAGGAACGAGTCGTCCGGCATCTGGAAAAAATCAAAGCGCGTCTTTTGCAGGATGAGCTGCCGGAGGAGTACGCTCATTTGTCGGATGCCCTTGACGCCAAGCCGATCGTTGCGATGGCAGCAGAGAAAGCGAATGGGAAGAAAGTGGACCTCCATGCGGAGCGGCGGATCAAAAAATATTTGAACGATGACGCGAAGTTTAGAGCGGGGCATGTGAAGGGCTTGAAGCGTCCTTGCTTAATCTGCATGATGGCGAACTACGGGGAGTACAAGGCCGGCAACGACGACTGGATGGACAAATGTCCTCATATTCCGGAGCGCAGCGGCCCGGGATGGTTGAGCGAGGCGGCAACGTACGGATACGATATCGAAGCGAACGCGGATACGATTAACCGGCTCATCCCGCGAACGTACGCCAGTATTCCGAAGTCGGAAAAAGAAAAGATGGACCAAGACCCGGATTACGTACCCAAGTTCTCTTACAACATCGATACCGACTCGGAGTCGGATGTAGACGAGTCCGAGCTCGAGGACGAAATGGACGAGGAGGATGAAGACGAACGGAGAGCTGCGGCGGGAGAGGAAGAAATTTTGTTGATGGAGGAAGACGAACAGATTTTTTTCATGGACGAAGAAGAACAAGGATTCACGATGGGGGAAGAAGAACAGGGCTTCTTAGAGGATGAAGATGAAATGGAGCTGGGCTTCTTGGCGGACGATGAAGAAGAGGACGATATGCGAGGCTAAGAAGGGAACGCGGGCACGAACGGCGACTTTGAACCAAAAAAGCAGCCAAGCGGAGAAAGCCGGGCTAGTGCTTCGTTTTCTCCGCTTTTTGACCGCCGGACACTTCCAGTTCTTTCAGCGTATGGGCGGGGCTGTAAAGGAAACGGTAAACATACGAATCGGCGATGTAAATGTCTCTTCGTTCGTCCGGCGATACGCTGAGGCTTGTTTTTGCCAGCAGGGCTTGCTTCGGATCGTCCTTGACGAGCTTGCGGTAACGCTCTTCAAAGCTCGCCGCCAGAGCTTCGATCGTATCCGGGTCGGTCAGCTTCACAGCCGCAATATAGGTGGCTTGAGGGTCGGACTGCGATAATTTCACGGTAAACGCCATCCGGTAATTGCGGTAGCCCATAAGCAGCTCCGGCGTTCCGTCGGGGGTGTCGATGACAGTGGTTTCCGGCGCTTTGCCCAGCAGTTCTTCGATTTTGGTCCCGGTCATCCCTAGAAAAGCGGTATAATCGGGCTCGCCCTGCCGAAAGAAACCAACGTAAGTCGGCTTTCCGTCCTTGCCGAGCAGCTGCCCCAATCCGTCGTACAGTCCGCCGGAGAATCTTCCTTTATAAAGCGGCTGGCCGTTTTCGGAGAAGGCCTCTCCGTTCCCGCTGTACACGCCGGCGACAAAGTCCCCGCTGTATTTCGGGTTGCCGTTTTCGTAATAGGCTTGTCCCGTTCCGCTGTACCGGCCTGCCATAAACGCTCCCTTATACTTGGCCGATCCCGTTCCGAAATACTCCGTGCCTTCACCGGAGTACGATCCGTTTGTGAATCCGCCTTCGTATAGTACCGAGCCCGATTCGGCAAGCAGCTTGCCTGCGCCGTTATATTTTCCCGCCAGAAACTGTCCCTGGTACTTTACCGCGCCGCCGGAATCGTATTCGGTACCGTCTCCGGAGTAAAGGCCGCCGACGAAGCTTCCTTCGTACATGACTTTGCCGTTCTCGTCGAACGCCTTGCCTTTTCCTGCGGGGATGCCTGCTTGAAACTCGCCCTGGTAGCGGATTTTACCGTTCGGGTGGAACAGGGTGCCCGTGCCTGAATATAGTCCCTCGGCAAAGCCTCCGCGGTACAGCAGCGTGCCGTCGGGACCGAGCTCTTCGCCGGATGCAAGCTGGCCTTTGTCGAACTCCCCTTGCCGGTTCAGCTTTCCTTTGGGATCGTACAGCTTCCCGGGGCCTTGAAAGACGCCGTCCTTCAGCTCCCCTTCGTATTTGAACCAGCCAGCTTGATCGAAAACTTTGGCTTTGCCGGTATAGGTGAGAGGGGCTCCGCTCTGCTCATGAAAGGTTGGTACAAATCCGAACATGCGGCTCACGAAGGCCGGAGGCTTGATCCAGATGAAATAGACGAGTGCCAGCAGGACCAGCGCCACAATGACGATGAGCCTCTTTTGCACATAGTAATTGCCGATCGGCACGTAGCTTTGCTTGGTGACTTCCTTGGCGCTCAGAATCGTTTTGCAGGCGTCGGTCGTCTTCTTGACCGCCAGCTTCGGCAGAGCGGCCGTTTGCTTCAGCGGGGCGATAAACGGCTTGATCATCGATTCAATCACTACTTGTCGCTCCTTCTACGGCACTTGAATGGTCGCTTGGCCGGGAACTGCAATCTCGATCAACCCGCCCCAGGAACAGACGAGCTTCGAGCTGTTGTTCAGGGCAGGCATGTTGCCGATTAGTACGGTCGGAGAGCCTGGCGCCCATGGCGCAGCGGTCACGGGTACGCAGGGCATGGGGGTCATAACGCCGAATTTGGCCGCCGTTGCCGCAGCGACCTGCGGATTGGCCATAGAGCTGCACATCCCGAAAGGCAGCACGTTGACCATCGGCTTGTTGTCCATAATGTTGGCAATCGGCATGGAGGTTGTGACCCGGTTCGCCGGCAATACCTGAAGCGAAACCGGCGCATTGCCGAAGCTGCACCGGATCGTCGCCCCTCCGCATACAAGTTGTCCCATCTTGCCGCCCCCCTTTTTATTTGCTAAGTCGCGTGCTTTGCTTCATTACCTTCATACTACTATACTCGCCTGAAGCAGGCAACGAAAGTTCGACATTTTTAGAACAAAATGGATGTATTGGATTGGAAAATTATAGTAGTATGGAAGCGTAGGGGGAAGGATGGCGAATCGTGTCGATATGGATAGGCGGGAGTGGGTTCTTTTGAGAAAGCTGCAAAAAGCAGCCGTCGCGCTTATGGCAGCGGCGGTGATCGTACAAGGCCTGATGCCCTCGGGCACGCTGGCGGAAGAGCGGCGAATTACGCTGGAGGAAGCGTTAAAGCTGGCTGCGGCGGAGTCGGGGGAGCTTGCGCAATCCCGCCTTCAGGTTCAAGCCAAGACAATAGAGCTGACGCAAGCGCAGGACGCCGTAACGAATCAGCGCGAAAAGGACAGCAGCAGCCGGCTTGCGAAGCCGCACAGCTTATCCCAAGATTTGGGCATCGGTCTTAAGGTTCCGGAAGCGCGCAAGGTGCTGGGCGAGGCCGAGCGGGAGCTGGCGAGCAAGGAGCTGCAGCTGCGCTCGGAGGTGGAGAAGCTTGTTTTCACGACGCTTCAGGCGGCGGATAACGCAGCGCTGCTGGAGCAAAAATGGACGCAGGCCCAAAAGCGGCTGACCACGCTGGAGACGAAGCTGAAGTTCGGAGCTGCCGGACAAGAAGAGGCGGATAAGCGGAAGGAAGCCGTGGATCGCGCGCAATCCGAGCTGAAGGTCGCCCGATTGGCGCTCAAATCAGCCAAGCTGCAGCTTGGGGAGAAGCTGGGCATCGATCCGGAATCGGCGTTCACCGTGGAGACGATGCCCGATTACGTCGTGCTCACGCAGGAGCAAATGCGGGAGTTTGTCGCTTATGCGGAGAAGCATGATTTTGAGCTGTATAAAGATACGGAAGCCCGGAAACTGGCCGAGGAAAAAGTCCATCTGACGCGCAAGCTGTACTCCGCCAAATTCGGCGAGAAGGACATGCAGCTGATCGAAGCGATGTACTCCACCCCGGCGATGGATTACGAGCTGTTCATGGCGAACTACGACAGCCTGCTCGGCGAGATCAAGCGGAAGTGGGAGGGGATTTTCTTGATCCCGGTTCCTATCGTTCCGATCGTTTTGCGGGTGCCGAAAGTTGTGCTGCAAGGGGAATATGACGGGCTGCGTTATTTCGACGACGCGCCGTATTCGCTTCCGGTGTCGATGCTGGAGGCGGACAAAGCCCGGTTGAAGGAACAGGACACCCGCAAAAAGCTGATCGACAAAGTGAAAAAGTCGTACCTCGACGCCAAGACGGCCGAAGAAGCTTATGCGCAGGCGTTAATGCTGGTTGACACGCGCAAAACCGAGCTGGAAGCGGCAAGCAAAAAGCACGCCGTCGGCTGGATCAAGGATGACGAATTCGAGAAAGCGAGCGAGGCTTCGGAAGAAGCGCAAAAGGGGGCGATAGCCGGGTACTACGCTTACAGGAGCGCCTTGTTGGCGCTGAACGTCGTCTCCGCAGGCGCGCTCGATTCGGCCTGGAAGCCGGGTGCGCTTCCTTATCGGGCTGCGGTAGCAGCGGACCGGCGCGAAGAAAGCGGAGCTGGACCGGACGGTCACGATCAGTAAAGCCGGAGCGGTCTGTTCTGCCGTGTGGACCGTCCGGAAGCTTATCTAAACGGGACGCCCGCCACGCTGGACTTCCCTCCCCGGTTCGTCGAAGGAAGAACGATGGTTCCTTGCGATTTGTGCCCGAAGGATTGGGGCTTGGCGTGACTTGGCATGAGCCGTCTGCGATCATTCGGATCGACGGCTTCGGCGAATAGAGGAGAAACGATAGCGGATGAACAAGAAATTAATTCTTTTACTGCTTTCCGCAGCCATTGTATTGACGGGCTGGGGGCTATACCGCACGGCGGGGCAAGGCATCGCGCAGCTTCCTTGGGACCGCTCCCTGGCGTTCGAAGGCATCTTCAAGGTGACCGCGGATTCGGCGGATCGTTTGTATTTCATCGGCAAATCCAAGCGCACGATTATTAAAACGGACAAGGACGGCAGCATTTTGTACACCCACTCGGTAAGCAAGAACGTATCGGGCGGAATGAACCAATATAACGGCTTGGCGGCCGACGACGAAGGCAACGTCTATGTGCTGAATACGCGGCTCGATCCGTACGGCCTATATGTGACCGGGGAGAACATCGTCAAAATCAGTGCGGACGGAAGCGACGTGCGCACATTGGCTGAATACCGCTACGACACCCCTAACGAATCGATGCTCCGCGTCGGGAAGATCCGATCGTTGACAGTACAGGACAACCGGCTGTACTACTACATTTTGGACGACAATTCCGTCCTTCTGCATGCGCTGCCGCTGAACGGAGGCACCGGTGAGGAAGTGTTCCGCACGACGCTGCCGGCCGGCGAATTGCCGGCCGATGCGGCGGGAGTAAGTGCGGAGGGCCGCTTTTACTCGACGAAAAAAGACCGGATATTCCAGGTTCTTCCGAATGGCGAATCCCGCCTGGTGTATCCGCTGGCGGGAATGGACAGAACGGCCCGCGACATTGCCTTGTCCTTGCGGGTCGATCCGCAGCATCGTCTCGTTTTTGTCAACGAGCAGTTGAACGATATCAGCCGGCTTGATCCGCAGGAGCCGTACGTCGTCGAATCGCTGCTGAATAAGCAGCTGTTTGACAAAGCCGGTTATGGTAAGCTGGGAACGCTGCTGCACGTCTATGCATCGCCCAACGGCGGCATTTTTGCCGTGACCGAGAACCAGTTCGTGAAGAGGGACCGGGACGGGGCGATTGCGCAGTCTTTTTCATCCTTTGCCTATACGGCGAGAGACACGGCTCTGGGGTACTTATTCTGGTTTCTGGCGCTGATCGAGCTGGCGCTGGTCATTTGGCTTCACCGGTTCGTTTACGTTCATATGCTGGACCGGAAGGTGCCGCTGATGCTCAAGTTCCTGATCGCCTTTGTGCCGATTGTCGTCGCTTCCATGCTCTGGCTGTCGGAGGCGGTTTACCAGAGAGTGTCGGAGAAGCTGGAGCATGAGGTGGAGAACAACTTCCTGCTGGTTGCCGCCGGAAGCAATTATTTCGTCAAGGGAGACGATTTGGAGGAGCTGAACTCTCCGCTGGATTACATGAACGGCGATTACCTCACGATTCGCAGCAGCCTGTCGGCCCTGTATGGGTCCCTGGGGGGCAAACGCGAGGGGCAGTATACGACCTTATATAAGCTGGAGAATGGGGAGCTGTTTATCGTCATGGATGATGACAGCAGCGTGCCGATGTTCCGGCCGATGGAGCTGACGCCGGATTACCGGCAGGTCATCGAGACGGGGAAGGCGGTTACCGGCTCGACGGACGACTCCAGAGGGTATTGGATTTATGCGCTCAGTCCCGTGTATAACTCTTCCGGGAACATGGTCGGGGTGTATGAAACGGGCAAGGATGCGAACGGACTCAGAGAGCATAATCAGGACTTAAAGCTGGTCATCATCCGCAACATGGGGCTGATCACGCTGGTTATTTTGCTTTTGTTTAGCGCGATCGCCTTGTCGATCTCGATCTCCATCCGCCGATTGCGTGCCAGCGTCAACGAAATTGCGGGCGGGAAATGGGAGGCGGCTGTCGATATCCGTTCGCGGGACGAGCTCGCGGACTTGGGCGACCGCTTCAACATGATGGCGCTCCATATCCGGAATTACATCGGTGAAATCACCAGCTTCAGCGAGGCTTATTACCGCTTTGTCCCGCAGCAGTTTCTGAAATTTATCGGCAAAGACAGCATTGTGAACGTGCATCTGGGCGATCAGGTGCAGCAGGAGATGTGCATTCTGGTTTCGAATATGAGGGAGTTTTACCGGTTTTCACGCGATCTGACGCCGGAGCAAAATTTCAACCTCATTAACGCCTATTTGCAAAGATTCGGTCCGGTCATCCGCCATCAGGAAGGCTTCGTCAGCAAATATTTGGGCGCCGGCTTTCTGGCGTTGTTTCCGTCGCAGGCCGATCGGGCTTTGAAAGCGGCGACGGAGATGAGGAAGGCGCTGGAACAATATAACGACGAGCGGACAAGCGCCGGCAAAGCGCCGATCGATATGGGAATCGCCATTCATCACGGCCCGGTTATGCTAGGGGTCATCGGGGAGGAAAAGCGAATGGAGGGAGGGGTCATTTCCGAGCATGTGAACCGGACGGAGCAGCTCGAAGCCCTGACCGACAAGCTCGGGGTGTCCGTCCTGATCACGGAGGCATTTTACAAGCAGCTTGCGAATCCCGCGGAATTTTCCATCCGCTCGCTCGGACAGGTGCTTCCGTACGGCGAGGATCGCGCGGTCCGGCTTTACGATGTTTATGAAGGGGACCGGGCCGAGGTGCGGAAATTGAAGGAGGAGACCCGGGCCGCCTTC
This sequence comes from Paenibacillus oleatilyticus, assembly GCF_018998565.1. GTDB lineage: Bacteria > Bacillota > Bacilli > Paenibacillales > NBRC-103111 > Paenibacillus_G > Paenibacillus_G oleatilyticus. The sequence continues at coordinate 163,291 of NZ_JAHNZO010000001.1, read as the reverse complement.
GAAGCGGCCGTCGAATGGTATCGGAACGGGCGATTTTACGATGCCCGCGAGGCGTTCCTGCAAATCATCAAACGCAACCGCTGGGATCAAGCGGCCCGGCTGTATTTTTACCTGTGCGATGACTACTTCCAGAACGGGGCGCCTGCCGATTGGGAAGGCACGCTGACTCTAAGCTGATCGGAGATGGAAGGATTCGGGTTCTATATTAGGACAACTGCATAGCAAGGGGGGACGCTGCTAGGAGACGGCGGGCATAGGAGCCCGGCCGTTTCTTTTTTTGTTACATTGACAATGGAAAATCATCAATCTACACTTTTTTTATTAGACCACTTATGGGAAACAAACCTTCGGCTCGAAAGGATGATATAAGAAATGCACTTTCACATCGCTTACCACGCCTATCTTGAGCGTTATCCGACGAAGCTCTTGGCGCTCTACCATGCGCTGCACGACGGGGTAACCGGAGGGGTTCTCGCCTACGGGCTGCGGCTTCCGTCGACCCGGGAGCTGGCCGGGCTGTACGGGCTGTCGCGCGGGACGGTCAATCAGGTGTACGAGATGCTGGCTTCCGAGGGATATTTGCAGTGCCGGACCGGAAGCGGCACTTACGTCGCTTTTCGCAAGGAGGAGCAGGGCGGCGCGGGGGCGGCCCGTCCGGAAGCGTCGTATCGCCTGTCGGCTTGGGGAGAGCGGCTCGAATCGGCCTCGCCCCGCGGCCGCATGGTGCCGCGGCTGGCCGTCGATTTCGACTGCTTCGCGCCGGACCTTGACGCTTTTCCCCGCGAGGCGTGGAACCGCTGCTTGTACGCTGCGGTGCGCGAGCTGACCGCCTCCGGCGCGGGCCGCGGGGAGTGCCCGCCGCAAGGCTACGGGCCGCTGCGCGAAGGCATCGCCCGCTATCTGCGCCGTGCCCGCGGCATCGCCGTAGAGGCTGAGCATATCGCCGTCACGGGCGGCTCGATGCAGGCGCTTGCGCTGCTCGCGCAGCTGCTGGTCGAACCGGGCGAGCCGGCTGTCGCCGAGACGCCGGGCTACGCGGGCATCCGCCGGGCCATCCGGGCCGCCGGGGGACGGTGCATCGACGCGGAGGTCGATGCACAGGGGATCGTGCCCGCGGACTGGGAGGCGCGGGCGCTGTTCGTGACGCCGACGCGGCAGTTTCCGACGGGGGCGGTGCTGAGCCTGGAGCGGCGGCAGGCGCTGCTGCGGTGGGCGTACGAGTGCGAAGCCGTCATCGTCGAAGACGATTACGACAGCGAGTTCCGCCACCGCGGCAAAAGCCTGGAGCCGCTCAAGACGCTCGACCGCGAGGAGCGCGTCGTCTACGTCGGCAGCTTCACCAAGACGCTGCTTCCCGACGTCCGCATCGGCTACGCGGTGCTGCCGCCTTCGCTCGTGCAGCCGTTCGTCCGCGCCCAGGCGCTGTACGAGCCGCACCCGGCCAACCTGCTGGAGCAAAAGGCGCTGGCCGCTTTTATGGCTTCCGGGGAGTACGAGCGGCATCTGCGGCGGATGAAGCGGATCTACAGCCGCAAGTTTGGCTCGTTCATGCAAATGCTCACGAGCGAATTGTCGGACCGGTTCCGGTTTGTCGAAAGCGACGCGGGCCTTCATATTTTCGGCTGGTGGCTGGGAACGGAAAGCGAGTACTTGGACTACCGGGCAGCTTGCGAAGCTCGCGGCGTCCGTTGGTCGGAAGCGCGGGTCGAGACGGAAGCGGGAGTAAAATACGGAGCGTGTTTCAATTTTCCACATTTGTCCGAGGAGCAGCTCAGGCAAGGCGTGGAACGGATGAGTCTCAAGACCTTGAAATTAACAGAATATTCATATAACTCTATATAATCCCTTAACAAAACTTTGCTAAGCTAGGACAGTATGACTACTCCTTGTCATAAAAGTATCCAAATTTGTTAGCAGGAGGATGGTTATGCTGTTCAAGAAAGCAGCAAAGTGGGTATTGGTCGCATCGCTTGCTTTTCCCGTATCGGCGGGACTGTCAGGTCCGGAGACGGCACGGGCGGCGGCGGATGCTGCCGGCCATTGGGCGAAGACCAAAATTGCCAATTGGCAGGATCTCGAATTAAGCGAAGGCTATCCGGACGGCACGTTTCGTCCTGACGCCAGTATCACCCGCGCAGAGTTTGTGGCGCTGGTCAACCGCGTGTTCCGCTTGAAGGACAAGGCGTCCGTCGACTTCAGCGACGTGAAGGCGGGAGACTGGCATTATGACGAGTTCGCGAAAGCACGTGCGGCAGGGGTTATGAGCGGATACGAGGACGGCACCTTGCGGCCGAACGTGCCGGCGATACGAGCGCCGTGACGGCGGATTTGACGCTTCCATTGGCAGGACTTCACGGAAGCACAGTAACATGGGCAACGAGCAACGCCGCACTCGTCTCTGCTGCAGGCAAGGTGACGCGCCCGGCCGCAGGCATGCCGGACGGACAAGTCGTGCTGACCGCGACGGTCTGCAAAGGCGCGGCGCAGCAGACCAAGTGTTTAGCGATAATAAAGTAGTAGACCGGGACTCCTTATTAATCAAGGAATCTCGGTCATTTTATTTTTCAAAATATTAAAAAAGTTTTAGATTCAATGCAGTATTGAAAGATGTTACTTAATAAAATTCGAATAATAAAGTTTTCTTAGTGCTTCATAGCTCAAAAAAAACTACATGCTACTCTCGTAGGAGCTTAGATTGAATAATGGAAATTTAATTTTCTAATTGTTTGGTTTAATATAAATGAACCGGTTTTACCCCTGTCTACAACGTGTAGCCTCAAAGGACTTCTGAATAAAGTTTGCGGAAAACTGGTTCAATTTCCTATGTATGTAGTGCAGGAAATTGACCCCGAATCATGAATACATACGGTTGTATTCGTTATACAATCGAGCAGTTATAAAACCAGTCTCTATGCCTTAAAAATACATTCTCAATACACCGATAAATCTCAAATTCATTGTGTCTAATCCAACTATCAACTTCGTCCATTAGTTCTTCATTAATATAATTACCAATACCTTTACAATAATTCACTAAGATATTTCTTTCTTCGTATTCTTCAAGAAAATTTATTAAGATACTTGCCTCTTCTTTCTCTAATACTTCATAGTACGTCCAAACCCCAGATCTATCAGACATCGATTGCCAATTCATTAGTTGGTTTAATGAAATGACCCAACTTATTTTTTCAGCATTTCGAATAAGTGAATTTGCTATTATCAATAATTCAACTTTTGAATGATATTCATTTATTGAATTAAAAAATTGGTCCAAGTAGGATTTAGAATACTTCATAGAATCACCCGATCATAATGTAACGAACTAAATAAGTTATTCGTGAATGGATTAAACTATCCTGCCAGTTACTTGAATGAACAAAAAGAGGAGCTGCCGCGTTACAAGCTCCTTCGCCAATTATTCCAGGTAATTTTTCTTAATTTGCATCTACTTTCCATCTCTTATGTAGCTTCCGAATATAACAGATTTGACCAATGTGATATGCATTATGAGTTGACACATTTCCGAGTATCTCCCACCACTTGGCAGCCATTGGGAAACCATTCACATCACTTTCGACTTTTTCTTCAGTAAGTAGACCTTGCCATTTTAAGAGCACCTCTAATAATCGTTCCTTTAAATCAGTGAAATCTTGATCTTTGGAAACTATAAAACTTTTATTATTATTTCCTATGGAAGGCACAGCATTGACATGAGATTTTTGGTACCTAGTTTGCCAAGTCTCATTCCAATAAAGTAAATGCTGCACAATTTCAGCGATACTATTACTATCTTCATTAGGTTTCCAAAACGCTACTTCCTCTGATAAATTTTCAACTGCGTCTGAGAATGGTAGGTACCAACTAGGGTCATTAGCATTTGCTAGTAACTGACCGGATAAAATATCTTTTACATGAAACATACTATCGACACTCCTTCTTATTGATATGCGGCGGGCTGTTAATGTTCATGTTCAGCTAACGTACCCGTTAATGAACTCTGTCAAATGCTCCGAAGCGTGAACATTGTGTTATCTGAAGGACACGGCTTCTATGAAACACCAACACTTCTTTTATTTAACTTCTTAAAAGCAGAGTATTCACGATTTGATCTAATAAAATTTAATATCAAATTGGCGCATTCGTTTGGTCTTAAGGTTTCAGTATTTAGTTCAATGTCATACTCATTAAGGCGATAAACTATATCATACTGTGCGATTGCTAATCCACTCTGTTTATCTTCCCTTAGTTTTTCTCTTCTAATAAGTTCCTCTTTCGAGCAAGTTACTCCAACAAATAGTACAGGACGATCGATTAATAAACCTAGACAAGTATTAAACCGCTCTTCATTATCATTTACTGTATCTACAACTACATTGATCCCCTTTTCCGACATAAATTTAACTGTTGAATAAAATAAAGTAACTAATGAATCAATAATGATTTGGACCGAAACTTCCACATCTTCTCCATCGGCTGATTTTGAACATTTAGTGTTAATAAAATCAATGTAGTCATGAAACAATCCATGAAAAAAATCATCAATTGATAAATGACGAAATGAGATTTCATTTTGATTTAATAGTTCTTTCGATATGGAAGTCTTCCCGGAACTTGAAGTTCCATTTAGAAAAACTATTATCCCTTGCTTCAATTTAATCACCTCTTCAAAAAATAATCATTGCGTATCTTTCAGATAACGTCTTTTTTTGCGAACATAGTAAAATTCGTCATGTCTAAGGTATTCGTGTAGTGATTAAGTAATCCTGCCCATTAGTTGAGCGATATCGTCAGTCTATAACTTTATTATTCCAGTCTATAACATTATTATCTAGTCTAAAACTTTATTACTTGAAGACACCAAGACGTTCAACGTTACCGTAAAGGCGCTGTCCGGCGCGATGACGGATGCGGAAGCCGTGAGCAGGGCGAAAGAGGCTCTAGCCCTGACTTATAACGGATACGATTCCTCTTTGGCGCTTCCGGCAAACGGAGCGGAGGGCACGACCGTTGTGTGGTCGCTGAAAGACGCCGGCCAAGCCGGGCACCGGTAAAGTAACGCACCGGGCTGGCGAACGACGTGAATGTCGTGCTGATCGCAACGATTCGCCGGGGCGACGCGCAAGCGGCTAAAGAATTCACGCTGACGGTCAAAATGCCGCAGGCGAAGCCTGCCGTCAACGCGGTAACGGCTGCGGACGCCATCGTAACAGGTACGGCCGAACCGGGTGCCGCGGTGACGGTCAGAACGGGTCCGCAGACGCTGGGTACGGCCCAAGCCGACGCGGTCACCGGAGAATTCGCCGTTGCCATTGCGCCTCAACCGGAAGGAACGGTGCTCGAGATTTTATCTTCGCAAGTGGTTGGCGCCGCTTATGTGCTCGTGATGGAAGCGGGCGCGATGACCGACGCGCAAGCCGTCGCCGCGGCGACAAATGCGCTGACGGATGCGGTTATTTTGAACGGAAATCCGGACGTGAATCAAGTGACGACGGCGCTCAAGCTGCCGGGAACCGGATTGAACGGGACTTCCATCGCATGGACCTCGGACAACGAAACGGTTGTTACCGCGGGCGGAGCCGTCAAGCGTCCCTTGATGGGCGAGAACGACGCTTCCGTCAAGCTGACCGCTACGATCAGCCGCGGAAATGCCACGGATACGAAGACGTTCCAGCTGCTGGTGAAGGCGCAGACGAAGCCGCTGCAGATCGAGAGCCTTGCGCCGGTTCAAGCGGCCGTGGACAAGAATGCGGCCTATACGCTTCCGGCGCAGGTGACGGCGAACATGAGCGACGATACGACGCAGCAGGTGAACGTAACCTGGAATCCGGCCGCAGCGGACACTTCGGTGGCAGGAACGTTCCTGTTCGAAGGAACCGTCTCCGGCTATGCGGGCAAAGCGGCGCTGACCTTGACGGTCCGCGATGTGCCGGCGGCGCTTACGGTTTCGGCGGCATTGGCGCTGGCTACCGGTTCGAGTGCGACGGTCGAAGGCTACATCGTCGACGCCGATGCGAACCCGAGCTTTCCGGGATATGGCATTTTGCTGGCGGATGCGCCGGGCACGGACAAGGCGAACACGATCATCGTCAAGTTTAAGAAAGCCGACCGCGACGGCGTGTTCAGCCGGGCGCAGGCAGCAGGCAAGGAGATTCGGATTGCCGGAATTATTACGAATAACGCTTATATGAGTCAAAAAGGATTCGCCGACACGTACGCGTCCCTGGAGTTCGTCGACGGAGGCGCGCCGCAGCAAGCTCAATTGTCTTATTCCGTGAACGCATTTAAGGAAGCGGCTGCCGACGACGGCAGCATCGACAATAGCGCTCCTCTCATCGTCACGCTGACCAACGATACGTTCACGGGCGCGGCGGGAGAAGAATTCGTTGCTGCCGGCAAGCTGCAGATCGGATCGCTGCCGGCGGGGTTCGCCGTTTCGGCTGTCCGCACAAGTGCCCCGCAGCTCACGTTTCAAGTGAACGGCAAAGCTTCCGTCCACCAGGCGGCGGACAGCATCAACAACCTGACGTTTACGTTTGCGAACACGGCATTTACCGGCGGAGACGCCTCCAAAGTCAACGGCGCGGTAAAAAATAATTTGGTTATCGCCTTCATCGAAATTCAGAGCATCAATCCGATCGCAGCCGCGGCTGCCCGGGGCGCAGCGTACAGCTTGCCGGCCCAAGTTCAGGCGAAAATGAGCGACGGCAGCACGAAGCTTGTCAATGTCGTATGGAACCCGGCGGCCGCTGATACCAGCGTCAGCGGCACCTATCTCTTAGAAGGCGTCGTTTCGGGCTACGCGCCGAAGGTCCAAATGACGCTGACCGTCACCGAGTCGGATACGACCGGCCCGGATGCTTTTGCCGTCAACGAGCCGACTTCGGCGGATGACGGCGTGAACGGCAACGGCAAAAGCAATGTGACAATTACATGGACGGATTCGGCTTCTTCGGATGTGGATCATTACGAGATTGTCGCCAAGACCGGCTCCGCTCCTACGGTTGCGGATACCGTATACGGTCACACCCGCATCGCGCGCGGCGTACAGACGGCGACCTTCGCTTGGAATGCCGGAGAGAACGTGTACGTCGGCGTCGTCGCGGTGGACGGAGCGGGGAACAAAACGTTGTCCATAAATGCGGGCAAGGCGAATGTGACGACAGTGACTGATGGCGGTACCGGAACGGTCAATTTGCTCGCGAACGGCGGGTTCGAGTCGGTGAACGGGACTTTGGGGTCTTCCGATGCTTTTGTGAATTGGACGAACAAGCTCGTATTTAATAACGCAGGCACGAACGTCAAAAAGGATACGGCCGCCAAAGTTTCCGGAACGGGTTCCTTGAAATGGCGGACGAATCAAAATACGGCGAACAAACTGTATTTGTTTGCCGACGCCTTCCCGATTAACCCGCAGAAGCAATACCGGGTTACCCTGCAGGCCAAGCTTTCGAACGATGTGGGAGCAACTCACAAATTTGTGGTCGGCTTCGGAAGCAATTCGGATACCGAGAACTATTCGGCCAAAACCTTGGCAATGCCACCCGCAAAATCCGAGAACCCGCCGTCGATGACCCAGTCTGCGGCGCCGGCCGTTTGGGCATGCGTATTGTCGAACAATACCTTCATTCCGTTGGCCGGACCGGCCGGTTGAAGGAAAGGGGCCGGATCGGAAGGGCCTTCGGCGAACGCCGCGCCCGATGCCGTCGTACGTTTTTTTGGACTGGCCGTTCTCTTCCCGCTTGTACTTCGGCGTCGCGTCTAGAGTCGACGATAAAGGCAGCCTTGCCGAGTCCTACTTTTGCCACGGCGACATATGGCCCTTCGGCCAAGCCGCCACCGGCGTATACGCCCTTGTCCACGGCATTGTTCCATCTTGCCGCAGTGGACGGCAGATAAACGATGCCTTTGGCTTTCTTCGGATCGACAATCGCGATCGTGCTGCCTGCGTGCATCGCTACCGCTTTGACGCCTTTGGTAATGCCGAGCAAACGATTGAGCCGAAACCCGAGCCTTGGGCCGCTCCTTCGCCGGGCTACAAATGGTGGGATCCGAGCACGTTTGTCAGCGGCTCCTACGGCAAGTAAGTGTGCAAAAAGTGGCTGAGCAGAAATTTTTTTCGCTCAACCGCTTTTTTTGTTCAAAGTAATAGCTGCGTTGCAGTAATGACTGAACGGAAAGAGGGCTTTAATTGCTTTTCTACTGCCCGTATTATTCGTCCAATAAAACCAGTCTTTGTCAGCAGCAGTTTGTAACGGCCAACTATACATCTCACCGGGAAAAGATAATTCTGTTTTATCCTGGAAATCACCAATACCTACATATGCAAAAGCAGACTGTGAAAATACAACGAATGACAAAGATAATGATAGTAGTATTGGAACAGCAAATTTAATAAAATGTATATATACCCCAAATAAGGTATATATTATATGATTTTTATATACAAATCCAAATGATTTATATAAAATAAACTTACATGCCATTGTTGGTGTTGATGCCTTCATTTCAGCGTAGGTACCGCGTCATATCGTTATTGCAAATGTACTGGGGGGACAGTATCGTGATTTTTTATACCAATACTCCACAGCACACAAACGGGTCAGTCGCGCGTCTATCCAACCTGAAGCCCGATGTATTGCAGCAATGGGACAAACGCATGAAGGCCGCAGGTTTAAATCATCTGACACCAAGAATTGCCAGCATACCTGCCATCAAGGTACAAGAAAAGCTTGCACAGCACGAGGTGTTGATCCACGCCGTCATGAGAGAAATCGAAGCGATGCAAGCGAAGCTGCACGTAACGCATTTTTTTAACATTATTGATACTTCGGGGGTAGTACTGAAGCTTTGGAGCGAAGAAGCTATCCTGAAGAGGTTAACGTCGTTCATGAACCTTTGCCCCGGAGCATTGGCTGACGTAGAGTCCGCTGGGTACAATTCGGTTATCCTTGCGATGGAGACGGGAAGAACGTCCCTTGTACTGGGTGAGGAGCATACGCTTAGAATATTTCATGAAGGACATAACGCTTGTACTCCAATCCGAGTGGAAGGCAGGATTCAAGCCTATGTAGGTTTCACCTTTCCGGTACGAATGGATCCGGCGTTTGCGATTCCTTTATTGCAGCATATGGCAGGTATGATAGAAAAGCGGCTTCAAACGGCCATGACCATTACAGGACGTGAAATCGCATATAAGAAGTTTGAAGCTTATCAATTGACTGCACGGCAGAAAGAAATAGCCTATACGTGGCTTGAAGGGCAGACTTACGTTCAAATTGCAGAATGTCTCAATATTTCGGTACATACGGTACGAACCGTATTGAAGACCGTATACGAAAAGGCAGGGGTGAACAGCAAAGCGGCTTTTATCCGCAAGTTTACCTTGTGAAAAATAGTACATCCCCCCTCTTGAGAAATTTGCAACGCTACGTGATGGACGGAGAGAGCAGAAGTAACGTAGACGAAAATACCACCTTAAGCAACAAACGAAGAAAAGGCCGTTTCGGAATTCGATTCCAAAACGGCCTGTTCATATTACGCGTATTACTCCGCCTCTTGCGCCCATTGTTTCAGCGTACGGTCGCTCGGCAGGAAGAACGTCAGCAGGCCGATGAGCGGCAGGAAGCTGACCAGCTGCATGACGAGCGGCAGGTGGAAGGTATCGATCAAGCTGCCGAGACCTACCGCGCCGAGCGCCCCGAGTCCGAAGGCGAGACCCGTGATCAGACCGGACACGGTGCCGACCTTGCCGGGCATCAGCTCCTGCGCATAGACGACGGTGACGGAGAAGCTCGACAGGATGATGAAGCCGTTCACCAGCAGGATGACATAAGTCCAGAATGCATTGGCATAAGGCAGCGCCAGAGCCAGCGGGGCCGCGCCGAGCATCGCCAGAAAAATAACGTTCCGGCGTCCGATCTTGTCGGACAGCGGGCCGCCCATGAACGTGCCGAGCGCGCCTGCGGCAGCGAACAGGAAAATGTACATCTGCGCGCGCTCCAGACTGATGCCGAATTTGTCCATCAGGTAAAACGGATAATAAATCGTAATGCCCGCATGGTACCAGGAACGGGCAAACACGAGAAAGATCAGCATGCATACGGCAAACGCGATCTGCTTCTTGCGGGCCGGGCTCATGGCGCGGGAGCCGTTTTTCCGGGCCTGCGGCGGGTTGGCCGCCATATATCCCTGATACCAGCGGGAGATATACAGCTGGACGAGGACGCCCGCCCCGGCGACAGCCGTAAACCACAAGGCGCCGAGCTGCCCCAGCGGAGCGAACACGAGCGCCGTCATTACCGAAGCGAGCGATTGTCCGGAGTTGCCGCCCACCTGGAAGATCGACTGGGCCAAGCCGCGGCGGGTGCCTCCGGCCATGTAAGCGACGCGCGAGCCTTCCGGGTGAAAGATGGCGGAGCCGATTCCGATCAGCAGAACGGACAGCAGAATGAGTCCGTAGTTCGGCGCGAGCGACAGCCCCAGGACGCCGAGAAAGGTAAAGCCCATGCCGATCGGCAGCATGTACGGCATCGGCTTGCGGTCCGAATACAAGCCGACAACCGGCTGCATGACCGAAGCGGTCATATTCAAGGCGAATACGATGACGCCGGACTGCATGTAGCTGAGACTCATATTGTCCTTGAGTATCGGCAGGATCGCCGGAATCACCGCTTGTATCGTATCGTTGAACAGATGCACCAGACTGATGGCGAGCAGAATGCGAAAAACCGTCGGCTTGACGTCCGTCCGCGCTGCCTGCTGGACCGCAGGCGCCGGACCGGTTTGGACTTTCATGAGAAAAGACTCCTTCCGTCTGTCAGTATACGCTAATCCCGGCGCTTAAACGTTCCGAGCGCTTCTCCGACTTTCACCTTGCTTCCGACTTCCAGAGCGGTCCGCGGCTCGAACGTGCCGTTCTCCATCAGAAGGACGACAGTGGAGCCGAATTCGAAATAAGCCAGCTCGTCGCCGCGCTCCAGCCGGTCCGGCAGCGGGACGACGTATTGGATGCTGCTGACGTTCAGCGCGCCGACTTTGACCACGGCGATTTCTCCCGCGTCGTGCTGCATGTAGGTGATGAGCCGTTCGTTGCGGCTAAGTACGCGCCGCATGTGACGGAGACCGAATTCGTTGACCGGGTACACCTTGCCGGGGACATGCTCCTTCTCAAGAATGTCGCCTGTGACGGGCGAATGAATCCGGTGGTAGTCGGTCGGGCTCAAGTAGAGCACGCAGTAGTAGCCGTTCGTATAATTGATCATCCGGGGGCTTTCGTTGAGCAGCTCCTGAATGGTATAGTCCTGTCCCTTGACATTGACGATCAGTCCCTCATGAATCGGCCCGATGCCGGTAATCATGGCATCCACCGGGCTGACCAGCGTGTTCGGCGCCGCGTCGATCGGACGAAGTCCGCTTTTGAGCCGGCGGGAAAAAAACTCGTTCAGCGATCCGTATTCGTGAACCGCCTTTTCCGCGTCCTGCACACGGATGCCGTACGTTTTCGCGAAGCGGGGAATCAGTCCGCGGCTGGCACGGGATTTGGCAAAAGCTCCTGTCAGCCTCGACACCGTTTTACGGGAGGAGAGCTCGGTCAGCAGCCGAAAAAACGAAATCTTCATAGGGTTATGGTTCACCTGTTCCTTTTAATATGGAAATGCGGTACAACGCTTATCTTGACATAGAACAAAGGACAAAGCAACCGCCAAACGGGGCCGAAAAAGCAAGAAAAGCTCCCGAAGGAGCCTTCCGTTCAGACGGTCAGGGCATTAAAGCTTCATCCGCAATAACTTTCGTTGCGGCGCGGTCACGACTGCTCGAAGCCCAGTCCGCACTTCTTGAAATCGCCGCAGGTCAGACACGTCGCCAAATTAACCAGGATCGGGGTGTTTGACCCGGAATATTTAATGCAGTAGACGGGAGTTCGGTGCAGCGGATCGGGCGAGATCATGACGCAATAAGAACAATGCTTCACCATATCGGTCGTGATCGATTCCATCTCAAGCCGCGATCGAAGCAGTTCGTCCATAGTAAGGCTCCTTTCCTACGTTGAAGACAGCGCTTCCATCGCTTGCATCCTGCATATGGGGTGCAGGCGTACAAAGGTTCCGGGTAGTACCAAGTATCCTTTATTTTAGCAGAATCCGACAAAGAAGGCCATAGTTCGTAACCGTTTCCCAAAAAGGATTGCGGTTATTTTTCATTATAAGGTAAATTTCTCCTAGTGCTTCTCCAAATTTCGACATGAATGCAGTACAAAGGGGCTAAATTCGGAGTTGATCCCGCGGATTGCCGACGTTTTAGTTATTGACAATTTGGTGAACCGTGGTAATATAGGTGTGTCACTAGGGGAGCCGCTTGGGCTGAGATTGGATCGATAGATCCTAGACCCTCTGAACCTGATCTGGTTGATACCAGCGTAGGGAAGTGGAGAGCGTCAGCACGCTTGCATCAAATTGTGCTTACAAGAGCCGCTTCCGTCTTATACGGGGGCGGCTTTTTTAGTTGATGCGGAGCCGTTAGCTTTACGTAATTTACGGCTCCGCGTTTATCTTGGCGTAATCCGCTTGGGCAGACCGACGTTGCTATGTCCCGGACAACACTTTCAGTTCTTCGAAGGAGAGGAAACAGATGAAAAAAGGCTTGAAGCTGACCGACATTCTGGTCACCGTCGTTATCGCCGTCGTCTTCGGCATCATTTACCGGGTATGGGGAGACGTGTACAATCTGGCGTCGGTGCCGGGCATCCAATTGGAGCAATTCGTATACGGCATGTGGTTTATGGCATCGACTGCCGCCTTCTTGATCATCCGCAAGCCGGGCGTCGCCTTTTTGGCGGAAGTGGCTGCAGCGCTGGCGGAAATGCTGCTTGGATCGCAATTCTCCATCGGCTCGCTGACATACGGTATCGTGCAGGGGCTGTGCGCGGAGCTCGTCTTCGCGGCGTTCGGCTACAAGCGGTATACCGCGGCCGTTGCCGGTCTGGCCGGAATGGCGTCCGGCGCAGGAGCGCTCGTGTTCGACTATTTCAAGAGCTACTTAACCGAATTGCAGCCGTGGAACCTTTCCTTGTATATCGTGCTCCGATTCGTCGGTTCGTTCCTTATTACCGGACCGCTTGCTTACGCTTTGGTTAAAGCGCTGGAGAAGACCGGCGTCACGCAGCTTGTCCGCCCGGCAAGCCTTGACGATTACCAGGCGCTGGACCGGAAATGAGCGGCGCAGACCGGATCGCGCACGTATCGGGACTGCGCTTGAAATTTCCCGGCAGTCCGTCGCTGCTGTTCGACGGCTTGAGCTTCGGCGCCGACGCGGGGCAGAAGGTGCTGCTGCTCGGGCCAAGCGGCTGCGGCAAATCGACGCTGCTACAGGTGCTGAGCGGCCTGATTCCGCAGGCGGTCGACGTGCCGGTCAAGTATGACAGCATCGGCATTCCGCCGTCCTGGGGCTACTTGTTCCAAGACCCTGACGCGCAGTTCTGTATGCCGTATGCAGACGAAGAGATTGCGTTCGTGCTTGAAAATCTTCAGGTGCCGCGCGAACAGATGAAGCAGCGGATTCGGGACTGCCTGGAGCAGGTCGGCCTACGGCTTGAGGAGCTGCATACCTCGATCGCCGCGCTGTCGGGAGGGATGAAGCAGCGGCTCGCCATCGCGTCGCTTCTTGCGCTGGAGCCGGACGTCTGGTTCCTCGACGAACCGACGTCGCTGCTCGACCCGGAAGGCACGACCGAGGTATGGGAAACCGTCAAGCGGGTCACCCGGGACAAGACGGTGCTCATCGTGGAGCATAAGATCGACGAGATCGTCGATTTCGTCGACCGGGTCGTGCTGTTCGATACGCAGGCGCGTATTTTGGCTGACGGGAAGCCGGATACGGTATTCAAAGCGCATAAGCGCGAGCTTCAGGAGTATGGCATCTGGTATCCCGGCGTATGGGAGGACTACGACCGGCGCAATGCCGCTGCGCAGCGGGAGCGGATCGAGCCGGCAGCGACGAAGGAGCCGCTGCTCCGGCTTGACTGCTTCGCCGGCTATTACGGCCCGATGAAGAAGATCGAAGCGGCTGCGGCCGAATTGAATGCTGGCGACTGGATCGCCGTCGTCGGCGAGAACGGCGCAGGCAAAAGCACGCTGCTCCAATCGCTGATGCAACTGCTGCGGACGGAAGGAAGCTACGAGCTGGGCGGCCGTACGGTCCGGGATTTCGACGATGTCGCCGACACGGCGGCTTACGTCTTTCAAAATCCGGAAATGCAGTTTGTCGCGCATACGGTATACGACGAAGTGGCGTTCAATTTCCGCCGGGACGGCGAGCCGGAGCCTGCGGTCCGTGCGAAGACGGAGGAGCTGCTGGCATGGTTCGGCCTTGAGGGCCACCGCAGCCTGCATCCGTACCAGCTCTCGCTCGGGCAGAAGCGCCGGCTGAGCGTGGCGGCCGCAACCGTCAAAGCGCAGCGGCTGCTGCTGCTGGATGAGCCGACGTTCGGTCAGGACGCGGCCAATACGTTCGCGCTTCTCGAGAAGCTCGAAGCGTGGCGTCGGGAAGGAACGGCCATTGTCATGGTGACGCATGACCCCGACATCGTCAGCCGCTTCGCCACCCGGGTGTGGGAGGTGCGGCAAGGCGTCCTTGCCGCGGATATAAGCCCCGAAGCTTACGAGGCGCGGCTGCGACCGGAGCGGCGGGCGACATTCGAAAAGGTAGGGAGTTGACGAGACGTGCCGTTGGCCTGGTCCTATAGGGAAACGTGGCTGCACCGCGTCAATCCGAGCTTTAAGCTGCTCGTATCGGTAAGCCTGTTCCTGCTTGTTCTGTTCACGCATGACATCAACGTGCTTACCAATATTACGGGGATGTATTTGGTGCTGCTCTTTACCGCCGCCGGACACCCGTGGCGCAGATTGCTGCTGCTGTCCCTGCCGTTTGCGCTGATGTTCGTGTCTTCTTCCACCTCGATGGTATTTTTCGGCAAGGGAGAGACGACGTGGGTGCGCTGGGGGCTCGTGCATATCACGGAGGAAAGCTTCTTCCGCGGGCTATCCATCGGGCTGAAAACCGTAAATGCGGCATTGATCGGACTGCTGTTCGGCTTGACCACCAGTCCGGTAGGCTTGTTTTACTCGCTCATGCAGCAGTGCCGGCTTCCGGCGAAATACGCCTACAGCTTTATGGCCGCGCTGCGGCTCATGCCAATGGTGGCGGCGGAATACCGCACTTTGCAGATGGCGCTCAAAGTGCGCGGGGTCAAGATGAGAAAGGGCGTCCGCGGCTGGATCGATACGCTGAAGCGGCATTCGATTCCGCTGCTGGCGCAGAGCATCCGCCGTGCGCAGCGGATCGCGGTCGCGATGGAAGCGAAGCGCTTCTCGTCCGCCGCGAAACGTACGTATTATTATCGCATCGGATGGTCGGGCAGCGACGGCCTGCTGCTGGCCGTCACGCTGGCGGTCTGGGCAGCCGCTTTGCTGCTCGGTTGGCAGTTTCCGTATTTTCCGGTGGGCGACGTGCGATAGTGATGCGGCAATGGTTGGCTTATCGAATTTCAAGGAGGCAGATTCATTATGAAATTTTCCGAACAAGTACGTCAAGCGGCGAACGCAAGCTGGCAAGCCAGCTTCGAGCATCCGTTTGTTAAAGGGATCGGCGACGGAACGCTGCCGCTCGATTGCTTCCGGCATTACGTCCTGAATGACGCGTACTATTTGTCCCAATTCGCCCGCGTACAGGCGCTCGGCGCAGCGAAAGCGAATGATTTGCCAACAGTGAAAAGCATGGCGCATCATGCGCAGGGCACCTATGAAGCGGAGCTGTCCTTGCACGAAAAATTTAGCAAGCAGCTCGGCGTCACCGAGGAGGAAAAAGCAGCGTTCGAGCCTGCGCCCACTTCGTATGCGTACACTTCCCATATGATCCGTGCGGCCTATACCGGTCAGCTCGGCGACATCATCGCCGCAATCCTGCCGTGCTATTGGCTGTATTACGAAATCGGCGAGCGGCTGGCGGGCTGCACGCCGGAAGAGCCGATCTACCGGGAATGGATCGCGGCCTACGGCGGCGAGTGGTTTCGGGTCCTCGTCGAAGAGCAGATCACCCGGCTGGACGAGCTGGCGGAGCAAGCGACGGCTCAGGACCGGCAGCGGATGCAGAATCATTTCATTCTCAGCAGCCGGTATGAGTACATGTTCTGGGACATGGCCTACCGCAAGGAGACATGGCCGGTTTTATAGCCTAATCACAAAGAGGCGCACCGCCGGAATACGGCGGTGCGCCTTTTTCTCATTGAACCGACTGCCGGATTTCACCCAGCATATAGCTTGCGAAACCGGACAGCAGCCGCTTGTCCGGCTCCATCCGGCCCGCTCTGCCACCGTACCGCTCCAAGCATAGACGAACGGTTTCCCCGTACTCCGCAGACAGCGCCTTCAAGCCCCATTCGCCGCCCTCCCGTTTCGAAGAAACGACGCCTTCCTTGAGATAATATAACACTCTGCATAAGTTTAAGACATAATACTCGGGCGCCTCCAGGATGCCTTGGGGAGCATCCTCCGCATCGTGAAGAATGGATTCCACGTAAAACCGCTTGTCGACAGGCTGCATCACCTCGCGCAGCGGCTTCCCGTATAAAGCGATTCCCCGGTGATAAGCGACCGTAAGGTGTGCTGCCAAGTCCGGATCTTCCCGGCCTCCGCAAATATAATTCCCGTCCGTCCGATACTTGTCCCTGTGCAAAGGGGAATAATGAAATTCAAAAGGCGTAGGATAGACGAATTCGCCCAAACTACTTTCCAGGATGACGCTCAGCTCGATTCCGCCTTCGTTCGGCAGCTCGTTATCGATGGCAAGAAGCTTATTGGCGATTCGCCTGGACGTTTCCGCTGTCAACTTGCGCTTGACCACAACCAGCAGGTCGATATCGCTTTTGTCCGGGTTAAAGCATCCCATGGCCAGAGAACCGTGCAAATAAATGCCCGCCAGGTTCTCGTTCAGCTCTTCTTTAAACAGGTCTGTGATGTCATCCAATGCCGACGGAACAAGCATACTCTTCCTCCTTTGCAAAATCGTTTGCCTCTCGGCGTCACCCTTCCCTCGATACCGGGTCGATTCACTTTTCCGGTACTAATTGCTCCCGGTCAAGACATAGGATAGGTTGACAACGTCTTGGAGGGATGGCCATGAAATATTCCCAGATGACCGCCTGGGACGAACACCGGTTCTGGCTTGAAATATTGGAGGATCACGCTTATTTCATGCGCGATTATTTGTCGCCGGCCGAAGAACAGTGGGTCGATACGGCGAAGGAATATATCGTCGCGTTCCGCAGATTGCGGGAGCGCTTGTACGCCGTCGACCGGGACTTGCCTTACGAATCCCCCGAGATGGCGGAGTTCGCCAAGGCCAGCTACTCGGTAGCCGTCGGTTATTTTCAATTCGAAGGGCATATGCAGCATTTGCGGGTGCAAAACCTCGTTATTTTGAACTTGTCGCCGACGTTTCTGAACGGGACGCTGAATGAGAATCAGGAATACCTGCGGCTTCTCCTGTATGCTATGCGGGCGGAGCGGCCTCCGGAGCTTTCGCTGGTCGAATTGTTGGACCTGTGGCTGGAGGATCAGCTCGGGCATGCGGTGTTGGCGCGCAACGCCCTAGATCCGGTCGAAATTCCCTTATCTTTGAAGGTACATCAAGTCGAGCAGGAATTTCAAGCGCATATCATCAAAAATAAAGCCATCAAAGGCTATTTACGGTTCACTCCGCCGCTGTTTCCGGTGCAGCGGTTGTTTGCCAATGAAGTGTCCGAGTCCGTCGTGGTCTTCTACCATCTGGTCGAGCATATTCTCGGATTGTACCGGGATTCCCAGCTTTTAAGCCGGGCGACGCTTCGCTTCCTGGAGCACCATCTTCCGGAGACATGTTATTTTTTGCGCAAGCTGGCGAACTTTAATATCGCCATCTTCGAAATCCCGGATTGCCCGTTAACGAAGCCGACCGTCCGCTAGCTTATTTTGCCACCCCTGCGCTTTGGATGACGACCTCCGGCATAATGCGGATTTTCGCTTCGGCCAGTGCTTTGCCCCAATCCTTTTCAACCGCTCCCCATTTATCAAAATGATACGCTTTGGCATAGACGCCCAGGCCGACCGGATCGATTTGGTGCTTCTGAAATTTTCCCATCAACGCATCGCATTTTTTCTTCATTTCCTGTTCGATCGCTTGCTCCAACTGCTTTTTGTTATGCTCCAGATCGAATTTGAACAAGCGCTCCGTAATATTGATTTCGGTCTTCATCCGAATATCAAAGGTGAACCGGTTGTTCTCGTGCCGGGTTTTGATGTTGTACTTGGTGCGCCCGATCTCGAAGCTGATGAACGTCATGGGCTCCACCGCATTTATTTTTTGAGGCGGAAGGTGAAAGGTAAACGGAAAAGGCTGCCCCTTTTTTTGCTGCAACAGCAAAAGAAGCGTGCTTTCCTCGTTGTTCAGCGAGGCGACATACGTCCCTTTTTTGGACAAAAGAGCCGTTCCCGAGATCACAATTTCTTTCCCTTTCAGCTTCATCTCGGCCAGCGCGGGCGTTCTTCGCGGATCGAGCAACTGCTGGTGAAATTCCTGCATGATCGTTTTGACGGCCGCCCGGCTGGAATAGGCCGCCTCCGTCTGCTCTTTGATGACGACCCCCGGGCGCCCTTTGTCCGCCATATTCGCGTTCAAGATGTCTTTGACGGAGCCGTCCACCGCGACCACGTTCGCATTGATCTCGCTTTTCGGATCGCGCATGAACACATCCAAATAACGCAGGATGTCTGAATGCCGGAGCAGGCTTTTTCCGAGCAGCATCGTTTGAATCTTTCCTGAGGCAAGCGGCCCGGTGCTCATCGTATCGATCCGCGCTCTTGCTTGTCTGAGCGTTCCGGCCGTGATTTTTGATATATTGTATTTTTGCTTGGCTTCCACGCTGAAAACGGGAGTCGACGTATAAACGGTCAGACGGCTGTCGTCTTTAAGCTCGGCGCCCGTGATCAGAATAATTTGCCGATTCTCCAAATACATTCGCCGCCCGCACCCGGAAGCAAGGAGCATCAAGATCAGGGTCAGGAGGACCGCAAGCCGTCGTTTCATCGCAAGGCTCCCTTCCTAAGTTTGAGGAATGCTTTTTGGTATGCCCAGAAGAGCACGGGGAAAATAACGGCCGCGCATAGCCCCAAATTCCCCCAAAACTTGCTGAGCGCGGTAATCTGCGAAAACGAAGGGACGAAAAAAAAGGGAAGGACCAGCCAAATCAACGTATACACCCGTAAATAGGGCACGTGATCCTTCTTGCCGGTCAATATGCTCAGCCCGAATACGGACATATACAAATAGGGGATGACCGTCGCAAACAAAATAAACAAATAGAATGCAAGAAAAATAATTTCAAACCGCTCCAGGATCGGAAGGCGGATGAGCTTCAGCAGGTTTAACGTGGGATAGAGGTATTCCATAATCACTTGGTGACTGAAACGGACATAGCTGAGAACCGTGACCAGCATAAACACAAGCATGGAAATCGTATTGGCGTAAATAACGCCTTTGTATGCTGCTTTTTTGTTTTGCAGGAAAGGATACAGCATAAACGCGATTTCAAAGCCGAGAAACGACAGCATCGTAGCTTTCACGGTCGTAAGAATGGGGAGCCAGCCCTTCTGGCCGACCGGAATAAGATTCAGCCAATTGCTCTCGTACAGGGTCAAAAAAAGGATCATGGGCATCCATAACGTAAAAAGAAACACGAATTCGCCGAACCGCCCGATGACCCGGACTCCTTGCTTGGTCGCCATATAGACGGGAATCATGAAGAGCGGCATCAAAACGTATTCCTTGGCGTTCGGGAGAATCCATACTTGAATAATGTGGATCGACGATATCATGGCGATGGTGGCGGAAAATGCGGTGTACAGAATCCACAGCACGGAAACCGCGCCGCCGAGCCACTTGCCGAAATATTTGGGGAAAATATCGAACAGTGTGTCCTTCGGATGCTTCTCCATCACTTTGATGATCAGCACGCTGAACAGGATAGCCAGCAGCCAGCCGAGCAGAAGGGAGATCCATCCGTCCATCCCGGCCGTCTCGCTTAAATCCCGGGGCAGCGACAGAATGCCGATCCCGATTTGGGTTTTGTAGATGGTGAACGTAAACTGCTTCAAGTTGATTTCATTCACGGTATACTTTTTCATGAACGATCGTCACCTTTTTTCGTCTTCCCTTCCCGGCTGGGCCCTTGGCGCTTCATTTGGACCGGACTTACCGAGAACGGGCGCTTGTTCATTTTCCACAGGGGCATCCGGATCCAAATATCCTTCCAGTCCGCGATCCGGATGGGGGCGACCGGGCCACCGTAAGGAACGCCGACCGATTCCATCGAAATGAGATGGATTACGAAAATCATAAGACCGATCACGATGCCGACCATGCCGAAGAACATGGCCAGCACCATCATCGGAAAGCGGATGAGGCGTAGAGCGGATGCCATATCATAGTCGGGAATGATGAACGAAGACACCGCCGTGATGGCCACGATGATGACCATAATGTTGCTGACAATGCCCGCCTGAACCGCAGCCTGACCGATAATGATACCGCCGACGACGCCGATCGTTTGCCCGAGAGGCCCCGGCAGACGGAGCCCCGCTTCCCGCAGCATTTCGATGGAGATTTCCATCACCAGCGCTTCGATGATCGGGGGAAAGGGCACTTTGGCCCTCGATTCCCCGATGGAGATCAGCAGCCGCAGCGGAAGCACTTCGTAATGAAAGGAAATGATGGCAATATAAACCGCCGGCAAGGAGATCGTAATGAAAAAAGCGACAAAGCGCAGCAGGCGGATAAAGGATGCCACGATCCAGCGGCTGCTGTAATCCTCGACCGCTTGAAAGAACGTCAGGAAGGTCACCGGGCCGATCAGCACCCCCGACGAATTGTCGACAATGATCGCGATCCTTCCCTGCAACAGATGGGAGACGGTCGTATCGGGCCGTTCCGTAATGACGAATTGCGGCATCAGGCTGGCCGGATGATCCTCGATAAACTCCTCCAATTCCCCTGCATTCAAGACGTGGTCGGTATCGATTTGCCGAAGGCGGTTCTCGATTTCCTCCAGTAAGTCTGGTTTTGCAATATCTTCCAGATACAAAATCGAAACCTTCGTTTTTCCCCGCGTGCCCACAATGAGCTGCTTGATTTTCAGTTCCCGGTTCGGTAAAAAGCGGCGGATGAGCGCGATATTCTGACCGTCCGCTTCCACGAAGCCGAGATGCGCTCCTTTTAAAGTCTTCTCGGCATCGGGCTCCTTGATCGTTCTTTCCGGGCCTCCTTGCGTCGAAAAGACGTAAGAATAGGACAGGCCGTCCACGAAGAGAACGCTGTTTCCGCGGAAAAGCGACATTTCGACATCGGCCCACCGGGTAATCGTCTGGGTCTGTCCGGTGACCGCCGAGGCGTTCGAGAGGTCGTCTATTGAATCCAGCTCGTGAATCAGCGGATGCAGAATATGATTGCTGACGGCGGGCTTGTCCGTCAATCCGTCCAAATACACCAGCAGCGCATGCGCTCCCGGCTTCATCTGGAAATGGCGGGTGATCAGGTCGGGCGTATGGCTGAAGATACGGTAAAGGATATCCAAATTTTCGGCCATCGATTTCGAAATATCGGGCATGTCGCTTTGACCTCCTGTGGCTTCCGTACGCGAATCCTCCCTTATCCTTACAAGTTGCGCAGATATAAACAAAAATATACCGTCATCGAATTTCGTCACAGCCGAAAGTGAATTCGACATTTTTCGTCTTTTTCGTCCATAAAACGTTCAAGAATCCTTGACTTTCGCTGTGACTTAAATCATAGAGCCTTTTGGTCCAGGACCTCTACAATAAGGACATAAGATGTCCCGCACAAGGGGAGGGAATAAGATGGCTAAACCGCACAACGCCGCATCCCAAATGCATCAGGGGGAATCGCCGGTTGTCAAACAAAAGAACGAAGAGGAAGGCTTGAAAGGCACTTTCGCTTCCGTCATGCTGCTCGGATTGTTTCTGCTGCTGAGTTGGTTCGGGGTCTTCGTATTGTTCATAGTCAGGGGGTAAAACCGTAGACGGGGAACGGGAACGGAACAGAGATTGAAGGAGTTGAAGGAGCATGCATATTCATCGTTTGGAAAAAATTTGGCTCATTTTCGGGATTTCCATGTTAGTCTTGTTTTTGACCGTCGTCGGTGTGGGAGCGTTTGCATTGGGGATGGAACCACCTGGCGATCACCGGCATACGGTAAATCCGGATACGTTGAGTACGACACCGCCGTTCGATAAGCCGGGGCTTCACCAAATTGGTGACAAAGAGTACGAGGCGATTTTGGTTGCTTTTGCCTTCGGGTACAATCCCGATAAATTGGAAATTCCGGCGGGGTCGAAGGTTCGCTTTCAATTGACAAGTTCCGATGTCGTGCACGGATTTCAAGTGAACGGAACGACGATCAACATGATGGCTGTGCCGGGCGAGGTGAACCATTTCTCGTATACGTTCGATAAGCCGGGGGAGTACCTGGTGCTGTGTAACGAATACTGCGGCGCGGCGCACGAAGTCATGATGATGAAGATCATCGTAAAATAGGCGCGCATGGTCGTAGAGAGAACCGTAACATCTGATATTGTGAAAAATATCACAATTCGTGAAGGCGGAAGCGAGCCGATTCCTTCGTCGGAATGTCTTGCCCGGTCCGCAATTAAAGGAGCGTATTCCCTATGATTCAAAATCTGAAAAGTTTCGATCGGCGCGATTCGGCCCTGGTGCTCGCCCATATTTTGTTCGCTTTCTTCGCGCTGTTTCTCGGCGGCATTGCCGGCGTCATGCAAGGGCTTGTCCGCGGGGGAATGCTTGCGCTGCCGATGGGCATCGGCTATTACCAGCTGCTGACGGCGCACGGCGTCTTGATGGCGCTCATCTTCACCACCTATTTCATCATCGGATTTTTGTATGCGGGGGTTGCCCGTACGCTCGGCGGTCGTCTACTGCCGATTGCCCGCAATCTCGGCTGGCTCGGCTTCGGCCTGATGACGCTCGGAACGGCGATCGCCACGGTTGAGATTTTGCTGAACCGGGCGACGGTGCTGTACACGTTCTATGCTCCGCTTAAAGCATCGCCCGCGTTTTACATCGCGTTGGTGTTCGTTGTCGTCGGGAGCTGGATGAGCGGCTTCGGCATCTTCATCAACTACCGCTATTGGAAAAAAACGCACCGCGGAGAGACGACCCCGATCTTTACGTTTATGGCTGTCGTGACGATGCTGATGTGGATTATCGCAACGCTGGGCGTCGCGATCGAGGTATTGTTCCAGCTTATCCCGTGGTCGCTCGGCTGGGTCGATACGGTCAACGTCGTGTTGAGCCGGACGCTATTCTGGTATTTCGGCCATCCGCTTGTTTACTTCTGGCTACTGCCTGCTTATATGTGCTGGTATGTTGTCATTCCGAAGGTGATCGGCGGCAAAATGTTCAGCGATGCGCTTGCCCGCCTGTCGTTCATCATGTTCCTGCTCTTCTCGATTCCGGTCGGCTTCCACCATCAGCTCATGGAGCCGGGGATCTCGAACGTCTGGAAATTCGTGCAGGTCGTTCTGACGTTCATGGTCGTCATTCCGTCGCTGATGACGGCGTTCTCGCTGTTCGCTTCCTTTGAGATGCACGGCCGCTCCGTCGGCGCGAAAGGGCTGTTTGGCTGGCTGAAGAAGCTGCCTTGGAAGGACGTCCGCTTCTTCGCTCCGTTCATGGGGATGCTGATCTTCATTCCGGCCGGAGCCGGGGGATTGATTAACGCGAGCCACGAGTTGAACGCTATCGTTCACAACACGCTGTGGGTAACCGGCCACTTCCATCTGACGGTGGCAACGAGCGTGGCGCTGACCTTCTTCGGCATCACTTATTGGCTGATTCCGGCGATGCTGGGGCGGGAGATGACTCCGCTCATGCACCGGATGGGGATTATCCAAACGATCGTATGGATGGTCGGCATGTTCTTCATGTCGGGCTCGATGCATACGGTCGGTCTGCTCGGATCGCCCCGCCGGACCGCCTTTACCACATATCAGGACAGCGCGGATGCGGTAGGCTGGATGCCGTACCATGTGGCGATGGCCATCGGCGGCACGATCTTGTTCATCGGCGTCGTCATGATGATCATTAACGTCGT
The DNA here is from genome assembly GCF_018998565.1 of Paenibacillus oleatilyticus. Lineage (GTDB taxonomy): Bacteria > Bacillota > Bacilli > Paenibacillales > NBRC-103111 > Paenibacillus_G > Paenibacillus_G oleatilyticus. The sequence goes on along the minus strand of NZ_JAHNZO010000001.1, from coordinate 139,077 downwards.
CATGCTGCTCAGCGCTCCGAAAGGAGAAACCGAGTTCCCGATCGCGGAAGCGAGCGAAGCGGCGGAAAAAGCGCCGGCCATCTTCGAGCGCTGGGGCGTATGGGTCGGCGTGCTGGTTGTCCTTATTCTTGTCGCTTACTCCGTACCGGTCATGGATATTATTTCGAATGCCAGCGTGGGCTCGAAAGGATTCAAGACCTGGTAATATTCGATACTCTATTCCTCCATTTTCTCTCTTTTGCCTCCGATACGGGCCATGGGCCGGCGGAGGCCCTTTTTTTTGCGCGCAAAAAGCCCCGCGGTTATCCGCGGGGCTTGATTTACGATTATCGTTTCGGGTAAAGCGGGTAATCGACGGTGGTAGGAACCTCGATCAGCATGATTCGCAGCGTTTCGCCGTCCGCGGCCTGAAGCGAGACGTTCGTGTCGGCGGCTGCTCCGAGCAGCATGAAATCTTTGTGCCGGAACGGAGTGACCGCGTCTCCGGCCGAAGCGTTCGTCCAGGCACCGTGTCCGCGGACGGCGAGCGCCGTTAGCGTATGGCCGGCCGGAATGACGTGCCGGTAGACGGCGCCGGGCTCCAGCGTCAAATCCCACATTTTGGCGTCTGCGACGAGCTCGACCGGCGATCCGTCGCCGATGACCGTTTTGCGCACGAATCCTTCTCCGGCTTCCTCCGGAAACGCCTCATGGTCGAACTGGCGATAAGTCGGCTTCCGTTTCAGCGCTTCGTTCAGCTCCGGCTCGAACCAGATTTGGAAGCCTTCCATATCCGGGCCGATAAACCGCTCTTCGTGCGATACGCCCGATCCGGTCTGCATCACCTGCGCGCCGCCGGGCCCGACGACGCTTCGCGTACCGAGCGAGTCGCCATGCTCCGCTTTGCCGGCAAGAACATACGTGATGATCTCGAACGCTTGATGGGGATGAGATCCGATGTAGCCTTCCTCTGCGGCGAAAGCCCACGCCCAATAAAACAGCGGGCCGACCCGCTTGATCACCGACCGTTCGCCGGGAAATCCGATCGGCTTCTGCTCCGTAATCCGGCCTCCGTCGAAGGCTCCGATTCCTTGCATCGTGGGGGGATAGATCATGATTTGCATCAAAATAACCTCCTAAAGAAGCATAGTTTGGTTTTGGAAAAAATCTCAATATTAAGATATGAGCTGCGGGTTCGCCGGAGGCGACCCGCTATTTGAAGCTTTCCTGCGCCGCGACCCCGAGCTTCTTCAGCAGGCCGATCGCCTGGCGCTTCTCCTCGGCAGTCAAGCCGGCGACCGCGGCTTCGATCGCTTGGCGGTGCTGCGGGAACGCCTCGTCCAGAAATGCCTTGCCTTTCTCCGTAATTTCCGCGAAGCTGACCCGGCGGTCTTCCGGGCACGGCTTCCGTACGACAAGCCCTTTTTGCTCCAGCTTGTCTACGACATAGGTGATGTTGCCGCTGGTCATCAATATTTTGCCGCCGATCTGCTGCAAAGGCTGGGAGCCCTTATGATACAGCAGCTCCAGCACCGCATATTCGGTCGGATTCAAGCCGTACCGGCGGATGTCCCGGTGGGCGTGGGCCGTGACCCATTCGCACGCCCGGGAAAGCACAATGAACAGATGCAGCGATTCGTTCCGGTTGTTTTCTGCGTTCAACGTTCGCAACTCCTTTCGCTGCCGCACGATGAGTCTGCAATCAGTATTCCTCATTCCTGAGCGGCAATACATTCCTGAGCTAGATTAAATTTTAGAATTGGTTGTAGGTGACAAATTCCCCGGTCGGCTTGCGGTAGCCGCGCGGCCGTTGTCCCGATACATCCTCTTTGCCGATCGTAATCAACATAGCAGGCACGTAACGGTCCGGAATGTTCAGGGCTGCGCGCATTGCATCCGGGTCGAAGCCGATCATCGGGCATGTATCCCAGCCGCGGTCTTTGGCGATCAGCATGAACAGCATGGCCGACAAGCTGGCGTTGCGGATCGCTTCTTCGCGCTTGAACGTTTCGCCCCGGTTCTCGTAGAACGCGTTGACGTATTCGACCGTTTGGTCATATTCCTGCTTGCTCATCACGCCGAGATGGAGAAACCCTTCGTTGATTTTCGCCGCGTCTTTGTACGCTTCCGTATCGCCCAATACCAGAATGGCCGCGGAAGCCGTCAGCACTTTGTATTGCTTGCTGGCCGCTTCGTGCACTTTCGTTTTTAACTCCGGGTTTTTGACGACGACGTAATGCGCATGCTGCAAGTTGAAAGCGGAAGGGGCGAATTTGACCAGCCCGAACATCTCTTCGAGCTCCTTGTCCGGGATGTCCGTATTCGGGATGAATTTGGTTGCCGATCTTCGCGATTTTAGCAGGGCTGTAAAGTCGTTCATAGGGAGGACCTCCGTCGGTAGATACTATTTTGTCTTAAATTTAAGATAATACTTTTTAAGATGATTGTCAAGGGAAAAAGCAAAAACCGGTTAGGGCTTAGCTTGTCGAGAAAGTGTGAATGAGGTAATAGAGTTTACGAAGGGGTGGGGTATCTACTTCCGGTCGCTGTTGTCAGCGGGAAATTTCTGATTGAAGCCGCTTGAAAGCGGGTATTTCCCGCAGACAAAGGCGAACGCTATCGCTCCTCCAGTAGATACCCCACCTCCGTATGTTTCTCTATTCTGATCAAAACCACTTTTTAAACAAGCTCGGCAAAGCCGGTTAGGGCTTTGCTTTTTCCTTGGAGTTGGACCGCTAGCCGGTCTGTGCTTGTCGGCGGCGACCGACGTGCTTGCAGTTTACGAGCTCATCGGATGTCCGGGCTTGAGATCGCTCCTCGGCAGGATGCCGAAAATTAGCGGGCCAAGGGGACGGAAGCGGCGGGCAGAAGGCCTTTCGGACTGCCGTTGTAGTATGGACGGCTGCGGCCTGCGCGCCGGCGCACAAGTTCTTTGTAATAGCTTTTGATCGAATGGCTTCCCAGCAGGCCTTTGTTTTGGAAGCGGATCACGCAGCGGTACCGGACATGCCGGTATACGGTATTACCGAAGGAGAGGGGCAGCCGCGGCACGAGATCGTACCGGTTGGCAATGTGGGTGCTGTGGTGAATTCGGCCGTTAAACCGACGGACAAAATCAGGGTTCCCGACCTTCGGGGCTCCGAACGTGTAGACTACGGGCTGTTTGAAGGGAGTATGAAAGACGAGGTCGAGCGCACAGAGCGATACTAGCGAGCCGCCGATGCTGTGGCCGGCTAGATACAGTCTTTTATGAGGGGAAGCTTTGTTCAAATAGCTCATAATCGGCTCGCGGAGCGCGGATGCATACAGCTCCGTAAGACCGCGGTGCGTTAATCCCGCATTGCGGACAAAAGGGAACGGAATTTGATCGAACTGCAAATCTTTCTTCAATTCGGATGCAGCCGCCGTGCCGCGGAGCGCGATGACGATCGATTGCCTGGACTCGAGAATGAATCCAAGGTATGGAAACTTCTTTTTGCCCAGCACGGCGGCCAGCTTATATCCGGGGGGCAGCTCGAACTTGCCGTTATTGTTATACTGCCGGATGGCCTGATACACGATAGCGGCCAGCTGGATGGCCCGGTCGGAAGCGATGGTCATACGACATTGCTCCTAACTTTGGAATCGGTCGTATAGTGTATTCCGGCGCCTTCGGCAGTGAAACGGGGAAGCGCAGAGAGGGCCGTGGGCTAGTCCAGCTTCGGTTCCCCCAAGGGCGGCGCTTCCACCCGGTCTCCCCGGGTCTGCGGGTGCGAGACGACAAGAAACTCGACGTCCCCGGAGGAAACGTTCTTCATTTGATGCGGGACACCCGGCGGCACCTCACAGCCTTCCTGCGGACCGAGGGTATGGAGCTCGCCGTCCACCTCCAGCTCGGCCGTTCCCGTCAGCACGAAAAACAATTGGCGTGCCTGCTCATGGTAATGCCGGACCTCGGCCGTCTGCGGAGGCATCCGCTCGTGAATGACGCTCAGCTCGGGCTGCTGCACCAGATGCCAGCCGTCGCATTGGCCGCCCCAAATATAATGCGGTGCATTCGTTTTGCTGATTTTCATGGTTACATATTTCACTCCCTCGACTCAAGTCAGCTTGTTTTTCTCCTCCGCCTCGTCCAGCCAGCGCCGGCGGTAGCAGTTCATGCCGGCCTGGCCCAGCTCCTCGAGCAGGCCGTAGTTGGCCCATGCTCCGACGACGGCGCCGATGCCGGGGACAAGCTGCAGCATTTTGCGGAAATCGATCGTATCGCGGTATTCCTGCTGCAGCTGCCTCCAATCGATGTGTTGAGCGTACGAGTCCTCGGGAGGCAGCGTTTTGACGGTTTGCGGCCAATTCACGACGGCTCGGTACAGCTCGGGCTTTTTGTTCTGGCTGGAGAAAGCCACCTGAAATACATGCAAAATGTACAAACGTTCGCGATAATCGAGCGTCGAATGCCCGTAAATGTGGGCGAGCTCGAACAGGAACTTCATCTTGATGCCGATCAGGATCGGAAAATCGGCGAGTCCGAGCAAAATTCCTCCGGCTCCCGTCCCCGCGCCTTCCGCCGCCGCCAGCTTTTTGTAAAAGCCGATCAGCTCCTCGGCTTTCCGGTCGCGCGACGCCAGGCTCATGCCTTGGAGCGGTTCGTTTTTCGGAATGTAGTCCAGGCTGAACAGCGCTGTCTGAACAATGCCTTTGACCGCTGCGGTAATGGCGGTATGCACTTTCTCGGGTATGGCTTGGTTGATTCGCGTTTGTAGCGCTCTGGACGTTTTTTCGAGCATGCCGGGCGGCTTGAGCAGCTCCTTCTCCCACCCGATCAGCTGCTTCCGGATCTGCTGCTCGTATACCGTAAATGAATGATTCATAGAATCCCCGCCTGATGTTTGGAATGTTCGGCTTGACTGCGCCGGGTTCGGATATGCCGTGTGCGAAGCGTCTGTGCTCGCGTAATATCCGCTATTATACTTGATACGTGCCGGCATCGAAAAGATTTCAATCCGTCGAATTGTAAAACGGTGACAAACGATGTCGCAATAATGTGGTATAGTTAGAGAAAAAAGGAGAGGAGGCGTCCTATGGAATGCCGCTGTGGCTGGTGTAACGAAGACCCTTTATATATCGACTATCACGATAAGGAATGGGGAGTTCCCGTTCATGACGACCTCAAGCTGTTCGAGATGCTGATCCTGGAAGGAGCTCAGGCGGGGCTGAGCTGGTATACGGTGCTCAAAAAAAGGGACCGGTACCGGGAGGCGTTCGACAGCTTCGATCCCAGGCTGGTAGCCGCTTACGACGATGCCAAATTGGACGAGCTGCTCGGCGATCCGGGCCTGATCCGCAACCGGCTCAAAATGCGCGCCGCCGTGACGAACGCGAAGGCTTTTCTCGCGGTACAGGAGGAATTCGGCAGCTTCGACCGCTACATTTGGCAGTTCGTCGGCGGGGATACGATTCGCAACCGCTGGCAGAGCCTGAAGGACGTGCCGGCCAGCACGCCGGAATCGGATGCGATGAGCAAAGCGCTGAAGAAGCGCGGCTTCACCTTTGTCGGCTCGACGATCTGCTATGCGTTTATGCAGGCGACCGGCATGGTGATGGACCATACGATGGATTGCTTCCGGTTTGCGGAGCTTTCCGGAGCCCGGGCGGATTAATCCGCCCAGCAGCCCCGCCGGAACACCGGCTCCACTGTCCCGTCCGGCAGCTCTCCGTCGATATCGAGCTCGTCCGACCCGATCATGAAGTCGACGTGTACCAGACTGTGGTTGGCTCCGTGCTGCGCCAACTGCTCCCGGGTCATGGCGGTGCCGCCCTCCAGACATAGCGGATACGCGTTGCCTAACGCCAGATGGCAGGAGGCGTTCTCGTCAAGCCCCGTATTGTAAAACAGCATATTCATCTCGGCGATCGGCGAATTTTGCGGCACGAGCGCCACTTCGCCGAGCCGGGCCGCGCCTTCGTCGGTCGCGATGAGCCGCTGCAGCGCCTCTTGTCCTTGCTTGGCCGTACACTTCGTGACCTTCCCGTTCTCGAACGTCAAGCTGAAGCCGTCGATCAGCGCACCGTTCCAGTTCAGCGGCATCGTGCTGCGTACGGTTCCGTTGACACCGGCGGCGCGCGGCAGCGTGAACATCTCTTCCGTCGGAATATTCGGCACGAAAAACACGCCTTGGGCGTTATGTACCCCGCCTGCGACCCACTGGTGCTCCGGGGGCAGCTCCACGTTCAGTTTCGTTCCCGGCGCACGATAGATCAGCCGGGCGTACCTCTTCGAATTCATTCGCTCGACCTTCGAGCGAAGCTCCGCCAGATGCTCCTGCCAAGCTTCCACTGGCCGGTCCCGGTCGGCTCTTGCCGCTTGCACGATTCGTTCCCACAGCGAACGAACCGCCTCTTCTTCGTTTGCCTCCGGGTACACTTTGGTCGCCCAAGCGGCCGAGGGAACGGATACGATCGTCCAACTGATTCGGCCGGCCTGCATCATGCGGCGGTATTCCAGCATGGCGGTGCCGTACGCTTTGCTCGCCGCGGCGATCCGCTCGGGCTTCGCCTGTTTGAGCAGATCGGGCGTAGGGGAGTAGACCTGCAGGAACGCCGCCCCTTCTTCGGCCAATTGACGGAAGCCGTCCGCTTTCCATTGCGGATATTCATGGAACGCTTCGTCGGGGGCCTGCTCGTACTTCAGCCGTTTCAGCTCGTCGTCGTCCCATTCGACATAGACGTGCTTCGCCCCGGCCTCGTACGCTTTGCGCGCGACGATGCGGACGAAATCCGCAGCCGATACGGGCGAGGTTACCATAAGCGTCTGCCCCTGCTGCACGTTGACACCCACCTTTACGGCGAGCTCCGCGTAATGTTCGATATACGTTTCCAATCGGCTCACGGTCTGCACTTCCTCTCGGGATATTCGCAAGTTCGTTCTTTTATTATGAGGCCCTGCCTGGCAAAATTCAAACGGCCCAAACTACGCCCCGGACAACTATAGCCTATCCACATCCGCTGCGCCAAGAATATACTGCCAAAAAGATCGCGGGGAGGCCGCTCCATGAAAGAGTATGATGTCGTCTTCGTGACGCCGGGTTCGTTCGTCATTCCTTCAGGCAACAGCAGCTCCGTCGAATTGGTCGTGGAACAAATCGTCCGCCGCCTGCAGAAGCACGTTCGACTGGCGGTGATCGGGCGACGGGGCCGGACGCTTCGCCGGACCGAAATTCGCGAAGGCGTCCTCTACGAGCGTGTGCCCGCCGCTTCGCCCCGCCGCTATGTGGAGGGCGTCAGCCGCAAGCTGAGAAAGCTGCGGCCGAAGGTCATTCAGGTGGAGAACCGCCCGCGCTTCGCGCGGTTTCTCAAGCGAAGGCATCCGGGCGCGCAGGTGTGGCTGTCGCTGCATTCCGTTACGTTCGTCTCCAAGTCCCATATCCGGCGGCCCGAGTTGCGGCGTTGTCTCGCTGCGGTGGACCGGGTCGTGGTGAACAGCCACTACCTGAAGGACGAAATGGTGCGCAGGGACCCGTGTGTCCAATCCAAAATTGTCGTGAATCATCTTGGGGTCGATCCGGACCGTTTTATTTCCCGGTGGTCTCCGGAAGGGGCCGCCAAGCGGGAGGCGCTGCTCCAGAGACTCGGCCTGCAGGACCGTAAAATCATTCTGTATGTCGGCCGCCTGATTCCGATCAAGGGTGTACATCATTTGCTGGCGGCAATGCCTGAAATTGTGGGCAAGGTGCCGCAAGCGCTGCTGCTTGTGGTGGGGGGAGCCTTTTACGGCTCGAGACGGCTTACCCCTTACGTAAGGCGGCTTCGGAGGACGAGCGCGCCGCTGAGAAACTATGTCCGGTTCGTTCCGTATGTTCCGCACGGCGAAGTGGACGACTGGTTTCGCTTGGCCGATGTCCTCGTCGTTCCGTCCGCACGCCGGGAGGCGTTCGGTCTCGTCAACGTGGAAGCGATGGCCGCAGGCGTCCCGGTTGTCGCCACCCGTGCCGGAGGAATGCCGGAAATTGTGGAGGAGGGCGTTACCGGACTGACCTTGGAGCCGAACGTTCTGGAGAGCGCCCTTGCGCCGGCGGTAATTTCCCTGCTGCAAAACGAGGACGAAGCCCGTTGCATGGGGGAACAAAGCGTGGAGCGGGTACAGCGGCTATTTACATGGGAGCGGATGGCGGAGCGGTGGCTTACGTTTTACGACGGGCGGTGAACGAGACCGCCTTTTTTTTCGTTTCGATGGAAAAACGGTTCGGCTTTCTTGTGCGAATGCCCATTTTTAACCGGGCGAATGACCACCTTCTGGGTAAATGCATATGTTACAAGTGTCTAAATGCAATCATTTCCAGCATGGCCAACTAGGCACTACACCATATGGGAGGACCTAGCATGAAACGAGAAAACCGCCGGGGTTCCGGTACGCGACGTCCGGTGCGCAGCAAGCGCATGGATTCGTACATTAATGAGCTTAAGTGGCTGGACGACAAGCCGCGAATTTTGAAGCCGCAAGCCGATTTTGATGATGATATCAGCATCGGTCACATGGACGTTGAGGAAGGAAAAGAAGAACAAGCAGCTCCGGACACTTCCCGGGCAGTTGAAGAGCCTGTTACCCAAGCAGTTGAAAAGCCGGTCGTCCGGGCAGTTGAAGAACCGGTCCGACCGCGGTTTACACAGGGAACCACCGTGTATACGGACGATTTGGCCGAAGAGTCGGTCACGACGGAGAAAATCGCGCGTTATGCCGTCGACGGCACCCGGATCAAACGCAATAGCGTCGGCCGGGAAAATCTGACCGACTATGCGGTCGACAGCACCAAGCTGGCGGACCGGAGCGTCACGACGCAAAAGCTCGCTTTTCAATCGGTGGCGGCGGAGCATCTTGCCAGGGGCTCGGTCTCGACGGAAAAAATCCAAGACCGGGCGATCAGCGGAGAGAAGCTTCAGGACAACAGCATTACTTCGGAGAAGCTGGCGGATAAGACGATCGACGGGATGAAAATTGCCGAAAAATCGATTTATACGAAGCATTTTGCCGACGAGGCGATTACCGGCGAGCTGATTCAGCATCAGTCGATTACGTCGGATAAAATCCGAAGCGGCGCCATTCATTCGATTCACTTGGCCAACGGCGTGGTCAATTCGTCAAAGCTGTTGGAAGGCGCGGTGACGACGGAAAAGCTGCGAGATTTTTCAGTGACCTCCGCCAAGCTGGCCGATGGAGACATTGGCGCCGAGAAGCTGGCTCCCCAGTCGGTTACGGAGGAGAAGCTGGCGCCTTGGAGCGTGGCTTCCGAGCATTTGAAGCTGAATTCGGTGCTGCACGATCATTTGACGGCGGGGCTGATCCGGGGCGTTAACATTTCGCCGAAGCAGATCGACGCGAGCCATCTGACGGAAGATGCGGTGCAGACCGTTCATCTGAAGGACGGAGCCGTGACATCCGGCAAATTGTCCAAGGAAGCGGTACAGGGGCTCCATGTGCAGGAAAGAGCGATTGAAAGCCGGCATGTGCAGCAAGGAGCGGTGGAAGGCCGCCACTTGGCCGCCCACGCGGTGACGGCGGATAAATTGGCGCTTTATAGTGTCAGCACGCAGCAGTTGGCGGATTCCTCCGTCACCTCCGAGAAATTGGGCGAGCAAGCCGTTACCTCGCGGAAGCTGGCGAAAAAATCGGTATCCGGCGAGCATTTAACGGAGGACGCCGTCAATTCGCTGCATCTGGCTGACAAAGCCGTGCAGACCGCACACATTGCCTCGTCGGCGGTCAGTGGCGATCATTTGCAAGACCGTTCGATCTCGACGGAGAAGCTGCAGGACCGGGCGGTCACCTCCGATAAGCTGGCCGGGGGGGCGGTGCAGGTCCAGCATTTGCAGGAGGGGGCGGTACAAACCACGCATCTGGCGAAGCACAGTGTCACCACCTCCAAGCTGTCCGGTGAATCGGTATCGACCGACAAGCTGACCAATTTGGCCGTGACGACGGCGAAGCTGGCTTCCGCAAGCGTAACATCGGAGAAGCTGGGCAAGGAATCGGTGCAGGCGGAGCATGTGGCCTTGGGTGCGATTCAACATGCGCATCTCGGCAAAGCGTCCGTGAAGACACACCAGCTCGCTACCGGTGCCGTTACCCGCGATAAGCTGGAAGACGGCGCGGTAACATCGGAGAAACTGGCGGAAAACGCGGTGACGGCGCTGCACCTGACGGAAGGCTCGGTACGGGGTCCTCATTTGATAGAAGGGGCTGTTGACGGCAGCCGTTTGGCGCCAGGTGTGGTGACGTCTAAGCACTTGACGCCCGGTGCGGTCACGGCGCTGCATCTAACGGAAGGGGCAGTGCGGGGACAGCATCTGGCGGAAGGCGTGGTGAGCGGCAGTCATCTGGCGGCAGGGTCCGTGACGGCTGTGCATCTGACGCCCGGTGCGGTCGGTGCGGAGAATCTGAGGACCGGAGCCGTAGGCGAATCGCAGCTGCAGGGGCAGTCGGTAACGACGGAGAAGCTGGCGGAAGGTGCGGTTACGGCGATGCATTTGGCGGAGGGAGCGGTACGCGGGCTGCATTTGGCGGAAAGCGCGGTCGACGGCAGCCGCTTGGCGGCAGGGTCCGTGACGACTGCGCATCTGACGCCGAATGCGGTCGGCGCGAAGCATCTGATGGCGGAAGCTGTAGGTGAAGACCAGCTGCAGGCGCAGTCGGTAACGTCGGAGAAGCTGGCGGAAGGTGCAGTCATGACGCAACACCTGATGGAAGGCTCGGTGCGCGGTCCGCATGTGGTGGACGGTGCAATAAGCGGCAAACACTTAGCGGCGGCCGCGGTGACGTCAGAGAAGCTATCGGAAGGCGCGGTCACGGCACTGCACCTTGCGGATGGTGCGGTACGCGGCCGTCATCTGGCGGAAGGCACGGTTGACGGCAGCTGCTTGGCGGAGGAGTCCGTAACGTCGCTGCATCTCGCGCCGGGCGTTGTCGGCGGGGAGCAGCTTGCGGCGGAAGCCGTAGGGGAAGCACACTTGCAGGCGCAGTCGGTGACGTCAGGAAAGCTGGCGCTGCGTTCGGTGACGGGGCTGCATCTGAAGCTGGGCGCCGTCGGATCGGAGCAGTTGGCGGCGGAAGCCGTAGGCCAAACGCAGCTGCAGGCGCAGTCGGTAACGTCGGAGAAGCTGGCGGAAGGCGCAGTGACGGCGAAGCATCTCGCAAAAAACGCAGTCGACGGAAGCCGCTTGGCGGAGGGCTCCGTGACGATGGCGCATCTAACGCCGGGCGCGGTGGGCGCAGAGCAGCTGGCGGCGAAAGCGGTTGGCGAAGCGCAGCTGCGGGAGCAGGCGGTGACATCGGGAAAGCTGGCAGCGGAGTCCGTGACGGCGCAGCATCTGGCGCCGGGCGCCGTAGGCACGGAGCAGCTTGCGGCGGAAGCCGTAGGCGAACCGCAGTTGCAGGCGCAAGCGGTGACATCGGGAAAACTGGCGGAAAACGCGGTGACAACGAGACACCTCGCAGAGGGCGCGGTCGACGGAAGCCGCTTGGCGGAGGGCTCCGTGACGATGGCGCATCTAACGCCGGGCGCGGTGGGCGCGGAGCAGTTGGCGGCGGGGGCCGTAGGCGAAGCACAATTGCAGACAGAGGCCGTAACGTCGGAAAAGCTGGCGGAAGGCGCGGTGACGGCAAGACACCTCGCAGAGGGAGCCGTAGGCGCAAGTAACTTGGCGGAGAAGGCCGTTACGACGACGCATCTGGCACCAGGTGCGGTGGGCTCAGAGCAGCTTGCGACGGTGGCCGTAGGCGCAGCACACTTGCAGGCGCAGTCGGTAACGTGGGAAAAGCTGGCGGAAGGGGCAGTCACGGAGATTCACCTTGCGGAAGAGGCGGTTCGCGGCCGGCACCTGACCGAAGGCGCTGTAACGGCGATACACCTTGAAGAAAGGGCTGTGTGCGGCTGGCATTTGGCGGAAAGCGCGGTCTCCAGGGAGCACCTTGCAGAGGGCGTGGTTGACGGCAGCCGCCTGGCGGATGGCTCCGTAACGACGGCGCATCTGACGCCCGGCGCGGTAGGCGTGGAGCAGCTGGCGGAGGAGGCCGTAGGCCCGGCACAGCTGCAGGCGCAGGCGGTGACGTCGGAGAAGCTGGCGGAAGGGACGGTCAAGGCGCTGCACCTCGCGGAAGGTGCGGTTCACGGCAGGCATCTGGCGGAAGGTGCGATCACAACGCTGAACCTTGCCGAAGGAGCCGTGGACGGCAGCCGCTTGGCCGAAAACGCGGTGACGCCTCTGCATCTTGGGGAAGAGTCGGTGCGAAGCCGGCATCTTGCCGGAGGCGCGGTGATGGCCCTGCACATTGCGGAAGGGGCCATACGCAGCCAGCATTTGGCCGAAGGCACGATAGGCGAGGAACAGCTTGCGGCGGAAGCCGTAGGCGAAGCGCAATTACGGGCGCAAGCCGTGACGTCGGAGAAGCTGGCGGAAGGCGCGGTGACAAAGCTGCACCTGGCCGAAGGAGCGGTTCACGGCCGACATCTGGCGCCCGGCGCGGTAGGCGCGGAGCAGCTTGCGGCGGAAGCCGTAGGCAAAGCGCAATTGCAGGCGGAATCCGTGACGTCGGAGAAGCTGACGGTAGGCGCGGTAACGGATCGGCATCTCGCCGCAGGAGCGGTTCGCGGCCGACATCTGGCGCCCGGCGCGGTGGGCGCGGAGCAGCTTGCGGCGGAAGCCGTAGGCAAAGCGCAATTGCAGGCGGAGGCCGTGACATCGGAGAAGCTGACGGTAGGCGCGGTAACAGATCGGCATCTCGCCGAAGGAGCGGTTCGTGGTCGACATCTGGCGCCCGGCGCGGTGGGCGCGGAGCAACTGGCGGCGGAGGCCGTAGGTGCAGTGCAACTACAGGCGAAATCTGTGACGTCGGAGAAGCTGGCCGACGGTGCGGTAGGCACGGAACAACTGGCGGCGGAAGCTGTAGGCGAGGCGCAATTGCAGGCGGAGTCCGTCACGTCGGAGAAGCTGGCGGAAGGCGCGGTGACGGAGCTGCACTTGGCCGAAGGAGCGGTACACGGCCGGCATCTGACCGAAGGCGCGGTGGGCGCAGAACAGCTGGCGGCGGAGGCCGTAGGCGAAGCGCAATTGCAAGCGGAGTCCGTCACGTCGGAGAAGCTGGCGGAAGGCGCGGTGACGGAGCAACACCTGGTTGACGGCGCGGTTCATCGCCGGCATCTGACCGAAGGCGCGGTGGGCGCAGAGCAGCTAGCGGAGGAAGCCGTGGGTGAAGCGCACTTGCAGGCGCAAGCGGTGACGTCGGAGAAGCTGGCGGAAGGCGCGGTGACGGAGCAGCACCTGGCTGACGGCGCGATTCACGGCCGGCATCTGTCCGAAGGCGCCGTAGGCGTGGAACAACTGGCGGCGGAAGCCGTGGGTGAAGCGCAATTGCAGGCGCAGGCGGTGACGTCGGAGAAGCTGGCGGAAGGCGCGGTGACAGAGCGGCACTTAGCCGAAGGAGCGGTACACGGCCGGCATCTGGCCGTAGGCGTCGTAGGCGTGGAACAGCTGGCGGAGGAAGCCGTAGGCGAAGCGCAATTGCAGGCGCAGGCGGTGACGTCGGAGAAGCTGGCGGAAGGCGCGGTGACGGAGCAGCACCTGTGCGAAGGAGCGGTACACGGCCGGCATCTGGCCGAAGGCGTGGTGACGGAGCAGTACCTAGCCGAGGGGGCGGTTCACCGCCGGCATTTGGCCGAAGGCGCGGTGGGCCCGGAGCAGCTAGCGGTTGAAGCCGTAGGCGAAGCGCAGCTGCAGGCGCAAGCGGTGACGTCGGAGAAGCTGGCGGAAGGCGCGGTGACGCCCCTGCACCTTGCGGAGGAGTCGGTACGAAGCCGACATCTTGCAACTGACGCAGTGATGTCCCTGCACCTTGCGGAAGGAGCTGTACGCAGCCGGCATCTGTCCAAAGGCGCGGTGGGCGCAGAGCAGCTGGCGGAGGAATCCGTGGGCGAAGCGCAATTGCAGGCGGAAGCAGTGACGTCGGAGAAGCTGGCGGAAGGATCGGTGACGGCGGATCATTTATGCGTCGAGTCAGTCGACGGGCTGCATATCAAGCAGGAGACGATCTCAGGCTACCATCTGGTGCCGGGCACGATTTCCTTCATTCATTTGGAACCGTCGCTGCAGGCACTGCTGAACAGGCGGCCGGCGGAGGAAGCGTGGGACGATGCCGCCCACGAGGCCGACGATCCGGATCGAATCGATCCAAGCGACGAAACAGAAGACAACGGCATCCAGAGCGAAATCGAGACACCGGAAGCGGATGAAGCGGCAATTGTCATGGAATCGGGGGAGGGATTGATTCCCGAACTCGAGCCGGAACTGGCAGAGGTTCATATTCGTGCGCTGGATCTCTTATGGGACGCCGTATCTGCGCAAGTATCGGAAGCCGACGCCACAGCGGGCGACCTGTTGCAGCCGGAAAGCGTCAAGTCGGAGCATTTGGCGGCAGGAGCGGTCACTCCGGAGCATTTGTCCTTCCAACCGGTGCAGACGGTTGGAGTCCGGACGACGGTGCAGCAGTTCGGGATTAGTCCGTTCCTGCTAAGTCTCGAAGACGAACTGACGGAAGTGGTGCTAATATTTGACCGGCCTTTCGCAGACAACAACTATGTATTGGTAGCTTCCACAGATCAGACGAACACGTACGCAGTCATTCAACAGAAGGAGCCCGACGGCGCTATTTTGGAAGTGGTCCGTTCCAAACTTTCGCCGGAGCTGCAAGGAGTGGTCAACTGGATTGCAATCGGCGTGGCGAACGAGTAATTGAAACGGTCATGTTTTCCTCAAGGACGGTAGCACATCCCTGTAGAGCGGCGGCTTTGAAGCCGGGCTTTACGGGGATATTTTTTTGACTTGACGCCCGGTCTGCGAAACTATTTTTCGGCCTTCCTCGTATAAAAAGTTAAATGAACGGACAAGTATGGCTAATAAAGGAGAAGGACGGGCCTGGAATATGGACGATTTTGCTTTATATACGATGCTTTCCTTGATCGTTCCGATCATCGTTTTACTTACGGTCATTATCTGCAAGATGATTGTCGGCAAGGCGATCCCGAACAGCGATTATACTCCCTTCGATCAGATTACGGGAAATACGCCGATCGAATTTCACGAAGAAAAGCAGGAGAAGGAAGAGAAAGACGAGCAAGGCGACGATAAGGATAAAAATATTAGAAAAGCTCCGTATTAAAAGCTTTTTCGGGAAACAACCATTCTAAGCGGCGGGCGAAGGAATCACGATCCTTCCCCGTCGTTTTTAATATGGGCGCAAATGTGATGTTGTTTTCCGTACTAACGCTTGTAATCTGCGGATTTTGGTTTATAATCAAGAATATCACTTGAATTTGCTTAATATAACTTATGAAAACTTATTTAAAGGCCAAGTATTCGGAAGGAGAATACGCATGTTTCAAGAAGAAAGACTGATTGCGATTGTACAGAAGTTAAATGAAAAACAGCGCATCACCGTCACGGAAATTTGCGAGTGGCTGCAAATCTCGTGGGATACCGCCCGGCGCGATCTGATCAAGCTGGAGGAGCAGGGTAGCATCATCCGTACCCGCGGAGGCGCCATGCTGCCGTCGATCTCCAAGGAGGTGCCGAACTACGAGCAGCGGCTGCAGCTGGACACCCCGTCCAAGCAGGCGATCGGCAGGCTGGCGGCGACGCTGATTCACGACGGCGATTATTTGTACACCGATTCCTCCACTACGGTGCGCTGTGCGATGGAATCGATGCGAACCCGGCGCAATGTGGTCGTCACCAACTCGATCGATCTGGCGGGCATGCTGACGCAGAAGGATGAAATCCGCATCCATCTTCTCGGCGGCCTGCTGGATAATGAGCAGCGGCTCGTTTTCGGGGCGCGGACGCTGGAAATGCTGTCCGAATATCAGGTGGACAAAGCGCTGCTCGGCACATGCGGCATCGCGCCGCACGGTCTGACGACCATGTTCGAGGAGGAAAGCTATTTGATCCGGCAAGTTATGCGCAAGTCGGACCAAGTGATCGTACTGGCCGATCATACGAAATTCGGCAAAAAGCTGTTTCACCGCGTCGCCGGGCTGGAAGGGATCGACATGATCGTAACGGACCGGGAGCCGAGCGACGAAATGAAAGAAGAGCTTCACAAGCATCAGGTGGAGCTGCTGATCGCCGGCGACGGAGAGCATCATGATTAACCGGTTGATTTGGATGGGATGCTTGTGTTATGTCATCACCGGCGTGGGCACGGTCATCGTCGGCGCGGTGCTGCCTGAACTGCTTGCGCATTATTCGCAAAGCTACGGCAGCGGCGGCATGCTTATTTTCGTGCAGTTTGTCGGCTTGCTCAGCGGGGTGCTCTCGATGCCCGCGGTTTCCCGCAAGCTCGGCCGCAAATCGGCGGTCATGCTCGGTCTCGGGCTGGTCGGGATGGAGCTGTTCACCGGTTTGCTTCCTCCCTGGCCGGCGGTCGTAATGCTGGCGGGGTTGGCCGGATTCGGCACCGGCTTGGTCGAATCGTGCATTGGCACGATCATTCTTCTGGCCGTAAAGCAGAAGCAGGCGGCGGCCATGAGCAAGCTGGAGGTGACGTTCGGTGTCGGCGCGCTTGCCATGCCTTCGATCGCCAGCTTGCTGATCGCCAAAGGGCTGTGGACGTATTCGTTTTTTCTGCTCGGCATCGGCGCGCTTGCAACGGCGCTCGTCTGGAAACGGATGTCCTTTGGGGAAATGGACGGCATGCTGACCCGCAAAGAAGCGGAGTCCGGCGGAGGACATGTGCAACGCCCGACGTATGCGAGATCGGGCATCCCGTTTCTGGCGATGTGCGCCGTTTTCTTTTTCCTGTACGGCGGCAGCGAAGTGTCGGTCGTCCATTTCTTCCCTTCGATCTTTATGGAGCGGTGGGGGATCGATAGCTCGCTTGCGACGCTCACCGTCACCGTCTACTGGACGGCAATGGTGATCGGACGAATCTTGACCGGCATTCTCGGCGACCGGTGGACGTACTTCCGTTTTTTGTGGGTGGCAACGCTGCTGAGTTTAGCGTCGCTGCTCGTCCTGCCGTTCAGCCACTATGCATGGGGAGGCTTTGTACTCAGCTTCCTGCTTGGATTGGGCATGTCCGGGATGTTTGCGGTGGCGCTCATTTACGCCAATCAATCGCTGCCGGGTATGACCGAGAGAACGACCAGCATTTTGCTCGCGGCTAACGGGCTCGGCGGTTCGCTGCTGCCGCTGGGCGTCGGACGGGTCATGGACGCTTTCCCGATTCAAACGGCCATGTGGCTCTACTCGGCCGTGATGCTCATCATGCTGGCCGTGCTTGCGATTTCGAGAAGACGCCCTCAGACGCAAAGCGCACCTCTGCACGCCGGCCGCAGCATGGAATAGAGGCGTGCAGGCACGCATAAATGAACGCGCGTAAAATATCCTGCGGATGGGACGCAAAAGGACAATAATGATAACAAAAAGCATGCGCCGCTTCTTTCGAATGAGAGAGCGGGCATGCTTTTTTCGGCTGCATTGAATTTTTAAAGTTGACATTTTTGGATTACGCGTGTAGTCTAATATAGGATTACATCAGTAATCCAGATGAACGGAAAGGAGAACACAAGATTCATGAAAGAACTGCCTAAAATATCCGAGGCCGAGTGGGAAGTGATGAAAATCCTCTGGACCCGGTCCCCGCAGACGGGCAACGAAGTCATCGAGGCCCTCGAAGGGCAAATGGACTGGAAGCCGAAAACGGTCCGGACGCTGATCAGCCGGCTGCTCCAAAAAAATGCGATCGCCTTTCAAGAGGCGGGCAGGACCTATTTGTACTATCCTTTGGTCTCGCAGGACGATTACGTGCAGACCGAGACACAGTCCTTTCTCAAGCGGCTGTACGGCGGGGCGGTCAAACCGCTGCTGGTCCATTTCTTGCGGGAACAGCAGCTGTCTTCGGACGAAATTAGCGAACTCAAACGGATTCTCGACGAGAAGACGGAAGAGGGGCAGGATCGCGACAGAAGAAAGGACAGATGACATTGGACGGTCTAAGCCTTTCTCTCTTGAGCTTTTTTGACTGGGTATTGGAGACCTCGCTGATGGCCGGGGTGCTGGCGGGGCTTGTCTTATTAGTCAAAGTCATCGCGGGAAACAAGCTGTCTCCCAGATGGCACTATATGCTGTGGCTGGTCATTATAGCAAGATTGCTTCTGCCGTGGGCGCCCGAAAGCTCATTCAGTGTATATAACTTGCTTTCCTACGGCCAGGAAGCTCTACGGACACCCGATGCACCTTCGCCGCGTCTGCCGGTAGCATCACCTGTTCACCAGGAGATGACGAACAACACGCCAACGAAAACTGCTCCTGTAGGAACCAAGCAGGAACCGCCTGTTCAGACAGCCGAACTGGTAGAAAAGCAGCCTTCGGCAAGCTTTTCGATCCATAAGCTCGCGTTTGTCGTATGGCTGCTGGGCGCGGTTTGTCTCGGGATCTTAACCGTCGCCGCGAACCGGCGCGTGTATGCCCGGCTCGCAAAGCAGCCCGTCATTACGGACCCCGGAATTGTCGGGCTGTTCGAACAATGCCGGGAGACGATGGCGATCCGACAATCGATCCCGTTAATTACGGCGGGACCGATATCCAGCCCGGCTGTGTTCGGGTTTATGCGTCCGCGCGTCGTGCTGTCGGATTCGCTGATGAACATGCTGGACGACCGGCAGCTGCGGTATATTTTTTATCACGAGCTGGCCCATGTGAAACGCAAGGACGTCGCCGTGAACTGGCTGATGAACGGCTTTCTGATCCTGCACTGGTTCAATCCGGTTCTGTGGTATGCCTATTACCGGATGCGCGAAGATCAGGAAATCGCGGCCGACGCGCTTGCGCTATCCTACATCGGCGCGGAGCAAAAAGAAAGCTACGGCCATACGATCATTCGCCTGTTGGAGCATTATGCCACCTTGTATCCGACCCCGGGTATGGCCAATTTATCAGGAGGCAAACAACAAATAAAAAGGAGAATCGTCATGATCAAAAATTATCATAAAAAATCTTACCGCTGGTCGGCGCTCGGGCTGGCTTCCGTCATTGCCCTTTCTTCCGTGACGCTGGTCAATGCCAAAGCTCCAGAGTCCGCATCCGGCAATCTGTCGGCGCCCCCTGTGATCGCGACGGAATCGTCCGGCGGCACTTCGCAAGCGAAGAAAAAGCTCA
Organism: Paenibacillus oleatilyticus; assembly: GCF_018998565.1. Lineage (GTDB taxonomy): Bacteria > Bacillota > Bacilli > Paenibacillales > NBRC-103111 > Paenibacillus_G > Paenibacillus_G oleatilyticus. Next base: position 119,919 of record NZ_JAHNZO010000001.1, on the reverse strand, counting down.
CGATTCACGATATCCCGCTGGACAAGAACGTCGTTGAAGCGGCCCAAGAAGAGCTGCGCCGTTTTCTGGGAGATTCGCAAGCGGAGCTTTACGAAGTGGCGGACCCCGAAATCACGGCAGAGTGGATCTTACTGAATAAGAACGGAAAAGGACAAGTCGCCATTGACCGGAAGACGAAGCAAATTGCGAACGCTTATGTCCAATATACGTGGGACGAAACGGATGCGGCTGTGAAAAATGCTGCTGCGGAAGCTTTACGTCAAGTGGATGCAAACAAAACGTTTACCGCCGAGACCGTAGAGAGAGAGAAACGGTTTGAGGACGGTAAATCAACGCATGAATGGAGGCTTCAGAGCAAGGACATGATCGTAACTCTGGATGCGGACACGCTGAGCGAAAGAGGCATAATGATCAGCTATCCTGTCGCACAGGGGAACGACAAAGCGAAAAACGCTGCGTTGAAAGCACTCCAAACGATAAATGTCGGAAAGCCGGTAACCTTTAAACAGGCGGACCATAACTATTCCGAGGGGCAACACGATCTGTGGAAGTTCTTTGACGACGGCGGCAATTATGCCGTAGTGATTGGCTCCAAGACAGGCACAATCAAGTCGATCTTGGCCTACGGCAAAAAAGACGACAATGAAGCGAATTTGCCCCTCCTCCTGGATAAGGATAGAAAGCCGATCTATACGAAAGAAGAAGCCATCGCCGCGGCCAAACCGATGGTGAACAAGCTGTTCGATATCGATCTGACCGGTTATTCGGTTGAATTCTCCACGGAAAATCCTTATGTTCATACCTTTACGAAGAAGGGACAGCCGACAGTCCACGCCACAGTTGATAGAACGGGCGAGTTTTGGAACTATTGGGTTGACCCTGTGGACGGGACGATGAACGATTAAGCTTCGGATCTATCGCAGGATTCGAGTGAAAGACAACGAAGGGAAGAATGCGTTCTATGAAAACGATGAAGCAACGATTCCAATCGATTCTGGCTTTAAGCATGCTGTCCGTTGTGCTGATGACATGGATGCTCGCCTTCAGCGCCCCGGCATCGGCTTCCGTACAGCCAACCGGAGAACTTACTTTCGCGGCGTTGTCGGGCAAATACGAAAAGGACGCGCTGCTCGTCAAAGGGGTATTTGTCAACATCAGCAACGTAAAAATAAACAAGGTGGAAAAGTTCAAACTTACCGTAAAGGACGCCGCAGGGAACGAATTGGCGACGCGGGAATGGGATAACGATGCGTTTCTGACAGGTTTGAGCCTGGAGCCGGGCCAAAGCCAAAAGTGGGATGTTACGCTTCCCGGTGCGGTCCAAGGGGCGGACTTGAAATCGCTCGACGTAGCCTATCAAATGACTTGCGCGACGGAGAAATGGGACGGACGCGGCGAGGGAGTACATATTTTCATCGACAACCGGAAGCTGAACCCGGAAGTGGCTCCTTTTATCAAAGACGGAAGCATGCTTGTGCCCCTTCGTTCCACGCTCGAAGCGCTTGGGGCGAAAGTGGAATGGAATCCCGAAACCCAGACGGTGAAGGCGACGAAAGGCAGCGATGTCATGACCTTTAAGATTGGTCAGAAGTCCTCGACGATCAACGGAAAAGCGATCCAATTCGGCGTTCCCGCGCAAATCGTGGACGGCTCCAGCTTCATTCCGCTCCGCGACGCGTCGGAAGCTCTGAACTGCGATCTTTTTGTCGGCATGCACAGCGCCAAATCGATGACGATTGTAATCGTGGACAAACAATAGACGGCATATGGATGCAAAGCAAAGAAGACGGCGCCCGCTCAAGGCAGGGGCCGTCTTCTTGCGTCCGCAATCGCTTAAGGCGATTCGGGGGTTAAACCTTGTTAGTGTGCGGAAACTTGCCCGCTTCCGCCTCCCGAAGGCTGCGCCCGCTTCAGGAAGAACGAAACGATCCAAGCGGCGACGACCAGGCCGAAGGCCAGCAGAAACGCGCTCTTCATCCCGGCCATCATCGCCAGAATTGGCAGCGGGGCATCCGTTTTGGTTCCAGCGGCGCTTTCCAGGAAATGCTTGGAGCCGTTGGTCATCACCGTGACCAGCAGCGCCGTTCCGACCGCGCCCGACACCTGCTGAAGCGTGCTGATAATGGCCGTGCCGTGCGGATATAGCCGCGGCGGAAGCTCGTTCAACGCGTTGGTCATGACCGGCATCATCAGCATCGAAATCCCCAGCATCAGCAGCGTATTCAAAATCATGATCATCGCGTACGGTGTCGACAGGGAGATCGAGGAAAACTGCCACAGCGTATTGGCGATCAGCGCCAGCCCGACGACCGCCAGCCACTTGGCGCCGAATTTATCGAACAGCCGGCCCGTGATCGGCGACATAATGCCCATCAAAATGCCGCCCGGCAGCATGACCAGACCGGCTTGCAGCGGGCTGTAGCCGAGCGCGCCCTGAAGGAAAATCGGCAGCAGCATCATGGCGGAGAACATCGCCATCATGACGATCATCATGATCAGCGTCGACAATCGGAACACGTTGAATTTAAATGCTCTCAGATCCAGCAGCGGTTCCGCCAGCGTCAGTTGTCTCCAAACGAACAAGCCTAAAGCGACGGCGCCGATGATCACCGGAATCAGGACTGCGCTGCTCGACCAGCCGCCGTGCCCTTCGCCGGCGCTGCTGAAGCCGTACACGATTCCTCCGAATCCACAGGTGGAGAGCAGAAGCGACAGGACGTCGACTTTCGGATTTCTTGTCTCGGTGACGTTCTTAAGCTTCAGATAAGCGATGGCGATGACCAGCAGCGCGATCGGGATGACGCCGTAAAAGAGCACGCGCCAGCTGAAGTGCTCGACGATGATCCCCGACAGCGTCGGTCCGATCGCCGGGGCAAAGGTGATGACGATGCCGATCGTTCCCATGGCCGAGCCTCTTTTTTCCAGAGGGACCGTAGCCAGCACGACATTGGTCAGCAGCGGAAACAGCAGGCCGGTTCCCGACGCTTGCAGCATCCTGCCGAGCAGAAGCATGCCGAATCCCGACGAGACGGCCGCCGCCAGCGTACCCAGCGTGAACAAGCTCATGGCCGAAAGGAACAAGGTTCTTGTCGTGAACTTCTGAATTAAAAAAGCGGTGACCGGGATCAGCACCCCGATAACCAGCAAATATCCGGTTGTCAACCATTGCGCGGTACTCGGTAAAATTCCGATATCCGCCATAATTTTGGACAAAGCGACATTAAGGAGCGTCTCATTCAAGATGGCTACAAATACCCCAAGAATCATAACCAAAACGACCATTAAGTTGGCTCTGCTCCCGAATGTCCCTCCGCTGTCGTTTGGTTTTGTATGGTTCTCCACGTTGTTACTCCTCTCATTGTAAAAGCATAAAAACAGCAGGTTTTTGTCAGACGACTTCTCTCTAATTCCTCCCGTGCGACATGGAATTGCATTGCGGTAAGTAGGGGCAAAAGAATGTTCAGCAGCCATTCTATTGTAACATGTATCACACGCCGTTGTTTCTTATCGATTGCGATTTTTCTATTAAAACTAAAAAATACCTATCGCACAAAAAGCGAAGAGACCGATTCCTCTTATGAAGAATTTCGGTCTCTTTATTATTTCTCTTTCGCTTAAATTTCTTTCCTGCGGAAATAAGTAAGCCCGCTGGCGAAGAAGACGAGGAAGCTTCCGAGAATAACGAACAGCAGCGTCTCCAGCGGGACGTTAAACGCGCCGAAATCCGCCTGTCCCTTCGGAAGCATGGACAGGACGGGCTGCGCCCAAGGGTAATACGGTCCGTAGTCGCTCGAATTGACGATAAGCATATTCGGAATCGTGAAGATGACATTGATCGCAAGCGGCGCGGCAAAGCTGGACCAAGCGACCGATACGAACATTTGCAGGGAGGCCAAGGGTAAAGTTGCCACCCAGCCACCCAGCACGCTCCGCAGTAAAACGTCCCATGGCACGGCCGAAGTAAAGCCTTTAATCGTACCGATGGTCAGGACGACGGCCAGCAGGAGCAGTTGGGTGACGGCGAGCAGCGCGATGACGATCGTAAATTTGGCCAGGTAAAGCTGCGTACGGGAAACCGGCAGAGTCAGCACCTGCTTCCAGCCTCCGCCCGCATGCTCGTAGCGGCAGACGAAGGCGGCGAACACCCCGGTCAACAGCGGCAGGAACAGAAAAGCATGCATGGCGGCGGCCGTTATAAACAGCCACTCCCACTCGGGCAGACCTGCGACCATGGGCGACAGGAAGCCGCTGACCGCTGCAAGAGCCGGGCTGACGAAGACGAGCAGCCAAATGTTGGCCTTGCGCATTTTGAGCCACTCCGAGCGCAGCACATTCAGGAACGTTCTCATTCAATTCACATCCCGTCTCGTAAAGTGAAGTAATCCGATGGCGAAAATGACGATTCCGACCGCAAGACCGGCTACGACCGAATACTCGGGTATGCCCGCATGGTTTGTCAGCAAAGGAAGCTTCCATAAAAACCAGTCGGGCATATTGCTGGCATAGGTCGACACGACTCCTCCGAGAATGCCGACCGTCAAAGGAAGGGCTTGATTGCGCATCGTCACGGACAGCCACAGCTGCAGCGCCAAAGCCGGTAAAGAGGCAATAAACGGATAGAAGCTCAGCTTGATAACGCTAATCAGCGGCACGTCCGTGCCGAGCTTCAGGCCGAGCCCCAGGCCTACGATGCCGATGCCCAGCAGGATGCACGAGACGAGCAGCATCAGCACGCATAAGGTAAATTTGGCGCTGAACACGGCAGTTCTGGCTATGGGCAGCGCCAGCAGCTGCTTCCACGAATTCATCTGGTGCTCGATGTTCGCGATCATCGAAGCAATGATGGCGACGCCGAGCAGGATCGTCACCGGAAGGAGAAATTGAATGTTGCCCAGGAAAGCGCCCCAGGGGTTGGCAGCGTATTTTTCCATCAAATAATCGTAACGCAGTCCGTAATTGGCCGCCTGCAGCGCAATGACGCCGATCGGCCCGAGGAAGATCAGAAACCAGATCGCTTTCCGGCGAATTTTCAGAAAGTCGGCAGCCAGCACCCGGAGCATCATAGGCTGGTTCCCTCCCCGACCATCTCAAGGAAAATATTTTCCAGCGATTTCTTCACTTCCTCCACGCGGTAAATCGAGTGTCCCGACTGAACGAGCAGCGCGACGATTTCCGCAAGCGTATCGTCGGAAATATGCTCAATCAGAATAGAAGATTCGTGGAGCTCGGCGTGGCACCCGGTCAGCGCGACGGTACGCCGGGCGCCCTCAGGGCTCGACAGCGCGATGCGGATGCTGCTCTGGGCCCGCTCGCGCAGCCTGTCGATCGTATCCTCGAACATCATCGCGCCTTGCTGGATGATTCCGACGCGGGTGGCCATCAGCTCAATTTCGCTGAGCAGGTGGCTGGATACGAGCACGGTTATGCCGTGCTCCTTCGGCATCGCCTTGATCAGCTCGCGGATTTCCAAGATCCCCGTCGGATCAAGGCCGTTGGTCGGTTCGTCCAGAATGAGCAGCTCCGGGCGCCCGAGCAGGGCGGAGGCGATGCCGAGCCGCTGCTTCATGCCGAGGGAGAAGCCCTTGACCGGGCGCTTCGCTTCCTTGGTCAGCCGGACGATGGCGAGCACCTCGTCGATGCGCGATTTCGGCACGTCCAGAATACGGCGGATCGTCTCCAGATTTTCATAAGCGGTCAGATGGCCGTAGTAGGAAGGATATTCGACCAGCGAGCCGACCTTGCGAAGAATGGCCCGCTGCTCTTTTCTCAAGTCCTTCCCGAAGATGTGAATCGTGCCTTCCGTCGGCCTGATGAGTCCGAGAAGCATGCGGATGGTCGTCGTTTTGCCCGCGCCGTTCGGACCGAGAAAGCCGTAGATATCGCCTTTCCGGATATCCAGATCGACCTTGTCGACCGCTTTGCGCGAGCGGTAGTGCTTGGATAAATTACGTGTAGTTATGATGGATTCCACTTCAATCACCTCAGCCTCCATAATAGACGCCGAAGGTTAAAACGAAAGGGAGCTTTCGTTTAAAATTCGTTTAAATTTTCGGATACATATAGATGGCCGTTCCGTCGCGGGAGCCGACGATATCCTGCTTCAGGCTCATTTCCTTGATCATTAAAGCGACGATGGTCAAGCCGATGCCGGCCCCTTTGTTGTCCGACTCCGCATGGATGCCCGGCCCCTTGTCCGCGATAACGACGGCGGTAGTTCCGTGCCGCTCCTCGGTCCGGATACAGACATATTTTCCCGAATTGGCATGGCGGACGATGTTCTGGAACAGGTTGTCCAGAATGCGGGTAAACCATTGGGGATCGATGTTCCAATACAAGGCGGCTTCCGGCAGCCGGACATCAACGTCGAAGCCTTCTTTCTCGAAGACCGGATACCAGGAGGCGACGGAGGTCCGGCACAGCCTGAGCACGTCCGTCCGGGCGGTCCGCAGCGGGTATTTGCCCGCCGACAGCAAGGTATAGGACATCAGGTTCTCGATCAACTGCGCCACATTGTCTACCTTCGATTCGATCAGGTCGAGCGACTGCTTTCCCTTGGGCGTTAACGGTTCCTTGCGCAGGGTATAGGCGTGGCCCCGGATCGTCGTAAGCGGTGTCCGCAGGTCGTGCGACAGGTTGGCGATAAGCTGCTTGCGCAGCGCTTCCTCCTCTTGCTCCCGCCGGCGTGCGCTGTTCAACTGATCGATCATATGGTTGAACGCCAGCCCAAGCTGCCCGATTTCGTCGACCCTCTTCACGGCGATCGGCTGCGGAATGCCGGATTCGTCGGTCTCCGTCATGGCGATTTGGAAGCGGAGAAGCCGTTTGCGGATGCGGGCGAAGAACAGCCAGGAAGTGAACAGGAAGAACGAAAATATGGAAAGCATAAACACGGTAAGAAACCGCTCGTTGGACGGATAGATCACTTCGCTTTCCATCATATGCCGCGGAATTTGCACGACCATGAAGCCCTGCTTCGGGTCTTGGCCGATAAAAGCGACGACGGTAAACGGGTCCCCGCCATAGCTGCTTTTCATAAATTGCATGCTGTCCGCCATCGTCCATTGCTCCGGAATCGCAACGGTTACCCCGAGTTTGAGCCGCAGCCGGCCGGAAGCGTCCACCCAGAACATCGAAGCGCGCGGATATTGTTCCTTCAATGCCCGAAGCTTGGCGTCCACCGCATCTGCCGCCGCTTTGTCCAGATCCTTGGCTTCTTGATGCCATGCTTTTTCCAGGTTGCGGCTGTCATAGATGTTGAATTCTTCGGGGTAAAACAATTGGCTCTGTACGTAATAAATCAGGCTGCCGACCGGAAAGACGAGCGGCCATATGCACAGTGCGATTAAAATAATAAACACGTACCGGGCCAGCAGCGAATTCCGGAACTTCGTTTTGGCTGCGAGCTTCATAATCTCACCCTATAGCCGATGCCGCGAATCGTTTCGATGATTTGCGGGTTTCCGGGATCGCGTTCGATTTTCTCGCGAAGGTAGCGGATATGCACCATCAGCGTCTTGTCGCCTTCCAGGTAGGGCTCTCCCCATACCGCTTCGTAGATTTGATCCTTCGTCAAAATTTGGTTCGGATGACGCAAAAAATACATGAAGATTTGGAACTGCTTGCCCGTCAAAATAATTTCTTCGCCGGTCTCGCTGTCGACCAGTCGATTCTCATCCGGGTGGACGCACAGATGGCCGAGCTGGAGTTGCGGGGAAACCCGCTTGTCGAAGCGGCGCAGCAGCACTTCGATCCGCGCCGCCAGCTCGTCGGGATGAAAGGGCTTCGTCACATAGTCGTCGGCAAATTGCAGCCCGTGAAGCTTGTCCTCGATCGACGACCGCGCCGATATCATCAGAATAGGCGTAGCCGGGAACTCCTTCTTCAGCCGCTGTCCGACCGTAAAGCCGTCGAGTCCCGGAAGCATCACGTCCAGCAGCACGAGATCGGCTTCCTTCATCTGCTCGCCCGCCCGGTCGCCGGACGTCAGCCACAAAACCTCGTACCCTCTTTCGGTCAGATCGCCGCTGACCCATTGTCCGATTTCCGCGTCGTCTTCAATATATAAAATTTTCATCTCGGATATCCTTTCTTTCGCAAGCGGTATGAACTCGTTGAAATTATATCACGTTTTGGACAGGCAGGAATTTCCTTGATCCTGTAGAATTATGTCGAAAGTACTAATCGATCAACCCTTTGTACATATTTTAACGAATAGGGGAATTCGCTCGCATGTTCCGTAAAAATCGTATGTATGCCATCACGCTTCTCTCCGTATGGGTCATGGCGGCGCCGCTCGTCATGCCGCTGCCGACGGAGCGCGTATGGAGCGCGGCGGCCGCCCTGGTGCCCGACGCGAATCTGGAAAAGGTGATCCGCGGTCAGCTGAAGAAACCGGACGGCGACCTGACGCCGGAGGACCTGCAAAGCCTCTCCCGTCTCATGGCCTCGGACGGCAAGAAAATGCGCCCGATCGAACAACTCGTCGGGCTGCAGTACGCTGCCCGGATGACGCGGCTCGATGTGAGCGGCAACCAAATCAGCGACATTTACCCGATCAGCGGACTCAAGCAGCTTACTTATTTGGACCTGTCGGATAACCGGATCGCCGACGTGCGCCCGCTTGATTTGCCGAAGCTGAGGCACTTGTTCCTGAGCGGCAATCCGCTGCAGGACCCGGAGCCGCTTTGGAAGCTGACGCGGCTGGAGAGCCTGGCGGCAAGCGGCACGGGTATCCAAGCCGTGGACGGCATCGGCTCGCTGACGGGACTGCTCTACTTGGATTTGTCCGGCAATCCGCTCGGCAAGCTGGGCGAGATTGCGAAGCTTGCGGGAGTCCAGCAATTGAAGCTGCGGAATACGCAGCTTGCCGACCTCTCGGGCATTGACGCTATGAAGGAGCTGAGGTCGCTCGACCTTCGGGACAACAAGATCACGGACATCCGTGCGCTGGCGGACTTGAGCAAGCTGAGCGAGGTGTGGCTCGGCGGCAACCCGCTGGAGGCGAGCGCAGCGGATACGGTGCGGACGCTGCAGGATCGCGGAGTCACTGTCGAGTTTGACCCGACTTTGTTCCCAGGCTATGAGCGCAGCATCAACGTATTTGTCGACGACGAGCGCATCGCCTTCGAAGAGCCGCCGCTCAACCGGAACGGCTCCGTGCTTGTGCCGTTTCGCGACGTGTTCGGGAAGCTCGGGTTACAGGTGGCGTGGAACGAGGAGCAGCGCCAGGTGACCGGGACGAAGCCGGGGCTGGAGCTTGTGCTGACGATCGGGCAGGATGAAGCCCGCGTGAACGGGCAGTCCGTCAAGCTGCCGGCCGCGCCGGAGCTTCGCAACGGGACGACGTTGGTGCCTCTGCGTTTGGTAGGGGAAGCTGCGGACAAGCTTGTCGTCTGGAATCAGGACAGGCAAGCCGTTTATATCGTGAGCAACGTCACGAACGGCACCGGTAAACGGTACGACGAGAAGGGGCGGTTGATCTACAGCGGCGAACTGAAGGACGGCAAGTATAACGGACAAGGCACTCGATACGCAAGCAGCGGCGAAATCGACTATGAAGGCGAATGGAAGGACGGCCGCAAGCACGGTAAGGGCAAGCAATACGATCCGGTCGGCCGTTTAATGCTGGAAGGGGAGTTTCGGGATGATCTGCCGAACGGTCAAGGCAAGAAGTATGATTCGGACGGAAGCCGGGCGGAAGGCGAATTTGTTCAAGGCAAGCTGAACGGCAACGGCAAGCTGTTCCTGGAGGGCCGTTTGGTCTATGAAGGCGGCTTCAAGGATAACGACATGCACGGCAAGGGAACCGTCTATTTTGCGACGGGGGAAAAGTATGTCGGCGAAATCGAGCATAATGTCAAAAAAGGCCACGGTATCGTCTATTACAGGAACGGCGAACGGTTCGAGGGCAAAGTCGACAACCAGACATTGGTCGAAGGCAAATACTTTGTCTCCGACAAGCTGCTGTTCGAAGGAACGTTTAAGGACAATCGTATTCATGAAGGGACGATGTATTTTTCAAACGGAGCGGTCTACAAGGGGACGTTTGCGGACCAGGAGTTCGGCAAGGGGACGTTCCTCGATGCGCAAGGAAGGACGATAGACCCGGCGAAGGACGGCAGGGGCTTTCGATTCTACGCCAACGGCGATTGGTACGAAGGGGAGACGGCTGCCGGAGAGCCAAACAGACAAGGGGTATACCATATTATGGGAGCCGGACGAGTCGAAGGATCGTTCCTTGGCGGCGTGATGAACGGCGAGATCAAAGAATACAACGAGGAAGGCAAGCTGGAGTTCGAAGGACGCTATGCGGACGGAGAGCGCAGCGGCAGCGGCAAGGAATACAACACGGAAGGCAAGCTTCGTTACGAGGGCGGCTACAAGGCCGGAGAATACAGCGGCCAGGGCAAGGAATACGATTGGCAGGGGCACCTTCTTTACTCCGGCGAATTCCAGGAAGGAACGAGAAACGGTCAAGGCACGGAGTACCGGAAGGACAAAGCGGTCTATGAAGGCGGCTTTCGCGGACGGCTTTATCACGGCGAAGGCAAACTGACGTTCTTTAACGGAGATACGTACACCGGAGAGTTCACCCAAGGAAAATACGGAGAGCACGGCGCCTTCGCCGATTCGTCCGGGAAGGCGATTGCCAACGGAGCGGACCAGGGCACGGGCGTATACCGCTTCGCGGACGGTACGATCTATAAAGGCGAGTTTCAAGGCGGCGTCCCTCAGGGCAAGGGCGAAACGTATAACAGAGACGGCACGCTGAACCACCGGGGCGAGTACCGGACCGGCAAACGAAACGGCTTCGGTCAAAGCTTCGATCTGGACGGGCATGTATGGCACGAGGGCGCATACGCGGACGGCTATGCCAAAGGGCAGGGCAAATCGTTCTACGAAAACGGCAAGCTGCAGTACGAAGGGGAATTCGATTACGGCACGTGGTCGGGCCGCGGGAAGGTCTACACGGAAGAAGGCCGCCTGCTCTACGACGGGGATTTCGAAGATAGCGAATTCCAAGGCCAGGGCAAGCTGTACTATGCCGACGGTACCGTCTACACGGGGGCCTTCGATTACTCCGAATTCGGCGAGATCGGCAGCTTCGCGGATGCCAAAGGGCAGCCTCTGTCCGGCATCAATACGGCGCGTACCGGTACCGGCAAGCTGTACTACGCCGACGGCACGACGTACGAAGGCGAGCTTGCGGAAGGAAAGGCGCATGGACGGGGCAAGCTGTTCGACACGGACGGCAAGCCGGAGTACGAGGGCGAGTTCAAGAACGGGTACCGCAAGGATTGGCATGACGAATAAACCGGGCTATACAGGAGGCCTGCTTCTATTAACGGAAGCAGGCTGAGCTTGTTGAGAAAGTGGTCTAAGCAAAAATAGAGAAACATACGGAGGTGGGGTATCCACTGGAGAAGCGATAGCGGCCGCCTTTGTCTTCGGGAAATGTCCGCTAATAAGCGGCTTCCAATCAAATTTCCCGATGACAAGAGTGGTCGGAAGTGGATACCCCACCCCTTCGTTACCTCTATACTCCCGTTTGACCACTTTCTCAACACTTTGGGCCTGCTTCTATTAACGGAAGCAGGCTTTTTCCCGCTTCCCTATTTTTCGGTACAAGAGCCAATTTTTCGCCCCGCATGGTATTCGTCCACCAGACCATCCATAAGGGTGCATATCATATGAGCATGGCATTCATCCGTACAAATCGTGCGCACTCATGATACGAAAGAAAGGAGAAACGCGATGAAAGGCATAATACTCGCAGGCGGCACCGGTACCCGGCTGCGTCCGATGACGAATATCATCAACAAGCATTTGCTCCCGGTGGGCACCTATCCGATGATCCACTATGCCATCTGCAAAATGGCGGAAGCGGGCATCACGCAATTGATGCTGGTCACCGGCAAACAATCCGCCGGACTATATACCGAGTATATCGGCAGCGGAAAACCTTGGGGGGTGCAGGTGAGCTACGGAATTCAAGACGAGGCGGGCGGTATCGCGCATGCGCTCGGCATCTCCGAATCGTTCGTCCGTCCCGGGGAGAAGCTGCTCGTGCTGCTTGGCGACAATCTGTTCGAGGATTCGTTAAAGCAGGCGGCGGACGAGTTTCAGCGCCAGAAGGGAGGAGCTCACGTGTTTTTGAAAAAGGTGCCGGACCCGGAGCGTTACGGAGTGGCGGAGCTGGCGGACGGGCGCATTGTCCGGATCGTGGAAAAGCCCGACAACTCGCCTTCCCATTACGCCGTTACCGGGATTTATTTATATGATTCGAACGTCTTCGATGTCATTCGTTCGCTGAAGCCTTCGATGCGCGGCGAGCTGGAAATTACGGATGTGAATAATGCTTACGCGGCGGCCGGAAAGCTCAGCTACAGCATGCTGAGCGGCTGGTGGACCGATGCGGGGACGCACCGCTCCCTGATGGAAGCGGGCGTTCGCCTGATGGGGGGTGAGCAACCATGAGGACGCTGTTCGTTACAGGCGGGATGGGCTTCATCGGCAGCAACTTTGTCCGCTACTGGCTTCAGCGCCACCCGAAGGACCGCATCGTCAATTACGACTTGTTGACCTATGCGGGCCAACCGGCCAATATGGCCGATGCTGCCGGTTTGCCGAATTACCGGTTTGTGCAAGGGGACATCGCGGATGTGGACGCCGTGAGACGCGTACTGGACGAGGAGGGCGTCGATACGGTCGTCCATTTTGCGGCCGAATCGCATGTCGACCGCAGCATTGCCGATCCGCAGGCGTTCGTGCGCACCAATGTGCTGGGAACGGGGTGTCTGCTCGAAGAGGCCAGACGCGCAGGGGTGCCGCGGTTCGTTCATATTTCCACTGACGAGGTGTATGGAGCGCTCGGTGAAGAGGGTGTGTTCACCGAAACGACGCCGCTTGCGCCGAATAGTCCTTACGCCGCGAGCAAGGCTGGCTCCGATCTGCTTGCCCGCGCTTATTTCGAGACGTACGGCTTTCCCGTTATCATCACTCGCTGCTCCAACAATTACGGGCCCTATCAATACCCGGAAAAACTCATACCGACGATTATTACGCGGGCGATGCGCAACGAACCCGTTCCGGTGTACGGCGACGGTCTTCACGTTCGCGACTGGCTGTATGTCGAGGACCACTGTGCGGCCATCGACCGGGTCTTGCATCGGGGGATTCCCGGGGAAGTGTACAATATTGGGGGCTGCAACGAACGGACGAATCTAGACATCGTCAGAACGATTCTTGCCGAGCTCGGGAAGCCGGAGTCGCTGATCCGGTTCGTCCCGGACCGTCTTGGTCATGACCGGCGCTATGCGATCGATCCGGCCAAGATCGCAAGCCGGCTTGGTTGGCAGCCGCAGGTTCCCCTTGAGGAAGGATTGAAGCGCACGGTTGCTTGGTACGCTGCCAATGAAGCTTGGTGGCGCGAAACGGCCAAGAGAGGTGGTAGCGTATGAAGGTGCTTATTACCGGCGCCGGAGGGCAGCTGGGCCGGGATCTCGTCCGGGTGCTCGGGCGGCGGCACGACTGTGCGGCCTTCACCCGGCAGCAACTGGACATCGCCGACGAAAAGACGGTATACGGGCTCATTGCGGAGGTGAAGCCCGAGGTCATTGTGCATGCGGCGGCCTATACGAAGGTAGATCAAGCCGAGGCGGAGCTGGAAGAGACGTACCGGATTAATACGATCGGTGCAGGCCACGTCGCCATCTCCGCGGAAACGATTGGCGCCAGGATGGTGTATGTCAGCACTGATTACGTATTCGACGGTACCAAAGGTGAGCCGTACGACGAGCAGGACCGTACGAATCCGCTGGGCGTATACGGCAAATCGAAGCTGCTCGGCGAGCAGTTCGTGCAGGCCGTATGCCCGCACCATTTTATCGTCCGGACATCGTGGCTGTACGGTAAGAATGGCAACAACTTTGTCACGAAGGTGCTGGCGCTTGCGGAACGGCAGCAGGAGCTGACCGTCGTCGACGATCAGTTCGGTTCGCCGACCTACACGTACGATTTGGCCGAATGCATCGGCCGGCTGCTGGAAACGGACCGTTATGGCATCTATCATGTGGCGAACCGGGGGTATTGCTCCCGATGGACGCTGGCCAAGACGATCCTGGAGCTGGCCGGGCATACCGGAATTGCGGTCCGGCCCGCCCGCTCGGACGATTATGTGCTGCCCGCGCCCCGGCCGGCGCATTCGGCTTTCTCGGACCGGGGGCTGCGCCAAGCCGGATTGCCGAGAATGAGAGATTGGAAAACGGCGCTGGAGGCATTTTTGCGCAACGATTGGGGGAAGACCGATGACATCGACGATCGAAGGAGTGCAGACGAAGCCGCTGGTTAGGCACAGCGACGACCGCGGCTTCTTCATGGAGATTTTGCGGGAGGACGACGCTTTGTTCGGACGGTTCGGTCAAGCGTCGCTCTCCATGTCGTTCCCGGGCGTTATCAAGGCGTTTCATTATCATAAACGGCAGGACGACATTTGGTTTTTTCCGAGCGGGCACGCGCAGGTCGTGTTGCATGATATGAGGGCCGACTCCCCGACATATGGGCAAACGTCCGTGCATTATATGGGGGAGGACCACCCGTATCTGCTGTTTATTCCGCGGGGCGTCGCTCACGGCTACCGGGTGCTCGGCGTCAAGCCGGCGACGATCGTTTATTTTACCAATCTGGCTTACGATCCGGGGCAGCCTGACGAATACCGCATCGCCTACGACGATCCTGCGATCGGCTTCGACTGGACGACCCGATTCCGTTAATCGATAGGGAGGTGACCGCAATGAGCCGGACTCAACAACCCGCGCGCCGGAAAGCGGCCGTGCGGCAGAAGGGGAGCCGGGCGGGAAGGCTTCTCGGCTACGAACAAGGGTATCGGTACGGAAGGTGCGAGGCCGTCCGGACGTTAGTCCCGCCGGTCACGCCGGTCTGGCATGACCTGAAAGTGCTCTTTATCCCGCAAGGCTTCCCGGCCATCGATAACGGCGTCATCGCTGCCTTGCAGCGGACGGTTCGGGAAGCCGTCGTCGGGACGCCGGAAGCCATGCTCAAGCTGGCGGAGCAGCACCGGCCCGATCTGCTGCTTGTGCTGAACGGGCTTCACGTGTTTCCCGCCGACCATCTGCGGCAGGTGGACCGGATTCGCGAGCTTGGCATTCGTACGGTGATCTGGTTCGCCGACGATCCTTACTTTACGGACGATACCGCAGCGATCGCCCCGCATTACGATGTTGTGGCGACGCACGAGCAGAGCTGCGTGCCGTTCTATTTGTCGCTCGGCTGCCCGCACGTTCTGTATTTGCCGATGGCCGTAGATACCGACACGTTCCGGCCTGTTCCTGTCGGTTCCGGTTACCATGCCGACATTTGTTTTATCGGTATGGCGTTCTGGAACCGCGTCGAGCTGTTCGATCAAATCGCCAAGTACTTATCGGGCAAGAGGGTGATTATCGGCGGCGGACTGTGGGAAAGAATGCGGCTTTACCGGCTGCTCAAGCCGAGCATCCGCGCCGGATGGATTCCGATCGAGGAGACGGTACGCTATTACAACGGAGCGAAGATCGTCATTAATCTGCACCGGGGCTGCCGGCATTACGGAAGCGATAACCGTAACCTCCGGGGTCTCCCCGGCCAATCGATCAACCCGCGCACCTATGAAATGGCCGCATGCGGAACGATGCAGCTCACCGACATTCGCGACGATCTGACCCGCTATTATACGCCCGGCGTGGAGCTTGACGTCTACCGGTCCGCAGGAGAGCTGATCGATAAGCTGGATTATTATTTGAAGCATGATGCCGAGCGGCAGACGATCGCGTTGAACGGCTTGCGGCGGACGATGCAGGAGCATTCGTTCGTCACGAGGATCGGCCAGCTGCTGGGCTTGCTCGGTTACTGAAGGCGGCCAAGGACAAGAAAGGAGGCAGGAGCATGTCCAGAAAAACAGCGCGTATCAACGTAAAGCGTGCGGTAAAGCGGGTGCCTCGGGTCCGCCGCCGCAAGGCTTGGCGCCGCGGCTGGGAGAATGGATTCCGGCTCGGCATGAGCGGCGGTTATCATTTCGGCCGGTGCGATGCCGTCATGCGGCTGCTGCCGAACGATCCGGTCGGCCGGTGGGACGTCCGGGTCATGTATGTGACCTCGGGCAAAGGCGTCCCGTATTCCCCGCTTGACGAAGCGGTGATCGGGGCGCTGCAGGGGCTGGTGCGCGAGCTGATTGTCCTGCAGCCGACCCACGATTTGAAGACCGCGGCCGTCAAGATGCGTCCCGATATCGTGCTCGTGCTGGAAGGGTTGACTATTCCCGGCGAACGGATTGACGAGCTGCGTGCCGAAGGAATCCGCACGGCCATCTGGCTGACGGACGATCCGTATTATACCGATCTGACGGCGCCTCTCGTCACGCATTACGACGTTGTATTTACACTGGAGCTTGCCTGTGTGGAGTTTTACCGCCAGCTCGGCTGCAGGCAGGTTCACTACCTGCCTTTTGGCTCGAACCCGGCGTTCTTCCGGCCGAAGCCGGTTACGAGCCAATTCCGGCACGATATCAGCTTTATCGGCTCCGCGTATTGGAACCGGGTTGCCTTTTTCGATCAGATGACGTCGTTTCTGGCAAAGAGGAATACGTACATCGCGGGCATTTGGTGGGAGCGGCTGCGCCAGTTTCATAAGCTCAGGCCGAAGATCGCCCTGAACAATTGGATGGGACCGGAGGAAACGGCCGCGCATTACAACGGGACGAAAATCGTGATCAATCTGCACCGGGCAACGGACGATCCGAGCTATAACTTCAACAGCCAGCGAATCGGAGCCGTATCGCCGAATCCGCGCACGTTCGAGATTGCGGGCTGCGGGACGCTGCTGCTCACCGATGCCCGCAGCGATATTACCCGTTTCTATACGCCGGGACAGGAGATCGTTACCTATGCTTCGCCAAGCGAGCTGATGCACAAAATCGACTATTACCTGCACCATGAAGAAGAGCGGCGGTTTATCGCGCTTAATGCGCTGCGCCGCACCATGCTGGAGCACACGTATCGCCACCGGATGGCGCAGATGATGCGCATTCTGTTCGAAGGCGCCACCGGCTGATGCGGTAACTTTCCGTCTGCTGCGAAATAGGCGCTTTTGCTTCGTTCGTTTCCGCCAACATCGGCATATGGTATAGAGACGTAAGCGGATGGAAGGAGGGACGGAGGATGGCCAAACGCATTGCGCGCAAGCGGGCGGGTAGAACCAGGCTGCGCCGGGTCCGGAAGAGGAGACGCAGCCTTCGGCCGCTCCGCAACCGGCGGCGGGTCAGACGCCGTACGCTGAGGACAGGACGGCGGCGCCGGCGGGTCGCAAGGCCAAGGCGGCGCAGCTACCAGCAGATTTATAACGATGCATTCAACAAAGCGTACAACGAAGGCTTTGCGCTCGGCTTCGCCAGAGGGCTCCAAGACGGCGGAGCGCCGCAAGGCTGAGCGGAAAATCGCAGGAGCCGAACTTGCCGAGGATTTCTCAAAGAGGAATGTCCCGGCATTCCGCTCCTGTGAAACCGGACAAGCCCTGCAAGGGCGGAGACCGGCATGGAGTCGGTTCTTTAGGCGGCAGAATGGGTAAATGTCGTGCCGGACTGGTTATTTCCCTAATATATTATAAAGACTTGAAAACAAACCCGAGGCGGAGGGGATGCAGGTGGAACAGGACAGCGGCGGACTGGGGATGGAACGTTCTCCGGCTCTGCTCCGCATCATGTTTTTCGTTCCCAACAGCGGCCGGCGGGCTTTGACGGGCATGGAAAAATATATGCTGACGCTGATCCGGGAGCTGAAAGAGCAGGCCGAGTGCCTGCTGGTGGCCGACGAACCTGGCGTCCTGGCGATCCAAGCCGGCTTGCCGGTCATCGTGCACCCGGTGCCGTCTGCAGAGCATGAAGAATCGCCGGACGCCGACATCCGGCGACATCCGGCGTTCGGGCCCCTTGTCAATCTGCTGCATATGCGGCAGCCGGATATCGTGCTTGTCGGTGGTCCCCATCCCGTGCTTCCTGCGTCAGCGGCCAAGATGCTCCACATTCCGGTGCTCTGGCTGTTGACCGAAACGGTGACCGACCCGGCTTGGGCGCCGCATACCGGGGAGCAGATCGAGCGTTACGCCGACTGGATTGCCGGCGTGTCGGACGCCTCGCTTGAGCCGCTGCGAACAAAAGCGTCCGAGAGCAAAATTTTCCTTCTCCCTCCGACCCGAAGGCGCGAGGAATTAAACCCGGATCTTCACCCCGTCTATCGCCACAAGCTCCGATCGGCCCTGCCCGTCGACGAGAAGCATCGGATCGTTGGCTTTGCCGCACCCCGATTGAAGCCCGAAATGGGACTCTCGTGGTTCACCGCTATGGCCGTGCAGGTGGCGGCCGTGCATCCGGACGTTCGCTTCCTGGTGGCTGGCAGCGTCTGCGACGAAGCGCACTACCGCCTTTGCCGCCGCATGATCGAAGAATCGGGGTACGAGAGCCGGTTTCATTACGTGGAACTCGAACCGCACCGCGAGCAAGTGCTGGCGGCGATGGATTTGATCGTCGTGCCAAGCCTCTTTGAGGAAAGCTTCAGCATGACGGCGCTCGACGGATGGCTGCTCGGAAAAAACGTCATCGCTTACCGGAGCGGCGGCTTGGAAGAGATGCTGACGGCAACCGGCGGCTCGGGGCTGCTGGCGCCGCAAGGAGACGTTGAGGCTTTGACGGACCGCGTGCTGAAGTGCTTAGAGGCCGGAGCGCAGCTTGAGGCTAGGGCGGAAGCCAGCCGGCGTTCTGCCGAAGCGGCGTATGGGGAGGAGGCGTACCGGGAACGGCTTGCGATGCTGATGGCGAGCGTCCGCAAGCGTGCCCTGGAGCTTCGGCGCAGGAGAAAGCCGGGCTCGCTGCCTGTGCTCCGGCCCAATGCCGTCTACAAAGGAAAGTGGAGCCCGGCCGTGTTTTTGCTGGAGCAAGGAAGGAAGCGGCCGTTTGCTTCCGCAGAGGCATTCCGCTTTTACCGCTATCGGGTGGAGGATATCCGCGTGGTGCCGGATGCGGTGCTGCACCGTTTCCCGACGGGGCGCGTTCTGCGGCACGATCCTCCGTCGCCTCGGAATCGTCCTTCCGTCATGCTGGCTAGGGGCGAGGGACGGCTCGTGTATTTGTTGACCGGCGGCCGGAGACTGCCGGTCGTATCGCAAGCGGCACTGCGGCAGCGGGGCCTCGATCCGACTCGTGTCGTGCAGCTGCCGAGCGCCGAACTGAGCGTCCTGCCGCTCGGCGGAGACCGCAGACGGAGCCCCAAGCGCAAGCGCCGCCGGTATCTTGGAACGAAGCAGGCGGGCCGGGCCATACGTCATAACCCGGCTCGCAGCAGGAGGCTTTAACGCCGAATACGCACCCGGGCCCGCCCGGGACGGCCGGCTTCGGTTAGCCGAAGGCTTGGCGAAGCAGGGATTGCAATCGGGGAGGCGGAAAAAGGTGGTGAGGTACCGCGATGAGGAAAGATGGCCGTACGGAGAGGGCGAGCCGATAAAGGTGCTCGTGATCGGCGGCGATGGGATGACGGGACATATGCTGCTGCGGTATTTCGCCGCTTGCACTTCGTATGAAGTGTTCTATACGACGGAACACGGAAAAACAGACTGCGGGCGGTCTTGGCCGCTCCCAGGGGCGGGTCTTTACCTCAACGCGTCGGATAGCGTGATGGTCGATAAGCTGGTGGAGGCGGTGCGTCCCGATCTGATTGTCAACGCCCTCGGGATCATGTACGATGCAGCCCGGCAAAGGGAGCTTGAAGCCGTCCGGATTAACGGCCTGCTGCCGCACCAACTGGCGGAGCTGGCCGACCGGCTGCGCGCAAGGCTCATCCAGATCAGCACGGACAGCGTATTTCTGGGAAATCGCGGCCGCTACGAAGAACGCCACGTGCCCGACGGGACGACGGCGTATGCCAGAACGAAAGCGCTTGGCGAAGTGGTGCGGGCCCCCCATCTGACGATCCGTACGTCGTTGATCGGACCGGAGCTGCAGGAGGAAGGCAGCGGGCTGCTTCCCTGGTTCCTGAGGCAGCAGGGGGAGATCCGGGGATTCGTCCGCGTGCCGTGGAACGGGGTGACGACGCTGGAGCTGGCGAGATTTATCCATTATGCGGCGGAGCGGAAAGACCGGTTAAGCGGCATCGTTCATTTGACCGCGGCGGAGAGCATCAGCAAATACGATCTGCTGGAGCGAATGAAGCGGATCTTCGATAAACGCGATGTCTGCATCCGGCCCGACGATACCGTCGCGTTGGACCGTACGCTGCGCTCGACTCGCCCTGAGCTTGATTTTGCCGTTCCCGGCTACGACCGCATGCTTGAAGAACTGCGGGAATGGATGGAAGCGGCCCCGTAACGGGGAGACGACGGTTTTCTTTGGCTGGCGCATGGCGGAATCGTTTCATGGAGAGGAGGGAGAGCTATGCGGCATATTCGCAAGTCTCGTAATCGGAGAGGCGGCGTCTTGGGGCCGGCTGCAGTTCGGACGACGAACCTCTCGGTCATTATTCCGGTCATCAACGAGCGGAAAAAGCTGCCTTCCATACTCCGGGAAGTGAGGAAGATCGGTGCGGGGAAGCTGGAAATCATCGTTGTGGCCAACGGCTCGACGGACGGCTCGAAGCAAATCGCCGAATCGATGGGCGCGAGGGTCGTCAGCTTCGAGGAGCCGCTCGGCCACGACGTCGGACGAAGCATCGGAGCCGGTCTTGCGAACGGGGAAATCCTGCTGTTCCTCGATGGCGATATGGTGATTCCCGCGCGTGATCTGAGGCGGTTCGTTCATGCGGTGCACAGAGGAGTGGATGTGGCTTTGAACCGTTATCTGGGACCGATCCGGACACGAAGCGCCCATCCGGTCGTGCTGGCGAAGCACGCGCTGAACGCGGCGCTCGGCCGGACCGATCTACAGGGGACCTCGATGACGACCATTCCCCATGCGATCAGCCGCAGGGCGCTCGCAGCGATCGGAGCGGAGGCGCTTGCGGTTCCCCCCAAGGCGCACGCGATGGCCGTGCAGAAGGGACTTGTCGTGCGGCAGGTCCATTTTGTGCCGGTCGGACGCTTGAATCCGCTGCGCAAACGGCGCTGGACAACGCATGGCACCGATACGGTCGGTCAATTGATCATAGGAGACCATTTGGAGGCGATTCGCTGGCTGACCGCGACGGCGGGCGAGCGAGGAGGCCATACCGATTTGATGCGAAACCGCAATATGGTGAGGTGAATGGATCGATGAGGCAGCAGCAGGCGATGTTGTTTGAGAAACCGGCGGTTCGGGGCCGCCTTGTCCGCAAGCCGCCGCCGGAGGAAGACGGCAAGGCGGTCGTAGCGGCTGCGCCCGCGCGGAAGAAGCGTGCAGCGGGGGGGAAGCGCGCCCGGAAGCGAACGGCCTCCGGCCCCCGGCTGTTTCTGCCCAGGAAGCCGGCGGCGTCTAGAGCTTACGGCGGGGCCGCCTATCGGCTCGGCCTGCAACTTGGCCGCGCGGACGCTCCGCCTGAGCCGCCGCAGGGCGAGAGCGAGCTCCGCCGGCTGCTGAACCGCCGCTGGGCGGCGCGGGTGAAGGAACGGGGCTTGACCGGTTCTCCCTGGGCCCGCTATCACGCTGCGGCGGCCGGCTATGTCCGCGGCTTCTTCGCAGGCATGGGCCGGACGGCGCCGAACTGGGTGCCGCTTCCGACGGAGCGTTCGGTGGCCGTTATCGTGACGGCCAAGAACGAGGAGCGCACGATCGCTGCCGTGCTGAAGGAGGCGGACCGGCTGACGGACGAGACGTATGTCATCGTCAACGGCTCGAGCGACGAGACGTTCCGGCAAGCCAGAGCGGCTTCACGGGCGATCGTGCTATCTTATCCGCAGGCGCTCGGTCACGACGTAGGAAGAGCGGTCGGCGCCAAGCTGGCCCGGGCCGACATCCTGCTTTTCACGGACGGGGATATGCCGATTCCGGCGGAGCAGCTCGTGCCTTTCGTCCACGGCATCGAACAAGGACTCGATGTGGCGCTCAACAACATTTATCCGTATCTGGGGTCGTTCGGCCGACAGGATACCGTTACGATCATGAAGCAATTTTTAAACAGAGCGCTGGAACGGCCGGATCTGAAGGCCAGCTCGCTTACGGCCGTGCCGCACGCTTTGTCGCGGCATGCAGTAGAGACGCTGGGCCTTGAGCTGCTGTCGGTCCCGCCCAAAGCGCAGGCGCTTGCCTTGCTCCTCAAGCTCCGGGTCGGCAATGCGGGCCGGGTGAACGTCATCCGGGGCAACAAGCGGCGCAAGCTGAACAGCGGCCGCGGCAATCCGGTGGCTTCCATGATCGTGGGAGACCATCTGGAAGCGTTGAAGCTGGCCGGCGACCGGATGGGCGAGCGGCTCGCGTATCCGGACGTGCTGCGCAAACGACGCTATATCGGAGGCGATGCCTGATGCAAACCGTCAGTATCATTATTCCGACTTGTAACGGTGCCGAGTGGCTGGCTTTATGCCTGGAATCGATCCGCCGGCACGTCACTATTCCTCACGAAGTGATTGTGGTCGATAACGGCTCGACCGATTCGTCGCTGCGGCTGTGCCTGAAGCATGAAGTCAAGCTCGTCTCACTACCCGTGAACCGCGGTTTTCCCGCGGCGTGCAACTTCGGGCTGCGCCTCTCCTCAGGCGATGCGCTGATGCTGCTGAACAATGACACGCGGCTGACGGCCGGCGCGCTGGACAATATGATGCGCTGCCTGTACAGCAGCGGCGATGTCGGTATCGTCGGCCCCATGACGAACTATGCCAGCGGCAAGCAGCAGATCGAGGAGCCTTTCACCTCGATCGCCGATATGACGGCGCGCATGAACCGGCCGGACAGCGGAAAATGGCGGCAGACCGAACGGATCGTCGGATTGTGCTTCCTGTTCAAACGGGAGCTGATGGAGCGTATAGGAGAGCTTGACGAGCGTTTTTCGCCGGGACATTTTGAAGATGACGACTACTGCTACCGTGCCCGGCAAGCGGGATACCGGCTGCTGATCGCAGGGGACGCCTTCATTTACCACGAAGGCAGCGCAAGCTTCCGGCTGGAAAATGAACAAAAAATTAAAGCTCTGCTGGCAACGAACCGCCAGAAGTTCATCGACAAATGGGGCGTCGATCCGCATTCTTTTATATGAACCGTCTGGGCGTGAGCCGTGGACCAGGGTGCCGCAGGCGCATAGGATACTAAAAAAGCGGAACGCATGCGGCCGGCGAGGAGGTGGAGGGAACGATGCATCGGCAAGTGACCCGGATGATCCGGCATATGGCGGCATCCCAGCAGGAAATGGCCAATATTCTCGAAGCGAACCGGCATGTGGCCGTGCACATGGCCCATTTGTTTCACGACATTCCGCCCGATAACCCTTCCTTTCAAGATATCGAGACGTTGACGGAGCATTCCTTGAACGTCTCGAAAAGCATCGGAGTTTATTTAAGCGGGCTCGCCGATCTGGAGGAGGCGCTGGCGGAGCATATGGCGCTCATTGTCAAAATCGTTGAAATCCCGGACGACGAGGAATGATCCGGCATCCTGTTGCCTGAAGGAAAAGGGGGTTAGACGTGAGCAGAATCGAAAGCTACCATAAAATGATGCAGGCCGCTGCCCGATTCCAATATAACATCGCATTGATTCTGGAAGCCAAAGCGCTGGAGGCTGCGCGTTCGTGTCAATGGATCTGCGGACATTTGTCCAGCGCCCATTTCGCGGACCATGGGGACCAAGTGAAGAAATCGCTGGAAGTGCACGATCAGATGATCGAAATGATCGAAGGCATGACGAAGATGGAGATGGCACTTGCCAAGCATCTGCACATCCTGCTTGGAGGCAGCGAGGCGGGGGGAACGGACTCGGCAAATGGGGACGGAGGAAATTATTATTCGTAAGGAAGCGGCGAATCTAATGAATTGGCATGAAGAGGAAAATAAAGCAAAGCTCCATATTCTTCATTCGCTCGCCCGCAGCCAGCGTGCGCTGGCCCGCATGATCGAAAGCATGGCCGATGTCGTGGAGAGCTCCGAGGAAACGGCCCGCAGGCTTTCTTTGCACATTGAGGCGATCAGCCGGTATCAGCGCCAAATCGCTATGAAAATGGCCGGAGTCCGCATACGCCGCCGCTTGCGGCGCGGAATTCCGGGTAAGCCTTGGCTTGGCGAAGAGGTTAGAAAGACCGTAATCAGAAATAGAGTCCGTACCTAACCTCAAGGAGGAAGGACGGACTCTTTTTTCGTGTGTCTAGACTTTCGGAGATAGCGCCTTCCAGTTCAGCAGCAGTCCGCCGTAGACGAGCCCTCCGCCGAAGCCGAACAACAGAACGGTATCGCCGTCCTTCAGCTTCTGTTCCCGGACAGCTTCTTCAAGCGCAAGCGGAATCGTCGCCGCGGACGTATTGCCGTACTTCTCGATCGTATGCAGCGTTCGCTCCATAGAAATCCCCATCTTCTCGCATACGGAATCGATGATGCGGAGGTTGGCGCTATGCGGGACGAACCAATCGATCTGCTCCGTGGACAAGCCGGTTTGGGTCAGCAGGTCGTTAACGCCTTTCGGAATCGTTTGGACGGCAAATTTGTACACCTCACGGCCGTTCTGGACAAGCTTGCCGCTCGTGTTCACCGGGTTGCCTTCCATATGATCGGCAAGCAGGGAGCGATAGATGTGCGCCCCGCCGCTGCCGTCGGTACCGCCCGTATAGGCAATAAACTGAGGGTTGGAAGCGTCCGAATCGTCCCGTTCGAGCAGGACCGCTCCGGCACCGTCGCCGAACAGCACGCACGTCGTACGGTCCGTATAGTCGACGATCTTGGAAAGGGCGTCGGCGCCGATGACGAGCGCCTTGCGGTGCAGGCCGGAAGCGATCATCCCATTAGCCAGATGCAGGCCGTAGACGAATCCGGCGCAGGCGGCGCTTAAATCGAAGGAGGTCGTCTGCTTCATGCCGAAATGCGCCTGAATCCGGCAGGCGGTGGCAGGGAAAGCGAAATCCGGCGTACTGGTGCCGACGATCAGCAGATCGACATCCTCCAGCATGGCGCCGTAACGGTCAACAAGCTGCTGTACCGCTCCTATGCACAAGTGACTCGTATACTCCTCCGGCGCACTGATGCGCCGCTCGCGAATGCCGGTGCGCTGCACGATCCATTCGTCGTTGGTCTCGACCATGCGCTCCAGATCGGCGTTCGTCAGGCGGCGTTCGGGAACGTAGCTGCCGATGGCGGTAATACGGGAGCGATAAAGCGTTGAAGAGGAAGCGGGTTGAACAGATGATTCCATTCGGGTTCACCTCGTGAAATGTAATGTAAAATAAATTGCCTGATATCATGAGTTAGTATTAGTACCTGGTAATAAAAATAATACTTCGATTTCTAGCTTCTGTCAATTGGCCGATGGCCCTATGCTCACTCGGGATGCAGGGAATCGCTTTGCGGATTTGGGTGAAATAAAAAAATAAAAATTGTAGAAACTAAGAGCGCGAAGGTCTTGGGAATGATCGGCAGCATAGTAAAATGCGTAATAAGGGTCAAATTCAAGCGAGGGTGGTGTCATCGGATGTTCTCTTCTTTAAAGCGATTCCTTATTGGACGACCCTTAAAGTCCAATGAATTGGGGGAGCAAAAGCTTACTAAGCTGAAGGCATTGGCCATCCTTTCCTCCGATGCGCTATCGTCGGTGGCTTATGGTCCGGAGCAGATCCTGTTGGTCTTAATGACGGTCAGTGCCGCCGCATTCTGGTATTCGCTCCCGATTGCCGTGGGCGTTTTAATCTTATTGGTGGCGTTAATTTTGTCGTACAGACAAATTATTTTTGCCTATCCTCATGGCGGAGGAGCATACGTCGTCTCCAAGGAGAATTTAGGGCTATATCCCGGGTTAATCGCGGGAGGCTCCCTACTGGTGGACTATATTTTAACGGTGGCTGTGAGTGTATCCGCCGGCACGGATGCGATCACCTCTGCCTTTCCCAGCTTGCATCCCTATACGGTCATTATTGCCGTTGCCTTTGTTTTGTTTATTACCCTGCTCAATTTAAGAGGGGTGACCGAATCGGCTTCGATCTTGGCCTATCCCGTTTATTTATTCGTCTTAGCTTTATTTATTTTAATTGGCGTAGGCCTATTTAATATTGCTGCGGGAGATATAGCATCCGATCTCCATGCGCCCGTGGGCACGCCCGTAGCCGGGATCGGGTTATTCCTGCTTCTCCGGGCGTTCGCCTCGGGCAGCTCGGCCTTAACGGGAGTGGAGGCCATATCGAATGCCATTCCTAATTTCAAAAATCCGGCACCGAATAATGCGGCGAGAACGTTAATCGCGATGGGCACCTTGCTGGCGCTGTTATTTTCGGGAATCGTCTACCTGGCTTACGATTACGGAGTTGCCCCGCGGCCGGAAGTTACCGTAGTTTCGCAAATCGCCGAACAGACCTTCGGCCGAAGCTTTATGTATTATTTCATTCAAGGAACAACGGCCCTGATTCTAATCCTTGCTGCTAACACCGGCTACTCCGCTTTCCCGTTGCTTGCGGTAAATCTGGCCAAGGATAAGTTTATCCCGAGAATGTTCACGGTCCGGGGAGACCGTTTGGGCTATTCGAATGGAATTATCATGCTTGGATTATTGTCCATTGTTCTGATTGTCGGTTTCCGAGGACAAACCGAACATCTCATTCCCCTGTATGCGGTCGGCGTATTTATCCCTTTTACTTTGTCGCAGACGGGCATGATGGTCAAATGGTTTCGCGGGAAACCGAAGGGATGGGTTTCGAAGCTTCTTATCAACTCGATCGGCGCTTTGATTAGCTTGTTGGTCAGCATCATTTTCTTTGTTACCAAATTCGAGCAGGTATGGTCTGTCCTGGTATTCTTGCCCGTCATCATTCTGATCTTTTACCGTATCAGGAAACATTATGAGGACGTAGGGGAGCAACTAAGAATCAGCACTTGCGAACCTGCCCTGTCCATTGGAGGCAATGTCATGATTCTTCCTGTAGCCGGTATTACTCAAGTGGTGGAGAATTCATTAAACTATGTCAAATCGCTCTCCCCGCACCAGATTATAGCCGTTCATGTTCCTTTCAGCAGAGAGGATGAAGCTATATTTGAAGAAAAGTGGAAAAAGTGGCAGCCTGAAATTAGACTTGTTACCCTGCATTCTCCTTATCGAAGTATTATTCAGCCACTGACTAAATTTATCGACACGGTGCAGCGCAAAGCTAGTGAGTCCAACTACCAGGTTACGGTTGTGATCCCGCAGTTCTTCCCCAAGAAGGGATGGCATAATATTCTGCATAACCAATCAAGCCTGCTGATTCGGGCACACCTGTTGTTTCGAAGGAATGTCATTGTTACGACCGTACCGTATCATTTGAAGAAATAGTACCGGCAAGAGCCAAATAAACACCCGCATCCATTCGGACGCGGGCGAGCTTGTTGAGAAAGTGGTCTAAGCAAAAATAGAGAAACATACGGAGGTGGGGTATCCGCTGGAGAAGCGATAGCGGCCGCCTTTGTCTTCGGGAAATGTCCGCTAGTAAGCGGCTTCCAATCAAATTTCCCGAAGACAAGAGTGGTCGGAAGTGGATACCCCACCCCTTCGTTACCTCTATAATCCCGTTTGACCACTTTCTCAACACCCTGACCCGCATCCACTCGGACGCGGGTGTTTGCGCTGCAAAGCAGGTAAACCGTTTACGACAACGGCGCTCAGTGCTCTGTAGTTTGCAGTCATTGTAACCCCGGCGCCGAGAAGCGTGGTGGGGGTCACTCGCAGTGTGTAGGAATATGTACCGAGCGTAGGAGTATCTGTAAAGAGGATGCTTCCGGTAACATGACCCGGGCCTAAAAGGGCCGTTACGGCGTCCAGCGTTTGAGTCAGAAATACCGTCGTTGTTGCGATGCTAAAGTTGCCATTCACTTGCGCCGTATCGTTAAGCGCTGTAAATGTAACGCCGGGCAGCGTAATCAGCGTAGTCTCGACTCCGGCAGGAAGTCCCAGTGCAGCCGCAGTTTGAACGCCGGTCACATCCGTTGCCGCTCCAGCAAGTCCAGTAGGCCCCGTAGGCCCTGTTGGTCCTGTGGGGCCGGTTGGACCAGTTGGACCTGTAGGGCTGTCGGTCCAGTAAGGCCCGTTAACCCGGTAAGGCCGGTGAGCCCTGTTTCACCCAGGAAATCACTCCTTTTCTGTCAAGTTACTAATCATATGAGCGGACAATAGCAGCCGCCACGGTACATGCCTGAGAGATAACCGCGTATTTATTGGCCGTATCCCGGGACCTTCTCCTACGAAAATCGTTTTCTTCCTGCCGCCTCCCATAGGTTTCCGTACAGGCGTTCCGAAGAGGAATGCATATGATGAACAAATGGATATGCCGTGATTGAGCACCATACCATCATTGAAGGAGGAAATCATGTGGATAAATTTTATCCTGTTGCGCTGCCTGTCTTGAACGGCAATGAGAAGAAATACGTGATGGATTGCCTGGATTCGACGTGGATCTCCTCTAACGGATCATATATCAAGCGTTTCGAAGTAGAATTCGCGGCCTTCTGTCAGGCGAAGCACGCCATCGCCTGCAACAATGGTACGACGGCGCTGCATCTGGCTTTGCTTGCGCACGGCGTGGGGCCGGGAGACGAGATTATCGTCCCTACGTTAACATTCGTCGCCACGGCCAATGCGGTCACCTATTGCGGGGCGAAGCCGGTGTTCGTCGATTCGGAGCCGGAGACCTGGAACATCGATCCGAAGCGGATCGAGGAACGGATCACGCCGAGAACGAAAGGCATCGTCGCAGTCCATCTCTACGGGCATCCTGCTGACATGGACCCGATTCTGCAGCTTGCCCGGCAGTACGGTTTATTCGTCGTGGAAGATGCGGCCGAAGCGTTGGGGGCCGAATATAGGGGACAGCGCACCGGTGGACTGGGGGACAGTGCGATCTTCAGCTTGTTCGGCAACAAGATCATTACGACGGGCGAAGGCGGGGTTTTGACGACGAACGACGATGCGCTTGCGGACCGGGCCCGGCTGCTTCGGGGACAGGGAATGGACCCGCAACGCCGTTATTTCCACACCGTCGTCGGTTACAATTACCGGATGACCAACATTCAAGCGGCCATCGGCTGTGCCCAATTGCAGAACGCGGAGTGGCATATCGCGCAGAGACTGCGGATTGCAGACCACTATACCAAGTATTTGCGGGATTGCAGCGCTCTTGCACTGCCCGTCCAGCAGGATTGGGCGAAGAACGTCTATTGGCTGTTCAGCGTCGTGCTGCGCGAAGACTCGGAGGCCGAGCGCGATGAAGTCATCCGTCGGCTCCAGCTCCGAGGGATCGAGAGCCGGCCGTTCTTTTATCCGATGCACGTGCTGCCGCCTTACGAGAAGCTTCAATCCGCGTCGGAGTTTCCGGTGGCGGGCCGGATTGCCGCTCAAGGCATCAATCTCCCGAGCTACGGCACGCTAACCGAAGCCGATGTGAGATACATTAGTTCTACACTGGTAAATATCGTTTCAAGTCTTTGATACTTTTTAAAAGGAATCATAAAAAGGCTCGAATCTAGTCCGATTTGGGGAATATGAGTTCATGCAGCAGGGAATCAGTGAGCATGGACGGGAGGCCGTGCAATCGATCTTCGATCTGAAGGATGTAGCTGTCATTCGCGTTAAACCACGCCAAGAAGCTATTTGCTCCGACTGCGGACAGATTTTGCGGGCACCGCACTACTAATGCT
This sequence comes from Paenibacillus oleatilyticus, assembly GCF_018998565.1. Taxonomy (GTDB): domain Bacteria; phylum Bacillota; class Bacilli; order Paenibacillales; family NBRC-103111; genus Paenibacillus_G; species Paenibacillus_G oleatilyticus. Next base: position 90,126 of record NZ_JAHNZO010000001.1, on the reverse strand, counting down.
ACTGGAGCTACGGATGCTGTAGGCAACCTACGTGACGTGGATGTTGGGATGACCAACACTCTGAGGACCTGACACTAGGTCCTTTTTTGTGCTACAACGTTACATAGGAGAGGAAATCGGAGGGCTGAACTAGAACTAGTTTTCACTCTGCATTTCTTCCAGCACTTTTTGAATTTCTTGTTGTTCGTTCGCACCGTCGACTTCATACAACATGAGTAAAATCATTTTTCTCAGCCCTGAAGAATATTGCATTTTTTCAGCTAAATGTAAAGCGGAAAGGAGATCTTTCATGCCGCAGCTTCTTCTTCCATGTTTAAAGTTGTAGATAGCTTTCTCGTACCAAAAGCGGAATAATTGTTTTCTTTTAATATGAGTTGTCACAATATCCGGATGGGGAATTCTTTCACAAAAGCGATTTATTACATCGTCTACTGAAAAATTATTTCTATTTGCTGCCTCCATCATGCCTAACATGTATGGGAGGGTATCCGTAGGGTTTTCTTCCAAAAAATCCGAGAAATCAGGGAGGATGTTCTGGTTTCCAGTCATTAAATTTAACATCAACATATTACCTTTTCCCCAAACGTGAAACTTCTCAACCTCTTTTTTTCCCATCTCATCAAGAAGCTCAAACCATCCAAGGTTGGAATATACCGAAACATATTTTTTTGCTTCTTCATACTGCTCTTGCATGGTAAGGGCAATCCCCTTTAAAAGAAATCCTTGTCCGTAGTAAACCACTAAATGCCGTTCCGTTTTTAAAGGTTCGAAAGGTTTTGTACTATATCGCTTTCTTAGCCGATCTTGATATATTTTGCCCGCCAATTCTCTTAATTCATCTGCATATCTTTCGACTTTTTTCCAGTTTTCCAACGTGTAATAAACATTGGTCATCTGCAGCAAAGCATCCAATTGAAAATCTTCAGCTAAGCGATTGTAATATAGTTCAAATCGAACGATCGCTTCTTTATTTTCCTCTGCATTCGTCCCGAGTGAAGCGCGGAACAAACGATATTGGCTTATAGCGAATCGGTCATGAAAGCTGTCTCTTTCGTTCTCGATGACAAGGCGGTAAAAGTGAGCGGATTCGTTTTGTAGTCCTTTTTCCCAAAGCTGTTCTGCTACGTAAAAGAGAATTTCTATATTTTTGGGGATTTCGAGTAATTTCGAAGTAGTCGATGTTATAAGATCAAATCGCTCCAGTTCTGCGCATCGAGTAAGGAATGGAATCATGCGAGGGCGTGATACCTTTTCAGCCGAAAAGCATTCTTCAGGATATAATTCGTAGAGCCATCCGGGGGGCTGATGAAAAACTTTTGCTAGGGTATCGAGTAGGTTAATCGTTATAGGGCGTGGAGGTCTGCGGTTTAGAGTCTCACTCAGGTATCCGAGATGAATCCCTGTCAGTTTGCTCAATTTAGTAAGTGAATAGCCGTATTTCTTCATTTGTTCATCGATTTCGGAACGCAAACAACGAATGACAGCAGATTGTTCCATCAGAACCACCCTTATTTGAAAATATAGGCTATCAAAAATATTACATATTATTCAATAAAAAGCAAATTTATCGTATCCCAAAATTCTCCAAAAATCTCATTTTATTGTTTTTGGTGAAGTGGTCTTATACTTCAATTAAACAAGGAGGTGAGAGATTTGAAACAATGAAATAGACTAAAAAGAAAGATCAAGAGAATGCGACAGCAACTCGTAATGTTGGTTGAAGAAAAAGGATCGTTTTCAAACGAGGAGGTGATCTGTTTAAGCCAGCGTTTAGATCGGTACATCCTTGTCGCTCAAGGGTATCAGTTTTCAAAAAAATTTCGAAGGACTAGATACCATATACAAGCCCTCATGAAAATTCGAACGGTTGGCGTATAAGTATTTTTTTAGGTCTTTCCCAATTCTGAGACATGACGATTCAGTAACTTGATTTTGGTCAGGGAAGGGTCCTTACGTAACTTGTTTTGCCTACAGTGAATCTGGCACTCCAAAAGTGAATTTCTTGTTCAAATGTAAAATATATATTAAAATTATAGGAGGAAAAAAATGTTGATAAAAAAATCAATACCTTTAGTAGCGGCCGTATTATTTTCAGCCAGTACTTTGTTGCTTGTACCGAATGCAGAGGCAAAAAATGATATTAAGGCTATGGGTGAACTTCAACAAACTGCTGTTAATCAACAAGTAAACATTATGCTTTACGATCAAACAGGAAAAATAGAAAAAGAATTTCATGCAGATGGTGTTGAAGTTTCGTATAAGTATGACAAAAATGGTAAAATTATGGAATCAATAGACAACAAAGGAAAAAAGCAAAAATACGAACAGCGAGAAAATTATATCGAGGTCACCGAGTATGAAAATGATAAAGAACTTTACAAACGTGGATTTTCGTTTGTAGACGAAAAGGTTAAAAAACTCGCGTCTTTATCAGTTGACGAGCAAAAGAAACTTGAGCAAGACAAAATGAAGAGTTATGTTAGTATCGAACCGCTGAGTACGACACAATATGAAGATTATAAGGTCAACGGAGTACTAATGAATGATTTAGTCCCGGGTTCGTGCCCGTGCTCGTCCGGTGGATCTGACCCGTTTGTTAATCCAGACTCTATGAATGAGAATCAAATCCAAAACTTTTTCTCAAGCAGAAATTCAATTTTAAAAGATGCGGTTCAAATTTGGAGAAAAGATTCCAATGGCAATGTATACAATACGAATTCTACAATTGTCCCGTCTAAAGCCATTTTCAATGCCGTTCAGACCTACAGGGTTAATCCCAAGGTTATTATTACAAGTTTGCAAAAAGAAGCAAGCCTTGTTAGCGCAAAACCCGGAGATGTAAGCTTTTCTGCCCGCAGATTTTATTACGCTATGGGATACGGTGCAACAGATGGAGGGGACCTCTCAGGTACAAGCGGGTTTGATGTTCAAATTAATAAAGGAACAGAACTACTTAAAAATCTCTGGTTTCAATCTCCTTCCTCATATCCTAATCTGTTTAGTAACATAAACTATGGTAGAACAGTTACTTCAAATGGTGTCACCTATAAAAATTATATCTGGGTTAAAAACTATGGAACATGGGCACTTTTTAAATACACTCCTCATGCGTTAGATGTGAGTTTATTGCCTGAAATATCAGGGGGAAACTATCTTTTTGATAAAATATTTAAAGGATACTGGAGTACTAATTGGAATTAATAAAAAAGCAGGCCCTCGTTCATATTTAGAGCGAGGGCTCTTCTAAAATAAGGAGTTGCTTAAGACATGAAATATATGTATATTTTTCTATTAGTGTTTTTATTAGGAGGTTGCTCTCCTGCGAATAAAGAAAATATCAGTAATATTGAATCACTTACAAACGAGTTCCCCGCCAACGATATAAGGTTGATTGACATCCATCTGTATCGTTCAGATTCGCATAAAACTCAACCGGAACTGATTAATGTTTTTTCTGACGAAAAAGAAAAAAATAACGTTATACATTGGATCAATACAATACATAAACGGCAGGATATTATCATACCAAATATCAATAAAATATATGTTTTACAGTTTCATTATCCAAATGGCAGTAGTGAAATCAGCAAATACTTGGCATATGTTGAGGGCTTCAATGGGAACTATTACGCGAAAAAAATTGAAATGAAGGCAGAATTATTAAACTATGAAAATTTCACCAAAGAAATGCTTGCATCAGTTATTGAAAAAATAGGTGAAAAAGACTGGTTTGCCGTTGAAAAGTTAGTCATTCTAACACCCTGAACTTTTGTTTAATAAACCATAATAACATCCTTTTTTTTAAAAAAATTATCTCTATAGACTCGTAGCCAATTAAGAAGCTTCCCTATTAAAGTATTTGACCACATAGCTTGACTGATAATCCACCTCTTTTTTCGTCCTTGCCCGGCGTAAGTTCCATTTTTTGTGCTTTCAAGCCTTCCGTTCGACGGATTTCTTAACAAAATATTGCTGAAAAACATTGTTTTTTGCATTCTTATCTGTTAAAATTTTACTATTAAGGGAGGTGAAAGAAATGGAGCGACAGCCTGATGTTAGCTGTTTAGAATCGGATGTCGATCTTTCACATTATTTTTCTATGGCGGAGCATCTTTACAAGTCCGGAAGGAAGCAAGAGGCAGTCCCCTTGTTCCGTCATGTCATCGATAACGTGAAGGATACTCGCTATCCGCAATACATCATGAGCCAGTTTCGGTTATTTCAGTCTCTCATTGGCATCGGATCGGAAGAAAACAAAGAAGCGTTGACTAGATTTGAGTCACATTATTTATACCTGCCGGAAGATGTGAAGCTGGATGCCTTGCTACAAATGGCAAACGTTTATTACACCTTATGGGATTGGAAAAAAGTCGAAAGATATGCAGATGAATTAAGAACCTTGGCTAGAACTATCTACGATAGACAGCTTGAAAATAAAAAAAATAACAAACTTCCTGAAATTCTACAATCCGAGCGGCATTTAGTAGTGTATTATGGACAAGGGTTCCTTCTAAAAGGAATCGCCCTAACCATGCAAGACCGGTGTGAAGAAGCGAAACGCTACGTTTCGGAATATTCCGAACTTGGATGGTTTGAATTCCTTGACGAAATCGGGCACAAGGAGGTCGAGAAATTTCGCATATGGGGCAAGGCAAATATGTACAATCTCGAATTAAAATGCGGGAATGACAAAGTTCTTACCGAATTGTCAGAATTTCTGGATGAAAACCCCATCGAATTACTTCCAAGCCTACTAACCGTTATTGAATCAGCAAATATGTACAATTTTAAGATCGATGAATTTTTGGACAAATTCTGCGTAAAACTTCCCCCTATCAACACTTCCGTTACATACATAAACGGTACGCAATTATTTCACTTCTGGTATGAGAAAGCGGTATACAGTTTTAGAAATCAACAAATGATCACCGGTTTAAATGAATTATTGTATGCACTATACCTTTCTCAAAAGATGAAGCATTACTCAGGCTTCGAAAGGTGTGTTTCCTTATTTGCGAAGCATATCGATTATGCGACGGAGCAACAAAAAAGGCATTACCGAAATCTATTGGAGGGAGTGTCGGATCTATGAAAAAGGTTTGGCTGTCCTTGGTTTTGGGGTTGTTTTTTGTTAGCGGTGTGTCTGGTATATCTCTACAACAGCTGGATCCTAGTCTGATATCTACTTCTGTTCATAACGGGACGGGTGGTTAATTTTAGGCCCAACAATTGGAAAGGTGTCTTTTTTAGCTTCTCAAATATACCAACTAAAGGATCGCCCTCAACTTGCCATTCGTGGCCAAGGAGAGGGCGATTTTTCAATTCAACTTATTCCAAACGTCGGGCAGCATTTGAAGACGCGCGAGCTGCTCGGCCAATTCCTTCTCCGGATGAGTAAGGGCTTACGGGTTGCGGAGCCTCGGCAGGCGTCCCCGGTTTAGCTGCAAGGCGATGGTATGTTCAATCCGGTCGGCGTCGAAAGGGACGGATACGACGTTATCGGCCGCTTCGATAATCGCGCTGCTGTTGCTGATCATCAGGTCGATGTATCCCAGCAGAAATAAAAACTGATCGTCCGGAATCGAAGGGAAATAGCGGATATGCGGATGCTCCCCGGCAAAGGCTAGCAACTTCTCGCGAAACAAGTCGCCGCCCGAGTCGCATCGCTTCGCGCGAATTGCCCTTCATCAGATGGACGGCGCGGCAAGCACGGCGAAGGCGTCCTTATGATTTCCTTGATCGTTTTCCGTATTCGGGATGCAGGTGCATAAGCGGGAGTTCATTTGCTCCACGATTATGTGTTCAGCACCACCCATAGCGTCTCCTTGACGGTAGGCTTGAAGGGAAGCGGGCAGGAGGCGGACGATTATATGCGCCGGATCAAGCATCGCCCGGAGCTGACGATAGTTCAGGGATGGTCGGTTAAACAGGCAGGGCATTCGGAAGGTGTACGATCGGATAGACGGACTCCGGTAAATAATTGATCTTAAAAACGAATGGACCGCATATATAGAAGCAATTACATGTGAGGAGGAATGCCCATGTCGGATCTGTTCGTTGTTCGTTCGCTTGAGGAAATAAGGTTTTGGTCCCGTATTATGAAGGAACATTCCTTGTTTCTCAGGCTAGGCTTCCGATGTGAAGATACTCAGTTGATTTATGAAGCCAATCAATTTTATGCGGTATTTGAACAAATTGAACTAAGATCACACGCTTATGAAGCGAATACAGATCCGCAGACGATTAGCCAATTTAATGAGGAGGTCTACACGGCGGTTAGCTATATTTGGGCTTTTAAAAGAAAAGTATTGGGGTTAATCCTGAGCTGCCAATTACCCGGGGCCAATAACTTCCCGCTATTGGTTGATCATATAAGCCGGGAAGCAAACTATTTTAGAAATCGATTGGCTGAGCTGAATGCCGGAAGGCTGGAACCGCTGCCCGATGCCATTATCGACGAAAACGTATTTTTCTTAAAAATCATGGCCGACCATGCCAAATTTATCGGTCATTTACTTGATCCGTCAGAACGAAAGCTGGTGGAGCAAGCGCGAGAATTTAGCCATGATTTTGACCAGCTTGTCTTTCAAGCCATAGATTTAAGCTCCATGCGCCCCCAATCCCAGACGGTTCCTCTGCTGAGCCAATTTGTCGATCAGAATAAAGTATCCGTCAAATCTTTGCGCGACTTTAAGAAAACAGCACGCGATTTAATAAACGACTGTCGTATAAAAAGCATTATTCATCCGCTGTTAGCGGATCATGTATTTAGGGAAGCCGAGCATTTTCTTGTCATTCTTGATATGTTTGAACAGTTTTTGAGAGGCCAGGATGGCTTCGAATCATAATGACGATAGGCGATGAACCGATGTTCCTAGTTACTTAGGGCATCGTTTTTTTTATTTTCGCTGCTCTCTACCACTTTTACGATATATCTTGGCAAACGCTGCAACATTCGGTTTTGCATATTTGTTTGTGGATAAGAGGCCCTCCCATATTAACAGTTGAAGGTTGTTGCGCATAACAAATACTGTTAATCATCGGAGGTAATGAAGATGAAAAGAGATAAGCAGTTTTTGGATATCATAGCAAAGGCAAATCAAGACTTTTCGGGATGGGATTTCTCCTATATTACCGGAACTGGTCGAATGGCAAGTCAATTGCTCACTTGGTCCTACGGCAGTATGGCAGTATCTCTGGTTCAGCATGCTAACTCTATGTTGGATATGGGAACCGGAGGCGGTGAGTTCCTATCGATGTTAAAGCCTCTTCCTAAACGAGTGCTCGCTACCGAAGGATACCTTCCTAATGTTCCAGTAGCCAGAAAAAGATTGGAACCATTAGGTGTAGAAGTCGTACAGGTCGGGGAAGATTTAAAACTCCCGTTGGAGGACAACCAATTCGACCTGGTCTTGAACAGGCATGAAGCCTATTCTGCAGAAGAAGTAAGAAGAGTGATGACGGAAGATGGGATATTTCTTACTCTACAATCAGGTGAGCTCGATTGTCGTGAAATCAATGAAACATTTGAAGTTCCGCTAAATGACGAATATAAACATTGGAACCTGGAAACGGCAACAAGGGAAGCTAGGGCGGACGGCTTCGAGGTTCTATCAAGTAAGGAAGAATTCCCGATTCAACGATTTTATGATGTGGGCAGCTTGATTTACTTCTTAAACGCAACGCCGTGGCAAGTTCCGGGCTTTGAAACCGAAAAATATTTTGAGCAGCTGTATAAAATTCATCAAATCATTCAAGAACATGGTTATTTTGATGTAACACAACATCGCTTTTTCATCAAAGCACGATCAATTTAGAAAGCGGGAGCCTTCTTTAAGCGGAAGGCTCCTTTTCAGCATGGAACCCAATAGCGGATTTTTTTATTTTATTGGCCGCTTTAATTCTTTTTGATATATGACAATAGATGACTTGTTTAAATGTTATGATGTGTTTACAAAAAACAAATTCAACATGTCGTAAGGAGAAGCAGGATATGAGACGCCCTGTCGTATTATACATTGCAGCAACCCTGGACGGGTATATTGCGCGAGAAAACGGAGAGATTGATTGGCTTTATGAGGTAGAGGGAGAAGGAGACAACGGCTACAGCGAATTTTATCAGACGATTGATACGGTATTAATGGGGAACAAAACATACGAGCATACCTTTGAATTAGCTGATCAATTTCCCTATTCAGATAAAAAATGCTATGTGTTCTCACGTTCTGAAAAAGAACTAAGTCCATATGTTACATTTGTAACCGAAGATGTGCCGGGGTTCGTTGAGAAGCTTAAAGAACAAGAAGGTTCCAAAATATGGATTGTCGGTGGAGCCGAGATTCTTGACGTACTCTTAAAAAGAAAACTGGTTGACGAGTTTATCATCGCGTTCACACCAACAATCTTAGGTAAAGGGAAGCCTCTGTTCAAAGGAGATAATCCGGAATTGAAGCTTTCCCTAACGGAGACAAAACGCTTCGGTCAAATTGTGCAACACCATTACGTAGTCAAGGAATAAGTTGAAATCATAAAATGAAATGTCGAAGACTGCTCTGCTTGTTGCGAAGAGCAGTCTTTTAAGTAGAGAACAGATCAATTCGCTTGTTTTTCTTTCGCGTTTTTTCTCAAAAATAGAGACACAACAACCGCAATGATCGAAATGATGAAGCCAAGCATGAACATGTCGCTGTAGCCCGCAACGGATGCCGTTAATTGTTCGGTTACATCATTTGGATTAGCGGACTGTGCCAAGTGATTGTGGGAGCGCGCAGACATGGTGGCGATAAACAAAGAAGTGCCAATTGCTCCGGCAACTTGCTGCAATGTACTGAAAATGGCAGATCCATCCGCATAGTATTCAGGCGTAATTTGATTCAGTCCATAAGTTTGGACGGGAACCAGAACGAGCGCCACGGTTACATTTACAAGATAGTAGTAACCGATGATGATAGAAACGATAGTAATAGGAATAATAATATAGAATAGCCAGGGCCAATCCCAAGCATCAATAATGATACCTGAAAGTGTAGGCCCGATAGCAGGGGCAAATGTAAATATTAAAAAGAGCACCCCCATAATCGAGCCTCGCTTTTCCGCAGGGTACATAATTAACAACGTATTCATCAGCAGCGGGATAATTAGCCCCGTACCAATGGCTTGAATCACCCGTCCGGTTAATAGCAACATCATTGCAGTGAAAAAAAGTTGTCTTGTAGTAAGCCATTGTTGAATTAGAGCCGTTACAGGAATGAGCGCGCCGACAACGAGCAGGTAAGCCTCAGTTAGCCACTGTATTGTGGTGGCGCCGACTTGGAACTCCTTCATCAGCACAGGCAAGGCATTGCCTAGCAATGTTTCGTTTAATGTTGCCACAAATGCTCCCATCATGAGAGTAACCATAATTGGAATTCGCTTCACTTTCGTTGAATTCAAATCCATAAGTACCTTCCTTTCGTAAATATAGATTCCAGTCATTTCCAATTATAATGATCGTTTTTACTGCAAAATATATTTAATATATCTAATTTGGGCAGTTAGGAGATAGAATCAAATAAATGTCTGCGAAAATGGTAGAAAGAGAGGGGCGATGAGGATGGACTTGAGAAAACGTCGCTCCAAGTAGCTGTTATGGAAAGCCCTGTTCGAGTTGATGACGGAAAAAAGAATGTTATTTTCCAAAATTACTGTAGATCAAATTTGCGAAAAAGCCATGGTTCATCGTTCTACGTTCTATAAGCATTTCGATGACAAATTCAGATTGCTGGAGTATGGGCTTAATCAACTGATGGAGCGATACTGGGATATTCCATTAGAAAAAAGAATGTTAAAGCCGTTTTTTTGGTCCGATGAATTTTTTGAGGGCTCCGAGTCTCTCAAGTTAGTGCATTCGCAACATGGCGATGAACTTTTTTTGATTGCATGACGACTTACTCCATGAGGTTATTGAAGAAAGACGCATTAAAGTTCATCGAACGTTCCAAAACGATCGATATCCCGCATGACTTGTTAGCAGAATTTCATGTATCCGCGATGGTTGCTTTAAGCGCATGGTGGCGTAAAGATCCGAATCGGGCAAGCTTAGTGCAGCTGGATCAATATTTTCATAGATTAGTAAATGAAAATATTTTTGTGACCCCTCCGGTCCGATGATCCGGTTTCTTAATAAAATTGCCTGTCGGTCCTTACCCGATGATTCATTATGCGATTTCCAAATTGGCCGAGGCGGGAATCCGCGATATTTTACTCGTTACAGGAAAATACTCCGGCGGGTTGTTTATGGACTACATCGGTCGGGAGTGGAACGTCCGTATCTCGTTTAAAGTGCAGGAAGAGCCGGGAGGCATCGCGCAGGCTCTTGCCTTGGCGGAGGGCTTCGTTAGTCTCTCGGAAAAATTCGTCGTGCTGCTCGGAGATAACCTGTTCGAAGACTCGCTGACGGAGGAATTCGCCCGCTTCAGGGAGCAGCCGGAGCAAGCCCGCGTCCGAACAGTCCAGCCTTCCGCGAGAGGCGAAATGGAAATTACCGACGTGAACAATATGTATGCGGTCCGAGGCATGCTCTTCTATGGTATTCTGAGCGGATGGTGGATCGATGCGGGAACCCACCTTTCGTTCAGGGAGGCCGCCCAAAGAATAGCAGGGGAGGTCACGCCATGAGGTGAGTGCTTGTCACCGGTGGGATGGGGGCCAATGGCAGCAATTTCGTACGTTATTGGCGGGAGCCATCCAATGGATTTCGTCGCCGGATGGCGAGGTTACCAGCCGGCTGCTGGTCCAGGCGCTGTATGCGAAACGGAGCAGTTGTGCAGAATTTTCCTTTCTACGAACGGCGCGTCGAAGATGAGCTTTAAGTATTCCCTCGTTTTTGGTGACAAAACTGTTGTCGTGTTCATCCGGCAGTTTGCGTAAGCCGAACGTAGAGGCGGTGGAGCATGACGGGTTCCGCCCACTTGCGCATAAGATATTCTTGCACATTTTTTGCGAGCATCAGAAAGAACATCAGACAGCGGCCTGATTCTGTGTTACCTGCAGGCAGGCTGTTATCTGTCTTCGGTTCAATAACCGCTTATGGTCAATGTGAAAAGCACAAAGGACAAGCTCTTAGTCCGGCAGGTACTTATAAACGCCATAATCTGAACGTCATGCTCGGGCATGGATTGTCCTTTCCTTGCCTCGGGCGAGATGGTACATACTGTTCTTCTTGTTTGTTTGCCACGAACCCGGGAGCGATAGATATCTGTGTGCGAATTTCCAATAATTTGCTTCATTCCGTGTGTAGAGTCCTTTCGCAATCGAAACGTAATCAATGATGGATTTTGCTGCATCTAAGCATCTTGAAATAATTCGCGATATTTTTTTCAATCATGCAGAGGTAAATTCTCTTTTCCTAAACGAAAAAAGAAGCTGCCGAGAGAAGCTCTCGACAGCCATTTTATTTTGATGCCCGGGTACGCCAGTTAAAGCGGCCCTTGAACTCCTTGAGGCCCTTGAGGTCCTTGATCGCCTTGAGGTCCTTGATCGCCTTGAGGTCCTTGATCGCCTTGAGGCCCTTGAGCGCCAGTAGCCCCTTGAGGTCCTTGGTCACCCTGAGGCCCTTGAGCACCAGTAGCACCAGTAGCACCGGTTGCACCGGTTGTGCCCTGAGGTCCTTGAGCACCAGTAGCGCCGGTAGCCCCTTGAGGTCCTTGGTCGCCCTGAGGCCCTTGAGCACCAGTAGCGCCGGTAGCCCCTTGAGGTCCTTGGTCGCCCTGAGGCCCTTGAGCGCCGGTAGCGCCAGTAGCGCCTTGCGGTCCTTGGTCGCCTTGAGGTCCTTGAGCGCCAGTAGCGCCTTGCGGCCCTTGATCGCCCTGAGGTCCTTGAGCGCCAGTAGCGCCTTGCGGCCCTTGGTCGCCTTGAGGTCCTTGAGCGCCAGCAGCCCCTTGCGGCCCTTGGTCGCCTTGAGGCCCTTGAGCACCAGTAGCGCCAGTAACGCCTTGCGGCCCTTGGTCACCTTGTGGCCCTTGGTCGCCTTGAGGCCCTTGAGCACCAGTAGCGCCGGTAGCCCCTTGAGGTCCTTGGTCGCCCTGAGGCCCTTGAGCGCCGGTAGCGCCAATAGCGCCTTGCGGCCCTTGGTCGCCTTGAGGTCCTTGAGCGCCAGTAGCGCCTTGCGGTCCTTGGTCGCCTTGAGGTCCTTGAGCGCCAGTAGCGCCTTGCGGCCCTTGATCGCCCTGAGGTCCTTGAGCGCCAGTAGCGCCTTGCGGCCCTTGGTCGCCTTGAGGTCCTTGAGCGCCAGCAGCCCCTTGCGGCCCTTGGTCGCCTTGAGGTCCTTGAGCGCCAGCAGCCCCTTGCGGCCCTTGGTCGCCTTGAGGCCCTTG